>NZ_AMSF01000099.1 GCF_000334915.1 Dyella ginsengisoli LA-4 | reverse complement strand
ACACCCGCCGCCTATGCCAAGCAGTTAAAGTGACCCCGGACTCCAAACCGTCCCGCTACTCAAAGCGGGGGGACGTCGTGACCATCCAGACGTTCCTAACGCTCACGGCGTCGTGGTGGCGATCCATCGGGCAAACAGAGTCTCTGCCGGTAAATCCGCTCTACCAGAGAGGGGGAGGCATCTTCTGTGGAGTAGGTCCTGGTGTTCACAGGTTCGTGCAGGCGCTCAAGATTGCTACCGGTTCTTCGCTGCTTGAGCGCACTACATTCGTAAGCCTAACGCCGGCCATGTCCAGACAGAGCATAGGACTTTCACGCAAGAGCAGAGCCTGGTGTCCTGCATGTTTCCAGGAACATGAGGCGAACGGTAGCGTGTATTACGACCGTCTGCTCTGGGCCATGGGAGCTATCAAGCGTTGCCCAATCCATAAAGTGGGGTTGATATCGTACTGCCCGAGTTGCGCAAGATTGCAAGAGTTCTACCATCGTGACGGTGGCTTGGGTGTTTGCTGGAGTTGCGGTCACGAGCTACTAACTAACCCTGACAGCTGGCAATTCAATCCCAACCCGACATTCGGCGAAAGAGATTGTGTCGATTTGGTGGATGCGATAAGCCTGGGGAGCCTGACGGCAGCCTACCCGGACGCCTTCCAGACCTTCTTTGCTGAAGTTCTTCGAGCAGCACCGCCGAAGAAGCGTCTTCGTTTTGGAAAGGAGCTTTTTAACCTAAAGATCGACAACAGCCGGGCGCTCAGAACACAGTCACCGCACTTTTCGACGATGCTACGTAGTACCCATGCGACAGGCGTCAGACTGATCGATGTATTGACATCCCCCGTTGAAGCGGCATGCGTTGCTGGGGGCATGCTTGTCGATCGAGTGGACGGCCGAAGTGAACGAAGGCCGCACAAGTCCATATCGGTAATAGAGGAGTGTGGGCTCCGCCTGAGTTCTGAGTTGGCCAAGCCCGACGAGGACGATGTCCTGCCGCTAAGGGAGCTCTCGCGGGAGTTGGGAGTCGGGGTTGGATTTCTTCGATACCGGTTTGCACCCCTAATTCATGATTACGAGAGGAGGCGCTCGTTCGAAAAGGAGCGCCAAAAAAGTAAACGTATGCGGCGAATGCTCAATTCCCTTCAGAAAGATCTCCTGAAGAGTTTTCCATCTGCATGCTATCCAACGCAGGAGCGTCTCGCCTACGCTGTGATGGAAAAGTGCAACGTTGGGCGCCGTGCGGCGAGAGAAGCGGTGAAGTTGGCACTAGCCGACCGCCACGCTTCAGACATGCCAAGCAGGTGGAGGGATCATTCTCGAAGTCACACAACGAGGGTTTGAAAGAACCGGATTGTTGGTATCGCCCGAACCACCTGATGGGTGGCAGTCCCGTAGGCGCCTGACTGGCGCAAACTTGTATATGTGGACGTCGGCGACTGGCGCCCGAAGAGGCGCCGCGAGTGGAAAAATGCCGCGACAAGTTCCGCGGAAAAGAAAGCACCCGGGGTGCGTCACGATAAACCGCGCTGCCCACCCGATCCGAGTGTTGCTGGAGCCATAGTACAGGGCTTCATGATGGCCGTGCCGTTGACTTGGGTGCGCGAGCTGGTCGGCAACATGCGCTCCCCTGTGAGCAGCGCGCTGCCGGAGGCTTTGGCTTCGCGTGGTGGCTCAACCAATTCAACGTAGGACACCAACTCTCCGCGCTGAAGTATCAGCCAATTTGGCCAAACTCGCGAGACGTCCGTGAAAGTTTGGCCAAAATGGCCAAACTTTGCCGGATCGCGCAACCGGGTCCCGCGGGGCTGGAATGGTGGGCCCACCAGGGCTCGAACCTGGAACCAAGGGATTATGAGTCCCCTGCTCTAACCATTGAGCTATAGGCCCGCGGGCTGCGCAGTGTAACGGCTCAGGCGGCCCCGGTGTTCGCGGTGGCGAGCCGGCGCTGGCGTTGCTGGTGGCGCAGGGCGTCGGTGCTGAGCACGGCGAGCGCGGCCCAGATGAGGATGAAGCCGGTCCAGCGCGACGGCGACATCGCCTCGTGGTTCACCCCCACGGCGATGGCGAACTGCAGCGACGGCGCGAGGTACTGCAGCATGCCGAGCAGGCTCAGCGGCAGCCGCCGGGCGGCGGCTGCGAAGAAGGTCAGCGGGGTGGCAGTGACGATGCCGGTAGAGGCCAGCAGCAGCGCGCTGCGCCAGCCATCGGCGAGGAAGTGCGAGTCGCCGTGGGCGTGCAGCCAGAGCAGCGCCAGCAGCGCGAATGGCGCCAGCAGCAGGGTTTCGATGGCCAGGCTGGTGACCGCGCCGGTGCGGCGCCCGGCGAAGCTCTTCATCAGGCCATACATGTAATGACCCAGCGGTTCCTGCACAGGTCAGGCCGCTAAAGCGTATGCCTCAGCGGGTGTCTTCATCCCCAACGCCT
>NZ_AMSF01000098.1 GCF_000334915.1 Dyella ginsengisoli LA-4 | reverse complement strand
CACGGCGTCGACCGAAGGATGCTTTCCCTGCGCCAACAGACTGTCCCGCGCCTTCTGGACCTCGGTCTTGTACAAGCCCGCTCGCGCCATAGCCGCTCTCCATGTTTTACGTACCGTATTACATACCACGTAATTACGTAACAAACAATAACTAAAGTTCAGCTAGCTTGGGCGCCATAGTGACATGGGGTAATGTTAGATTATCCCGCCCGAGCGGGGGTGTGCCTGCAGTTTTGGCCCAGCATCAGTACGAAACGGGCTTCATTGGGCGCTCACCGTCCCCGTATGGGATCGGTGGTCGATGACTGCGTGGAGCTCAAGACCGATGTGGGCGTCTACAATGAAAAGCGCCATTTCGTCGAACCGATCCAAGTGCCGCTGGACTTCACCTTCGATGTGGCCGAGTTGCAGCAGCCGCTGCGCAAGATTGCTTGACCCTCCTGCCGTGCTTCGATGGTGCCTAAGGCGCTCCCGGTTTCCTGACCGCGGAATAAGGCTTTAGGCCTTTGCGCAGGCTATGGCGAGGGAAAGGAGGTGGAGGTCACAAGGCGCCAGGGAGCGGTGCTCGCAACTGTCACCCTGATCGCTGTAAGCGCACGCTAAGCGCTTGCCCTGAGACTGCAGCGGACATGCCGATCGCGTTGGCGATAGCGTGACTTCACAGCCGTAACATCAGGAGTTCATTGTGCGCAAAGCTACTGTTCTCATCGTTTCTTTGGTCCTATCCGGTGGCGTCTTCGCTGCTTCTGCTCCGAGAGCCGTGCCGAAGATCGACATGGCCAGCGCGCGAACGATTGCTTTACACGTTGTGCCCGGCAAGATAGTCAAGGAGGAGTTGGAGAAGGAGCATGGCGGCAGCGGGCTGCGCTATTCGTTCGACATCCTCGCGAAGGGCATCACCCATGAAGTGGGCGTGGATGCCTTTGACGGCAAGGTGTTGGAAAACAGCATCGACGACGGTAAGGATTAATTTCTGGAAGCCTGCCTAAGGGTATACGCGGCCGCGGCGGCTGGGGGTTACGGCGCATGCGGCCCGACATCTTGTCGACCGTGCTGATTCGCTGCTTCTGGTGTGTCAATCATGCGCTCGGCCGCCTTGGATTGAGCAGTCGTTGTGTGTCACGTACCGCTCTCTGCCTCGACTGCCCCAATCCACGGATAGCTTCGGCCTTCGCACGTGCGGACTATCAGCGTTTGAGCTCGTTGATGGTGGTGCAGCTGCGCATATTGAAAGCACAGGCGCTCGGGGGTCTTTCAGGAAATCTGAACGTTGTGCGGATTACCTTGTCAGAGCTCGAACCTAACCATCCTGTTGTGGAGAACGTCATGACTCGAACGCTTGCTGCATCTCTCATCGCATTTGCCTTGTCTTCCGGCGCCGTATCTGCTCAGTCGTCCACCCCGCCGGCCACTGCGTCGATGGGTGGTATGCAACAGATGGACAAGATGGACCACATGGGCGGTATGCACCACATGGACAACATGATGGGCATGCACAAGATGCCTGCCACCGTCACCTCCGTCGATTCCAGCACCGGCATCGTCGACGTCGAGGCCGGCGGCATGGCGCTTAAGCTGCACTTTCCGCCGGCGGCCATAAAGGACCTCAAGGCCGGCGACAAGATCACTGTGCACATGGGCTTCAGCAAGCCGTAGTCGCAGCGCGGGAGTTGCGCAGCGTGCCAGCGCGATGACTGGTTCAGCGGATTTTTGCTCCGCTGACTTCATCAGGGTCACCGCAACGGCATGGCGATGGCTTGTAGCGCCTTCATGCCGCTGCCGAAACGAGCCATGGATTCACGATGCTCCTGCAGCGATTCGTAAGCCAGAAAGCGCATGTCCAGTTCGCGCACCCGGCTGAAAGCCGGACGGGCAAATTGATCGCAGGCGTCGCCGTGCCGGCTGCCGGGAGCTACCAGAAAATAGGCGGCTTGCTGGTGGTCCGGCACGCCCAGCGCCAGATCGAGCATGCGCACGATGCCGGAGTAGATCGTGGTGCTGTGTTCGACCTCGAACGCGGCGGTTACGCGATGCTCGTCACCCTCCAGCCATAGCACGTCGATCAGGTGGATCACCTCGGCGGCGCTGGTGGTGCTGAGTGTGGGAGGCAGCGCGGTCAGACAACCGTCTGCAAGCTTGCCGCCCGCGTGCGACCTACCGCGGTCATTGCTGGCGATCCATACGCGATAGCCCAGCGCATGCCCCAGGTCGCGCAACCAGCCCTGCACCGTTGTGTGTGAGTGGTCCTGTTCGCGTCGCTGCGCTTCCATCTTGCGCAGGGTGATGCTTTCTTCGCGAACATGCGCCAGTTCACGTTGCCAGGCGGACCACGCTGCCGGTGAATTTTCGGATGAGGCGGGCAGCGGATAGCGGCCGCTGCCTATGTCGAACAGAAAACCCGCCACGGCACCCAGGTCGTTCGACAACAAGTTGCGATGTGTCGCGTTGAGTGTCATCACCTGTCGACGCATCGTGAGATAGCTATCCCAGCGACCGAGACGAGCCTTCGCCCCCATCAGAGCGTTGTAGCCATTGAGGATGGCCGTATTGAACGGCATGGCCAGGGTGGGGTGCAGAAAATACAGGAGGTTGGCGGCCGCCGGCCCCAAGCCCTTGATGGCATGCCCATCCAACGTGTGGATCGCCTCGACCAGCGCCTGCTCGCCATCGCAGCACAGACACGTCTGCAGGAATCGACCGAACGCCCGTTGATGCGCGGGATTTTCGTAGATGTCCGGAATCCGCAGCTTCGGTTTCCACAGGAACGCGTGATCGGCTCCCTTGAAAATCTGACGCTGCTCGGCGATCGAGTGCACCACGGTCTCCAGCGACGATCCGCGGTACGCCGTGCCAAAGGTCCCGGCATCGATTTCTTCTACCACCGCTTGCAGGCCGCGTCGGATGGAGCGGAAATGCTTCAGACGCCTTTCCCACAGGAACCAGCTCTGATACGTGCCGCCAGGATCGGCGCGCCATCGGTGCAGCAGCGCCTGAATGGTGTCAGATGAAAGTGCGGACATTCCTTCTCCTCAAGGCGGCATAACGTGCGTCCAGCGTGCCGCTGGCTACCCGGCAAGGCGCATGAACCCTACTCCATGGTTGAGTCGGCTGCGTCGCGGGCTTATGGTAACCGGGCCATGATGACCTTCCTGCACCAGCTCCAACGCTCTCGGCGCCTCCGGGTGATCGGGTTGCTGGCGTGGGTCGCACTGGTCCTCCAGGGTGCCGCGGCGCTGGCCCAACCGCCGGTTTCTCCGGTGATGGCCGCGACCGCGATGTCCATGGCAAGCGGCTCCCCGGCGCACGCCCCGCATGCGATGGCTCCGACCCCGCAGGATGGATGCTGCGCTGACCACACTGACGCCCATCACTGCACATGCGCATCCATGTGCGCAAGCGTGCTGCCGCTTGCACGCGTCGGCCTGCCTGCCGCGCCGCTGATGCTCCTGCGTTTCGGACGGCTTCGCGTCCCGCACGCCCCCGCCATGGCGATGACGCCACCCCTGCGACCGCCGTCCGTCTGACTCTGCGCTGCACGATCTCGCCGGCACGTTGAGCCGAAAGCCCAACACCCGCGTCTTTTTCACGAACCACAGGCATGGTCCATGTCTGTGAGTGCGCAGATGGAGTCACCCTATGAATCCTTTCCTTCCCCCCGATGGGGTGGATCGTTCACGCCGTCACTTCGTGCTCGGCCTGGCGGCCGGTGGTACCGCGGCCGGCCTCGGCCTGCTGGCGCCCGGCCGTGCGTGGAGCGCCGTCGGCCCGACGATGCCCGCCTCGGCGATGCCGCGGCTGCGCGGCGACACGTTCGACCTGACCATCGGCGAAACCCCCGTCGACTTCACCGGTGCGCGGCGTATCGCCACCACCATCAATGGCAGCCTTCCCGGCCCGGTCTTGCACTGGCGCGAAGGTGACACCGTGACGCTGCGCGTGACCAACCGGCTGGCGGTGCCCACCTCGATCCACTGGCACGGCATCCTGCTGCCGTTCCAGATGGACGGCGTGCCAGGCATCAGCTTCCCCGGCATCGCGCCGGGCGAAACCTTCACTTACCGCTTCCCGGTCAAGCAGAGCGGCACCTACTGGTACCACTCGCATTCGCGCTTCCAGGAGCAGTCCGGCCTGTATGGTGCGATCGTGATCGACCCGGCCGGCGGCGAGCGCCATCGCGCCGATCGCGACCACGTGGTGATGCTCAGCGACTGGAGCGATGACGATCCGGAGCACATCTTCGCCACGCTCAAGCGGCAAAGCGATTACTACAACTTTGCCGAGCCGACCGCGCCGGAGTTTTTCCGCGACGTGCGCACCATGGGCCTGCAGGCGGCGCTGGCCAAACGCAAGATGTGGAACACCATGCGCATGAGTCCGAGCGACTTGAGCGACGTGTCGGGCTACACCTATACCTACCTGATGAACGGCACCACGCCGAGCGGCAACTGGAGCGGCCTGTTCCGGCCCGGCGAAAAAGTGCGACTGCGCTTCATCAACGGCTCGTCGATGACCTATTTCGACGTACGCATTCCCGGACTGAAGATGACCGTGATCGCCGCCGACGGTCAGGACGTGGAGCCGGTGCCAGTGGACGAGTTCCGCATTGGCGTGGCCGAGATCTACGACGTGCTGGTGGAGCCGCAGGAAGACCGCGCTTATACCGTGTTTGCCCAGTCGATCGATCGCACCGGCTACGCCCGCGGCACGCTGACGCCGCGGCTGGGCATGCAGGCCGAGGTACCGGCGATGGACCCGCGTACGCGCCTGGCGATGGTCGACATGATGGGCGCCATGGCGATGGGGAATAGCGGTCACTCCGACCATGACGGCGGCATGCAGGGCATGAACATGGGCGATATGTCGGGCATGTCCGGGATGTCCGGCATGGACATGGGCGGTGGCAAGGCGCCAGCCGTGCACCATGCCCGCACCGAGTACGGGCCGGGCGTGGACATGCACGTGGACATGCCGCGCACCAACCTGGACGACCCGGGCGTGGGCCTGCGCGACAACGGCCGGCGCGTGCTGACTTACGCCGACCTGCACACGATCGGCGGCCCGATCGATCGGCGCGAGCCCGGCCGCGAGATCGAGCTGCACCTTACGGGCAACATGGCGCGTTACATGTGGTCGTTCGACGGGGTACCGTTCACCGACGCCACGCCGGTGCACTTCCGCACCGGCGAGCGGCTGCGCGTGGTGCTGGTCAACGACACCATGATGCCCCACCCGATTCATCTGCACGGGATGTGGAGCGAGCTGGAAAATCCCAAGGGTGCGTTCCAGGTGCGCAAGCACACCATCAGCGTGCAGCCGGCGCAGCGCGTCACCTACGCCGTCAGCGCCGACGCCGTGGGGCGATGGGCCTACCACTGTCACATGCTCTATCACATGGAAGCGGGCATGTTCCGCGAAGTGGTGGTGTCATGAGCCGGGTCATCAGTACGTTGCACAACCCGCTTCGCCTGGCGCTCGGCGTCGCGCTCGCTGCCGGTGGCGCCGTGGCGCTGCCGGCGGCCGCGCAGTCGGCGCCCGCACCGTCCGCCAGCACCGCCCAGACGAAGGACTCTATGGACATGAGTTCGATGGACATGGGCTCGATGGACATGGGTGGCATGCCGATGCCGGCCAGCGCGTCCAGTACCGAGGCTCCGGCAGCCGCCGGGACGACTCGTTCCATGAAAGGCGATGGCATGGCCGGGATGGACCATGGGGCCATATCCGGCATGCAGCATCCCGCATCCCCGCCCGCCGCCTCGTCCAGCAGCGCCTCGTCTTCGATGGATTCGATGGACATGGGTGGCATGGACATGGGCAAGATGCCGATGCCGGCTGGCGCGTCCCGCACCCCGGCAGCGGCCGAGGTCGGCCCTGCCGCAAAAGATGGCGGTATGGCCGGCATGAAGCACGGCCAGATGCCCGATCCCGCTCCTGCCGCCGAGG
Source organism: Dyella ginsengisoli LA-4 (assembly GCF_000334915.1). Lineage (GTDB taxonomy): Bacteria > Pseudomonadota > Gammaproteobacteria > Xanthomonadales > Rhodanobacteraceae > Dyella_A > Dyella_A ginsengisoli_A. The sequence continues at coordinate 55,907 of NZ_AMSF01000098.1, read as the reverse complement.
CACCCTCGACAGGGACGATGCACATGGGCTCGATGGACATGGGCGGCATGCAGCACGGGGCGATGCCTGGGATGGATCATGCAGACCCTGCCCAGGGCAAGCATCCGTCGGCATCGTCGTCGATGTCCGGGATGTCCGGGATGTCGGGAACGTCCGGCGATGCTTCCGGCGAGGGCATGTCGGGCATGACGATGGGCGCCATGCAGGGCGGCAAGGCCCCGCCGGATGCGCGCAGTCCCGATTATTCCGACGGCGTTGGCTACGGCGGCATGCCGGGCATGGACATGGTGCCGCCCAAGGTGGGGCGATTGCTGCTGGACAACCTCGAAGCCGTGCACGGCCGGGACGCCAACGGCCAAGCCTGGGAGCTGCAGGGCTGGTACGGCGGCGACACCGACAAGCTGTGGCTGCGCAGCGAGGGCGAGCGCAGCGCTGGGCGTGTGGAAGACGGCAGTGCCGAAGTGCTGTGGAACCACCTGATCGCCACCTACTGGTCGACCCAGCTGGGTGTTCGGCGGGACCTCGGCGTGGGCCCCGGGCGCACCTGGGCCGCCTTCGGCGTGGAGGGCCTGGCGCCGTACTTTTTCGACGTGGAAGCCACGGCCTACGTCGGTCAGTCGGGTCGAACCGCAGCGCGCTTTCGGGCCACCTACGACGTGCTGTTCACCCAGCGGCTGATCCTTACGCCGGAATTCGAGCTCAACGCGTACGGCAAGGCCGACCCGGCGCGTCGCCTTGGCGCAGGCGTCTCCGACGCCTCGCTGGGGCTGCGCCTGCGCTATGAGATCCGCCGGGAGTTCGCGCCGTATGTCGGCGTGAACTGGGTGCGCCGCTTCGGCGCCACCGCCGGTTACGCGCGGCGCGACCATCAACCCGTATTCGACCCGCAGCTGGTGGCGGGCGTGCGCATCTGGTTCTAAGGGGAAATCCATCATGAAAAAACACATCAAGCATCACGGCATCACGGTGGCGGTCGTTCTGGGCGTGCTGGCCATCGGTGCCGGGGCGTTCGTCTATTCAGGCGTCTACAACATCGGCGCCGACGACCACCACACCAAGCCGGTGTTTGCACTGCTGCAGACACTGCGCGAGCGCTCCATCCAAGCGCGTTCGGCCGACCTCAAGGTGCCCGACCTGAACGATCCGCAGCTCATCCTCAAGGGTGCCGGCCAGTACGCGGCGATGTGCACGCAGTGCCATCTCACTCCGGCAATGAAAGACTCCGAACTGCGCCCGGGGCTGTATCCACAGCCGCCCAACCTGAGCCAGGTGCGGGTCGATCCGAAAGAAGCATTCTGGGTGATCAAGCACGGCATCAAGATGAGCGCGATGCCGGCGTGGGGCGCCAGCCATGACGATCCGACCATCTGGAGCATGGTCGCCTTCCTGCAGAAGCTGCCGGACATGACCGCCGCGCAGTACAAGGACATCGTCGCCAAGGCACCGCCGGACGACGACATGGACATGGATGGCGGCGATGGTGGCCACAGCCACACGCATGGGGACGCGGCGCAGGCGATGCCGGCCATGGCGATGCCGGATGAGCACAGCCACGCCGACGCGCACGACCACGACCAAGGCGCCAAGGGGCCTGCCGCCGAAGCCCCGATCTCGCTGGAAGGCCTGCGTGCCGGCGCCGCGCCGGGTGCCGAAGCGGTTGCACGCCGGTTCCATGAGGCCCTTCAACGCGGCGATCGCGAGGCGGTGCTCGCGGTGCTGGCGCCCGACGTCAGCATCCGCGAAGGCAGCGAGACGCAAACACGCGATGCGTATGCCGGCGGCCATCTCGATGCGGATATTGCCTTCCTCAAGCAGGCCAAAGTGACTTCAGGAGCGTTCGGCTCCATGGCGATGGGCGACACCGCCATGGTCGGCAGCGAAACCACCATCGCCGGCACCGCCAAGGGCAAGCCGTTAACGGTGCGCAGCCGCGAGATGCTCACCCTGCGCCAGCACGACGGCGCCTGGCAGATCACAGCGGTTCAGTGGCAGTCCGCGCCGGTCGAAGGAGACTCCCGATGATCCGCGCGGGAGTGCGCGGTGCGCTTGGCCTGGCACTCGCGCTGGGCCTGCCGCTGGTGGCCATGGCCGCGGGGACTACGGCCGTCGTTTATCGCGATCCCTCGTGCGGGTGTTGCCACGCGTGGATCAGCTACCTACGCGATCACGGCTTCGATGTCAGCGTGCACGAGAACGAGCCCATGTCCGCCGTCAAGGCGCGGTTGGGCGTGCCGGTCCAGCTGGCGTCGTGCCATACCGCGCGCATCGGCCGGTATGTGATCGAAGGCCACGTGCCTGTGGAGGACATCCAGCGACTGCTGGCCGAGCGTCCCGACGCATGGGGGCTTGCCGCACCGGGTATGCCCATGGGCTCGCCCGGGATGGAGATGGGGCCAGCCCAGTCTTACGACGTACGGCTGGTCGATGGCGACGGAAGCTCACGCGTATTCGCCCACCACGGATCGCCCGGCTGAGGCTCAAGGCAAGGGCGGCCATTCGGCCGCCCTTGCGCATGATCGGTTTGCGGGAACAACAAAGCGTCGGCGGGCTGATGATGGACGCCAATGGCCTTCGCTGCTCAGGCCGCCTATCTGATGAACCGAAGCACCAGTAACACTGGTTGCATGAACTTGACCTGCGTCAGCGCGCGCCTATCGCCAAGGGATACACTACTGACCTCATGCTGCATCATCGCCGCCTCCGACCGATCACCCGTCGCCGCCTGACTTGGGCGATGGTGCTGTGGCTGGTGTGCCAGCAACTGGCGCTGGCGGCGTACGCGTGTGCTGGTCTGCCCGTCACTGAGCCGCTGGCCGCGGCGACCGGCACCGCGATGCCGACGACGGCCCACCGCGAGGCCGCCGGCATGCGCATGGCCGGCATGGACATGGCCGACACCGGGGTGACCGGCGCCGAAATGGGCCCGGACTGCGCCGACATGCGCACCGGGGCGCCGGCGCATGCTTTGTGCGAAGGCCACTGCCATCCCGATCAAACCGTCCAGCCGGACGCGCGCACGCCGTCGGTGCCTCTGGCGATGGTCGGCATCCTCACCCCGCTGCCGGTGATGCCGGCGATCGTGCAGACATCCAGCGGCCATGTGCGGCTGCGCGCCGAGCGATGGTGTCCCCCCGCGCCACCCCACACGCTCCTGTACTGCTCGCTCCAGATCTAGCCGGCCGCTGCTGGCTGCCTTGCGTTCGCTGGGCCATTGCGTCCCTGCGTTTGTGGATCCCTGGAGTGTCTGACCATGTTTTCTCGATTGCTTGTCCGGCGCCTGATGCCGGGCCTGTTTCTATGCGTTTTCGCTGCGGCGTTGACACCGCGTGCCCATGCCGACGATGCGCAGCCGCTGACCCTCGACCAGGCGGTACGCCTCGGCACGCAGCGCGCGCCTCTGCTCGACAGCCGCGACGCCGAGATCGCCGCCAGCCGTGACGATGCGGTGCGCGCCGGCCGGCTGCCCGATCCGGTGCTCAGCTTCGGCGTGGCCAATTACCCGGTGAGCTCGCCCGGGGCCTTCAGTCTGCGCTCGGACGGCATGACCATGCGCACCGTCGGCGTGATGCAGGCCATTCCCTCGCGTGCCGCCCGCCAGGCCGAGAAGAACGCCGCCGCCGCGGGGGTGGAAGCGGCGCAGGCCGATCGCCTGGCGCTGGCGAAGGACGTGCGCCAGCAGGTCGCCGAGGCCTGGATAGAAACCTGGGTGGCCCGGAAACGGCTCGACCTTCTGCACGCATTGCAGGAAGAAAGCGACCTCGCCGTGCGCATGGCACGGGCGAGGCTGCGCGGCGGCGAAGGCGGCGCGACCGATGCGCTGGCCGCCCGCGCCGAACAGGTAGCGCTGGCCAACCGCATTGATGCGGCGAGGGCCGGGCTGGATCGCGCGCGGGCGAGTCTGGCGCGCTGGCTTGCGCCACCGCAGGCAGACGCCCCGCTGGCCGATCCACCCGATTTCACACGGCTGCCGGTGCCGTTGCCGACCCTGCAGCGTGAGGTGGACCGACAGGCGCCAATGCAGCCGTGGCAGGCGCGTGAGCAACAGGCACAGGCGGCGCTTGATCAAGCCAAGGCCAGCTTGCATCCCGACTGGAGCGTCAACCTGATGTACGGTCAGCGCGCCCCGCGCCTGTCGAACATGGTCACGCTGCAGGTGGGCGTGAGCCTGCCGCTGTTCACTCGCAACCGGCAGGACCGTGCCGTCAGTGCCCGCCAGGAGGCCCGTGACGCGGTGCAGTTCGCCCGCGAGGACGCGCGCCGCGCCCAGCACGAAGCGGTGGCGCGGACGGCCGCCGATTGGCAGGGCTGGAATCGCCAGGTGGCTCGCGACCGCGAGGTGCTGTTGCCGCTGGCGCGTGACCGTGCGCGGGTGGCGCTGGCGGCGTACCGGGGAGGCGGAGCGCTGCAGCCTTGGCTCGATGCCCGCCGTGACGACATCCAGTTGCTCCTGGACTACACCGACGCACTCGCCGCACAGGCCCGGAACTGGGCCGCGCTCGCTTACCTGCTGCCCGCCGCGGAGACCGCCCCATGAAGCGCTGGACCCTTGTTCTCGCCGCGATCGTGGTGGCCATCACCCTGCTCGCCATCGGCATCCTGGTCGGCCGGCACAGCGCTCCTGCGCCCACCGCCCCGGCCGCGGCCGCAGACGCAGGCAGCGGTGGCAAAAAGATTCTCTACTGGTACGACCCGATGGTCCCCGCGCAACATTTCGACAAGCCGGGCCTGTCACCGATGGGCATGCAGATGGTGCCCAAGTACGCCGACGGTGCGGGCGCCAACGACGCGTCTGTGCGCATCGATCCGGCCGTCCAGCAGAACCTCGGCCTGCGCACGATGAAGGTCGAGTCCGGACGGCTGCAGCGCGATGTCAGCGTCCCCGGCACGGTGGGCTGGGACCTGCGGCAAGCGCAGACTGTCAGCGCGCGGGCCAGCGGCGTGATCAACCAGCTGTTCGTCCGGGCACCGTACGAGTCGGTAAAGGCCGGCCAGCCCCTTGCTGCGCTGATCTCGCCGCAATGGAACGCGGCCGCGCAGGAGTACCTGGCGCTGGCCGGCGCGCCATCCGCCGATGCCCGCGCACTACGCGGTGCGGCCCGTGCGCGGCTGCGCGCACTGGGCATGGACGAGCAGCAGATCCGGTCCCTGCACGGCAACACCGTCCGGGTGCTGATCCGCGCACCGAATGACGGCGTAGTGAGCGCGCTCGATGTGCGCGAGGGGCAGCAGGTCGCCAGTGGCATGCCGTTGATGACCATCAACGGCCTCGACACAGTGTGGCTGGAGGCGGCCCTGCCGCAGTCGCAGGGTGCGAATGTGGCTGCCGGCACGCCGGTGCAGGCGCGGGTCAGCGCGCTTCCCGGCACCATCATTCGGGGCCGGGTCGAATCGCTGCTGCCGGACGTGGATCGGACCACGCGCACGCAACGCGCCCGCATCGTTCTCGACAATCCCGGTCACCAGCTGGCGCCGGGCATGTTCGCGCAGGTGAGCTTCCGCGGACCGGACGACAGCGCCACCCACCCTCTGGTGCCGGACGAAGCATTGATCAGCACGGGCACCGATACGCGGGTCATCGTCGCCGACGGCAAGGGGCGCTTCCGCCCGATCGCCGTGCGACCCGGACGCTCGGCCAACGGCATGACCGAGATCCTCGCCGGCCTGCAGGGCGGCGAACAGGTCGTGGTCTCCGGCCAGTTCCTGATCGACTCGGAGGCCAGCCTGTCCGGAGCTCTGCAGCGGCTGGACGCTGGCGCTGCGGACGCAGCCGCAGGCCCGATGTCCGGGATGGCCATGCCCGCGCCGGCGAACTCGTCATCGGCCGCCCCAGGCAAGGCGATGGAGGTGCATCCCGACGGGACCGCCGAACCGGCCCGGTCCATGCTCGCGGACGACCCCTCCGGGCCAATGAAACCGATGGATGGCCTGCCGATACAGCAGACGCCCACGAAGAGCGCGTCCGCCCGGCAGGGCGCCATGTCGGACATGGCCATGCCGGCCGCGGCCGCCAGTGCGCCGGAGCATGCGCGATGATCGCGCGGCTGATCCACTGGTCCATCGCCCACCGCATCATGGTGCTGCTGGGAGCGCTGGTGCTGGCCATCGCCGGCGTGCTGGCGGTGCGCAGCACGCCGCTGGACGCCCTGCCCGACCTGTCCGACACCCAGGTGATCATCCGCACCTCTTGGCCGGGGCAGTCGCCGCAGGTGGTCGAGGACCAGGTCACCTATCCGCTGGTCACCACCATGCTGTCCGTGCCGGGGGCGAAGGTGGTGCGCGGTTACTCCTTCTTCGGCGACTCCTACGTCTACATCCTGTTCGACGACGCTACCGACCTGTACTGGGCGCGCTCGCGGGTGCTGGAGTACCTCAGCCAGGCGCGCAGCCAGCTGCCCACTGGCGTCGATCCCACGCTGGGACCGGATGCCACCGGGCTCGGCTGGATCTACGAGTACGCCCTGGTCGACCGCAGCGGCCGGCACGACCTCGGCCAGCTGCGCGCGCTGCAGGACTGGTTCGTGCGCTACCAGCTCAAGACGGTGCCGGATGTCGCCGAAGTGGCCAGCCTCGGCGGGATGGTGCGGGCGTGGCAGATCTTGCCCGATCCGGCCGCGCTGGCCGCGCGCGGCATCACCGTGGCGCAGCTGACGGCAGCGGTGCAGGCGGCCAACGGGGCCGACGGTGGCTCGGTGATCGAGCAGGGCGAGGCCGAGCTGATGGTGCGCAGCCAGGGCTACCTCACCACCCCCGCCGAGTTCGAACGGATTCCGCTCGGCACCGGCGTCGACGGCGTGCCGGTGCTGCTGCGCGACGTGGCCACGGTGCGCCGCGGGCCGACGTTCCGCCGCGGCATCACCGAACTCGACGGCCAGGGCGAGGTGGCCGGTGGCGTGGTGCTGCTGCGCAGTGGCAAGAACGCCCGGGCGGCGATCGCCGCAGTCAAGCATCGGCTGCTCGAGCTCAAGCGCAGCCTGCCGCCGGGGGTGGAGATCGTGCCGACCTACGATCGCTCGCAGCTGATCGACGCGGCGGTGGACAACGTCCGCGGCAAGTTGCTGGAGGAGTTCGTGGTGGTGGCACTGGTCTGCGCGTTGTTTCTTGGCCACCTGCGCTCGGCGCTGGTGGCGGTAGTGACGCTGCCGCTGGGTGTGCTGGCGGCCTTCATCGTGATGGATCTGCAGGGCGTGTCGGCCAACCTGATGTCACTGGGCGGCATCGCCATCGCGATCGGTGCCATGGTCGATGCGGCGATCGTGATGATCGAGAACGCACACAAGCACCTAGAGCACTGGCGCGCCGAGCATGACGGCGAGGATCCCCGCGGTGCCGTGCGCTGGGGGCTCATCGGTGACGCGGCGGCCGAGGTCGGGCCGGCGCTGTTCGTGAGCCTGCTGATCATCGCGCTGTCGTTCATGCCGGTGTTCGCGCTGCAGGGCCAGGAAGGCAAGCTGTTCAAGCCGCTGGCGTTCACCAAGACCTACGCGATGGCCGCGGCGGCGGGTCTGGCGGTAACCCTGGTGCCGGTGCTGATGGGATACCTGGTGCGCGGGCGCATCCGCGCCGAGCACGACAATCCGCTCAACCGCATGCTGATGCGCGCTTACCGTCCGATCCTGGACGCGGTGTTGCGCTTTCCCCGCTCCACGCTCTTGATCGCCGCGCTGGTGATGCTCAGCGCACTGGTGCCGCTGCACCGGCTCGGCAGCGAATTCATGCCGGCGATGGATGAAGGTACGCTGCTGTACATGCCCACCGCGCTGCCCGGCCTGTCCGCCGGCAAGGCCGCGCAACTGCTGCAGCTGACCGACCGCATGATCAAGACCGTGCCCGAGGTGGCACACGTGTTCGGCAAGGCCGGGCGTGCCGACAGCGCCACCGATCCCGCACCGCTGGAGATGTTCGAGACCACCATCACCTTCAAGCCGAAGGCGCAGTGGCGGCCGGGCATGACCATGGACAAGCTCAAGGCCGAGCTGGACCGCGCGGTGAAGGTGCCGGGACTGACCAACCTGTTCGTGCCGCCGATCCGCAACCGAATCGACATGCTCTCCACCGGCATCAAGAGTCCGATCGGCATCAAGGTGCTCGGCAACGACCTGGACACGCTGCAGGCCGTCGCCGATCACGTCGAGGCGGTGGCGAGCACGCTCCCCGAGGTCGCCTCGGCGATCGCCGAACGCCCCGCCAGCGGCCGCTATCTGGATATCCACGTCAGGCCCAACGCCGCCGCGCGCTACGGTCTCACCCAGCGCGACGTGCAGCGGCTGATCGCTACCGTGGTCGGCGGCGAGCCGATCGGACAGACGGTGCAGGGCCGCGAGCGCTTCCCGATCGTGCTGCGTTATCCGCGCGCGGCGCGCGACTCGGTGGCGGCGATCAGGCAGCTGCCGATCGTGGCTCCCGGCGGCGCCCAGCTGGTTCTTGCGCAGGTGGCCGGCGTGACGGTAACCAGCGGTCCGTCGATGCTTCGAAGCGAGGACGGCCAGTTGGCCACCTACGTCTACGTCGATACCGCCGCCGGCAGCGACCTCGGCGGCGTGGTGGCGCGGCTGAAGCGGGCCATGGCCGACCGTGTGCCTCTGCCGCCCGGCGTCACGCTGGCGTGGTCGGGCCAGTTCGAGTACCTCGTCAGCGCGATGCAGCGACTGAAGCTGGTGGTGCCGGTCGCGCTGGCGATCATCTTCGGGCTGATCTACGCGGTGTTCCGCCGCGCCAGCGAGGCCGCGCTGATCATGGCCAGCGTGCCGCTGGCGCTGGTTGGCGGGCTGTGGCTGATCTGGGCGCTCGGACATGCCGTGTCGGTGGCGACGCTGATCGGCTTCATCGCGCTGGCCGGCGTAGCCGCCGAGTTCGGCGTGGTTATGCTTCTCTACCTGCGCCAGGCCTGGGACAGACGGCTGGCGCTCGATCCCCATGCGGATGCGGCCGCGCTCGATGCGGCGATTCGCGAGGGCGCCGTGCAGCGCGTGCGGCCCAAGGCGATGACCGTGGCGGTGATCCTCGCCGGCCTGCTTCCGATCCTGCTCGGCCACGGCGCGGGGTCGGAGGTGATGCAGCGCATCGCCGCGCCGATGATCGGCGGCATGGTCACCGCGCCGCTGCTGTCCATGCTCGTGCTGCCGGCCGCCTACCGGCTGCTGGTGCTGCGCCGGTTGCGCCGAGCCAGCTCCCCCATAGCCACCGTTTCCAACCTCTCAGTTTCCAACCCACCCGGAGAAGCACCATGAAACATGGTTTCCACATCGCATCGGCCCTCGTTGCTCTCACCCTGGCCAGCACCTCAATGGCAGCGACTCAGGCCAAGCCCATGAAAGGCATGGCAGGCATGCAGGACATGCAGAGGATGCAACATCCTCAAGAAGCTCAGGGTATCGGCATCGTCAAGGCCATCGACATCCCCAACGGCACGATCACCCTGCAGCATCAGGAAATCTCCTCGATCGGCTGGCCGGCTATGACAATGGCCTTCAAGGTGGCCTCACCGCATCTGCTCCAAGTCGCCAAGATTGGCGACACGGTGAATTTCACTCTGCACCCGAGCGGCATGACGAGCACGGTCACATCCATCACGGTGCAGCCATAAACCGATACACGCACACCTGCACGGACTGGCGGAAGCTACTGCTGTCGCAGCAATTCCAAGGTGGGACAGTGTCCACCACGTGGTGCGTGCACACAGTCGTCGGCAAGCTGAACGAGCTCCGCCTCCAACCGCTGCAGTTCCTCCAGCTTGCGGCGTACGTCGAGGAGCTTGAGCTCGGTCAGCCGACGTGTCTGCGCGCAGGCCCGCTTACCCCTCAGTTGCAACAGCCCGGCAATCTCCTCCAGCGTAAAGCCCATGGTCTTGGCGCGTCGGATGAACTGGAGGCGCGCCAGATCCTGACGCTCATAACGACGCACCCCGCCCAGAGGGCGCTCGGGCTCACGCATCAGTCCGACACGCTGGTAATAGCGCACGGTCTCAACGTGCACGTAGGCGGCCAGGGCCAACCCGCCAATGGTGAGGGCAGAAGCCATGCTTGACTCCGTAGTCAGGTACGGAGGTTAGTATGCGGCCATGACTACGCTGCCGGCCAAATCGTCGCTGCCCGCCATGATCGTCGCGTTGCTCGCGGCGATCGGCGCCTCCGTGTGTTGCGTGGTACCGCTGGTGCTGGTCTTGCTGGGCATCAGTGGCGCATGGATTGCCCATCTCACGGCGCTCGATGCCTGGCGGCCGTGGTTCGTCGCGGCTACCTTGCTTTGCCTCGCGCTCGCGTTCTGGACGTTGTATGGGCGCGGGTCTCGTTGCCGTACGGATGGCGCTTGCGTTGATCCGCTGGCCTTGCGCCGACGTCGGCGCTGGCTATGGCTGGCCACGGCGCTGATCGTGCTTCTATTGCTATTTCCCTATGCGGTGGGCTGGTTTCTGTAGGAGATGAACGATGCGTAACGTGATAGCTGGAATGGTGGCAACGCTGTGGCTTGGCCTGGCGCAGGCGGCAACGCCAACGACGGCGGTGCTGCATGCAGCAAATATGACCTGTCCGGCCTGCAACGTGACGATCAAGAAAGCTTTGAGTCGCGTACCCGGGGTGACAAGCACGAAGGTCGACCTGAAAGCCGAGACAATCACTGTGACTTACGATGCCGATCGCACCACGGTGCCGGTGCTTATGCATACCGTCACCGATGCTGGTTTTCCGGCTACGGCGCAAACTCATGGCGGCTGAGCCGGTCCTGCAGAGCACGCTCACCTGTCCGCATTGCGGCCATCGAGTCAGCGAGACCATGCCGACCGATGCGTGTCAGTTTTTTTATGACTGCAAGGGTTGCGGCGAGTTGCTGCGTCCTCGACCCGGAGACTGCTGCGTGTTCTGCTCTTACGGTAGCGCACCATGTCCGCCGATCCAGCAAGAGAAATCCTGCTGTCGCTGAGCTGGTTACCTATGCCGGCACGGCATTCTGTGTCGTTCTTTAAGCAATGCAGCAGCACGGTCGGGCGCGGCACGCTCGATCAGCATGAGCGAGCTGTCCAGGTGCAGCCGATACCAGCTGACCGCGTCGGCGGCCGAGGTGCTATACACACCGTCCCAGTGCTGCTGGCAATTCATGTCGTGGCGGCTTCAGTGGTCATGACGATGATGCATATCCGGATAGTGCGGATGACTGTGAGTCATCGGTTCGTGCACGTGCGGATGCGTGTGCGGCTCTTCACCGTTCCAAAGGAAATCATGGGCGTGCTGGTGATGCGCGTCATGCCGATGCTGATGGTAATGCTCCAGTGTGTGGTGTTCATGCAGATGATCGTGGTTTTCGCTCACGTGCAGCCACACGCCGATAGCCATCAAGCCGCCAGCCAGCCAAAACGCCGTATTCGGTTGTTCGGTGAAGAGCAGCAGCGATAACGCAGCGCCCAAGAACGGGGCGGTGGAAAAATACGCGCCGGTGCGCGCGGTACCGAGCCCGCGCAAAGCCAGGACGAACAGTACCAAGCTCAACCCGTACCCCATGAAGCCGAGTACTCCGGTGGCCAACAGTGGCAGTGCGCTGGGAAAGCGGTAGCCCATGAGCAGCGCCAGCAGCACGTTGATGGTGCCGGCCACACCGCCCTTGATCGCGGCGATCTGCATCGGATCGCCGCCGGCCACCTGGCGGGTCAGATTGTTGTCGATCGCCCAGCACAGGCAAGCACCGGCGATCGCCAGGGCGCCCCATGGAACTTCGGTAGGCGTTTGTCGCTGCCAGGAAAGCAGCACGCTGCCGGCAATGATCGCCACCATGCCGAGGAACACCCGCCGGTCGACGTTCTCGCGAAACACCACCCACGCGATGACGGCGGTCAGCACACCCTCCAGATTGAGCATCAGCGAAGCGGTCGACGCCGATGTGTGGGTCAGACCAAGCATCAGCAGGATCGGACCGAACACGCCACCAGCCAACACCGCGCCAGCCAGCCACGGCACATCGCGACGCACCAGCGGGGCTTCGGTGATTGGCTGGCTGCGCAGGGCACGCAAAGCTATCAACAAGGCGAGCCCAATGCCTGAACCGGCATACAGCAATCCGGCTAGCAGCAGCGGAGGGATCGTGCCGACGAGCAGCTTGGCCAGCGGCGTGCTCAGTCCGAACAGGGCGGCCGCGGCCAGCGCCTGCAGAACGCTGCGGGTTTGATCACGTGTGGCGTTATTCATGGCCCATCATAAAACGATGTCCGTGCCGCGGATTGGTGGCGTCGTGAATGAGGTCAACTGCCCGGCGAGCCGGCCTTGGCTGTACGTGTCGTCATAGAAACCCTGGCCGATGAGACGATCATTCGGGAACGGCACACTGTCATGCTCGACGAGCGTTTTCATATCGAGCATGTCACGCTCCAGTTGGAACAGAGGGAGGTAACATGCTCCACTCCCGCCTGTGATGCTCACGACGTGCCCCATGGCGGCCACTTCCCTTAAAACCGCGGACACGGGAAACGTCCTAGCCCTAGCCTGACCATGCCCCCTCATACCCTTGAAACCTATCTGGAGGCGGCGCAGCGGGAGAACACCCAACGCAGCTACGCCTCCGCGGTTCGTCACTTCGAGGTGAGCTGGGGCGGGTTGCTGCCGGCCACAGCCGACACGGTGGCGCAGTACTTGGTGGCCCATGCGACCACGCTTTCGATAAACACGCTTCGGCAACGGCTGGCGGCGCTGTCGCAGTGGCACCAAACCCACGGCTTTGCCGACCCCACCACGGCGGCGCGGGTCAAACAGACCCTCAAGGGCATCCAGGCGCTCCACCCAGCCCGCGAGAAGCGTGCCGCTCCCCTGCAGCTGTCCGCGGTGGCTAGGGTTTCCGATTGGCTTGATGCCGCTGTCATTGCAGCGGACCAGCGACATGACCGAGCCGAAGGACTGCGCTGCCGTCGCGACCGCGCCATGCTTCTACTTGGGTTCTGGCGAGGCTTTCGCGTGGACGAGCTGGTCGGCCTGCAGACCGCAGATGTGGCCGCGGTACCGGGACAGGGCATGACCTGCTTCCTGGCCCGCAGCAAAACAGACCGGCAACTCGTTGGCACCACCTATCGGGTGCCCGCGCTTAGTCGGTGGTGCCCGGTGGCGTCCACGCTCGACTGGATTGCTGCAGCCGACCTCACCGAGGGGCCGCTTTTTCGCGGCATCACCCGTGCGGGCGGGATCAGGGAGGGCTCGCTGCACTCCAACAGCGTCGTGCCCCTGCTGCGGCGGCTTTTCACGCGCGCGGGCATGGCGTCGCCGGAGACCTACAGCGGCCACTCGCTACGACGTGGGTTTGCTGGCTGGGCCAGCGCCAACGGTTGGGACGTGCGCGCCCTCATGGAATATGTGGGCTGGAAAGACATGCACTCGGCCATGCGCTATATCGATGCGCCGGATGCGTTCGGCCAGCAACGCATCGAAACAGCACTCGCCAGCATGCCGGCTCCGGTAACGGGTGCTCCGCCGACGCCCTTGCCGCCACCCTCCGGCTCATCGTCAGTTACCGTCACCTTGATGCTAACGCTGCGCCTAACACCCCGCCGGAAGGGCCGCAGCGTCGCCAAGGCACGGCGGACAATCGAGACCCTTTGCCTGTCGCCACACCAAGGCGTTGCGGTGAATTCTGAGTGCACCCGGTACCGGCTCAAGGTCGATGTATCCGATGACGTCGATCTGGACGAGGTGGCATCGGCGCTGATCGAAGACCTCTACCGGATCGCCGATAACCACGACCTGCAGGCGGACGCCTCGCTTCACGATGAAGCGGGAGAGCGCCACTGGAACTGACCTCTCGTTCGATATTGGAGATGCACCGCGCATGACCGCACCTCACGAGACTGCCTATCCGCGACTGAAGCAAGACCCAACAGCCCGCGAGCTGAATCTGCACTTCACGCCCTCCGCGGACGACCTGGCCTTCGTGCAGGCGTTGAGCAAGCAGCCGGCCATCCGCTTGGCGGTGATGCTTCACTTGAAAACCCTTCCGCACCGCGGCGGCTTTGGCGCGCTGCGCGACATTCCCGAGCGCGTTGTGCGCCATGTGGCGGAAGCGTTGGGTTATCGTCGAGCTTTCACCGTCAGCGATCTGAAGGCTTACGACGCCTCGCGCATGAAGCGCGAGCACGTGGCCAAGATCCGGCACTACTTGAACGTGCGCCCGCTGGGAGAGCTTGGACGGCAGTGGCTGCGGACGGTGGCTGAGCAGGCTGCCCAGACCAAGCACATGCTGCCGGACATCATTAACGTGATGGTCGAGGAGCTTTACCACCACCGGTACGAACTGCCGGCCTTCCGCACGCTCGACGACATGGCCGCCGCCGCCCGCGAAAGCGTTCACGAAAGCCATTTCGAACGCATCAGCGCTCTGTTGGCGCCGGCGGCGCGCAAGAAGATCGACGAGTTGTTATCCGTCACGCCGGGGGACACCCATAGCGGCTGGCAGGCCCTGAAGCGCGAACCCAAGCGCCCAGGAAACAAGGAGGTGCGCTTTTATCTGCAGCACATTGACCGACTGCAGAAGCTAGCGGCGATGATCCCAGCGCTCGATGTACCGGTCCCCAAGCTGAAAAACTTTCGCGCCATGGCGCGGGCACTGGATGCCGGCGAGTTGGCCGAGCTCAAGCCCGCCAAGCGCTATGCGCTGGCGGCCGTGTTCATTCGCTCCCGGCACGGCAAGGCGCTGGACGATGCAGCGGACCTATTCATCCGATTGATGCAGAACCTGGAGAACACGGCCCAGAAGAACCTCATGGTCTACCAGGTCGAACATTTGAAGCGGACCGATCACCTGGTGGCGCAATTGAAGGAGATCCTTCGGGCTTATCAAGTCGACGGAACCGACAGTCAGCGAATCTCCGCCATCGGAGACGTGATCGGGCCGGACTTGACCCGAACACTTGCCGAATGCGATGAGCACATGGCCTACGCCGGCAAGAACTACCTGCCGTTCCTGGCCAAACCCTACGCTCAACAGCGCGCTTTGCTGCTCAACTGCCTGGACGTGATCGACCTGCGCACCTCGTCCCAAGATCCTGCCATGGAGCGCCTGATCAAGGCGCTAGCGACGTTGCGATCCCAAAGAAGAGACGTGGTGGAGGTGGCACCGCTGGGACTTAGCTTGGACCAAGACTTTGGCTGGATGACTGCCAACTGGCGCCGGCATGTGTTCCCGAAGGATTGGGGCGTGGATCGGGAAGGTTGGATGCAACGGCGGTACTTCGAGTTGTCGGTGCTCTTTCAGATCAAGGACGAGCTGAAGTCCGGTGACCTGTTTATTCCCGGAGGCGAGCGCTACGACGACTATCGCGAAGAGCTGGTCGACGAGGGCACTTTTCAGGAGGAGCTGGCCAGTTACGGCGAGGTGTCCGGGATCGCGACCGAGCCTGCGATCTTTATCCAAACGCTGCGCGAGCAGCTGCGAACGAAGTGCCGTGAGGTCGACGCTCGTTTCCCCGAGAACGCACACGCTGATATCGTTGATGGCAGGTTGATTCTTCGCAAGCTACCGCGAACGGAGTTGTCCAAAGTGATCGCCTTGGTCGACAGCCTCATCACCGAGCGCCTGCCCGAGACGAGCATTGTTGACGTGCTGGTGGATGCAACCAGCTGGGTGGAGCTGACCCGACACTTCAGGCCGCTCGCCGGAACCGAGGCACGCGTACGTGACTTGCACCACCGCGTGGTGACGACGCTGTTCTGCTATGGGTGCAACCTGGGGCCCACCCAGACGGCGCGGTCAGTCCGTGGGTTCAGTCGGCGGCAGACCGCTTGGCTGAACCTCAAGTACGTCACGGAAGATACCCTCCAGCGTGCCACGGTGGACACTATTAACCTTTATAACAAGTTCGAGCTCCCTGGCTACTGGGGTAGCGGCAAGTCCGCCTCGGCCGACGGCACGAAGTGGAGCGTCTACGAGCAGAACCTGCTCTCCGAATACCACATACGCTACGGCGGCTACGGTGGCATCGGCTACTACCATGTGTCGGACAAGTACATTGCGCTTTTCAGCCGTTTCATTCCCTGCGGCGCCTACGAGGCCATCTACATCCTCGATGGCCTGATCGAGAATCGATCTGAGATCCGGCCTGACACTGTGCACGGCGATACCCAAGCCCAGAATTTCCCCGTGTTTGGCTTGGCTCACTTATTGGGCATCGAACTCATGCCTCGCATCCGCAACATCAAGGACCTCGCGCTGTCCAGGCCGGACCCGCAAGTGTCGTATCCGCACATCCAGGCACTCTTCGGGGACGGAAGCATCGACTGGAACTTGATCGAAACCCACCTGCACGACATGCTGCGTGTGGCTGTTTCGATCAAAACCGGCAAGATTTCTGCCTCTACGATTCTGCGTCGGCTGGGTAATTACAGCCGCAAGAACAAGCTCTATTTCGCCTTCAAGGAACTGGGCCGTGTCATCCGCACGCTGTTCCTGTTGCGTTACATCGACGATGTCGAGGTGCGCAAGACCATCCAGGCGGCGACCAACAAAAGTGAGGAGTTCAATAACTTCACCAAGTGGGCGTTTTTCGGCGGGCAGGGGATCATTGCCGAGAACGTGCTGCACGAGCAGCAGAAGATCGTCGGCTACAACCACTTGGTGGCCAACCTCGTGATCCTGCACAACGTCGAGCAGATGTCGCGGGTTCTTGCCGAGCTCCGAGATGAGGGTGTCGAGATCAGCCCGGAAGTGCTGGCCGGCCTATCGCCATACCGAACCGCGCATATCAACCGCTTCGGGGATTACACCGTGGACACGAGCAGGGAAGTCACACCTATCGATTTTGCACGTCGAATTCTTCGTGCAGCCGAGGAGGCCGCAGCCGCCGGTCGTGACAAAGAAGCGGCGCTGGCGCACCAGATGTAACCTACGGCAAATCCTAAGCGCAGCGCGAACTTAGGCGACGAATTGCCGGTTTTTGGGTGAATCCCTGCCTACCCTCAACACCGATACCCCGGACCCGGGGCATGGGCACGCAGCGACGCCCCGAACGACAGGGGAACGACTGCGCTGGCCGTTGATGCTCGCGCTGCCGCTGGCGTTGATCCTGGGCGGCGCGGTCTGGCTCATCGCCGGCAGGCGCTACGTCTCCACGGACGATGCGTTCGTCCGCGCGGCGCGGGATTCGATCAATGCCCGGGTATCCGGCCAGGTGGTGGAGATCCGGGTGAAGGACAACCAGCGGGTCAGGAAAGGCCAGCTTCTGTTCCGCGTCGATCCGCAGCCGTACCGGATCGCCGTGGCCCAGGCGCAGGCGCGGCTGGCCAGTGCGCGGCTGCAGATCCGGGCGCTGAAGGCGACCTATCGGCAGCAGCTTGCCGATTCCCTCTCCGCACGCGATGCGGCCGATTTCGACCGGCGGGAATTCGCGCGCAAGAAAGGCCTGCTCGCATCCAACTTCGCCTCGCGCGCCGCCTATGAGCGGGCCGAGACGGACTTCAAGGTCGCCCGGCAGCACCTCGCGTCGGTGCAGCAGGAAGTGGCGCGAACCGTCGCCAGCCTCGATGGCGATCCGGACATCGATACCGACAGCCACCCGGCGGTGCGCGAAGCCCGGGCCGCGCTGGACCGCGCACGGCTGGAGCTCTCCTACACGAACGTCGTCGCGCCCGATGACGGCATCGTGACCCATGTCGATGACCTCCAGGTGGGCGACTTCGTCCACGGCGGGGCACCGGTCTTTTCGATGATGTCCAGCCGCGACGTCTGGATCGAGGCGAATTTCCGCGAGACCGGACTGACCCGGATGCGCCCCGGCCAGCCGGCGACCGTGGAGGTGGACGCCTATCCGGGGCATCCCTTCCATGCGCACGTGGTCAGCATGAGTCCGGGTACCGGGTCGGACCTCTCGGTGCTTCCGCCGGAGAACGCCACCGGCAACTGGGTGAAGGTGGTGCAGCGCCTGCCGGTGCGCCTCGAGCTCGACGCCCCCGATGCGCAATGGCCGCTCTACTCCGGCATCAGCGTGACCGCGCGGGTGGATACCGCCGGGGACGCACGCCGGTGAACGCGTTCCCTGCCCCGGCCAGCGCCCCGGGTAGCCATCGCGCCATCGTGGCGGCCGCCCTGCTCGCCACCTACATGCAGGCGGTCAACATCTCGCTGCCGAATGCCGCGGTGCTGCATATCCAGGGCAGCCTGTCGATGACCGACGACGAGATCGGCTGGGTGTTCACGTCCTACATCGCGGCCAGCGCCATCGTCATGCCGCTGATGCACTGGCTGGCCGCGCGCTTCGGGCGCAAGACGGTTTTCCAGACCTCCATCGCCCTGTTCGGCGTGGGGCTGCTGCTCGACACCCTGGCGACAACACCGCTGCAGTTCGTCGCCGCGCGCATCTTCCAGGGCGCCGCGGGCGGCACGCTCGCGCCGCTGTCGATGGCGATCCTGTTCGACGAGCTGCCGCCGTTGCGGCACGGGCGGATCGGCATGGTGTGGAGCGTGACCTCGCTGCTCGGCATCCTCAGCGGGCCGGGCATCGGCGGCTGGCTCAGCGAGTACTACGGCTGGCATGCGCTGTTCTGGTTCAGCCTGCCGATGGTCGCGTTCATCGGGCCGGCGATGGCGCTGTGCCTGCCGGAGAAGAAATTCGCCAAGGGGCCGCCCTTCGATTTCTTCGGCCTGGCGACCTTCACCATGGGCGTGGCGGGGCTGCAGATGCTGCTCGATCGCGGCGAGCGCCTGGAATGGTTCGCCTCGACCGAGATCCGGGTGGACGCCGTCGTCTCGGCGCTGGGCTTCTGGCTGTACATCGTGCACGCCCTGACGCGGCACGAGCACTTCCTGCACAAGGCGCTGTTCCGGGACCGCAATTTCGGGCTCAGCACGATCATCTTCTTCGCCTTCGGCTTCGTGCTGCTGCCGACGCTGGCGCTGACCTCGCCGATGCTGGAGGAACTGCTCGGCTACCCGGCCGACACGGCGGGCTACCTCACGATTCCGCGCGGCGCCGCGCTGATCGGCGCGCTGATCCTGACCTGGCGTGCGCCGCGGGTGATCGACAACCGGCTGCTGCTGGCCTTCGGCATGGCGCTGGTGATCTACGCCAACTGGCGCATGCTCGGTTACTCGCCGCTGATGGATGGCATGCCGGTGATGGTCGCCGGTGCGCTCCAGGGCGCGGGCCTGGGCATGATGATGCCCGCGCTCACCCGGGAAGCCTTCGGCACGCTGGACCCCAAGTTCCGCGCCGAGGGCACGGTGCTGTTCAACCTGTCGCGGCTGTACGGCAGCACGATCGGCGTCGCGATCGTGCAGATCTACTTCTACAACAACACGCAGAGCGTGCACCTGGCGCTGGCCCGGCATCTGCGCCCCTACGGCGTCGCCGCGCAGACGACCGGCACGCTCGCGGGGCCGGCACTCGGCGCGATCAACGAGATGGTCACCGGCCAGGCGGCACTGATCGCGGTAATCGGCCAGTTCAAGCTGCTGATGCTGGTCATGCTCGCAGCCAGCCCGCTCGTGCTGTTCCTCCGCAAACCCCGCCAACGCCTCTGACAGGCCGGAGCCGCACATGAAACTGTCTGGATCAACCCTTCTCCGGCGCGTCGCCCGGACGGCGCTGTTCGCCGCCCCGGCCCTGCTGCTGTCGGCCTGCATGGTCGGCCCCGACTTCTCGCGGCCGGCCGCACCCGCTTCGCGCCACTACGACCGGCAGGCCGAGCGGGCGCTCACCGCGCCGGGCGTGCCGGGCAGCGCGCAGCGCATCGGCGCGGATCGCGCGCCCACGGACGACTGGTGGACGGTGTTCGGCTCGCCGAAGCTGGACCAGGTCATGCGCCAGGCGGTCGCCGGCAACCTGGACCTCGACGCCGCCGATGCGACCATCGCCCAGGCGAACGAAGCCGTCGCCGCGGCCGGCGGTGCGTTGTGGCCCCAGGTGGATGTGGCCGCCCAGGACGGACGCCAGCACACCGGACGCGGAAGCACCGCCACCCGGTACGCGATCGGCCCGCAGGTCAGCTTCGATTTCGACCTCTTCGGCGGCAACCGGCGGCGGATCGAGGCGCAGGCGGCGCTGGCCGAACTGCAGCGCCATCGATTCGATGCCGCCTACCTGACCGTGACCGGCGATGTCGCCCGCCAGGCGATCCTGCTTGCTTCGGCGCGGGCGCAGATGGATGCGCTCGACGAGCTGCTGGCCGACGACCGCAGGAACCTCGAGCTGGTCCGCTCCGCCGAGCGCTACGGCAGCGCGACCCAAGTGGACGTCGCGCTGGCCCGAAGCCAGCTCGCGCAGGATGAAACCCTGCTGCCGCCACTGGCGCAGCAACGGGATACGGCGCGGCACGCGCTGTCCGTGCTTGCGGGGAAAGGTCCCGACGACTGGACGCCGCCGGACTTCGCACTGTCCGATTTCGTGCTGCCGGCCGACCTTCCCCTCACCCTGCCCTCCGAACTCGCGCGTCGACGCCCGGACATCCTCGAGGCCGAGGCCGAACTCCACGCGGCGAGCGCGGCAATCGGCGTCGCCACGGCGGACCTCTATCCGCACCTGCAGCTCTCCGCATCGCTGAGCCGGGCCGGACCGGGTGCAGCCACGCTCTGGGGTGTCGCCGGGGCGTTGACCGCACCGCTCGTCCACGGCGGCGCCCTCCGGGCGAATCGTCGCGGCGCCGTCGACGCCTACCAGGCCAGCTTCGCGATCTACCGGCAGACGGTGATCCGCTCGCTGGGCCAGGTGGCCGACCTGCTGCAGGCGATCCATCACGACAACGAGGAATATTCGGCGCAGCAGCGCGCATTGGACGCCGCCGGAACCGGCCTGCGGATGAGCCAGGCGGGCTACCGGGCGGGCGAGACCGGTCTGCTGCAGGTGCTCGATGCCCAGCGGGCCTACCAGCGCGCACGGATCGGACAGGTCCGTGCGCGGACCGCGCAGTATCTCGATACGGCGCAGCTGTCGGTCGCCCTGGGCGGCCACTCGCGCGGAGCGCTCCTTGCGCGCGAGACAGCCAACGACAACGCACGATGACCTGGAGAACCGACATGCAACCTGCAGAACATCTTTACGAAACCACCCTCCCGCTGGCCCACGGCGCCGGAACGCTGCCCGCGGTCGGATTCGGCACCCTGATCCGCGACCCCGTCGCGGCCCGAAAGGCGATCCGGGTAGCGCTGGAGACCGGCTTTCGCCACCTCGACTGCGCCGAGCTCTATCGCAACGAGGACGTCGTCGGCCAGGCGATGCGCGAGGCCTTCGAGGCCGGCACGCTGAAGCGCGAGGATCTGGTGGTCACCACCAAGCTGTGGAACAACAACCATCGTCCGGAGCGGGTGGGCCCCGCGCTTGAGGCGAGCCTGAAGCGCCTGCAGCTCGATTACGTGGATGGCTACCTCGTCCACACGCCCTACGCCTTCCAGCCCGGCGACGAGCAGTATCCGACCGACGAAAACGGCCAGCCCGCGTACGACCCGGAGGTGACACTGGTGGAGACCTGGCGGGCGATGGAGCGGCTGGTCGACGAGGGCAAGTGTCGCTTCATCGGTCTTTCCGACATCCGCCTGGAGCGGCTGAAGGAGATCGTCGCGGTGGCCCGGATCATGCCTGCCGTGGTGCAGGTGGAGTGCCATCCCTACCTGCCCGAGTGGGAACTGCTGGAGTTCTGCCAGGCCCACGGCATCGTGCTGCTGGCGTTCGCCCCGCTGGGGCATGGCATGGAACCGCGGATCACCGAGGACCCGGTGATCACGGCCATCGCGCAGCGCGTCGGCATCACGCCGGCGCAGGTGGCCCTGGCCTGGGCCGTGCAGCGCGGCGGTGCCTTCCTCACCACCTCGACCAACCCCGAACACATCCGGGAAAACTTCGCGATCTCGCCCCTGCCGGAAGACGCGATGCAGGAGATGCGCCGCGCCATCGCGACGAGCGTGCGGCTCAATGCCGTGGTGGATACCGGCGTACCGGGATTCGTTCCCAAGGCCGGTTGATCCGGTGACCGATGCGGCCGTGGTTGGTCGCATCGGTCACCAGGCTCCGGGCGGAATTCAAGGCGGCTCCGGAGTGCGCATGCAGCGCCGGCGCGCGACGAGGGACGCCCGGGAAGCGGCGCCCTGCGTCGACTCCTCCGGCCCACAGGGTCGGCCATCAATCTCCGTGGCGCAGGACGACCATCTTGTCCTGGGACATGTCTTCCATCGAATACGGGATGCCGCCCACGCCGTAGCCCGATTGCCGGCGACCGGCGAACGGCATCCAGTCGGTGCGGAACGCCGTGTGGTCGTTGACCAGCACCGTGGACGCATCCAGGCGCCGGGCGGCGCGCAGCGCCGGAGCGATGTCGGAGGAGAACACGCTGGCCTGGAAGGCGAACGGCAGCGCGTTGGCGGCATCGATCGCCTGATCGAGATCGCGGTAGCGGTAGACGCAGGTGACCGGGCCGAATATCTCCAGCTGCGACACCTTCGCCTCGGTCGGTGGGTCGAGCAGCACGGCGGGAGCGAGCGTGGTTTCGGAGAGGCGCCCGCCACCGACGATCGTCGCGCCGGCGGCCACCGCTTCCTCCGTCCACGACAGCACGCGATCCGCTTCGCGCGGGGCGATCAGCGGACCCATCTCGGTGTGCTCGAGCAACGGGTCGCCCACCCGCAGCGCCTGGACACGGGCGGCCAGCCGCTCGATGAAGCCGTCCGCGATATCCGCATGCACGAAGATGCGCTGGGTGGACACGCAGACTTGGCCGGCGTGGTAGTAACCGCCCTTCACGATCGGCTCGATGATCGTATCGAGCGGCGCGCTGCGATCGACGATGACCGGCGCGGCGCCGCCATGCTCGAGCGCGCAGCGCGTCCCGGCAGGCAGCTTGCTGCGCAGGTACCAGCCGACCTTGGCCGAACCGATGAAGCTGAGGAAGGCCACCCGCGGATCGGTGGCCAGACGCTCGGCCAGCGCGTTGTCGTCGGTGATGAAGGTCTGGCACCACGCCTCGTCCAGCCCGGCCTCGCGCAGCAGGTCGACCAGGCCGAGACACGACAGGGGAGTGACGGCCGCCGGCTTGACGATGACCGGCGAGCCGACGGCGATCGCCGGTGCCACCTGGTGGACGATGAGGTTCAGTGGGTGATTGAACGCGGAGATGGCCGCGACCACCCCGATCGGTTCCTTGGTGGTGAAGGCCCAGCGCCCTTCGCTGGCCGGCGTCAGGCCCATCGGGATCTCGCGACCGGCGAAGGTCCGGATCGCCTCGGCCGCGTTGCGCAATCCGTCGACGGCCCGGATCACTTCCACCGCCGCATCCGGCCACGGCTTGCCGCCTTCGCGGGCGATCAGCCGGGTGAAGTGGTCCTGCCGCGTTTCCAGCAGGGTCGCCGCACGCAGGAGGACGGCGCTGCGTTGATGGGGCTTCAGCCACGCGTCGCGGTCGGCCAGCATGCGGCTGGCCGAGGCGAGCTTGGCCTCGAGGGCGGCGGCATCGTCGACGGGCAGCTCGGCAATGAGGGTACGGTCGAATGCCTGCACGACCTGCAGTGGACGGGTCATGATCAGTCCTCCTTCTGGATGGGCAGGCGCTGCTGCAGCTCGTCGACCAGCACGCGCTTGTTTTCCGAGTAGTCGATGGGCACCACCACGAGCTGCACGCCGCCATCGGTGAACGCCTTTTCCAGCGTGGAGCGCAATGCGCCGACCGTCTCCACCCGGGTGCCGGTCGCACCGTAAGCCTTCGCATAGGTCACGAAGTCCGGGTTGTCGAAGGTCATGCCGTAATCGGGGAACGCATCGACCGCCTGCTTCCAGCGGATCATGCCGAAGGCACGGTCCTCGATGACCAGCACCACCAGGTTGAGCTTGAGCCGGACGGCGGTCTCCAGCTCCTGGCTGTTCATCATGAAGCCGCCGTCGCCGCACACGGCCATCACCCGGCGCCCGGGATACAGCATCGCGGCCATGATGGCTGAGGGCAGGCCCGCGCCCATGGTGGCCAGTGCGTTGTCGAGCAGGAGCGTGTTGGCGACCTGCGTGCGGTAGTTGCGCGCGAACCAGATCTTGTACATGCCGTTGTCGAGGGCGAGGATGCCATCGGCCGGCATCACCTCGCGCACGTCGTGCACCAGCCGCTGCGGCGTGAAGCGGTCCTCGGTGGCGCGCGCGGCGACCCGGCTCAGGATCCCCTCGCGCAGCGGCAGCAGTGCCCGGGCGTGCGGGATGTGTCCTTCGACGCGATCGGCAAGTTGCCGCAGCGACGGTCCCAGGTCGCCGACCACCTCGGCCTGGGGGAAGTAGACCTGCTCGACATGCGCGGGCTCGTAGCCGATGTGCACCACCTGCGGCCCCTTGGCGCCCATCAGGAACGGCGGCTTCTCGACCGTGTCGTGACCGATGGTGACGATCAGGTCCGCCCGCTCGATCGCCTCGTGCACGTAGTCGCGTTCGGAAAGCGCCGCGGTGCCCATGTACAGCGCGGTGCCGCCCGGCACCGTGCCCTTGCCCATCTGCGTGGTGAAGTACGGGATGCCGGTGCGCAGGACGAACGTTGCCAGATCGGACGAGGAGCGCGGACGCGACGCCGCCGCGCCCAGCATCAGCAGCGGGGCCTGCGCCTGCATGATCAGCTGCGCGGCGCGCTCGATGGATTCGGCGCTCGCCACGGGCAGCTCGATCGGATGCGCCGGGATCAGCGCGGTCTCTTCGCAGGACTCCGCGGCGATGTCCTCGGGCAGTTCCAGCAGCACCGGCCCGGGCCGTTCCTCCGCGGCGACGCGGAACGCCTCGCGCACCATCGCCGGAATCATGGTGGGCGAGACGATCTGGCGCGACAGCTTGGTCAGCGGCCGCATCGTGGCGATCACGTCGACGATCTGGAACCGCGCCTGCCGTGATGAGCGGATCGCCTTCTGGCCGGTGATCATGATCATCGGCATCGCGCCGAGGAGCGCGTATCCGGCCCCCGTCGCCAGGTTCAGCGCACCGGGCCCGAGCGTGGTGATGCACACCCCGGGCTTGCCGGTGAGCCGGCCGTAGGTCGCCGCCATGAAGGCCGCCGCCTGTTCGTGCCGGGTCAGCACCAGCTGGATCGACGACTTGCGAATGGACTCGACCAGGTCGAGGTTTTCCTCTCCGGGGATGCCGAAGATGCGCTCCACGCCCTCGTTCTCGAGCGCGGCGACGAACAGATCCGAAGCTTTCAACATGACCTATCTCCAGGGTAGCCGGGCGATCCGGTGCGCCTCCTGCAAGCCGCCGCCGGGATCCCGGCATGGGCTTTCATCCCGACGGCGTGCAGACCAGCTCGATGCGCGCGCCACCGGGCTCGCGGATCATGCAGTGCACCCTTGGCCCCTTGCCTACCGGCTCGGGGGCAAACTCGACCACGACATCCGGCCAGGCCGACACCCGCGCGTGGAGATCCGAAAGGATGTCGAGGTCCGCGATCTTCAGGGCCAGGTGATGCAGGCCGACGTTGCGGCGCCGGTCGAACGCGGCGTGGCCGGGGTCGGCCTGCCACAACGTCAACCGCGTGGTGCCGTCCGATACGAAGACGGCCGGGTACGCGGGATTTCCGCCCACCACCGTCCAACCCAGGCACTCGACGAAAAAGCGGCGGGAGCGCTCGATGTCGCTCACGGTGAGGCCGACGTGGTCGACACCCAGGGTGTAGGGATTCGCCTCTGCCACGTAACGTACTCCTGCGTGATGACCGGGCGGTGCGCCCGGACCGATTCGCCGGTAACGCTACGCTTCATGCGTTGCCAAACGAATAGCCGACGCCCGGCAGACACTCTTGCGCATACCGGAAGAATGCCAGCATCGGCGCGGCAGGCTTTCGGGCAGCGCCGCTGCTCATGCGCCGGATCGATGCTTTCCGCCAGCATGCGGTGCACCGGCGCGACCCGTGCGTGCCCCTGGGCATGCCGGCCGACGGCGCGGCCAGCGGCGACGCGGCGGGGTTGAAAGTGTCGCGACGCGCGGCCAGGGCGGGATCCAGAGCGATGTCGGCGTCCTTGCAGCGTGGCGTGCTGCCGCGGCGCCGATACGTGGCAGGCCGCCTTTTTGCGGGTGCCGCTGATCGCGTATTCCCTGGTGTGGGGCAAGAGCGCCCGGGCGGTCAACGTGCGGGTTGAAGGGCGGTTCGTCTTCGATGACATCGCCGCCATTTCCGGTCGCCTCGACGGCTCGTTGTCACCGAAAGTGGCCTGAAACGCCGTAACCACGTAGATTTGGCGGGCCAAACGGCCATCGCTCCATGAGGGGCGGTGCATTGCATGAGACCGAAGATCATGGCCACCAAGACCACTGCCAAGAAGACCACCAAAGCCAAGGCCGCCCCGAAGGCGGCTCCCACCATCAAGCCGATCAAGGACGCGATGAGCAAGTCGGCGCTGATCGCGCACCTGGCCGAGCAGGCCAGCGTCGAGGCGAAGCACGTCAAGGCCGTGCTCGCCGCCCTCGAGCACACGGTGCTCGGCGCGGTGCACAAGAAGGGTGCAGGCAACTTCACCCTCCCCGGCCTGTTCAAGATCAACGCGGTGAAGGTTCCGGCCAAGCCGAAGCGCAAGGGCAAGAACCCCTTCACCGGCGAGGAACAGGTGTTCGCCGCCAAGCCGGCCTCCGTGAAGGTGAAGGTGCGGCCGCTCAAGAAGCTCAAGGACGCGGCACTCTAAGCCGTCCGGTTGCCTGCGCGGCGCAGTCCGCGCAGGCAATCCCGTAACAGGCGATCGCGGGCGGACGAGGCATCGCCTGATCGCGGAAGAATGATTTGCTGGCTCGACTCCCGAGGAAAAACATGGCTATCAATCTCGACTCGCTCTCCCCCGCTGAACTCCAGGCGCTCATCAAGAACGCCGAGGCGCAGATGGAATCTGCCCGCAAGAACAAGGCCCAGGAGGTCCGCACCAAGATTGACGCGCTTCTCAAGAGCGCCGGCCTGAGCATCGACGAGGTCTACCCCCGGCGCGGCGGCAAGGGCGCCAAGGCCGTCGTCGCACCGAAATATCGCAACCCGGACAACGCCGCGCAGACCTGGTCGGGCCGCGGCAAGCGTCCGGTGTGGTTCTCCGAGGCCCTGAAGAAGAAGGGCGTCACGGCGGAAAGCCTGCTCATTGCCGGTGCCGCGCCGAAGGCCGCGCCGGCCAGGAAAGCGGCCAAGAAGGCCGTCAGGAAGGCTCCGGCGAAGAAGGCGGCGAAGAAGAAGTAAGCGCCGCCTCCGCTGGAAGCCAGGCCCCGCAGCTCGCTGCGGGGCTTTTTTTTCCGAAGTCCTGCCGCGTCTAGGTGTCCTTCGCGACCTCCGCGCGGAATCTAGCTGCCTGCGAGGTAGCGGTCGAGCACGTTCGAGGTCACCCGGGCGACCATCGCATCGTTGCGCAGCAGCGCCGCAACCCACTCGCAGCTCCCGGCGTGGAACACTTCTCCGGCGCCGCGCGTGAAGTGCACGATCATGCCGCAACCGCGCTTGACGCGATCGACCGATGCCGCGCTCGCATCACCGAAGCGCAACCCGGCGACGTAGGTCGCCTCCTCGTCGCCGATGAAGCGGTCGTCGATGTCGGCTT
The DNA here is from genome assembly GCF_000334915.1 of Dyella ginsengisoli LA-4. Taxonomy (GTDB): domain Bacteria; phylum Pseudomonadota; class Gammaproteobacteria; order Xanthomonadales; family Rhodanobacteraceae; genus Dyella_A; species Dyella_A ginsengisoli_A. The sequence goes on along the minus strand of NZ_AMSF01000098.1, from coordinate 28,439 downwards.
GCGAGCGGGGTTCCTCGATCAGCGAGGACATCCCGAGCGCCAGGATCGAGAGACCCTCCGGCGCACCGCCCGTGGGCAGGGCCTCAGGCAGGCCATCGCGGATCACGTAGGGCAGACCGTCCACTTCGTAGCCGAATGCGTGACCCTCGGCTCCAAGCAGGTCGCCATAGGAGAGGTCCGTGCCACGGAAGGCCCAGTGCCCGGGCCGGTAGACGGGAAAACCGCGCACGCCGCGTGCGGCGCACCCACCCCAGCCGGCATACAGGCCGTCGATGGCGTTGAGACCGAACGTGGCCGCGCCCGGCCGGCCGGTCTCCGGCGCCTCCCAGGAGCCGGTCGTGCGCGAGTTGTCGCGCTCGCGATAGACCGGGTCCTCGGCGCGTGCGCGGTACTTGTAGCAGACCTGGCGCCTGCCGCCCTCCTCCAGCCGCGTCTGCCACATGAAGTTGCCGGCGAACCGCGCCACATGTCCGCCGCGATCCACGTAGGCGTCGATCGCGTCGCGCATTTCCCAGCTCCAGTACTCGTCGTGGCCGACCATCACGACGCAGTCGTAGTCGTGCAGCAACCCGGGCTCGTAGTGAAGTTCGTGCTGGCTGACCAGATCCACGGCGTAGCCGGCGCGTTCGGCCCAGCGCATGAAGTGCGAGTCGTAGCTCGCCCAGCCGGCCGACGCGTATTTGGTCGAATGGCCGGTCGCGTAGGCCCACTCCATGTGCGGATAGCGCAAGGGCGCGCCGGGCGGTGGCGAGCATTCGAGCGGCACCCGCGGTGCGTCCGCAGGCAGCACGACGAAGCCGCGGCACCACGGTCGCTCGATGCTGACGGTCGGCGAGTACTGGTCGCGATTCGGTCCGGTCAGGCCCCGGTAGTGGTTCGAGCCGCCCCAGGTGTTGTACGCCGTCCAGGTGCCGGTGGCGGCGACCTGCAGGACCCGGCGCGGCTTGGGGCCGGGACGCGGTTTGACGATGAACAGGTGATGCGAGCGGATTGGCGCGCCATCGTTGCCCGCGGCGACCAGGCTGACGCGGTAGGCGCCGGACGGCCAGTCCTCGCCGATGCGGAACTCGAACGCGCTTTCCCAGCCGCAGCCCACGACCGAGCAGTCCTCCGGCGTCGGCTGCCAGCGCAGACCCGCCAGCGATTGCTGCAGGACGACACGCAGTTCCGCACCGTCACGGGCGATCTCGAGCTCCGCGCGCTCCACGCTCGAGCTGATCATCAACCGCACGAGCGAGCCCGGCGCATAGGCCAATGCATCGCTGTAGCACCACAGCTCGCCGCGGGCGCCATCCATCCCCGGATACTCGTATCGATGGGTAAACACGGCGTCGCGGCGCTGCGCCGCATCCAGTCCAAAATCAGGGTAATCCGTGCTCATCACCGGGGCCTGCTGTGCGTTCGCATTGCGAACAAAAACAATTAGTTGTGGCTGGTGTGTGTTTGTGTTCTCTTCGCACGACACCGCAAACCGAAAAATACTTGCACGCCCATGCAAACCCGCACAAGCACGCCTCGACGTCGCATCGAACAACACACGATCTTTCCGATTCCGCTCGATGAGCGACATGGCAAGGCGCGGCAATTGTTCTCGTTGTGGTTCGGCGCGAACCTGAATGTGCTGACGATCGTCACCGGTGCGCTGGCGACGACCGTATTCGGGCAATCGTTCCTCGCCGGCACCCTGGCGATCGTGCTCGGCAACCTGATCGGCACCTTGTTCATGGCGCTGCATGCCGCGCAGGGGCCGCGTCTGGGCGTGCCGCAGATGGTGCAGAGCCGCGGCCAGTTCGGCGCACGCGGGGCGGCGGCCGTAGTGGCGCTGGTGATCTTCATGTACGTCGGTTACGGCGCGACCGCGCTGGTCACCGGCGGCCAGTCGCTGCACGCGATCGTGCCCACGATCGGCGTGCGCGAAGGCATCGTCGTGGTCGGCCTGGTGAGCCTGGCGATGGCGATCTACGGGCACGACCTGATCCATGCCGCCACGCGCGCGATCGCCTGGATCTCCGGCATGGCGGTCGTGCTTTGCTACGTCGCCCTCGCGGTCGTGGGGCGGATGCCGCACGAATACCTCACGCACGGCTCGTTCTCCGTCGTCGGCTTCCTCGGCATGATGTCGATCGGCGTGTTCTGGCAGCTGGGCTACGCCCCGTACGTCTCCGATTATTCGCGCTACCTGCCTCCCGACACCGGCCCGCGGCAGGCGTTCTGGGCCTCGTACTGGGGCACCACCCTGGGCGCGGTGCTGCCGATGATCTTCGGCGCCCTGATCGGGCCGGCGGTCGTGGGCGGCGACGTCGTCGCCGCGATCTCGGCGCTGACCGGAAAGGCCAGCACGCCGATCGTCATGCTGTTCACGCCGGGCGTGGCCGTTGCCGGTGCGATCTGCATCTACGGCGGCACGCTCGCGGTGATCACCCTGGCCCAGACCTTCGCCCCCGCCTGGCACGCGAACTGGCGCACGCGGGCACCGATCGCGACCGCCATCTTCCTCGCCGCCGTCGCGCTCGGCACCGTCGGCGCCGCGAGCTTCCTGCCGCTCTACAGCCGTTTCACCGAGCTGCTGCTCTATCTGATGGTGCCGTGGACGGCAGTGAACCTGGTCGACTACTACTGGGTGCGATTCGGCGAATACCACGTGCCGTCGTTCTTCGCCGCCGACGGTGGCATCTACGGCCGCTACAACGTGGCCGCGCTCGGCTCCTACGCGCTCGGCATTGTCGTGCAGGTGCCCTTCATCGCCGCCGATTTCTACGTCGGGCCGGCAGCGCGCGTGCTCGGCGGCATCGACCTTTCCTGGCTCGCCGGCCTGGTGGTCACCGCGGCCGTGTATTACTTCAGCGCCCCCCGCCATGCGGTGCCGGCGGTGCTGGTCGACGCCGAAAGCATGGATTAGCCAGGTTCGGTGTCCGGGTGCGAGGGGCGGTTCGCGGACGCGGCCATGGCGATGGGTATCGACGACACGCACCGGCGCGCAGGCGTTGCCTGTGCGGACGTCGAAGCGCACGCCTCACCGGGGCGCGCGTAACTTTCGCGCCGCCGGCAAGGCCCCGGCGGCGGCTCGACCCTCGATGCGCGTCACCACCATGACGCCGGGGGGCGTCAGCCCTGGTCGACGATGAAGCTCACGCGCATGTCCACGCGCCATTCGGTGATCTTGCCGTCGGGCGTGGTGCAGACCTTGATGTCGCTGATCCATGCACCGCGGATGTCCCCGATGGTCTTGGCCACGCGGCCCAGGCCGAAGCGTACGGCCTCCTCGATGCCCTTGTCGGAAGCGGCGTTGACTTCGATCACCTTGGCGAGCTGCGTCCTTGCGGACCTGGACTTCTTCGTGGCCATGGGTGGCTCCTCCGGCACAGGGATGTCGGCCCACCGTAGGTGACGGGCGCAGAGGGACCTTGATCACGATCAAACATGCCGGCCGGCACGAGGCGGCGCCCCTCGGCTGCCCGCATGGCGCAGGCACCCGGCCGCTGCCGCATGCCTTGCGGCGCCATTCCTTGATTGCCGTCAAGGTGACGACCGCGCCGGCGCGCAGGCTGTATCGCGAGTCACTCCTCACCATGGGGTCGTGCCATGCATGCCGCTGAAATCTGCACCCGCCACGTCGTCTACATCGAACGGAAGGCATCCATCCGCGAGGCGGCGCAGAGCATGCGCAGCCACCACGTCGGCGCCCTGGTGATCACCGACCAGCCGAATGGCGAACGCGTGCCGGCCGGCATCATCACCGACCGCGACATCGCCATCGCGGTCGTGGCGGCGGGCATCCAGCCCGAAAACCTCATGGTCGAGGATGTGATGAACCGCAACGTCGCCACCTGCACCGAGAGCGAGGACCTGTTCGACATCATCACCACCATGCTCGCGCGCAGCGTGCGACGGCTGCCGGTCGTCAACGACAAGGGCGGGCTGGTCGGCATGGTCTCGGCCGACGATCTCTACGGCGCGCTGTCCACGCATCTGCGCATGCTCAGCCAGGCGCTGGCCCGCGAGCAGGTGCGCGAGATGGAAGTCCGGGTCTGAGCCGCCGCCATGAAGCCACGCATCCTGCTCGCCTACTACTCGATGACCGGTCACACCCGCGACATCGCCGAGGAACTGCGCTCGGCGCTGCAGGCCGACGTGGAGGAAATCCGCGAGCCGCATCCGCGCCGCGGCCTGCGCGGTGTGCTGCGCGCCCTGTTCGATGCGGTCCTTCGCCGCGAACCGCCGATCGGAACGCCGCGCCACGATCCGGCCGTCTATGACCTGCTCGCGATGGGCGGCCCGGTGTGGGCCGGTCGCATGGCCTCGCCGCTGCGCAGCTATGCCAGGCAGCTGGCCGACCGCGCCCCACGGGTTGCTTTCTTCTGCACCGAAGGCGGACGCGGCGCCGAGCAGGCATTCGACGATCTCGGCAGGCTCTGCGGCAAGATCCCGGAAGCCACCCTGGTGGTGGATGCGCAACACCTTCCGCCGGTACGGCACCGGGATACCCTGCAGCGGTTCGTCGCCAAGCTCGGGGCAGACCTGCCCGCTCCGGGCCACTGAAGGCATGCGGGGCCTGCCATTCTTCGACCGGATCGAGGCCGCCCGACGGCTGGCCGAGCGGCTCGCCGTCTACCGCGATGCCGATGCGCTGGTGCTCGCGATACCGCGCGGCGCCGCGCCGATGGGCCGCGTCATTGCCGACGCCCTGCACGCGGATCTGGACGTGGTGCTGGTGCGCAAGCTCGGTGCACCGGGCAATCCGGAGCTCGCCATCGGCGCGGTCGACGAGTCGGGGACCATGCACGTGGCCGAATACGCCTCGCTCGCCGGTGCCGACGGCAACTATCTCGAGTGCGAGCGCGGACGACAGCTGCAACGCATCAGGGAACAGCGCCGCCGGTACAGCCGGGAACGCGCTCCCATCGATCCGGCCGGGCGCGTGGTGATCGTCGTTGACGACGGCCTGGCCACCGGGGAAACCATGGTCGCCGCGCTCGCTGCCGTGCGGCGGCAGGCACCGGCGAGGCTGGTCTGCGCGGTGCCGGTAGCTTCCGCCGATGCGCTTGCGCGGGTCCGCAGCTTCGCCGACGACGTGGTCTGCCTGCACGTCCCGCAGCACTTCGACGGTGTGGGGGCGTTCTACCTGCGCTTCGACCAGGTCGAGGACGAGGATGTCGTGGCGGCTTTGCGTTGAGTCGCGCGGACGGGCTCAGTCGCGCGCGCGGCTGCCGAGCAGGCCGATCAGGAAGGCCGCAGCCGCCACGCCGCCGAGAACGATCCAGGGCTGCTCGTGCACGTACCGGTTGCCGCGGTCGACGGTCCGGCGCACACGGTCGCCGGCATCGCGTTCGAGTCGGGAAACCCGCTCGCGGATCCCGCGCAGGCGGGTGTGGACGTCCTCGGCACTCTCCCCGGTCGCGGCCGCCACGTCCTTCATCAGCTGCTCGACATCGCTGGCGATCGCGTTCAGGTCGCCCTTCAGGTATTCGGCGTGCACATGTGCCATGGCTGGTCTCCGGTTTTCATCAAGCGGGGTTGTGGTGCTGCAAGGTCGGGGCAACAGCCCGCAAAGGCCCCGGCCCGCGGGGCAGCCCGAGGCTCAGGCCGCCGCCTGCGGCAGGTCGTTTCGGACGGAGCGCGTCGCCTCCCTGCCCCAGACCGCCGACTGCTCGAGCTGTCGCGGGTCGCGGATGCGGATGCTGCGCCCCTGCACATCGACCGCTCCGATCCGGTTGAGGCGGCTCAGCCCGCGGCTGACCGTCTCCAGCTTCAGCCCCAGGTAGCTCGCGATGTCCTCGCGGGTCATGCGCAGCACATACTCGCTGGCCGAGCAGCCGCGCTCGGCATGGCGCCGACCGAGCTCCAGCAGGAACGTCGCCAGGCGCTCCTCCGCTTTTGCCGAGCCCAGCAGCAACAGGGTCTGCTGTTCGTACTCCACCTCGTGCGACAGCTTGCGGATCAGCGCACCATAGATGCCGCGGATATCGATGCCGGCCTGCTCCAGCTGCGGCAGCGGGATTTCCAGCGCCACGCTGTACTCGAGCATGCGGATCGAGGTGGGGTGAACCCCGGCATCGAGCGCATCCAGCCCCAGCAGGTCTTCGGCCATGTAGAAGCGGGTGATCTGCTCGCGCCCGTCGGCGCCCGGGCAGGTCGCCTTGGCCGAACCGCTGGTGAGCAGGAACAACGAACGGAAGGGCGCGCCGGCACAGGCGAGATAGCCGCCCTTCTGCAGCCGGTGCACGTGCAATGTGAAGCGGGCGGCCACTTTGAGAAGCTCCCGCCCGAAGGCGCTGCGATGCAGGGTGTCGTCGGCCAGCTTGCGTGCAGTGGACAAGGAGGCGATCGTCGCGGACATCGGATGGCTCCAGTCAGGGCGGTAGCCTTGATCCTGCACTGCTCGGCACGTGCGACGGCTACAAAGAGGTAACCTTGTGTAACAGCGTGTAACAGCCGGGCAGGTGCCGCCCTGGCTTTGCAGCGCACCGGAGCGGTCATGCGAGTAACCTGCCGCAACCGGGATACCCGGGCGCAAGCCTCGCCGCTCGGGGGTGAATCTGGCCGCAAGGCAGCATACGGAGGCCATCGTGACGTCGACGGAAGCCGACAAGTGCGGGACGCCCGGCCAGCAGACGCATGTGCTGGTGGTCGATGACGACAGCGAGATCGCTCTGCTGCTCAAGCGTTATCTCGCCGCCCAGGGCTTCGCGGTGAGTGTCGTCGGCTCCGGCCGGGAGATGCTCGCCTTGCTCGCCGAGAGCGTGGTGGACCTGATCCTGCTCGACCTCGGCCTGCCCGGCGAGGACGGTCTCGACCTCACCCGGCATCTGCATGAGCACTGGCACGGACCGGTGATCATCGTCACCGGGCGCGGGGATTCGGTCGACCGCATCGTCGGGCTCGAACTCGGCGCCGACGATTACGTCACCAAACCGTTCGAGCTGCGCGAGCTGCTGGCGCGCATCCGCAGCGTGCTGCGCCGCGTCGGCGAGCGCCGGCGGGAGAACGAAGCGCACCCGCCCACCTATCGCTTCGCCGGCTACCGCCTGGAATCCCACAGCCGGACGCTGACGACCGATGCCGGCCAGCCGGTCGCACTCACCAACGGCGAATACGAGCTGCTGCAGGTGTTCGTCACCCATCCGAACCGGGTGCTGTCCCGGGACGAGCTGATGAACCAGCTCTACGGCCGGGACTCCGGTCCCTTCGACCGTGCGGTGGATGTGCAGGTCGGCCGCCTGCGGCGCAAGATCGAGCCCGACCCGGCCGTGCCCACGCTGATCAAGTCGGTGCGTGGCGCCGGTTACATGTTCAGCGACACCGTGCAACGGGAGTAACGCCATGGCCAGCGTCAGCATCGCCGGAAACGAATACCTGTTGCGGACGCTTTTCGACACGGTGCCGGACGCCATGGTGGTGGTCGACCGCAGCGGCGACATCGTGCTGGCCAACCCGCAGGCCCACCGCCTGTTCGGCTATGTGCCCGACGGCCTGCCCGGCCTGGCCATCGAGGCGCTGCTGCCGGAGGGCGTGCGCGCCGCGCATGCCCGGCATCGCGAGCGCTACATGAGCCATCCCCGTGTCCGCCCGATGGGCGCGGGCTACGAGCTGACCGGGTTGCGCCGCAACGGGGAAACCTTTCCGGTGGAGGTCGCGCTGAGCCCGATCGGCCGCGAGCTGTTCGCCGCCTCGATCCGCGACATCTCCGAAACCCAGCGGGTGCGACAGGCCCTGCAGCACGCCCGCTACGACAGCTACCTGGCCCAGCTGGGCCGGCTGCTGCTGGAATCGAGCCAGGACGAGTCGGCGCGTACCGCCGTGCCCGCACTGATCGCCGAAGCACTGGGCGTGGAGGCAGTGGCGGTCGCCGTCGGCCTGCCGGACGGCGAGGCCTTGCCGATACGTGCCTCCCACGGGGTGCCTCCGCGACTGGCGGATGCACTGCCCGAGGCCTTCGCCAGCGACCGGTTGGCCGAGCGTCTCGCCGACTTCCGGTCGAGCGGCATCTGGACGCTCTCGCGCAGCCCGGCGCACGACCTGCCGGCGTTGCGCTCGACCCTGGATGCCCATGGTTTCGCCGACATGGCGATCGTTCCGCTGCTCGACCGGTTCAAGCCCACCGGTGCCCTGCTCGCCATGTCCCTCGCATCCGATGACTGCGACAACGACAAGTCGAACTTCCTGCGCTTGTCCGCGCACCTGCTGGCGTCGGCCATCCAGCGCAGCCGGAGCGACCAGCAACTGGCCCACGCCCATCAGCTCGATGCCCTTGGCCAGCTCAGCGGCGGCATCGCGCACGACTTCAACAACATGCTCACCATCATCTCGGGGAATCTGCAGATGCTGGATGCGGAGCGGGCCGGCGACCCGGGCGCGCATCCGTTGATCGAAAGTGCGTTGCGCGCGGTCGATCACGGCGCCGCGCTTACCCGCAAGCTGCTGGGGTTCTCGCGCCAGCGGGCGCTGTCCCCGCGTGCGCTGCGCCCGCAACGCGTGCTCGCCGAACTGGGCGAGATGCTCGTCCACACCCTGGGCGAGCGCGTCCGGCTGAGCATGGACTGCGCGGCCGACGTACCGGCGGTGCTCGCCGACGCCAGCGAGCTGGAGACCGCGCTGGTGAACCTTGCGCTCAACGCCCGCGATGCGATGCCGGACGGAGGCGCGCTGAGGATCACCGCGCGAGCCCGCCCGACTCCCCCCGAGGGGCCGGACGGGCTGCCGCCGGGCAGCTATGTCGCGTTTACCGTGGCGGATACCGGCACCGGCATGTCGCGGGACGTGCTCAAGCGCGCGATGGATCCCTTCTTCACCACCAAGACCGCCGGCAAGGGCACCGGCCTCGGCCTGAGCATGGTCTACGGCTTCGTCAGGCAATCGGGTGGCAGGGTGAGGATCGAGAGCATGCCCGGCCAGGGAACCCGGGTCGAACTGCTGCTGCCGACGTCACCGATGCCGCCGCAGGAAGAGGACGAGCCAGACACGGCCCCTGACGCCGGAGTGCGCCGGGATCCACCGAAGGTGCTGGTGGTGGAGGACGAGCCGGACGTGCGCCGGGTGGCCATGGGGCTGCTCCGTGCGCTCGGCTATGAACCGGTCGAAGCCATCAGCGCCTCGCAGGCGCTGGCGCGGCTGCATGACGACCCGGCGATCCGGCTGATGTTCTCGGACGTGGCCCTCGGCGACGGACACACCGGATTCGAGCTGGTGCGCGAGGCACGGATGATGCGACCGGGCCTGGCCGTATTGCTGACGTCCGGGTACGAGCAGGCTTCCGCGGGTGCCGCGGCGGCGCAGCGCGACGGCATCCAGCTCCTGCGCAAGCCGTACCGGCAGGGCCAGCTCGCCGAGGCCGTGGCCAAGGCGCTCGAAGGCAAGGTGCACTAGCTGCCGGCGACGCCCCGGGACCGGTTCATGGCACCAGCACGGCAGAGCCCTGGAAGCGGCCGTGGCGCAGGTCGTCCAGCGCCTCGTTCGCCCGCTCCAGTCGATAGCGCCGGGTGGTGGCGCGCACGCAGGCGCGTCTTGCCTGGTCGAAGAACGCCCGCGCGTCCGACCGGGCCAGGTTGGCCACTGACACCAGTTCCCGCTCTCCCCACAGCCACTGATAGGGCATCGACGGAATGTCGGACATGTGGATCCCGCCGCAGACCACGCGTCCGCCCTTGCGCACCGCGCGCAGGGCCTGGGGCACAAGCTCGCCGCTGGGCGCGAAGATGATCGCCGCGTCGAGCAGCTCGGGCGTCGCCGCGTTGGAATCTCCGGCCCAGGCAACGCCGTGCGCACGGGCGAAATCCTGTGCCGCTTGGTCTCCCGGCCGGGTGAACGCCAGCACGCGACGCCCCTGGTGGCGCGCGATCTGGGTCATCAGGTGCGCCGCCGCGCCAAAACCGTAGATGCCGATCGTGCCGGCCTCGTTGGTCCGGTCCAGCGCGCGCCAGCCGATCAGGCCCGCACACAGCAGCGGCGCGCAGGCGACCGGGTCGACCTCGCCCAGTGGGATGCAGAAGTCGGCACGGGCGACCAGGTGACTGGCGAAGCCCCCGGGCCGGGTATAGCCGGTGAACTCCGGCGCGTCGCAGAGATTCTCGCGCCCACCGCGGCAGTAGTCGCATGTGCCGCAGGTCGCCCCCAGCCAGGGCACGCCCACGCGCTGGCCCGGAACCAGCGCCTCGACGCCCGCTCCCACGCACTCGACCCACCCGACCACCTCGTGCCCCGGCACCACCGGCGGGGCCAGCCCCGGCAACTCGCCGTCGATCAGGTGCAGGTCGGTGCGGCAAACGCCGCAGGCCTCCACGTGGATGCGTACCTCGCCGGGACCCGGCACGGGATCCTCGTGATGGCGAAGCACCAGCGGCCGTCCCGCCGCTTCAAGCGTCATGGCGCGCATGGCGTGTCCTCAGTGATGGAACAGCACGGGCAACGACGCCTTCCACAGCACGTGCCGGGTAGCGCCGCCGAGCACCCGCTCGCTGAAACGGCTTCGCCCGAACGCGCCCATCACCAGCAGGTCCGCATCGAACCGGCCCGCATGCTCCAGCAGCGCCTCGCCGACCTCCCGGCCGGTGGTCTTCAGCTCCAGCGAGCGTGGCTGGACCCCGTGTCGGTTGAGATAGGCATCGATGTCGAAGGGCGGCTTCCAGGCGATGTCGCGAAGGGGCTCCCTGGGAGCGCCGCGCAACAGCAGCACGTCTTCCGCCCGCTTCAGCAGCGGCAGCGCCGAGTGCACCGCGCGGATCGCCTCGGGGGCGCCGTTCCAGGCAATCGCGATGCGGGCCAGCGATACCTCGCCGACCGGCCGCGGTGGCACCACGATGCACGGCACCCCGACCGAGAGGATCAGGCCGGCCAGGTCTTCGGGGGTGGACCAGGTCCGGTCCTCGTCCCGCTCCACGACGAGCAGGTCATGCCAGCAGGCGATCCGCGAGAGCACGTCGCGCAGATCGCCCTGCGCCACCACCCAGGTAGCCTGCTCCACGCCGAGGCTTTTCGCCCAGTCGACGAATGCGGCTCCGGCGCCGAGCGCGCTCGCTTCCAGTATCCGCGACATCCCGACCACGGTCTCGATCACCTCGGGCGTGCCGAACTCGGGCGCGGCGTAGAGCGGCGGCGGATAGGCGTACAGCCCGGTGACCGAGCCGTTCACCAGGGCGGCCAGCCGGGTGCCGTACTGCGCGTCGCGGGACCACGTCTCGAAGTTGATGGTGTTGACGAGGATGTCGTACATCGCGAGCCCTCCATTTGCCCGTGCCGTTCGTCGATGGCACCAGGGGAGCACGCTGGAGCATGTCGGCAGTGGTCTTGGTGACCCAGATCAAGGTTGCGATCGGTTGGCCTCCCCATCCCGGGGCATGATCTGGATCAAGCCCGGCGGCAGCGGCAGATGCATGCTGGCGGTCATCCGGCGCTCTGCGCAGCCGGCTTTGCGAGGGGCATCAGGTGCGCGACATCGTCGTCCACAGCCCGGACTTCCGGCATTGGCCAGCCGCCGTGCGTTACGCCGCCCAACTCGCCGCGGACACCCACGCCGGGCTGACCGGCCTGTACGTCGCCGCGCCGAGCCCGTCCCTGTCCGGCCCGCCGCAACTGATGCAGGAGGTGCTTGCCTACGCTCAGGACGAACTCCAGCAGGCGATGCTCGCCGGACCGGCCTTCGCCACCTGGGCGGCGACGCTCGGCGTGCGCGAAGCGCGCTGGCAGGTCGCTCAGGGGCCGGCGGCGGATGCGCTGGTGCTGGCGGGCCAATGGAGCGACGTGGTGATCCTGCAGGGCAACGTGCCGCCCTGTTCCATCGAAGAGCGCCCGGTGCTGGAGACCCTGCTGTCCGGTGTGGCCTGCATCCTGGTTCCCTCTGCCGGCTTCTCGCCCGGTCGCGTGGCTCGCGCCGTGGTGGCCTGGGACGGCAGCCCCGCGTCGAATCGCGCCCTGCATGGCGCCCTGCCGTTGCTGGTCGCCGCGACCACGGTCGCCCTGCTGCAGCCGCCGCCGGAGCGGCGGTCCGCCCCCCCGCTGTTCGACCCGGCCGCGCACCTGCGGGCGCACGGCGTGAACGTCACCCGCCTCCAGACCGTGACCGAAGCCGATGAGGATACCGGCGAACAACTGCTGGCCATCGCCGCCGACGAACGGGCCGACCTGCTGGTGCTCGGCGCCAGCGGATGCCGGCGTCCTGGCGGCTGCAGTTTCGGTGCCACCACACGGGTGGTGCTGTCGCGCAGCCATCTGCCGCTCTATCTCCGGCACTAGCGCGGCGTCACCGACGTGGCCCGGATGGCCCGGCGTCGACCGGCATCAAAGGCCCGCGCGGGGGAACCCGGGCCACCGGCATCGCCACCCGCCGCTCGTGGCAAGAGGCTGATCTGGATCAAACCGCGCGCCGCGCGCGGCCCCAGCATGGTGGGGCGACCCGACGACGTGGAGTCCCCGTCATGAGTTTCCTGATCGAAGTGAGCTTCCTCGACATGCGGCCGTCCAAGGCGCTGTACGAAGACATATCGCGCCACGCGCTGCAACTGGAACACTTCGCTCCCACGCTGACCGACTGCCGGATCACGGTGCGCCACGCCGAGGCGCGCCACCGCAGCGGACACCACTATCGCGTGCAGGCCCAGGTGAGCCTGCCCGGCGCCCAGTTCGAGGCCAGACGCGAGACCGGCAACGACACCCATGCCGACGTCCACGTGGCGGTGCGCGACACCTTTGCCGCGCTGCGGCGCCAACTGCAGGACTTCCTGCGCGTGCGCCGCGGCGAGGTGAAGCACCACGAGCGACCCGATGCACGATGAAGGCCGGCGCGCGCCTGGCCATTGATGCAGGTCAAGTGGCGCGGCCGACCCCGCACCTAGCATCGGGACACCCCATCTCATTGGCCCGAAGGGCGGGAGGCAACATGGCATCGACCTGGATTCTGGTGGCGGATGCCGCCCGCGCGAGGGTGTTCGAGTCCGACCGGCGTGGCGGCCCGTGGACGGTGGTGTCGTGCCTTGCCAATCCGGATGGAAGGGCTCCGGGCCGCGATGCCACCACCGAGCGTGCGCCACGCACCATGGAGAGCGTCGGCTCGGCGCGGCATGCGATCGAACCGCACACCAGCCTGCGCGACAAGAGCAGCGAGCGCTTCGCGCGCATGCTGCGCGACGAACTGGAACGCGGCTGCACGGAACGCCGCTGCGAACAACTGGTGCTGGTTGCCCCGCCGCGCTTCCTCGGCACCCTGCACGGCGTGCTGGACAAGGCGCTGCGCGAGCGCGTCAGCGGCGAGTTGCACAACGACTTCACCGCGCTGGAGGAGCTCGATGTCCGCGAACGCGTACTGCGGGAACTGAGCGTCTGACCAGCGTCGACGGCGGACGCATCGCAGAAGGCGATGCGTCCGTCCCGAGCCTCAGCTCACCATGACGCGGTGGCTGCTGCTGTTGCTCTTCTTCGGCAGGGTGAGCGTGAGAACGCCTCCCTGGTAACGCGCATCCGCCTTGTCGCTGTCCACCTCGGCCGGCAGGCCGAAGGAGCGATAGACCCGCCCGACGTAGCGCTCGTTGACGAGGGTGTGTTCGTTTTCCTTTTTCTCGCTGCTGTGCCGGGACTCCGCGCTGATGGTGACCTGGCCACCATCCACCGAGATCTCGATGTCATTCTTGTCGACGCCCGGGATGTCGGCCTTGACCACGTAGGCGTCGTCCTTTTCGATCACGTCCAGGCGCATGTCGGGGACCATGTCCACGTCGCGCCAGAACGGGCGATTGGCCATCGAGCGGAACACGTCGTCGATGCCGCCAAGCGGGAAACCGGCCAGCGGATCGATGCGCGGCGAGCTCTTGAAGGGGTTCCAGTGTGTGAGGGTGCTCATGGTGTGTACCTCCGGGTAAGCGCAGCAGAACGGTGGCGCGACCGCGCCACAGGACACTCTGCGTCCGCCGCGATGCCCCGGGCTTGATGCCGATCAAGCTTGCGTGTCGGACACGCGACGCAAATTCGTGCTGCCGGAGAGCCGCGCCGGGTGTACCGTTCACGGGTTGCTTCGTCGCCCGTTGTCGCCTGGCGCCGCTGCCATCCTGCCGGCGTCTGCCGCTTTCCGGAGGTAAGACCGCATGTCCCAGCGCAATCCGCCCCAGCCGCCCGCGGGCGATGCTCCCGCTCCCGCCGTATCGATCAGCCGCCGCGGCTTCCTGCAGATGGTCGGCGTCACCGGCGCCGCCTCCACCCTCGGCCTCGGCGGCCACGCCCTGGCAGCGACCGCGATGGCGCACCTGCCGCCGGACGCGCCGGGCAAGGAGGGCGACGGCACGGTCACGGTGAAGCTCACCGTCAACGGCCAGCCGCGCACGCTCACCGTCGATCCGCGCACCACCCTGCTCGACGCCCTGCGCGAGCACTTCGCGCTCACCGGCACCAAGAAGGGCTGCGACCACGGCCAGTGCGGCGCCTGCACGGTGCACGTCAACGGCCGCCGGGTGAACGCCTGCCTCAGCCTGCTGGCGATGCACGAGGGTGACCAGGTCACCACCATCGAGGGCCTCGGCGCGCCCGGGCGGCTGCACCCGATGCAGCAGGCCTTCCTCGAGCACGACGGCTACCAGTGCGGCTACTGCACCTCCGGCCAGATCATGTCGGCGGTGGCGATGCTGGACGAACCCTGGGGCCCGGACGACGCGGCCATGAAGGAGGCGATGGCCGGCAACATCTGCCGCTGCGGCGCCTATCCGAACATCCACGCCGCGATCCGGCAGGTCCGCAAGGGCTGAGGGGGACACCATGCAGGCCTTCACCTTCCTCCGCGCCACCGACGCCCGCCAGGCGATCGACGCCGGCGCCCGTTCCCCCACCGCCCAGCAGGGCGCCAGCGTACGCTTCGTCGCCGGCGGCACCACCCTGCTCGACCTGATGAAGCTGCACGTGGAAACGCCGCAGCAGGTGGTGGACATCAACCACCTGCCGCTGGACCGCATCGAGCGCACGCCCGACGGTGGCCTGAAGATCGGCGCGCTGGCGCGCAACAGCGACGTGGCCAACCACGCCGAGGTGCAGCGCGACTACGCGGTGCTGTCGCAGGCGCTGCTGGCCGGCGCCTCGGCGCAGCTGCGCAACATGGCCACCACCGGCGGCAACCTGCTGCAGCGCACGCGCTGCATGTACTTCCGCGACGAGCACATGCCCTGCAACAAGCGCCAGCCCGGCAGCGGCTGCCCGGCGATCGGCGGCGCCAACCGCACGCTGGCGATCCTGGGCGCCAGCGAACACTGCATCGCCACCAACCCCAGCGACCAGAACGTGGCGCTGGCCGCGCTGGAGGCACGCATCGCGATCCACGGCGCGCACGGCGAGCGCGTCGTGCCGATCGCGGATTTCTTCCTGCTGCCGGGCGACACGCCCGACCGCGAGACGGTGATGCAGCCGGGCGACCTGATCACCCACGTGCTGCTGCCGCCGCCGAAGGCCGGCACGCGCTCGCACTATCTCAAGCTGCGCGACCGCGCCTCGTACGAGTTCGCGCTGGCCTCGGCCGCGGTGGTGCTGGGCGTGGACGGCGGGCGCATCCATCACGCCCGCGTCGCGCTTGGCGGGGTCGGCACGCGCCCCTGGCGCGCGCCCGAAGCCGAGCAGTCCCTGCTCGGCCAGCCCGCCACGCCGGCCAGCTTCGCCGCGGCCGCGACCGCGGCGCTGCGCGACGCCCGCCCGCAGAGCGAGAACGGCTTCAAGGTGGAGCTGGCCCGCCGCTGCCTGGTGCACGCCCTCACCACCGTGGCCACCGCCTGAGCGCCCCGCGAGGAGAACCGACCATGTCCCCCGACGCCACCTCCACCCGGCCCGCCATCGGCGCCTCCATCCCGCGCGTGGACGGCCCGCTGAAAGTCAGCGGTCGCGCCACCTACAGTTCCGACCACCACTTCCCCGGCCTGCTCTACGCGGTGCCGGTGGGCGCGACCATCGCCCGTGGCGAGATCGCCGCCATCGACGACTCTGCCGCCGCGGCCATGCCCGGCGTGCGCAAGGTCTACACCCGCGCCAACATCGGCACGTTCTACAAGCCCGGCAAGTCCGGGATGATCGACGAGAGCCGGCCACCGTTCGAGGACGACACCGTCCACTACTACGGCCAGTACGTGGCGCTGGTGGTGGCCGACACCTTCGAGCAGGCCACCGCCGCGGCCCGCGCGGTGAAGGTGGATTACCGCAACGTCGCCCCGCCGGACGTGCGCCTGGCGTTGAGTCCGGAGGAAAACCAGACCACCGATTCGGAACGCGGCCACGTCGACGCGGCCCTGGCCAGCGCCCCGGTGACGGTCGACCAGACCTACACCACGCCGCCGGAAACCCACAATCCGATCGAGCTGCACGCCAGCGTGGCGGTGTGGGACGGCAAGGCGTTCACGCTGTACGAGACCACCCAGTCGATCATGAACCACCGCGCGGTGATGGCGCAGATGCTCGGCGTGCCGAAGGAGAACGTGCGGATCGTCACCGAGTTCCTCGGCTCCGGCTTCGGCGGCAAGCTGTGGCCCTGGCCGCATGCCCTGCTCGCCGCCGCCGCGGCGCGCGACCTCGGCAAGCCGGTGAAACTGGTGGTGACGCGCCAGATGATGTTCCACAACGTCGGCCACCGCACCAACACCCAGCAGCGCGTGCGGTTGGGCGCGAACCACGACGGCAAGCTGGTCGCGCTGCGCCAGGATTTCATCTACCGCACCTCGCGCATCGACGACTCCAAGGAAGACTGCGGCGAGGTCACCGGTTTTCTCTATTCCACGCCCAACCTCAAGGTCACCAGCGCCCGCGCCCGCCGCGACATCGCACCGAACACCGCCATGCGCGGCCCCGGCGCGGTGCCGGGCCTGTTCGCGATCGAGTCGGCGATGGACGAGCTGGCGCTGGCGCTGAAGATCGACCCGGTGGAACTGCGCCTGCGCAACGAGCCGGCCATCGACGAGAGCCTCGGCATCCCGTTCTCCTCGCGCCACATGAAGGAGTGCCTGACCCGCGGCGCCGAGCACTTCGGCTGGTCGCGGCGCAACCCGGCGACCGGGTCGATGCGGCAAGACGGTGTGGTGCTCGGCTGGGGCATGGCGGCCTGCGCGTGGATGGCGCAGCGGCTCGACGCGGAGGTGTCGCTGCTGCTCAATGCCGACGGCAGCGTGCGCGTGGCCAGCGGCACGCAGGACATCGGCACCGGCACCTACACCATGCTGGCGCAGATGGTGGCGTACGACCTGGGCGTGCCGATCGAGCGCATCCAGGTGGTGATCGGCGACAGCGCGCTGCCGCCGGGGCCGCTCTCCGGCGGCTCGATGGTCACCGGCTCGCTGGTGCCGGCGGTGGCGCAGGCCGCGGCCGACGCGGTGCAGCAGCTGCTGGACACTGCCGCCGGCCACGGACCGTTCGTCGGGGCGAAAGCCGAACAACTCGCCTTCACCGAGGGCCGCGTGCACCTGCGCAGCGGCACGCCGGCCGACGGCGTGCCGTTCGCCGACATCCTGAAGCAGGCGCGGCTGGCGCACGTCGAGGGCAAGGGCAAGTCGCGCAACACCTTCGGCGACAAGGAGGCGAAGAAGTTCTCCATGCACTCCTACGGCGCGCACTTCGTCGAAGTGACCTGGGATCCGGCCATCGCCCGGCTGCGGGTCAGCCGCGTGGTCACCGCGATCGACGCCGGGCGCATCCTCAACCCGCTCACCGGGCGCAACCAGATCGAGGGTGCGATCGCGATGGGCGTGGGCATGGCGCTGTTCGAGGACACCCGCTACGAGCCGCTGCACGGCAAGGCGATCAACAGCAACCTGGCCGACTACATCATGACCACCCACGCCGACATGCCGGACGTGGACGTGCTGTTCCTCGACTACCCCGATACGAAGCTCAACGCGCTCGGCGCACGCGGCATCGGCGAGATCGGCCTGGCCGGCGTGGCCCCGGCGATCGCCAACGCGGTGCACCACGCCACCGGCGTGCGCGTGCGCGAGCTGCCGGTGAAGATCGAGGACCTGCTGGCCTCGCACGTGGTCTAGCTGCGGCGCTCAGGGCGATGACTCCCTCCTGGTCGGGGGAGTTGCCTGTCACCCGTTTCGGGCCCTGTGCCGAACGGCGCCGCCGCCAGGCGTGGCGCGCCGCCGGTCGCGCCGGGCGGCCTGGCCGTCCGCGGTGCCCGATCGACCGTGCGTGGCAGGTCACGCAACCGCGGTCTGGGCGACGCATCCGTCGCGCCCGACCACCGCCGGCAGGCGGCCAACAATCGGGCTGCCCGACGGCGATGAAGCCGCGCGACCCCACTCGCCGCATCGGACTCAGGGACCGCAGCGGCCACCGAACGGCCGGCCGCATCAGCCCGGCCTCGACTCACTGCAAGAACGGGACACTCCACGTCGCGCCAGGCCTGCGGGTATCACCCGCACCCGCGCGGGAACGCTGCACCCACGCGGGTGGGTCCAGGCGTACCCGCCTGCGCCCTGCTTCCGGGTCCGCGAATACCCGGCCACGTTACTTGCTGTCATGGGCGGCGAGGACGCGTCGCGCGCTCCGGCACGGGCCGCACACCGCAAGAGCATGCGCCTTCGCGCCGAACGGGGGGATCGTCCAGGCGATGCCCGGCACGCGCCGTACGCGTGGCACGGCTATTGCGACAGCAGGGCTCGTTGCACTGCCCCACCTGCCCGACGGCAACCATGCGATCCGGCCGCATGGCCCTGCCAGTGGCGGATGCCGCTGCATCCTGGATGGCGCGATCGGTCATCGCGGCAGGGACGCGGCGGCAGCGGATCCGAATTTCCTCTGCCAAGGAGCGATCTCATGCCAGCTTCCCTCACCTACCCCGGGGTCTATGTCCAGGAGGCGTCCAGCGGTGTACGCACCATCACCGGGGTGGCGACGTCGATCGCCTTGTTCATCGGCTGGGCGGCACGAGGGCCGGTCGACCGCGCGGTGCGCATCGCCAGCTTCGCGGACTACGAGCGCTACTACGGCGGCCTGGATACGCGAACCTATCTCGGATACGCCGTCCAGCAGTTCTTCGACAACGGTGGCTCCGATGCCTACGTGCTGCGGGTGGCCGACGCCGGAGCGAAAACCACCAAGGGCAGCACCGGCAACCTGAGTTTCAGCGCCAGCTCGCCGGGCCAGTGGGCGAACGGCTACGGCATCGCCATTACCCTGCGCGCCGACGACGTCACGCGGTTCCGTCTTCAGGTGCTCAGCGATAGCGCCGACGCCACGTCGGTGGTGGAGACGTTCGAGAACCTGTCGATGACCGCTACCGACCCACGCTTCGTCAAGAACGTGATCAACGGCCGTTCGCTTTACATCAGCGCGGATACCAGCGGATCGACCACGCCCGCCGCCGGCACCACACCGCTGAAGAGCGTGCAGGCCGGCACCGACGGCGCACAGTGGTCCGCGGCCGACGCGGCGTTCCGCACCGCGGTGACCGCCAGCTTCGCCACCGGCGGCGTGATCGACCGCATCGACCTGTTCAATCTGGTTTGCGTGCCGGGGCTGACCGACGCCGGCACGATCTCCACGCTGCAGGGCAAGTGCAAGGCACGTCGCGCCTTTCTGCTGGTGGATGCCCCGGAGGGCACGACCGTCGGCAACATGCCTGCGGCGCTCACCGGCATGACCGGCTCGGACGCCAGCTATGCCGCCATCTACTATCCGTGGGTGCGTGCCCCCGACCCGTTGCGCCAGGGCGCCTTGGCCAGTTTTCCGCCGTGCGGCTACGTGGCCGGGGTCTACGCCCGCACCGACGGCGCCCGCGGCGTGTGGAAGGCCCCGGCCGGCGCGGATGCCAGCGTCAACGGTGCCGCATCGCTGGAGCTCTCCATGAGCGATGCGGAGAACGGCCAACTCAATCCGCTCGGCATCAACTGCCTGCGCAATCTACCGGTGTACGGCTCGGTGGTCTGGGGCGCACGCACCCTGCAGGGCAACGATGCGCGCGCCTCGGAGTGGAAATACATCCCGGTGCGCCGGATGGCGCTGTTCCTGGAGGAGAGCCTGTACCGGGGCACGCAGTGGGTGGTGTTCGAGCCGAACGACGAACCGCTGTGGGCACAGATCCGGCTCAACGTCGGTGCCTTCATGCAGAACCTGTTCCGCCAGGGCGCGTTCCAGGGGCGTTCGGCGCGCGAGGCCTACTTCGTCAAGTGCGACCGCGAGACCACCACGCAGAACGACATCAACCTGGGGATCGTCAACATCCACGTCGGCTTCGCTCCGCTGAAGCCGGCCGAGTTCGTGGTGATCCGTCTGCAGCAGATCGCCGGCGACATTGCCGTCTGAGGAGCGAGAGACATGGCCCAGTTTTCCGTCAACCCGCAGCGCTTCGATCCATACAAGAACTTCAAGTTCAGGCTCAAGTGGGACGGTCGCTACGTCGCCGGCGTGAGCAAGTGCTCGGCGCTCAAGCGCAGCACCGAAGTGGTGGAGCACCGCGAAGGCGGCGACCCCAGCACGTCGCGCAAGTCGCCCGGGCGCACCAAGTACGAGGCCGTCACGCTGGAGCGCGGCGTCACCCACGACACCGAGTTCGAGAAGTGGGCCAACCGCGTCTGGAACTTCGGCTCCGGTCTGGGGCTGGAGAGTTCGCTGTCGAACTTCCGCAAGGACGTGCTGCTGGAGGTCTACAACGAGGCGGGCCAGCTGGTGCTGGCGTACCGGATCTTCCGCTGCTGGGTGTCCGAGTACCAGGCGCTGCCCGACCTGGACGCCAATGCGAACGCAGTGGCGATCCAGACGCTGAAACTCGAAAACGAAGGCTGGGAGCGCGACTACGACGTGGTCGAACCGGCCGAACCGTCCTTCACCGAGCCGGCCTAATGCGGATCGCTCCCGAATCGGCCCTGGAGCTGTGGGAGTGCGTCGTCCATCGCCCTCCCGCGCAGCGCGACATGGCGCTGCTGGGTGCCATGCCCCGCTCGCTGACCGAGCGGAACGCGCTGGCGCTGCAGCGCTATGCGGCGCTGGTCGGCGCGTCAGCGGAGCTGCTGGGGCGCTGCCCGGAATGTGACCTCACGGTGGAGTTCGCCATCGACGTCCAGGCCTGCAGACACGGCCTGATGCACGAGCGCGGCGAGGACACCTGGCAACAAGTCGAGGCGGACGGCGCGTCCTGGCGCTTTCGATTGCCGGTGCCGTCCGACCTTTACGCGCTCGAGTCGATCGACGACGACCTGGCGTTTGCCCGGGCCCTGCTCGGCCGCTGCGTCGAGGGCGGCACGCCCGCCTCGCTGCCGGCATGCGAGGCGATCAGTCGCCGCATCGAAGAACTGGCGCCCGGTGCCGGGCTCCATTTCGCGCTGACCTGTCCGGCATGCGGACACGGATGGAACGCCCCGCTCGATCCGGTGGAGCTGCTGTGGCGCGAACTGCGCGACGTCGCCGAACAACTGCTCGCGCAGATCGGCGTTCTGGCCAGTCGCTGGGGCTGGAGCGAGAGCGACATCCTGCGGCTGAGCCCGATCCGGCGCGCCGCCTACCTGCAGCTGGCCGGAGCCTGAAGCGGTGCCCGACTTCCTGCGCCTGCTGACCCCACGCCACCACGATGCGCTGCGCCCGGCTGCGCCGCTGCGCCGGCTGGCCACGCCCTCCCTGATCGATGCGGATCCGGACCCGCTGGCGCCGTCCGGAGAGAGGCCGGCCGCATCGGCGGCGTGGCGATCGGAGCAGCACCACCGGACCCCACCCACCACTGCCCCGGTCGCGCGGGCCGCGCACGCGAGCGAACCGATGCCGGCTGCGGCGAAGCGCCCGATCACGGCGGCTCCCGACGCGCCGCTGAGCGACCGCGTCGTCGACTCGCCGGCACCGACGGCGCGGGAGTCCGTCGTCGCATTGCAGCTCGACGCGGATGTCCTGCCCCCATTGCCACTGGCCCGGCCGGATGCCCGCGCCGCACAGGCGGTCGGCGAGGTCCAGTCGCCGCTCGATCCACGGCAGGTGTCGCCCCCGCTGCCGTCCACCTACACCGGGCACGCCCGGCAGGTTCCGGCGGGGGCGCCGCTGTCGTCCGCCACCGTGGCGCTGTATGCCGGGGCGGATGACCAACGCAGCACGGCCCCCGTCGTCCACGTCAGCATCGACCGTATCGAGGTGCGGGCTCCGCATGGTCCGAAGCCTGCCACCACGACACGGCGGCGGACACCGCCGGCGCAGAGCCTGGGCGACTACCTGCACGGTCGCGAGAGGGATCGGCCATGAGTTCGCCGCTTGCCATCGGCGCGGTCAGCGCGGTGCTGCGCAACCTGCTGGACAACGGCATGATCGAGGCCGGCAGCGCGGTCGGCACCACGGTCAACGTCAGCGCCGTCGCTCCGGACACCATCGACCTGGAGGACGCCGAGGCGCCGCCGCGGCTCAACCTGTTCCTGCACCAGGTCACCCCGAACGCCGCCTGGCGCAACGCCGCGATGCCCTCGCGCAACGCCGCCGGCGAGCGCCAGAGCAACGCCCCGCTGGCGGTCGACCTGCACTACGTGCTCACCGCCTACGGTCGCACCGACTTCCACGCCGAGATCCTGCTCGGCTACGCCATGCACCTGCTGCACGAGCGCCCGTGGCTGGACCGTGCCTCGATCCGTCGCGCGCTGGACCCCAGCCCGCTGGATGTGAGCATGCTGCCGCCGGCATTCCAGGCGCTGGCGGCATCGGACCTGGCCGACCAGGTCGAGTCGATCAAGATCACCCAGGCCGCACTCGGTATCGACGAAATGAGCAAGCTGTGGTCGGCGATCCAGAGCCACTATCGGCCGTCGGCGGCGTACATGGTGTCGGTGCTGCTGATCGAGGGCACGCATCCGGCACGACTGCCGCTGCCGGTGCTCTCGCGCGGCACGGTCGACCCCGCCACCCAGCGCGACGCCGGCGTCCAGGTCCATCCGGACCTGCTGCCTGCGACCCCGACCCTGTTTGCCGCCACGCCGCCGCACAGCCAGAAGACCGCGCGGCTCGGCGAGACGGTGGAGGTCACTGGCATTCGCCTCAACGGCACCGGTGCGACCGCGCGGCTGATGCATCGCCTGCTGGAAGACCCACTGGAGATCGCGATCGCTCCCAACGCGACCGGCACCGGCTTCAGCCTGTCGCTGCCCAATGACGGCCCCGCGCAAGCCGCGCTGCCGGCCGGCGCCTGGCAACTGAGCGTGCGGCTGACTCCCGACAGCGAACTGCACCCGCGCGAGACCAATGCGATACCGCTGCTGCTCAGTGCCGCCCCGGTGATCGCCGCGACCGGTGCGCCGCTGAATCTGCCGGCGGCGAGCGTGATCCGAAGCAGTTCACCGGCACGGGTGCGGGTCACCCTCGCCTCCCGTCCCCTCGTGCACCGGGAGCAGATCGCGCTGCTCACCCTGGGCACCGCGCAGAGCACGGCGAATCCGCGTGCCGCGACCGCCGATCCGCTGGTGTTCGACTTCCCCGATGCGCTGGCAGCTGGAACCTACCCGGTGCGCCTGCGCGTCGACGGTGTCGACAGCGAACTGGTGCTGATCGTGCCCGGCCAGGCGCCGGTCTTCGATCCGGCCCAGCAACTGGGGGTGCCGGCATGAATGCCCAGTTGCATGCGGCCATTGGCGAGGCTTCGTGGGCAGAACGCAACCAGCAGTGGCTGGTCGCCCGCATCGCCGACCTGCGCGCACGTATCGAGCAGATGCAGGCCGGCGCAGCACCGGTACCGCCACGCGCCGGCCCGGCAACCGACTTCGTCCCGGCGCTGGACCGCTGCGCGCAGCTGTTCGGCCTGAGCCGCTTCGAGAGCGAATTGCTGCTGCTCTGCGCCGGCGTCGCGCTGGACTCCGGACTGGCCGCCCAGGTGGCGGATGTCACCGGCCACCTCGACGGCGCGCCGAGCTTCTCCATGGCCACGGCGACGCTCGACGACCCGCACTGGGATGCGCTCTCGCCGCAGGCGCCGCTGCGCTTCTGGCAGTTGATCGTTACCTCCGGTGACCAGCTCGTCCGGGGTCCGTTGCGCATCGACGAACGGGTGCTGCATTACCTCACCGCCGTGAGTGCGGTGGACGAGCGCCTCGACGGGCTGGTCGAACCGCTGCGCGCGGACACCGGCGAGGCGGCGTCCGCGCCCTGGCTGGGCGAGGCCGTGGCGACCCTCCACCGCGCGGGAAAAGTGCGACTGGAGCGCGCCGGGGTGCCGATCGCCCAGGAAGACTGGCTGCCCCTGCTCGCGGATGCCGGTCGCAGCGGCCTGCTTGTGCGGCTGCGCGATCTGCCGGAGGACCCCGCCACGCTGGTGCGCACCCTGCGCCTGATCGATCGCGAAGCCGCCTTCGCGTCGGCCCTGTTGATACTGGATTGCGACGGTGCGTCGGCGCGGGCCGGACATGTCTCCGAACAACTGCGCACCATGCAGGTGATCGTCGGTGCCGGTGCCGACACCGGCACCCGCTTGCAGGCCCGGCGGATCGAGCTGCCCGCCTGGACCGCGTCCGGCCAGGCCGGGATGCTCGCCCATCGGGCCGTGGCCCTCGGCACCCCGCTCGACGAAGCGCGCATGCACGAGGCGATCGCCGACAGCTGCGAACAGTTCATGCTCGCCACGCCGCAGTCGCTGGACGATGTGGCCGGCGGACTCGCCACGGCCGGGGACGACCCGGCGCGCATCGCCAAGGCGAGCTGGGCCCTGTTGCGCCGGCACAGCCGGGCCGGGCTGGACGACCTCGCCCAGCGCATCGACTCGACCACCACGCTCGACGACCTGGTGCTTCCGCCCGCGCAGCTGAACCTGCTGCGCGACATCGGCCACCAGCTCCGCCACCAGCGCCAGGTCTATCGCGACTGGGGTTTCGCCACGCGCTCCGGTCGCGGCCTGGGGCTGGCCGCGCTGTTCGCCGGAGAGAGCGGGACCGGCAAGACCATGGCGGCCGAGGCGATCGCCAACGCGGCGGCACTGGATCTTTACCGGATCGACCTGGCCAGCACGGTCAGCAAGTACATCGGCGAGACCGAAAAAAACCTCCGGCGCATCTTCGACCAGGCCGAGCGCGGCGGCTGCGTGCTGCTGTTCGACGAGGCCGATGCGCTGTTCGGCAAGCGCACCGAAGTCAAGGACAGCCACGACCGCTACGCCAATATCGAGGTGGCCTACCTGCTGCAGCGGATCGAGGCCTACCGCGGACTGGTGATCCTCACCACCAACATGAAGAGCGCCCTGGACCGCGCCTTCCTGCGCCGCATCCGCTTCGTGGTGCAGTTCCCGTTTCCCGACGAGCGGGCGCGCGAGGGGCTCTGGCAACGGCAGCTGCCGGATGCCGCTCCGCGCGACGGCGACATCCGCTGGGGCGAGCTGGCACGCCTGCACCTGGCCGGCGGCAACATCCGCAGCGCCACGTTGCATGCGGCCTTCATCGCCGCCCACGAAGGCACCGCGATATCGCAACGGCATCTCACCTGCGCGGCCCACGCCGAGCTGGCCAAGCTGGAACGCAGCACCGGCGTGCGCACGGGAGCGACGTCATGAGCCGGCCCGTGCCCGCCGCGTCGGCGATCCACGTGCACATCCGGCGACTGGTGATCGACGGCGGCGCGCCCGGCTCGCCGGCGGCCGCGGACGATCTGTCTGCGCAGTTGCGCGCGGCGCTGGCGCCGCTGCAGGGGCAGCAGGCACCCGCCCAATGCCCGGGCACCTGGGCCGCGCCCGCAGCGACCGAGGTGGTCGAGCGGGTCCGTGAGGCCTTGCCGGGAGGTGATCGGTCATGAGCCGCCTGGCCCCGCCACAGACCGTGCGCAATATGCCGCCAACGCGGCGCATCCAGCGCGCCTGTGCCTGCGGCGGCCACTGCGACAGCTGCCGCAAGAAGAAGCTGCAACGGCAGGCTGCAGACAACGCCCGCCCCGCATCGTCCGGGCTGACCGGACTGGACCAGGGGGGCGCACCGCTGCCGCGCCGCTGGCGGCAGCAACTGGAGCCGCTGTTCGGCACCAGCCTGGCCGACGTGCGCATCCACGACGACAGCGCCAGCCATCGTGCCGCCCGTGACCTGCACGCCAACGCCTTCACCTGGGGCCAGCACGTCCATTTCGGCGCCGGCCGCTATCGCCCGGACAGCAGTCATGGCCTGCACCTGCTGGCCCACGAGCTGACCCATACCGTGCAGCAGCGCGGCAGCACGCCGGTCGCGGCAACGGATGCGATCGACGTGGATGCACCCGATGCACCGATGGAGCGCGAAGCCGACGCCGCCGCGGACGCCATCCTCGCCGGCCAGCCGATTGCGGTGGCCTCGTCGCCGGGGTCGACGGGGCGGCTGCAGCGCGACGCGATTCCCGGCGAAGCCGAGATCGACCACCCCGACGGCAGCGGTGGCGGCGTGCGCATCCATCGCACCATGCGCGACCGGCCCTGCGACGATCCGCAGCGCGTCGCCCGCACCCAGTCCACGCCCAGCGGCCACGTCTTCGAGTGGGACCAGCAGGCCAACGCCCTCCGCCTGCACTACACGATCTGCCACGGCAGCGTTCGGCTGACCACCGACGGCGACATCGACTACTCGCGGGTGGTGGATGCCGGGCAGCGCCTGCTGCACACCCTGGAAAGCCATCCCGAGGCCGGTGCCACCCTGCCGACGCTGGGCCGCACCGCGATCGATCAGGCCTCGCTCAGTGCCAGCGGCTCGGTCACCCTGACCGTGGACGGTATCCTGCAGGCCAGCGTGTCCGCCCACGCCACCGCCGGCACCGCCGAGCAGGACATCCGCGTGACCGGCCAGCTGCGTATCACCCCGCAGGGGGTCAGCTTCACCATCACCGGCTTCGTCGACGCCTCGCACCGGCCCACGCTCTCCGCGAACCAGTACTCGTTGAACCTGCGGGTGGGCACGCGCTGGTTCGCGGTCAACCTGGGCTACCAACGCGAGGAGAGCACGCCCACCGGCGGACCCACCGACACCCGCCAGACCCTGCACATCGGTGCGGAGATTCCGCTGCCCGACCTGCCGGGACTCAGCGACCTGCAGCTGCGTCCGGGTATCGACATCGACCCGGGCAACGGTCAGCCCCAGCTGGCGCCAGGGCTGTTCGTCCATGGCCGCTTCGGCGGGCCGGACCGGACGCCGCGGGTGGACTGCTATACGTGCACCTGCCCGCCGCCGTTGCCGGAATACGCATGCACGCCGTACGGCCAGCGCGAGGTGGTCGACCGCGCCGCCGATACCCAGCGCCCCGCCCTGCTCTACCAGTACGACAACGCCCAGCCCGCCAACCCCACCGAGTTCAACAGCCAGGTGGCGTCGATCGCCAACCTGGCCGGCCAGGGCTACACGGTCAACTCGATCCGCGGCTATGCCTCGCCCGAAGGTGCGGTGCCGTACAACCAGGCGCTGGGCCTGCGTCGCGCCGAGCAGGCCCGGACGGCCATCTCGAGCCAGTTGCCGGCCACGGCAGGGGCGCTGCCCGCGGCCGAAGGCATCGGCGAACTGCTCGGCGAATCCTCCACGCGGCCGGGCCAGGAAGCCCGCAACAGCGAGCTCACCCGCCAGCTCGTCGCCCAGCTGTCCGGGCTCGGGCCGGACGAACGGCTCGACCTGCTCGGCGTCGAGGGTGCCCGGCGCACCGATCCGATACAGCGTCAGCAGGCGCTGGATGATATCGAGGCCTTCGTGCAAGGGCGCGATGCCCACGGCCGGCGCATCGCCGGACGGGCCCGCTGGGAGCGCGTGTTCCCGTTCCTGCGTCGGGTCGAGGTGGAGCTGCATCGCGACGCCGCGACCCACCACGAGCGCGTGGACCACCCCGAACAGGGCACCGGCTGCAGTGATGCGGACAAGGCCTATATCGACGCCCAGCGCCCGATTCCCGATGCGGCACGGCTGCCCAGGCACAGGTGCGACGAATGAGGGACCACGACCTGCTCCCGTCGCAGAACGAGGCGCAGCGCGCCGACCGCGCCCCCGACGTGCGCCGGGTCGTGGCCGGGTCGGGCTCGCGCCTGCCGGATGCAGTCAACGCGGAGCTTGCCGGTCGCTACGGCCGCGACTTCGGCGATGTCCGTGTCCACGTCGACGAAGAGGCCGGGCGCAGTGCGCTGGCCCTGGGCGCAGAGGCCTACACGGCCGGTCGCGACATTGTCTTCGCCCCCGGCGCGTACCGGCCGGACAGCGTGGCGGGACGACGCCTGATCGCCCACGAGGCCTTCCACGTGCAGCAGGACGGCCATCCGTCAGCGGCCGGTCCCTGGCGGGTGTCGTCACCGGACAGCGCCGGGGAGCACGCGGCCGAACGCGCCTCCGCGACGCCTGGCGCAGCCCCCCGCGACGCAACGGCGGCCACCCGGGACAGCACACCCACCCTCCACCGCTCCCTGCTCGGCTCGATCGTCGGCGGGCTGCTCGGCGGCGGCGCGGGCGCCGGAATCGGCATGGCGGTCGGCTCCCTGCTCGGGCCGGTCGGCATGATCGTGGGCGGCATCGTCGGTGGTGTGGCGGGACTGGTCGGCGGCGCGATCGCCGGCGACATGGCCACCCGCC
>NZ_AMSF01000097.1 GCF_000334915.1 Dyella ginsengisoli LA-4 | reverse complement strand
CCCCCCCCCCCCCCCCCCCCCCCCCCCCCCCCCCCCGATAACCGGGCCATCAGCTGGTAGAGATTCCGACCTTCTTCGGCACCTGGGAATTCGCTTGGGCCCCGTGTTCTCGGGCGAATTCCGCAGGGGTTTTCCATGCCAGTGCAGTGTGGGGGCGCTCCTCGTTATAAAAGCGCCGCCACGCTTCAATTTTGCTCCGCGCATCTCTGAGCGACAAGAACCAGTGCTCGTTCAGACACTCCTGCCGCAGCCGGCCGTTGAAGCTTTCCACCAGCGCGTTATCGGTCGGCGTGCCGCGTCGGGAAAAGTCCAGTTCCACACCGTTCTCGTAGGCCCAACGGTCCATCACTTTGCCGGCAAACTCGCTGCCGTTATCGACCTTGATCGCTGCCGGCCTGCCGCGTTGAGCCACCAGACGTGCCATCGCTTCGGCCACATGCTCGCCGCGTAGCGACTGGACGACGACGATGTCCAGGCATTCGTGGGTGAAGTGATCCACCACCGTCAGCAGCCGGAAGCGACGACCATCGAACAGCGCGTCACTGACGAAGTCCATCCCCCACAGCGTGTTGGGGCCGGAGGCGACCTTGATCGGCTGCCGACGACGCGCACTGCGACTGCGCCGTGGCCGGCAATGCCGCAATGACAAGCCTTCTTCCTTGTAGATGCGATGCACCCGCTTGTGGTTGTCCCGCCAGCCTTCGCGGCGCAACATCACGAACACCCGCTCACAGCCGTAGTGGATGCGCGTCTGCGTGATCTCGCGCATCCGCAGCCGGATGGCACTGCAGTCGCGTGCCTTGGCCTTGTACGAAAACGCCGAGCGCGACATCGCCACGATCCGCAGCGCGCGCCGCTCGCTTACTCCGAAACGCTCCCTCAGACGGCCTACCCAGTGGCGCTTCTGGGCAGGCCTCAGAGCTTTTTTGTGACCACCTCCTGCAGCATCGCCTTGTCCAAGCTGAGGTCGGCCACCAGTTGCTTGAGCTTACGGTTTTCCTCCTCCAACAGCCGCAGACGCTTGAGCTCGGACGGTCCCAGCCCGCCGTATTTCTTGCGCCAGACGTAAAACGTCGCCTCGGCTACGCCCATCTTCCGGCAGATCTCGCCGACGGTCGTGCCCAGCTCGGCCTGCTTAAGCGCGTATGCGATCTGCTCTTCGGTGAAACGGGACTTCTTCATCGCCTGACTCCTCGTGTGATACGGGGCCCATGCGGGACGAAGTCTCTACTTTAAATTGGCCCGGATATCTGGGGGTGGGTCATCACTTTGATACCCAAAGAATCTTATCCAGATTTTCTTGTGCAATGGCCTTCCATTCCGGGTCGTGTATTCCGTTGACCTTTTCGACTATCAGCCTCACAAGATCGGCGTCCTTTGAGACGTCGTATGAGCGCTGCCGCTGCATTTCAGCAAAGACAAGGACTATGTCTCGAACCGTCAAATCGTCGTCAGCTTGAACTAACTTCGTCTTTAGTAGTGGTACAGCGCCCCCCCCCTCCTTCGCAAACGATTCGGCCAAGTAGATTGCTGGCGGATGAATCACTTGATTTCCGCAAATGAATATTTGGTACTGACTCCCAAGATCGTAGGAATCAAATGTATCAATCCGCTCCCTCAGCGGCTTCTTGTAAAAGGTGTCTAGCCAAGGATCACACGTATTTCGAAGATGCGAATTCGCAGCAAAGCCACATCCGGCAACAAGGAGTGACGCGGCAATTATGACCATCCTGACAAGGGTATTCATTGCTTGCACCCGCAGCCCGCTGATCCACTTTTGTTCAATCCGTCCTGAATTCGCGATTGCATGGCATAGGCGGGTTTTTCGTATTTGCTGTTCTCGTAGCCATGCCGCGTTGACCACAGATAGCTAATCCAAGTCATGCCTTGGCGATACTGGCCGACATGCACCAACTCATGACCCAACAACGCGAGCCCGGCCGAAGTGCTTGAATCGTACACACCGGGTCGGAAGTAGATATTATTCCCCCTCGTTATACCATCATAACCCTTCCGCAGATACGACGGAACTTTGCCATCGTGCAGATCGGCATTGTCTAAGTCCTCCTGAGGAATGTAGGGCTTGAGCGCGTTCTTTTCACACGCCGTAAGAGGACGCAGACCGAGTGGATCAATACTGTTCAGCGGGTTGTTGTCGACATATGCATATGTATTAATGCCCCCCATGAGTCCACTTGGATCGCTCTCTACATATCTACCCAAAGTTGGGTCGTAATCTCGAAATCCATTGTTCCAAAGGCCTGTCTCCGCATCGTAGTACTGCCCCAGGAACCCAATGTTCAATGGCGCTGAACCCGATACTGTGACCGAGCGTGTAAACGGCCAGTTCTGGGCGCTCCACACCACCGTCTGCGAAGCATTCGTCACTACTTGCGGTCGCCCCAACTGGTCGTCGCCGATCGTTTCCAGCTGCCCGTTCACCTCGCGCCCGATCAGGCGCCCGCCCAGCCATACGTAGTCGATCCATGAGCCGTTGAGATATTCCGCTAGGAGCGAACCACTGGTGTCCGGCGCGAAGTAGCTCGTGCCCGCGCCTCCGGTCTTAAGCAGCCGCTGCCCTTCTGGATTCACGTAGTAGCTCGTTCCACCAGCCGCGGTCATCCTATTGAACGCGTTGAACTGGTAGACCGTGGCGCCGCCCAGTGTGGTGATGTTGCCCAGCGCATCGTAACCGTAGCTTTGCGGATCAGCCCCGTTGGTGCTCACAAGTTGGTTGCTCGTGGCACTGTAGCTGGTGTTGTCCGCGGCCCCGTTCACTGATTTGGTAATCCGATTGCCGTCCGCGTCGTAGCCATAACTAGCCACATAGTTCGCCGAATACATTGAAACTAGTCGTGACTGGGCGTCGTAGCCAAAGTCCTGGCTCATCAGGCCGTCTATGCCATTGTCGAGGCCAGTGAGCCGATTTGCTGCGTCGTAACTGAAGCTTAGGCTCTCCACCGCTGGCGCATAGATCCCGGTCAACCGGCCGTCGGTGTCATAGCTCAACGTATTGTTCAGCCCGTTGCTCGCTGTCCAGCCGGCCAATGCGCCGTCCATCGGCGCCCAGGTTATGCTGCTCGCCGCGGTTAGGTGGGTGCTGCCCATCGTAAAGGCGATGCCGGAGATCGCACCATTGCTGTAGCTGTAGGTTGCCTGATGGCCGTCGGGGTAAGTCACGACGGCGAGATGGCCCATGGCGTCGTAGCCATAACCCAACGAATAGCTTGTGCCGTTGATGCTGAAACCGCGTCCTGCGATCCACCCCTCGGGCGTGTAGCTATAGGCCGTGCTACCCGTGGCGTCGCTATCCGAACACAGACGCCCCAGACCGTTCGTGCAGTTGTCATAGGCAAAGGTTTGTGTCTGCCCGCCGGCACTGATGCTTGTCAGGCGATTGATGGTGTCGTAGTCATACGTGGTGGTCACGCCGTTAGCACGTGTCAGGCTGCTACGCCGACCGTATGCATCGTAGCTATACGTGGTTGTGCCGGTATCCGGACTGGAAACTCCCCAGAGCTGGTCCAGGCCGTCAGAGCTGTAGGCGGTGACCAAGCCGCGGGGATCGGTCACTGTAGTGAGGTGGTCGCCAGCGTCGTAGGCGTACTTGGTAACGATCGGGCTTTCCGCCCATGCCTGCTGGCTGGCCAGCAAGCCGGCGAGTAGCAGGATGGGCAGAGCCCGGCGGCGCACCCGGACTCGAGAGATAGCCAGAGAAATATTCATGCTTGGCCTCTTCCTTGGCATGGCGTCGGGCGCCCGATTGCTACGTTGTGTGGCGGAGGTGGATCCGTCGCGAGAGAAGCGAGTGCTCATCACATGGTCCCCACAACGGTCGCAGTCATCGTGCAGGTGGAACTGGAAATGTTGGCGCCCGCTGCGTTGTAAAAGGTCACTGTCACGTGATACGTGAGTCCAATGACGTTGCTGCTGTTCTTCGCCATGGAGACGTAGTAGTTGCTGGATGGGTTGCTACTTACCGCGGTTGGCGTGCTAGCCCCGTTGGAGACAGTGCCACCGCTTAGATTGGCTCCGTTGGCCAAGCCGACCTCGGTCCAGGTGTATTGCACGGTGGCTGCACCGGATGGCACGCCGCCCGAGGTGACCAGCGTATTGGCTACGTGTTGGTTGGAGGTGAAGACTTCCCAGGTTTTCCCGCCGACGATCTCGAAGCCTATGGCGGCCGACGCACCACCGGTGCTTCCGGGAGAGGAGCTGGTCGAGTAGCTCTGCCCATTTATCGTGATGGGCACAGGGATTGTGACGGTGATGGAATCCGTGCCGCTCCACGGTCCGCAGCCGCTGGCATTACAGGCTTGCACCCTGTAACCATACGTGGCGGTGCCCTTGCCGCTGGCGTTCCAGCTGGTATTTCCATTGGCCTGCACCGTGGTCCAGCCACCACCGTTGACCTGCTCTTGCAAGGTGTAGCTGCTGGCCGTCGATACGCCGGACCAGCTCACGGTATAGCTGCCGTTGCCGTTGGTGCCAGGAACGCTCAAGGCCGGAGCGCTGCTTGGCGGCAACAGCACGGTCGTCGATGCAACGCCACTCCATGGACCACATCCGCTGCTGTTGCAGGCTTGCACGTGGTAGCCGTAGGTCGCATCGCCGCGCCCGCTCGTGCTCCAGCTGGTGGACGCACCCGACTGCACGGTCGTCCAGCCGCCACCATTCACCTGCTCTTGCAAGTTATAGCTCGTGGCTGTGGCCACGCCGGACCAGCTCACGGTGTAACTGCCACTCCCATTGCTGGCGGGCACACTCAGAGAGGGCGTGCCCGGCGGCAAAAGGACCGTGGTCGAGCCGACACCGCTCCATGGACCACAGCCGCTACTGTTACAGGCCTGTACCTGGTAGCCATAGGTCGCATCGCCACGCCCGCTCGTGCTCCAACTGGTGGAAGCGCCCGACTGCACGGTCGTCCAACCGCCACCATTCACCTGCTCTTGCAGGTTGTAGCTCGTCGCCGTTGCAACACCGGTCCAACTCACCGTGTAGCTGCCGTTGGTGCTGCTACCGGGTGCGGACAGCGTCGGCGCGCTACCCGGAGGGTGCAGCACGGTGGTGGTGCTGACGCTGCTCCACCCGCTGCAGCCGCCGCTGTTGCACGACTGGACCTGATAGCCATAGCTGCCGTTGCCCTGCCCGGAGGCATTCCAGGATGTGGCGCTGCTGGACTGCACGGTGCTCCAGGCGCCGCCGTTGACTTGTTCCTGCAAGTTGTAGCTGGTGGCGTTGGCGATCGTGCTCCAGCTCACCGTATAGCTGCCTGTGGTGCTGGTGCTAGGCGAGCTCACCGATGGCGGGCTGCCTGGTGGGAACAGCACGGTGGTGGTGGCGACTGAACTCCACGCGCTGCAGCCGCTGCTATTGCAAGCCTGGACCTGATAGGCGTAGGTGCCGTCGGATTGCCCGGCCGCGCCCCAGCTCGTAGCGCTGTTGGACTGCACCGTGGTCCAGCTACCGCCGTTGATCTGTTCCTCCAAGTTGTAACTGGTGGCAGTAGCTACACTCGTCCAACTCACGGTGTAGGCACCGCTGGCATTGCTAGAGGGCGCGCTCAGGCTAGGAGCGCTAGCCGGCGGCAGCAGCACTGCAACCGATCCGACCGGGCTCCAGGCACTGCAACCACTGGCGTTGCACGCCTGTACTTCGTAGCCATAAGTGCCATTCCCCTTGCCGGCGGCACCCCAATTCGTGGCACTGTTGGATTGCACGGTGGTCCAGCTTCCGCCGTTCACCTGCTCCTGCAGGTTGTAGCCAGTCGCCGTCGCGACAGCACTCCAGCTCACGGTGTAGCCCCCCGTGTTGTTGTTGGCCGGAACGCTCAAGCTTGGCGTGCCGGGAGGATACAGGACGGTTACGGTCGCGACGCTACTCCAGGCACCACAGCCGGTGACGTCGCAAGCATGGACTCGGTACCCATAAGTGCCGTTGGCCTTGCCGCTAGCGCTCCAGCCGAGACTGGAGTTGTTCTGGACCGTGGTCCAGCTACCGCCGTTGAACTCTTCCTGGAGTTCATAAAAAGTCGCACCACCGATGGCATTCCAGCTCAGCGTATAGCTGCCGTCCGTACTGTTGGCCGGCGAGCTGACCGCAGGGACCCCGGTTGGAATCGACGGACTTGCGCCGCCGGACTCAGTCTTCTGTATGACACGGTCGAGCGCGTCGTATTGATAACTGGTGACATGCCCAGTCGCATCGCTTACCGACAGCACATTCCCGTTGCCGTCATAGCTGTAAGTCAGCTGCTGCCCGTGATTGCCATGGGTCTGATAAGGGCGCCCCAGGGCGTCGTACGTTGTGCTAGTCGAGTACGTCACCGTACCGTTGCGGCTGACCGTCTTGCTGGTAACGTCGTCGTTGGCATCGTATCCATAGGCTTCCGTTGAGGTGCCGTCCTTGTCGTTGTGGGTCATCGAGGTGACGCGCATCTCGGGGTCCCGATTCCAAGTGGTCACCTCGCCGTCGGGAGCGCTGACGCTCGCCAATAGGCCGAAGCCATCGTAAGCGTAACTCCAAGACGCTGCTGTGCCGTTCGGATAGGTTGTTCTTGTCACCATGCGACCACGAGCATCGTATGAATAGTCGGTGACATCTGCATTTGGCCCGACAACGTGCCCAACTTCGCCTAATCCATTGTAATTACCATACGTGGTGGTTTGACCCAACCCGTTGGTATAAGACGCCAGGTTGCCCATCGCGTCGTAGGTATATGTGTCTACATCTGAGCCATTTGGCGATGGGTGCGTCACTGAAATGGTGTGCACCATGCCATTTGCATACAACGAGTAGCCGTAGGTCGTCGTGAGCGTTTGGTTCTGAGCGCCAGTAGACGAAAGATTAGTCACCGAAACCGAAGCGATACGATTTTGCGCATTGTAGGAGTAGACCGTCTTCTTCCACCCCTCGACTGTTGCGCTGAGCAGCCGGTTAACCTGAACATCTGGATCCCAGGTATAATCCGTTGTCCTTGCCAAGGACGTGCCATAGGCTTCCGTCTCACTTTGAAGCTGTCCATTGGCAGCGTAGTGATACGTGTGAACGTTGCCATTGTTGTCTACAGTCTGAGAAGGGTTACCGTTCGTGTCATAGCTCGTAGAACTGGTCGTCGAACCACAGTCCTGCACAGCATCAACGCTGGTAGAGCTTATCTTTCCGTTTGGCCCACCATAGACATTGGTTCGTACGTTACCGAGCGGATTGGTGATAGTTGCCGTATGGTTGCCGGAAGAGTCTGTCCCGTAGACTATTGAGGTATTTTTTGAATTATCTGCAAGATAGGTCCCGCTCGCCAGACCCCAAGTACTTCCGCTATTTACGTTCGTGTAGTTAGTGTATGAGTACGGGGCTCCGTTATAGTCCACCTCAGTCAACAGATCCTGATTAGCGAGATACTTGTAAGATATCGTTGTAGACGGGCTTCCAGGCAGCGTGGCTGATATTAGCTCCGCCCCATAAGTATACGTATATTTATTACCCGCCGGATCGGTGATTGTCTTAGTAACCGTTGAATCGCTGTTGACCTGAGAAGAAATGGTGATGTATTGGCCGTTGGTGTGGGTTACACGACCAGAAGAAAACGTCCAGCCTACACCAGAAGCGTCAACGACAGACTGGATATTTCCATTCGTATCATAGACCTCGGTTAGACCCTGCTCATCATGCACGATGAAGCTTCCATCGGCATTGTGGGTCAATGTTGCGACGCCAGCACCATTATTTTCTGTAAATGTCGCAGGGGTCCCTTGGCCACCCTGAAAAACCATTGTGATCCCATCCGGCTCGTATGCCGTAAGTTGACGACATACTCCGGTGTTAGGGTCGCCACCAGTAAGTTGACATGACGTATCGAGCCAATAGCTAAAGCTGTCGGTCCACTGCCGATAACCTGGAACTAGCGAATTGTAGAACCGCTCGTATTTCAGACCCATCTCGATTGGGACGGCGAAATCGGTATATTGCTCGACCTTTGTTCCGTTCTGCGGAAGTATTGGATCGCCTACGCCGGCGCACTTATCTCCATTCTTGGCGAGATTTGCCGAAAGTGTTTGGCTTCCAGGATAAAAAGCATGACCAAGGAACGCATTTGCATTCCCGGTTGCTGCCAAAAGGACCCCTTGCCCCTCATGACTCGACCAGTCAAATGTCACGGCGTTAACATTTACCGGCGGCTGGGGAGGACCTGCTGGCACGGGCGGCGGCCCATTCTCAAATTTGATAGGGGTGCCGCTGTTGGTTTGGGAGAATGCAGGTGACATCAGCGCCATTGCGAGCAGCGAGATGGAAAGCATTTCCCATTTAATAATTTTCTTTACCAAGTGCAGACCCCTATTTGGCGATATTAAATTGCTTCTTGAGCAATTAGGATATTCACGTTTCGCGTAGGCCTCTCTCCATCCGCCCTACTAACCATCATTTGCGACCGTATCGCAAATGAAGGAGGGCTTCCCTTCCAGAAATAAGCATGGGCGGACGGTGTTGGATGCGCTATATACGTAGCCACCGCATCATGCTGCGATGCTGTGCATTTGGCATGACGTTTGGCTCGCGTCGCGCGTAAGGACGGCGTTCGCGAGCGGAGCGCGTCGCTGGACAGTTTAATGCCGTACTAGTCAATGTCAGCTCCCCTGCTTTTTTGGACGATGCATTGCGCATCGACTTTTCCCATATCGGTTTCGGAAGCTACCAGACATGCTCACCACCGTTCAATGGCCGCAATATGTTGCGAACGATGGTTATGAGACGGCTTGTGTTTCCGCAATAGCCTCGGACAGTTGGGTCATGGGCTTGGGCTTCCCCCAGCGCGCAGGGCGGAACTTAGGTAGTCCTCCTGAGCTACCGTCTCGATGGCGTTGGGCCTGGCGTGCCTGATAAGCGCGATCACCTGGTCAGGTGACAGGCCCGTAGAAGCGCCTGCCAACAACAGTGCGGCGACCGTCCCGGCTCGACCGAGCCCTCCCTTGCAGTGCACGACGACACCCTCTCCCTGAGTCAACGCGCGACTGAGAAGCTCCGACAAACTTGGCCAAACGGCGTCGAACCATGACGATGCGTCGAAGCCATCCGGTACCACTCCCGGTACATGACCATCAAGGATCGGCGCGTGGTGCCACGCCAGTCCGTGCGCAGCTGCTTTGGTCGGAAGATCCGGCACGGAAAGCTCTTCGAACTCCCACGGCGCGATGAGCGTGACCAGGTGCGTGGCACCCCAGTCCCGGATCGCCTGAAGATCGGTATCGAGATCCCTGTCCCAACGACCGCTCATGGCGGACAGCTGCTTCTTCCCGGGGCAGAACGTGATGCCGATCTTGCCTCCGCTTTCGAGCTCAATCGTCCCGATGCTCAGCGGATGGCTTTGGCTGGTGCGGATGGTGCTACCGCCATGGCCCTCACGGGCACTGGCGTGCTTGATCAGCCGATCCTGAAGGTCCTGGAGGAGGTCCTTGCCGCGCAGCCGTTCGCGCCACGACAGGGGAATGCCATACAAGCCGTATCGGATACCGGCGATCCCGCCAGCAACCGCCGCGGTCGTATCGGTGTCCTGCCCCAAGGAAACCGCGTGTCGCACAACATCGGCGTAGCTCGCCGACCGATCGAGGGTCTGACGGGCCGACCAGAGCGTGTCGACGACATAGCCCGAGCCCTGGACACGATCGGCCCAGGATGGATCCAGCACGAGCTCGATCTCCTCGATGGGAAGTCCTGCATCGGGGCCAAGCTGGCGGAGCGTCGCCTCGGCCCTCTCCCAACTCCCGGCATTCGCCGCCAGCTCCCCACGCGCCCAAAGACACAGGAAAGCGCACGCGACGGCGGCACGCGGGTGGCCGTGCGTCGGCAACGACTGCCGCGCAGCCATCGTGATGAGGGAAAGGTCGTCGCCTGTATGCCAGAGCGCCAACGGAAGCACGCGCATCAGCGAGCCATTGCCGTTGTCGAATTCCCCCTTGGGACCCGCCTCTTCCGGTGCGATCCCGGCACGCAGGCGTTCGATCGCCCGGGCCGTCTGCAGGCCAATGTCGAAGACCTTGCCGTCGACCGCCAGGTGTCCCCAATCCGCCCAATTCACCAGCCGACGGGAGAAGTCGCCCAGTTCCAGCGTCC
Organism: Dyella ginsengisoli LA-4; assembly: GCF_000334915.1. Classification (GTDB taxonomy): domain Bacteria; phylum Pseudomonadota; class Gammaproteobacteria; order Xanthomonadales; family Rhodanobacteraceae; genus Dyella_A; species Dyella_A ginsengisoli_A. The sequence continues at coordinate 21,052 of NZ_AMSF01000097.1, read as the reverse complement.
CCTTGTCGAGCAGCGACTGCAGCAGGCAGAGCGCCTGGGCGCCATCGTCCGACCAAGTTCCCGGTGGCACGCCTTCATGCGAGCGCGGGAAGCCTTCCGGCGGATCGAAGTCGATCTGTTCCCGAGGAGGGAGGTCGAGCGCGTCATGAAACTCGTAGGGCACGCCCAGCGCGTCGCCGATCAGCAGGCCCTGCAGACCGCCCGCCAGGCGATCCCGTCGTACATAGATGCTTTCAAGCTTTGCCATGTCGTCACTCCCGAGGCCGGCGGATCTCAATGGTGATCCACCGACGTATCTCCGTCTGAGACGGATAGACCTCACTCCTGCAGTCGTCCGCCGTCAGGTCACCAGACATCCTTCCCGCTCAGCCAGCTGGATCGTCGCCTTCATCCCGGCGTTGAACTCCAGGAAATCCGCCTCGATGCCGTCGCTGAAGATCACCCCGTAACCGGCCATCTGGGACACCAGCTCGAGCGGCTGGCGACGGGTGATCTGCCCGAACACCAGGTCTGCCTGCGTGGTTCGGCTGGGGAACGGCTCCCGTACGGTGAACTGCAGCCGCTCCGCGTCCCACGGGAATCCGCGGCCCCGCATTGCTTCGACGGATGTCGGCAGCGCATGCCCGCCGATCGCCACCGCACCGGCCAAGAGACTCTGGAACCAGCCGGTCGATCCCAGGCCCGTCGACACGATCAATCCGCTGGAAGAGTGGGTTTCCACCTGTTCACCCAAACGGATCTGGTAGCGCGCCGACACGTGGCTGCGCGGCCCGATGAAGAGGTCGTTGACCGCGAAGAGCTCCTGCCCGTCGCTGAGCGAGGCCTGGGCCATGGTCACCCGCTTGGCCGGGCGCCGGCGTGCGATCGCTTCCGGCACCAGCCGCTCCAGATCATCGACCGCGAACGGCAGCAGCACGCCGTCCCAGCGACCGGGGTCGGGATTGACCCCGACCACCGGCTGCCCGTCCTTGAGGTACTTGAGGGTGTTGGCGACCAGCCCGTCCTGCCCCAGCACCACGACCAGGGCGTCCGGCGCGAACAGGTAGTTGGCCAGGAAACCGCGGTCCAGCCGCTGGACCCGGCCGAAGCGGCCCAGCACCGCCTCGGCCTGTCGCACCGCCCACTGGTAGACCCGGTGCTCCTCGGCATAGTCCGAGAGGTCCGCGCCCAGGTGCTCCACGTAGAAGCGGGCCTGCTCGATGGTATTGAAGCGCACCACCAGATCTTCCAGCCGGGTGTGCCGGGTTACCAGCACGATGCGCTGATCGAGCGCGTCCATGGCCTCAGGCCTTCGCTACGTGCTTGGGGCGTGCCTGGGTCAGCTGCTGCAGCAGGTCCGGCGAGATGTTGAGCTCGCCGATCCGCTCCGCGTTGGCTGCCAGCCCCTGGAAGGCCTGGGCGATCAGCACGCCCGGGTCGGCCTGACCCACCATCAGCGCCTGCAGCACCCGCGGATCGATGTCCTGCACCGCCTTCATGGTGGCGGCCACGGCGTAGGCCTTGGCATCCGCTTCGGTGCGGGCGTTGTCGCTGCGCAGCGCGGTCAGCCCCTTGTTCTTCTCTTCCATCGCGATACGGCCGGCCATTTCCTGGTCGCGGATCGCCTGGCGCTTGCTCAGCTCAGCCTGCTCCGCTTCCAGCTGGGCCTCGCGGATCTGCCGCTTCTTCGCCTCCACCGCGATCTCGGTGTTGAGCTCGTTCTCCTTCACCGAGCGCTCCTGCTCGATCGCCGCGTTGCGACGGGCGTAGGTGGCGTCGTCCGCCTGCTTGAGGATCTGCTCGCGGACCTGGGCCTCCAGCGCTCGGGCCGTTTCCGGGTTGGGCTTCACCGCGAGGATCGCCAGATTGACCAGCTCCAGGCCGAGGCTGGGCAGGCCGTCCGGGCGCTGCAGCCCCTCGCGGACCGCCTTCACCAGGTGGTCCGAGCCCTGTAACAGCTCCTGCAGGGTCTTGCCCTGCAGCACCGAGCGCAGTTGCACCTGCACCGCGTTGACCACGCGCTGCGGCAGCTTGGTGTGGTCCTCGGACACGTAGCTGCCGTCCGGCTTGAGGGTGAAATTCATCAGGCCGGCGAGCGTGGTCGGGGCGGCCACGCGATAGGTCACCTGGCCCTGCACGGTGACCACCTGAAAGTCGCTGCTCACCTCCTGGAACATGAAGGGCGCATCCACGCTTTCCAGCGGGATCGACACCAAGGAGGCATTGGGCGCGAAGTACCAGAAGGACAGACCCGTCCCCTCGCGCACGGCCTTGCCGTTCTTGTATTGCAGCAGGTAGGTGCTGGGGCTGGCTTTGACGTAGCGGAATCCAAACATGGCAGTGCTCCTTCCTTGAGAGTCAGATGATTTGGCTGCGGGCGCGGACGTCGTCGAACGTCCAGTCGCGTACCAGCTGGCCGTCTTCCCAGACGGTCTCCAGGGCATGCGCCCAGCCCACCGGCGGTTCATAGGCTTCGACCGTCGGGACATCGTTCGGGACGGTGACGGTCTTGTAGGTGCCGTACTCGCGGTGCCGCAGCAGGGCCAGGCGGCCGCGCTGCGAGGTCTTGCCGGCGTCGGTCGCCGGTGCCTTGTAGACGTCGATCCACTGGCCATCGATGCGGGCGGCCGAGCACTTCAGCGCGAACTTCTGCGTGTCGCGGTTCATGTGCTGCAGCAGTGCGCCGCCCATGCCGAAGGCGAGGTTGTCTGTGGCATAGCCGGCGGCGGTGATGCGCTCGAGGATGGCCGCGATGCTGTGCGGGTTGACCCCGTCGCCCTGGATCAGGCGCACGTGGTTCAGCACCTTGTAGCCCTTGCCGTTGACCGTGCTGCCGAAGGCGGCGTCCAGCCGCACCAGGCACTCATGCACCACCTCCACCGGGTCGCCCGAGTCGGGGCGGATCACCACGGTGGCGCCCGAGCGAATCACCTCGTCCTTGAGCGTCTTGCCCCAGTGCTCGTCGATCGCCCGATAGATGTCGTAGCTGTCCGACACCACGGCCAGCAAGGCGCCGGGCTTGCCGAACTGGGTCAGCATGTTCCGGAACGCGTCCACCTCACGGTCGCGACCCCAGCTGGTGATCGTGCTGTGCTCGGCGGCGGGGATCGAGAAGCCGGCCATCGGCGCACCGTAGAAACGGCGCGCGGCCAGTACGCCCGACACCGTATCGCTGCCCTGGAAGTTCACCAGGTGGGCCATGCCGCCCAACGCAGCCGACTCGGCGCTGGAGACCCCGCGGGCACCGAAGTCGTGCAGCTTGAACGGCAGCTGCTCGTCCGGCGCATCGCTGGTCTTCTCCAGGTAGGCGCGCAGGGTCTGCTTCACGTGCCAGCTGACCGTGGCCACCGTCACCGGGTACCACAGGCGCAGCAGCAGGGTTTCCAAGTAGCTGGGAAGCCAGAAGGCGTCCGGGTCGGTCGACTCGAGGGTGACGAGGGCCTGGTGGGTGGGCACCACGCTGCCTTCGGGCACCGCGCGGATGCGCAGCGGCAGCCGTCCGCCATGGACGTCGACGATGCGGCGCCACCCGGCCTCGTTGAAAGGTTCGCCGTGCCCGGCGAAGAAGTCGCGCGCCTCGTCCACGTCGGCGTGGGTGACCGGAGCGCTCAGGTATTCCTTGAGGATGGCCTGCAGGCCGAAGAACACCGTCTTGTCGTACTCGCCGCCGCGCGACTCGACGTAGAAGAAGGTCTTGTCGGTGCCGGGCGGGTACTGCAGCCAGTGGCTGGCCTTGTAGCTATCGGTGTTGAGGAGAAGATTGTTGAGGTAGTGCATGACGGAAGCTCCTTCGCGTCAGGTGAACCGGCGGTCTATCCGCCGGCGGGAAGACGGGGGAATCAGCCCCGTCCGAGGAAGAACTCCAGGATGTAGAGGTGGTCTTCGAACAGCTGCGGGCCCATCTCTAGCGCCTCGCTCACCGGGAACCAGCGCGCCTTCTCGGCGTCGTCGCTTCCCTTCACGGGCGGCAGCTCGCCGGCAGGGAAGTCGAAGTGGAAGGCGTGGGTGATCGTGCGGCCACGCAGCGAGCGATCCGGGTGGTCGAAGACGTGCTGGTTCTTCAGCGAACCGCGCAGCACCGGCACCGGGATCTTCAGGCGGGTTTCCTCGCGTAGCTCGCGCAGGCAGCTGGTCAGGATCGTCTCGTCCGGCTTGATGAAGCCGCCCGGCAGTGCCCACAGGCCCTTGCCGGGCTCCGAGCGGCGACGGACCAGCAGCACGTGGCCCGAATGCACGACCACCGCATCGGTGGTGACGAAGGTCGGTGCATAGGGCGCGGCCGACCAGCCGGCACGGTAGTCCTCAATGAAGCGGTACTCGTTGAGCAACTGCTCGAACGCACCGCCGTTCTTGCGGAACGCCTCGAGCATCTCGAACACCGGCCCCGGTACGTTGCTCCGGAGCATCAGCAGGCCGCCGTGGAAGTCGAGCTTGCCGGCCTCGAACAGGTAGCGGCGCAGCTCGGTGGCTGACAGCGTCTCGGTGTGACGCACATCGACCAGCGGCCACTGGGGGAATTCCTGCAGGTAGTAGCTGCTGGCGTCCTTCTCCTGGCCAATCAGGCCGACCCGGCTGTCCGCCGAACCGCGGTCCTCGCGGATCGCCTCGTTGACCTTGCGCTGCACGGTGGCGACCCACTGTGCCTCGTTGTAGAGGTGATCGCGCAGCGGAAGGGTGATCAGGCGATCGGCGGCGTCATCCAACGCGGCACGAATCATCACCGAGCGTTCGGCGACGGTCCAGGGATTACGGATGGAGCGGGGGGTGTCGGCCGAACCAATCAGGAAGATCAGCTTCTTCGCCTTGCTCAGCGCGTGGCGAGCGACGGCGGCATGCCCGATGTGGAAGGGCTCAAAACGGCCAATGAAGACCAGGTAGTCGAAGTCCATGAGAATCCCTCACGGTTGTTGGGTCTCCCAGGTCTGTCCCAGAAGGTGAGACAAATGCTACGCCGAACGATCACCAAGTCAACGCTTCCTGCAAACACGCAATAGGAGGTCTGGAGACAGCATCAAAGAGAATGAAAAATCCAAACCGCACACCCCACGCGATCCATGCTGTAGTGAGGAGGTCGGATACCGCAACGTTTGATGCCTATGTTGCTCAACCTCCCCAAGTTGATCCCTGACCAGACGCTCTATAGCTGGTGTGGATGGGTCCAAGCGTGGAACGGGTTGGGTCCTGTCGCCACGAGCAGATGCCTGTTCGGCTCACCAAGCGCCGCCTTGATGCACGACTTCCCGTCGTTCCTTGGCCTTTTCACCGAGCGGACTGAGAAGAAGCTTGGCGAGGCAAGAGCAGTAGCCTTGCGGCACACGCTGCTCGGGTACTTCCTCCCTCTCGCACCCGCTTCGCTTGCCGAACACCTACTTCAGTGTGTCGTCATAGGTTCGGTACCGGACCTAAAGATGAAGCTGGGGATACCCGCGAGCCGAATCGGTGGGCGTCATCCTCTCAAGGGCTGTCCAGCATGCTTTGAAGAAGACGAGGGGCGTCACGGGTTCGCCTATTGGCACGTAGCGGAGCAGCTTCCCTCCGTCATGGTGTGCCGAAAACACAGGCGCCCTTTGCAGATTGCCTGGGATCCCGTCACGCCCGTGCACCGTCGGGGATGGCTGCTTCCGAAAAGAGGATTGAAAAGGGACTGGATCGAGGTGCCCGTGACGACAGATGAGCAGATGGAGCGCTTGCTCTCTGTCGCAACGCTGTCAGTTCACTTTGCAGCGATGGAACCGGGAACCCTCGACCCCAGGGTGCTTGCGAAGACGTACCAATTGGCCCTTCGCGGTCGCGGGCTTGCCACAGAGAAGGGAAGTCTACGAATCGCAGCACTCGTTCGGGCGACGCGCTCCCACTATCGAGGCATCGAGGATGTGCCGGGTTTCGAGGCACTGGGATCGATCACCGCCGATTGGCCAGGCCTCGCCGGCGCGCTCGCGCGGCGTCGCCCGAGACCGGGGCATCCCCTTAAGCACATCCTCCTCCTGTCCATGCTGTTCGACACGTGGGCCGAGTTCCGCGAAACCTACTCCGAGGCGCTTGCGGCGACCGAGGAACCCATCCACTCCCCCGCCATCGATTCCCATGCCGTACAGCTCGAAGCGTTCAGACAGAACGTGATCGATGGAGACTCGATCCGTGCGGCATCGGCCAAAGCGGGCATCTGTACAACCACCGGAGTCAAATGGGCGACCCAGCTCGGGCTGACGTTCACGGCTAGAACGAAGTCCTTTACAGAGGCCCAAAAGCGCAAGGCTCGAAGAAAGCTTCTCGCCGGTAGCGATGTCGACGATGTCGCGACCGAGTTCAGTGTCAGTCGAATAACGATCAACCGCATGCTGGGCTCGGATCCGAGCCTACAAGAAGCATGGAGGTTCGCCCGCTTCGTAGCCACGCGGACCCAAGTCCGAAAACGCTTCCAAGCCTTACTTGCAACGCACCCAAATCTACCCGTGAAGGCGCTCAGGTCGATTCGCGGGAACGGGTACATGTGGCTGTACCGCCATGACAGACCATGGCTACTTGATCACCTACCGGCACTCTGGCAACCCAGCAGACTCCGCTGAGTCTCATGGACTACCTATGACTTCCATCGCCTATATGCCCTATCTGAGCCCCGGTACCACTTTGCATAGTGCTGCCGTCATAAACAGCCGAATGTATGAGCACAGAACCAAAGCAAGTACGCGGCAAAGCATCTACGGGCGAAGCCAGAAAGGGGCGACTGGAGACATATTCGGATCAGGCATTGGCAAAGTGACAAAGCGTCTATTTGACCCAAGCGACGACTTCAGACGCATCCTCGAGCAGCACACATTGTTCGGTATTTATTCTCGAACCATGCCTCCTGTCCTCGCGGGACGCCTCGCCAGCCAACTGGAGGCCGGCGATCGCTCTCACTTCCGCAAGGCATTTCGGGGTCACCGTCAGCGACGAATCCCTAGGCTAGCCACCCTCCACTTGCGGTCCTGCAGCAGGTGCATAGAAGAGGACCTGGATCATCTGGGCTTCACAACGTGGCGAGTGATCCACCTGATTCCGTCCATCGCACACTGCCCCCACCATGGCCTCACGCTGCTCGATGAAGGCGAACCAAGAACAGCTACACAAGATACATGGAGGCTTTGCCTACCGGGAGAACAGCCCACAAAGAGAACAAGCGTTGGTGCGGCAAGGTTGCCAATGTCTGACGGCTATGCCTCATACCTGAACCTTTGGCAAGACGTGTTTAGCGGCAACCTCACGGGGATTGCGCCACACCCTTGGATGTTGGTGATGGACGCTGTGATTCGGCACTTTGGGAGCATCGGCCATGCTTCCGCAGAGCTATCAAAGTCAATCAGAAGACTCTGGGGAGTCTCACTTGAAGAAATCGCCTCCGCCCTCGAGATTCCGGACGGCGGCCTCTTCATGCAAGCGGAGGTTGAGCAACGGGTGCAGGCAAGCTATGTAGCTTCGCGCCTCATTGTTGTGACCGCCCTCGACGAGCTGCGGATGAGTCCACCTCGCCGCGAGCAGGGGCCGCATTGCACACCGTTAGACCTATCCGAACCAACCCCTTTCGGATCATGGCTCTCTCCGGCAACTCAAGCGGAACTTCGAGAGCACACCATGGATGCAAACTTTCCGCCTGCGCTATTTCGCGAACTTGCCAAAGACGTGAGCCGATACGAGATCGATGCCAACGTACACATCGACCGGATCATGATTGAGAAATACGTCGAGAGCCTTCCAGACGAGCTGCTTGAAGTCATGTTCAAGGAGCAAAGTTGGAGCCGATCATCCTGGCTAGCGAAAGAGCTTAGAAGGCGCGAAAACGAATGGTCTCAAAATAGAAGCTTGACTTGTCGCACATGCTAGCGCTTCTTGGGTCGGGCGCGATCACTCGCAGAAATTAGCGGCTCCTGGGTTCCCTCCAGGCCAGCAAACATCTCCAACTGGAGCTCGACGCGTGACACGCCCCCCGTTGCGCGTTCCTCGGCCCTTTTGCTTTGATGCTTGGCCTTGTACTCCCCCGCCTTCCTTCGTCGCTCCAACGCTTTTTGAATCTCGCTAATGGGACTTGGATGCGCACGCAAATCCTGACTACCACCAGAGACATCTGGCGCACGCGCAACCCCAGTTGAAAAGGCCGCTCCTCTAGTTGGAGAAGCAGGCTTTGGGATGTCAACGAACCTTTCGACCGGCGAAGCTCCACTAGCTTGCTGAGCAATATTAAGCAGCTCAACGACTCGCGGAGATCTCCGCGCTGCAACCAAGTCACTGAGCTGAAGCTGGGCCGATCCCCCGCCGCGGCGGAGGGAAATGCGCTGCGCCTCGATCCAAAGAGGCGCAAAAATTCCAGGGACTCCGCCTGCCACATCAAACGTTGTATCGACGATTTCGCCGACTGATGGAATTTCCTCACAAAGAGCGAAGCGACACATACCCGGCACAAAGTCTCGGGCCCACCACGGCTCAAAAGCTGTTGCAGCAGGCGTCATCTCGTGGTGACCAATCGTGGAAAGGCGCCTCACGTTCTGCGAGAAGGACTTCAAACTCGCGAAAGCCAGCGGGTTGCCGAGCAGGAGAATCGGAATACCGAGATTCATAAGACCGAGAAAGAATAGAACCAAGGACTTTCGCCAAATGCTTTGTTCAAAATTTTCCAACTGATTCTCATCGATCGCCAGCAGTCCAACTCGATGCGTCGACAGTAGCTTGGTCACAAAAAGTAGTTGGGCATCCAGATTTCTCTTTTTTCGGCACTCATCGGAGTAGTCTGTACCAAGCACTATGTCCATACTCTCCGTGATACGTGAAAGCAGTCCACCTGGCGTGCCATTAAATGGGCCATCGATCACCAAGTAAAGCAACTGCGTCAGGATCGACCACCCACACTGCTCGCTTTTGCTGTGTATAACAACCTGCTCCGGAGCGACCGCCTCTAATGCCCGCAAGAGAGTCGCTGACTTACCCATGCCGGTCATTGCGGAAATCACACCGCCACCGGCAGGCGTCCGTAACGACTGGAGTGGAATTTTTTCGACATCATGTGTCAGCGCGAGCGCGTTGATCCGACGCTGCTCGGCACCAGAAAGGGGATTACGTGAGACCAGACCGGAACGTATAACTGCCTGTATGCTTTCAGCCACTTCAATAGTTTGACTTGTTGGCCAATAGTGCTTCTCGTGAAGATCCAGGAAAGCATTCCTGTACCCAGGAGCCATCAGCTTCCAGTCGATTCTCTCAAGCGGCTGCCTTATCAATGCTCGAGGCAGATCGTTAAAAGGAATGAACGGCGCCAGCGCCTCTAAGAGAGGATTTGGCCCACTGATCAGCTCGGGGTGCTTTAGATATTTCTCATTCACCGATCGAGACTCTTCATAAAATCCCTCATCGCTCGATCTGCAGCATCATCTATTGCATCATGAGGAGCAGGCGCGCACACCGTTTGCGATCCAACAGGATCCAATGATGGTGGTTGATTGATTAATGCAATCTCTTTTCGCGCATTTGCTTTCAGCGACTGCTTACGGCTACTACCACACACTGAGGCATTGACGGCTCCCTTTGCCTGTTCCTTCTTTTCCCTCTTTGCACCCTTCGTTATTTGCAAACGCCTGATGATGGTGTCGAGCCCCCGCTGGTCAACCTTCTCACGCTTAGAGTCCAATCGGAGATCTTTGTCCTGAATATCCATAACGCAATCAGTTAGCGTCATCTCTTCCAGCAATGCCTGTTCGGCCTCCACATTGGGAACAGCTAAAAGACCTGTATCGGTCGCAAGCCACACGCGGCTGAGATCTTGGGGGTTGAGCTTCACAAGCAAGCCAATCGCTTTCCCGCGCTCGACCGCGCTTTGCCATGAGTGCAAACTCGTCAGTTCACCGCAGAAGAAGCGGTGGCCCGGAAGCCTCCGAATTCCGTCGTCCATCAACAGATGGATACCATCCCTTTTCATAACTGCCCGGCGCTCTGTCAGCAGATAAGCTCTTAGCTGACCCACATCAAACGATATGTCCGCGCGCATCCCATGATCACGCATCCATCGAAAAATATTTATCCGTGTTGGCGACAAGCCTTCCTTCCTCATCTCAAAGGGCGCGAGGTGGGGGACTTCTTCGCTGTTGAATTCAAGTACAGCGAGGATGTATTCGTGCATATACTCGTGGTAATTCCACAACGCCGCGTTCGCCGGATTGGACTCTCCGCGCCCGGCCTTTCGCCCTCTTGTTGTTCCCGGCAACTTATGGTCAAACGCCTTGTGATCCGTATGGTGTTGGTTCTCGACAAGACTTTTGCTTTGACCACTGCCTGACTTTGCGTACTCAATTCCGAAATGGAAATTTCGCTCGGCCTTCTGCAGAGCCTCTGATTTCATTTCGCCGTTATCTGCAAGATAAAGCCGATGGAGCATGCCCGGCCAATCATCTTGGTTTATTTTTACTCCGAATCTCGCAGCCACCTCTGTCTTATCTTCGGACGCACATAGAATCGCCTGCAGGGAAGTAATTGAGCTTACGGGCTCCCACCCCATATAGAAGCCCATAACCGCAGTTGATCGAACATCAACGACTATGGTCCTTCTCATTGGAGGCAATATTTTGTGTCGCGATAGAGCCGAAGTCAGATAGACATCTGAAGACGTCGAGTCAATCATGGCCATTTGGCCGACGGCGTGGACTTGATCTTGCGCACTCCCCGCCAAAGCGAGTGTCGATGTCTGCCAGTTCTCCAATCCAGCTATTTTTCGTCGCAAAGGGGTACCGTGAAGGGCCCGCCCCCAGTAGGCGAATTGCACCTCGGTTGGTCTGAGGCTCTCAGGGAGCAGGCGGCGCTTCAAACTACCGGTCTCGTCTTGGTTCGTTTCTGACCAGTACGCCCCCATGGTTAGGAGATAGGCGTCATGCATCGTGACGCCTGGCTTCACCAGCGCGTAGCCAGCTGCGAGCCGTTCCCTGTCGATGTCCTGTGGCACGTAGCCTTCGGATTGAGCGAGGCCCGCCTTGTATAGGCGGGACTTTCGTCCCTTCCGGCGCGGCGAGTATGGCTTTCGCTTCCCTGGTCCGCCGCAAAGGTTCGTGTGGGGTAGGAGGCTGTTAAGACATTCACCGCCGGCCCAGTAGCGGTGCACCCAACTATAGATGGTGGGCACGCTGCGCTTGTAGAGCTTCGCCGTGGAGCGAACACTATCGGCGAGGCGTTGGGTCGTCGGCACGAGATCTTGAGCTAGCTGATCACCTACGACGGCATGCACTGCTCTCCAGCGAAAGTCCCTACTTTCAAGTCGCTTCGATCGCAGTTTCCTCTCTCGATCATTCGGCGCGTTTTTCAGGTAGTCCGCGTCCGTCATCTGCCAAAGGCCCGGTAGAGAGACTTCCTCCATGATCAGGGCGCCGCGTTCCAGGGCCTCAGAGATTAAGGATAGGGGGTAGCACTTTGGACCAGGGCAGTACCGGCGCTTCTCAACGTTCCGGCAATTGTCCTCAGTGAGCAGAATCAGCCAAACAGCTTCCGCAAGTCGTTTTACGGAAAGGACTCGATGGGCACCCGTGAGGATTGACTCACCCAGACCCGGGCGAATGATGTGCCCAAGCACGGGGATCACGGCTCTACTCCGAAATAGCACTCACGGAGGCGGCGTCGAAGTGATCGCCCACCGGACCTCAAAGCTCGCGCCATGCTCAGAGGCTGCGATAGATCCACATCTAGATCTTGTCGCCATATAGCGATTTGCAAGGCTTGCAGACCTTCTTCCTCACTCCAGCCAACCAGCTTGGCCGCTGAGCGAGACGCCACGCTTGCGCGGACTTCGTGCGCCACTGGCTTCATTTCGGCGACGTACGATTTGTACGCGTTGGTCTCGAGGTACGCGTCCAGCTGGTTCTTCGGCATGATGGGTGCCAGCCAGTGGAGCTGAACCAATAGGGTTTGGCATATCTGCTCGGGATGGACGAGCTGGTGCGGGAACCCTGCGGCAACGCAGTAAAGGCGATCCAGTTGCAGGCGTTCCCACAAGCGATCCGTCTCTTTCGCAGCGCGAAAGAGTGCCTTTGGCTTGCAGCTGAAACCAATCAGGCGGTGTGGCGCAACCTCCTGCGGAACTGTCACCACGAAGTCCAAGGTCAGGACGTAGGGAACATTCAGACCCGGGTACTTGCCGAGCTTGATGCCAGCCTCGCGGGCGACCTCCACCATGCCTGGGTGCTTGTCGCCCCCAGCTCCATGAATGCCCAGTAGCTTAAGCGGCTGTGTGTGTGGCCAGGGCCACAGCGGATATTGCTCACGGACGTCTTCGGCGCCCAACCACCAAAGCAGCAACCCGAATTCGCGCTCGCCCCTTGAGAGGAAGTGAGCCAACCGGGTGAGGTGCGGCACCGGAATGACATTTTGGTTCGAGTACGGGGACGAGCGGTTACGCGTGATCTGCTCCCAGGGCTTGTAGTCATCTCCCGCGCCGAGGCCGCGCCCCTCCTCGATCCAACTCACGAGCTTCTTAAAGGTCACCCTCATGGCCGGCGGCCCAAGCTAGCCACCGAGCCAGCGGCACGTGCTTTCCGCAACCTAGTGCCGGCCAGACAAACTGCGTGTTTCTCGTGCACACACGCCTCCGTTGCCGCCCGATGGGCAGCGTATGGTTTGGGGGGAGGCTTGACTTGAAGAGGCGGCAGGGAAGACACTGCGCTCAAGCGAGTCAGACTTGATTCTTCAGGTCACGCCGGAAAACCACCCCGCCACAGGGTGGTTTTCTTTTTTCCGGTATGGGTTCTCTAACCTCGTCTTTGCCGATGCTCCCCCTTCCTGCGCTTACCCAGGCTCGATCCGCGAGCGCTCATGCGGGCCACTGCCGATCTATTGGCACAGGAACTGTCTGGCGAAAAGCCGAGATGCCCAGGGCTTCCGATGAGGCTGGCGAAGGGTTTACACATCGAGGCTCGTCCGGGTTTCGCCCCCTTGGCTAACAGTCCGGTCGATCCAGGCCGCAACAGTCTCGGTCGACGCATACCAACCTCGGCGCCCCTCAATCGTAAACATTGGAACCGGCAGGCGCTGTCGGTATCGCGCTTGCCTGAGACCATCCGGATTCTTGAAGCCCAATAGCTTAGCGACCACCGATGCAGACAATATGGGCCCATGCTCGCGCATGAGCCGTTCAGTCATGGACACGTCTTCGGCACGCTCGATCACACTTAGTCCGGTTCAGTGATGCACGCCGACGATAGCGCTAGCCGGAATGGCTTGCAAGTGCCTGATTTTCCGAATAATTACTAGTACGCGCAACGGGGGAATTCATCCTCATCGCACTCTGTGGCCTAGCGCCAAGAGCCGGCCTCGACTGGGACTACGTGGTGCGTGGGCAGGGAACCACATCGCCCGAATGCTGAAAGCAGTCAGCTGCAACAGCTGCAGTTCGAAGAATCATCGCGCTTTCGCCATATGCGTTTTTCGTGCAGCTTTGGATGTCACAGGGCTGGCCGCGCTTTGGCCGTCTTCTTGTGGCCAGGGATGTGCAGGTTGCAGCCACGGGGGAAGCACTACTTATCGTGTGGCTCTCAGCATCCGATCGAAAGTTACGAATGCCCGCGCTCACTAGCCAATACTTGCGCCTAGCATACTGGCGTCGCACCATCGGACCTCGCCAAGGATGCGTTGGGGGACGCATGGCACCGATTCGACTTTCCATGGACGCTGGATTCTTCTCCGCCGAGGTCATCGCGCGGACAGCGCATCGGTACACCGACCACTTCTTTGTCGAGCTGACCAGCTCCGACGATGCGCACATCGCCATCCTTACACCCAAGCACGACGACATTGATTCGACCTGCATTGAAGGGCGGTTTCGAAACGATGCTTTGGACGAGCGCCTGCGCGAGCGCATCAAAGCCGAAACGGCCGATCTGCACGTGTCACTGGTTCAGGCGGCACTTGGGCGAGCCATACCAACCAGGCCGGAATCGTGAGATTCGCTCCCAAAGCAGCATTTGAAGGGCACGCAGGATACCGGCTTCTTCCCATGCGCTTCCGCCGCCTGCCCTGGGACGAGAGCCGAGTGTTGGTGACGTCTTTGTCCGGAGACTGGCTCTTGATGTCACGTGCAGACTTCGCACGCGTCGTGGACAAAGAACTCCGCAGCAACGAACCGCTCTTTGCCGATCTCCAAGCGCGCCACCTCATCATGGCGGACTCGGCAACCTCCACCCTCGCGCCCCTGCTCTCGCAGTACCGCACTCGGAAGCGGTACATCGAGCAAGGCCCGAAGCTCCACATTTTCGTGGTCTCGCTTCGATGCCATCACACTTGCGCCTATTGCCAGGTCTCCCGGCAGCCGCTCGGGCAATCCCAGTTCGACATGTCAGGCGACGCGGCCACACATGCGGTGGAGCGATTGTTCGAGTGGCCCTCGCGGGACTTGACCATTGAGTTCCAGGGCGGCGAGCCTCTGCTTCACTTCGAACGGATCAGATCGCTGGTTGAAGCCATCGAATCCAGGAACCGCCATGAAGGTCGGAACATCCGGTTTGTCATCGCGTCGACCCTGCATGACCTGACCAATGACCAGCTCGCCTTCATGCGGGGCCATCGCTTCGACCTGTCCACATCCTTGGACGGACCAGAATGGCTGCACAACGCCAATCGCCCCCGCCCGGAGAAGGACAGCTACCGCCGGACGGTGGAGGGCATCGAGCGGGGAAGAAAGGTGCTTGGAGAGGATGCGGTCTCGGCCCTCACCACGCTCACCCGGCGTAGCCTGGAAGCCCCAGTCCAAATCATCGACGAGTATCGGAAGCTGGGCTTCCATTCCATATCTCTGCGCCCACTGAGCCCCTATGGCTTTGCACTCAAGACCGAGACGCGAAACGGCTACCCCATCAGGGATTTCCTTCGCTTCTATGCCGTCGCGCTCGACCACCTGCTTTCGGTCAATCGCTCGGGCTACTTCATCGAAGAAACCTACGGCCGCATGCTGCTGGGGCAACTCCTGACGCCCTTCTCCCACGGCTACGTGGACTTGCGCTCGCCAACCGGCGCCGGACTGGGGGCGGTCGTCTACGACTACGACGGCACGGTGTACCCGTCCGATGAAGCGCGCATGCTCGCCTCCATGGGAGACCGCTCGTTCGCTCTTGGTCGCGTCGACCAGCCCGTCACCACCTGGCTCGAATCACCCGCCATGCAGCGCGTCTTGGCGGCCGGTGTGGCAGAGGCCCTCCCGACCTGCGCCGACTGTGCGTATGTCCCGCTATGCGGGGCCGACCCCATCGACCACCTCGCCCGGCAAGGCGACACCATCGGGCATCGCCCCACCAGTGATTTTTGCCGCAAACAGATGGGACTCTTTGACTTGCTCTTGGAGCGGTGGGAGACCGGCTCAGGCCACGACCGACAGATCTTGGAAAGCTGGGCCCACCGAGCCACGCGCCGAGAAGCTCAGCCAGAGGACGAGGCCGCCTGATGCATGCTTTGGACACCAAAGCCGCCATGGGCGGATGGACCGGCCCGACCTTAGTTAAGGTCGCCCACCTTTCCGACTTCGCTGCCGGTCAGTTCCCCATTGAGCGCATGGTGCTCGACCTCAGAACGCAGCAAGGCCAGCTGGCGTCCGCCGCGCTGGCTGCCCTCCCATGGGCCGGATTCTTGGTCGATGAATCAGGGCAGGCGCCCGGTGGAAGACCTTGGGTTGCCCTCCCTAAAGATGGCTTAGCCGTAGCGGCTGGGGACGCGATCGAAGTGCGGCCTGAAACACACAAGGTGGCACGGCGGTATCGCCGGGGTGGAAAAAACAACATTCTCTTCGCCACTGAGCGCTGCAACAGCTTTTGCGTGATGTGCTCGCAGCCACCAAGGGACATCCAAGACGACTGGCGGGTCCAGCATCTGTGTGGCCTGGTCGAGCTCATCGACAGGGATACCGGCCAGCTCACTGTCACTGGCGGCGAACCCACCTTGCTAGGCCAAGGGCTCAGACGCGTCATTGAGCACTGCGCCACGCACCTCCCCCAAACGCACATCCAGGTGCTCACCAACGGGCGAAGTTTTGGCAAGGGGACGCCGGCCGCCACATTCGCGGCGCCGCACCCCTCGCTCATCTGGGCCGTGCCGCTGTACGCCGATCATTACGCCTTGCACGACTACATCGTCCAAAGCTCAGGCGCTTTTGCAGAGACCGTTCGGGGGCTCTATGCCTTGGAAGAAGCCCGGCAGCGCATCGAGATCCGCGTGGTCTTAGTCAAACCGATCGTCGCCCGACTGCCTGAGTTGGCCCGCTTCATCTACCGAAATTTCCCATTCGTTGAACACATCGCACTG
Organism: Dyella ginsengisoli LA-4; assembly: GCF_000334915.1. GTDB lineage: Bacteria > Pseudomonadota > Gammaproteobacteria > Xanthomonadales > Rhodanobacteraceae > Dyella_A > Dyella_A ginsengisoli_A. The sequence continues at coordinate 4,783 of NZ_AMSF01000097.1, read as the reverse complement.
ATGGGCACCGAGCCCACCGGCTTTGCCAAAGCGCACCGGGACGAGCTCTGGGTCGACCCCGTCGACATGCAGATGGAACTCAGTGAGGCAACGGAGTTCTTGTCGGCCCGCGATCTGAGCGTTTCGCTCTTCAACCTGCCTCTTTGTACCCTGCCCAAACCGCTTTGGCCCTTCGCCAAACAGAGCATTTCAGATTGGAAGCAGCGCTACTTGCCGGCATGCGATGCCTGCGAGGTGCGAAAGCAATGCGGCGGACTGTTTGCCTGGGTCACTCCGGAATGGACCAGCCGAAGCATTCATCCCATTGAGGGGACATCTCTATGCGCAAGTCACTAGCCCTTACCGGAGCAGCGCTCGCGGCGGCCCAAGGCACCGCACACAGCGCCGACCATGCGGCGACCACGGCCCACCTGACAGAACTGGCCGTTCGAGATGCCGACTTCACCGTGACGCTCGCAGCACCGCTAAACGTCAACATCCACAACATGTACGCGAGCCACGCATCCCATAGCTCGCATGCCTCTCATGCATCACACAGCTCAGGTAGCGGTGGCTCATACCGCGCCGCGCCTGTGTACGCGCCCTCCTATAGGCCCGCCCCGACACCCGCGCCGTCGACCATGCCAGATCTTGGCCCAAGCGCGGCACCACTAATCTCGCCGAATACCACCCGGGCCAACGGTGATCAGTTGAAGATGATGATCATGCGGGTCCAAGCAGCCCTGTACTCCAAGGGCTACGACCCTGGTGCCATCGATGGGGTGATGACCTCAGAAACCAAGCAGGCGCTGGCCAAGTTCCAGGGCGCGCACGGCCTGCCGGCGAATTCGAAGATGACCACGGCCACATTGAACGCGCTGGGCGTAGCGCTGGGGCCATAGGACTGCCCCATTTCGACCCTAAGCAGCCTTTCCTCGGTAGAGTTGTTGTCTACAGGAGCTTGAGCAGCTCAAACTATGGCAGCGTTGGCAGATAGAGGCGGTCGAGAAGTTGATCACCTGGGCATAATTACTAGCGGACACGTAGGCTCTTGAGTACGCCTGAAGATATCCAATCTGTCGCCAAGGCGGTCAAGCCGGCAATAAAGACGGCAGCCATTCCGCGTGCTGGTTATGAGTATCAGGATCTGGCCGGAATCGAAGTTCTACTCAGGCACTACAGAGACCCCGGCCTATTCAATTGGGTAAAGCTAGAAGCGGACGATAGCCAGTTTAAAGCTCTCGACGATGTTGTGGCAGAGCGAGTCGATGGGTCCTACGAGTTCGTCCAGGTCAAGTTTACGGTCGACTCGGAAAGGTACGAGTTGGAATGGCCTTGGCTTCTTGAGAAGTCCGGGAAGGGGACTTCCATGCTTGCGAAATGGGCAGCTTCATTCGCCCGCGTAGCTGCCATGGGGCGGATTCACTCTGCTTGCCTGAAGACAAACCGGCCACCGTCTGCTGCGTTCCGGAAAGGACTCGTCGGTAGTCGGGTTTCGTTAGACAAGCTCGAGGCAGGACTGCGGAAGTCGGTAGAGGCCGAATGCGGCGGTCACGCCGAAGCTGAGCTCTTTTTCAACGCGTTCGACTTCTTGGGTGAACAACCAGAATTCGAAGACTACGAGCGACAGCTTCGCGATCAGGTGGTGCCCGCGGACACCGACCCGCTCGGGTGGGTCTATTTCCGGCACCACGTGCGCACATGGGCGACGAACAAGAACCAGCCGTCGCCTGATGGAAAGATTCTCCGCGAGCACGTAGCGCAAGTGATCAACAAGCGCCGACCCCAACCCCTGCGCCAAGACTTCGTAGTTCCTGAGGGCTACGAGCCGCCGAGTGCTGAGTTCTATAAGGCCGTGCGAAATAGGCTGCATGACAACAAATCCACCACCGTTATTTGGGGCACGCCGGGCCGTGGCAAGAGCACGTTTCTAAGTCACTTGACACTGAAACTTCAGGAAGAAGGGGCTGCGGTCCTCCGTCACCACTATTTCATTCCCGCCGAGGACGATTTTTCCGATCGGACCTCCTTCACGGATATCGCTGCCTCCTTGCTAGAGCAGTTGGGTGCGCGGCACTCAGGCTCCATGGATGGGGTTTCGGACAACTATCATGAGTTTCGGCGCTCTATCAGCGCGGCCGCCGCGAACCTGGCTAAGGAAGGAAAGCGGCTCTACATCGTCATTGATGGTCTCGACCACGTATGGAGGGACAACCGGCGAGTAGATCAGCTCAATCACCTCTTCAATGAACTTCTTCCCGCTCCAGAGAACGTGAGCCTTGTCGTCGGAACGCAGCGAGTAGCTGACGAACAGTTGCCCAGCAAGCTACTAACGCTGGCGAAGGATGACGACTGGCAAGAGATTCCAGCCATGGAGCAACCAGTTGTTCATCACTGGGTCGCGCACATGGACGAGGCTAGGCCATTGCTGCTGCGGTTCGACCCAGATCCAGAGCGCAGAGCAGAGTTGGTAAGCGAGATTGCGGATGCGTTCTTTCAAATCAGCCGGGGACATCCGCTACATCTGATCTATGCCTATGAGCAACTCGTTCGAGCTGGAGTACCGATTTCGGCCGATGACGTGAGGGCGTTGGACCCCTGTCCGGATGGTGATATCCGAACCTACTACCAAAGCCTTTGGGTTCGACTGACTCCGACGGCAAAGAGCGCTCTTCACATGTTGGCGGGTTCTGGGTTTCATTGGCCCAGCCTTGGAATTAGGCAGGTGCTGGGCGATTTCAGCGAGATAGATCACCTTCTCGAACCGCGTCGTTACGGCATGGTCCCATTCCATTCCAGCGTATTTGCCTGGGTTCGCGAAAGGGCTGATCACGACGAAGCGTACGTCGCTCTTCTACCGAAGATCGTGGCATGGCTTGAGAACGACGCCCCGGAGTACTGGCGCTGGGGATGGCTGTGGCTGACCAAGGCCCGCGCCGGTGACTTCGCCGACCTGCTGAGCGGAACAACTCGTGATTGGGTAGTGTCTTCTCTCTCGAACGGCTGGCCTCCAGAGCAGATCGAGAGCATCCTGAAATCGGCTGAAGAGAGGTGTTTCCTCGAGGGAGATCTTCCAGGAACTGTAGAACGTCGCAGTCTTAAGACGCGCGTGTCGAACGGTCGGGATTACCAGGCGCGCGACTTTTCGCTCTTCCTGGCAACAGCCTTAGCAATATCCAAAAATCGCCAGCAGACGCTCAACCTGGTTGACGGTCTCTTCGAGCTTTCAGACGAAGAGGTGGGCGCAATAGGGCGATATGGACTAGCCGAGTTGGCGTCGGAAACTCAACCGGCATGCCTAAGTGAACTAGGGCGGCGCATAAACACGTGGATTTCGCTGCGCCACCGTCCGCATAAGGAGTTCACCAAGCTCATTGACCAGTTGATCGCGGTTAGCGCCCAAATGGCGCCTGCGGATGTAGAACGAGTATTGAGTTTTCTACTCGGGTTCGAAGAGCCGGAGCCGTACGTTGCCAAACTTATTCGATTGTTGGGCAATGCTCGGAACTTGGCTGGACTCCAACTAGCACTGACTAAGCTGCAGGATCAGGCCTGGGAAGAACGCCGGATCAGTGCTTGCGATGAAATCATCAGGGTTGCCTGTCTTAACGGAGCAGATGCGCGCCAGCTGCCCCTGGGCGAGAATGGGCCCATTTCCCCTTTTGCTGCTTATTGGTTCCTCAGCAGAGGATTCGAACCTCCATCTGAAGTGCGCCACGCCAACGTGCCGACCGGGCTTGTACAGGGTCGCTACGCTTACGGATTGAGAGAGGAGGTGGTTGCTTTCTTTTGGGATTCATTCTGGTCAGCGCTGTACGTAGCAATGCGTGCCGGAGACGCGCCGTACACCCTAATTCCTCGGGATCTAGGAGGAGAGGAGGGCTGGATCGGAGTGGGACTGTCGCAGCTCGAAGAAATTGCGGCCTCGGTTGCTACAGGCGAACTGACGGCGGACTTTGCGGCTGTGTACTTGGGATCAGCAGATGTTGAAGCTGTGTTGCATGGTCCGTCGCCGGAGGAAGACTACACACAGTACATCGCGTATTGCGAGGCGCTTCGTAGGATCGCGTTAGATCTTCACCTTGCGACAAGTAACGGGGCCCGCGTCTCGCCGACTACTTTCGAGATCGCTAGAGCATCCGTACATTGGTCCGACGAAATCTGGGTTGCGCGTACCAGCGCATCTCGAGTTAGCGTTCTAGAGCCGGCTGCAGCTAAGACGATGCTGGCGGATGAGGCCAATCGACTTTTATCAAAGGTTGTGGAGTTTAGCGAAAGGTCCGAGCGATGGACTCTGTTGGCCGATGTGGCGAGGCTCTATGACGACGCGGAGCAACCAGCCTATCTGCGCCACGCAGCAGAATGCGTGGTTGGGTACGGGTGGAGGAAGGACCTTGGTGCGTTTGAAGTGTTGGACGCCATTTCGTGGGTTCATTCCAAGGATCCTTCGAACACACGCAAATGGCTGGAAACTGCCGCGCCAATAGTTGATCAGATCACGGAATTCACCGATGGGGACGAGACCGGCCACGTCAGGTCTGAGCTCATCGACGTCGTGAACAAATGTCTCTCGGAGTTCCTGCCAAGCCTTTTCGAACATCACATTGAAGAGGACGAGCACAGGTACGCGGACGAATGTGTCATCGAATACGTCGGATCCATGGACCTTTCCCTGGAGGAGTCGCAGGCCCTCGCCGGAACCCTAATCGACGCCAGGACGTTGGGGGCGCTCGAGAAACGGGCGGTCGACGATGGAGTTGTAGAGAGGCTTGTTGGTGAGCAATTGGCATTTATTGGCGGGGGG
>NZ_AMSF01000096.1 GCF_000334915.1 Dyella ginsengisoli LA-4 | reverse complement strand
CTGGGCGCAGGTGCGCGAGCGCCTCGAGGCATGCGATGCCCGCATCGACGCCCACGCGCGAGACGATGCGCGTTGCATGCGGCTGCGCGCGATCGTCGGCATCGGGCCGATCACCGCCGACGCGGTGGTGGCCACGCTGGGGGCGGCGACCGACTTCCGCAACGGCCGCCAGCTGGCCGCCTGGCTGGGCCTGGTGCCGATGCAGCACTCCACCGGCGGGCGAGCGCGGCTGGGCACGATCAGCTGCCGTGGCGACGCCTACCTGCGCACGCTGCTGATCCAGGGTGCGCGCAGCAGTCTGCAGTGGGCCAAGGCGGTGGCAACGGAGAAGGCCACACCGGAGCAACTTTGGATACGCACGCTCGATCGGCGGATGCCATTCGGCAAGGTGCTGGTGGCGATCGCCAACAAGCATGCGCGGCAGGTGTGGGCGATGCTCGCCCGGGACGTCGACTACGACCCGCACGCCTGCCTGCGCCACCCGAGGCATCGGCAAGCAAGCGCGGCCGAGGCCGCTTGAGAGAGATTCGCTTCACCGTCCGTGCGACGCGGTAGACAACGGGTCAGACCGACCCGGCGAGAACCTGACTAACTATTTGGACATCCATCCCGCGTTGCGGCCGATCCCCGCACGCCGGTCAGTCCGATGAACGAATGAGGTCGCCGGGTGCGGTTTATACCCAGGTCCGGGCTGGCAGCATCGGCCCCACAAGACCGTTTACGGAAATGCAGTCTGGCGTCTGTTGAAGCCGCATCGCATCGACACGCAACAGGCATCACCGGAGGACAACATGAAGATTGGCAGTGGCCCGAAAGCCTGGGGCAAAGGCGTCATGCACCCGGGGTTGATCGGAAGTCTCTTACGGA
>NZ_AMSF01000095.1 GCF_000334915.1 Dyella ginsengisoli LA-4 | reverse complement strand
GCGGGCGGGGGGTGCCCCCGCCGGCTCCGGCTGCGTCAGCGGTTTCACGACGCTGCCGGACAGCCAGACCAATCCGGCCACAGGCCACATTTCCTCGTTCGTGGTCAGCTCGCTCGACCGCACCTACACCGACGTCCTGCCGAGCTTCAACATCGCCTACGACCTGACCGACAGCCTGCTGCTGCGCGGTGCCGCGTCCAAGGTGATTTCGCGTCCGAGCTACAGCGACATCGCTGCCCCCGGCGGCCTGCAGTACTACAGCCAGGAATACGTCAACGACCGTCGCCTGATCGGTGGCGGCGACGAGGTGGGCTGGTACGGCGCAGGCAGCAACAAGAACCTGCAGCCGTACAAGGCCACCCAGTACGACCTGGGACTGGAGTGGTATTTCCATCCCGGTTCCGTGCTCGGCGCCGACCTGTTCCGCAAGAACGTCAGCAACTTCTCGGTGCCGGTGGTGCAGGACGTGTCGATGGATGTCGGCGGCCAGAAGGTGACCGTGCAGAACTACTCGACCACCGCCGGCGGCCGCAACGGTGTGTCCGAAGGCGTCGAACTGTACGCGCAGCACACGCTCGATTTCGGTCTGGGATTCCAGGTCAACTACACCTACAACAAGACCAACGAGGCGGCCATCACCCTCGGCGACGGCACCGCGATCGGCAAGTCGCCGCTGGTCGGCAGTGCCAAGAACCAGGCCAACTTCACCGTGTTCTACGAAACCGCCCGGTTCCTGGCGCGAGCCTCCTACAACCGGCGTGGCCAGGTGGTCGATGGCCTGGTCAACGGCCTCAACGTCTATGAGGAGCCATACCAGCAGATCGACCTCAATGCGGCGTACAACATCACCAAGGCGCTCAGCGCGTCCGCTTCGGTACTCAACCTGACGAAGGAGGAGTCGCGCTCGCATCTGGGCAACGACACCAAGGCCCGTTTCTACTCCAACGGGTACGCCGGCCGCATCGTCTACATGGGTCTGACGTACAAGTTCTGAGGCAACGGATCCTCCCGCGCCGGCAGGGCCTGTACTTTTGCAGGCCCTGCCGTTTTCATTCACGAACCTCATCCCGGGTGCAGGGGCAATGAACGACAACCGGATCAGGAACATCGTCGTCGTGGGTGGCGGCAGTGCCGGCTGGATGGCGGCGGCGACCTTGGCCACCTACGTCGGCGAGGGCGCCACGATCCGCCTGGTCGAGTCCGAGGAGATCGGTATCGTCGGTGTGGGCGAGGCCAGCGTGCCGCACATGCAGGCGTTCAACAGCACGGTTCTTGGCATCGAGGAGCGCGAGTTCGTGGTCCGTACCCAGGCCACGTTCAAGCTCGGCATCCAGTTCAACGACTGGGGGCACATCGGCGAAAGCTACATCCACGGCTTCGGCAAGATCGGCCGGGGGCTGGGGCCGCTGCCGTTCCACCAGTTCTGGCTGAAGCTGTTCCTCGGCGGGCGCGCGGGACCGATCGGCGCCTATTCGCTGCAGACCGTGGCGGCACCGATGGGCCGTTTCATGGCGAGTGCCCGCGACGTTCCGCCCGGCTCGCCGCTGAGTGACATTGCCTACGCCTACCACTTCGACGCGGCCGCGTACGCCCGCTACCTGCGCGGCCTGGCCGAAGGGCGCGGTGTGCAGCGGGTGGAAGGCAGGATCGTCTCGGTGAGCCGGCGCGCGGGCGACGGATTCGTCGATGCGGTGGTGATGGAAAGCGGCGAGCGCATCGAGGGCGAGCTGTTCATCGACTGCTCGGGCTTCCGCGGTCTGCTGATCGAGCAGGCGCTTGAGACCGGCTACGAGGACTGGACGCACTGGCTTCCATGTGACCGCGCGATGGCGGTGGCGTGCGAGTCTGTCGGCCCCCCGTTGCCATACACCCGCGCGACAGCGCGGCCGGCCGGCTGGCAGTGGCGCATCCCGCTGCAGCATCGTGTCGGCAACGGCTACGTGTACTCCAGTCACCGGATCAGCGACGACGAGGCAGCCGCGACCCTGCTGGCGAACCTGGACGGCCCGGTCTTGGGCGATCCACGTCCTTTGCGCTTCACCACCGGTCGACGCAATAGGTTCTGGGACCGGAACGTCGTCGCACTGGGGCTCGCCGCCGGCTTCATGGAGCCGCTGGAGTCGACCAGCATCTACCTGATCCAGTCGGGCCTGCAGCGGTTGCTGGGCCTGTTCCCCGATCGCGATTTCGACCCGATGCTGGTCGAGCGCTACAACCGCGAAACGATCTTCGAGTACGAAAAGACCCGAGACTTCCTGATCCTGCACTACAAGGCGACGGAGCGCGACGACACCCCGTTCTGGGATGCCTGCCGCACCATGGAAGTCCCCGCCTCGCTGCAGGAGAACATCGACCTGTTCCGCGCCAGCGGCCGCTTCTTCCGCGATGCAGAGGAATTCTTCGCGCTGCCGAGCTGGGTCCAGGTGATGCTGGGGCAGGGCATCGTGCCGCGCAGCTACCACCCGGTGGTCGACCGCATGCCCGAGGACGAGCTGGTGCAGTTCGTCGAGCGCGTGCGCCAGTCCATGGCGGAAGCCGCGGCGGCGATGCCGATGCACCAGGTGTTCATCGACCGCTACTGCAAGGCGCCGGCCCCTTGAGCCCCGCACGCCTTGCTGCGGAAGGTCAGACCTCGACCGAGGCCGCGTGCTCGCGCGTGGCAGAGAAGCGCACGTTCGGCCAGCGCTCCTGCGCCAGCTGCAGGTTGACCCGGGTCGGCGCGATGTAGACCAGCTCGCCGGCCGCATCCAGTGCCAGGTTCATCGCGTTCTTCTCGCGGAACTCGGCCAGCATCTTCTCGTCGTCGCAGTGCACCCAGCGGGCGGTGGCCACGCTGACCGGCTCGAAGCTGGCGTCGACGTTGTATTCGTCCTTGAGGCGATAGGCCACCACGTCGAACTGCAGTACGCCGACCGCACCCAGGATCAGGTCGTTCGACATCAGCGGGCGGAAGAACTGCGTGGCGCCTTCTTCCGACAGCTGCGCCAGGCCCTTCTGCAGCGCCTTGGCCTTCAGTGGGTCGCGCAGGCGCGCGCGGCGGAACAGTTCCGGCGCGAAGTTGGGGATGCCGGTGAAGCTGAGCAGTTCGCCTTCGGTGAAGGTATCGCCGATGGTGATGGTGCCGTGGTTGTGCAGGCCGATCACGTCGCCCGGATAGGCCGTTTCGACGATCTCGCGGTCGCTGGCCATGAAGGTGAGCGCGTTGGCGATGCGCACGTCCTTGCCGGTGCGCGGCTGGATCATCTTCATGCCGGCGGTGTAAGTGCCCGAGCAGACCCGCATGAAGGCCACGCGGTCGCGGTGCGCCGGGTCCATGTTCGCCTGGATCTTGAAGACGAAGCCGGTGAGCTTCTCCTCCTCCGGCGATACCTCGCGGGTGAGCGTGCCGCGCGGGCGCGGCGAGGGCGCGTGCTCGACGAAGAAGTCCAGCAGCAGCTGCACGCCGAAGTTGTTCACCGCCGAGCCGAAGAACACCGGGGTCAGCTTGCCGGCCAGGTACTCGTCCAGGTCGAAGGCCGGGGCGGCGCCCTGCACCAGCTCCAGCTCCTCGCGCAGCTCGGCCATCGCCTCGGCACCCACCGCTTCGGCCAGGCCGGGAGCATCCAGCCCCTTGAAGATCGTCGAGTCCTGCCGGGTGAAGTTCTTGCCCGGCTCGAACAGGTGCACCTCGTCCAGCAGCAGGTGGTACACGCCCTTCAGGCGCTTGCCCATGCCGATCGGCCAGGTCACCGGCGCGCACGCGATGCCCAGCACCGACTCCACCTCGTCCATCAGTTCGATCGGCGAGCGGCCCTCGCGGTCGAGCTTGTTGATGAAGGTCATGATCGGCGTATCGCGCAGGCGGCACACCTCCATCAGCTTGATCGTGCGCTCCTCCACGCCCTTGGCGCAGTCGATCACCATCAGCGCCGAGTCCACCGCGGTGAGCACGCGGTAGGTGTCCTCGGAGAAGTCCGCATGGCCCGGGGTGTCGAGCAGGTTGACGATCTTGCCCTCGTACGGGAACTGCATCACCGACGAGGTCACCGAGATGCCGCGCTCCTTCTCCAGCGCCATCCAGTCGGAGGTGGCGTGGCGTGCGGCCTTGCGCCCCTTCACCGAGCCGGCCATCTGGATCGCGCCGCCGAACAGCAGCAGCTTTTCGGTCAGCGTGGTCTTGCCCGCGTCAGGATGGCTGACGATGGCGAAGGTGCGGCGGCGGCGGGTTTCGGTCAGGTGGGTGGACATGGGGTATGAGTCGAGCTGGCCAACTGATCATTGTAGCGTGGCCGGGCTGCCATCGGCGGCCGGTCCCCGACCATGTCCGCATCCTTCCGCTCGCCGCCATTTCACACTTCGGCATCCCGCAATCGGGGATGATGGCAATGCCGCCAACGGCAAGACGAATCGATTCAGGAGGAATTGATATGCGCATCATGAGTTTTCCCGCCATGGCCATGGCATCCCTGTTGACCCTGAGCGGAGCCTGTGGGGCACAGGAAGTCCACCAGAACGTGATACCCACCGCAGTGCCGATCACCCCCAGGGCCACCCAGCTCAAGCGCTGCGAGAACTTCGGCAATCTGGTGCGGATGGCGGCCGATGCCCGCGATCGGCACGTACCGCAGAGCCGCTTCACCTCGCGCTTCGGGCCCCGGAAGCTGAGTCAGGGCATGTTGGGCGTGATACACGACGTATATGCAAGCAAGCAGAGCCCCGCGGCCCTGCAGGAGCAGATGCAGAAGCAGTGCGAGGCACGCGTCTCCTGAGCCAGTGCGTGCAGTGTGTATCGCGGTTGGTCGTGACGAAAGGCCCGGCATGCCGCCGGGTCTTTCGTTTTCCGGGGGCAGGCCCCGGCCGGATCACTTGGCCAGCTTGGTCAGCACCTGGTGCCAGAAGTGCAAGCCGGCGCCCACCTCGGAGACAGGCAGCTTCTCGTTGAGGCCGTGGGCGAAGGTGTCGTCGGGCTTGGTGAAGGCCGCGTCGGTGCCGTAGCAGGGTACGCCGGCGTTGCGGAAGTACATGCTGTCCGATGCCCCGGCGGACATGCCCGGTACGATCTCCACGTCGGGGAAGCGCGCATGCACCGCCTCGGTCACCGCGGCGATCACATCCGGGCGCAGCGGTGAGGCGGGGCTTTCCACCGGCTTCGGATCGAGCACGGTAATGGTCGCCGTCGGGTCGTCGATCACCTTGGTCAGGGTCTCGCGCACGCTGGCCACCGGGGTGCCCGGGAAGATCCGGCAGTTCACGTTGACGCTGGCGCTCTGCGGCAGGGCGTTCAGCGCGTGGCCGCCCTGCAGCATGGTGGCCACGCAGGTGGTGCGGATCTGGCCGACATAGGCGGGGTCGGCCGAGATCGTCGCCGCGGCCTGCGCGTCATCGGGGTGATCGGCGAAGCGGACCATGGCCTGGCCCAGCGCGCCGGGCGTGTGCGCGCCGGTGGCGCGCAGCGAGGCACGGGTGATGTCGTTGATCATCGGCGGAAACTGGTAGGCCGCGACCTTGTCGATCGCGTGCGACAGGCGGTAGATCGCGTTGTCCGGCGAGGGTTCGCTGGAGTGGCCGCCGGGCGAGGTGAAGGTGATGCGGAAGTCCGCGTAGGTCTTCTCGGCAGCCTGGATCTGGTAGACCACCGGCTTGCCGGTGGCCGGGTCCAGCGTGCCGCCACCGGCATCGGCGTTGAGCAGGAATTCGGCGTCGTGGTAACGCCTGGCCAGTTCGCGGGTGGTGGCCATGTCGGTCTCTTCGTCGCCCGACAGCAGCAGCACGATGTCGCGGCTGGGCTTGAAGCCTTCGCGCTTGAGCCGGATCAGCGTCTCCACCAGCACTACTACGGCGGTCTTCATGTCGGCGGTGCCGCGGCCGTAGAGGTAGCCGTTTTCCTGCAGCAGGGTGAACGGGTCGCGGGTCCAGTCCGCACGCTTGGCGGCCACCACGTCCATGTGGCCGGACAGGTAGATCGGCTTGCCGTGGCCGGTGCCGCGGTAGCGGGCGACCAGGGCGGCGGTCTCGCCGACCGGGATGATCTCGACGTCGTCAGCGGCGAAGCCGCCCTCCTTGAGCTTGTCGGCCAGGTAGGCGGCAAGCGCCGGCACCTGGTGGTTGCCTTTGACCGTGGGCACGCTGATCGCGTGGCGCAGCATGGCCATGGCCTCACCCAGTTCCCGGGTCTGCATCGGCGGCCCCGGATGCGCCGCCATCGCGGGAGCGGCGGTGAGGCCCAGAGCCATCAGGACGGCCAGGGGCCGCAGGGTGCGTGCTGCTTTCATTTCGATGGTTCTCCCCATGGTGCGTCGAGTGACGTTCATCCGAGTATGCGTGCCGCCGCGCGCGCTGCCTATGGGGGCCCGGCCCGTGCTGGCGCGTGGGCCGGGAGGACGGCGTCAAAGCTTGTAGTTCACCCCGAACATCACCGTACGCCCCCAGGTGTCGTATTCCAGCGGGCGGGCGACCTGGACGCCGTTGGGCAGGCCGGCGATCTGCTGGGTGGTGTCGGACGAGTTGGTCAGGTTGTTCACCTGCAGCAGCAGCGAGAGCCCCCTCATGCGTCCTTCGTCGAAGGCGTAGCCCAGTTGCAGGTCGGTCTGGCGGTTGGCCAGCACGGTGGTGTAGCCGAGCTGGTCGAACAGCGCGACGGCCTCGCCGGTGAACGAGGAGCGGTAGCGCTCGGCGATACGCGCGGAAAAACCGTACTTCTCGTAGTAGATCGCGAGGTTGGCCACCTTGCGCGACAGCCCGGGCAGGGTGTGCGGACCGCCCGGGATCGAGGACACCGAGCTCTTCGGGATGCTGCTGTTGGTCAGCGAGAAATTGGCCTGCACACCGAAGCCGTCCAGCGCATCGGCGAGCAGCCCGCCCTCCAGCGCGCCGGACAGCTCCAGGCCTTCCATGCGCCCACCGGTGCCGTTCTCCGGCCGGGTGAACGAGCCGTAGTTGCTGGTCGGGGTGAGCGTGGGGTTGTCGTTGGTGTAGTTGGAGAAGTCGTAGTGCAGCGTAGTCTGGTTGTAGATGTAGTTCAGCAGGTTCTTGTTGAACACCGCGACCGCGACGTAGCTGGACTTGCCGAAGTAGTTTTCCCACGACAGGTCGGTGCCGACCGCGACGTACGGCTTGAGCTTCGGGTTGCCGCCGCTGCCCGACCACAGCACCTGGCCGGCCGCCGGACCGTTCTGCACCAGCGACACGCCGGCCGAGGTGGCGACCTTCTCGTCGTCGATCCGGCCGCGGGCCATGGTCTTGGCCAGGCCGAAGCGGAGCACTTGGTGGTCGGTGAGCTGGGCGACCAGGTTCAGGCTGGGCAGCACGTTGGTATAGGACGCGCCGCCGGAGATGTGTCCGACCAGGGTGTCGCCGTTGGTCTGCAGCGCATCGGACGACTGGTTGGTGTGCACCACCTGCACGCCGACGTTGCCACGCAGCGGGATGTCGCCAAGCTGTGTGTCGATGTCGAACTTCACGTAACCCAGCGGCACCTTCTCGCGCACCGTGTAGTTGCGGTTGTAGTCGGCCAGGCCGTTGCGGGCGGTCAGGTAGAACTGGTTGTCCAGCGCGCCGAGCACGTCGTAGTAGACGATGCCGGGAATGCCGCCGTAGGCCAGCGAGGTGGGCGAGCGGATCAGGCCTGCGCTTATCGGTGCGCCGAAGTTGTTGTCGTAGGTGCCGCTGGTCGAGCCGTTGCCGTTGAGCCAGGCGAAATAGACGTCCGCCTGCTTGGTCTTGGTGCGTTCGGACCAGTCTGCGCCCAGCGTGAAGTCGGAGAATATCCAGCCGGCCGGATGCGTTGCCTCCAGCCGGATCGCGCGGATCGTGTCGCGCTGGCGGTCGAACTCCTGGCGGCCGTTGTAGCCGTAGTTGTCCGGATCGGTGAACACCACGTTGGCCGGGTTGGACAGGTCCACGCCGGTGCGGAAGTCCGGGTAGCCGTTGCCCACCGGGGTGTTGAACTGCACGCTGGTGGTGCCGCCGTTGGGCAGGCCGGTGAACAGGTAGGCGTCGCGCAGCTTTCGCTTGGCGGTGGAGTACGACAGGTCGGCCATCGCCTGCCAGCCGTTGCCGAAGTCGTACTGGTTGTTCCAGCCGGCGGAAAACAGCTTGTCGTGCTCGCGGTTGAACTCGTTCTGCATGATCGGCTTGATGCCGTCGATCGTCCCCGAGGTGACCAGTGGATAGGGCTGGTAGGGCGTGACACCGACGTTGCTGTAGGAGATGCCGTCCCACGGGCTGCTCGACCACTGCAGGCCGTTCGTGTACTGCCGCTGGTTGAAGGTCGAGTAGTACATGTCCAGCGTGGAGTGGTAGTGCTCGCCTGGCGCCCACTCGATCACCGCCATCAGGCCGTTGCGCTTCTGCCGCTCGGACTTGGCACGCAACTGCATGCCCTCCTGCGAGATCGCCCCGTCCGGCATGCCGGGCGTGTGCGGTGCGCCCCAGTTCTGTTCGGCGCTGCCCGGACCGTTGTCCACGCTCCACCACCACGCCTGGTACTGCTTCTCCTGGATCGGCGAATCGAGCTGGGCGAAGCCCACCGCCACGCCAAGCGTGTGGTCGAGGAACTGGTCGATGTACGAAGCGCTGGCGCGGTGGCCCATGTCGCCCACGCCGGAGCCCGGATTGAGCTTGCCGTTGGTGGTGTGCTCTCCGCGCACGTTGAGCACGATGGCGCGATGGGGCAGGTCGAGCGGGCGGATCGTGTGCAGGTCCACCGTGCCGGACAGGCCCTGGCCGATCACGCTGGCGTCCGGCGTCTTGTAGACCGTGACGCCGTTGATCAGCTCGGACGGGTACTGGTCGTATTCCACGCCGCGGTTCTCGCCGATGGTGGCCTGCTCGCGGCCGTTCAGCGTGGTGCCGGCGAAGTCGGGCGACAGGCCGCGGATCGAGATCATGTTGGCGCGGCCGTCCAGCCGCTGGGTGGCCAGACCGGGCAGGCGCGCCAGACTCTCGGCGATGCTGGCGTCGGGCAGCTTGCCGATGTCCTCGGCGGAGATCGCCTCGACGATGTCGTTGGCGTTCTGCTTGGTCCTGATCGAACTCTCGATGCTGCTGCGGATGCCGGTGACCACCACGGTCTGCAGGGTGGTGGCGGCGGGTTTGGCGGATTTCCCGGTGGCTGTCGCCGGCGTGCTCTGTCCGGCCGGTGGCGCGGCGGGCATCGCTGGCGTGTCTTGTGCCTGGGCCATGCCGACGCTGAGCAACCCGAGCAGTGCAGCCTGGCACGCGAGCGAGAGCCGCTGCCGGCGGGGCTGTGTGCGAGAGGCGGCGGTCGTGCCGGATGAATGGCCGGTGTGCATGGTGATCTCCCTGTCTGACGACGATTCGATGGGTCCGGCAATCCCCTGCGTCGCCGGTGGGCGCGGAGCATCTGCGAGCGCACTCGGCCTTGTCACCATGCGATGCACCAAGTGATGCGTGGGGCCGCTTGCGCGCCTCGCATGAGTTTGCGAAAGGCTCGATCAACAGCTCGAGACTGCTCCGCGGGCTTTTTCGGTCACCGGCCGTGAAGCCGGTGTAGTTGCGCAGGCGGAGGCCAGCTTCGCCTCCGCGACCATCATCTTGCCTGCCGTGTTCGCCGGCGCTTCCCCGTAGTGATCGAAGATCATCGTGAAATTTCCCGCGGTCGGAGGCAGGCAGTGATGGGAAGGGGCCCGGGGCACTGCACAATCCGACACGGCTAGACCCGCATCTGCGGTGCGGCTTCCATCTGTGTCATGGCGGATGGGGCGTGCATCTGCTTCTGTGGTTGCTGCGCCGGATCCTGCTCCCGCTGCAGGGCAACCTGCAGATACCTCTCGCTGCTCCGCTCCAGCGGCGTGCTGATGGCCTGCAGGGTGGATATTTCGGCTATCCGCTTGAGTGGCGACGTGTGCTGGGCGATGAACATGCTCGATCCGTCCTTGATGTCCGGTAGCAGCGCGTCGATCCGCGTGATGCCGTTGGCGAGCGCGGCGACGGCGGCAAACCCGGCGAGATTGTGGCTGCGCACATCGGGCGCTCGATCATGCTGGGCATCGAGAATCTCAACGTGGGCCTGCGCCTGCTTGAACAGGGCATGCCCGGGATGGTCCGGATCATCCATAAGGAGCGTGCTCCCGGCGCGATGTGCCCCGCTTCGTTCCGAAGCTGGCGCGGACGTTCGCTGGTCGGCATCGGCGCGCGGTTGATGCGCCCTGGCCTCAGCAGTCTCTGCCGCCGGTGAGTTCGCCGACTTGCCCAGCACGCCAGTCACCGAATCCGGCATCGGCCCATACTGCTTCCAGCCACGTTGCTCGTACATCGTCCGGTAACGCTCGGCAATGCTTCGGGGCTCCTGCGCGAGGTTGTCTGCGGCGACGGCGCCCGCCGCGATATCGAGCAGCGCGGCGCGCGCAGGCGTGGCGATGTCGACGCCGTAATGGCTCAAGCCACGCTCGGCGAAGCCGTCGACATACGAGCGTGACCATTGCTTCGTCTGCGCGTCGCGTATCCATGGCGGATCGCCTGGCAGGTTGGGATCCTCCGCGGTCGCTGGCTGGGTAAACGGATCGCCCGGGCTGGCCGGGTGTGCCAGTGCCAGTTCCACCGCCGTCGTGTTGGCCTGATAGTTGAGGCGGTCACCGAGTTCGGCTGGCGCGGGCTCTTCGTGCGTTCGGCTCAGACCGTGCTCGGCGAACGCGTCGGTGATGGTGCGGGTCCAGCCCTGGTGTGGCCTGGAAGGATCGTAGTGCCACGACTTGCCTTGATCATCGCTCTGCACGTAGATCTTGTGATCGTCGTAAGCATCCATCAGCTTGTTGCCACCGAACACGCCGATGCCGCCGCCGATCAGGGCACCTGTCACGCTTCCCGCCGGACCACCGGCACTGCCAATTTCCGCGCCGACCGCCGCCAGCCCGAACCCTGCGACGTTGCGGCTGGCGAAGTGTTCGATCTCGGAGGTGGCGCCGGTCTTGTTGTGCTGACGCAGAAGGTGGGACGCGTGCAAGGCGGTGCTGCCGGCATCGTAGGCCACCGCAACCGTCCCGCCGAGGGCGCCGGTATCGCGAACCAGCTTCGCTAGCCTGGCGTCACGCCCGGCCTGTGCCACTTCGGCCTCCCATGCGTGCCAATGCTGCTGCCCCGCCAGCACGTAGGAGCTGGGCGGCCCCATGCGGTCGGCCAATGGGCGCGTGCCAGTAGCAAAGCCTGGCTTCCGGCCCTGGATGCATGTGCCGACGCAGTACGCACGGCTGTCCAGCATCAGGAGGTCATTGTCACCATGCAATGGCGTGCCGGCATAGTTCACCGCCACGTTCAGTTGACCCACGTTGTCGCGGGCGCGCGCTACCACCATCTCGAAAGCAGCCTGGGTGCCGTGCGAGGCTTGGCGTGCGGCCAGCACGTCACGTGGTACGTCCTCGATGGTGGTGATGTTCGGATTGGCCAGTGCATGCGGCAATTCCACCGCGCCGAATACGCGATCGGGCCGCGCATCGCTGGCGATGATCCGCACTTCGCCACGGGTGGCATCGACGAACCGGGCCGAAGCATCGGCCCAGGGACCTTGCCGGGCGTCATAAAGCCAGTCGGTTGCGGGGCCGCGGTAGGTGCCGTTGATCAGCGGGCGTGCCGGAATTCCGTAGGTCTCAGCTACGGCATGATAAAAGTCGCGGGATTGAAGAAATCTTGCCGCCTGGCTGTTATCGATGACGCGAACGTCTTCGCCGCTGGCGTTCATGGCCTTGATGACATCCGACGACCAGACTTCCTTCGTCGTCGGTCCGCTGTAAAGCACGGTAAGCTTGCCTGAGGCATCTGCATCGATTTGCGACGCCAGTTCGCGCAGGTTTTCGGGTGTGCGATAAGCATCGGGATGCTGGCGCAGTAGCGTGATGGCTTGATCCGAGGTCAGCGGCGTGCTCATAGCGTGCACCCCTCGGCGATGTCGAGCGTGACGCTGTAGTCCGTATTGGTCGAATAGACGCCAAAATCCTTGTATGCGATCAGCGCCTCTTTAAGGATGTCGAGTATCTGTTCCTTTTGCGCCTTCAGATGTGCGGGCAAACCACTGCTGCCGCGGAGCCGTACCAATAACCAATGCGACCAGCCGGGTTCGCCGCGTCCTCCATGACCGTCCAGCAAATCAAGCCGTAGAACCAGCAGATCGCCACGCCAGTAAAGCGTCCACGTGGTCTGGTTGCGGATGTCCGGGTCGCCACCGCCACCGTTTGCGACATTACGGAGATAGATGTCTCGCTCGCGGTCTATAGTCCAGTCGCGTGCGTTGGTTCCGCCGACCACGAAGCGCTTGTCGATCTCGGCGAGGTGGTACTTCTCCACATCCTCGGGCGGGATGAATTCATTCACGAAAGCCATGCTGCCGCTCCTTGATGTGTCATCACGTCGACGTTCTCCCTAGGGCATACCCTTGCCCATGCTGTCAGCTCCCGGGAGTTTCGCCGCATGTCTGTTGCGCGTGCCCTGATCATCTCCACTCATCTGATTCATTGCATCTATTGCATCCGATGACCAGAGTTACGTTGTCGGCGATCGGCTTTGGAGCAGGTTGGGCAGTCTGGGGCACCCGCATCGATCCCGCGGGCCGGTGAACGCAAGTTTTGCGCCGTGCGATAGGCATCAGGTTGCCCGCGAAGCAGTGCTATGGCTTGATCCGACGTCAGTGGCGTGCTCATAGCGCGCAGCCTTCGGCGATGTCCAGCGTGACGCTGTACGAGGCGTAGACGCCCGAGTAGACGCCCGCTGCCTGATAGACAGTCAATGCTTCCTTGAGGGTGTCTAGAATCTGCGTCCTTTGTGACTTCAGATGTGCCGGCAAACCGCTGGTGCCGCAAACCCACACCAGCCGCCAGTGCGACCAGCCCGGCTCACCATGCTCACCGCGACCTTCCAGCAAATCGAGGCGTAGAACCAGCAGATCGCCTTGCCAATACAGTGTCCATTCGGTCTGATTGCGGATGTCGGGGTCGCCGCCGCCGCCTCTCGCTACGTTACGTAGATAAATGTTGCGCTCGCGATCGATGGTCCATTGGCGAGAGCTCGTTCCACCCACGATAGAGCGCCTGTCGATCTCCGCCAGGCGATACTTCTCCACATGCTCGGATGGGGTGAACTCATTCACGAAAGCCATGCTGTCGCTCCCTGATCGGACATCCTCGCCCGCGCCCTGCGGCCAGTGAGGGGCCAAAGTGCAGCGCAGCCGGTTGCGCATCGGATTTCCCCGGGGCCATGAGCAGTCCTTGCCGGAGACGGGATGGATCGGCTGGCAGGATAGCGTTCTGCCTCGGGCGATTCATGGCGAGCAGCCAGATCATTCGTGTAGGGGCATGGCGCTCCCATCATCCGGGTCGATGCCGACACCGGCTTCCGGCGAGCGATACGCACAAAAAAAGCCCGGGGATTGCTCCCCGGGCTTTCTCGGGCAACGGCCGTCAGGCGCGCTGCCCGCGGAAGCGAAGACTTACTTCGCTTCCTTCTCCATCAGCTTGTCGACCAGGTTCGCCGGCACTTCCTCGTAGTGATCGAAGATCATCGTGAAGTTGCCGCGGCCGGAGGTGGCCGAACGCAGGAAGTTGATGTAGCCGAACATCTCCGCCAGCGGCACGAAGCCCTGCACGTAGGCCTGCGGACCCTTCTGGCCCTGCTCGCTCACCGAACCGCGACGGCGGTTGATGTCGCCGATGACGTCGCCGAGGTAGTCGGCTTCGGTCACCACTTCCAGGCTCATGATCGGCTCGAGCAGCTTCGGCTTGGACATCCGCTGTGCTTCGCGGAAGCAGGCGCGGGCGGCGATTTCGAACGCCAGCGCCGACGAGTCGACGTCGTGGTACTTGCCGTCCACCAGGCGCGCCTTGAAGTCGAGCACTTCGTAGCCGGCCACCTGGCCCTGGCGCGACTCCACCTCGATCGCGTGCTGCACGGCCGGGATGTACTCGCGCGGCACGCGGCCGCCGACGATCTCATCGGAGAACACCACGCCCGAACCCGGCTCGCCCGGCTCGAAGATCATCTTCACTTCGGCGAACTGACCCGAACCACCGGACTGCTTCTTGTGGGTGTAGGTGTGCTCGACGGTCTGGCCGAAGGCCTCGCGGAAGCTGACCTTGGGCTTGCCCATGTTCGCGTCCACGCCCAGCTCGGTGCGCATGCGGTCGATGGTGATTTCCAGGTGCAGCTCGCCCATGCCCTTGAGCACGGTCTGCCCGGTTTCCTTGTCCACTTCCAGCTTCAGCGACGGATCGGCCTTGACCATCTTGTAGAGCGCGGTGGACATCTTGTCGACGTCGTTGCGGCTCTTCGGCTCCACCGACACGCTGATCACCGGGTCCGGGAAGCGCATGCGCTCCAGCAGCACCGGATGGCCCGGATCGGTCAGCGAGTCACCGGTCTCGGTTTCCTTCAGCGACACGAACGCGCAGATGTCGCCGGCGCGGACTTCGTCGATTTCCTTGGTGGCGTTCGCCTGCACTTCCACGATGCGGCCGATGCGCTCCTTCTTGCCACGGGTGACGTTCTGCAGGGTGTCGCCCTTCTTGATCACGCCGGAGTAGATGCGGGTGAAGGTCAGGGTGCCGAACTGGTCGTTGATCACCTTGAACGCCAGCGCGCGGGCCGGGGCGTCGTCGGTCACTTCCTGCTCGCCGAGGATGTTGCCGTCCTCGTCCACCAGCTGGATACCGCCGTTCTCACCCGGGAACGGCATGTAGTCGATCACGCCGTCCAGCAGCTGCTGCACGCCCTTGTTGCGGTAGGACGAGCCGCAGAACACCGGGACCAGCTTGCCGGCCACGCAGCCCTTGCGGATGCACTCCTTGAGCTTCTCCAGCGAGGGAATCTCGCCGTTGGAGAGGTAGGCGTCCATCGCCTCGTCGTCCATCTCGACGGCGGTCTCGATGCTCTGCTCGCGCAGCGCGGCGAGGTTGGCGACCCACTCCTTGTCGGCGGTGGCGCTGAGCGCCTGCACGCGCGGGTGGTTGGCCACTTCCTCCAGCGGGATCGACTCCCACTTGCTGTCCTTGTCGTCGCCCTGCCAGATGTAGCCCAGGCCGGCGATCAGGTCGACCATGCCCATGAAATCGTCGTGGCTGCCCAGCGGAACCTGGCACAGCACCACGTTGGCGCCGAGGCGGTTCTTGATGCCGTCGACGCAATGCTTAAAGTTCGCGCCGATGCGGTCCATCTTGTTGACGTAGCACATGCGCGGCACGTTGTACTGGTCGGCCAGGCGCCAGTTGGTCTCGGTCTGCGGCTCCACGCCGGCCACGCCGTCGAACACCACCACGGCGCCGTCCAGCACGCGTAGCGAACGGTTCACCTCGATGGTGAAGTCAACGTGCCCGGGGGTGTCGATCACGTTGATCTGGTAGCCCTTCCACTCGGTCGACACGGCGGCCGACTGGATGGTGATACCGCGCTTACGCTCCTGCTCCAGGTAGTCGGTCGTGGTCGAACCCTTGCCGTCCTTGGTGTCGTGAACGTCGACGATCTGGTGCTTCTTGCCGGTGTAGTACAGGACGCGCTCGGTGGTCGTCGTCTTGCCGGCGTCGATGTGCGCAATGATGCCGATGTTGCGATAGAGCTTGAGGGGTTTCTGTCGGGCCACTGTCGGAGTTCCGTAGGTGCGTTTTAAGGGAAGCGTGAGCAGGACAGCGCTCGTGCTGCCCCATGGAATATCGTGCGCTTTCGGTGGTTCGATGCTTGCAACGCGCCCGATTGCCCGGCGCGCAGGTGCGTCAAACTGCCGATTATAACCGGGTTTCTTGGCAAATCAGAGCCCTGCGTTCAGTCAGTCGGCTCGGACAGGGGGCGGTACGGCAGCGAATGGCGTCCAGGCCGGCTCCGGCGCGGTCCTCCGGCCGGATTATCCCGCATGCCGTGGTCCCCACCGCGCCGCCGGGTGGGTAGGGAATTTCACGGCCGGCGGGGCGCCGGGCGCCCGTTCAGCCAGTCACTGCTGCCAGGGGCTTGCTCCGGTGGAACGGGTGACCCGGATGTCCGGGATCGCGAGCCTGGCGGCGGGGCGGGCATCGAAAGTTCCGGGTGGATCGCCCTCTGGCCCCGGCTGCGGCTGGTTACCGAAGCGGCGGCGCCCGGCAACAGGCCCGGGGGTACCTGTCCGTCGACGCGGCGCGTGCGCCGGGCGTGGGCGAGCCGCGCCGCTGAGGCCCTGGCTGGGTCATGTTCCGCTGGCCCCGCGTGGACAGCTGTCCATGGCCTCGCGGGGCGGGGTGACCATGCAGGTGCTGGCGGCCCGGTGGGGGTGAGTCGCTCGATCTACGGTAGTGGCGCGACCGCAGGTATCGCTGCGCCCAGTCGGCGCAGCCAGCGGTAATGCGAGGCGATGCCGGCGAAAAACGTGCGATGCGCATGGTATGGCACGCCGAATTCGCGGCAGGTGGCTTCCACCACCTTCGCCACGGCCGGGTAGTGCACGTGGCTGATGCGCACGAACAGGTGGTGCTCCACCTGGAAGTTGAGCCCACCGATCAGCCAGCTGAGCAGGCGGTTGTCGCGCGCGAAATCGACCGTGGTCCGCAGCTGGTGGATCGCCCAGGGCGTTTCCATGCGGCCGCTGGCGCCGTCCGGGTGCGGAAAGTCCGCCTCTTCCACCACGTGCGCCAGCTGGAACACGATCGCCAGCAGGAACCCGGCCACCGCCGACACCGCGGCGTAGAACAGCACCACTGTGCCCAGCGGATGGAACGCCAGCGGCAGCCCGAACGCCAGCGTGAAAAACGCCAGCTTGCCCAGCACGAACAGCGTGAGGTCCCAGCCGCGCGGCCGCTCGAAGGGCCGCTCGCCGATGCGGCCGGTCAGCATGTCGCGGAAGTCGCCGTACAGGTGCCAGCGGATCGCCGTGACGGTGTAGAGCACCCACAGGTAGATATGCTGGAAGCGGTGCCAGGGGCGCCGTGGCTGGTCGGGCGAGAGCCGGCCGAGGATGCCCAGGTCGATGTCGCTGTCGTGCTGGTCGATGTTGACGTAGGTGTGGTGATAGCGCGCGTGCTTCCACTGCCAGATGTACGAGCTGCCGCCGACCAGGTCGAGCGTGAACGCCATCAGCTTGTTGACCCAGCGCCGCTCCGAATACGCCTGGTGGCCGCCGTCGTGCATGATGTTGAAGCCGATGCCGGCCGTGGCCGCGCCGAGCAGCAGGGTCAGCGGCAGCGCCTGCCACCATGTCCGGGCGAGGAACACCAGCCCGACGTAGGCAGCGATGAAAACGGCCAGGATGATCGCGGTCTTCGCGTACATCGAGCCGGCGTCGCGCGGGTCACATCCCCGCACCCGGAAATCGGCCTCGACCCGTCGCCGCAATTCGCGCTGAAACGTGTTGTCGCCACTGAATCCCAGTCGTTCGCTGGCGGCGGGCGGGGGGCGACGCGTATCGTCCCGGCGTTGGGTGGACCCGAGGGACATGTCGCTGCTTTCCAGGCGGAACGGATCCCGATGTTAGCCGCTATCCCGGTCGCCCCGTGTGAGCGAGGTGGTAGTCAGGCGTTACCGATCAGCAGCAAGGCCAGGCCCAGCACCGCAGGCGCGGCCTGGATCCAAAGCACCTTGCGGGTGGCGGTCAGGCCGCCGTAGAGCCCGGCCACCAGCACGCAGCCGAGAAAGAACGCCTTCACGTGCAGGCCCTCGGCGCCGCCCAGCCACAGGCCCCAGGCCAGCCCCGCAGCGAGAAAGCCGTTGTACAAGCCCTGGTTGGCCGCCAGCACCTTCGACTGCTCGGCGAATTCGGCGGTCAGCCCGAATGCCCGTCGCCCGGCCGGCCGGGTCCACAGGAACATCTCCAGCACCAGGAACCACAGGTGCAGCAGGGCGATGATGGCGATGACGATGGAGGCGGCGAGGGCCATGGTGCGAGACCGGCAGCGGGTGGCCGGGCAGTGTCGCAAGTCACCGCGGCAGCCGGCAAATCCTGGCCGGTTCTCCTCAGGCGGCGCGGAAGGTGACCACCAGCACGTCGCGATGGCCCGGTTGCGCGGGATCCAGCGGCGTGACCGGGGTGACGCCATGGAACACGCGGGCATCGTCCACCAGGGCGGCGTCCAGCGGGCGGGTGAGCGTGAAGCTGCCCAGCTCGGTCCCGTCGGGGGTGAGGATGGTGGTGGTCCCGCTGGCGATGTTGTGACGGTCGACCATCAGCACCAGCACGTAGTCCACGCCGTCCCGGTGCATGCCCTCGGGCGTCGGCTCGCCGGCCTGGTCCGGCAGCGCCTCGATGCGGAACTGGTGCACCTCCACATGCCACTGCCGGGTTCGCGGAGCCAGTGCGCCGAACAGGTCGCGGCTGAAGGCCAGGATCCGCTGCAGGCTGGCGCCTTCGGCGACCGCCGGCTCGATCGGCTCGAACCAGCGCTGGATGTCGCCCTGCAGCCGGTTGTAGGCCAGGCTCTGGAAGTGCGGCTGGTGGGGCTGGCGGAGGATCTCGCCGTCCTCGCCGACGGCGAAGGTGGCGTGGCGCCGGCGCCGATGGCGGCCCTGTGCGGCGAGATAGGTGTCGGGCGCCAGGTCGTTCCAGCTGGCGGCGAACGCCGGCCAGTCGCCAAGGGCGGCCGGGGCATCCAGCAGGGCGCCGGTGACCGGGGCGTCGAGGAAAGCGAAGCCGTCACGCCGGAGGCATTCGCCCAGCGCGGTGAAGTCGGGGATGGGGGGCATGCGCGAAAGCGTAGCAGCTGACCGGCGCAATGGGCTTCGGTCCGGCCGGCAGGGCCGCCATGGCCGCGCTGCCGGATCGTTTCAACTGCACCGGATTTCTACATGATCAAATCGCATATGGGCGTATAGACGTCTATACGTCTGTTGACATGATGGCGTCGGCGTCGATACAGTCCACTCCACTCATCGAGACCGGCGGAGGGACAGGCCCTTTGATGCCGGGGCAACCTGCAGGCGCAAGCCTGCGACGGTGCCAACTCCTGCGGGGTGCCCTCGGGCGCCACCGGTAGATGGGATGCCGCTTACGGGCGCCGATGGCGCGTCGCAACGGCAACTCACTCGGCTCTCCGCAGGTGCGATGTCACAGGAGAGTCCCGAATGTCCGCCCAGCTCGCCCACCTCCCCACCACTGCGTCGGCCCAACCCCAGGCCGTTGCCGCGTCACCGGTCCGTCCGTGTGCGCTCACCCGCCAGCGCAGCACGCGCCGCATCACGCTGGAGCCCAAGTACGGCGGCGGCGCGCAGGGTGTCGAGGTCAGCTACCTCTGGTGTGGCGCGCCGGATGCGCCGACCGTGGTGGTGCAGGGTGGCATTTCCGCCGGCCGCGACGTGGTGGCGCCGGAAGGCGAAGCTGCCGGCTGGTGGCAGGCGCTGGTCGGCGACGGCCGGGCGATCGACCTGAATCGCTACCGCGTGCTCTCGATCGACTGGCTGAGCCCGGCCGAGCTCGGCTCCACCGCCGTGTCCAGCGAAGACCAGGCCAATGCGATCAGTGCGCTGGTCGACGCCCTCGGTATCGGCCGCATCGCCGCCTTCGTCGGCTCGTCCTATGGCGCGATGGTCGGCCTGGCGTTCGCCCGGCGGCACCCGTGGCAGCTCGACCAGCTGGTGCTGCTGGCCGGCGCGCACCGCGCCCACCCGATGGCCACCGCCCTGCGCAGCGTGCAGCGCGGCATCGTGCGGCTGGGCCAGTCCAGCGGCCAGCTCGACGAGGCACTTGGCCTGGCGCGCCAGCTGGCGATGACCACCTACCGCGGCAGCGAGGAGTTCGCCCGCCGCTTCGCCGGCTCCCCCGAACTGCGCGAGGACCGCTTCCACTTCCCGGTGGAGGATTACCTCGACCAGGCCGGCCGCCGCTTCGTCGAGCGTTTCGACGCCGAGCGCTTCCTGGCCCTGTCCGAGTCGATCGACCTGCACGACGTGCCGCCGGAGCAGGTGCCCACCCCGACCACGCTGATCGGCTTCCCCTCCGACCGGCTGGTGCCGCTGGCCGACCTGTGCGAGCTGCAGCGCCGGCTCGCCGGGCTGGCCACGCTGGAGGTGGTCGAGTCGCCGTACGGCCACGATGGCTTCCTCAAGGAAACCGACCGCCTCGCTCCGCTGCTCCGCCAGGCACTGCCCTGAATCGACGTTGTGGGAGCGACTTCAGTCGCGACCGCTTTGCCCCGATCTCGCCGAAGGGGAAGAGCGTCGCGACTGAAGTCGCTCCCACAGAAGCGCGGCCATCCCCGTTCGACATCTGATGTACCGGAGAAACCCATGACCACCTCGGCCCCCAGCACCCGCGCCGTCCGCGCCGGCATCGAGTCGGACACCCAGCACGGCGCCATCGTGCCGCCGCTGCACCTGTCGACCAACTACAGCTTTACCGGCCTGGGCGGCAAGCGCGCCTATGACTACTCGCGCAGCGGCAATCCCACCCGCGACCTGCTCGGCGAGGCGCTAGCCGACCTGGAGCAGGGCGCCGGAGCGGTGATCACCGCCAGCGGCATGTCCGCGGTGGCGCTGGCGCTGGAGCTGGTGCCGGCCGGCGCCACCGTGCTGGCCGCGCACGACTGCTACGGCGGTACCTGGCGCCTGCTCGACGCATGGGCGAAGAAGGGCCGCTTCCGCGTGGTGTTCGCCGACCTCACCGATCCGGCCGCGCTGGCCGCCGGCCTGGCGCACCGGCCGGCGCTGGTGTGGGTGGAAACTCCGTCGAATCCGCTGCTGCGGATCACCGATGTGCGCCACGTGGCGCATGCCGCGCATACCGTCGGCGCGCTGGTGGTGGTGGACAACACCTTCCTCTCGCCGGCGCTGCAGCAGCCGCTGACGCTGGGTGCGGACCTGGTGGTGCACTCGACCACCAAGTACATCAACGGCCACAGCGACGTGGTCGGCGGCGCCGTGGTTGCGCGCACGCCCGAGCTGGCCGAACAGATCAAGTGGTGGGGCAACTGCAACGGTCTCACCGGCGGCGCCTTCGACAGCTACCTGACCCTGCGCGGCCTGCGCACGCTCGGCGTGCGCCTGCGCCAGCACGAGGAGAATGCCGCCCGCATCGCCGAGCACCTGGCCAGCCACGGTGCCGTGCGCAAGGTCTACTACCCGGGCCTGGCCGAACATCCGGGGCATGCGCTGGCCGCCCGCCAGCAGCAGGGCTTCGGCGCCATGCTCAGCTTCGAGCTGCATGGCGAGGTGGAGGAGATCGCCGCCTTCGTCGACGGTCTGGAATATTTCTCGCTGGCCGAATCGCTCGGTGGCGTGGAGAGCCTGATCGCCCACCCCGCCTCGATGACCCATGCGGCGATGGCGCCGGAGGCGCGCCGCAACGCCGGCATCGCGGACACCCTGCTGCGTCTGTCTGTCGGCATCGAGGACGGCGACGACCTGCTGCGCGATCTCGACGCCGCGCTGCGCCGCGCCGCCGCCGTCGGTGCCTCGAAACACAAGGTGCGCGCATGAGCGCGGTGGTGGCGGACAAACCGGGCGCGGCGACGCGTCCGCTCAAGGCCCCGGCGGAGGCCCCGGCGGTCGCCATCGTGCTGCTGGGCACGGGCGTGGTCGGCGGTGCCCTGCTCAAGCTGCTGTGCACGCCGGCCGCCGCGCGGATCCGGCTGGTGGGCGCGGCGAACTCGAAGCGCCAGCAGACCGATCCGGCAAAGCTCGCCAGCCGCCAGCTGCGCGAGCAGATCCGGGCCGAGGGCGATCCGCGCGACAACGCCGCGCTGCTCGCCGCGCTGGACGCCAGTGGCGTGGCGGTGAAGGTGATCGTCGACGCCACCGCCAACGCCTCGCTGGCCGCGCGCCACGCCGAATGGCTGGGGCGCGGTTATCACGTGGTGACCGCCAACAAGGCGTTGGCCGGCGGCGAGCTGACCGGCTGGCGCGCACTGCAGGCGGCCACCGCCTCGGGCGAGGCGCATTACGGCGACTCCGCCACGGTGGGTGCCGGCCTGCCGGTGCTGTCCACGCTGCGCCGCCTGCGCGGCTGCGGCGACGCCCTGCTGACGCTGGAGGGCGTGTTCTCCGGCTCGCTGTCGTACCTGTTCAACCAGTACGACGGCGGCGCGCCGTTCTCCACGCTGCTGGGCGAGGCGCGCCGGCTCGGCTACACCGAGCCCGATCCGCGTTCGGACCTCTCCGGCGAGGACGTGGCGCGCAAGCTGCTGATCCTCGCCCGGCACGCCGGCTTCGCGCTCAACACCGACGAGGTGGAGGTGGAGAGCCTGGTGCCCGAGGCGTTGCGTGGCCTGTCCACCGAGGCCTTTCTCGAGCGGCTGCCCGAACTGGATGCTCCGCTGGCCGCGCGCGTGGCCGAGGCGCGTGAGCGCGGCCATGTGCTGCGCTACCTGGCTCGCCTCAACCAGCGCGGCCACGCCCGCGTCGGCCTGGTGGAGGTGCCGCCGAACCATCCGGCCGCGCGCCTGTACGGCACCGACAACCAGTTCGCGCTCACCACCACCCGCTACAACACCCAGCCGCTGGTGATCCAGGGGCCGGGCGCGGGACCGGAGGTCACCGCCCAGGCCCTGCTCGGCGACGTGCTGGCGCTGGCCGGCGGCTGAGCGCGTCGCGGACGACTCAGGGGCGGGAGGCGTCGACCGCCGCCTGCCCCGGCGCCTGTGGACGCAGCAGAAGGCCGCCCGCCAGCGCCGCGACAGCGGCCGCAACGGCTCCGGCGAGGAACGCACGGTGGTAGCCACCATTGAGCGCGGCCAGCGTCGAGGCGCCGGTCCCGGTCAGGGTGTTCGTGGTGGCCGCTGCGAGACTGGCGAGTG
The DNA here is from genome assembly GCF_000334915.1 of Dyella ginsengisoli LA-4. Taxonomy (GTDB): domain Bacteria; phylum Pseudomonadota; class Gammaproteobacteria; order Xanthomonadales; family Rhodanobacteraceae; genus Dyella_A; species Dyella_A ginsengisoli_A. The sequence continues at coordinate 134,855 of NZ_AMSF01000095.1, read as the reverse complement.
CGGCCAGGCCCAGCGCACCGCCCATCATGAAGGCCGTATTGACCACGCCGGAGGCCAGTCCCGACTGGTCCGGCCCGACGTCGCCCATCGCCGCCAGCAACACCGGGTTGAAGGCGATCCCCGCGCCCAGGCCCAGCAGCAGCATCGCCGGCAGCACGTCGACGACGAAGTGCCCATCCAGCGGCGCGCGTGCGAACAGCGCCAGTCCTATGGCTGCCATCGCCAGACCGGCGGCGAGCGGCCGCCGGATACCGAAGCGCATCACCAGCCGCGCCGACAGCCCCACCGAGCAGGCCGCCATCACCAGGTTCGCGGGCAGAAAGGCCAACCCGACCCGGAACGGGCCGTAGCCCAGCACCTGCTGCATGTACAGCGCCGACAGGAAGAACCAGGCGAACATCGCCGCGCACCACAGCACGCCGATCAGGCTGGCCATGCTGAGGTTGCGGTGGCGGAACAGACCCAGTGGGATCAGCGGACTCGCGACGCGCGACTCGATGACCAGGAACATCGCCAGCAGGCCCAGTGCCGCGGCCAGCACCCCGAGCGTGGCCGGCGAGGTCCAGCCGGCCTCGTTGCCGTGGACGATGGCGTAGATCGCCAGGGTCAGCGCCAGCGTCACGCTGGTCGCGCCGGCCACGTCCAGCCGGCCTTCGAACGGCTTGCGCGTCCCGGGCACCAGCCGCAGGGTGGCCAGTGCCACGGCGATGCCGATCGGCAGGTTCACCAGGAAGATCCAGTGCCAGCTCAGCGTGCTGGTCAGCAGGCCGCCCAACAGCACGCCGATGCTGCCGCCGCCGGCGCAGACGAAACCGTAGATGCCCATCGCCCGGGCGCGGTCGGCCGGGCCGGTGAACAGGTCCATGATCAGCGACAGCGCCACCGCCGACACCACCGCACCGCCCAGGCCCTGCGCGGCGCGTGCCACTACCAGCAGCAGCTGCGAATTCGCCAGGCCGCACGCCAGCGAGGCCAGCGCGAAAGCGGCCAGGCCGATCAGGAACACCCGGCGGTGCCCGAGCAGATCGCCCAGCCGGCCAGCCAGCAGCAGGAAGCCGCCGTAGGTGAGCATGTAGGCGTTCACCACCCAGGCCAGCGTCGCCTCGGAGAAGCCCAGGTCGGCCTTGATCGAGGGCAGCGCGACGTTAATGATCGTGGTGTCCAGCACGATCATCAGCACGCCTGCGCAGAGCACGTAGAACGCCAGCCAGTCGTGCCGGGCGGGTGCGGCAGCGGTCATCGGGAAGCTCCTCGGGTCGCGGTCGTTCGGGCGGCTCACGGTTCCTGGATCGCCTCGACCTGGATGCGCAGTGTCACGCCCATGTGGAAGCCATAGTCCTTGCCGGCGCTCATGCCGTAGGCATCGCGCTGGAACGTGGCAAGGGCGTCGGCGCCGCATACCTCGCGCTTGAGCAGCGGGTGCGGCATGCACTTGAAGCTGCGGATCGCCAGGGTGAGCGGATGGCTGACCCCGTGCAGGGTCAGCGTGCCGTCCACGCGCGTGGGCGCGCCGTCGCGGAAGGCAGCCAGGTGGCCGGTGTAGTGCGCCTCGGGCCACTTGTCGGCATCGAACAGCTGCGGCCCCTGTGCGACCTCGTTGAGCTTGTCCTGGCCGAAGTCGACGCTGCGCATGTCGACGACGACGTCGACCGTGCCGGTGTGCTTCGCGCGGTCCATCGACACCGTGCCCCGGCTGTGGTTGAACTTGCCGCGCCAGGTCGACAGGCCGCCGAGGTGATCGGCTTCGAAGCTCGGGTAGGTGTGGTCCGGATCGATGCGGTAGGTCACCGCCGTGGCCGTGGCCTGGGCGGCGACGGACAAGGCGAGCGTGGCAAGCAGCACGGCATGGGACGGGCGAAGCGGCATGGAGGGACTCCGGAGGGCGGGTTCGCCGGAACGACGGGCGGCGGGTCGCCGTCTCGACATGCTGCCAAAAAAACGCGCGGCCGGAGCCGCGCGTCTGGATGGAGCCTTGCCGCTGCGATCAGCGGTGGCCGGTCATCTTCTCCACTTCGTCCTCGTCCGGCGGGATCTGCAGATCGTCCGGATGCGCGTGGGCCTCGCTGCGCTCGGCGACGATCGACGGCGTGCGCCAGCCCGACTTCACGCCCCACAGGAAGAACACCAGGCCGATCACCGCCACCAACGCCAGGTCCCAGCCGTAGGGGATGTAGTCCATGCCGCCGAACTTGGCGCTGCCGAACTTCGACACCACCGCCAGCGTGATGAGGTAGGCCACCAGCCACCACGCGCCCTTCAGGTGCGAGGCGAAATCCATCCAGCCGTGCTTGGCCTGGTAGTAGAAGTACACCGGCAGCGCCACGACCATCAGCAGGATGATCTCGCCGGTCAGCGGCCACTTGGCCCAGTACAGCAGCTCGGCCGACATGATGAAGGCGATCGCGGCGATGATCGGCAGCCCGGCCAGCCGGAACGGACGGTGCAGCTCCGGCGCGGTGCGGCGCAGGGTCATCACGCTGACCGGGCCGGTCAGGTAGGAAATGATCGTCGCCACCGAGATCACCGCGGCCAGCGAATCCCAGCCGCGGAAGAAGAACAGGAACAGGAACGACACCACCAGGTTCAGCCACATCGCCGGGCGCGGCACGCCGGACTTCGGATCGATCCGGCCGAAGATCGCCGGCAGCGTGCCGTTGCGCTCCATGCCGTAGATCATGCGGGCGGTGGTGGCGGTGTAGGTCATGCCGGTGCCGCTGGGGCTGACGAAGGCGTCGGCGTACAGCAGGATCGCCAGCCAGTTCAGGTTGACCAGCACCGCCAGCTCGGCGAACGGCGAGCTGAAGTTGATGCCCTTCCAGCCGGCCTTGGCCAGCAGGTCCGGCGGCACGGCGCCGAGGTAGGCGATCTGCAGCAGCACGTAGACCACGGTGGCCAGCGCGATCGCGCCGATGATCGCGAACGGGATGCTGCGGCCCGGGTTGCGGGCCTCGCCGGCCAGGTTCACCGGGCTCTGGAAGCCGTTGAAGCTGAACACGATGCCGGCCGTGGCCACCGCGGTGAGGATCGCCGCGAAGTCGTTCGCGTGGCTGCCGCCGGCCGCACCCACCGAGAGGTTCTCGCCGTGGAAGCCGCTGGCGATCAGCGCGATGCCGGTGGCCGCCGGGATCACCAGCTTGACGATGGTGATCAGGCTGTTGGAGCGGGCGAACAGCTTCACGCTCCAGTAGTTCAGCATGAAGTACACGATTACCAGCACCGCGGCGATGCCTAAGCCCAGGTGGCTCAGCTCGCCGTGCTTGCCCGGCATCGCGTGGTAGAGATCCTGCGCCCACTGCCACTTCCAGCCGGCCATGTACTGCACCGAGGCTTCGGCCTCGACCGGGATCACCGAGACGATCGCGATCCAGTTCGCCCAGGCGGCGATGAAGCCGACCAGCGAGCCGTGCGAGTAGTGGCCGTAGCGCACCATGCCGCCGGACTCGGGGAACATCGCGCCCAGCTCGGCGTAGGTCAGCGCGATCGACAGGATGATCACCGCGCCCAGCACCCAGGCCCAGATCGCGCCCGGACCGGCCAGCTTGGCGGCGTTCCAGGCACCGAACAGCCAGCCGGAACCGATGATCGATCCCAGGCCGGTGAACATCAGGGCGAAGGGTCCGACGTCGCGCCGGATCGAGTTCTGGTTTGCCATCGAGAAATCCCCACGCGGCGCGGTCCGCCACGGTTCAAAACGGCGATAGTGGCAAAGTGGACCGGGGCTGTCACGTCGCGGCACGGGGTGTTTCCGCAGGTAGCTTCGGTCCGGCTGGGGCAAGATGGGCACCTTGCCCGGGACGATAGCCAGATGTACGACGAAGTCCGCACCCACACCGCCACGCGCCTGACAGGCAGTCGCCTGCTGCGCTGGCTCGCGGGCTGCATCGGGCTGTTCGCTGTCGGCGTGCTGGCGGCGGCCGAGGTTCCGGCCGCCACGCCGGCACCGGCCGACCGGGCGATCGAGCTGCAGCAGTTCACCCCGGAGCAGGGGTTGGGCAGCCTGGCCGCCAACGTGCTGTTGCGCGACCGGCAGGGGGTGCTCTGGGTCGGCACCGAGCGCGGCCTGTACCGCTTCGATGGCATCGGCTTCCAGCCCGTGCACACCTCGGTCAACCCGCTCGACCTGGCGGTGAACGATCTTTACCTCTCCCCGGCGGGGCGACTGTGGGTCGGCACTCGCCGGCATCTCTACGTCTGGGGTGGCAGCGACCTGCACCGCATCGCCGACCTGCCGGTGGACGACCTGCAGCGCATCGCCGGCGATGGCGGCGAGGGCGTCTACGTGCGCCACCAGCGCCAGCTCTGGCACGTGACGGCCGACGGCCGGGTGCAGAAGGTGTCCTGGCCGCAGGCTCTCACGGCAGGGGCTCTCACCGATGGCCCGCTGTTGTGGCTGGACGGCAGCCTTTGGACCAGCTGCGGACCGGCGCTGTGCCAGCGCACCGGCAGTGCCACCCGGGTGTGGGGAACGGCCGACGGCGTACCTGCCGACGACTGGCTCACCCTGCATGTCTCACCCGAGGGCGAGCTGTGGGCGGGCGGCAATGCCCACCTGCTGTTCCGGCGGGCGGGCGACAGCCGGTTCGCCGCGGTGGCTGCGCCGCACCCGCTCGATGCGCTCGACCTTGACGCCGAGGGGCGCGTGCTGGCGGCCAGCGCCGGCGCGATATGGCGCTGGAACGGCAGCACCTGGATGCCCTTTTCCGACGATCGCACCCTGCAGCATGCCCATCTGCGCGACCTGCTGGCCGATCCGGCCGGCGCGGTCTGGCTGGCCAGTGGCGGCCGTGGCGTATTGCGCTGGCGCGGCTACGGCCAGTTCCAGAACTGGACCGCCGCGCAGGGGCTGGACAGCGCGCCGACCTGGGCGATCGCCCGCGACGCCGACGGCTGGCTGTGGTTCGGCAACCAGCGCCATGGCAACCGCCTGGCGCCGGGTGCCGCCGAGCTGACGGCCTGGCCGGCCGCGCTGCAGCGGCCGGGCTGGACCGATGCGATGGCGATCGTCCCGCGCGGCCGCCAGCTGTGGATCGTGTTCAACCACGGCGTGCTGGTGCGCTACGACCTGGACAGCGGCAAGGCCCTGCAGGTGGCGACCGACCTCGGCTGGGCCAAGTTCGCGCTGGCCGACGCGCAGGGGCGGTTGTGGATCGGTACCCACGGCATGCTGTGGCGGGTGGATGCCCCGGATGCGGCGAGGCCCACGGCGCAGGCGCTGCTCACCGGCTTGCCGTCGGATACCAGTTTCCTGGGGGCCGCCACGGACGCGCAGGGTCGCGTCTGGATCGCCACCACCCACGGCCTGCTGCGCTTCGCGGGCGGGCGCTTCACCCTGGTCGACCTGGGTTCGCACCAGCCGTCCGGGGGCTTCGCCGACGTCGCCGTCACGCCGGACGGGGCGCTGTGGCTGGCGCCGGTGAAGGGCGGTCTGCTGCGCGGCAAGGTGGCGGCGGCCGACCGCATGGACGTGCGCGATGCCGGCGATCCCTTGCTGGGCGACACCGCACTGTATTCACTCGATGTCGATCCGGTCGGCCGGCTCTGGGCGTTCCACGATGCAGGCGTGGATGTGTACGCGGGCGATCGCTGGCGGCGGCTGGATCACAGCGACGGCCTGGTCTGGAACGACCTGGCCACCGGCGCCTTCCATGCCGACAGCGACGGCTCGATCTGGCTGGGCACGGCCGGCGGCGTCTCGCATGTGCTGCATCCCGGGCGCTTCGCGGATACGAAGCTCTCGCCGACGGTGTTGCTCGATGCCCGCTACGGCGATGCGTCGATCCGCGCCGGCGTCGATGCCTCGCTGCCATGGAGCCGGGGCGTGCTGGTGGTGAGCCTGGCCCAGCCGGGCGTCACCCACCCCGGCGAGCAGCAGTGGCAATACCGGCTCGACCCGGTCGGCGCGCCGGCGCACTGGGAAACCTCCACCACGCCGTGGATGCGCTATCCCGCGCTGGCTCCGGGCAATTACAGCTTCCAGGCGCGCGTGTACGACCCGGCGATGCGCGCCTACGCGCCAGCGGTCGGCTTCGGCCTCGACGTGCGGCCGCCGTGGTGGCAGACCACGCTGGCCCGCCTCGGCTACGCCGTGCTGGCGGTGCTCGTGCTGTGGGCGGGTTGGCGTTGGCGTCATGCCCGCCTGCTGCGTCATCAGGCCGAGCTGGAGGCGATGGTGCGCGAGCGGACCGTGGCGCTGGAGCAGGACAAACGCGCCCTGGAGATCGCACATCAGGCGCTGCAGTACGAGGCCAGCCACGACGCCCTCACCGGCCTGCTCAACCGCGGTGCGGCGATCGAGGCGCTGGTGCGCATGTCCGGTGAGGATGGACCGCCGCGGCGACGCATCGCGGTCGCCTTGATCGACCTGGACCACTTCAAGCGCATCAACGACACCTGGGGCCACCTCGCCGGGGACGCGGTACTGGTGCAGTGTGCCGATCGCCTGCGCGCGCTGGCTCCAACGACCGCTGCCCTGGGCCGCTACGGCGGCGAGGAACTGCTGGTGGTCTGGCCCGGACTGTCTGGCGAGATGGACCTGGCCGGCCTGTTCGCTCCGTTGATGGAGGCGCCTTACCGGTTCCGCGACATCGACATGCACGTGACCTGTTCGGTCGGCATCACCTGGGTTCGTGCCGGCGACGACGTCAACGCCATCCTGCACCGCGCGGACACGGCGCTGTACGAAGCGAAGGAGCGTGGCCGCGCGCGGGTGGTGCGGGCGGACTGAAGCGTCCGGCCCGGCCCTCGATCACGTTCACCGCGAGGCCGCCGCGCGAGGTCGCGGGTCGAGCGGGATGCGTTGAAGCGCATGCCGCGGGTTTCGAGGGTGAGCCGTGAACCGGCGAACGGGGAAATGGGAGCGCAATCTCGCGCTCAGCACTCGATCACGTTCACCGCGAGACCGCCGCGCGAGGTCGAGAAGCCCGCGGGATGCGTTGAAGCGCATGCCGCGGGTTTCGAGGGTGAGCCGTGAACCGGCGAACGGTGAAGTGGCTACGCAGGCTCGCGCTCAGCACTCGATCACGTTCACCGCGAGACCGCCGCGCGAGGTCGAGAAGTCCGCGGGATGCGTTGAAGCGCATGCCGCGGATTTCGAGGGTGAGCCGTGAACCGGCGAACGGGGAAATGGGAGCGCAATCTCGCGCTCAGCACTCGATCACGTTCACCGCGAGACCGCCGCGCGAGGTTTCCTTGTACTTGTCCTTCATGTCGCGCCCCGTGGCGCGCATGGTGGCGATGACCTTGTCCAGCGACACGCGGTGCTTGCCGTCGCTCTTCAAAGCCATGCGGCTGGCGTTGATCGCCTTCACCGAACCCATCGCGTTGCGTTCGATGCACGGGATCTGCACCAGCCCCCCGATCGGGTCGCAGGTCAGGCCGAGGTTGTGTTCCATGCCGATCTCGGCGGCGTTCTCCACCTGGTGGATGCTGCCGCCCAGCGCCGCGGTGAGGCCGCCGGCGGCCATCGAGCAGGCCACGCCCACCTCGCCCTGGCAGCCGACCTCGGCGCCGGAGATCGAGGCGTTCTCCTTGTAGAGGATGCCGATCGCCGCCGCGGTGAGCAGGAACTCGACCACGCCGTTCTCGTCCGACTTCGGGCAGAAGCGGTGGTAGTAGTGCAGCACCGCCGGCACGATGCCGGCCGCGCCGTTGGTCGGCGCGGTGACCACGCGGCCGCCGGCGGCGTTCTCCTCGTTCACCGCCAGCGCGTACAGGTTCACCCAGTCCAGGATGGTCAGCGGGTCCTTCAGCGAGGCTTCCGGCTGGCGGCGCAGATCCTCGGCCATCGCTGGCGCGCGCCGTCCCACCTTCAGCCCGCCGGGCAGCACGCCGGGCGAGCGCAGGCCGCGGGTCACGCAGTCCTGCATCGCCTGCCAGATGGTCAGCAGGCCGGTGCGGGTCTCCGCCTCCGGTCGCCACACGCTCTCGTTGGCCAGCATCAGCTGCGCGATGGACAGGCCGTGCTGCTCGCACAGCTGCAGCAGCTGGTCGCCGCTGGCGAACGGGTAGGGTTGCTCGGTGGTGTCGGCGACGATGCGGTCTTCGGCCGCCTCGTCGTGGTTCACCACGAAGCCGCCGCCGACCGAGTAGTAGTCGCGCGTGGCCAGCTCGTTGCCCTGCTCGTCGTAGGCGGAGAAGCGCATGCCGTTGGTGTGGAACGGCAGCTTCTGGCGCTTGTTGAAGACCAGGTCGGCCTTCTCGTCGAACACGATCTCGTGCCGGCCGAGCAGGCGGATGCGGTGCGTCTTGCGGATGCGCGCCAGCGTATCGGGAATCGCGTCCGGGTCCACCGTGTCCGGGTGTGCGCCTTCCAGGCCCAGCAGCACGGCCTTGTCGGTGCCGTGGCCGCGGCCGGTCATCGCCAGCGAGCCGAACAGTTCGGCGCGCACGCGCGCCACGCGGTCGATCACGCCCTTTTCCTCCAGCCAGCGCTCGCAGAAGCGCGCCGCCGCGCGCATCGGGCCCACGGTGTGCGAGGACGAGGGACCGATACCGATCTTGAAGAGGTCGAAAACGCTGACGGCCATGAATACTCTGCGGAAGAGTGGGGAAGGACCGCTATTCTAGGCGCTCCTGCCGGACCGGCGTCTGTACGCCCGCGTGTGTTGATGAGCCACCTGATCCTCTACCAGCGCGACTACTGCCACCTGTGCGACATGGCGCTGGCGGTGATGGCCGAGGCGCGCGCACCGGATTTCGACAGTGCCTGGGTGGACGACAGTCCGGCACTGGAAGCGCGCTACGGCACCCGCCTGCCGGTGCTGCGCGATACCCGCGACGGGCGCGAGCTGGACTGGCCGTTCGATGCGGCGGCAGTGCGGCGGTTCCTCGGTTTGCCGGCGCCGTAGCGGCTGACGTCGGCCGCGCGCGTCGTTGTCGCCGCGACCGGGTGGCTCCCTTCGTTCAGGCTGCCTCGACACCCATCCAACACGCTGACGTTCAGACTCGGGCTTTCGTCGAGCGGATCATCGATCCCATGAAACAGCCACGCCGTCTGGCCTGGATCGTCTTCGTCGTCGCGTTGTTGCTGATCATCGCCGTGGGTTTCTTCCGCGCGGCCATGCATGACGAGGCACGTCCGGCATCCGGGCCGGCTCCGGCCGCGTCGATCGCCCGTTAAGTTCGCTGCCGACGATCCGGTATCAGCTCTCCGCGCCGATCGGATCCACCGCCGCGCCGTGCGCCAGCACGCAGGTGACCACGCCGGTGACCAGCAGCACGAAGGCCAGCGCCTCCAGCGTGGTCGGCAGGCGGTGCTCCCAGGCGAAGCCGTAGATCAGCGCGAACAGGGTCTCGAACAGGATCATCTGGCCGACCAGGGTGAGCGGCAACAGCCGGCTCATGCGGTTCCACAGGGCGTTGCCGGTGATCGATGCGAGCAGCGCCAGAGCTGCCGATATGCCGCCGAAGCGCAGCCAGTCGACGGAGGCATGGCGCGCCGTGTCGCCGAGCAGGGCGAACGGCACCAGGGCGAGTGCCAGCGCGCCGGTCACCACGCCGGTGAGCAGGCTCCAGTCGTGTGCGGAAATATCGTGCAGGCGCGCCAGCCAGCGGCTGTTGGACACCGCATACCAGGTCCACGCGGCCAGCGCGCCGGTGGCACACAGCAGACCGAGCAGGGCGCGGGTTCCGCTCGCATAGCCGCTCGGCAGCAGCGCTTGCCAGCCGATGCAGACTGCGCCGGCGATGCACAGGGCGATCGAGGGCAGCAGGCGGCGCAGCGGCACCGCGCCGTGGTCCCGGCTGCCGATCACGGTGACCGTCACCGGCAGGAAGCCGACCACCAGCGAGGTGATGGCGATGCCACCGAGCTGCACCGCGCTGGACAGCAGCACGAAATACACCACGTTGCCGACCAGCCCCAGCCCCGCCAGTCCCAGCCATTCGCGTCGCCCGAGCGCGCCAGTGGCCACCCGCCAGCGCGGTGCCAGCAGCGCCAGCGCGAGTGCGCCGTAGGCGGTGTAGCGCCCGGTGGTCAGCTCCAACGGCGTGAAGCCATGCAGCAGGGCGGGGGCGAGAAACACCAGTCCCCAGATCGCGCCCGCGGCCATGCCGTAGCCGATGCCGGCGGCGGTGCGCGACGAGGTGGAAGGCGAAGGCAGGTTCATGTCGGCCAGCGTGGCGCAGTGTCTGCGCCCGGTCTTGTTCAGGGCTCGCCCCGGCTTTGCCGGGACGCCTGCGCCTGCCGCCGGTAGGCCGCGGGCGGCAGGCCGACGGCCCGCCCGAACGCGCGGGTGAACGCGCTCTGGTCGGCATAGCCGCAGGCCAGTGCGATCTCCGCCAGCGGCAGCGACGTGTCTGCCAGCCACCGCTGCGCCCGCTCGATCCGGCGGTCGGTCAGCCAGGCCTGCGGGGTGGTGTCGAGTTCCTCGCGGAACACCGCGTGCAGCCGACTCGCGCTCAGTCCCACGCGGGCAGCCATGTCGGCAGCGGTCCAGTCGCGTTCCGGATGCGCTTGCAGGGTCGCCAGCAGGCCGGCCAGACGTGAGGCCGGTCCCGGCGCGTTGCGCTCGACCGCATCCAGCAGCAACGGCAGCCACCCTGCGGCGCGTTGCGGCAGGCCGTCGTCGCCGAGGCTGGCCGCCATGTACTGGATCAGGTGCGCGGCGGCCGGCCCGACCGGCAGGAAGCGCCGCGCGGCCAGCCGTTCGAGCGTCTGCTCGCCCAGCGACCGGGCATCCACGTCGACCACCAGGAACCGGTTCGCGATGCCGCTGGACTGCGCGTGCCTCGCCGTCGGCGCGACGAACGCCGCCCGCGTCCGGTCCAGCCACGCGCCGCGGCCTTCCACGTCCACCTCCATCGAGCCGCCCAGCGGCAGCACCAGCTGCGCGAACGCGTGTGCGTCGGCGGCTCCGTCCCGGCCGTAGCTGCGGATATCGAGCGAGAGGGGCGAGGCCGGATGCATGGTGGGGGCGACGGCGAACGGGGACGGCAAAGCATAGCCCGCCGCATACGTCACCGTGCGCCAGGGGCTGGGCATATCGGGCCTGGCCGGTGGCGCGGCCGGGGGGTACCAACGGGACGCCCGTTGACCCTGCCCGGGGCGCCTGCCTAGGCTGCATCGTTCGCTTCGCGCGATCCACACGGGGAACCACTCATGCGCGCACTTCGTCTTTGCCTTCCCGCCCTGCTGCTGGCGTCCACGGCGGTGGCCGCCGCCGACACGGCCATTCACGGCTTTCCGCCCGCGCTGCCGGCCGCCGATCTGGTGCTGCGCGACGCCACCATCGCCACCCTCGATCCGCTGCAGCCCGACGCGCAGGCGCTGGCGGTGCGCGACGGCCGCATCGCCGCGGTGGGCAGCGACGCCGCCATCGCCCACTACATCGGTCCGCGCACCCGGGTGCTGGACCTGCACGGCGCCTTCGTCACCCCGGGCTTCATCGAAGGCCACGGTCACCTGCTCGGCACCGGCACCGTGCTGACCGAACTCGACCTGGGCAAGGCGCCGGACTGGGACGGCATCGTGGCGATGGTGAAGGCCGCCGTGGCCAAGGCGAAGCCGGGGCAGTGGATCGTCGGGTCGGGCTGGCAGCAGAGCAAGTGGACGCATGCGCCGCAGCCGAACATCGACGGCCTGCCGCTGCGCGCCAGTCTGGACGCGGTGTCGCCGGACAACCCGGTACTGCTGGAGCACGTCAGCGGCCACGCCGTGTTCGCCAATGCCGCGGCGCTGAAGCTGGCCGGTATCGGCCACGACACGCCAGACCCGGCTGGCGGCACCATCGTGCGTGACAGGCAGGGCAACGCCATCGGCATGTTGCGCGATACCGCCGATGCACCGGTGTATGCGGCGTATCAACACCACGTCGACTCGCTGCCACCGGCGGTGCAGGCCGAGCGGCGCGAACATGCGCTGAAGCTCGCGATGCAGAACGAGGTCAGCAAGGGCATCACCAGCTTCGTCGACATGGGCGAGGATTTCGCCACGGTGGACTGGCTCAAGCAGCAGGCGGCCAAGGGCATTCCGCTGCGTCTGTACGTGAACATTGCCGAAGAGCCGGTGTCGGCGCTCGACGCGAAGCTGGCGAGCTACCGCAGCATTGATGACGCCGACGGTCACTTCACCGTGCGCGGCATCGGCGAGATCCTCTCCGACGGCGCACTGGGCACGCACAGCGCGTGGTTCCTCAAGCCCTACAACGACGCCCCCGGCATCGCCGGCAAGAACGTCGTCTCGATGGCGGAGATCCGGCAGATCGCCGAGATCGCCGCGCGCGACGGCTTCCAGCTCTCCGTGCACGCCATCGGCGACCGCGCCAATCGCGAGGTGCTGGATACCTTCCAGGACATCTTCACGAAGGATCCGTCGGCGCACGCGCTGCGCTGGCGCATCGAGCATGCGCAGCATCTGGATCCGGCCGACATCCCGCGCTTCGCCCAGCTGGGCGTGATCGCCTCGATGCAGTCGATCCACGCCTGTTCCGATGCGCCGTTCGTGGTGCAGCACCTGGGCGAGCAGCGGGCCCGTGAAGGCGCCTACGTGTGGCACACGCTGATCGACAGCGGCGCCATCGTGCTGGACGGCAGCGACACCCCGGTGGAGGACACCAACCCGATCGCCGGCTTCTACTGCGCCGTGACCCGCCGCGAAGGCAACGGCACCGCGTTCTTCCCCGCCCAGGCGAAGACGCGCCTCGAAGCCCTGCGCTCCTACACCTGGAACAACGCCTACGCCATCTTCGAAGACCACCAGCTGGGCTCGCTCAGCCCCGGCAAGCGCGCCGACCTGGCGGTGTTCTCCGGCAATCTGCTGACCATGCCGGCCGACCAGATCCTGCGCACCCGCGTGCTCTACACCGTCGTCGGCGGCCAGGTGGTCTATCAGCGCCCCGGCGCGCAGGCATGGAAACACGGCGAGCTGTTCGCGCCGATGCCGGAGTTCGATCACGTGAACTGATCAGGAGCAGGGCGGTGGTGCCGTCGGTTAGCCGCCGCACCTGCGTGGATGACCTGCGCGGGTGCGCGGCGCGGGCCCATCTACTAGATCTATAGTTGACAAAGCTGGCGCCCGGTCTAGTATCTACTACAACTCTAGTAGATGAGGGCGGGTGGACGTCATGAAGATCTCTCTCACCGACCGCGAGGCCGACGTGATGCAGGCGCTGTGGGATCGCGGCGCATCGACGGTGGCCGAGGTGCGCGAGCATCTCGCCGATCCGCTGGCCTACACCACCGTGCTGACCGTGCTGCGCACGCTGGAGGCCAAGGGCTACGTAGGCCACGAGGAAGCCGGCCGCGGCCATCGCTTCTTCGCCACCGTGAAGCAGCAGGCGGCGCGCAAGAACGCGGTGCAGCACCTCACCCAGAAACTGTTCAAGGGCTCCACCGAGCTGCTGTTCTCGCACCTGGTCTCCGAGCAGAAGCTCAGCGCCGACCAGCTCACCCGCATGCGCCAGCTGCTGGCCGAGCACGCGGACAAGGAGAAGCCGGAATGATCGCCTGGATGATCTACGCCACGCTGGTGGCACTGGCGCTGGGCGCGGCCGCGTTCACCGCCGAACGCGCGGCACGGGTGCGCCGCAGGGCCACGCGCTGGGTCTGGCTCATCGCGATGCTCGGCTCGCTGGCGCTGCCGGCGCTGATCTCCTCGGTGACGCTGCGCCTGCCCGGCATGCTGCAGTCCGGCGCCATGCCGCCGCCGGTCGTGCTGCGTGATGTCACCTCCATTCCGATGCCGGCCCTGCTGATGCCGCTGGATGGCTCACAGCCTTATGGCGCACCCGATCCCGTAGCGATGTGGCTGCGGACCGGTTGGCTCGTCCTCTCGGTGCTGGCGCTGTGTGCGCTGCTGGTCGGTGCGGCGCTGCTGCAACGGCGCAAGCGAGGTTGGCGCGAAGCCACGATGTGCGGCGAACACGTGCTGGTGGCGGCAGATGCCGGCCCCGCCGTGGCCGGCCTGTGGCAGCCGCGCATCGTGGTGCCGGCGTGGCTGCTGCAGGCGTCGGAGCAACAGCAGCGCGACGTGCTGGCCCACGAGCGTTCGCACCTCGAAGCCGGCGATCCGCGTCTCATTGCGCTGGCCGTGACGCTGCTCGCGCTGATGCCCTGGAATCCGCTGCTGTGGTGGCAGTTCCACCGGCTGCGCCGCGCGATCGAAGTGGACTGCGATGCCCGCGTGCTGCGCGGCGGCCGCGACCCCGTCGCGTACTGCGAAACGCTGCTGCACGTGGGGCAGTGCCAGTCCTCCCGCATCGGCCTGGTGCCGGCGATGTCCGAATCCGGCTCCTTCCTGGAACAGAGGATCAAGCTCATGTTGACCAGGCGAAACAAATGGGCCGGCGTATCGGCGCTGGTGCTGGTGTGTGCCTCGTTGGGCATGACCGTGTTCGCGGCGCAGGTGACGCCGCCGGGCGGCGCAGCACCGGAGGTGAAGGACGCGGTCACGCTGCCGCCCACCGTGCTGGATCGCTACGTCGGCTTCTACAAGATCGGCGCGATCTCCAGGGTCGCGGTCACCCGCTCCGGCAACGGCCTGGTCATCGCGATCAGTGCGCAGATGGCGGCACCCAGGCCGTTCTATGCGGTGCCGCTGGGCGCCGACCGCTTCGCGGTCCAGGGAAAGCCCGCGATCGCGCATTTCGTCATGGATGCCAGCGGGCACGCCCAGCGCATGGTTCTCGAGATGCATGGCGAAACCGTGCTGGACACGCAGCGCATCGACGCCACCGAGGCCGGGCGGATCGACGCCGCATTGGCCAAACGTATCCGCGACGAGCAGCCATACCCGGGTAGTTTGAAGGCGCTGCAGCTCCTGCTGCGCGATCCCGTCGACGGCGCCGGCATGAGCAAGGACCTGGCGAAGATCCGTCAGAAGCAGCGCACCTCGCGCGAACAGTACCTCGCCGAACTCGGCCCGGTGCTCTCGTACACCTTCACCGGCGTCAACCAGTACGGCGACGACGTGTACTCGGTGAAGCACGCCCACGGTACGGAAACCATCGCCCTGGTGGTCGACCCCGACGGCACGCTGGCGAGAGCGTTCCGCCACCGCTGATCCACCGCGCTCAACGGTTGCAAGCCGGGCGCTCCCCACGCCCGGCCTCGACCGACCTCCACCCGTTCATGCACCTCCGCGGCCGTCCCCCGACGACCGCCAGGGCATCGCTTTGCCCGGCCACTCCCCCACAGCAGGAGCCATGCCATGGAAAACCGCACCGTTCTGCATCGTGCCATCGCCGCCACGGCCACCAGCCTGGTCGCCTCCGCCGCCTTCGCCTCACCCGCCTCGCCGGGCCATCGGACCGACGAGGCCTGGCTACGCCAGACCCTCGCCGTGCGCGAAGCCGCACTGACTCGCGCCTACAACACCTGCAACCTGCACGCGCTGCGCGCCAGCGTGTTCGCCGGTACCCGCATTGCGACGCCCGACGGCCGCCGCGTCGACCCGCTCACCGAGGCGCGCAACCGCATCTGCGGACGCCTGCGTCGGGAGGTGGTGCCCGGCAGTCTGTCGGTGCGTGCGGTGGGCGACGACAGCGCGCTGGTCAGCGGGGTGCAGCGCTTCTGCGCCATCGACGGCCGCCCCTGCACCGTGCCGGGTGGGCGGTTCGTCCAGCTGTGGACGCTGGACCACGGGCAGTGGCGGATGGGGTGGATGAAACGCTCCGGCGGCGTGCCGCCCGCATCGGAGGCATCAACCGCCGCGCCTGCCCCTGGCCCGGAAGCGGCGCCCAGGAGCGCACCCTGACGCCTGCCTTGGCGAAGCATTCATCGAAGTCGAGGGATCTAGCCGGCGACCGCAGGAGCCTTGCCAACGAACAGCATGCTTGCCGGTGACCAGTAGATCACCGTCAACAACCACATGTGGACAAAGCCAGTCAGGCCACCGACGAACAGACTCAATGGCCCGAACACGGCCTCGCCGCGTAGTGGGGCAGCAAGTAATGCCAGCAACAATGCGACAGCCAGGAGGTGCCGCCCCCAGGTCCTGAGCATGAATGTGCCCACGATGCCAAGCGTCAGCAGGGCAAGCTGAGCCAGCGCGACGATCTCCAGCAGCCACACTGGAACGAGCAAACCCTGATAGTTCCAGGTGCTGGCACGGTGTGCGACGGAGCCGAGGTAGCCGTGTCGTTCAGCCCATATCGACAGCATGGTCGCTGCGCAAAGCATGCCGAGCGCTACGCAGGTCGTGCGGATCTGGGTGCGTGTGACCGTGAGCATGGAGATCCCATCCTTGAAGGTGATGCTTCGACGATAACGCCGAGCATCGGAGGCAGGAAAAAGCGGCCCAGAGCGCACGTGCTCATGACCGGGAAAAGTGCGAAGTCGACTCTGGACCCATTTGGGGTCGCTGCGCAGCATTCGAGTCGCGCGACAGGACGGGCTGCTGCCGGATCAGTCCTTGACCATCGCCTGGAACAGGTAGTGGTGCGAGCCGCCCTTGAATCCCTCCACGGCCACGCCACCCTGCGGCCGCCATCCCTCGCGCATGGCGCGGTTGACCTGTTCGGCCAGGTCCCTGGCGGCCTGCTCCACATCGGTCCCGAGGAATTTCGTCGCGTTGACCCGCAAGATCTGATACTGCATGCCTCATCCCTTCTGCCAATGCGTGTGCACTCACGCCACGGGTTCCGGTGGCGTGCTGTTCAGTCTAGCCGCATGGCATAACGCCGTTTGCCGAGTGGTCTGCTTGCGCGATGGCGTGCCGATACTCGTCCGGAGTGGATCCGATCGGGGCGACCGTCAGGTCGGACTGCGCCCTGGGGCCCTCCGTCCGATCGCGAGCGACCGTCCGAGGTCGAATCAGCGGCCTTCGTCCTGTTGGACGGGCGAGCTCTTGACGAAGCGACGCTCGTCGATGACGTACCCGACCGCCTGGTAGAACGCATGCGCCGCCGGCCGATGGTCACTACTGGTCACCTCGATACGTCTTGCCCCGGCACTCCATGCCCATGATTCGACTGCCGTCACCAGCATGCGGCCGAGGCCGGCTCCCTGCGCGGCCTTGCTGACGGCAAGCGCGGTGATGCGGACGAGGTAACCGCTGACGTGGAAGAGCGGCAGGCGGTGCGCGCTGGCCACGCCCATAACTCGGCCGTGGGCATCTTCGGCGACGAATACCTTGTCGTTGGCAGCGGTGGAGAAATCCCGCAAACGTTCGACCACCAGCTCCTCAGCTGTGTCGTATCCCAGTTCTGCCAGGCACGAAGCGATAGCCGCTGCGTCGTCAGGAACTGCTATCCGTACATGCATCGGCTTCTCCGGAAGCGGCGCCAGATTCACCTTGCGGGTCAGATAAGTGGGCCTGAACCCGTTTGCGTGAGTGGAAGTGCGCCGTGCGCAGCATGCTAGAGAACGTGGATGTCATCGATACGCGCCTCGTAGCGCCCTTCCGAAGATGCGACAAGCGTTAGTTCGAGCGACAGATCCGACTCCCCCTCCTGCGCGGTGAACAGGGGCGCAACCACCGACCAGGCGACCGGTTCCGCTGCTTGAATGCGAACGTAGTCAATCTCTTCAAGCCAGCCCAGCGGCGGCCGCACGAGCGTACGACCGTAATTCGCCACCGCTAGCTTCATGTCCCGAGCGCCGATGCGCGATGACGGTGCCGCTGCGATCACACCCTCGAAGTCGCCTTGCACCAATGCATCGATAATGCTCGACACCACTTCGTTCCGGGCCGTGAGATCAGCTGACTCGTCTTCCATGGGATTGGAACTCGCTGAGGTTGAACTATCTAGCGGCATCGACTGCGGCGAGGCAACAATGCCGTCACCGCCAATACAACTAGCGCCTTTGGCGCTCGGGCTACAGACTTGAGTCCGGAAAAAGGATTTCGCCAGGGTCGTCGCTGGCGTGGAAAAAGCCGACGCCATGCTTGATCGCCAGCTCCCGCATCTTCGAGTGAGCCTTGTCCGCCACGGACCAGGCGAATGCGGAATAAATGACGTGCCGCCCGATGCAATGGTCGGTTACCTCGGATCCGCAAGCCGCAGGGTCGGACAGCGGCCCATTCATGGGCGGAAAGAACGCGGCCATCTCGGCAAACCAACGTTGAAGGGCGGGAGACGTGACAGCAGGGTCGGCATAGCTGTGACCCTCGGACCATTCTGTCTGCTGCTCGTACCAATCCATAAAGGCGGCGCGACTTCTGGGCGCCGCAGCAGCGTCGAACACCATCAGATCAAAGCTCATTGAAGTCCCACTCGGGTATCTGATCTTGGAACGCCAGCAGGCTGGCTTGGATTCAGCGATTTCGCGCTGTCACTCGATTCTGGCTGCATTCTGTGCGGTGACTTGCAGCTAAGTGTGCAAGGTTCTCCTGCTCAGACGGAGAGGTATCTCCCGCAGGATACAAAAAGCGGTGGACACCACAAGACTGCAAATCGCCCCAATCAACAGTTCCGAGAATGGCCCCAGTGCCTCGGGCGCACCGGTCGCACTGTTGAGCCAGAACCACGCCAGTGCGCCCAGGGTTGAGGTGCCTGTGCAGAGACGGATGGCGTCGAGTGCGCGGAAACGACTGAGTACTCCCATGATGGGGAGGCAGATCAGCAACATCCCCAGATAGCCATAGACGAGTGCGCCGATGGCCACGAAGGGCAGTTTGACCAGCTGGTCCACGCCGTTTGCGTAGATGTTCATGACCACTGCGGTCAGCGGAATAGCCACCAGAGGTGTAACAAGGGGGGCGTAAAGCGCGGCCTGAAATACCGAGGTTCGTGCTGGCGGATCCGTCTGCATGCTGATGGTGCCACCCTCGGCGAGCCTTCTTGGCCCCGGCTATTTGCTCGGAGACGACCTGCCGCGTCAAGCGCTGGGACGGTCTTGCCGCGCCCGCAATCGCCTGAGAATCTCCTCCCGCGCCTCCCGCAGGATCGAATCCCGGTCCAGGCTCTCCACCACGTCCGCGACGGCGCGCTTGGCGCCGAGCGCGCCCCAGGATTTGCCGGCGACGAGGTAGCGTTCGGCGGCGCGGCCGATCAGGACGGTGGCGTAGTAGCCCATGGCGCCTTGCGCGGCGGCGGTGAACAGGACGGAGAGGCCGGCGCTGACGCCTTTCAGCGCGGAGGCGACGAGTTGCATGCCCCAGATCGCGCCTATCAGGGCGATCAGTTGCGCGGAGATGGTGGCGACCAGGCGGCCGGATTCGGCGCGGGTCAGCGGCAGGCCGTAGACGCGGGAGAGCTGCACCACCATCGCGGCATCGAGTCCTGCGGCGGCGAGCAGGTCGGCCACCGGCACCGGGTTGAGCGCGACGGCGAGGCCCTTGGCGAGCGCGTAGTTGCGGATGAGCTGGGCGGCGACGCTGCGGCGCGTTTCGGCGATGCGCGCGCTGACCTGGTCGGTGAGGCGGCTGGCGTGCAGGCCGGCGTTGAGCGCGGTAAGCGTGCGGCCTTCGCGCTCGGCGATGGCGCGCAGGCGTTCGCGCAGGGCGGCGACCTGCGGCGGCACCTGTTCCAGCCGTTCGCCGTTTTCGTCGACCACGCGCCGGGGCGCGGGGCGGGCGGCGACGGCGAGTACGTCGTCCGGCGCGACGAGGCCGGCGACCTTGCCGCGCAGGTGCTGCAGCAGGTCGGCGCGCTCGCTCTCGCCGTAGCGGTCGGCCTTGTTCAGCGCCAGCAGCAGCGGGCGCTGGGTGGCGGCGAGGGTGCGCAGGGCGTCGAGTTCGTCGCGGGTGAGGTCGCCGTCGCACACGAACACCACCAGGTCGCTGATCTCGGCGACCTCGAAGGCGAGCCGTTCGCGCGCTTCGCCGTCCAGTTCGTTGATACCGGGGGTGTCGACCAGCACC
Organism: Dyella ginsengisoli LA-4; assembly: GCF_000334915.1. Lineage (GTDB taxonomy): Bacteria > Pseudomonadota > Gammaproteobacteria > Xanthomonadales > Rhodanobacteraceae > Dyella_A > Dyella_A ginsengisoli_A. The sequence goes on along the minus strand of NZ_AMSF01000095.1, from coordinate 115,114 downwards.
AGGCCATTGGCGGCCGCCTCGTCCAGCGGCGCCTGCGCCGCCTCGGTGGTGGTGCCGTGGAGCACGCCGACCGCGAACGCCTCGCGGCCGAGCAGGGCGTTGCCTAGCGCCGACTTGCCGGCGGAGACGCGGCCGAACACGGCGACGTGAAGCTCGCCGTGCTCCAGCCGCTTCAGCATCGCCTCGACGCGGGCGAAGTCGGCGGCCATCGCCTCGCGCACGCTGGGCGGGATCTGCGGATCGTCCAGCAGGTGGCGCAGGCTGTCGGCGACGCGATCGGGCGCGTCACCGCTCGCACGCGGCGCTGGCGCAACGGCCCGGACCGGTGTGAACCGGTTGCGCAGGCGTTGCCACCAGCCGCCGCCTCGCACGGTGGACCTATTTGGCGACGAGGTTGAGGTGCGCGCTGACCGTCACGTCGTTGGCGATCACCGAGGTGTCGGCGTAGTCGCCGCCGCCCACGCCGAAGTCCAGCCGCTTGACCGTGCCCTTCACGTCCAGCGTGGCGCCGGCGGTGGTCGGTTTGAAGTCGACGGTGAGGCTCACCGGCTTGGTCACGCCGTGCAGGGTGAGGTTGCCGTCGGCGGTGACCGTGCCGCCGTTCTGATGGAACGCGGTGGTGACGAAGTGCGCCTTGGGAAACTTGGCGACATCGAAGAAGTCGCTGCCGGGCAGGGCGGTGTCGCGGTCGCTGTCGCCGGTCTTGGCGCTGGCGAGGTCGACGGTGACGTCGAACTTCGAGGCGTCGAGATGGGCCGGGTCGTAGGCGATGGCCGCATCGAACTTCTCGAAGTGGCCGTCGAAGCCGGCGCCCTGGAAGGTGCCGTGGAAGGCCAGCGTGCTGCCGGCGGGCTGCACGGTGTAGTCGGTGGCGCTGGCCAGTGCCGGCAGGGCCAGCGCGAGGACGATCAGGGCGAGACGTTTCATCGGGGAGGCTCCTTGCGGGGATTCAATTGCGCGGACGGCCGAACGGCAGCATCCGGCGCAGCACGTTGTCGTTGTCGAACACGTGGTGCTTGATGGCCGCACCGACATGCGCCACCAGCACCAGCAGCAGCGCCCAGAACAGGAGCTCGTGGGCCTCGTGCGCGACCTTGGCGAGGTCTTCGTTCTTGGCGGCGATCGCCGGCAGGTTGAACCACTTGAAGTACTGCAGCGGAAAGCCGCGCAGCGAATTGAACCACCAGCCGGTGAGCGGCAGCGCCGCGATCATCAGGTACAGCACGCCGTGCACCGCGTGGGCGGCGAGTTGCTGCCAGCGCGGGCCGGGCTCGTCCTTCGGGCGACGATCGAACGCACGCCATGCCAGCCGCAGGGCGAACAGCGCCAGCACGGTGAGGCCGATCGACTTGTGCCAGGCGTACACGCTGATCTTGCTCATCGACGGCGTCATGTCGGTCATCAGCAGGCCCCACACGCCGTTGACCAGGATCGCCAGTGCCATGATCCAGTGGAAGAACCGGGCGACGCTGCCCCACTGGCGGTCGGTGCTGCGAAGACTCATGGTGTGTTCCTGGCGGAAGTGGAAGAAGCGGGCTGGGCGCCGTCGTCGCGGATCGCCTCGATCTCCAGCCGCACCAGCACCTGGTCGCCGATGGAGTTCTTGAAAGCGGTGATGCCGAAGTCGCGGCGGTCCAGCGCGGCGGTGGCGGAGAAGCCGGCGACGGTATGCAGGCCGAAAATGGTGCGGGCGAGCCGGTTGAACTGGAACGGCACGTCCACCGGCTTGGTGATGCCGCGCAGGGTGAGCTGGCCGTGGATCACGCCGTGGCTGGCATCGGTGCGCTCCACCGAGGTGCTGGCGAAGTGCGCGTAGCGGTGGCCGGCGGCATCGAGCAGGGACGGCTTGAGCACGGCCTTGTTCCAGTCGGCGTCGCCCATGTCCAGGCTGTTGAGATCAATGTCCAGCGCGGTGGCCGAGCGCTCCCAGTGGTCCGGGTCGAAGCGCAGCCAGCCGCGGGCGATGTGGAATCGGCCCCAAGGGCGCGAGTAGCCGTCGTGGGTGATGTTGAACAGCACCTGGCTGTGCACGGTATCGAAGCGGTAGCTGTCGGTGGCGGCATACGCCGAGGTGGCGAAAGCCAGGGCGAGGCCGGCGAGCAGCGTCGGGACGGTCAGGCGCGTAGACATGCAATGAGTCTGGCCGAGAAACCGTTACCGTTCCAGCGCTCCGGCCGGAACGGAGTGTTCGGCCAGCGCGCTGGATCGTCCCTGCGCGCGGCCCGGCCTCTCAGCAGAAGCAGAGAAAGGCGGCGCCGAGCAGGCCGCGCTGATTGGCATCGCCGCCGCTTGTCGATGCGAGGCGTTGGCCGGCCGCATTTAGGATGTCGTTGCCGCGTACTTCCAACAGCGCCGTGCCGCCCCGATACACCTTGCCGTCGCGTACTTCGGCCAGCTCCTGCCCCTGCAAGTTGCTCAGCACGTTGTCGCGGATGCGGCCGACGGTCTGGCCCATCAGGTTGCGGATCTCCGCGCCCTCGAGCCGGAGCAGGACCTGACCCGAGCCGTTCTTCAATTCGATCATTGCCTTGTCTCCGATGGGAAAGACGATCTGCCAGCGGGCCTCAGGTGAAGCCTTTGCGGATCGACTGGGTCGCGCTGACCACGAGGTACACCGCCATCAGCACCACCAGCGCATCCCACAGGCTGGCGCTCGGCAGCAGTCCGAGTTTCTCGCCTGCGGCCCAGAACAGCAGTGCTGACTGCAGCACCCAGAAGCAGATGATCGCCGTGTCGGCGATGAGCGCACGCAGGAACTCGTCCGCGCGGCGCCAGATGCCGATGTTCCACCATGTCTGCAGTGCGAACAGCACTACCAGCGTGCCCATCGCAGCGACGCGCACGTCGGTCGATGCGGCCGGCAGCAAGCCGGCCAGCACAGGCAGGGCCAGCAGCAGCCCGGCGAGGATCAGCACGAAGGCCTGTGCGCGGTAGAAGCGCATCTGCTCCGGCGTGGCCGGGCGCGGTTCGCCCGGGTCGACCATCCGCCCGGCCAGGCGGCGGTGCGAACCGGCGGTGGCGATGAAGATGCCCGACACCAGCATCCACAGGCTGATCGCGAGTGCGCCGATGTCCGACCACCCCAAGTGTGCGCCGGCGGGCACGCCGTGTTTGAGGAATCGACCGAGTCCGAATCCGGCGGCGGCGCCCACCAGCATGCCGGCGAAGGACAGCGCAGCGATGTTGCGGATCTTTCTCGACTTGATGGCAGCATCGTCAGTCATGGGGAAGGGCTCCCGTGGTGGTTTTGAGGTCCGGTCGGAACACCGCTTCGACCGTCAGTCCGAATACGTCGGCGATGCGGAATGCCAGCAGCAGGCTGGGGTCGTGCTTGCCGGTCTCGATCGCGTTCACGGCCTGCCGCGAGACGCCGATGCGGTCGCCCAGCTCGGCCTGGCTCCAGCCCTGTTCCGCGCGCAGCACGCGCAGTCTGTTTTCCATGAAGCGTCCTCCGGATGGGGCGGCGGGTGGATGCCATCGCCCCGGGGGCGGGTGCTACTGCACCCGCTCGATGGTGTAACCGCGTCGGGCCAGCAGCGTCTGCACGCTGTCCGGGCCGACCAGGTGTGCGGTACCGACGGCGACGAAGCTGGTGCCGGCTCCCCTCAGCCGCTCGTCCAGTTGGGTTGCCCATTGGCGGTTGCGTCGAACGATCAGGTTCTCGTACAGCGTGGGCGTCTGGCTTGCCATCTCCTGCGCGGTGATCCGGGCGATGCCGTCCAGGTCGCCGGCTTCCCAGGCGGTGACCAGCGCGTCGAGCCGCTTCGGGCCGGCGTCCACCTCGGCCAGCGTGGCGCGCAGCATGGCAACCTGGGTGGTCTGCGGCATGTCGGCGAAGAAGTGCAGTTGCTGGGTCAGCGTCTCCAGCCCGCGCACCGGTTTGCCCATGGCCTGCGAGCGCGCCTTGAGCCGGATCTCCACGCCGCTCTTCGGGTCGTAGCCGGCCTGCATCAGGGGCAGCGTCGCCAGCGAGAGGCTGGCCAGCCACGGCTGCATCGGCTCCAGCGCCTGCTCGCCGACCGGGATGCCGGCGCTTCGCGCGGCGGCGTCCACGCGCGCCACGTCGGCCTTGTCCAGCTTGGAGGAGAGTGGATGCGCGGGGTCCATGCCCAGCGTCCTGATCAGCGGCTGCATCTTCGCCGCGTTGTCGGCGTCGGGGACCTCCAGCCACAGGTCCTGGCTGGCGGCGAGCGCCTTGTCGAGTGCCGGGGTTTCCCACGGCTGGTTCGGGCGCAGCACGTGCACCGTGCCATACAGGTACAGGCTGGCGTGCGGTCCCTTGACCAGCCACAGCGCCGGATCGGCCAGTGCCGCGCCGGAGCAGAGCAGGGCGCACAGGCCGAGTGCGAGACGCAGCCGGCGCCGGACGGATTCCTTCGAGGCATGCATGGCGACAACTCCTGGTCAGATGGAAGCGAAGGCGGAGTCAGGTGTCGCGCCCAGCACGATGGAAGGTAGGCGCGACAGAATGACAAGTAAACCTTACACATCGCCCTAACGAGATGTCAAGCAAACCTGACAAATTGTCGTGTGAAGTTGACTTGTCGGCGATCTGCCCGGGGCTTCAGGCGCCCGGCGACGCGTCCGCGCCGGAGCGCTCGCCGATCGCTTCCATCGTCAAGGAGGCGAGCCGGCGCAGCCGGCTGCTGCTGGCGTCGGCCAGCATCGATTTCAGCCGCTCGCCGGCGTCGTGCTGGTCCAGCGCGTGGCGCTCGGCCAGCGAGCCGGCCAGGGCGCGTCCCATCGCATCGAAGATCAGCGCGTAGGCGAAGGCGTGCAGCACGCCGCCGCCCAGCGTGCCCAGGCCGGGGAAGGCCTTCAGCGCGTTGCCGGCAATGGCCAGCACGATGGAGCTGCCTGTGCGCACGGTGAGTTTGGCCTGGCGCACGAAGTCGTCGATCTGCACCTCGCTCACGCGCACGCCGTACAGCTGCGCCAGCTCGCGGGTCAGCGCGGTGGCCAGCGCGCCCTGGATCAGCAGATCGCTGCCGGGAGCCACCGCCGCCATTGCGCCGACCACGGCACGGCGGGCGTAGCGTTTGACGATACGTTCAGCCGCCTCGGCGCGGGTGCTCGCCTCCAGCGTGCCGGTGCGCTGGTGCAGTTCGGCCAGCACGGCGTTGGCACGGTCGCCTTCCAGCGCCTCGGCGCCCGGCGCGGTGAGCCGCGAGAGCGACTCGAGCAGCGGCGCGATGGCCGGTGCGCGGGCGCGTTCCACCTGCTCGCTGCCGCCGTCGGGAAGGGCGCGCACGAAGCGCTCGCGGCCGCCGGCGCTGATCGCCACCACGGCCGCGGCGGCGCCGTCGGCGGTGCGGCGCAGGCGCGCGAGCAGCGCCTGCAGGTCGTCCGCCGGCCACTGGTCGGCCTTGTTCAATGCCAGCACCAGCGGCTTGCCGAAATGCGCCAGCCAGCGCACCTCCTCGGCCTGGCTGCGGGTGAGGTCGCCGGCGCAGAGGTAGATCACCGCATGGGCGCGCAGCGCTTCGGCGCGGGCCAGCGCCTCGTGTGCCTCACCACCCGCCTCGCGGCTGCCGGGCACGTCGGCCAGCACCAGCGCGCGGCCGTCGGGCAGGTTGCCGTCGACGTGCTGCACCTGGCGCGTGGTGCCGCCGCGCACGTCGCTGGCCGCATCGGCATGCGGCGCCAGCGCACGCATCAGGCTGGACTTGCCGGTGGAGATCTCGCCGAACAGCGCCACGTAGACGCGCCCGCCGGCGCGGCGGCGGTCCAGCTCGCCCAGTTCGGCGCGCAGTGCGCCGGTGTCGGCGCCGCGTTCGTCCAGGGTGGCGATGCGCTGCTCCAGGCTGGCGCGGTCCGGCGCGGCGACCGGGCGTCGCTTGCGCGGTGGCCGCAGCAGCCACCACAGCACGGCGGCGCCGAGCAGGGCGAAGAACACCAGCACTGCACCCAGCGTCCACTGCAGCCAGGTCGGCAGGGCGAGAAAGCGCTGCGCCAGTGCCAGCGCGCGTTCGGCGGCGCCGAACAGCAGCCACAGCAGGGCGGCGACGGCGAGGGCGGAGAGCAGCAGGCGCAGGCGATGTGACATGTGCCCGATTCTAGGCGCACGCGCCGTCCTGGCGTGTCCCGACCGTGCCCGTCGGCCCGGACGGACATTTTTTGGCATCATTCCGGGCTTGCGCCGGTGATGAAGCGTGGCTCGTCCGCGTTGTCGGGGAGCCGGAAAGCGCCGCGCGCCAGCAGGGGATGCTCATGGTGTCGTTGTTGTTCGGATGGATGCTCGCCCTGGCCGCGACCGCGGGAAGCGCGCCAGCCACTGCCCGCCCGGCGGCTCCGCCGCTGGCTACGCCACAGTTCCGTCGCTACGGCATCGCCGACGGCTTGCCGGGAGCGGCGGTGAACGCGGTGATGCAGGACCGCGACGGCATGATGTGGTTCGGCGGCTCGGGCGGTGTGAGCCGCTACGACGGCGTCGGCTTCACCACCTGGGTGCACGAGCCGGACGATCCGGCTTCGCTGGGCAGCCAGGACGTCACCCAGCTGGTGGACGCGGGCGACGGCACGGTGTGGATCGGCACCGGCGATGCCGGCCTGGACCGGCTCGATCCGGCGACCGGTCGGGTGCGCCACTGGCGTCACGATGACAGGCGCGCGGACAGCCTGTCCGACGACGTCATCTATTCCCTCGCGCTGGCGCCGGACCGCAGCCTGTGGATCGGTACCGCGTCGGGGCTGGATCACCTTTCGGCCGATGGCCGCTCGCTGGCCCACGTATCTTACCTGGCGGCGTTCGACGGCAAGCCGGGTACCCGCGATACGGTGGTCGGCGCGCTGCGCGCGCAAGCGGACGGCACGCTGTGGATCGGCACCTGGTCCGGCGTGTTGCTGAAGCGCTCGCCGGACGGGCACATCGAGCGCGTGCCGGTGCACAACCCCAGCGACAAGCCGAACCAGATCTGGCGCATCGAGGGCAGCGGTGCCGACCTGCGCATCGGCACCAAGTTCGGCCTGTACCGGATCGTCGACGGCGTGGCGCAGCCGGCCTACACCGCGGCGCAGATGGCGCCGAGCTACGTGTTCGCCAGCACGCGCGATCGCGCCGGCCGCCTGTGGATGGCCACCCTGCACGGCGTGGTGCTGGACGATCCGCGCAGCGGACTGCACGCGTTCCACCGCCAGCCGCTGCTGGTCGGCGGCCTGCCCGGGGAGTGGACCTGGCGTGTGCTGGCCGATCGCGAGGGCGGCCTGTGGCTGACCTTCTACGACGGCGGCGTGGCCTATCTGCCGCCGAACTGGCAGAACTTCGCGCGCTTCACCCATGTGCCGGACGACCCGGACAGCCTCAGCGACAGCCTGGCCTCCGGCGTGGCTCCGGCGGCCGACGGCACGCTGTGGATCGGCGAGCCCGGACGCATCGACCGGCTCGATCCGGTCACCGGCAAGGTCGAGCACGTGCTGTCGGATCTGAAGACCGATCCGGTCGCGATGGTCGAGCAGGACGGCGCGCTGTGGTTCACCCTGCGCGGCCTGCTTGAGCGCTATGCGGACGGCCGCAGGCAGGTGGTCGATCCGCAGCGGCGCTGGCTGAAGCGGCCGGAGATCCTCGCCAGCGGCGGGCCGGGCGTGCTTTATGCCACGGTGTCCGGCGCGGCGATCGTGCGCATCGACACGCGGACGCAGGCGATCACGCCGGTGCCGATGCCGCCGGATGCGAACCAGCCCGACCTGCGCCCGGCCGCGCTGGGCCTGGCCGACGGCGTACTCTGGTACGCCAATCACGAGGGCGTGATGCACTGGGATGCGGCGCTGGGCCGGATGGCTTTCGTGCCCGGTGTGCCGCGCGGCGAGGACGTGCAGGGCCTGTCGTTCGACACGGCCGGCTTCTGGCTGATCCGGCAGGATCGGCTCGAGCATTACCGCTGGAACGATCACCGCGCCACCCGCGATCGCGTGGTCGATGCATCGAACGGCTGGCGGGCGCCGGTGGTGCGCGACGTGTACGAGGACGCCAGCGGCGCGCTGTGGATCTTCACCGAGACCGGCCTGTGGCGACTGGAGCCCGGCGCGACCCGGCTGCATCGTCTCGGCGCCGAGGACGGCCTGATGAACGGCGAGTTCCTCGGCGGCGTCGCACAGCCGGTGGCGGGCGGGCCGGTGTACGCCCCCACGCACGGCGGCGTGGTCGGCTTCGATCCGGAGCAACTGGACAGCCGCAGCGTGCCGACGCAGGCGCCGCCGGTATCGCTGGCGGCGATCAGCGTCCGCGGGCGGGATCCCCGCACGCTTTCCGGCGAGGGCCTGCGGCAGCTCGACCTGGGCTGGCGCGACCGCGACCTGCGCGTGCAGGCGCGGGTCGCCTCGTTCGTGAATCCGGCGGGTAACCGCTATCACTTCCGCCTGGTCGGGCTCGATCACGACTGGGTGGATGTCGGTGCGCACGGCGAGCGCGAATTCGCCGGCCTGCGCCCGGGCGACTACACCCTGCAGGTGATGGCGGCCGGGCCGGACGGGCCGTGGGGCCGGCTCACCGTGCCGCTGGCGATCCATGTGCAGGCACCGCCTTGGGACCGGTGGTGGGCCTGGGCGGGCTACGCCCTCGTCGCGGTGGCTGGCGCGGTGGCGCTGGCACTGGCCTGGCGGCGGCGCGAGGCGCAGCGGCACCGCATGCAGATGGCCGAGCAGCAGCGATTGCTGGCCGAGCAGGCGAACGCGGCCAAGACGCAGTTCCTGGCCACGCTGAGCCACGAGATCCGCACCCCGATGACCGGCGTGATCGGCATGGCCGAGCTGCTGCTGGCCACGCCGTTGCAACCCGGCCAGCGCGAGTACGCGCAGGCCATGCAGCGTTCCGGCACGATGCTGCTGAAGCTGCTCAACGACGCGCTGGATCTGGCCCGCATCGAGGCCGGCCGTTTCGAGCTCGAGCCGGCACCCTTCGCGCCGCGCCAGCTGCTGGACGACGTGGCGCGACTGGTCGATGGGCAGGCGCGTGCCAAGGACATCGATTTCCGGCTGGAGATCGCCGCCGACCTGCCGGCCTCGCTGATGGGCGACATGCTGCGCATCGAGCAGATCCTGCTGAACCTGGCGACCAACGCAGTGAAGTTCACCGAGCACGGCAGCATCACGCTGCGCGGGCAGCGCATCGCCGGCGGCGTGATGTTCAGCGTCAGCGATACCGGCCCGGGCATTCCCGAGGCCAGCCAGTCGCGCCTGTTCGGTCGCTTCGAGCAGGCCGAAGGGCCGCAGCGACGCGCGGGCAGCGGTCTGGGGCTGGCGATCTGCCGCGAGCTGGTGACCCTGATGGGCGGCTCGATCGAGCTGGAGTCGCGGCTGGGCCAGGGCAGCACGTTCCGCGTGCGCCTGCCGCTGGCCGAGCTGGCGCCGGGCGCGGCCGCGCCTGCGCCGGCGGCGTCGCCATCCCCGGCGTGGCGGGTCCTGCTGGTCGAGGACGACATCACCGTGGCGGCCGTGATCCGCGGACTGCTGGAGCGACAGGGGCACGCCGTGGTGCATGTGGCGAATGGTTTGTCCGCGCTTGCCGAACTCGAGCGCGGCCCGCCCGACGTGCTGCTGCTGGACCTGGACCTGCCCGGCCTCGACGGCTTCCAGCTGGCACGGCTGATCCGCCAACGCGAGCGTGACCGGGAGCATCTGGCGATCGTGGCGATCACCGCGCGTTCCGGCGGCGACGAGGAGCTGCGTGCTCGCCAGGCCGGGATGGACGGGTTTCTGCGCAAGCCGCTGTCCGGCGCCCAACTGGCCCGGGCGATGGAGGCGGCGATGGCCAGCGCGGCGGTGCCGGCGTGATCCCGGAGGCGGGTAAGGGAGCGCGCAATTTGGCATGATCGCGGTTGCGTCCCGGTCGTCCCGGGCGCAAGGGGATCGCATGTTCTTGTCGTTGCTGATGTCGATCGGTCTGCTCGCCGGTGGGGGTGTCACGCCACCGCACACGGCCGCGCCGGAGACATCGGTCGATGCGGGCGGGGCGTTGCCCACCCCGCAATTCCGTCGTTTCGGTACCGCCGACGGCCTGCCGAGCAGCAGCGTGTACGCGGTCGTGCAGGACCATGACGGCGCGATGTGGTTCGGCACCAAGGGCGGCCTGGCGCGGTACGACGGCGTCGGCTTCCAGGTGTTCCACCACGTCGCCGGCGACCCGACCTCGTTGCCGGACAACACCGTGGGCGCGCTGCTGGTGGATCATGCCGGCCGGCTGTGGACCAGCGGCCTGGAGGCGGGCCTCAACCGCTACGATCCCACCACCGGCGGCTTTCTGCACTGGCGGCACGACCCGGCCGATCCGGCCAGCCTGTCGATCGACAAGGTGTGGACCATCGCCGAATGCTCCGGCGGCACGATCTGGGTCGGCACCGAGGCGGGGCTGGACCGCATGCGTGCGGACGGACGCCATTTCGACCACATCCGGCCGCCCCAGGTCGATGGCCACCCCGGCAGGTTCGGAGCGGTGGGCGCGCTGTACGTGGATCGCCACGACCGGCTGTGGATCGGCAGCGCGAACGGCGTGTTCCGGCGCGATCCGGACGGCCGCATCCGCGCCATCAAAGGCCTGGATCCGGGGCTGCTGATCGATGCCTGGTCGATCGAGGGTGATGCCGACGACGACGAGATCCGCATTTCCTCGACCCGCGGCCTGTTCTTCGTCGGCGACGACGACGTGGCGCGTCCGCTCGATGTGCCGGGCCTGCCCGACACCAACATCATGACCAGCGCGCGCGACCGGGCCGGTCGCCTGTGGATCGGCACGCAGAAGGGGCTGTTCCTGCAGCCGGCACCGCACCAGCCGCTGATTCCGGTGATCGACCGGCCGGTGATGTACGGCAACCTTCCGGGCAGCTGGGTGTGGAAGATCCTGGCCGACCGCGAGGGCGGATTGTGGTTCGCGCTGTACGACGGCGGCGTCGGCTACCTCGCGCCGGGCTGGTCCGGCATGAGCCGCTACACGCACATCCCGGACGATCCGGACAGCCTGCGCGATTCGATGGCCACGGCGATGGCGCATGCCCGCGACGAGCAGGTGTGGGTGGGCGAGCGCGGCGGCCGGGTGGACAAGCTCGATCCGTCCACCGGACGGGTGCAGCACGTGATCTCCGGCCTGCATGGCGACGTGGTCGGCATGACCGAGGATGTCGATCACAACCTGTGGATCGCCACCAAGGGCTCGTTCTACCGCTACCGCGACGGCCACGTCGACCAGGTCGATCCGGAGCAGCGCGTCCTCAAGAATCCGCTGGAGGTGGAGGCCGGGCCGGACGGCCGCCTGTACGTGCGCACTTTCAACCAGGGCCTGTTCCGCATCGATCCGAAGACGCTGGCGGTCAGCCCGGTGGCGATCGTCGGCGGCGACGACCGCGCGCGCTGGGGCAGCCAGATGACGCTGCGTTTCGGCGTGTTCTGGTACGCCGGCGACGGCGGTCTGTACCGTCTCGACGCCAGCCACGACCACTTCGAGCCGGTGCCCGGCGTGGACAACAGCCAGGCGGTGAATGCCTTCGACACCTCGCCCGACGGCTTCTGGCTGGCCCGGCCCGATGGCCTGGAGCATTACCAGCTGGCCCGCGACGGCTTGCGGCTGGACCGGCGCGTGCTGGCCGACCAGGGCTGGCCGTCGATCAACGTGGTGGACCTGCGCATCGACGCGCATCGCCGCGTGTGGATCTTCGGCAGCGACGGCCTGTGGCGCTACAACCCCGATACCGGTCGCTTCCGCCAGATGGGCCTGCAGGACGGACTGGCCAACGGCGAGTTCTTCCGCGGCTACAGCCGCCTGGCCGACGGCACCATCTACGCGCCGACCTTCGGCGGCGTGGTGGGGTTCAACCCCGACCGCATCACCGAACAGGACGGCGCCGCACCGTTGCAGATCACCGGGGTGCACGTGCGCCGCAACGGTCGTCTGGTCGATCTGCCGGTGTCGGGCGTGCTCCATGTGGGCTGGCACGACCGCGAGCTTGGCGTGGTCGCGCGGCTCTATTCCTACATCGATCCGGCGGCCAATCACTACCGCTTCCGCCTGTCCGGGCTGGACGGCAACTGGGTCGACGTGGGCAATCGCGGCGAGCGCGAGTTTGCCGCGCTGGAGCCGGGCAACTACACGCTGGACGTGATGGGAGCCGGGGCGAACGGTCGCTGGACCGAGCTGTCCGCGCCGTTGAACATCCGGGTCGACGCGCCGCCGTGGGAGCGCTGGTGGGCCTGGTTCGGCTACGCCATCGGACTGCTGCTGTTGGCGATGCTGACGCTGAAGCTGTGGCAGCGTCGAGTGGACCAGCGTCATCGGCTGGACCTCTCCGAGCAGCAGCGTCAGCTGGCCGAGCAGGCCAGCGCGGCGAAGACCCGCTTCCTCGCCACGCTGAGCCACGAGATCCGCACGCCGATGACCGGGGTGATGGGCATGGCCGAGCTGTTGCTGTCCACTCCGCTCAAGCCCGAGCAGAGCGAGTACGCCCAGGCCATGCAGCGCTCCGGCGCGATGCTGTTGAAGCTGCTCAACGACGCGCTGGACCTGGCGCGCATCGAGGCCGGGCGGCTGGAACTGGAGCTGGCGCCGTTCGATCCCTACGAGCTGCTGCAGGATGTGGCCCGCATGACTGCGGCGCAGGCGCGCGGCAAGGGCATCGGTTTCACCCTGGAGGCAGCGGCGGGTTTGCCGGGCCGCCTGGTGGGCGACGCGATGCGGATCAAGCAGATCCTGCTCAACCTCACCGGCAACGCGGTGAAGTTCACCGAGCGCGGGCGCGTCACGCTGGCCGCGCGACCGCTGCCCGGGGGCGTGGAGTTCAGCGTGCGCGATACCGGCCCGGGCATTCCCGAAGCGAGCCAGTCGCGGCTGTTCCAGCGCTTCGAGCAGGCCGAGGGGCCGCTGCGCCGTGCCGGCAGTGGGCTGGGTCTGGCGATCTGCCGCGAACTGGTCACCCTGATGGGCGGCGCCATCGATCTCGAGTCGCGGCTGACCATCGGCAGCGTGTTCAGCGTGCGGCTGCCGTTGCCGTTGCCCGAGGATGAGCTGGCGGAACCGGTGATGCCGGTCGTCGACGCCGGCGGCCGGCCGTCCTGCCGGGTGTTGCTGGTGGAGGACGATGCAATCGTCGCGTCGGTGATCCGTGGCCTGCTGGAAGCGCAGGGTCATCGCGTGACCGGCGTGGCGCACGGCCTTGCCGCGCTGGCCGAGCTGAGCACGGCCAGCTTCGACCTGATGCTGCTCGATCTTGACCTGCCCGGCGTCGACGGTTTCCAGGTGGCCCGGCTGGTGCGCCAGCGCGAGCCGGTGGGCGCCTATCTTCCGATCGTGGCGATCACCGCACGCTCGGTGGCCGGCGACGAAGCCCGCACGCGTGCGGCGGGCATGGACGGATTCGTGCGCAAGCCGGTGTCCGGCGCCCAGCTGGCGCGGGCCATCGAGGACACCCTGGCGGCGGTGGCACTGCGCGCAGGCCGTGCCGATCAGCCGACCGCCTGAGGCGGCCGGCCGGTCACATGTCGAACTTGTTGACGGTGAAGCCCAGCCCGGCGTACTCGCGCCAGCGCTGCCGCGATCCCTCGCGTTCGGCCGGATCGGCTGCCACCACTTCCAGCACGCGCTCGTAGCGTCCTTCCGCACGCTGTTCGCGCAGGTTGATCAGCAGCGGGCGATCCGGTGTCTCGATACCCGGCGGCACCAGCAGCACCGCGGTCTGCGCGTCGTCGTCGTCACCGGCGAGCTGGTGCGGGATGAACGCGTCCTCGTCGAAATCCCACAGCAGCTCGTCCAGCGCCTCAGCCTGTTCGAAGTCCCGGCACAGCACCAGCGCCGGCTGCTGTGCCGCGTACGCGCGCTTGGCCAGCTCGCACACCAGCAACAGCGGCTGCTCGCGGAAGCGCGGCTTGTCGATCAGGTAGAAGTCGGCGCGGGGCATAGGGGCGAGGAGTGAGTAACTAGGAGTGAGAAGTGAGAGAAGAGCAGCGTGCGGCGAGCATGGGGCTTTGGGTCCGCAGCCTCGCTGCGTGGCGCGATGAAAGGGAGTGAGGCGTGGGACTGGCGTGCTGCTCTACGCCGTTCTCTCACTCCTCACTCCTCTCCACTCACTTCTCGCTGCGGTCCAGCAGCCACTGCGCCAGCAGCGGTACCGGGCGGCCGGTGGCCAGGCCCTTGCGACCCTCGTCCCATGCAGTGCCGGCGATGTCCAGGTGCGCCCAGCGCTGGCCCTCGGTGAAGCGCGAGAGGAAGCAGCCGGCGGTGATCGCACCGGCGCTCTTGCCGCCGATGTTGGCGACGTCGGCGAAGCCGGACTCGAGCTGGGTCTGGTAGTCGTCCCACAGCGGCAGGCGCCAGGCGCGGTCGAGCGTGGCTTCGCCGGCGGCGAGCAGCTCGGCGGCGAGGTCGTCGTGCTTGCTCATCAGGCCGGTGGCGTGCTTGCCCAGCGCGATCACGCAGGCGCCGGTGAGGGTGGCCGCGTCGACGATCGCCTGCGGCTGGTAGGTCTGCACGGTCCAGGTCAGTGCGTCGCAGAGGATCAGGCGGCCCTCGGCGTCGGTGTTGAGCACCTCGATGGTGAGGCCGGACAGGCTGGTCAGCACGTCGCTGGGACGGTAGCTGTCGCCGTCGGGCATGTTCTCCGCCGCCGGCACCACGCAGACCAGGTTGAGCTTCACGCCCAGCTTCACCGCCGCGACGAAGCCGCCGAGCACGCCGGCGGCGCCGCCCATGTCGAACTTCATCTCTTCCATGCCGGCACCGGGCTTGAGGCTGATGCCGCCGGAGTCGAAGGTGATGCCCTTGCCGACGAAGGCGTAGGGCTTGTCGCCCTCGGCGCCGCCGGCGTACTCCAGTGCCACCAGCTTGGGCCGGTTGGTCGAGCCGCGGCCGACCGCGAGCAGCGAGCCGAAGCCGAGCTTTTCCATCTCCTCGTGGTCGAGCACGCGGCAGCTCACCGTGTCGGCGTGCTCGGCCGCGAAGGCCTGCGCCTGGCTGGCGATGTAGGCCGGGTTGCAGATGTTCGGCGGCAGGTTGGCCAGCTCGCGGGCGAAGCGCACGCCCTCGGCGATCGCCACGCCCTGGTCCAGGCCGGCCTGTGCGTCGGCGTTGCCGGCGAACGCCATGCTGGCCAGTTCCGGCTGCGCGCTCTTCTCGCGCGGCTTGAACGTCGCGGTGTAGCGGTAGCTGGCGTGGTCGGTGGCCAGCACGGCGGTGCGCAGGCGCCAGGTCGCATCGCGACCGGGCACGTCGATCTCGCTCAGGTAGGACACTGCGCTGTCCACCGGCAGCCGGCCCAGCGCACGGGCCGCGTCGGCGTGGACGCGCTGGAAGCGGGCGGCATCGAAGGCCTTCTGCTGGCCCAGCCCGACCACCAGCACGCGCCGGGCGGTCACGCCGGCCGGCGCGAACAGCACGGCGGCACTGCCGCCCTTGCCGGTGATGTCGCCGCTCTCCACCTGCCGCTTGATCGCACCCTCGGCCGCGCTGTCGATACGCGCCGCGGCGCTGGTGAGCACGCCGCCTTCGTATACGCCGACCACCACGCAGGCGGTTTCGACGGTTTCGGGGGAGGCGGAGGCAAGGCTGAACTGGAGCGTCATGTAAGGGTCCTGCAGTAGGCGCCGGCATCGCCGGACAGGCTAGACTTGCGGTTTGCCGACGCCCCGAAGGACCCCGGCGCAAGCCCCCGATTCTATCGCATGCTGAGCATCCTCGACCGTTACTTCCTGCGTGAGCTGGGCCAGACCATGGCGGCCACCGCCATCGTGCTGGTCACGGTGCTGGCCGGCAGCACCTTCGCCCACGTGCTGCAGCAGGTGGCCAACGGCAGCTATCCGGCCAGCGTGATGTTCCAGGTGCTGGGGCTGAACATGCTCGACGGCCTCTCCAACCTGCTGCCGCTGTCCGGCTACGTCGGCGCGTTGTGGGCGATGGGGCGGATGTATCGCGAGAGCGAGATGCACGTGCTGGCCTCCTCCGGCATGGGCGCCCGCGGCCTGCTCCGTCCGGTGGCGATGCTCGCGGTCGGCATCGCGCTGGCGGTGGGCATGGTGTCGCTGTGGCTGGGGCCGTGGGCCTCGAACACGTCCGCCGCGCTGATCGACGCGGCCAACCGCTCGGTGATCGCCGCCGGCCTCGACGCGGGGCGTTTCACCGAACTGCCGGGCAAGGATGGGGTGATCTTCGTCGATTCGCTCAGCCGCGACGGCAGCCAGCTCGGCCGTACGTTCATCGCCACCGAACGCAAGTCCAGCGACGGCACCGTGCACCTGCGCCTGATCACCGGCAAGCACGGCCAGCTGTTCCAGGAAAGCGACGGCGGGGGCCGCTTCCTCGGCCTGCGCGACGGCTGGCAGTACGACGTGCCGCTGGGCGGCGACAACTGGCGGCGCATCCGCTACCAGGGCAACGATGCCTCGCTGAGCAACGTGCAGGACGACGGCGACGACAACAACCCGATCCACAACGTGGACACCCTGGCACTGACCCGCACCGACTCCAACGAGGCGCGGGCGGAGCTGGCCTGGCGCGTGGGTTCGCCGGTGATGGCGCTGGTGCTGATGATGCTGTCGCTGCCGCTGGCGAAGCAGAACCCGCGCGAGGCGCGCTACGGCCGGCTGCTGCTGGCGGTGCTGGCGTTCTTCCTCTACTACAACCTGCTGGCGCTGTGTAACGGGCAGATCAGCAAGGGTCACTGGCACGGCTCCGGCCCCATGTGGCTGGTCAGCCTGGTCGCCTTCGGCATCGGGGCGTGGATGTTCCGCAACCAGTATCAGCCGCGTCGCGTGCGTGCGGCCGCTGGGGCATCGGCATGAGGGCGCTGCGGTTGCGCCGGGTCGACTGGCTGATCGGCACCACCGTGCTCGGCTCGCTGTTGACGGTGTGGATCCTGATCGCCGGCCTGGACGCGCTGCTGCAGTTTCTGCGCCAGCTCGGCCACGTCGGCAAGAACGGCTTTACCGTGGCCGACGCGGCACTGTACGTGCTGGTGACCTTCCCACGCCGTCTCTACGAGAACTTCGGCTACGCCACGGTGATCGGCGGCCTGCTCGGTCTGGGCAGCCTGGCCGGCAGCGGCGAGCTGACCGCGCTGCGTGCCGCCGGCATGTCGCAGCTGCGCATCGCCGCCTCGGCGGCCGGCGTGGTGGCGGTGCTGATCGTCGGCGTGGTGATCCTGGGCGAGACGGCGGCGCCGTGGGGCGACCAGAAGGCCCAGGCGATGCAGCTGGCGCAGCGTTCCGGCGGACTCGGCATGGCCGGCTCCACCGGACTGTGGGCACGCGATGGCGACCGCGTCATCAACGCCAAGCGCAGCCTGCTCAAGGAGGTGGACGGGCACAACCAGGTGGAACTGGCCGACGTGCGCGTCTTCACTTTCACTCCGGACGGACAACTCACCCGTTTCGACTGGGCGAAGAGCGCGACCCACGACGGCCGCCAGTGGACGCTGTCGCAGGTGCGCAGCACCACGCTGGACGCCACCGGGACCCACACCACCACGGTGGCCAGCGAGCCATGGAGCGTGAGGCTCAACCCGCGCGTGCTGGAGCAGTCGCTGGTGCAGCCACAGTACCTGCCGATGCGCGACCTGCGCCGCAACATGCGTTACCTGGAGAGCAACGGGCAGAGCCCGGGCGTCTACGCGGTGGCGTTCTGGACGCGTGCGCTGTATCCGCTGAACGTGCTGGTGCTGGTGCTGTGCGCGATGCCGTTTGCGTTCGGCAGCCTGCGTTCCGGCGGCCTGGGCAAGCGGATCTTCATCGGCATCCTGATGGCGATCGCCTGGTACTTCCTGCAGCAGGCGCTGATCAATTTCGGCACCGTCTACGGCGTGCCGCCGATGCTGGCCAACCTGCTTCCTGCCCTGGTGCTGGCGTCGATCGCCTGGTTCTACTTCCGCCGGCATCGCTGAGGTCTGCGTCGTCCCGCCGCGCCGGAGCGGCTTGCAGCGGGGCCGCGGCCGTGGCCATGATGGCCTCGCGCGGTTTTCCGCCGATGCCGAGGACACGCCATGCAGACGCCGCTGATCGGTCGCTCGTTCTCCCTCATCGAAAAGGTCGGCCTGCTGGCCATCCTGGCGGCGACGCTGTTCGCCGGCTTCAGCGAGGTCCGGCAGATGGTCGTGGCCGGCCACGCCGGCGTCAGTGATCTGCTGCTGCTGTTCATGTACCTCGAGCTGATCTCGATGGTCGAGGTGTACTGGAGCGCCGGCAAGCTGCCGGTACGCATGCCGCTGTACATCGCGATGGTGGCCCTGGCGCGTCACATGCTGGTCGACCAGCAGCTGCCGGCGCTGGACCTGCTGGGCACCGCGGTGGCGATCCTGTTGCTGGCGGTGGCCGTGGTGGTGGTGCGCTACGGCCACCTCAAGCTGCCGTATCGCGACGCGATCGACTCGCGCCACCTGAGCTGACCGCGCCGGGCGCGCGGCTTGTCGTTGCCCCCGGTCGGCGGCATGCTCGCCGTTCCCTGAACGACATGAGGAGACGCGCCGGTGGCCTGGGTGGATCTGCGCAGTGACACGGTGACGCAACCGACCGCGGCGATGCGCGCGGCGATGGCGGCCGCCCCCGTCGGCGACGACGTCTATGGCGAGGACCCGACGGTCAACGCCCTGCAGGCGCGGCTGGCCGCCGACCTCGGCTTCGAGGCCGGCCTGTTCGTGCCCACCGGCACCCAGTCCAACCTGGTCGGCCTGATGGCGCACTGCGAGCGCGGCGACGAGTACATCGTCGGCGCCGATGCGCACACCTATCGCTGGGAGGGCGGCGGCGCCGCGGTGCTCGGTTCGATCCAGCCGCAGCCGATTCCGCAGGAGGCCGACGGCACGCTGCCACTGGACAAGGTGGCCGCCGCGATCAAGCCGGTCGACCCGCACTTCCCGCGCACGAAGATCCTCGCGCTGGAGAACACCTGGTGGGGCCGCGCGCTGCCGCTGGACTACCTTGCCGCCGCCCGCGTGCTCACCCGCGAGCGCGGCCTCGCGCTGCACCTGGATGGCGCGCGGCTGTTCAACGCGGCGGTCGCCTGCGGCGTGCCGGCGCGGGAGATCGCGAAACACTTCGACAGCGTGTCGGTGTGCCTGTCCAAGGGGCTCGGCGCGCCGGTGGGCTCGGTACTGGTCGGCTCGGCCACGTTGATCGACAAGGCGCGGCGCTGGCGCAAGGTCGCCGGCGGCGGCTGGCGCCAGGCCGGCCTGCTGGCCGCGGCCTGCCAACACGCGCTGGATCATCACGTGGAGCGCCTGGCCGACGACCATGCCCGCGCCGCGCGACTGGCCGAGGGGCTGGCGGCGATCCCGAACGTCAAACTGCTCGGCCACCACACCAACATGGTCTACGTCGACGTGCCGGTGGAGCGGCTGCGCGATCTGGACGTCCATCTGCGCGAGCGCGAGATCCGCATCGGCATCGGCTACACGCCCACGCTGCGGCTGGTGACCCACCTGGACGTGGACGACGAGGGCGTGGCGCGCACGGTGGAGGCGTTCGAGGCGTTCTTCGCCGCATAGGCTTCTGGACGGATGCGACGCAGCGGCTACTCTGGCCGGTGAGTTTTCATGGAAGAGGAATTCCCGATGCGACACCTGCGCACGCTTTGGCTCGGTGGAGCGGTGATGCTGGCCGCGTGCCAGCCGTCGAACGATGCGGCCGACGGGCGCCAGCAGGCGAGCCTGCCGCCGCCCGCGGACGCATCCGCCCACGTGATCGTGGCGCCACCTTCCACCACCACGACAGTCGCTCCTGTCACCGGTTCGCTGCCCGTGCCACCGCCGATCCGTGCGGCGACCACGGACGGAGCGGTCAAGCCGTTCGACTTTGCCGGGGCCTCCGGCGGCGTCGGCCCGGCGGTCTGTCGTTTCGAGGGGCTCCATCTGCCGCCGGGTACCAAGGTCTACGCCGCCGGTGGCTATGGCGGGGCGGCGCAGTCGTTCCAGATCGACCAGAGCGGGCACCAGGCCACCCGCATGGACGTGGCGGTGCACCAGCCGTCGGCACCGGTGGTGCTGATGCTCGGCAGCTACGAACCGACCGTGTGGAACGTGGGCTGGTCACCCGGCACGCGCATCCTCGCGGTGCTGGTCAGCGGCTACCACCGGCAGGTGATCAACGGCCTGCCATCCAGCGTGCCGCGCATCGTCAGCAGCCACGACAACCGCGGGGCCTGTCCGTCGTTCTCGCTGTCGGGCGATCGCCTCAACTCGCTCAACGCGGCCGCCCGGCAAGTCTTCGGACGCAACGTCGACATGGTATTCCCGGCGCGCAGCGGCAAAGCGCTGGTCAGCGAGAGCGGAGCCGAGGCGGGCAGCTGGGTGACCGACCGTGCGGCGCAGTCGACCGAGTCGTTCCGCCTTGCCGATACGCCGCTGGCCGGTGAAGCCGGCCTGGACGATGCGGTGCGCAAGGGCTATCTGCGGGAGGCGACCCCCGCCGATGCACGCGACTGGCAGAGGGCGGCCGCCGCGGCCCGCGGGCCGGGCGATGTGCCGCCGGTCTACGGCGGCACGAAGCCCCGGCCGATCGGGATGTACCACGCCTACGTCGTGCTGAAGCCATTCACCCTGCCGGCCGGCCTGTACGGCGCGCACAGCGCCACGTTTTTCGTGCCCAAGGGCGTGCCGCGCCCGAAGGGCACGCTGGGGCATTCCACCCTGTACGACTTCAACACGCTCAGCTGTGCCGGCGTGGCGTGCTGGCATTAGGCGAGCCGGTCGGCGGTCGAGCTGGCGGATGAGCTTGCGCGCCTGCGGTTGACCGTCTCGTGCCAGCTCCAGCCGATCAGAAGATCGACAGCCCGGTCAGGCTGGTGAAGCGCTCCAGCGCGAGGCTGCCGGCCAGCGAGTTGCCCTTGGCGTTGAGCGCGGGCGACCACACCGCGATCGCCAGCTTGCCGGGGATTACCGCCACGATGCCGCCGCCCACGCCGCTCTTGGCCGGCATGCCCACGTGGTAGGCGAAATCGCCGGCCGCATCGTAGGTGCCGCAGGTCAGCATCAGTGCGTTGATGCGCTTGGCCAGGTCCGGCGACAGCAGTGCCTTGCCCGACCACGGGCAGCGGCCCTGGTTGGCCAGGAACAGGAAGCCGCGGGCGAGATCCGTGCAGCTCATCGCCAGCGAGCACTGGTAGAAGTAGAAATCGAGTACCGCGTCGATCGGCTGGGCGAGGTTGTCGAAGCTGCGGATGAAGTTCGCCAGTGCCGCGTTGCGGTAGCCGTGCGCCTGTTCGGAGGCGGCCACTTCGGGGTCGTCGCGCAGGTCGGGGTTGGCAGCGCAGCCGCGCACCGTGGCCAGCAGGTCGGCCCGCGCGTCGGCGTGGCTGCCCAGCACCACGTCGGCCACCACCAGCGCGCCTGCGTTGATGAACGGGTTGCGTGGCACGCCGTGCTCCACTTCCAACTGCACCAGCGAGTTGAACGCGCTGCCGGACGGCTCGCGGCCGACCCGCTCCCACAGCCGCTCGCCGACCGACTGCAGGGCGAGGGTCAGCGTGTAGACCTTGGAGATGCTCTGGATCGAGAACGCCTCGTCGGCATCGCCGGTGCGGTACAGCTGGCCATCCAGCGTGACCACCGCCATGCCGAACTTGTCGCGCGGCACGCTGGCCAGGCGCGGGATGTAGTCGGCCACCTCGCCCTGCGCCAGTGCCGGGCGCAGCTCCTCGCGGATGACGTCGAGGATGCGCTGGTAATCCGGCGTGCTCATGCGCGTCGCGCCGTGCCGTGCGTGCGACGCGGCATCACGCCTTGCGCGGGTCGAACCGGCGGATGAAGTCGCGCACCTGCGGGTAGACCGTCTCGCGCCAGCGGCGGCCGCTGAAGATGCCGTAGTGGCCGGCGCCCTCGATCACCCGATGCGCCCGCGACTTCGCCGGGATGCCGCTGCACAGGTCGTGCGCGGCTTCGGTCTGGCCCAGGCCGGAGATGTCGTCCAGCTCGCCCTCGATGGTCAACAGCGCGGTGCGCTTGATCGCCGACGGATCGACCCGCTCGCCGGCCACGTCCCACACGCCGCGCGGCAGAAGGAACTGCTGGAACACCTTGGCGATGGTGTCGAGATAGAACTGCGCGGGCATGTCGAGCACCGCGTTGTATTCGTCGTAGAACTTGCGATGCGACTCGGCGTCGTCGAGGTCGCCGCGCACCAGGTCCTGGTAGAAATCCCAGTGCGAGTTGAGGTGGCGGCTGGGGTTCATCGCGATGAAGCCGGCGTGCTGCAGGAAGCCCGGATACACCTCGCGCCCGGCCCCCGGGTAGTTCGTAGGCACGGTGTGGATCACGTTGCCCTTGAACCAGGACAGCGGCTGGCGCGTGGCCAGGTTGTTGACGCTGGTGGGGCTGCGCCGGGGATCGATCGGACCGCCCATCATGGTCATCGAGCGCGGGGTGGTCTCGCCGCGCGAGGCCATCAGCGAGATCGCCGCCAGCACCGGCACGGTCGGCTGGCACACCGAGATCACGTGCAGCGATTCGGCGCCGATGTGGCGGATGAACTCCTGCACGTAGGCGACGTAGTCGTCCAGCCCGAACGTGCCCTGGTCCACCGGCACCATCCGCGCGTCGACCCAGTCGGTGATGTAGACCTTGTGGTCGCGCAGCAGCGTGCGCACGGTGTCGCGCAGCAGGGTGGAGTGATGCCCCGACAGCGGCGCCACCACCAGTACCACCGGGTCGTTCTTCATCTTTTCGATGGTCGCCGGGTCGTCGCTGAAGCGCTTGAACCGCTTGAGCTGGCAGAACGGCTTGTCCAGCGCCACGCGCTCGACGATGGCGATCTCGTGGTCGTGCGCGATCGCCTGGTGGATGCCGAATTCCGGCTTCTCGTAATCCTTGCCGATGCGGTGCATCAACTCGAAGCCGGCCGCCCAGCGCTCGATGCCCGGCCACTGCGCGAGCGGGCTGGAGGGATCGTTGAGCATCTTGGCGTTGGCGTCGGCGAAGTGGCTGAGCGGGCCCAGAAAGGCGCGCTGCCACTCGTGGATCTGGTAAAGCATGGGCAGGACCGTCGAACTCTAAAGTCCTGATCTTAGTTCCTTTCAAGCTGAATTGTGTTGCGGTGCCGCAAGAACTTGCACGGGCGGCCGGCACACAGGCTCAGCCGACGCGGCGTACCTCGGTGCCGGCGATGAGGTCGTGCAGGGCGCGGCGGCGCGGATCGACCAGGGCGACGGCGAACCAGACCGCCCAGATCGCGAGCATCGCCAGCGCGGCATCCCGCAGGCCGATCGCCGGCGACAGCCCCAGCGCCAGCAGCGGCAGCGCGGCGACGGCCAGGCGCAGCAGCAGGTGCGCCGTCGGCACCGTGGCGCCGACGGCGGACACCACGCGCAAGCGCCACGGACGCATGCCCACGGTCTGACCGCCGCGCCGCCAGGACGCCACGAAGTAGCCGCCCACGCAGGCCGCCTCGAAGAACGGGAACCACCATGCCGCCAGGTGCTGGTGCTCATCCAGCAGATGGCCGCCGGTCAGGGCCAGGCCGAGCATGTTCGCCACCAGCATGATCGCCACCACGATCAGCAGGTCGTAGACCAGCGCGATGAGGCGCAACCAGAGCGGAGCAGGCAGGGAATCGGCGGTGTCGGTCATCGGCAGCTTGCGTGATGTGCGCGCCACGTCGAGCATGGCGTGCATGAGAGAACAGGAATCGCCCCCCAGTATCGCCGAAGCCGACCAGCGCAGCATCGCCGCCTTCCTCGAGGGGGTGTGGTCGGAGGATGGCCTGTCCGACCGCACGCTGGACGCCTATCGGCGCGACCTGGAAGGCCTGGCGCGCTGGCTGGCCACGCGCGGGCGCAGCCTGCGCAATGCCCGGCGCGAGGACCTGTCCGCCTACCACGGTGCGCAGCCGGTGGCGGTGCGCTCGCTGGCGCGGCGGCAATCGGCGTTCCGCCGTTTCTATGGTCATCTCGCCCGGCACGAGCCCGGCTTCGAGGATCCGACCCGGCTGATCGAGCGGCCGAAGATGCCGCGCAGCCTGCCCAAGGCGCTGGCCGAGCGGGAGATCGAGGCGCTGCTGGAGGCGCCGGATACCGGGACCACCCTCGGCCTGCGCGACAAGGCGATGCTGGAGCTGATGTACGCCTGCGGCCTGCGCGTGTCCGAACTGGTGGAGTTGCCGTTGAGCGGACTCAACCCGCGCCAGGGGGTGTTGCGCGTTACTGGCAAGGGCGGCAAGGACCGGCTGGTGCCGGTCGGCGAGGTGGCGCTGGAGCGCATCGAGGCCTACCTGCGCGAGGCGCGGCCGGTGCTCGCTCGCGGCCGCCAGCCGGCGGCGCTGTTTCTCAGCCGCCGTGGCGAGGGCATGACCCGCCAGATGTTCTGGACCCTGGTCAAGCGCTATGCCGTGCGGGTCGGCATCACGCCCAAGCGCATCTCGCCGCACGTGCTCAGGCACTCCTTCGCCACTCATCTGCTCAACCACGGAGCCGACCTGCGCGCATTGCAGATGCTGCTCGGCCACAGTGCGCTGAGCACCACGCAGATCTACACCCTGGTGGCAAAGGAAGGGCTCAAGCGCCTGCACGCGCAGCACCACCCGCGAGGGTGAAGAGGCGTCGTCGCCGCATGACGCGGTCGCCGGAACGGTTCAGGCGGCTGTGCGAGAATCCGGGCTCTTTTCGGCGGCGCCCCGGGCCGTCGCATGCATGACGAGGTTGGCGCGATGTGGAAACAGCTGGTCCTGGCCCTGGGCTTGGGCGCGATGTCGGTGGCGGTCGCGGCGGCCGACGGCGGACGTGGCACCGGCGTGTCGCCGCAGGCGGAGCGCGCGGTCCGCGCAGCGATCGCCAGTTTCGGGCCGGGCGTGAAGATCGAGCGCATCGCGCCGGCGGAGGTCCCCGGCTTCTACCGCGTGATCGCCGCCGGCCAGATGGTCTACGTCAGCGACGATGGCAAATACATGCTCAACGGCGACCTGGTGCAGGTCGACGGCCACAAGAGCCTGGGTGATGCGGCCTGGGCCAGCTTCCGCAAGGCCCAGCTGGCCTCGGTGCCGGCGTCGCAGCGGATCGTCTTCGCGCCGCCGCATCCGAAAACCACGCTGACCGTGTTCACCGACGTCAACTGCGGCTTCTGCCGCCAGCTGCACGAGCACATCGGGGACTTCATGAAAGCCGGCATCGCGGTCGAATACCTGGCCTGGCCGCGCGAGGGGGTCGCCACCACCGCGGGTCGGCCCACGCCGACCTATACCGAGATGGTCTCGGTCTGGTGCGCCGCCGACCGCAAGCAGGCGTTCGCCGAGGCCAAGGAAGGGCACGAGCCCAAGCCAGCCACCTGCAACAACCCGGTCAAGGCCCAGTACGAGCTCGGCCAGCGGATCGGCGTCAGCGGCACGCCTGCGATCTTCACCCCGGACGGCCGCGAGCTGGGTGGTTACGTGACCGCCCAGCAGGTGCTGGACGACCTGGCCCGGCACCCCGGTTCCGGCAGCTGACCCGGGACGCCCCGGGGGGCAGGGCGATGCGGTGGTGCAGCATCGGGTAGAATGGCGGTTTTCCCGTACAGCGCCATTCCCCCTCGCATGATCGCTTTCGACGGGCAAAACGCCCTTTCGCCGTTCCGCCTCGACCGCCTCAACGCCCGCCTCGATGTGCTGCATCGCGGTGCCCGTGTGCAGGCATCCTGGTTCGTCTACTTCCTCGACGCCGACCACCTGCCTGAAGGCGAGCAGCGCAAGCGCCTGCTCGAGGTGCTCGAGGCGAAGGACGCCGAGCCGGAGGAAGCCACGCTGTGGGTGGTGCCGCGGCTGGGCACCATCTCGCCGTGGTCGAGCAAGGCCACCGACATCCTGCATGGCGCCGGCTTCGACGTGCGCCGCGTCGAACGCGGCATGGCGTGGCTGGCGGTCGGCCTGCCCGAGGCCGGTGCGCCGGACCACGAAGCAGTGATGGGCGTGCTGCACGACGCGATGACGCAGTCGGTGCTGACCGACCTTTCCCGGGCGCAGGGTCTGTTCCTCGCCGGTACCCCGGGCGACCTGGTGCACATCACGCTGGGCGGCGATCCGCTGGCGGCGCTGGCCGAAGCCAATGCGCGGCTCGGCCTGGCGCTGGCCGAGGACGAGATCGAGTACCTGGCCGCCCGCTACGGCGACCTGGGCCGCGACCCGACCGACGCCGAGCTGTTCATGTTCGCCCAGGCCAATTCGGAGCACTGCCGCCACAAGGTGTTCAACGCCAGCTGGACGGTCGACGGCGAAGCGCAGGACAAGAGCCTGTTCGCCATGATCAAGAACACCCACCAGCACTCGCCCGCGCACACGCTGTCGGCCTACAAGGACAACGCGGCGGTGATCCAGGGCAATGAAGGCAAGCGCTTCTTCACCGACGACGACGGCATCTGGCGTGCGCACGACGAGCGCATCGACTACGCGATCAAGGTCGAGACGCACAACCATCCCACCGCGATCGCGCCGTGGCCGGGCGCCGCCACCGGTGCCGGAGGCGAGATCCGCGACGAGGGCGCGACCGGCCGCGGAGCCAAGCCCAAGGCCGGCCTGACCGGTTTCTCGGTATCCGACCTGCGCATCCCCGGCCACTGGCAGCCGTGGGAGGTGGAGCGTCCGCTGCCGCCGCGCATGGCCACCGCGTTCGAGATCATGCGCGACGGCCCGCTCGGCGCCGCCGCGTTCAACAACGAATTCGGCCGCCCCTGCCTGGGCGGCTACTTCCGCACCTACGAGAACGAGCTGCCCGGTCAGGTCGGCTTCCGCCGCGGCTACGACAAGCCGATCATGATCGCCGGCGGCCTGGCCAACATCCGCGCCGACCACGTGCAGAAGCGCGAACTCAAGCCCGGTCACAAGGTGATCGTGCTGGGCGGCCCGGCGATGCTGATCGGTCTGGGCGGTGGCGCCGCCTCGTCGGTGGCCTCGGGCACCTCCAGCGCGGAGCTGGACTTCGCCTCGGTGCAGCGCGACAACGCCGAGATGGAACGTCGCTGCCAGCAGGTGATCGATGCCTGCTGGTCGCGCGGCGACAAGAACCCGATCGTCAGCATCCACGATGTCGGCGCCGGCGGCCTGTCCAACGCGATCCCCGAGCTGCTCAACGACGCCGGTGTCGGTGGCGAGATCGATCTGTCGACGGTGCCCTGCGACGACCCCTCGCTGTCGCCGATGCAGGTGTGGAGCAACGAGTCGCAGGAGCGCTACGTGCTCGGCATCGCCGCCGAGGACCTGCCCGAGTTCGAGGCCTACTGTGCCCGCGAGCGCTGCCCGTACGCGGTGGTCGGCACGGCCACCGAAGAGCGCCTGCTGAAGGTGATCGACCCGCGTCGCGACCTCACCGTGATCGACCTGCCGATGGACGTGCTGTTCGGCAAGCCGCCGCGCATGCATCGCGACGCCACGCGCATCAAGGCGCGCATCGACCTGGTGCCGGACCTGTCCGGCGTGGGCATGGACGAGGCGGTGCTGCGCGTGCTGCGCCTGCCGACGGTGGGTTCGAAGAACTTCCTCATCACCATCGGCGACCGCACCGTCGGCGGCCTCAACCATCGCGATCCGATGGTCGGTCCGTGGCAGGTGCCGGTGGCCGACTGCGCGGTGACCATCGCCGACTTCGACGGCTACGCCGGCGAGGCGATGGCGATGGCCGAGCGCGCCCCGGTGGCGCTGCTCAACAGCGCCGACGCGGCGCGGCTGGCGGTGGGCGAGGCGATCACCAACCTGGCTGCCGCGGCGATCGATTCGCTGGGCGAAGTGCGCCTGTCGGCCAACTGGATGGCCGCGGTGAACACGCCGGGCGAGGATGCCGCGCTGTTCGACGCGGTCAAGGCAGTGGGCATGGAGCTGTGCCCGACGCTGGATATCTCGATTCCGGTCGGCAAGGACTCGCTGTCGATGCAGACGGTCTGGATGGACGGCGAGCAGCGCCAGTCCACCGTGTCGCCGGTGTCGCTGGTGATCACCGGCTTCGCCCGCGTCAGCGACGTGCGCCGTACGCTCACGCCGCAGATCAAGCTCGACCGCGGTCCGTCCGACCTGTGGCTGGTCGACCTCGGCGGAGGCCGTGACCGCCTCGGCGGTTCGGCGCTGACCCAGGTGTTCAACCGCGCCGGCGGCGTGCCGCCGGACCTGGAGGACGCCAAGCGCCTGAAGGGCCTGTTCGACCTGGTGCAGGAGGCCAACCGCGCCGGGCTGCTGCTCGCCTACCACGACCGTTCCGATGGCGGCGTCATCGTGACCCTGCTGGAGATGGCCTTTGCCGGTCACTGCGGTCTGGAGATCCATCTGGACGGCTGGGCCGAGGCGACCCTGCGCGCGCTGTTCAACGAGGAACTCGGTGCCGTGCTGCAGGTGGCCGACGCCAACCGCGAGGCGTTCGAGGCGCTGCTGGTCAAGCACGGGCTGGCCGGGCTGAGCCATCGCATCGGCCGGCCGAAGGAAAAGCTCGGCATCAAGCTGTTCCTCGGCAACGAAGCCGCCTTCAAGTGGCAGTGGTCCACGCTGTACAAGGCGTGGAACGAGACCAGCCACGCGATGCAGCGGCTGCGCGACAACCCGCTCAGCGCCGATGCCGAGCTGGAGTGGCGGCTGGACGACACCGACCCGGGCATCACGCCGAAGCTCACCTTCGACATCGCCAAGGACGTCGCCGCGTCGTACCTGGAAAGCGGCGCGCCGCGCCCGCGCGTGGCGATCCTGCGCGAGCAGGGCGTCAATGGTCAGGTGGAGATGGCCGCCGCGTTCACCCGCGCCGGCTTCGACGCGGTGGACGTGCACATGTCCGACCTGGCCTCGGGCCGGATGAAGCTGGCCGATTTCCGCGGCTTCGCCGCCTGCGGCGGCTTCTCCTACGGCGACGTGCTGGGCGCCGGCCGTGGCTGGGCCACGTCGATCCTCTACAACGCCGATCTGCGCGCGCAGTTCGAGGCGTTCTTCGCCGATCCGTCGAAGTTCGCCCTCGGCGTGTGCAACGGCTGCCAGATGCTCAGCCAGCTGAAGGACATCATCCCCGGTGCGCAGCACTGGCCGAAGTTCCTGCGCAACGCCTCCGAGCAGTACGAGGCGCGCGTGGCGACGCTGGAGATCCTCGATTCGCCCAGCCTGTTCTTCAAGGGCATGACCGGCTCGCGCATCCCGGTGGCGGTGGCGCACGGCGAAGGCCGCGTGCATTTCCCCAATGTCTGCAGCCCGTCCAAGGCGCAGGCGGCGGTGCGCTTCGTCGACAACCGCGGCAAGCCGACCGAGAACTACCCGTTGAACCCGAACGGCTCGCCGGGCGGCCTGGCCGGCTTCACCGCGGCCGAGGGCCGGGTGACCATCCTGATGCCGCATCCCGAGCGGGTGTTCCGCAGCGCCCAGCTGAGCTGGTGCCCGGACAGCTGGGGCGAGGACTCGCCGTGGATGCGCATGTTCCGCAACGCGCGGGCATGGTGCGGCTGAGCGGCAGCGGATCCTCCCGCGCCGCCGCGATCCGCGGCGGCTGAGCCATGCGCGGCCTCGCCCTGCGCCGCACCTGGCCATTCGCGCTCTGGCTGATCGCGCTGGCGCTGGTGCCGTGGTGGCTGGGGCTGCCGCTGCTGCTCGGCATCGCTGCGGCACTGCTGGTGCAGGTGGAGCGCCTGCATGCCTGGCAGGGACGTCTGCGGCTGTCGCTGCGCTGGGGCTTGCCCGGCGTATCGTTCGCGCTGGGTCATGGCTTCGCCGAGGCGGCGCTCGGCTGGACCGTGGCCGCGGTGGCCGCGCTGGCAGGATTCACCCTGCTGGCCGGGCTCGAGGCCTGGCTGGACCGCCATCGCCGTGCGGAACGGGAGGCCGCCGGGACTCCGTCTGCCGGAGACGAATGGCCGGAGCGCGTGTTGGCGCCGGCGCCGGTGGGCAGCGGCATCATCGAGCTGGCGCCGCCGAGCTGGCATGCCTGCTCGGCAGGATTGCCGGCGTCCCCTGCGGGCCAGCCTGGCGGCCAGTTGCACTACGTGCGGGAGGCGGGTTTTGCCGGCTTCCGTTTCGATGACGGCAGCGACGTCGAGGCACCGCCCGGACGTTGCGCGATCGATCCCGGCGGCGGCTGGCTGGCAGTGGAGATACCACCGGGCGTCCTGCTCTGGGATCGTCGGGGCGGGCGCGTGCACCGGCTGCGCCGGCGCAGCCTGTGCGGCTGGTATGCGGGCCGTCCCTGGCTGCAGTCGGGCCCGGGCGAGATGCCGGTGCCGCTGGACGAGGCGCTGCGGCGCGAGCCGGCCGACTGAGCCGTTTTCCAATCGCCGCCACGCGCGCATACTTGTGCAGGTGAGCACCCCTTCTTCCCCTCCTGCGCATGCCGCGGGCGTGCCCGACGTGAGTGTCATCGTGGTCTCGGCCGACAGTGGCCCGGGGCTGCACGAGTGCGTGCGGCGCGCGCTGGCCTGTCCCGGCGTGCGCGAAGTGCTGCTGATCGACAACGGCTCGCGCGATGGCATGCCCGAGGCCATCGCCCGCGCACACGAGCAGGACCTGCGGCTCACCCTCATCTACAACCACGCCAACCTCGGCTTTGGACCGGCAGTGAACCGAGCGGCGAAACGTGCGAGCGGGCAGCGGCTGCTGATACTCAATCCGGACTGCCTGCTCGAGCCGGACACGGTGCCGCGGCTGGTCGCCGCCTTCGACGCACAGTCGCGCACCGGCCTGGTCGGTGCGGTGGTCTGCGATGCCGCGGGCCATCCCGATCCCGCCTCGTACCGGCGCGACCCGCTGCTCGAACGCTCGCTCAACACGATGTTCGACCGCCCCGGCGAGGGCGTGAACATCGACGGACCGATCCCCGACCATGCGGTCGAGGCGGAGGCCGTCTCCGGTGCGTTGATGCTGGTCTCGCGCCGCGTGTTCGAGTACCTGGGCGGCTTCGACGAAGGCTACTTCCTGCATTGCGAGGACCTGGACCTGTGCCGCCGCGTGCGGGACGCCGGCTACCGCGTGATGCTCGCCGGAGACGTGCGCGTGCTGCACGGCAAGGGCGGCTCCAGCCGTCACCGGCCGGTGTTCGTCAGCCGTCACAAGCATCGCGGCATGTGGCGCTGGTTCCGCAAGTTCGATCCGGCGGCACGCAAGCCGCACGTGGCCGCACTGGTCTGGCTCAGCATCTGGGTGCATTTCGCGCTGCAGGTGCCCGGGCAGCTGCTGCGTCGTCGGCGCAGCTCCACCATGGCCCCCGCATGAGCACCTCCCCTGCGCGCACCGGCGCGCTCGCCACCCTGGCGCTGGTCGTGGTCACTGCGGTGTGGGGTTCCACCTTTTTTCTCATCAAGGATGTCGTGCAGCGCGTGGCAGTGGCCGATTTCCTGGCCGTGCGCTTCGTGATCGCCGCGCTGGCCATGGCGCTGATGTTCGCCCGTCCGCTGATGCGCCTGCCCCGGCGGCAGTGGCTGCAGGCGCTGGCGCTGGGCGTGGTGTATGGCGTGGCACAGCTGCTGCAGACCACCGGGCAGATCTACGCGTCGGCCAGCGTCAGCGGCTTCGTCACCGGCATGTACGTGGTGTTCACCCCGCTGCTCGGCACCGTGCTGCTGCGCCAGCGTCTGCCATCGGTCACCTGGATCGCGGTGCTGCTGGCTACCGGAGGGCTGGCACTGCTGTCGCTGCAGGGCTTCAGCGTGAACCGCGGCGTGGTACTGGTGCTGCTCTCGGCGGCGTTGTACGGCCTGCACATCGTCGGGCTGGGGCAGTGGTCGCGGCCGGGCGATGCGTTCGCGCTGTCCACCGTGCAGATGCTGGCGATCGCCGTGGTCTGCCTGCTGGCCACGTTGCCGCATGGGCCGAAGCTGCCGCCGGACCGCGGCGTGTGGTTCGCGCTGATCTACATGGCACTGGCCGCCGGTGCCGGCGCGATGCTGGTGCAGACCTGGGCGCAGGCGCACATGCCGGCCACCCGCGCGGCGATCGTGATGACACTGGAGCCGGTGTTCGCCGCCGGCTTCGCGGTGGCTTTCGGCGGTGAGTCGCTGAGCTGGCGCATGCTCGGCGGCGGCGCGCTGGTGCTGGCGGCGATGTACCTGGTGGAGCTGGCGCCGCGACGCAGCGCGCGCAGGGCCGAGGCGATGCCGGCCGAGGCGATCCACCACGAGGTGTGACGGACAGCCGGGTAGGAGCCCGCTCGCGGGCGATGCCCCTGCTCCTGATCCGCATCGAAGCAAAAGGCAAAAGCATCGCCCGCGAGCGGGCTCCTACGCGGCCGCCTGCAGTACGCCCAGCACGGCGTCTTCGGCCACGCCGCTGACGATCTCCGCCCGGCCGATGCCGCGCCACAGGATCAACCGCAGCGTGCCTGCGGTGTTCTTCTTGTCCAGCCGCATCAGTGCGAGCAGCTGTTGCGGATCCATGCCTTCGGGGATGTCGGTGGGCAGGCCCAGCATGTCGAGCAGGCGCTGCAGGCGCAGGGTATCGTCCAGCGTGGCCATGCCGAGCTGCTGCGAGAGCTGCGCGGCCAGCACCATGCCGACCGCCACCGCCTCGCCGTGCAGCAGGGCGGTGTAGCGGCCGGCGGTCTCCAGCGCATGGCCGAAGGTGTGGCCGAGGTTGAGCAGGGCGCGCTCGCCCTGTTCGGTCTCGTCGCGGGCGACCACGCCGGCCTTGTAGGCGACCTTGCGCGCGATCGCCTCGCTCACCGTCGCCGGATCGCGCGCGGCCAGCGCACCGGCGTGCGCCTCCAGCCAGGCGAAGAAATCCGCATCGCCGATCGCCGCGCCCTTGACCACCTCGGCCAGGCCGGCGCGATATTCGCGCGCGGGCAGGGTAGCCAGGGTGTCGATGTCGGCGAACACGCCGCGCGGCTGGTGGAACGCGCCGACCAGGTTCTTGCCGGCCGGGAGGTTCACGCCGGTCTTGCCGCCGACCGAGGAGTCGACCATCGCCAGCAGCGTGGTCGGCAGCTGGATGAAGTCGATGCCGCGCATCCAGCAGGCCGCGGTGAAACCGGCCAGGTCGCCGACCACGCCGCCGCCCAGCGCGATGATGCAGGCGTCGCGGGTGGCGCCGAGCTTGGCCAGCGCGGCCAGCGCGCGGCCGACGTTGTCGAAGGTCTTGTGGGCCTCGCCGTCCTCGATGAGGAAGCGATCCCAGGTCAGACCCTCCAGCCCCTTCGCCACCGTGTCCAGGTACAGCGGCGCCACCGTGGTGTTGCTGATCACCAGCACGTGTCGACCGCGGATCGCGGCGCGCCAGGCGGCGCTGTCGGCGAGCAGGCCCGGACCGATGCGCACCGCGTAGCTGCGGTGGCCGAGGGCGACGTCGATGGAGCGGAGGGCAGGGGTGTTCATGCGGCTCGGGTACGGTTCCAGTGGGTGTCGATCAGGGCGATGGCGCGCTGGGTGGCCGCGTGCACGCTCTCGTGCTCGTCCGGCAGCACCAGGTCGGCCAGTTCGCGGTACAGCGGTTCGCGTGCCTCGCGCATCGCGGCGAGCTTCGCGCGGCGATCCTCCCCCGCCAGCAGTGGCCGCTTGGTGTCGCGGGCGAGCCGCTCGAGCTGCTGCTCGATGCCGGCCTGCAGCCACAGCACGTAGCCGCGCGCGGCCAGGCGCTGGCGATTGACCGGATCGAGCACGGCGCCGGCACCGGTGGCCAGTACGATGCCCTGCGGCTGCGTGCAGTGGTCGAGCATGTCGCTCTCGCGGCGGCGGAAGCCGGCCTCGCCTTCCAGCTCGAACACCGTACCCACCGGCACGCCGCAATGCCGCTCGATCTCCTGGTCGAGGTCGACGAAGGCGAGCTGGTAATGTTCGGCGAGGCGTCGGCCGATCGAGGTCTTGCCGGCTCCGGTCGGTCCGACGATGAACAGGTTGCACGACGGATTCATGCGCGCATGCTAGCAGGGCCGATCCGGCGTCAGAGGGGAATTCCAGGGCCATGAGCGAGCGTGTGTTGCTGTCCGGCTGCGGCGACCTGGGCATGCGTGTGGCCCGAAGCCTGCAGGCCCGCGGCGACACGGTTTTCGCGCTGCGCCGGCATCCGCCGCAAGGCGTGGCCGAGGGCATCGCCTGGCTGGCCGGCGACCTGTCGCGCGACGACGGTTTGCCAGCGCTGCCACCCGGCATCACGCAGCTGGTGCATCTGCCGACACCGGGCGCGCGCACGGAGGCGGCGTATCGCGCGGTGTTCGTCGACGGCCTGCGCCGGGTGATGGCGGCGCTGGATCCGTCGGCGCTGCGCCGCGTGCTGTTCGTCTCCTCCAGCGCCGTCCACGGCGACCACGACGGTGACTGGGTGGACGAGGACACGCCCGCCG
Source organism: Dyella ginsengisoli LA-4 (assembly GCF_000334915.1). Lineage (GTDB taxonomy): Bacteria > Pseudomonadota > Gammaproteobacteria > Xanthomonadales > Rhodanobacteraceae > Dyella_A > Dyella_A ginsengisoli_A. Next base: position 80,976 of record NZ_AMSF01000095.1, on the reverse strand, counting down.
ACCCGCCGGGATTCAACGGCGCGGTGCTGCTCGAGGCCGAGCGCTGGCTGGCCGCGCAACCGGTGCGATCGATCGCGCTGCGGCTGGCCGGCCTGTACGGCCCCGGGCGCCTGCAACTGCTCGAGCGCGTGCGCACCGGGCAGGCCCGCGTGCCGAGGCGACAGCCGCACTGGGCCAACCGCATCCACGTCGAGGATGCAGCCGGGGCCATCGCCCATCTGCTCGCCGTACCCGATCCGCACCCGGTGTACCTTGGCGCCGACGACACGCCGCTGCCGCTGGACGTGCTGTACGACCATCTCGCCACGCTGGTCGGGGCGCCGGTACCGGCGGACGGCCCGGCACCGGCCGGCATCGGCAGCAAGCGCCTCTCCAATGCGCGCCTGCGCGCCAGCGGCTGGGCGCCGCGCTGGCCGGATGCCCGTTCCGGCTACACGGCATTGTGGGACGATGCCCAACCGCAGTCTTGAACCGGCTGTCTTCGCGCAGCCACCTACCTCAAGGAGCCTGTCATGCCGACCCCGGTTTCCCGCCACATGGTCAGCACCACCAACGACGTTCCCGGCTATCGCGTGGTGCGTCCGCTCGGCATCGTGCGCGGCATCACCGTGCGCTCACGCAGCATCGTCGGCAACGTCGGCGCAGCGCTGCAGACCCTGGTCGGTGGCAACATCACGCTGTACACCGAGCTGTGCGAGAAGGCCCGCGTCGAGGCGTTCGAGCTGATGCTCGACCATGCCGCGGCACTGGGCGCGAACGCCGTGATCGGCATGCGCTACGACGCCAATGAAGTGGCGCAGGGCGTCACCGAGGTGCTGGCCTATGGCACCGCCGTGCAGGTTGAACCAGGCGGTTGAGAGCGGGGGCGGGCGTCAGTTGTGATTGAGTCCGATCACGTGGCGCTCGGTGTCGTATTCGACCCAGCTGTCGGCGAGGTTCGGCAGGGTGGCCAGCGCGTGGCGGCTGAGCCGCTCGAAGTGCGCCAGGAAACGCTGCATAGCTTCGCCGTCCATCGCCAGCGGGGCATGGCGGGCGATCAGCCGCTGCTCCTGCTCGCTGCGCCAGCGGCGCACCACATCCCAGTTCGGCGCCTGCAGCACGATCAGCGCATCGAGCTTGCGCCACAGCGGCTGGTAGCCGCGCAGCTGCTTGTTGACCCAGCGACGCCAGGCGCCGTCGGGATCCTCGGTGCGTTCCAGTCCGTTCACCGGTGCGGCCAGCGCGGCGACGGTCTGCGGACGGATACCCAGCGCCCAGCCTTCCAGGATCACCAGCTTCGGCGGCCGGGTGACCTTCGGCCAGCGTGACGGAGGCAGTCGCGTGTCGCGACCCTTGTCGAAGCGCGGGTAGGGCACCGGCAGTTTGTCCGACGCCTTGGGCAGGCCGGCAAGCACCGACATCAGCAGCTCGATCTCGTGCGTGCCCGGCACGCCGCGGGTGCGCAGCAGCGGGTGGATCTCGCGCGCCATCAGCTCGCGGTCCGAACGCGAATAGTAGAAGTCGTCCAGCGACAGCACTTCGGTGGGGATGCCGCGCGATTCGGCCTGCGTCCGGATGACGCGGGCCAGCGTGCTCTTGCCGCTGCCCTGCAGGCCGGACAGGCCCATCAGGTAGGTGCGCCGCGCCCGGGCGATGCGACCGGCGTAGTGGTCGAGCAGAAGCACGGCCAGCGCCTGATTCTGCGTGCTAGGATCGTTGTTCATCCGCGCCATGATGACGCGCCCCGGCCACGATTCAAGACCTATGCTCAATCGCGAGATTCTGGACACCTTCACGCAGCTGCTGGAGGAGGCCAAGGCCAGCGGCGACCGCGAGCCCACAGCCATGAACCTGGCCACCGTGGATGCGGCCGGGCGGGTGAGTTCCCGCGTGGTGCTGCTGAAGGATGTGGAGGAGCGCGGTTTCCGCTTCTTCACCAACTACGACAGCGACAAGGGCAGCCAGATCGAGGCGCATCCGCAGGTGGCGCTCAACTTCCACTGGAAGGGGGTGCGCGAGGGCGTGCAGGTTCGGATCGAGGGTGCGGCGCGCAAGCTGATGCCGGAGGAATCCGACGCCTATTTCGCCACCCGGCCGCGCGGCAGCCAGGTCGGCGCCTGGGCCTCGCTGCAGTCGCAGACGTTGCCTGACCGCGAGACCTTCGAGCAGCGCGTGGCGCGCTACGAGCAGGAGTTCGAGGGGCGCGACGTGCCACGCCCGGCGCACTGGGGTGGCTACGTGGTCGAGCCGGACACGGTGGAGTTCTGGTACGGCGCGCAGTTCCGGTTGCACGAGCGCGTGCGCTGGAGCCGCCACGGCCAGACCTGGACCCATCGCCTGCTGTATCCCTGAGGAGGCCGCCGAGGTGCGTCGCCAGGCTGTCGATCACGTTGCGCAGGGCGGGTTCACCGTACACACGCGCGGTCGCGGTTTCAGCGAGATCACCGACGAGGTGGCCAACGCGATCGCCTCCAGCGGCGTGCAGACCGGGTTGGCCCACGTGTTCACCGCACACACCAGCTGCTCGCTGCTGATCGGCGAGAACGCCGACCCCACCGTGCGCGAGGACCTGGAGCGCTGGTTCGCCCGTGCCGTTCCCGATGGCGACCCGTTGTTCCGCCACGACGATGAGGGTCCGGACGACATGCCTGCCCACGTACGCTCCATCCTCACCGGCGTCAGCCTCACCGTACCGGTGCACGGCGGCCGGCTGGCGCTCGGCACGTGGCAGGGCCTGTACCTGTGGGAGCACCGTATCGATGCGCACCAGCGCAAGGTGCAGGTGACGGTGATCGGCGCCGGCTGAGCGCGCCGTTACCATGGGCGATTCCGTTCCAGTGATCGCCCACCATGACCGACGCCTTCCCGCAGCGCATCGTCTGCCTCACCGAAGAACCGACCGAGGTGCTCTACGCGCTGGGCGAGGAGCACCGCATCGTCGGCATCTCCGGGTTCACCGTGCGCCCGCCGCGCGCGCGCAGGGAAAAGCCCAAGGTGTCGGCGTTCACCAGCGCGAAGATCGGCGAGATCCTCGCGCTGGAGCCGGACCTGGCGATCGGCTTCTCCGATATCCAGGCCGACATCGCGCGCGAGCTGATCAAGGCGGGCGTGGAGGTGTGGATCTCCAACCATCGCAGTGTCGAGGGCATCGTCGCCTACATCCGCCGGCTCGGCGCGATGGTCGGTGCGCACGACAAGGCCGAGGCCTACGCGCAACGCGCCGAGGCGCACATCACCGCCGTGCGCGAGGCCGCCGACGCGCTGCCGCGCCGGCCCAGGGTGTATTTCGAGGAATGGGACGAGCCGCTGATCACCGGCATCCGCTGGGTCGCCGAGCTGATCAACATCGCCGGCGGCGACGACATTTTTCCCGAGCGGGCGCGCGAGCCGCTGGCCAAGCAGCGCATCCTCGCCGATGGTGCCCCGGTGATCGAGCGGGCACCGGACATCATCCTCGGCTCCTGGTGCGGCAAGCGCTTCCGGCCGGAGAAGGTTGCGGCCCGGCCCGGCTGGCAGGCCATTCCGGCAGTGCGCGACGGGCAGCTGTTCGAGGTGAAGTCGCGGATCATCCTGCAGCCGGGGCCGGCCGCGCTGTTCGATGGCCTCGACGCGCTGCACCGGATCATCGCGGCATGGGCAGCACGGTGACCTGAGTGAGGAACAAGGGCGTTGACTTGTAAATGAGAATGCTTATCATCTGAGTCGTAACCCCTTGTGGAGAAAGCCGCAATGAATCGACCCCTGCACATGACTCCGGACGAGGCGACGGCCCTGCCGGTCGGCAGCCTGAGCCTGCCGCTGGCCGCGCGAGAGGTTCCCAGCGTGAGCAGCGACACCCTGCTGCGAGGCGCCCGCGAGCTGGTGATCCGCCATCAGGGAGGCGAGTACCGCCTGCGCCTGACCCGCAACGACAAGCTGATCCTCACCAAGTGATTCCCGGGGCGCTGGCTGCTGTCGCCGCGCCCTTCTCCCCACCGGCCCACCGCCAGCACCGTCCCGCACGGTCAGCCAGGCCCCACCGCAATGGAGGCATGGTCATGCCGTTGCCGAGTGCGCGTTTCCTGGTCGCCGCAAACCCCGTCGAGACACCACCCAGCTGGCTCGCCCCCGATCCGCGGTGCTTCGCCCGCGACCTGGCCGCCCTGGGGCCGGTGTTCTGCGCCTGGGCCGGGCCGGCCGCCGACCTGTCCGCAGGAGCGCCGGACATTGCGTCGGGGAGCCCGGACGGGCTGGTGCTTGCGCATCCCGGGCTGCTCGCCCATGCCTGCGCGGTCACGATCGACGGACCGCGCGAATGGATCACCGTGCACGACCGCGCCGGCAAACCCCGCTGCCGCCTGTATCTGCTGCCAGATACCGACTATCTCGCCTGGGATGCCTTGCTGGCTCATGCCGACGCGACCGTGGCGCCCGCGGCGCGGCCGCGCTGGCGGGCCCACCGCGGGCGTCGTCTGCGCTTCGAGGTGGAGTCGATCGGGCCATGGTCGCTGGTGTGCACCAGCACGGCGCTGCCGGACTGCGTGCTGAGTTGGCGGACGGTGCGCGAGCTGGTACGCACCGAGGGCGTGGCGCTGGTCGCCTGATCGCCGTGTCCGGGGTCTTGTCCGGCTGTCCGTCCGGGTGTCCGCGGACACCGTCCGGCAACAGGCAGGGTTTCTGTATATCGTTGTTATCAAGGTGTTTTTAGGCGATATCCGGCGTTGGCACGGCCATTGCTGAAAGGTCTACGTGGCTGCACCTGTCCGCAGCCGTTGGGGACCGAGCGATGATCCGTGACACCTCCGCCCAAGACCGCCTGGTCGAGGTCAAATCCAACCGCAAGCGCCGGATGCTGCTGATCGGCGTGGGCGTCGCCGTGGTCGCCGTGCTGGCGCTGGCGTTGCCCGGGGTGATGCGGATGTTCTCCGCCGACGCCTCGGTCAGCGCCTCGCGCCTGGCTTTCGCCACGGTGACCCGCGGTCCGTTCGTGCGCGACATCGCCGCCGAGGGCAAGGTGGTGGCGGCGAACAGCCCCACGCTCTACGCGACCTCGGGTGGCGCGGTCACGCTGAAGGTGCACGCCGGCGACACCGTGAAGAAGGGCCAGGTACTGGCGACCATCGTCAGTCCCGAACTGACCAACAAGCTGGCGCAGGAACAGTCCAACGCCGATGCGATGGAAGTCGACTACAAGCGCGCCCAGATCGACGCGAAGAAGCAGCGCGCGGCGCTGCAACAGGCCTACGACAATGCGCAGATCGACGCCCAGGCCGCCAAGCGCACGGTCGATCGCAACGAGGCCGCCTACGCCAAGGGCGCCGTGTCCAAGACCGATGTCGACACCGCCCACGACACCCTGGAGAAGGCGCAGATCGCCGAGCGCCACGCCAAGGCCAACCTCGGCCTGGACAACGACAGCCTGAACTTCAACATCGAATCGAAGAAGCTCGCCTATGAGCGGCAGAAGCTGCTGGTGCAGGACCTGCAACGCCAGGTCGACGACCTCAACGTGAAGTCGCCGGTGGACGGCCAGGTCGGCCAGCTGTTCATCGCCGAGCGCGCCACCGTGGCCAAGGACGCCCAATTGCTCAGCGTGATCGACCTGACCGCGCTGCAGGTGGAGATGCAGGTGCCGGAGAGCTTTGCCCGCGACCTGGGCATCGGCATGCCCGGCGAAATCACCGGCAACGGCCAGACCTGGCACGGCAAGGTCAGCGCCATCTCGCCGGAAGTGGTCAATGGCGAGGTCGCCGCGCGGCTGGCCTTCGATGGCGCCACGCCCAAGCAGCTGCGCCAGAGCCAGCGTCTGTCGGTGCGCGTGCTGCTGGACAAGCGCGACAACGTGCTGACCGTGCAGCGCGGCTCGTTCGTCGACGAGTCCGGTGGCAACTATGCCTACGTGGTGCGCGACGGCATCGCCGTGAAGACGCCGATCCGCGTGGGCGCCAGCAGCATCGACAAGGTGGAGATCCTCGACGGCCTGAAGGAAGGCGACAAGATCGTGATCTCCGGTACCGACAGCTTCAAGGGCGCCCAGCGCGTCGCCATCAGCAGTTGAAGACGCGCGGGGAACGGGGGATGGAGAGTCGGGAAATCAGATCCGCCGCCGCAGTTTGCCGTGACTGCCGGACGACGGGACCGCGAGGTGCTCTCCCCAGATCAGCGAATGCGGTGTTCCCGACTCTCCATCCCCCGTTCCCCGCCACCACCCTCCAGACCACCAACGAGTAAGGAAAAGCCATGCTCAAGATGACCCACCTGTCCAAGGTCTACCGCACCGAAGTGGTGGAAACCTATGCGCTGCGCGATTTCAACATCGACGTGAAGGAAGGCGAATTCGTCGCCGTGACCGGCCCGTCCGGTTCGGGCAAGACGACCTTCCTCACCATCGCCGGCCTGCTGGAGACCTTCACCGGTGGTCAATACCACCTGGATGGCATCGAGGTGAGCCAGCTCGACGACAACGCCCGCTCGAAGATCCGCAACGAGAAAATCGGCTTCATCTTCCAGGCGTTCAACCTGATCCCCGACCTCAACGTGTTCGACAACGTCGAGGTGCCGCTGCGCTACCGCGGCATGAAGGCGCCCGAGCGCAAGGAGCGCATCATGGGTGCGCTCGAGCGCGTCGGCCTGGCCTCGCGTGCCAAGCACTATCCGGCGGAACTGTCGGGCGGTCAGCAGCAGCGCGTGGCGATCGCCCGGGCGCTGGCCGGCTCCCCCCGCCTGCTGCTGGCGGACGAACCGACCGGCAACCTGGACACCCAGATGGCCCGCGGCGTGATGGAACTGCTGGAGGAGATCCATCGCGAGGGCGCGACCATCGTGATGGTGACGCACGATCCGGAGCTGGCGGCGCGCGCGCAGCGCAACGTGCACATCATCGACGGCCAGGTGGTCGACCTCGCCGAAGACCCGCGCTTCCACGCGCACGTCGTCGAGGCCCGCCAGGGGCAGGGACGCAGCTGAGCGTCTGCGGCGGCCACGGCCGCCGCGTCATGCAGGGGAAAGGTCCGCGGCAGCGATGCCGCGCGTCCCCGGTCGTGCAAGTCATTCCGAGGATCGGCTCATGTTTGCCTACTATTTCGAACTGGCGTTGCGAAGCCTCAAGCGCAGCCGCGGCCTGACCCTGCTGATGGTGCTGGCGATCGGTTTCGGCGTCGCCGCGTCGATGACCACCTATTCGGTGTTCCGCGCGGTATCGGGCGATCCGATTCCGTGGAAATCCTCCAAGCTTTTCGTGCCGCAGATCGACATGTGGGGACCGAAGGCGCGCGACCCGAACGGCGACCCGCCGGACGCGATGGACTACACCGATGCGATGGCGCTGATGCGCGCGCACCGCGCCAGGTACCAGTCGGCGATGTACCAGATCTCGCCGTCGGTGGTCCCGGCCAACGCCAGCAAGCATCCCATCAACGTCAGCGGGCATGCGGTGTTCAGTGAGTTCTTCCCGATGGTCGACGTGCCGTTCAAGTACGGCGCCGGCTGGACCGCGGACGACGACACCCAGCGCTCGGCGGTGGCAGTGATCAGCAGCAAGCTCAACGACAAGCTGTTCGGTGGGCAGAACAGCGTCGGCCGCACGCTGGACATCGAGGGCAAGGACTACCGCGTGGTCGGCGTGACCGACCACTGGAACCCGCAGCCGCGCTTCTTCGACGTGGTCAACACCGGCGGCTTCACCGACGGCGCCGAGGACGTGTTCCTGCCGTTCAATCGCGCCATCGACGTGGGCATGCCGAACAACGGCAACACCAACTGCAACGAAGTGCCGAAGGAGTCCGGCTTCGTCGGCCTGCAGCATTCGAGCTGCGTGTGGATGGCCTACATGGTGCAGCTGGACGATGCCGCGGCGGTGCAGGCCTATCGCGAGTACCTCGACGGCTACGCGCGGGACCAGCAGAAGGCCGGGCGTTTCGGCTGGGCACCCAACAATCGTCTGCGCGACGTGCCGGCCTGGCTCGACGCCGAGCACGTGGTGCCCAGCGACACCAAGGTCTCGCTGCTGGTCGCCCTGGGCCTGCTGGTGGTCTGCCTGGTCAACACCGCCGGCCTGCTGCTGGCCAAGTTCCTGCGTCGCAGCAGCGAGATCGGCGTGCGCCGCGCCCTGGGCGCGCAGCGCAGCGCGATCTACGCGCAGTTCCTCACCGAGGCCGGCATCGTCGGCCTGGCCGGTGGCGTGCTGGGACTGCTGCTGACCGGCGTCGGCGTGGCCAGCGTGGGCTGGGTGATGCCCAAGGACATCGCCTCGCTGGCGCGGCTGGACGTCTCGCTGCTGGCCATCACCCTGCTCGTCGCCGTGGTCGCCACGATGCTGGCCGGTCTCTATCCCACCTTCCGGGCCTCGCGCGTGCAGCCCGCCTGGCAGCTGAAGTCGAACTGAGGATCACGCCATGAAGCTCCATCCCATGATCGCGGCCCTGCGCCGGCACAAGGCGGGCGTGGTGCTGATCGCCCTGCAGATCGCACTGACCCTGGCCATCGTCTGCAACGCGGTGTTCATCATCGGCCAGCGCATCGAGCGCGTGAACCGGCCCACCGGCCTGGTGGAAGACAACCTGATGCTGGTCACCCAGAGTTGGGTCGGTGCACCCAGCGGCGACCAGCCCGGAGACGTGGAGAAGCTCGACAGCCTGCTGCAGGCCGACCTCGCCGCCCTGCGCGCGATGCCGGACGTGGAATCGGTGGTGCCGATCAATTCGCTGCCGCTGCTCAACTCGTCGTGGACCGGCTCGGTGGCGCTCAAGCCCGGCAGCGACCTGCGCGCGGGCAACGCCCGCAGCGTCTACTACTTCGGCGACGAGCACCTGCTCAAGACGCTGGGCCTGAAGCTGGTGGCCGGGCGCGGCTTCACTGCGGCCGACGTGCGCAACCGCGGCTTCCGCGACAGCGGCACGCCGGCGGTGATCATCGTGACCAAGGCGCTGGCCGACAAGCTGTATCCGAAGGGCGACGCGCTGGGCAAGGCGATCTACCTGGACGGCGGCAGCTCGCCCAGCACCATCATCGGCGAGGTGGAGCGCTTGCAGGCTCCGTCCACCGGCAGCTGGGTCAACGGTTTCCTCTGGAACGCGACGATCGAGCCGTTCCGCCTGAACGCCAACTTCTCGCGCTACGCGATCCGCACCAAGCCGGGGCGTCTGCAGGCGGTGATGCACGCCGTGCCCGACGTGCTGTACGGGGTGAGCCGCATGCGCGTACTGGACGACGACAGCGTCAAGTCGTTCGCGCAGATCCGCCAGGAGGCCTACCGCTCCGACGTCGGCATGGCGATCCTGATGGGCGTGGTCTGCCTGATCCTGCTGGGCGTCACCGCCGCCGGCATCGTCGGCCTGACCAGCTTCTGGGTCGGCCAGCGCCACCGTCAGATCGGTGTGCGGCGCGCGCTGGGCGCGCGAAAGATCGACATCCTGCACTACTTCCAGATGGAGAACCTGCTGATCTCCGGTGCCGGTGCGCTGATCGGGCTGGGCCTGGCGATCGGACTGAACATGCTGCTGATGAAGCATTTCGAGATGGACCGCCTGCCGGTGCTGTACGTGCTGGCCGGCATCGTGGCGGTGATGGCGCTGGGGCAGGGCGCGGTATTCGCCCCGGCGCGTCGTGCATCGAACGTGCCGCCGGTGGTGGCTACGCGGTCGGCATGACGCACCGCTCGCCACCACCCGTCCATCGGCACCTGCCGCGCGGAGTCCATCCATGGTGATGCTCGACTACTACTTCCGGCTGGGATTGCGCAGCCTGCGGCGCAACCCGATGCTCACCGCCCTGATGGTGATGGCGATTGGCTTCGGCGTGGCCGCATCGATGACCACCTACTCGGTGTTTCGCGCGGTGTCGGGCAACCCGATTCCGGACAAGTCGGCGCGGCTGTTCACGCCGCAGATCGACGGTTGGGGGCCGCAGCAGAACCTGCAGAACAACGAGCCGGGCGAAGCGCTGGGCTACATCGACGCGATGGCTTTGATGACAGCGCATAAGGCTAGGCGCCAGACGGTGCTCTACAAGGTGCAGCTCTCGGTGATACCGGGCGGCAACCGCGATCTGCCTCTGAACGCCAATGGTTATGCCGTCACCAGCGATTTCTTCACCATGTTCGAGGTTCCTTTCCGCTATGGCGGGGGCTGGAGCACTCGGGATGACGACGCGCGTGCCAGTGGGATCGTCATCAGCGACGTGCTCAACCAGAAGCTGTTCGGGGGCGCCGACAGCGTGGGTCGCACCCTCGACCTCGGCGGCCACGACTACCAGATCGTGGGTGTCACGAGTCACTGGAACCCGCGTCCTCGTTTCTATGACCTGTTCAGCACCAACGGCTTCGGGAAGGAGCCGGACATCTACATGGTGTTCAACCGCGCGATGGATCTGGAGATGCGTCCGGGCGGTCGGAACAGTTGCCGCGGTTCGCTCAGCTACACCACTTGGCAGGAGTACCTGCAAAGCAACTGCGTATGGATCACGCCGTGGGTGGAGCTGGACAGTCCCGCCGAAGTCGCGGGCTATCGTCGCTTCCTGACCAACTACGCCGCCGAGCAGCAGCATGCCGGCCGCTTCAACTGGGCGCCGAACGTGCGGTTGCGTGACGTGATGCAGTGGATGGACTACGAACAGGTGGTGCCGCCGGAGAGCCGCATTTCGCTGGCCGTGGCGCTCGGGTTCTTCCTGATCTGCCTGGTCAACACGATCGGTCTGTTGCTGGCGAAATTCATGCGCCGCGCCGGCGAGATCGGCGTGCGCCGCGCCCTGGGCGCGACCCGCGGCGAGATTTATACGCAATACCTGATCGAGGCCGGCACGGTGGGCCTGGCCGGCGGCCTGCTGGGCCTGTTGTTCACCGCGATAGGCGTGGCTGGTGTTGGCGTGTTGTTCCGCCCGGAAATCGCGAAGCTGGCCAAGCTCGATCCGTCGCTCGTTGCTTTGACGTTCGCTGTGGCCATCGTTGCCACCGTGCTTGCGGCGTTCTACCCGGCGTGGCGTGCCGCGCGCGTGCAGCCAGCTTGGCAATTGAAGTCCAGCTGAGGAGACCGCCATGAATATCCAGATTCGGCCCATCCTCATCGCGCTGCGGCGGCACAAGGCAGGTACCGCGCTGATCGCATTGCAGATCGCGCTGACGTTGGCCATCGTGTGCAACGCGCTGTTCATCATCCACCAGCGGCTGGCCAATCTGTCCCAGGCCAGCGGCGTGGACGAGGCCAACGTGTTCGTCATCAGCAACCAGTGGGCCAACGCCGACGAGTCGACATCGCAGGTCGATGCGCAGGTGCGTGCCGACTTGCTCGCTCTTCGGCAATTGCCTGGCGTGCTGGATGCGGCGCCCGCCAGCGGCTACCCGTTGCAGGGCGGCGGTTGGGACAACTTGGTCACCATGACACTCGACCAGGTCAAGCCGACCACCGACGCGGCGGTATATCTCGGCGACGAGCACTTCATCAATGCACTGGGTCTCAAGCTCGTTGCGGGGCGCAATTTCCGTCCAGACGAAGTGTCGGTGGTGGGTACCCAGCAGAACATCACTCCGGCGACGGTGATCGTGAGCAAAGCGCTGGCCGATCGCCTGTTTCCCGATGGAAAAGCATTGGGCAAGAGCTTCTACGCGATGGGCACCACGCCAAGCACCATCATCGGCATCATCGATCCGCTGCATCGGCAAGGGGTCGATTTGTCGAGCAACAGGTACGCCGGGCAGTCGCTGATCTGGCCGCTGCGGAGCGCCGACGTGCGCGGCATCCATTACATCGTGCGCGCCAAGCCTGGTCAGCTCGCTGCGGCGATGCGCGAGGCGCCGAAGGCACTGCTCGCCCAGAGCCGCATGCGCATCATCGATCCGAAAGACGGCATCCAGGACTACGCTGCCATCCGTCAGAAGGTGTTCGAGACCGATCGCGGCATGGCCGTGCTGATGGCAATCATCTGCGTGGTGCTGCTGGCGGTGACCGCCGCGGGCATCGTGGGCCTGACCAGTTTCTGGGTAGGGCAGCGGCGCAAGCAGATCGGCGTACGCCGGGCGCTCGGTGCCCGTCAGCGCGACATCCTGAGCTACTTCCTTACCGAAAACCTGCTGATCACCGGCGGCGGCGTGCTGCTGGGGCTGCTGCTGGCCATCTGCATGAACCTCTGGCTGATGCTGCGCTTCGCCTCGCAGCCGATGCCGATGGCTTACCTGATCGTCGGCGTACTGCTGCTGTTGGTACTGGGGCAAGGGGCCGTGCTCGCCCCCGCCCTGAAGGCTTCGCGCGTGCCGCCGGTGGAAGCGACGCGCTCGGTGTGAGCTTGGCGGCGGCAACGCCGGGACGATTCCTCAAGGGGCAATGGGATGTTGGTCTACTACCTCGATCTGGCCGTACGCAGTCTCCGGCGCAACCGGGTGCTCACCGTGCTGATGGTGCTGGCGCTGGCGCTGGGCATCGGTGCGTCGATCACCACGCTCACCGTGCTGCGGCTGCTCTCGGGCGACCCGCTGCCGCAGAAGAGTGCGCGGTTGTTCTACCCGCAGCTCGATCCCAGCCCGAAGAACAGCGCGATCGACTCGAACGGCAGGTTGCCGCGGACGATGGGCTACGTGGATGCGATGAACCTGCTGCACGCCCACCGGGCGACGCGCCAGGCGGTGATGGCGCTGACCCAGGCCAAGATCATGCCGCCGCAGGCCCATGCGCATCCGTTCTTCAGCGACGGCGTGATGACCACCGCCGACTTCTTCGCGATGTTCGATGCCGGGTTCCAGTACGGCAGCGGCTGGAGCGCCACGGACGACGAGGGCGGCTCGCAGGTGGTGGTGATCGCCAGCTTCCTCAACGACAAGCTGTTCGATGGCGCCGACAGCGTGGGGCGGATGGTGCGCCTGAACGACCACGACTTCCGGGTGGTCGGCGTGCTCAAGCCGTGGGCGCCGCAGCCGCGCTTCTACACACTGGGACTGGGTGGCGACCACTACGGCGACGGCGACGCGGTATTCCTGCCGCTCAAAGCCGCGCGCGCATTGAAGATGGGGCCGCAGGACACCGAGTGCTATCAGGCCGTCGACGATTTCACCCATCTGGAAACGGCCCCCTGCCAATGGCTCGGCCTGTGGGTGGAACTGGACGACTCCTCCGCCGTGGCCAGTTACCGCCGCTTCCTCGATGGCTATGTGAAGGAGCAGGTCGCCCTCGGCCGCTTCCAGCGCACCGATAGTTCCCTGCTCGACCTGATGGGCTGGTTGCGCGACCAGCACGTGGTGCCGGACGACGTGCGCCTGCAGGTCTACCTTGCCTTCGGCTTCCTGCTGATCTGCGTGGTGAACACTGTCGGCCTGCTGCTGGCCAAGTGCCTCAGGCGCTCGCAGGAAATCGGCGTGCGTCGTGCCCTGGGCGCCACGCGGCGCGAGATCTTCGTGCAGTTCATGGTGGAGGCCTCCATCGTCGGCCTCGCCGGGGGCGCGCTGGGGCTGGCGTTCGCCGAGCTGGGCCTGTTCGGCATCCGCCACCAGCCGGCGCAGTACGCGCACCTGGCGCATCTGGACCCGGCGATGTTCGCATTCACGTTCGTGGTGGCACTGGTGGCCAGCCTGATCGCCGGCCTGCTGCCGGCCTGGCGCGCCTGCCTGCTGGCGCCCGCTCCCCAGCTCAAGGCGATGTGAGGCCGACCATGGATATCCGACCGATTCTCGCCAGCCTTCGCCGGCATCGCATCCCGGCCCTGCTGATCGTGCTGGAGATCGCGCTCGCCTGCGCGGTGCTGTGCAACGCCGTGTTCATGATCAGCCAGCGCGTGGCCTCGATCCACCTGCCCAATGCCATCGACGAGGCCGGCATTGCCGAGGTCACGCTCAATGGCACCGACCCCGAACTGGCCGGCAGCGACATCCCGCGCAATCTGGCGGCCCTGCGTGGCCTGCCGGGCGTGCAGGCCGCCGCCGTGGTGAGCACCCTGCCGCTGAGCCAGAACAACTGGGGCTGGGGTTTCGGCACCAAGCCGGGTGACGCGCTCACCGACCGCAGCAGCCGCAACGTATCGATGTACTTCCTTGGCAGCGGTGGCGATGCGGCGCTCGGCCTGCAGGTGCTCGAGGGTCGCTCCTTCAACGACGGCGACTACGCCGACAGCCACTTTGACAAGTCGCCGCTGCCGGAAACCCACGTGGTGCTGGTCACCCGCAGCCTGGCCGGGAAAATGTGGCCGGGGCAGCCGGCCGTGGGCAAGACGCTGTATGCCACGCCGCACTACTACACGGTGATCGGCGTCGTGGCCGACGTGCTGCGTCCGTACATCGGCGACGCGAACTCTCCGGCCAACTACGACGCGGCGTTCTTCCCGATGAGCGCGGCCGGCTCCAAGGGGGCGCTGTCCCATTACGTGGTGCGCAGCGCGCCACGCGACCGCGACCGGCTGGTGCGCGAAGCCGAGCAGAAGATCGCCGACCTCAATCCCGGCGGCGTGGCGCACGGACGCGGCTATCCGGAGATCCGCCGTCGCTACTTCGCCGACATGAGCTCGATGGCCTGGATGCTGGTGCTGGTGTGCGTGGTGATGCTGGCGGTCACCGCGTTCGGCATCGTCGGCCTGACCAGCTTCTGGGTGAACCAGCGACGCCGGCAGATCGGCATCCGCCGCGCGGTCGGCGCCAGCCGCGCGCACATCCTGCAGTACTTCCAGACCGAGAACTTCCTGCTCAGCACCGGCGGCGTGGCACTGGGCATGGCGCTCGCCTTCGGCATCAACGTGTACCTGATGCACCGCTACGAGATGGCCCGCATGCCCTGGTTCTACCTGCCCGCCGGCGCCATCGCGCTGTGGCTGATAGGCCAGGCCTCGGTACTCGGCCCGGCACTGCGCGCCGCCGCGGTGCCGCCGGTGGTGGCGACGAGGTCGGCATGACAGTCCCGATGACGAGCCTGCCTGTAGGAGCCCGCTTGCGGGCGATGCCCTTGCTCTGGTTTCGCATCGAAGCCAAGAGCATCGCCCGCAAGCGGGCTCCTACGGGAAATTCGACGATGAGCGCGGAGTAACCCCATGTTCCAGTACTACCTCGATCTCGCGCTGCGCAGCCTTAAGCGCAACAAGGCGCTCACCGCGCTGATGGTGTTCGCCGTCGCGCTCGGCATCGGCGCCAGCATGACCACGCTCACCGTGTTCCACGTGCTGTCGGGCGACCCGATTCCCGGGGCCAGCGGAACGCTGTTCTATCCGCAGCTCGATCCGCAGGACATGGACGGTTACCAGCCGGGCAAGGAGCCGCCGGCGCAGGTCACCTGGATCGACGGCATGAACCTGCTCCGGGCCCATCGCGGCGTTCGTCAGGCGCTGATGACCGGCGGCGCGGTGCCGGTGCAGCCGGCGCAATCGGATCTGGACCCGTTCTTCAGCGATGCGCGCTACACCACGGCCGATTTCTTCGCCATGTTCCAGGCGCCGTTCCTGTACGGCCACGGCTGGAATGCGGCAGACGACGATGCCAAGGCGCGCGTGGCGGTGATCACCCGCAAGCTCAACGACAAGCTGTTCGGCGGCAAGGACAGTACCGGACAGACGCTGCGCATCAAGGACACCGCGTTCCGGGTCATCGGCGTGCTCGGCGACTGGCGTCCCAACCCGCACTTCTACGATCTCAACACAGGCGGCTATCGCGGCGTGGAAGACGCGTTCCTGCCGTTGACCACGTTCCGCGACCTGCGGCTGGACCGCAACGGCTCGATGGATTGCTGGGGCCGCGGCGGTGGCGACGAGGATCACCTGGAAACGGCCACCTGCGTCTGGCTGCAGTTCTGGGTGCAACTGGACGACGCCAGCCAGGCCGCCGCCTACAAGCAGTTCCTGGTCAACTACTCGCGCGAGCAGCACGACCTGGGCCGCTTCCAGCGCCCGCCCAACGTGCGGCTGCGCAGCCTGATGCAGTGGCTGGACTACAACAAGGTGGTGCCGAGCGACGTGCGGCTGCAGGTGTACCTGGCGTTCGGCTTCCTGCTGGTGTGCCTGGTGAACACGGTGGGCCTGATGCTGGCCAAGTTCATGCGACGCGCCGGCGAGCTCGGCGTGCGCCGGGCGCTGGGTGCCTCGCGCCGCAACGTGTTCGCGCAGCTGCTGGTGGAGTCCGGGGTGATCGGCCTGGCCGGCGGCCTTGGCGGCCTCGGCCTGGCTCTGCTCGGCCTGTGGGCGGTGCGCCACCAACCCTCCGATTACGCCGAGCTGGCGCGCCTGGACCCGACCATGCTGCTGACCACCTTCCTGCTTGCCGTGGGCGCCAGCCTGCTGGCCGGCCTGTTGCCCGCCTGGCGTGCCTGCCAGGTTGCGCCCGCCCTGCAACTGAAGAGCCAGTGAGGTCCGCCGTGGACATCCTTCCGATCCTTGCCACCCTGCGCCGCCACAAGGTGACGGCCACGCTGCTGATCCTGCAGATCGCGCTGACCTGCGCGATCGTCTGCAATGCGGTGTTCCTGATCACCCAGCGCCTGCACCGCATGGACATGCCCAGCGGCGTCGCCGAGCACGAGCTGGTGCACCTGCGGCTGGCCGACATCGGCCGCCGCGACGACGAAAAGGCGCGTACGGCCGAAGACCTGGCGCTGCTGCGGCAGATCCCCGGGGTAACCGAGGTGGCCTCGGTGAACCAGGTGCCGTTCGGCAACTCGTCCAACAACAGCGGCATCAAGCTCGATCCCAAGCAGAGCCAGTCCACGCTGAACATGACCACGTACTTCGGCGAGAACCTCGCCCAGGCGTTCGGCGTGCAACTGGTGTCGGGCCGGATGCTGCAGCCGGACGACTACATGGACTTCGACGCGGTGGTGCACGCGGCGCAGGCGGGCGACCTGAAGCACCTGCCCAGCGTCATCGTGATCACCCAGGCACTGGCCGAGCGCCTGTGGCCGGGGCAGAGCGCCCTGGGCAAGCAGATCTACCTGGGCAGTGAGGTGCCGCTGCGGGTGGTCGGGGTGGTTAGGGGGCTGGTGCGCCCCTCGATCTGGGACGACGCCATGGCCCAGTACACCGGCATCCTCCCGGTGCGCGTGTTCGACGGCAACTACATCCTGCGCACGGCGCCCGGCGAGCGCGATCGCGTGCTCAAGGCGGCCATCGCCGCACTGAAGAAGAGCGACCCGCACCGGGTGGTGATCGCGCAGCACATCTGGGACGACATGCGCAGCGATTTCTTCCGCCAGGACCGTGCGATGGCCGTGCTGCTGGTGGGGGTATGCATCGCGCTATTGGTGGTGACCGCGCTGGGCATCGTCGGGCTGGGCAGTTTCTGGGTGGCACAGCGTCGCCGGCAGATCGGCGTGCGGCGGGCGCTGGGCGCCACCCGCGCCAACATCCTGCACTACTTCCAGACCGAGAACTTCCTGCTCGCCACCATCGGCATCGGCCTCGGCATGGTGCTGGCCTACGGCATCAACCTGTTCCTGATGCAGCACTACGAGCTGCCGCGCCTGCCCGCGATCTACTTCCCGGTCGGCGCCGTCGCGTTGTGGCTGATCGGCCAGGTCGCCGTGCTGGGACCGGCGCTGCGCGCGGCTGCCGTGCCGCCGGTAGTGGCGACGCGATCGGTGTGAGGCGACCCATGGCGATGCAGGAGTGCAGCGAGCGTACAGGGCGGAGGAGTCCCCGATGATCAGTTACTACCTCGATCTGGCCCTGCGCAGCCTGAAACGCAACAAGGTTCTCACCGCCCTGATGGTGTTGGCCATCGCGGTGGGTATCGGTACCAGCATGACCACGTTGACGGTCATGCACGTGCTGTCGGGTGATCCGATCCCGCAGAAGAGCGCGGACCTGTTCCGCGTGGGCCTGAACGTGTTTCCGGACGACAATTTCAGGCCCGGCGACAAGGTGCCGGACAACCTGACCCGTCGGGATGCCGAGGCGCTGCTGCGCGACGCCCGTGCCGATCGCCAGGCGATGATGTCGGCCGGCACCATGGTGGTGACGCCGGCACAGGGCGATCCGTTGAGCCTGGAGGCGCGCTACACCACGGCGGATTTCTTCGCGATGTTCGCCGTGCCGTTTCGCTTCGGTCACGGCTGGGATCGTGGCGACGACGGTCACCACGCCCGGGTGGCGGTGATCTCGGCCGCGTTGAACGATCAGCTGTTCGGCGGTCGCGACAGCACCGGCTCGATGCTGCAGGTGGGAGGCCAGTCGCTGCGGATCGTCGGCGTGCTGGACGACTGGAGCATGAATCCCCGCTTCTACGATCTCAGCAACGGCCGGTTCGGTGACAGCGAGCAGGTGTTCGTCCCGCTGGCTACGGCGCTGGATCTGCATCTGGCGACCAGCGGCACGATGAATTGCTGGGGCAATGTTCCCGACGAGCACGCCGCGGATGCGCCTTGTCTGTGGCTGCAGTACTGGGCCGAGCTCGACGCCCCGTCGACACGACGGGCTTACCGGCAATACCTGCAAAACTACATGGCCCAGCAGCGACAGGCCGGACGCTTCACCCACCCCGGACAGATCCGCCTGCTGGACGTGATGCAGTGGCTGGACGCCAAGGGCGTGGTGCCTTCGGACGTGCGGTTGCAGGTGTGGCTGGCACTGGGCTTTCTCGGCATCTGCCTGCTCAACACCGTGGGCCTGTTGCTGGCCAAGTTCCTGCGTCGCAGCGGCGAGATCAGCGTGCGGCGCGCGCTGGGTGCGTCGCGTCGCGCGATCTTCATGCAGTGCCTGGTCGAGGCCGGAGTGGTCGGACTGGCCGGTGGCGTGTGCGGGCTGGCGCTGGCCGGCCTGGGCCTGGTGCTGGTACGCCATCAGCCGACCGACTACGCCGGCTTGATCCGCATGGATCCGAGCATGCTGCTGGCGACCTTCGTGCTGGCCCTGCTCAGCAGCCTGCTGGCCGGACTCCTGCCCGCCTGGAGGGCCATGCACGTCGCCCCGGCCGTGGCCCTGAAGTCGAACTAGGACACCCACGATGCATCTACGCCACATTCTTCGTGCCTTGGGACGCCACCGGATCGCGGCGGGGCTGCTGGTGCTGGAGATCGCCTTTTCCTGTGCTGTGGTCTGCAACGCGCTGTTCCTCATCGGTACCCGGCTGGAGCGGATGCAGCGGCCGAGCGGTGTCGACGAGACGCACCTGGTCGAGGTGGGTGTCCGCAGCGTCACGCCAGGCACCCCGGAGGCGGTGATGGCACAGACCCGCACCGATCTGGCACGCCTGCGCGCCCTGCCCGGGGTGAGTGACGCGGTGGTCGCGAGCCCGATCCCGTTTGGTGATTCGGTGAGCTTCAGCGGCGTGAGCCTGAGCGACGACGCGAAAGCGCCGAGCATGCCGGTGGCGCAGTATTTCGGCGGCGTCCAGCTGGCTCGCACCCTGGGCCTGAAGCTGGCGAGCGGACGCTGGTTCACCCCCGACGAGTTCGTCAGCTACGACGCCCTGCAGGGCGGCGCTTCCGGCGTGCCGGTGATCATCAGTCGCGCGCTCGCCCAGCACCTTTTCCCCGGTCAGGACGCCGCTGGCCGGACCATCTACGCCTTTGGAGCCAATCGCGTGGTGGGGGTGGTGGACCGGCTGGTGCAGCCGCGGGACTACGGTGCGGCCGGGGACTACCGGTACGCCATGATGTTTCCGGTCGACCTGCCGTATTCGCGCGGCACCTACCTGATGCGCGTCGATGACCCGGCCCGGCGGCAGGCGGTGATCGGTCAGGCGCTGCAGGCACTGAAAGCCGATGGCCCGCTGCGGCTGATCTCACCCAGGTACGCCACCACCCTGGAAGCGGCTCGCGCGAAGTATTACGTCAACGACCGCGCCATGGCCTGGTTGCTGGTGGGCGTGAGCCTGTTGCTGCTGCTGGTCACCGCGCTGGGCATCGTGGGCTTGAGCAGCTTCTGGGTGGGACAGCGGCGCCGGCAGATCGGCATCCGGCGCGCCATCGGCGCCTCGCGCCGCGATATCCGGACCTATTTCCAGGCCGAGAACTTCCTGATCGCCACCGGCGGCATCGTGCTCGGCATGGCGCTGGCCTATGGCATCAACCTGGTGCTGATGCGGCACTACGAACTCGGTCGGCTGCCGGGCTACTACCTGCCCCTCGGCGCAATTGTCCTGTGGACGCTGGGGCAACTTGCAGTGCTCGGTCCGGCGCTGCGTGCCGCGGCGGTACCGCCGGTGGTGGCGACACGCTCCACGTGAAGCGAACGACTCAAGGGAACCGATTCATGTTCACTTACTACCTCGACCTCGCCCTGCGCAGCCTCAAGCGCAACAAGGTGCTGACGGCACTGATGGTGCTGGCCATCGCCGTCGGCATCGGCGCCAGCATGACCACGCTGACCATCGTGCATCTGCTGTCCGGCGACCCGCTGCCGGGCAGGAGCAGCGTGCTGTTTTTCCCGCAGCTGGACCCGGAGTCACCGGTGTCGCAAGGGCATACCCAGCCTTATCCGATGATGGACTACCGCTCGGCCGTGGATCTGTGGAGCGCGCACCGCGCCGACCGCCAGGCGATCATCACCAGCAGCTCGGCGAAGGTGCGCCTGCCGGACAGCGGGCAGCCGCCATTGATGCTGGGCCTGCTCTCCACCTCGGCGGATTTCTTTCCGATGTTCGACGTGCCGTTCCAGTACGGCTCGGGCTGGAGCGCGGACGACGATGCGCACCGCGCGCGGGTGGCGGTGATTTCCGCCGGCCTCAACCAGAAGCTGTTCGGCGGTGCCGACAGCGTGGGGCGCATCCTGCGGGTGCGCGATACCGACGTGCGTATCGTCGGCGTGCTCAAGCCCTGGCGCCCCACGCCCCTGTTCTACGATCCGTGGAGCCAGAACTTCAGCAAGACCGAGGATGTCTTCGCGCCCTTCACCAGCAGCCTGGAAATCAACCAGGGCAATTTCCAGCCGTACACCTGCTGGCACGTGCCGAAGGATCCGCGCGACATGGTGCACGCCGATTGTGTCTGGGTGTGGCTCTGGGTCGAGCTGGGCAGCCCGGCCAAGGTACGCGATTACGCGCGTTTCCTGGACCACTACGCGGACACGCAGAAGGCGGCGGGCCGCTTCGCCGTGGGCAGCGAGCGCGTGCGCCTGCGCGACCTGATGACCTGGCTGACCGCGCGCGGCCAGGTGCCGGACGACGTGCGCTTGCAGGCATGGCTGGCGCTGGCGTTCCTGGTCATCTGCCTGTTCAACGCCGTGGGGCTCTTGTTGGCGAAGTTTCTGCGCCGCAGCGGCGAGATCGGCGTGCGCCGCGCACTGGGTGCCAGCCGCGGCGCGATCTTCGCGCAGTGCCTGGTCGAGGCGGGCGTGATCGGCTTGCTCGGCGGTTTCTTCGGTTGGGTTCTGACCCTGCTCGGCCTGTGGCTGGTGCGTCATCAGCCAGTGGACTACGCCCACCTTGCACGACTGGACACCACCATGTTCCTCGCCACGTTCGCACTGGCGGTATGCACCAGCCTGCTCGCCGGATTTATCCCGGCGCTGCGCGCCAGCCGCGTGGTTCCCGGTTGGCAGCTCAAGGCGCTGTGAGGAGATCGGTCATGCAGATTCAACCCATCGTCGCGGCGCTACGCCGCCATCGCCTCGCCACCCTGCTGATCGCGATGGAGATCGCGCTGGCCTGTGCGGTGCTTTGCAACGCCTTCTTCCTGGTCGCGCAGCGCATGGAGATGATCCACACCAACAGTGGCATCGATGAGCGTTCCCTCGCGGTATTGAGCGTCAACGGCTTCGAGCCGAGCCAGGCTGCGGACGTCAACGCGCGCATGCTGGCCGGCCTGCAGGCCATCCCCGGCGTGCAGTCGGCCACCCTGATCAACCAGGTGCCATTCGGGCCGCAGCGAGCGGCCGCCGGCGTGACGCACGATCCGGGTGGTTACAAGAAGCTGATCGGGGTGGTGGATTTCGTGCTGGGAGGGCCGGGCACCTTCAAGGCGCTGGGTCTCAAGCTGGTCGAGGGAAGGCTGCCGCAGGCGGACGACTACCAGCCTGCGGTCAGCTTCGTCCCCAACGATGCGCAGGTGCTCGTCACGCGCGCGCTGGCGGAACATGCGTGGCCTGGCGAGAGTCCGCTCGGCAAGGATTTCTGGTGCGACAAGTTCCACTTTCGCGTCATCGGCGTGGTGGATCACTTTGCACGCGCGCAGCCGCACCAGTACGACATGGCGCAGGCCGAGTGGACGGTGTTCACACCCACCGCGCCGGGAGGTTCGCTCTCCGGGACCTACCTGTTGCGGGCACGACCGCAGGATGTGCAGCGGGTGCTGCGCGATGCCAAGGCTGCGGTGGCGAAGATCGCTCCCGACGTGGTGCTGGACCAGGAGGACAGCAAGACGCTGGGCGACCTGCGCACGGACTACTTCGAGACCGACCGCATCATGATCGGCCTGCTGCTCGGGGTGGTCGTCCTCATGCTCGGCGTCACCGCGCTTGGCATCGTCGGGCTCACGAGCTTCTGGGTGGGTCAGCGCCGGCGCACCATCGGCGTGCGTCGTGCGCTGGGGGCCACGCGCGGAGACATCCTGCGCTACTTCCAGACCGAGAACCTGCTGATCGTCACCATCGGCATCACGCTGGGCATGTTGCTGGCCTATCTGCTCAACGCCGTGCTGATGAAGTTCTACGAGCTGCCACACCTGCCGCTCTACTACCTGCCGATCGGCGCGTTGGCGCTGTGGGGGCTCGGCCAGCTCGCCGTGCTCGGTCCGGCCCTGCGTGCATCGCATGTCCCGCCAGTGGTGGCGACACGAAGCGTCTAGAAGGCGAGCGCGCGGCCCGCCCAACGTCGAGAAAAGGGAGTTTTCGAATGATTGCCTATTACGTGGATCTGGCGCTGCGCAGCCTGCGCCGCAGCCCCGTCCTGACCGGACTGATGGTGCTGGCGATCGGCCTGGGCATCGGCGCCAGCATGACGATGATCACCGTGCTGCACGTGATGACCGACGATCCGCTGCCTGGCCGCAGTGCGCATCTGTACACACCGCATCTCGATCCCCTGCCACGGGACTATCACCGTGGCGAGAACAGCCCCGATCCATCCGACAACCTCACCTGGCCGGATGCGATGGGACTGCTTAAGGCGAAACGCGCGGTGCGGCAGGCGGCGATGGCCGGTGGCACTCTGCTCGCGCGTCCCGCGCAGGACGGGTTGCAGCCTTTCTACGTCGGCGGGCGGTATGCCACCGCGGACATCTTCGCGCTGTTCGGTCTCCGCTTCGAATACGGCGGTGGTTGGAGCTCCGCCGACGATGCCGCGGGTGCGCACGTGGTGGTGCTGGCGGACATGCTGGCACGCAAGCTGTTCGGTCGCGCCGACGTGGTGGGGCGCACCGCGCATCTCGGGGAGCTGGACTACCGGGTGATCGGCGTGGTGGCCGACTGGTCGCCCGCGCCGCAGTTCTACGCCGACAACACGGGTACCCAGTACAGCGATACCGATCGCTTCTTCCTGCCGCTGTCGGTGGCGATAGACAAGGATCTGCCGGTCAATGGCAACCAGTCGGGCTGGGGTAGCGACGACAAGGCGGGTTCCGGCAAGCGTGGTGCCGAGATGAGCTGGCTGCAGTTCTGGGTGGAACTGGACACGCCGGCGCAGGTGGCCGCCTATCGCCAGTACCTGGTCGACTACTCGGTAGAGCAGAAGGCACTGGGCCGCTTCGAACGGCCGCCGACGGACGCGAAGCTTTACAGCCTGATGGGCTGGCTGGCGCACGAGAACCTGGTGCCGGACGACGTCCAGCTGCAGCTGTGGCTGGCGCTGGGTTTCCTGTTCGTGTGCATGCTGAACATCGTTGCCCTGCTGCTGGCGAAGTTCCTGCGCCGTGGCGGCGAGATCAGCGTGCGACGCGCGCTGGGCGCGCGGCGGCGCGACATCTTCGCGCAACTGGCGATCGAGTCGGCGCTGATCGGTATCGCCGGCGGTGCGCTGGGCCTTGCCATCGCCCAGCTCGGCCTGTGGAGCGTGCGCCACCGGCCGGACGACTATGCGCGACTGGCCCAGATGGACCCGACGATGCTCGCCGGCACCTTTGTGCTGGCCGTGCTGGCCAGCGTGCTGGCCAGCCTGTTGCCGGCGTGGCGTGCCTGCCGCATAGCGCCTGCCCTTCAGCTCAAGGCCCAGTAGCGGCCATCGGAGTACGACATGGAATTTCGTCCCATCCTGTCCAGCCTGCGTCGACACAAACTCACCGCCAGCCTGCTGATGCTGCAGGTGGCTTTCACCTGCGCCATCGTCTGCAACGTGGTGTTCATGGTCGCCCAGCGGATCCAGCGGGTCAGCGTGTCGACCGGCATTGCCGAGTCCGAGCTGTCGGTGATCCACAGCAGCGGCATCGGTAAAGACGAGAGCCCGCAGGCCCGGCATGCGGCCGATCTGGCGGCGCTGCGCGCCATTCCCGGGGTGCGCTCCGCGGTGGCGGTGAGTTATTCGCTGCCGCTGAACCGGAGCGAGTCGTCCCGTGGCTTCTGTCCCAGCAAGGAGGCGCTGGATCGCGCGATGCAGCGCAATTCGATCGAAGGTAGCGGGTGCATGCAACCTGCCGTATACGACGGCACGCCTGGCCTGGTCGATACCCTGGGCCTGCGTCTTGTCGCGGGGCGCGATTTCCTGCCCGACGAGTACGTCGACAAGGGCAAGCCGGCGGTCGCGATCATCACGCAAGCCTTGGCGAAGGCCATGTATCCAGGGCGTTCGGCGCTCGGACAGAGCATGTACGACGGCCACGACTTCATCCGCGTCGTCGGCATCGTGGATACCCTGCTGCGGCCAGCTCCGAACCAGCCGGGCGTCGCCGGCCAGAGCATGATCTGGCCGCAGCGTCCCGTGGATGCCGGCGTGCTCTATGTGCTGCGCAGCGCACCGCAGGACCGCGCACGGATACTGCGGGCGGGCCGGGCGGCCCTGTTGGCGGCCAGCCCGAGCCGCCTGGTCGACCCGCAACGGATGAAGACCTACACGCAGATACGCGCGCGCTATTTCCAGCGCGATATCACCATGATCGGTCTGCTGATCGCCGCTGGCCTGGGCCTGCTGTTCGTCACCGCGCTCGGCATTGCCGGCCTGGCCAATTTCTGGGTACAGCAACGCACGCGGACGATCGGCATCCGCCGGGCGATCGGCGCCACGCGCGGCGACATCCTGCGCTATTTCCAGGCCGAGAATTTCCTGATCGTAGGCGCTGGCGTCGTGATCGGGGCGGTGCTCGCGGTGGCACTCAACCTGCTGCTGATGAGTCGCTACGAACTGCCGCGACTGCCGTTGTGGTACCTGCCGGTTGGCGCTCTGGCGCTGTGGGCGCTGGGACAGCTGTCGGTACTGGCCCCAGCGCTGCGCGCTGCGGCCGTGCCGCCGGTGGTGGCGACGCGGAGTGTGTGATGGTGGATGGCTGGTAGGAAGCTCAAGGAGAACGGAGTGAGACAGATCACCTGGACGACGGCATGCCTTGCCGCACTCGTGTGTAGCGGCTGCGTGATGCACCTGGACCAGCCGACCGAGATTGCCGCGGGACACCTGCCACGCCCGGTCTATTCGGTCGATGGCGGCGTGCATCTGGCCGCCAGGGCGGAGGCGGGCAAGATCCGCAGCGTGGACGGTGGCGTCACGCTGGGCGAAGGGGCGACGGCGAAGACCATCGACACCGTCGATGGTCCGGTTGTGCTGGAGCGTGGCGCGACCTGCCGGCACGACCTGTCCGCGGTGGACGGCCAGGTCTCGCTGGCCTGGGGCGCCCATGTCGGCGGCGACCTGCGGACGCTGGTCGCCGGCCTCGACGCGCAGGACGCCGAGATCGCCGGTGCCATCCACACGGTGTCGGGAAAGATCCTGCTGCATGGCACCACCCATGTCGGCAAGGGCATCTACCTGGACAAGCCGCGCCCCTCCACCGATGCGCAGGACGAGGTGCGGAAGCGACTGCCGCTGGTGGTGATCGGTCCGGGCGTGGTGGTGGACGGCCCGATTGTTGCGGCGCGTGGCGGCACGCTCTGGGTCAGCCGGCAGGCACGCATCGGTGCCGTCGAGGGTATCCGCGCGCAATGGTTCGACGGAGCGACCCCACCGGGCCAGCCCGGCATGAAGTGAGGCGCCGGCCGGCGGATCGGTGGCATGGCGCGTGGATCCATGGCGTGTGAATAACGGCCCATCACCCGTGGCCGGCGTTCGGGCAGAATCGGGGTTCTTTCAAGGGAGTTGTCGACGATGAAGATGTTGCCGCTGATGGTGGCCGTGGGCCTGGTGGTGGGGGGGGCGATGGTGCCGCACGAGGTAGCGGCGGCGTCCGCCCCGGTTGCCGACGTGACGGCACGGGTCGCCGCGCAGAACAAGCTGCTCGACGAGCAGTGGCAGCACACGCTGGAGAATGCGCCGGAGTACGCGACCATCCTCGGCGACCTGCGCTACAACGACCGCTTCAGCGACCTGTCGCTGGCCCACGCACAGGCGGAGTACCGCTGGACCGGCGACTTCCTGCGCCGTTTCCAGGCGATCGACACCCGGGGTTTCAGCGACAACGACAAGCTCAACCACGAGCTGATGGTGCGCCAGCTGAAGGACGCGATGCGCGCGCACGAGCTGAAGCTGGACGAGATGCCGCTGGACCAGATGAACGGCATCCACCTGCAGCTGGCCGGATTCATCAGTTCGATCCCGTTCGACAACACCAAGGAATACGAGGACTACCTGGCGCGGCTGAAGGCGGTGCCGGCGGCGTTCGACCAGGTCGCCGACGTGGCGCGGCAGGGCCTGCGCGACCGCATGATGCCGCCGAAGTACCTGCTCGAGGCGGTGGTCAAGCAGATCGACGCGATCGGCAAGCCGGCCGGCATGGACAGTGTGTTTGCCGAGCCGCTGAAGCATTTTCCCGCCTCGGTGTCGGCGGCCGACCAGGCGCGGCTGAAGCAGGCCATCCTGGCGGCGATCGACCAGGACGTGCGGCCGGCCTACGCCAAGCTGGGCACGTTCGTGGCCAGGGACTACGCCCCGCACGGCCGCCTGCAACCGGGCGTGTGGGACCTGCCCAACGGCGATGCGATCTACCGCTTCGACGTGCAACAGATGACCACCACCGACCAGACGCCCGAGCAGATCCACGAGCTCGGACTGAAGGAGGTCGCCCGCATCGAAGGCGAGATGACGAAGATCGCCCACGCTCAGGGCTACAAGGACCTGGCCGCCTTCCGCGCCGCGCTGAAGACCAACCCGAAGGTGCACGCCACCTCGCGCGAGGACATCCTGAACCGCTACCGCGGCTACCTGGCGCAGATGCAGCCGGAACTGCCCAAGCTGTTCGGCCTGCTGCCCAAGACCAAGGTGGTGGTGGTGCCGGTGGAACCGTTCCGCGAAAAGGAGGCCGCGGCGGCCGAGTATCACCAGGGCACCCCGGATGGCTCGCGGCCGGGACAGATCTTCGTCAACACCGGCGACTTCGCCCATCGCAGCGTGCTGACCATCGAGTCGACCGCGTACCACGAGGGTATCCCGGGCCATCACATGCAGATCTCGATCGCGCAGACCCTGCCCAAGCTGCCGCCGTTCCGGCAGCAGGGCGGTTACACCGCGTACGTCGAGGGCTGGGCGCTGTATGCCGAACAGCTGGGCAAGGACATCGGCTTCTACAAGGACCCGCTGTCCGACTACGGCCGCCTGTCCGACGAGCTGCTGCGCGCCGACCGGCTGGTGCTGGACACAGGCGTGCACTACAAGCACTGGACGCGACAGCAGATGGTGGACTTCTTCCACGCCCATTCCAGCGAGGACGAGCCGGACGTGCAGGCCGAGACCGATCGCTACATCACCTGGCCGGGCCAGGCGCTGGCGTACAAGATGGGCGAGCTGAAGATCCTGCAGCTGCGAGCCCGGGCCAAGCGCGAGCTGGGCAAGCGCTTCGAGATCCGCGCCTTCCACGACGAGATCCTCGATGGCGGCGCGCTGCCGCTGGACGTGCTGGAGCAGCGCGTGGACGGATGGATCGCGGCGCAGAAGGCCAAGGCGTGAGGCTTCCGGCTCCCGCGCTTTCCTCCGGCGCTACCGGTGGAGCGCGCGCCGGGGCCGGTGCTTTGGCGCGGATCCGGTCGGGGGTGGCGTTGACGCCCCCGGCCATGCAACCTTTTCGCATGGAGCTGCATCCATGCCCGCATGTGTAGACGAAAGATGCGCACCGTACTGATCATCGACGACAACCCGTCCGTAGGCGAGGCGCTCTCGCTGGCGCTGTCGCTGCACGAAATCCGCCCGCTGGTGGCGCTCACCCCGGAAGAGGGGCTGGCGGTGCTGGCACGCGAGAACGTCTGCGTGGTGATCCAGGACATGAACTTCACCGCCGATACCACCTCGGGCGAGGAGGGCGTGGCGCTGTTCCGGGCGATCCGCGAGCAGCATCCGGACCTGCCGGTGATCCTGCTGACCGCGTGGACGCACCTGGAAACCGCGGTGGAGCTGGTCAAGGCCGGCGCCGCCGACTACCTCGCCAAGCCGTGGGACGACGCCAAGCTGCTGGCCACGGTGGAGAATCTGCTGGAGCTGTCCGAATCCACCCGCGAGGTGGCGCGTTCGCGCCACGAGCGCCGCCGCCGCCGCGAAAACCTGCGCAGCCGCTACGAACTGGACGGGCTGGTGTTCGCCTCCGATGCCATGGCGCAGACGCTGGAGCTGGCCTGCCAGGTGGCGCGCTCGGAGGTGCCGGTGCTGATCACCGGGCCGAACGGCGCGGGCAAGGAGCGCATCGCGGCGATCATCCACGCCAACTCCGCAGTGAAGCGCGGGCCGTTCGTGGCGGTGAACTGCGGTGCGCTGCCGGGTGAGCTGATCGAGGCCGAACTGTTCGGCGCGGAGGCCGGCGCCTACACCGGCGCGAACAAGGCGCGCGAAGGCCGCTTCGAGCTGGCCGACGGCGGCACGCTGTTCCTGGACGAGATCGGCAACCTGCCGCTCCCGGGCCAGATGAAGCTGTTGCGCGTGCTGGAGACCGGCCAGTTCGAGCGGCTCGGTTCCGGCCGCACGCGCCATGCGAAGGTACGCGTGCTCAGCGCCACCAATGCCGATCTCAAGGCGATGATCAAGACCGGTACGTTCCGCGAGGACCTGTACTACCGGCTCAACGTGATCGACGTGAACCTGCCGCCGCTGTCCGATCGCATCGACGACATCCTGCCGTTGGCCGAGCACTTCCTCGACGGTCGCGCCGAACTGGGCGACACCGCGCGCGAGGCGTTGCTGGCCTACCCCTGGCCGGGCAACGTGCGCGAACTGAAGAACGCGATCGAGCGTGCCGCACTGCTCTCGGGCGGTCGCCCGATCACGCCGGAGCTGCTCAACCTGCCCACGGTGACGGCCAGCCCGTCGCGCAACCTGGACGAGCCCAGCCGGGAATCGGTGGAAGCGGCGCTGGCCAGGGCCGATGGCGTGGTCAGCCGGGCGGCGCAGGCGCTGGGCCTCTCGCGCCAGGCGCTGTACCGTCGCATCGAACGCTACGGCCTGGTGGTGAGTGGTTGAGGCCGTGGCTGCAGGCCGACCGGCAGTGGCCGTCGGCCTCGCGGATGGCGTAAAAAGGGGGCATTCATGCCGACAAGGAGCGATGCCATGACCCTGCGACTGCTGTTCGCCAGCGCCCTGCTGGCTGCTGGCGCCGTCCACGCGCAGACCACTCCGACCGCGGCCAGCGACCGCTGGAGCCAGCCGGCGCCGGCGTCGACGGTGAAGTACGAGGATGCCAATCCGCTGAAGCCGAAATCGGACTCGGACAACCATTTCAAGTTCAAGGAGCGGCGCGGTGCCACGCCGATGCGCAACGACGCGATGGAGGCTGCCGGCAAGGCCCCGGTGATGGGCGGCAACCAGCTCGGGCGCGACGGTCGTCCCACCGTGAACTGCGCCGCCACGCCGATGGATCCTGCATGTCGTTGACCCGCACCGGCCAGCGCGCTGCATGATCCGTCGCCTGCGTTCGCTCGAGGGGCGGCTGAGCCTGTTGCTGATGCTGGCCGGGCTGGCTGGCGTGCTGGTGTACGTCGGTATCACCGACTGGCCGCTGCCGCAGTTGCTTGCACTGCTGCATACCGATACCAAAGGCGTCGCCCCCGGCCCGGTGCACCTGGGTTTCGGGGCGGGCCTGGCGGTCAGCCTTGCCGTGCTGGTGCCACTGGCTTTGTGGATGGCCAGCCTGGCGATGTCGCCGGTCAGCCGCCTGCTGCGCGCGCTGGAGGGCTCGGTGGCGAGCTACCGCGACGGCGACTTCAGCATTTCGCTGGCGGTCAACCGGCGCGACGAGCTGGGCGAGCTGATCGCCATGCACAACGCGCTGGGGCAGACCCTGCGCGACCAGCGCCAGCATCTGGTGCAGCGCGAGCTGTTGCTGGACACGGTGGTACAGAACACGCCGGTGGCGCTGGTACTGACCGATGCCGGTGGGCGCGTCGCTTACGCCAACATTGCCGCGCGGCACCTGTTCAATGACGGCCGCAGCCTGCATGGACTGGTCTTCGCCGACGTGACCGCCGACGCGCCGAAGGCGATGCGCGAGGCGGTCGAGCGGGGCGAGGACGCGCTGCTGACGGTGGAGATGGACAACAGCGAGGAAACCTTCCACATCTCCCAGCGCGCGTTTCGCCTGCAGGGGCGGCCGCACCGCCTGCTGCTGTTCCGACGGATGACGCGTGAACTGTCGCGGCAGGAGGTGGCGAGCTGGAAGCGGGTGATCCGGGTGATCAGCCATGAGCTCAACAACTCGCTGGCGCCGATTTCCTCGCTGGCGCATTCCGGCGCCGAGCTGGCGCGTCGCGGCGAGGTGGAGCGATTGCCCGGCGTATTCGCCACCATCGGCGAGCGCGCGCGGCACCTGCACGGCTTCATTGCCGGCTATGCCAGCTTCGCCAAGCTGCCGGCACCGCGCAAAGCGGAGGTGTCCTGGGCGCCGTTTCTCGAGGGATTGGCCCTGCATTGCCGGTTCCGCCTGCTTGGCGGGGCGCCGGCGCAGCCGGGCTGGTTCGATGCCGCCCAGGTCGAGCAGGTGCTGATCAACCTGATCAAGAACGCCCACGAAGCCGGCGGCCCCGATGACGAGGTCACCCTCGCCCTGCAGGTGCTGGGGCACGAGCTGCGCATCGAAGTGGCCGACCGCGGTCCCGGCATGAGCGAGACCGTGCTGGCGCAGGCATTGCTGCCGTTCTATTCGACCAAGCGCTCGGGTACCGGCCTGGGCCTGGCACTGGCGCGCGAGATCGCCGAGGCCCACGGCGGGCGTATCGCGCTGGCCAACCGCGAGGGCGGCGGCCTGCAGGTGAGCCTGTTGTTGCCGCTGGTCACGCCGCGGGAGGTCTGACCGCCACGGCGCTCGCCTATACTCCGGACTTCATCGGAGGAAGGGGGTTGTAATGGGACAGATACTCGCGCTGGTCATCGTCATCGTGGCGGTGGTCGTGATCACCAAGCTCGTGCGCATCGTGCCGCAGGGCTTCGAATGGACGGTCGAGACTTTCGGCAAGTACACCCGGACCCTGTCGCCCGGCCTGCACCTGCTGGTGCCGGTCTACCAGTCGGTCGGCCGCAAGATCAACATGATGGAGCAGGTGCTGGACGTGCCCAGCCAGGACGTCATCACCAAGGACAACGCGGTGGTGCGGGTGGACGGGGTGGTGTTCTACCAGGTGCTGGACGCCTCCAAGGCCGCCTATGAGGTCTCCAACCTCGAACAGGCCTCGCTGGCGCTGGTGATGACCAACATCCGCACCGTGCTCGGCTCGATGGACCTGGACGAGTCCCTCAGCAAGCGCGACGAGATCAACGCCCGCCTGCTCAGCGTCGTCGACGAGGCCACCCATCCGTGGGGCGTGAAGGTCAATCGCATCGAGATCAAGGACATCGCGCCGCCGCGCGACCTGGTCGACTCGATGGCGCGGCAGATGAAGGCCGAGCGCGAGAAGCGCGCCAACATCCTGGAGGCCGAAGGCTTCAAGCAGGCGGCGATCCTCAAGGCCGACGGCGAGAAGCAGAGCGCGATCCTGGCCGCCGAAGGCAAGCGGGAGGCGGCGTTCCGCGAGGCCGAGGCGCGCGAGCGGCTGGCCGCGGCGGAAGCCAAGGCGACCACCCTGGTTTCCGACGCGATCGCCGGCGGCAACGTCAACGCGTTGAACTACTTCGTCGCCAACAAGTACGTCGAAGCGCTGAAGGAAATGGCCAACTCACCCAACCAGAAGATGCTGCTGCTGCCGATGGAGGCGACCGGCATCCTCGGTTCGCTGGCCGGCATCGCCGAGCTGGCCAAGGAGTCGCTGGGCCAGCAGCAGACCAAGTCCTCCATTCCGCCGCCGCGCTGAGTCGGCCTGGAGAGCGACCATGTGGAATCTATCCGTGTACTACCTGTGGTGGATCCTGGCGCTGCTGCTGATCGGTGGCGAGGTGCTGATCCCGGGCTACTTCCTGCTGTGGATCGGCCTGGCGGCCGCAGCGATGGGGGTTGTGCTGTGGCTGGTGCCGGGCATGGGCCTGTTGCTGCAGGCCGTGCTGTTCGCCGTGCTGGCGCTGGCTGCCTGCGTGTTCTACGCGCGCAAGCTGCGCCCGCGCATCGAACGTAGCGCCCCGGGCAGCGAGCGGCTCAACCGGCGTGCCGAGCAGATGATCGGACAGCGCTACGTGCTCAGCGAGGCTATCGTCAACGGCCGCGGCAAGGCACGCGTGGGCGACGGCCAGTGGCTGGTGGCCGGGCCGGAGTTGCCGGTCGGCGCCACGGTGGAGGTGGTGGCCGTGGACGGCACCACCCTGCAGGTGCGTTCCGCAGCATGAGCCGGTGGAGTCGGCCCGGGACCGGAGCATGCGCCGCATGAGCGCCGTCGCCTCCGTCGCTGTATCGGCCGATTTCTCCACGGCCGCGCTGAACACCCGCATCAGCTTCCTGGTGGAGTTGGCGCGCCGCCTGCACCAGTACGGCACCACCGCGCCCCGGCTGGAGATGGCGATCGCCCGCTCGGCGCAGCAGATGGGACTGGCCGCCGACGTCTGGTCCAGTCCCACGGCGATCATCATTTCGTTCTCCGACCTGGCCCAGGGCGACGAGGGGCTGGCCCAGGTCACCCAGGTGATGCGGCTGCCGCCGGGTGACGTGAACCTGGCGCGGCTGTGCGAGGCGGACGAAATCGCCGACCGCGTGATGTCCGGGGAAATCGAGCTGCGCGAGGGGTTCCGCCTGCTGCGGCTGCTCGGCCTGCCCGACACGCGCCGGGCGCGGGCCGGGGTGGTGGCCAGCTACGGGCTGTCGGCCGCCTGCGTGGTGGGCCTGCTGCTGCACAGCTCGTGGGCGGATCTGCTGGCCTCGGGGCTGATCGGGCTGGTCATCGGTGCGATCACCATCCTGGCCGCCAGCCGGCCGCGGCTGGCGGCGGCCAGCGATGCGATCTGCGCCCTGGTGGCGACCACCATCGCGATCCTGGTCAGTGCCTACGTGGTGCCGCTGGCGGTGAAGTCGGTAGTGCTGGCGGGGCTGATCGTGCTGGTGCCGGGCATGTCGTTGACCACCGCCGTGCGCGAGATCTCCAGCCAGCACCTGGTGTCGGGGGTGGCGCGCATGGGCGGGGCGATTTCCACCCTGCTCAAACTCACCTTCGGCACCGTGGCCGCGACCCAGCTGTGCGGGGCGCTGGGCATCGATCCGGGGACCTATGCATTGCCGCCGCTTCCGGGCTGGGTCGATTATCCGTCACTGCTGCTGGGCGCATTCGGTTTCGCGATCCTGTTCCGCGCCGCGCGCCGCGACTGGCCGGTGGTGATCGGTGCGGTGCTGGTCGGTTATCTGGCCACCCGCTGGGGTGGATTGATTTCCGGCTCCATTCCGGGGGCGCCGTTCGGCGTATTCCTGGGCGGATTCCTGCTGGGCTCGGTCGCCAATCTCTACGCCCGCTGGATGCATCGGCCCGGCGCGGTGATCCGCGAGCCGGGGATTATCCTGCTGGTGCCGGGAAGCGTCGGATTCCGCAGCGTCTCGTATCTGTTCGAACGCGATACCGTGCTCGGACTGGACACCGGCGTGCTGTTGCTGACCCTGCTCGTTTCACTGGTGGCGGGGCTGCTTTTCGGCGACCTGCTGGTGTCGTCGCGGCGTTCGCTTTGAAATCGCCGGCCGCCTGAAGCAAAACGCCGGCGCGAGGCCGGCGTTTCGTGGTCTGCAGCGACCGTGGCGATCAGATCGCCAGGTCCTTTTCCTTCTTGCCGGCCTTCAGCGCATCGTTGAACCAGCGCGGGCGCTTGCCGCGGCCGGACCAGGTCTGCTCGGGGTTGGCAGGGTTGCGGTACTTCGGGGCCACCGTGGTCTTGGCGCGACGCACCTTGCCGCCACGCGCGGAACCGAAGATGTCGTCGAAGGTGTAACCCTCGGCCTTGATCAGCGCGTGGACCTTCTCGCGCAGCTTGCCGACCTTTTCCTTGCGCAGTTCTTCCTGGCGGGTCTGCGCTTTGGCGATCAGGTCGTTGAGCTGGTTGTGGTTGAGATTCTTGATATCGACGGCCATGGACAACTCCGCGTTGGAATATTCAATTGACTGGTTTTGATATCGCCATTAAGGCGATTGCGCCATCCTGATGCGGCACGCATTCTCCCGTAATGGATGGCGATTTGCAAAATATTCGTGCCGGCGTGATGGAATCGTCTTTGCGGACTTTACCTGCCACGTTTGCCAATAAAGCCGATGCTGCAGGATTATCCTGATGCTGCTGCCGGTGTGCCCGGGGATTATCGCGCGGCATTCCCAATACAATAAAAAAGCCGCCCGGAGGCGGCTTTTTTATTTGCGGCGCGGCGGCAATCAGCCAAATAGGCCAAGCAGTTCGTCCTTCGTGACCTGGCGACTCTCGGCCGCGTCGCGCGCGCGGTATTCCAGCGTGCCGGCGGCCACGCCGCGTTCGCTTACCACCACGCGATGCGGAATGCCGATCAGCTCCATGTCGGCGAACATCGCGCCGGGGCGCAGGCCGCGATCGTCCAGCACCACCTCGACACCGCGGGCGGCCAACTCCGAATAGAGCGATTCGGCGGCCGCGGTGACCTCGGCCTGACCCTTGGGATTGATCATGCACACCGCCACGCGCCAGGGCGCCATCGGCTCCGGCCAGAGGATGCCGGCGTCGTCGTGGCGCTGTTCGATCGCGGCGGCCACGATGCGGCTCACGCCGATGCCGTAGCAGCCCATCAGCATCACCTGCGCCTTGCCCTGGTCGTCGAGCACGGTGGCGTCCATCGCCTCGGCGTATTTGGAGCCGAGCTGGAACACGTGGCCGACCTCGATGCCGCGGGCGATCTGCAGCGTGCCCAGGCCATCCGGCGAGGGGTCGCCGGCGACCACCTGGCGGATGTCCTCCACCCGGGTGATGCGTGCGTCGCGCTCCCAGTTGGCACCGGTGTAGTGGGTGTCGTCGGTATTGCCGCCGCAGACGAAGTCGGCCAGCACGGCTGCGCTGCGGTCGACGATCAGCGGGATCGACTCCGGCAGGCCGACCGGGCCGATCGAGCCGGGCTTCGCGCCAATGGCGGCCACGATCTCCTCCTCGGACGCCATCACGATGTCGTCCGTCAGCTCGGGCAGCTTGTTGGCCTTCACCTCGTTGAACGCGTGGTCGCCGCGCAGGCACAGCGCGACCAGACCCTCGCGACCCTTGACGATCAGCGTCTTCACGCACTGCGTCGCCGGCACCTTCAGGAAGGCGGAGACCTCGTCGATGGTCTTCTGCTTCGGCGTGTCGACGCGGGACAGGGGGGCGGACGGCGCCGGGCGTGCGATGGCGGGTGCCAGCGCCTCGGCCTTTTCCACGTTGGCGGCATAGTCCGAGCCGTCGGAGAACGCGATCACGTCCTCGCCGGAGTCGGCGATCACCTGGAACTCGTGGCTGGCGTTGCCGCCGATCGCGCCGGTGTCCGCCTGCACGGCGCGGAACTTCAGGCCGAGCCGGGTGAAGATACGGCCATAG
Organism: Dyella ginsengisoli LA-4; assembly: GCF_000334915.1. GTDB lineage: Bacteria > Pseudomonadota > Gammaproteobacteria > Xanthomonadales > Rhodanobacteraceae > Dyella_A > Dyella_A ginsengisoli_A. Next base: position 45,164 of record NZ_AMSF01000095.1, on the reverse strand, counting down.
GCGTCGTACATCGCCTGGTAGGTCTGCGCCAGCGACTCCTGGCCGAGGTGGAAGGAGTAGGCGTCCTTCATCAGGAACTCTCGCGCGCGCATCACGCCGAAGCGCGGGCGGATCTCGTCGCGGAACTTGGTCTGGATCTGGTAGAAGTTGACCGGCAGCTGCTTGTAGCTCTTCAGCTCCTGCCGCGCGAAGTCGGTGATCACTTCCTCGGCGGTGGGGGCGTAGCAGAACTCCTGCGCCTTGCGGTCGGCGATCTTCAGCAGCTGCCCGCCGAACTTCTCCCAGCGGCCGGTTTCCTCCCACAGCTCCTTCGGCTGCACCGTGGGCATCAGCATCTCGATCGCGCCGGCGCGATCCATCTCCTCGCGAACCACCGCCTCGACCTTGCGCAGCACGCGCAGGCCGAGCGGTGTCCAGGTGTAGAGGCCGGCCGCGAGCTTGCGGATCATGCCGGCGCGCAGCATCAGCTTGTGGCTGACCAGCTCGGCTTCGGCGGGAACTTCCTTGACGGTGGCCAGGTGGAATTGGCTGAGGCGCATGCGGGCGGTCCGGCGTTCGGGATAAAGGCGCCGATTATGCCAGCCATGGGGCCATCAGGGCGGTCCCCCGCCGGGGGCTATTGCTGCTCGAGGCAATACTGCGAGTACTGCGCCTGGGCCGAGTCGGTCTGCGCCTTGCGCTGGTCGGCGTCGAGCAGTACCTGCTTTCCGTTCTGCTGCATGACGACGGGGCCGTTGCCGTGCAGGGCGGCGAGGTTGGTTTTCAGCGACGTGCAGAGCTTGGCCCGGTTGGCAGGGGTGTCCTGCATGGGCAGGTTCGAGGAAACGGCCTCCGGCCCAGTGTCGGCCGGCTGGCTACCGGTCGGGGCGGCGGCCGGCCTGGCCAGGGGCTCGGCATTGCCGGACAGGGTAATGCGCTTGTATTTCGTGCCCGGAGGAGGCGCGGACTCGGTGTAGTGCACCACGCCATGAGTGTCGACCCATTTGTAAGCCTGGGCCGATACGCTGCAACTGGCGGCCAGCAGCAGGACGAACAGGGGGCGACGGAACATGGTGCTCTCCAGGGGCGCGGGTTCAGGCGCTCTTCGTATCACCGGCGCGGGCCGGACTCAAGCGCCGGTGTTCTACAATGCGCGCCAGCTTCCACTGGACCGGTCGATGAACCCCGACACGCCCGTACGACGCCCGCGCCATCGCGGCATCTACCTGCTGCCGAACCTGTTCACCACCGCGGCCATGTTCTCGGGGTTCTACGCGATCGTGGCCAGCATCGGTGGCCGCTACACCGAGGCGGCGATCGCGGTGTTCGTGGCGGCGCTGCTGGACGGCCTGGATGGCCGCGTGGCGCGCATGACCCACACGCAGAGCGAGTTCGGCGTGCAGTACGACTCGCTGTCCGACCTGGTCAGCTTCGGCCTGGCGCCGGCGCTGGTGATGTACACCTGGTCGCTCTCGGCCCTGCGCGAGTACGGGCCGATGTGGGGCAAGGTGGGCTGGGCGGCGGCGTTCATCTACGCCGCCTGCGGCGCGCTGCGGCTGGCGCGCTTCAACACCCAGGTGGCGGTAGTCGACAAGCGCTATTTCCAGGGTCTGGCCAGTCCGTCGGCCGCGGCCGTCTGCATGTCGTTCGTCTGGACCATGGAGAAGACCGGCGTCGCCGGCAGCACGCTGTGCTTCGTCACGCCGGTACTGGCGGTGGTGACCGGCCTGCTGATGGTCAGCCGATTCCGCTATTTCAGTTTCAAGTCGTTGCCGTGGACCGCTGGCGAAGGCGTGCCATTCGTCTGGATGGTGGTGGCGGTGCTGGTGCTGGTGTTGCTGGCGATCGATCCACCGCGGCTGTTGCTGGCGGTGTTCTCCGCCTACCTGTTGTCCGGTCCTGTGCTGACCCTGTGGGGTCGTGCCACCCATCGCCGCGTCCGGCGGGGCGCCTGAGGAGGGCCGCCGATGCGCGATGCACGCCGCCAGCAGGTTCTGCAGGCCATGGGCATCACCTCGTGGGTGCGACGGGTGCGCGAGCCGGGTGCGCCGCTCGAGGAACTCACGCTGGATGCGCCGGTGTTCGAACCGCCGGTGGCGCGCTGCATCGTGGTGCTGCCGGCGCAGCTGCCGCCGCGGATCATGGACGTGCTGGGGCGGGCGCTGCAGGCGGCGGGCGCCGGGATCGCCCGGGCCGGGCGCGTGCTGGTGGCCGATGGCCAGCCGCAGGCACCCGTACCGCATGCGCCGGCTTATCTGGTGTTCGGGCAGGCCCAGGCGCATGCGCTGGGGCGCGAGCTGCCGGCGGCGGTGATGAGCCAGGCACACATCGCCCTGGTCGACGCGCCGGAGGCACTGTTCGCCGGTGCGCAGGGCAAGCGGCGGCTGTGGGCGGCGCTCAGGCAGTTGCGTCGTGCACTGGCGGTGGCCGGAGCGGGCTAGCGTGGCCGTGGTGAGCCCGCCGGCGAGCGAGATCCGCGCCCTGCAGCCGCAGGATCTCGATGCCGTAGCCGCGCTGGAGGCGGAGTCCTACGAATTCCCCTGGAGCCGCGGCATCTTTTCCGACTGCCTGCGCGCGGGCCATCCGTGCTGGGTGCTGTGGGTGGACGGACAGATCGCCGGCTACGGCATCCTGTCGATCGCCGCCGGCGAGGCCCACGTATTGAATCTCTGCATCGGCCGTCAGTGGCAGGGGCGTGGCCTGGGACGGCGCCTGCTGATGCGTCTGCTCGACGTGATCCGCTGGAGCGGCGCCGAGCGCGTGTTCCTGGAAGTGCGTCCGTCCAATCCGGTGGCGCAGAAGCTGTATCGCACCGCCGGCTTCACCGAGATCGGCCGGCGGCCACGTTATTACCCGGCGCAGGGCGGACGCGAGGATGCGATCGTGATGGAGCTGGTGCTGCGCGAGTCCGACCGATCCTGACTTGCCCCGGCAGGGGGTAGGAGCCCGCTCGCGGGCGATGCTCCTCGTCTTTGATGTGCGTCAGGAGCAAGGGCATCGCCCGCGAGCGGGCTCCTACGGAGGTCGGGACGATCAGCCCAGCTTGGCCTGCTGCTCGCGCAGGGCGGCGAGGGTCGTGTTCCAGTCGACGATGCGCTGGCGTTCCTGCGCCACCACCTCGGCCGGGGCGTTGGCGACGAAGTTGGCGTTGCCCAGCTTGCCCTCGCACTTTTTGATCTCGCCCTCGATGCGGGCGATCTCCTTGGCCAGGCGCGCCTTCTCGGCGGTGAGGTCGATCAGGCCGGCCAGCGGGATCAGCACGCGCAGGGTGCCGACCACCGCGGCGGCGGCGGCCGGTTCGTCGGCGCCGGGTTCGATCCATGCCGGCGCCTCGACACGGGCGAGGAAGGCGATCTGCGTGGCGAACTTGGCCGCGCGGGCGTGATCGCTGGCGTCGCCGTCGGCGAGCAGCAGCGGGATGGTCTTGCCCGGCGCGATGTTCATCTCCGCGCGGATCCTGCGCACGCCGGAGAGCACCGCCTTGAACCACTCGATCTCCGCCGTGGCGGCCTCGTCGGCGGCGATGGCGTCGGCCTGCGGCCAGGGGCGCAGGATCAGCTCGGCCTCGGTCAGGCCCAGCTTCGGTCCCACCGACTGCCAGATCTCCTCGGTGATGAACGGGATGATCGGATGCAGCGCGCGCAGCACCGTCTCCAGCACCACCAGCAGGGTGTGCCGGGTGGACGCCGCGGCGGTGGCGTCGTCGCCGTTGAGCGCCGGCTTGGACAGCTCCAGGAACCAGTCGCAGTACTCGTTCCAGACGAACTCGTACAGCGCCTGCGCCAGCAGGTCGAAGCGGTAGCTGGCGAAGTGCTGCTCGACCTCGCCGAGGGTCTGCTTCAGCCGCGTGAGGATCCAGCGCTCGGCCTCGGTGGCCGGGCCGCCGGCCGGGGCCTCGATGCGGCCTTCAGGAAGGTTCATCAGCACGAAGCGGGCGGCGTTCCACAGCTTGTTGCAGAACGCCTTGTAGCCCTCGGCGCGCTTGATGTCGAAGTTGATCGTGCGGCTGTAGCTGGCCAGTGCGGCGAAGGTGAAGCGCAGCGCGTCGGTGCCGATCGCGGTGATGCCGTTGGGATAATCGCGGCGCACGCGCTTCTCGACCTTCTCGCGCTCCTGCGGCAGCAGCAGGCTCCGGGTCGACTTGGCCACCAGCGGCTCCAGCGCGATGCCGTCGATCAGGTCCAGCGGGTCCAGCGTGTTGCCCTTGGACTTGGACATCTTCTGGCCTTCGGCGTCGCGCACGATGGCGTTGATGTACACCTCGCGGAACGGCACCTTGCCGGTGAAGTACTTGGTCGCCATCACCATGCGGGCGACCCAGAAGAAGATGATGTCGAAGCCGGTGACCAGCACTGCGCTGGGCAGGAAACGCTGGTCGTGCGACCAGTCGGCGACCACCGCGCCGTGCTCGTTCGCCACCGGGCCGTCCAGCGGCCAGCCCAGGGTGGAGAACGGCCACAGCGCCGAGCTGAACCAGGTGTCGAGCACGTCCTCGTCGCGCTTGAGCGCTCCGACCGGCTCGATGTCGGCATGGGCGCGCGCATCGGCCTCGTCCTCGCCGACGAAGATGTTGCCGGCCTCGTCGTACCACGCCGGGATCTGGTGGCCCCACCAGAGCTGGCGGCTGACGCACCAGTCCTGGATGTTCTCCAGCCACTGCGTGTAGGTGGTGCTCCAGTTCTCCGGCACGAACTTGATGTCGCCACCGCGCACGGCCTCGAGCGCCGGCTCGGTGATCGCCTTGCGGCCGCCGGGGCGGCCATCGGGCAGGGTGTCGCGGGTGAGGTCGAGGAACCACTGGTCGGTGAGCAGCGGCTCGATCACCGCGCCCGAGCGCTGGCTCACCGGCACCTTCAGCTTGTGCGGCTTGGTCTCGACCAGCAGGCCTGCGGCTTCCAGGTCGGCCAGCACGGCCTTGCGCGCCTCGTAGCGGTCCAGCCCGCGGTACTTGTCCGGGCCGTTCTCGTTGACCTTGGCGTCCAGCGTGAACACGGTGATCGGCGCGAGCTGGTGCCGCTGGCCGATCGCGTAGTCGTTGAAGTCGTGCGCCGGGGTGATCTTCACGCAGCCGGTGCCGAACTCGCGGTCGACGTAGTCGTCGGCGATCACCGGGATCTGCCGTCCGGTCAGCGGCAGGGTGAGCGTCTTGCCGACCAGGTGCGCGTAGCGCTCATCCTCCGGGTGCACCGCGACGGCGACGTCGCCGAGCATGGTTTCCGGGCGGGTGGTGGCGACCACCAGGCTCTCGTCGCTGCCGGTGACCGGATAGCGGATCGACCACAGGTGGCCGTCGCGCTCGACGTTGTCCACTTCCAGGTCGGACACCGCGGTGCCCAGCGCCGGGTCCCAGTTGACCAGGCGGTTGCCGCGGTAGATCAGGCCGGCGCGGTACCAGTCGACGAACACCTTGCGCACGGCGGCCGACAGGCCCTCGTCCATGGTGAAGCGCTCGCGCGACCAGTCGGCGGCAACGCCGAGGCGGCGCATCTGGTTGGTGATGGTGGAACCGGATTCCTCCTTCCACCGCCACACGCGCTCGACGAACGGCTCGCGGCCCAGGTCGTGGCGGCTCTTGCCCTCGGCGGCGAGCTGGTTCTCGACGATCTTCTGGGTGGCGATGCCGGCGTGGTCGGTGCCGACCTGCCACAGCGTGTCCATGCCGCGCATGCGCTGGTAGCGCACCAGCATGTCCATCACGGTCTGCTGGAAGGCATGGCCCATGTGCAGGGTGCCGGTGACGTTCGGCGGCGGCAGCAGGATGCAGTACGGGTCGCCGTGGCTGGACGGCTTGAACACGCCGCTGGCCTCCCAGCGGGCATACCAGGTGGACTCGATCTGGGCGGGCTCGAAGCTCTTTTCCATGGGGACTCGCTTGCGGCGCGCGGCGGATGCCGCACGCGGGTTGGACGCAAAGGCGGCCATTGTACGGGGCCGGCCCGGGGCTGCCAAAACGCGACCGTTCGCGCCGAAGCGTGCGCTGGATGCGCTTGCCGGAAGGTCCGGAATGCCAGAATCGATCCCACGCGGGTCATCCGCGAGGAGCAGGGTGTGGTTGTGCAGTCAGTGGAACACGGGTGGCGCGTGCCGCGGTCACGGGTCTGGCAGCTGGTTTTGCTGGGGCTGCTGGCGGCTTTGCCCGCCCTGCGGGCGCGGGCGGCGGTACCGTCATTGCCGGGCTGGCAGCCGGTGTTCAGCGACGACTTCGACGGCGCGGCCGGGCAGCGGCCCGATCCGTCGCGGTGGAAGTTCGACCTCGGCCACAACTACCCCGGCGGCCCGCAGCACTGGGGCACCCACGAGGTGCAGCGGTACACCGACGATCCGGCCAACGTCAGCCTGGACGGCCACGGGCACCTGCGCATCACGCCGTTGCGCGACGCCGGGGGCGAATGGACCTCGGCGCGCATCGAGACCTGGCGCGACGACTTCCGTCCGCCCGAAGGCGGCGTGCTGCGGATGGAGGCCCGCCTGCGCATGCCGCAGGTGAGCGGCGAGGCCGCCCTGGGCTACTGGCCGGCGTTCTGGGCGCTGGGCGAGAGCTTCCGCCGCCTCGGCAACTGGCCGCAGGCGGGCGAGTTCGACATCATGGAAAACGTCAACGGACTCAACCTGGTGTGGGGCACCCTGCACTGCGGGGTGCTGCCGAACGGTCCCTGCAACGAGCCCAACGGCATCGGCCAGCACGCCCCCTGCGAGGGCTCGAGCTGCCAGGACGGCTTCCATACCTACACCTTCGAATGGGACCGCAGCGTCGCGCCCGAAGCGCTGCGCTGGTACCTCGACGGCAAACTCTACGGCGTGCTCACCCGCGACCGGCTGCCACCCGTCACCTGGCAGGAGATCACCGGTCAGCGCGGCTACTTCCTGTTGCTGAACGTGGCGATGGGGGGCGACTTTGCCTACGCCGTTTCCGGTGGCCGCGACACCCCGGTGCCGGCTACCCAGCCCGGCCACCCGATGGTGGTGGATTACGTCGCGGTGTGGACCCGCGCCGGCTCGCCCTGATCCGCGGCGACCGTGCCGGCGATCCGTCGCAACAGCGGCGTGGCGTCGAGCAGCAGCACGGTGCCGTGTTCGGGCAGTTCGGCCACTTCGTGCAGGTCGCGCTGCAACTCCGGATGCAGGTGGTGCGACACCAGTGCAGGTACCCGCAGCTTTTCGGCCCGGTCGATGCCCAGGATGCTCTGCACCGAGTCGGCCACCAGGCCGTACTTTGCGCCGGCGTGGTCGACGATGAGGATCTTGCACGCAGCCGGATCGGCCGCCTGCTCCATGCCGTAGAGCGTGCGCAGGTCGACCACGGTGATCAGCTTCTGCCTCAGATTCAGCACGCCGCGCACGAAGGGCGGTGCGCCGGGCGGGCGCATCAGTGACGGGTCGTAGTCGATCACCTCGCACAACTGCTCGATGCGCAGGCCCATCAGGCGGTCGAGCTGGAAGGTCACCCAGGTCTCGCGCAGGCGCCGCTGGCCGGCCTGGGCCGCCGCGGCCTCGTCTGCCGCCACCAGGTAGAGCTCGCGATGTCCCGTGGCCAGGTGGGCCAGGAACGGATCGGCGTGCAGCCCCGGTGCGTCGACCAGGGCCAGGTCGTCCTGGCCACTGTCCTTGCGGCTGATGCAGCCGGCGATCAGCCCGGTCTGCCCCTCGATCGGCGGCATCGGCAGCACCTGGCCGTCGAGGTAGCCCACGATGCTGTCGACCTCATCCACCTGCAGGCCGAGGTAGGACTCGTCCTGCCGCAGCACGAGCACCCGGCGCAAGTCCTCGCCGTCCGCCTCGTCCGGGCCGCCGGAACCGGCAGCCGCCAGTCCGAGGAAGCGGGCGAAGTCGACCACCGGGACGGGGTGGCCGCGCAGGTGCACGCGCCCGAGACAGCGGTCGTCGGCCAGCACCGAATGCTCCAGTGGCGGCAGCCGGATGATTTCGTGGATCGCGCCCATCGGCAGCGCCATGTGGCGCCCGCCGGCGCGGAACGAGACCGCCTGCTGGCGACGCCCCTGGGCCAGGCGGCGCTGGCGCGCCTGTTCGGCCAGATCGGGATTGAGTACCTGCGGCAGGCCGGGTAGCCGGGTCAGTGCGTCGGCCGAAAGCACCTGCAGGATGCGCTCGCCCAGATGGAACGCGCTTTCGATCAGACCCAGCGACTCGCTGCCATGCCGGAACGGCACCACCTGGCCGGCCGGCAACCGCAGCATCTCGCCGGTGCGGTCGAACAGCACGCCCAGCCGCGCCGCGCCGCTGGCCACCACGGCGACGCGCGCGTCGCCGCGGTCGGCGGTTTCGCTCAATCCCATGAACCGGCCCAGGTCGGCCAGCGGGATCAGCATGCCGCGCAGGTTGAACAGGCCCAGCAGATGAGGGGGCGCCAACGGCACCCGGGTGATCGAGGCGGGGAAGGGCACCACCTCCTGCAGCGCGCCGATCGGCAACGCCAGCTCGAATTCGCCCAGATGGAACGAGCCGAACAGCTGCATCGCGTCCTGCGAGGCAGTTGGGGGCGGTGAGGCCGGACTGTCCATGGGCGGGCTTCCTCAGTCGATACGTTCGAAGGTGCGCACCGAGTACTGCCGGCTGCGGCAGTCGATGCTCAGCTGGCGGCCGTGGTTGCCGCCGGTGTCGGTGTGCACGACCCGGATCCCGGCCCGGGCCAGCAGGCGCTGTGCCATCTGGGTGTTCTGCTCGCCGATCAATCCGTAGGGGGCTGGCCGTTCGTGCCTGACCATGCAGGCGCCGCCGGCAACGACGGCCTCAAGCTGGTCGTAGTCGCCCGGTTCGGCGCCGATCAGTTGCAGCAGGGCGGGCAGGGTGTCGGTGACGTACTTTGCCGAAGGCTGCGGCTGGCCGTTGGGCGGTTCGGGCAGCAGGCAGTGCGCCAGGGCGCAGCGGGCGCGCTCGTGCCACAGCAGGCCGATGCCCACACAGGAACCCAGCGTGGTGCGCAGGATCTCGTCGCCGTTGCCGGCGCGCATCTCGCACATCTTCACGTGGACATCCCGCCCGTTCATGCCGGCGGGCGATCGTTGCGGTAGATCAGCGGTTGCTGGTAGGCGAAGCCGGTGCGCAGGCGGTTGAGCGATTCGGACTCGCCCACCAGCAGCACGGCCCTGGGCGACATCGACTGGCGCACGTTCTCCAGCACCGTCTCCTGGCCGGACTCGTCGAAGTAGATCAGCACGTTGCGCAACAGCACCAGGTCGAAGCGGGTCGGCTCCTCCAGTCGCTGGTACAGGTTGTGCGGGCGGAAATTCACCGCCGCGCGGAGCGTGGGCGAGGCGGTATAGACCTCATCGACACCGAGGAAATACTTCTCCAGCATCGCCGGACGCGCCTTGCGCAGGCCGTCGATGTTGCGGCCCAGGTAATGGCCGGCGCGCCCGGTCTCGAGCACGCCGCCAGCGATGTCGGTGCCGAGGATGCGGTAGCGGAAGTCCGGGTGCTTCTCGCGGAACTCCTCGCACAGCATCGCCAGCGAGTAGGCCTCCTCGCCGGTGGAAGCGGCCGCCGACCAGACCTGCAGCACGTTGCCCGGATGGGCGGCGTGCCAGGCCGGCAGGAAGCCGTGCCAGAGGTAGTCCCAGATCCGTGGCGTGCGGAAAAAGGAGGTCTCGTTGGTGGTGACCAGGTCGATGAACCGGCCGACCTCGTCGTTGGAGCTGTCCAGCACGGCGAGATAGTCGCCGTAGCTCGACAGCGACAGTGCCTGCAGCCGCCGCCGCAGGCGGCCCTGCAGCAGGGTCCACTTGCGCTCGGCCATGGCGATGCCGGTGTGCCGGCGGACCCGGGCGAACAGCGCCGCCTGGGTGGCCGGATCGACGGTGACCTCTGTCTCGAGCATCATCGGACTGGCTCCGTTACACCGCGAAATGGTTCACGGTGGTGTTGAGTTCGCCGGCTTCCTGCATCAGCTCGCCGCAGGCGCGGGCGATGTTGTCGCAGGTGGCGGCGGTCTTCTCGGTCTCCTCGGCGATGTGCTGCACGGCATTGGCCACTTCACGGGCGGCCACGGCCTGTTCCTCGGCACCGCAGGAGATCTCCGACATCGCCTGGGTGGTGCGGGCCACGCCGAACACGATCTTGTCGAAGGCCTCCGCCGCTTCCCTGGAGATCTCGCTGCCCTGGGCAACGCGCCGGGTCGACTCGGTGATCAGCTTGGATATCTCCTTGGCGGCCTGGGAGGAGCGCTCGGCCAGCTTGCGCACCTCGTCGGCGACCACCGAGAAGCCCAGCCCGTGCTCGCCGGCGCGGGCCGCCTCGATCGCGGCATTGAAGGCCAGAAGATTGGTCTGGCTGGCGATCTCGCCGATCACCTTGATGATCTCGCCGATATCCTCGGACGATTTGTTGATCAGGCCCATCGCCTCGATCGACTTGTCGATGGCCTTGGCGCCCCGCTCGGCCTCGAGCTGGGTGTCCTTGGCCAGCGCGTCGGCGTTGCGCGCATTGCCGGCAATCGAATTGATCGACGCGGTGAGTTCCTCGATGGTGGCGTTCATCTCCTCCACCGTGGCGCCCAGCAGCTGCGCGCCGCTGGCCATGGAATTGGACTCCCCGGCGATCTCGGTCGAGGCCTGCGAGAAGTGGCTGGCACCGCCGATCACCTTGGCGATCACGTGGCGCAGGTCGCCCATCATCTGGCGGATGCCCGCGGCGAGCTGGTCGATCGGCTCGTCGCCCTCGAGGGTGATCTCGCCGGTGAGATCGCCGGCGGCCGCCTTGCGGACGGTGTCGAGCAACAGGTCGACCTTGCGCTGGTCCTCGGCGGCGCGGCGCTTGACCGATTCCTCCAGTTCCACCTGGGCGGTGATGTCGGTGGCGAACTTGACCACCTTCTGCAGGCGTCCGGCGGAGTCGTGCACCGGGTTGTAGCTGGCCTGCAGCCAGATCGAGCGGCCGCCCTTGCCGACGCGGTGATAACGCCCCGAGTCGAACTCGCCGCTGCGCAGCTTTTCCCAGAAGGCGGTGTATTCGGGGCTGGCCGCATGCGCCTCGTCGCAGAACATGCGGTGATGCTTGCCGGCGATCTCCTTCAGCGTGTAGCCCACGGTGGCCAGGAAGTTGGCGTTGGCGGCAAGCACGTGTCCGGAGGGATCGAACTCGATCACCGCCTGCGACTTGTCCAGCGCCGCCATCTTGCCCTCCACTTCGGCGGCCTGGTTGCGCGACGCGGTGATGTCGGTGGCGAACTTGATCACCTTGAAGGGTTTGCCGTGGCTGTCCAGCACCGGGTTGTAGGAGGCGTTGATCCATACCTCGCGTCCGTCCGCGGCAATGCGCTTGTATTCGCCCTTGTCGAACTTGCCGCTGGCCAGGCGCTCCCAGAATTTCCGGTACTCGGGGCTGACGGCGTGGTCCGGGTCGCAGAACATGCGATGGTGCTTGCCCTGCACGTCGCCCAGCGTGTAGCCCATCAGCGCGAGGAAGTTGTCGTTGGCGTCGAGAATCTTGCCCTTGAGGTCGAACTCGATCACGGCCTGCACGCGGTTCAGCGCGTCGCTGAGCGCGCGCATTTCCTGCAGTTCCAACTGCGGTTCGGGAATTTCCTTGCCCATGGTGTTTTCTCTCGCTTCTGGTCGGTACACCTGAAGGGAAACGGGCTGGATGCCGGCGACGGCCCGTGGCGCGGTGCCCCGAAGCGGTGCACGGGGTCACATCGGCCGGTCGCTGATGCAGTCGGTCCCTCACGGTTGAACATCGCAGGAAGCGAACGGGTGCGCCGCTGCGCCCGCTCGTCCTTCTGACGAGGGGTTATCGACGCGGGCGGCGCCGGACTTGAGGCGGTCCGGGGTGCGGGGTCAGCGGCGTTCTGTGACGCAGATCACCTTGTGCGCAGGGTGCGTCCGTACGCATGCACCTCGTCGACCAGGGCGGCGACGTTCTCGGGGTCCACTTCCGGGGTGATGCCGTGGCCGAGGTTGAACACGTGACCGGGGTGGTTGCCATAGCTGTCCAGCACGGCGCGCGCTTCGCGGCGGACCACGTCCGGGCCGGCGCGAAGGATCGCCGGATCCAGGTTGCCCTGGAGGGCGACCCGGCCGGCCACCGCGCGGCGTGCATCGGCAAGGTCGACGGTCCAGTCCACGCCGAGCGCGGTGCAGCCGGTGTCGGCCATCGCCGCCAGGTGCTGGCCGGCGCCCTTGGAGAACAGGATCGTGGGCAGCTCGCGGGCCACCGGGTCGGCCTTCAGTGTCTCGACCACCTGCTGCATGTATCGCAGCGAGAACTCGCGGAACGGTGCCGGACCGAGCAGGCCGCCCCAGGTGTCGAACACCATCAGCGCCTGCGCACCGGCATGCGCCTGGGCAATCAGATAGGCACCGACCGCGCGGGCCAGCGTGTCGAGCAGGCGATGGGCAACCGCCGGCTCGCTCCAGCACATCGCCTTGAGCGTGGCGAAGTCGCGCGAACCGGAGCCTTCCACCATGTAGCAGGCCAGCGTCCACGGGCTGCCGGAGAAGCCGATCAGCGGCACGCGGCCGTCCAGTTCCTTGCGGATCAGGCGCACCGCATCCATCACGTAGCGCAGCTCGCCGTCCATGTCGGGCACAGCGAGCCGGTCGATCGCGGCGGCGTCGCGCACCGGGTGGGCGAACTGCGGGCCCTCGCCGGCGGCGAAAGACAGGCCCAGCCCCATCGCATCGGGAATGGTCAGGATGTCGGAGAACAGGATCGCCGCGTCCAGGTCGAACCGCGCCAGCGGCTGCAGCGTCACCTCGCAGGCGAACTCCGGGTGCTGCGCCAGCCCCATGAAACTGCCGGCGCGCGCGCGGGTGGCGCGGTACTCGGGCAGGTAGCGGCCGGCCTGGCGCATCACCCAGATCGGCGTGGTGTCGGTCGGTTCGCGGCGCAGCGCGCGCAGGAAGCGGTCGTTCTTCAGGGGAGCGGTCATGGCGGTCACCGGCCGTGGGGGCCGTCGAGGCCCTGGCTGAACATCACGCGGTAGCCGCGCTTGAGTTGTGCATCGCGGGCTTTCTCGAACGCGGCGATGGCCGCCTCACGTTCGAGGAACTGCTCGCGCTTGAGCGAGGCCTTGCCCCCCTGGGTGCCGGTTTCGCGGTACAGCGTCCAGCCGCCGAGCAGATCCTGCTCGAGCACGATCTGGACGTAGCGCGGCGCTTCGGCCGCGGCGGGCGGAGTTTGCAGGTAGAGGCGCATGGCGTAGGAGGATGGAAGTGGCAGCGAAGGGCCGCAAACCCGTCATTCTAGGGGGCAGGGGCGTCGGTAGCGAATTTGCATCACACGCCCGGTGGCGGCACGCGGCGGTGGCGGGTCAGCCGCTCGACCAGCAGCGGCAGCAGCGAGATCAGCGCGATGCCACCGAGCGGCAGCAGCACGTTGCGGTGGAGCAGCATGCCCAGCCCGATGTGATCGGCCTGACTGAGCGCGTCACCGAGGCCGGCGCCGACCAGGGTCTCGAACACCAGGGTCACCGTGCCACCCAGCCAGGTTGCGCCGAGGAACAGCCACAGCCGGCAACGCAGCCAGGCCAGGCACACCGTCACCGCGCCGAACGGCAGCACCGGCACGAAGCGCAGGAACAGCGTGTAGCTCACCGGGTGATGGGCGAAGCCATGACGCAGGCGCTCTACCAGCGCCGGCGGATGCTTGCGCCCGGCGCCGAACGCGTAGCGACTGGCGAGGAACAGGATCAGCGAACCCAGGGTGAGTGCGATCGAGGAGTAGATCGTGCCCTCGACCACACCGAAGGCGAAGCCGCCGGCGAGGATGATCACGATGGTGCCGGGGATGCCGGTCGCCATTCCCAGGGTGAGCAGGCCGATGTAGCTGAGCCTCGCCAGCCATGGGTTCGCCGCGATCTCCTCGCGCATCCTCGCCTGGTGGGCCACCAGGTATTCCGGGCTGAGCTGCGACAACGCACCGGACGCATAGAGCACCACGCCGGCCATGACCAGCAGGAACAGCGGCAGCGCGGCGCGCAGCCGGCTCAATAGTTCGGCCCGGTGGCGCCGTAGGCGGCCAGCACCGCCCGGGCTTCGTGGCGCAGGATGTCGCGGCGCACGGCGATGCCGCGGCGCGCCAGTTCGCCGGTCCAGTCGGCCGGCAGCGGGCCTTCGTCGAACTCGGTGAGCTCCTCCACGTCCTCGGCGCGGGCGCCGATCAGCAGCTCGTCGATGCCGGCCCACACGGTGGCGCCGTAGCACTGGCAGCACGGTTGCGCGCTGGTGGCCAGCACGTAGCGGACGCCGTCCTCGTTGATGCGGAAGCGCTGCAGCCGCTGCTGCGCGGCCATGTAGGCCATCATTTCGGCGTGTGCCACCGAGCAGCTCTGCGGGATCACGCGATTGACCCCGGCGGCGATCAGCCGCCCTTCGTCGTCGAACACCGCGGCACCGAACGGACCGCCTCCACCCATCGCCACGTTCTGGCGGGCCAGCTCGATGGCCAGTCCCACGCGCTCCTCGTCGGTGACGTACAGGCGCGACGCGTCGGCGACGTCGGCGATCCACGGCGGCAGGGTCAGGTGGATCTGCTGCGGCAACAGTCCCATCGCGCTCAGCCCTTCGCCGCCCAGGTGTCGCGCAGGGTCACCACGCGGTTGAACACCGGGTGGTGCTCGCGGTGGTCGAGGCGGTCGGCGACGAAGTAGCCGAGGCGCTCGAACTGGAAGTGCTGCTCCGGCTCGGCCAGCGCGGCGGCGCGCTCCACCCAGGCGGTGACCACGCGCTTGGCCTCCGGGTTGATGTGCTCGATCCAGCTCTTGCCGTCGCTCTCGTCGTCGGGGGCGGCCACGGCGAACAGGCGGTCGTACAGGCGCACCTCGGCGGCCACGCCGTGCGCGGCGCTGACCCAGTGGATGGTGCCCTTCACCTTGCGGTCGGCGCCCGGCAGGCCGTGGCGCGATTCCGGATCGAGCGTGCAGCGCACCTCGGTCACCTGGCCGTCGGCATCCTTGACGATCTCCTCGCATTTGACGATGCCAACGCCGCGCAGGCGTACCTCGCCCTCGGGCTTGAGCCGGTGGAAGCCCTTCGGCGGCACCTCGGCGAAGTCGTCGCGCTCGATCCACACCTCGCGCGAAAAGGGCACGGTGCGGCTGCCGAAGCTCTCGTCCTTCGGGTGGTTGGGGAAGGTGAGGACTTCCTCGTGGCCTTCCGGCAGGTTGGTGATCACCAGCTTCAGCGGATCGAGCACGGCCATCCGGCGCGGCGCGGCGGCGTCGAGGTCCTCGCGCACGCAGCCTTCGAACACGGCATAGTCGATCACGCTGTTCTGCTTACTTACGCCGAGCCGCTCGATCAGCAGGCGGATGCTCGCCGCGGTGAAGCCGCGCCGGCGCAGGCCGCGCAGGGTGTTCATGCGCGGGTCGTCCCAGCCGTCCACGTGGCCTTCGTTCACCAGCTGGGCGAGCTTGCGCTTGGAGGTGATCGAGTAGCTGAGGTTGAGGCGTGAGAACTCGATCTGGCGAGGCTTGCTGGGTTTGGTCTCCAGCCCGGCGTCGACCAGCGGCTGCCACAGCTCGGGGTGGTTGGGCAGGTCGACGTGGTCGACGAACCAGTCGTACAGCGGACGGTGGTCCTCGAACTCCAGCGTGCACAGCGAGTGGGTGATCGACTCCAGCGCGTCGGACAGGCAGTGCGCATAGTCGTACATCGGGTAGATCGGCCAGGCGTCGCCGGTGTTCTGGTGGGTGACCTTGCGCACGCGGTAGATCGCCGGATCGCGCAGGTTGATGTTGCCGGCGGCCATGTCGATCTTCGCGCGCAGCGTCTTGCTGCCGTCTTCGAATTCGCCGGCGCGCATGCGGCGGAACAGGTCGAGGTTCTCTTCCACACTGCGGTCGCGGTAGGGCGAGTTGCGACCCGGCTCGGTCAGCGTGCCGCGGTAGGCGCGCACCTCGTCGGCGTTGAGGTCGTCCACATACGCCTTGCCGTCCTCGATCAGCTTGATCGCGGCGCGGTAGAACACCTCGAAGTAGTCCGAGGCGTGGCGCAGCTCGTGCCAGTCGTAGCCGAGCCAGCGCACGTCCTCCTTGATGCCCTCGACGAACTCGGGGTCTTCCTTGCCGGGGTTGGTGTCGTCCAGGCGCAGGTTGCACCAGCCGCCGGCGAACTCGCGGGCGATGCCGAAGTTCAGGCAGATCGCCTTGGCGTGGCCGATGTGCAGGTAGCCGTTGGGCTCCGGCGGGAAGCGCGTGCGGGTGCTGGCATGCTTGCCGCTGGCCAGGTCGTCGCGAATGATCTGGCGGATGAAGTCGCGCGGGGCATCGGCGGCGGGGCTGGACGGAGCGCTGGGGGTTTCGTTGGACATCGGGCTGATGGCTCGCGGCGCGTGATAGGGGAAAATCCTTGCAGTTTACCCCGTGGCCGCCGACCGGCCACCCCCGTGCGGCGGCTTGCCCGGGATGGCCGCGGCGCTTGCCGGAGTGCCGGTTCCCCACTAGCGTGCAAGCCATGCACATCGCCTATCGCGCCGAATCGCTGATCGATGCCCATCTGGTGAAGGACGCGCTGGAGCGCGCCGGGATCCCCGCATTCGTCAGCGGCGAGTACCTCACTGGCGGTGTCGGCCAGTTGCCGGCGATCGACTACGTGACGGTGATGGTGCCGGAGGCGGCGCGCGAGGAGGCGGCGCCCGTGGTGGCCGAAGTCGAGCGCGCGCTGGCCGTGTCGCGGGCCGAGGGCGCCGCATGGGAGGCCGGCCCGGACCTGGACGGCCCGCTGCCTGCCTGAGTCTCGCGATGCGTACCACCGCTCCAGTCGCGCCGGCACGTCCGGCGGATCATCCGCTGCTGCATCGCGGCGACGTGCTTGCCATGGCGCTGGGCGCCGCGCTGCTGTCGTGCACCAGCATTTTCGTGGTGCTGGCGCAGGTGGCGCCGGGCGTGTCGGCGTTCTATCGCATGCTGTTCGGCGGTACCGCACTGTTCGGCTGGGTGGTGCTGCGCGGCCGCTGGCAGCCGATCCGTGGCCGCGACGCGGCGCTGGCGCTGCTGCCGGCGCTGGGCCTGGCGACCGACCTGATCCTGTGGCACCGCTCGATCCTGTGGGTCGGACCGGGCGTGGCGACCCTGCTCACCAACTTCCAGGTGTTCCTGCTCGCCGTGGTCGGAGTGGTGGCCTACCGCGAGCGACTGGCGCCGGCGTTCTGGCCGGGCATGGCGCTGGCACTTGCCGGGCTGTGGCTGCTGGTGGGGGCGCACTGGTCGCTGTTCGACGTCGAGCATCGCCTCGGCGTGTGGCTGGGTCTGGCCAGCTGCCTGGCCTACACCGTCTACCTGCTCAGCTTCCGCCGAGCGCTGGCCGGGCGCTCGGCGTTGCCGCCGGCACAGTTTCTCGGCCTGATGAGTCTGCTGTGCGCCGGCGTGCTCGCGCTGTGGTGCGTCGCCGACGGCGAGTCGCTGGCGCTGACCACCGTGCGCGGCTGGCTGTCGCTGCTGGCGCTGGGGCTGCTCGGCCAGGTGGTGGCGTGGCTGCTGATCGGGAGCGCGATGCCGCGGCTGCCGGCCTCGCTGGTCGGCCTGCTGCTGTTGCTGCAGCCGGCGCTGGCCTTCGTCGTGGACGTGCTGCTGTTCGGCCGTCCGACCAGCGCGATGGACTGGCTCGGGCTGCTGCTGGCGCTGGCCGGTATCCTGCTCGGCGCGTTGCGCCGTCGTCGGCCGCTGCCGCCCCCTGCTTCCGGATGATCCCGATGACCGACTTCGCTTCCCTGGTTCACGCCGTACCGGACTTTCCCAAACCCGGCATCGTGTTCCGCGACATCACCCCCATGCTCGCCAACGCCGGTGCGTTCGCGCGCTGCATCGACGCGCTGGCCGAGCCGTGGCTGGGGCAGGGCGTGCAGGCGGTGTGCGGGATCGAGTCGCGCGGTTTCATCTTCGGCGCGGCGCTGGCGCAGAAGCTCAAGGCCGGCTTCGTGCCGCTGCGCAAGCCGGGCAAGCTGCCGCCGCCGGTCACCGGCGTGGACTACGAGCTGGAATACGGCCACGACCGGCTGGAGGCACGCAGCGGCGCACTGCGTCCGGGCGAGCGCACGCTGATCGTCGACGACGTGCTGGCCACCGGCGGCACGCTGGCCGCGGCGCGGTCGCTGGTGGTCGAGCTGGGCGCCGAGTTGGTCGGTGCCGCGGTGGTGATCGAGCTGGACGCGCTGGACGGGCGCGCGCGCTGGGATCGCGTGACGCCGCTGCACAGCCTTTTGCATTACTGATCGCCACCGTCGAGGTGAAGGGCCATTCACCCTGCTGAACTCCTGGCTCCGCTGCATGGAGGGTCTTCGCCACCTGTTGACGCGGCAGACACCGCGGGGCTCCGACGCTCACCAGCGACCGTGGCGCCGTCGCCACGCACCGGGAGAACCCACCATGCTCGTCACCATTCTCGTCGTGCTGCTTGTGCTGGCCCTGATCGGTGGCCTGCCGACCTGGGGATATTCGCGCAGTTGGGGCTACGGTCCCTCGGGCGTGCTCGGGGTG
Source organism: Dyella ginsengisoli LA-4 (assembly GCF_000334915.1). Classification (GTDB taxonomy): domain Bacteria; phylum Pseudomonadota; class Gammaproteobacteria; order Xanthomonadales; family Rhodanobacteraceae; genus Dyella_A; species Dyella_A ginsengisoli_A. The sequence continues at coordinate 26,755 of NZ_AMSF01000095.1, read as the reverse complement.
ATTCTGGCCATCCTGCTGGTGCTGTGGTTGCTTGGCCGGATCTGAGCGCGCGACCTCAGCGATCGATCACCAGCGACTCGACGTACACCAGTTCGCAGGCGCCGTTGCCGGTGTCGTCGCGGGTGAGCGAAGTGTGCCACTGCCAACCGTCGGGTCGTCGCGCGTCGACCAGGAAGCCTTCGATGTGCACCACCTCGCCGGCACGTACCCGCGAAAGCATGCCGCGTACGCCGGCATTGGCCGGGATGATGTGCATGTTGGCGCTGGAGCGCTCGATCTCGCGCCGCGGGATCGGGAAGTCGTCCACATGCCAGTAGTAGAACCGGCTGCCCTGGGTGATGCGGATGCGCTGGAGCACGGCGCTGTCGGACATGCGGCCCCAGCCCAGTGCAAGGTCGGTCGGGGCCAGCGAGGCGCCGGCGTCGAAGCGGTAGTCCTCGCGCGAGAGCACGCGTGCGGTGAGCTCGAAGTGCGCGCGTGTGGTGAGCGTGAGATCGTCGCGGGTCAGTTGGGCCGGCGTATCCAGGTCGACCTGTTCGGGCGGATCCGGCGCGAGCACGCCGGGGGCGTCGTGTACCGGGCGGTCGTGCCGCCACCAGTGCATGCCGCCCCACACGACGAGCAGGGCGGCGAAGGCGAGCCCGAGCTGGCGTCCGTTCATCGCCTGCCCACGGCTGGATGCCGCCTGATCATGCCGCGGAACGTGGTGCGGGCGCCCTCGTCGTCGCGACGGCGGACGGCATGACCGCCGTGCGAGTATCGAGCAGATCCGCCGGCAACCGCTTGAAGACCTCGGCCAGGCGGGTGAGGAAACCATCCATCGCCGAGCTCTTGCGCCACACCATGGCGAGGCGGCGGCTGGGCGGCGGCGCCTTGAACTCGATCAACCGCAGGTTTCCCGACTGGGCCACCGGCGGTTTCACTGCGAGCACCGGCAGCAGGGTGATGCCGACCTCGGCCGAGACCATCTGCCGCAGCGTCTCCAGGCTGGTAGCGCGGAAGCCGTTGCGCTCGCCGGCGCCGGCCAGGTGGCAGACCTCCAGCGCCTGGTCGCGCAGGCAGTGGCCGTCCTCGAGCAGAAGCAGGCTCTCGTTGGACAGGTCCGCCAGCTTCAGCTGGCCGTGGCGGCGCGCCAGCGGATGCGATTGCGGCACCGCCAGCACGAACGGCTCCTCGAACAGGAACTCCACGTGCAGGCTGTCCTCGTGCAGCGGCAGGGCGAGGATGCCGACGTCGAGCTTCCCCTCGCGCAGCAGGCGCAGGATCACTTCGGTCTTCTCCTCCACCAGCAGCAGCTCGAGCTTGGGAAAAGCTTCGCGCACCATCGGCACCGCATGTGGCAGCAGGTAGGGGCCGAGGGTGGGGAAGATGCCCAGTCGCACCGTGCCTGACTCGGGATCGCGGGTGCGTCGGGCCACCGCACGGATCTGATCGACTTCGTTGAGCACCTCGCGGGCGCGGGTGGCGATCTCGCTGCCGACCTCGGTCAGCAGCACCTTGCGGGGCGTGCGCTCGACCAGCGACACGCCGAGTTCGTCCTCCAGCTTCCGGATCTGGGTGGACAGCGTGGGTTGGCTGACGAAGCACGCCTCCGCGGCGCGACCGAAGTGGCGATGCTCGGCCAGCGCCACGAGGTATTGCAGGTCGCGCAGGTTCATGGCCCATCTCCTGTTGAATAGCTTCAGGCTATGACATTGATGGTAACAATCAATTTGTTCGATGCAATGGGGCGGCGTATCTTGCGCTTCGTGGCCCCGCGGCGGACCTCCCCCGGTCCGTCTTCCCCCCGCAAACCGCGCGGCCACGCGAGCACCCCCACGGCGCCGGTTCCCCCCTCCCGACCGGCGCCACGGTCGCTCCCGCCGGTGACCGGGTCCCGTTCCCGCTCACCGGCATTTTTTTGCGTCGTGCCGGTGCGGGGGTGCCTTCTGGCACTGTGTCATAGGTCATGGGCTGCCTAGCGTTCGGGGTTCACTTGCCACCGGACACGCCCCATGCGCCTCCTCCGCCCGCTCCTGTTCACCGCCCTCGCCGCCAGTTGCAGCGCCGCGTTCGCTGCCGGCGGCGACGCCGTGCCGCATGGCCTGCTGCCCACCTGGGCGGTGCCGCAGTCGTACCAGCTCGCCTTCAAGGTCGATCCGCACCAGAAGGACTTCTCCGGCCACACCGTGATCAAGGTGAAGCTGACCCAGGCCTCCGACCACGTCTGGCTGCACGGCGCCGACCTCACCGTGTCGAAGGTCCGCCTGACCGACGCCGCCGGCAAGACCACGATGGCGAAGTACGTGGCGGCCGCGCCGCACGAGGGTGTGGCCCGCGTCGACTTCGGCCACACCGTGAAGCCGCAGGAGATCACCCTCGCGTTCGACTACACCGCGCCGCTGAACCTGCAGCTGCAGGGCCTGTACAAGGTCAGCCACGAGGGCGAACCGTACGCGATGACGCAGATGGAGCCGATCAGCGCGCGCTACGCCTTCCCCGGTTTCGACCAGCCGGACTACAAGACTCCGTTCGACCTCACCCTGACCATTCCCGACAGCGAGAAGGCGGTGGCCAACACCGGCGAAGTGAGCGAGAAGCCGGCCGGCAAGGGCTGGAAGACGATCACCTTCGCGAAGACCCGCCCGCTGCCGACCTACCTGGTCGCCTTCGGCGTCGGTCCGTGGGACATCGTGGCCGGCCCGGACATCTCCCCCGACGCGTACCGCAGCGAGCCGCTGAAGCTGCGCGGCGTGGCCGCCAAGGGCGAGGGCCACCGCATGCAGCACGTGCTCAGCGAGACGCCGAGCATCATCCACACGCTGGAGAACTACTACGGCTTCGGCTACCCGTTCGGCAAGCTCGACCTGCTCGCCGCGCCCGACTTCGCAGCCGGCGCGATGGAGAACCCGGGCCTGGTCACCTTCCGCGACTGGCTGCTGCTGCTCGATCCCGATTCCCCGGCGCGGTACGTGCGCGGCTCGTTCAACGTGACCGCGCACGAGCTGGCCCACCAGTGGACCGGCGACACCGTCACCACCAAATGGTGGAATGACATCTGGCTCAACGAGGCCTTCGCCACCTGGATGCAGCAGAAGGTCACCATGGCGGTGCATCCGGAATACCGCGCCGACCTGGACCGCATCCGCGGTGCGCAGGGTGCGATGAACAACGACAGCCTGGTCAGCGCGCGCAAGATCCGCCAGCCGATCACCGGCAACGGCGACATCATGACCGCGTTCGACGGCATCACCTACCAGAAGGGTGCGGCGGTGCTCGGCATGTTCGAGAACTACGTGACGCCGGCGGTGTTCCAGAAGGGCATGCGCGCCTACATCCAGGACCACAAGTTCGGCAACGCTACCGCCGACGACCTGGTCGACTCGATCGCGCACGCCGCCGACAAGGGCGAGGCGTTCAAGGAAGCGTTCAAGAGCTTCCTCAACCAGTCCGGCGTGCCGTATGTCCAGACGAAGCTGGAGCAGAAGGACGGCCAGACCATCCTGCACCTGAGCCAGAGCCGCTACCTGCCGGTTGGTTCCACCGGCGACAGCCAGCGCGTGTGGGGCGTGCCGGTGTGCGTGCGCTACGGCGTGCCGGGCGGCAGCAAGGTGAGCTGCGAGATGCTCGACAAGGCCGAGGGCTCGATGGTGCTGGCCGGCGCCAGCACGCCGACCTGGGTGATGCCCAACGCCGATGCGCAGGGCTACTACCGCTTCGGCATGACCAAGGCGGGCCTCGCCGCACTGGGCAAGCAGATCGGTTCGCTGGCCGACACCGAGCAGCTGGCCTACGCCGACGCGGTGGGCGCCAGCTTCCGCCACGGCGACATCGATGCGGCCGATGCGCTGGCGGCGCTCAAGCCGCTGGCCGGCTCGAAGACCGACGAGGTGGCTACCGCGCCGCTGAACACCTTCGGCTGGATCTGGCGCCACCTCGCCGACACCGACGCCCAGCGCACGAAGCTCGCCGCCTGGGCGAAGGACGCCTACCTGCCGCGGCTCGAGGCGCTGGGCTACCAGCGCAAGGCCGGCGAGGCTGATGGCGACTCGCTGATGCGCAGCACCCTGGCCGACTTCCTCGGCATGGACGTGAAGCTGCCGGAAGTGCGTGCCGAACTGCTCAAGCAGGGCGACGCGGTGATGAAGCGCAAGCCCGACGGCAGCCTCGACTACGCCGCGGCCGATCCGGACCTGCTCGGCGTGGCGCTGGGCGTGGCCGCGCAGGAGCACGGCAAGCCGGTGGTCGATGCGCTGATCGACACGTTGCCGAAGACCAGCGATCCGGCCACCCGCAACGCGATCCTGGCCGGCCTGGCCAGCGTGGAGGATCCGGCGCTGGTCGAGCGGATCCGCGACTTCGCCCTGAGCAAGGCGGTGAAGGTGGGCGAGATGGCGGCGCTGCTGCGCGGCGGTCGCGACACCCCCGCGCAGCGCGATGCGATGTGGACCTGGTCGGTGGCGCACTACGACCAGATCCTCGCCCGCACCGGCAGCTTCGCCGGTGGCCGCCTGCCCAGCCTGATGGGCGGCGGCGGCTGCTCGCAGGCCGAGGCGGACCGCCTGCAGGCGTTCTTCAAGGATCGGGCGGACCAGGCGCCGGGCGCGGCACGCGGCCTGGCGCAGACCTCCGAATCCACGCTGCTGTGCGCTGCGTTGAAGCAGAAGCAGGACGCTTCGGCAATCATGCGCTGACCGGGATCGCCCTCGCAGGGCAACACCGGAGCGCCGGGCGGGAGACCGCCCGGCGTTTCTTTTTGCGCCGCGACCGGTGCGGTCAGCGCACCCGTGCGGCGGCGGCCATCGCGATGCGGGCCGGGCGCTCGGCGTGGGCGCGGATGAAGGCGGTCACGTCCTCCAGCACCGGGGCGCGCCCGCGCAGCGGCCGTGACATCGCCAGCAGCAGCGCGACGTGGCCCACGCCGGGCACCCGTTCCACCGTCGCGTTGCCACCGGCCTGCCGCACCGCGTCGCCCAGCGCGCTGGCGTTGCGCGGGGCCACCAGGTGGTCGTCGGTGCCTTGCAGCAACAGCATCGGCGGTTCGCGGCCGTCGACGAAGTGCACCGGCTGGGAGGCCAGCTGCTCGGCGTGGTCGTGGCCGAACATGTCGATGAAGTCCGGGTCGGTGAGTGGCAGAAAGTCATACGGCCCGGCCAGGCCGATGAAGCCGCTCAGCTGGCCGGGCCGCAGGCCGACCTGGCGCAGCCAGCGGTCGTCGGTGGCGAGCAGGGCGCCCAGGTGGGCGCCGGCCGAGTGGCCCATCACGAACAGCGCGTCGGGATCGCCACCGTAGTCGCCGGCGTGCACATGCGCCCAGGCCACCGCGTGCGCGGCGTCGCGCATGAAACCGCCCATCCGCACCTGCGGCCACTTGCGGTAATCCGGTATCACCACCACCAGCCCGCGTCGAGCCAGCGCCTCGCCGGCCCAGCGGTACCACTGCCGCTTGCCGGATTTCCAGCTGCCACCGTAGAAGAACACCACCACCGGCACGCCGCGCGCGTCGATCGGTCGGTAGATATCCAGCGCCAGACCGTGCGTGGAGTCGAATTCGATGTCGCGGGTGGCGACCACGCCAGCGTCGCGCGCGGCGGCGTTGAGCCCGGCAAACAGCGTCGCCTGGCAGCCGCCGAGCAGGCTGGCGACGAGCGCGGCCAGCAGCGCGGCGAGGCCACGGGGGCGGCGCGGACGCAGCGGCACCACGCGGTCGCGACGGATGGGCGAGATGGGCATCGGGGACTCTCTTGGGCGGGAAGTCGGGCGCCAGTGCGAGCGTATGGAGCCCGCCCTGACCCCGGTCGTGGCCGGCGGCCGTTTCACCGGTATGCAGCGGTACCTACGGGCGGGCCGCCGCGATCGATGCACCGGGCGCCGCCCACGCCGGCGCATCGCTACACTGCCCGGGCCCACGAAACGGCAAGGGGAGAGGATCATGGAACGTCGTTCACGGAGCGCCTGGTGGGCGCTCGCGCTGCTGGCATTGCTCGTCGTCGCGCCATTGCGGGCGCAGGACATTCCCTCCGCGCTCGAGGGATGGCAGGGCTGGGTGCTGCACGATGTGCCGGATCATGCCTGCCCGCTGCTGGCCAGCCCGGTTGCCGCCGGCAACGCGCGCCAGTGCGTCTGGCCCGGACGGCTGGCCCTGCAGGCCGATGCCGACGGCGCGCGCTTCACGCTGCAGGCGCGCATGGACGCACCGGGCTGGGTCGCGCTGCCGGGTGATGCGCGCGACTGGCCGCAGCAGCTGCGCGTCGATGGCCAGGCGCAGCCGGTGCTGGCGCACCGCGGCGCGCCGTCGGTGTGGTTGGCGGCCGGTGGCCACCGGCTGGAAGGCACCATGGACTGGAGCCATCGCCCGCCCACGCTGGCCGTGCCGCCATCGATCGCGCTGGTCGACCTCACCGTCGACGGCGCGCCGGTGGCGCGGGTCGAACGCAACGGCAACCGCCTCACCCTGGGCGAGGCGGCAGCCTCGGCACGCGCGGCCGACGCGCTGTCGCTGCGCGTCTATCGCCGGCTGGTCGATGGCCTGCCGCCCCGGCTGGAGACCCGGCTGCAGCTCGACGTGGCCGGATCCGCGCGCGAGCAGCTGCTGGGCCCGGCGCTCCCTCCGGGCTTCATCGCCACCGCCCTGTCCGGCGACCTGCCGGCGCGACTGGAAAACGACGGACGGCTGCGCGTGCAGCTGCGGCCGGGCCGATGGACGATCACCCTGGACGCGCGAGCCATCGCGCCGCTCGCCGGCGTGCAGTTCAAGCCGCCGGGCGCGCCGTGGCCGGCGCAGGAAATATGGAGTTACTCCGATGACACCGGCCTGCGCGGCACGCGCGTCGAAGGGCAGGGCGTCGACGCCACGCGTGCCGGCGTGCCCGACGAGTGGAGCAGCCTGCCCGCGTTTGCCGTGGATGCCAGTCACGGACTGAGCGTCGTCGAGGGCAATCGCGGCGATCGTGGAAGCCGGGACGACCGGCTGCATCTGCAGCGCGAGCTGTGGCTGGACTTCGACGGCAACGGTCTGAGCGCGGTCGACCGTCTCACCGGCACCCTGCGCCATCGGCAGCGGCTCGACGTCGCCTCGCCATGGCAGCTGCAGCGGGCCGGACAGGACGGGCAGCCGCTGCTGGTCAGTGCGGGCAAGGACGGCCGCCGCGGCGTCGAGCTGCGCGACCGCGAGCTCGATCTGAGCGCCGGTCTGCGTGCGCCGGCGCACGCGGGCCGCCTGCCGGCCGGTGGCTGGCAGGTGCCGCTGGAGGGCATCGACGCCACCTTGCACCTGCCGCCAGGCTACCGCCTGCTGGGTGCCGATGGCGCGGACCGTTCGCCGGATTCGTGGATCGCGCAGTGGACCCTGCTCGACCTGTTCGTGGTTGCCCTGATCGCCCTGCTCGCAGGGCGCGCGCTGGGCTGGCGTGGCGCGCTGCTGGCGGCGGTGTTCCTTGCGCTGGCGCAGCACGAGGGCGGTGCGCCGCGCTGGACGCTGGCGGCGGCGTTTGCCTTCGCGCTGCTGCTGCGTGCCTTGCCCGAGGGCCGCCTGCGTCTCGCTGCGCGCTTCGTCGCACTGGCCACCTTCGCGCTGGCGGTGTTGTGGACGCTGCCCTTTGCGGCGACGCAGCTGCAGTACGCGCTGCATCCGCAACTGGAGAGCGGGGTGGTGGGCGGTACGCCGCCCGGGTGGGTGCCGGCAAGCATGAAAGTGGCCGGGGGCATCCGACGGCAGCAGAACCGGGCCGTGCCCGCCGAGCCGGAGGCGGCCAGTCTGCCGCCGCCGGCCCCGCCGGCACCACCCTCGGCGCTGGCCGAGATGGCCGCTCCGCCGCCTCCGGTCGCGGCTGCCGACAGCCTGGCATCGGTCGACATGGACACCACCCTCGCCAGCGCACCGCTGGACAGCCGCAGCGTGGCACAGGCCGGCGCAGGCCAGCCGGAGTGGCGGGCTGGCAACAGCTACCGACTGGGCTGGTCGGGCCCGGTCACGGTGAACCAGAGCATGCGGCTGGTGATCGCGCCGGGATGGCTGGTACGTCTGCTGCGTGTGCTGATGGTCGCCCTGCTCGCCGCCTTGCTGGCGCGGATGGTGCCGTTGCTGGTCACGCCACTGCGCGGGCGTTGGGGCGAGTGGAGACGCGGGGCGGCCAGTGCGGCCGTGCTGCTGCTCGCGATGCTCGCCCCGCATGCCGGCCACGCCCGCCAGGCCTTTCCTGACCAGCACCTGCTGGACAGCCTGCGCCAGCGGCTGACCGAGCTGCCGAAGTGCGCGCCGGACTGCGTCGCTATCGCCGACGCCCAGTTGCAGGCCGGCGGCGATGCGCTCGACCTGTCGCTGCAGGCCGATGCCGGGGCCGATGCCGGCCTGCCGCTGCCGCGGGGCGACGAGGCGTTGACCCTGCTCGATGCACGGCTGGACGGCCAGCCGGCTGCGCTGGTGCGTCGCGGCGACGCCCTGGTGCTGCGGCTGGACCGCGGCGTGCACCAGGTGACCCTGCGCTACCGCATCGCGGCCGGTGCCGACAGCGTGCGGCTCGGCTTTCCGCTGCGCCCCGCCCACGTCGGCTTCATCGGCCAGGGCTGGAACGCGAGCGGACTGGACGACGCTCACCTGCCCGGGGACAGCCTCACGCTGAGCCGCATGCGTGCGGCGCCCGACGGCAGCGCGTTGACGGTGGCACAGCGCCTGCCGCCGTACGTGCGGGTGATGCGGCAGCTGGTGTTCGGCGTGGACTGGCAGGTGCGTACCACGGTGGAGCGGCTGGCGCCGGAGCAGGGCGGCTTCAGCGTCGACGTGCCGCTGCTGCCGGGCGAGCACCCGCAGGGCGACGATCTGGTGGTGCACAACGGCTCGGTGCAGGCGAACTTCAGTGCGGACACTCGGCAGGTGGGGTGGTCGAGCCGGCTCGACCATGCGCCCACGCTCTCGCTGACGGCGCCGCCGCTGGCCGAGCGCGCCGAGGTCTGGCAGGTCGATGCCGCCCCGATGTGGCACGTGGAGGCGAGCGGCGTGCCGACCAGCGCCGTGTCCCACGGCCCGCGCTTCCAGCCGTTGCCGGGCGAAACGCTCACGCTCGCATTGAGCGAGCCGTCGGCAGTGCCGGGTTCCAGCATTGCGTTCGATCGCGTGCAGGCAAGCACGACGGCGGGCGAACGTGCCAGCGAGACGACGCTGCTGCTCACGGCGCGAAGCACCCGCGGTGGAGAGCACGCGATCGTCCTGCCGCCCGGCGCCGAACTGCTGCAGGCGCAGCGCGACGACGAGTCGCTCAACCTCGGTGTGCGCGACGGCAAGCTCGCCCTGCCTTTGCTGCCGGGCGTGCACCAGTACCAGGTGACGCTGCGCCAGCCAGAGGGCGCAGCGACCCGCACCCGCACTGCCGCGCTCGACCTGCGCGCTCCGGTGGCCAACATCGCGCTCGACCTGCAGCTGCCGCGCGATCGCTGGGTGCTGTGGGCGTGGGGACCGTCGATGGGGCCGGCGGTGCTGTACTGGTCCCAGCTCGCGGTGCTTCTGGTCGTGGCGTGGCTGCTGGCGCGCTACGCACCGACCGGATTGCGTTTCCACCACTGGCTGCTGCTGGGGCTTGGTTTCTCGGCGTTCGCCTGGAGCGCGTATGCGCTGGTGGTGGCGTGGCTGATCGCGATGGGACTGCGCGCACGGCTGAAGCCGCCTGCCCATCCGGTCGCCTTCAACCTGCTGCAGGTGGCGCTGGCGCTGCTCACCGCGCTGGCGTTGCTGGCACTGGTCGGCGCGGTGCCACGCGGCCTGCTGGGCCTGCCGGACATGCACGTGGCCGGCAATGGATCCAGCGCATGGAGCCTGCGCTGGTTCGCCGACCAGAGCACCGGCGTGCTGCCGCGTGCCGGTGTGCTCAGCGTGTCGTTGTGGGTCTACAAGCTGGCGATGCTGGCCTGGGCGCTGTGGCTGGCCAATGCGCTGATCGGCTGGCTACGCTGGGCGTTTGCGGCATGGAGCGAGGGCGGGTACTGGCGCGCCCGCGAGCGCCGGGCCAGCCCGCCGGACCTGCCGCCGGCCACGGGAGATCACACGACACATGACTGAAGTCCGCCATGCCCTGGGCGACGCCGCGCGTCGTCTCGGCGATCGCGTCGATGCCGAGGTACTGCTGCAGCACGTGCTGCGGCGTCCGCCGAGCTGGCTGATCGCACATGCCGACGACGTGATGTCGCTGGCGGACGAGCAGGCATTCGTCGAACTCGTGCGTCGGCGCCTTGCGGGCGAGCCGGTGGCCTATATCACCGGCCGGCGCGGCTTCTGGTCGCTGGAGCTGGAGGTCACGCCGGCCACGCTGATCCCGCGCCCGGAAACCGAACTGCTGGTGGAGCTGGCGCTGGCCCGACTGCCGGAGGATCGCGCGGCCGGCGTTGTCGACCTCGGCACCGGCAGCGGTGCGATCGCCCTGGCGATCGGTACGGAACGGCCGCATGCGCGGGTGCTCGCCGTGGACGCGAGTGCCGCCGCACTCGAGGTGGCCCGGCGCAACGCGCGAAGGCTGTGCATCCCCAACGTCCGCTTCGTCGAGGGCGACTGGCTGGCGCCGCTGGCGGGCGAGCGCTTTGATCTGGTCGTGTCCAACCCGCCGTACATCGAGGCGGACGATCCGCACCTGGGCCAGGGCGACCTGCGCTTCGAGCCGGCCTCCGCCCTGGCCTCCGGAGCAGATGGCCTGGACGACATCCGACGCATCGTCGCCGACGCCCGCGAGGTGCTGCTGCCCGGCGGCTGGCTGCTTTTCGAGCATGGCTGGAACCAGGGCGAGGCCTGCCGCGCGCTGCTGCAGGCCGCCGGCTACCGCGAGGTGTTCACTGCGCAAGACCTGGAGCAGCGCGACCGCGTCAGCGGCGGCCGCCGCCCCGATTGAGCGTCCGCCGGGGCGGCGAGCCCTCCCCGGCGCTCAGCCCGCGCTGGCGCTGCTGGCGACCAGCTTCGGGAAGCGCGCGCGGATCGCGAGGCGGATCGACGGCAGATCGAGCCCGGCCATGCTCAGCACCTCCTCGCGACTGCCGTGCTCGAGGTACGCGTCGGGCAGGCCCAGGTGCAGGATCGGCAGGGTGATGCCGTGTGCGGCCAGGCACTCGGCGACCGCCGAGCCGGCACCGCCGGCCACCGCGTTGTCTTCCAGCGTGACGAAGGCGTCGTGGGTCTTCGCCAGCTCGACCAGCATCGTCTCGTCGAGCGGCTTGACGAAGCGCATGTTGACCAGCGTGGCGTCCAGTTCGGCGGCGACCACGGCTGCCGGCGCCAGCATCGCGCCGAACGAGAGCAGGGCGAGACCGCGGCCGCGGCGGCGCAGCTCCGCCTTGCCGATCGGCAGCGTGTCCAGCTCGGCCCGCAGCGTCGCACCGGGGCCGCTGCCGCGCGGGTAACGCACGGCGGCCGGGCCCGCGTAGGCGAAGCCGGTGGACAGCATCGTGCGGCACTCGTTCTCGTCTGCCGGAGCCATGATCACCATGTTCGGCAGGCAGCGCAGGAACGACAGGTCGAAGCTGCCGGCGTGGGTGGCGCCGTCCGGGCCGACCACGCCGGCGCGGTCGATCGCGAAGGTCACGTCCAGGTTCTGCAGCGCCACGTCGTGGATCGCCTGGTCATAGGCGCGCTGCAGGAAGGTGGAGTAGATCGCCACCACCGGCTTGGCGCCTTCGCAGGCCATGCCCGCGGCCAGCGTCACCGCATGCTGCTCGGCGATCGCCACGTCGAAGTAGCGCTCGGGGTATTCCTTCGAGAAGCGTACCAGCCCCGAGCCCTCGCGCATTGCCGGGGTGATGCCCATCAGGCGGTCGTCGGCCGCGGCCTGGTCGCACAGCCAGTCGCTGAACACGTCGGTGTAGGTGGGCTTGGCCGGAGCGGACTTCTTCGCCAGGCCGGCCTGCGGGTCGAACGGGCCGACCGCGTGGTATTCGATCTGCGCCTGCTCGGCCGGGGCGTAGCCCTTGCCCTTGGTGGTGATCACGTGCAGCAGCTGCGGGCCGGGCAGGTCCTTCACTGTACGCAGCGCGGCGAGCAGCTGCGGGAGGTTGTGGCCGTCGATCGGACCGGTGTAGTGGAAGCCCAGCTCCTCGAACAGCGTCGAGGGGACGAACATGCCCTTGGCGTGCTCTTCCCAGCGCTTGAAGAAGCGGCCCATCAGCGACTGCTTGGGAATCGCCCGCTTGGCCCGTTCGCGCCAGGCGTTGAGCGTGTGGCTGGCCATGGCGCGCGCCATCATCTTGGTCAGCGCGCCGACGTTCTCGCTGATCGACATGCCGTTGTCGTTGAACACCACCAGCATGTTCGGCTCGACGTCGCCGCCATGGTTGAGCGCCTCGAAGGCCATGCCGGCGGTCATCGCGCCGTCGCCGATCACCGCCACGAACTTGCGGTCGTCGCCGCGCCGCTGCGCGGCGATCGCCATGCCGAGCGCGGCCGAGATGGAGGTGGACGAGTGGCCGACGCCGAAGGTGTCGTATTCGCTCTCCTCGCGACGCGGGAACGGCGCCAGGCCGTCCTTCTTCTTGATCGTGGTGATGCGGTCGCGGCGGCCGGTGAGGATCTTGTGCGGGTAGCACTGGTGGCCGACGTCCCAGACCAGCCGGTCGCGCGGCGTGTCGAACACGTGGTGCAGGGCCACGGTCAGCTCGACCACGCCCAGGCCCGCGCCGAAGTGGCCGCCGGAGCTGGCCACGGCCTCGATCAGGTACTGGCGCAGTTCGTCGGCCACCGCCGGCAACTCGTCGTCGGGGACGCGGCGCAGGTCGGCGGGCGTGGCGATGGGCGCCAGGTGGGGATAGCGGGACAGGTCGATCATCCGCATATTGTTGGCCTGCCGGGGAGGCGGGGCAAGGGCGGAGGGCGGGCCGTGTCGGGCGCCTTCACATTCACCGGCCCGTCCACGACCACCCGGCATGCTGTGCAGCTGCCGACACCCAAGCCCCTCAGGAGCCCGTACATGGCCGATTCCAAGCTGTTCCGCCGGTTCGCCGCGGCCACCTCGCGGGCCGCCGGCAAGCCTGCCGCCTTCATCACGGCCACGCTGATCATCGTGGTCTGGGCCCTCACCGGGCCGCTGTTCGGCTTCGGCGACACCTGGCAACTGGTGATCAACACCGGCACCACGATCATCACCTTCCTGATGGTGTTCCTGATCCAGAACACCCAGAACCGGGACTCGGCGGCGCTGCAGATCAAGCTGGACGAGCTGATCCGCTCCAGTCGGGCGCACAACGCCCTGCTGGCGCTGGAAGAGCTGGACGATGCGACACTCGACCGCATCCGCCGTCACTACAGCCGGCTGGCCGAACGCGACCGCAGCGAGCTGGGCAACGTGGAGGAGGCCCTCGGCGACGAGGACGACGAGATCTGATCGGGACCCGCAGGATCAGGCGTGCGCGGCCCGGCGGTCGCGCGGCAGGTGGTTGACCAGGAATTCCATCTGGTCGGCCAGGATGTTGCGGTTGGACAGGATCAGGTGCTCCACCCAGCTCGGCCGGTAGGGCACCGCCAGCAGCGGCATGTGCGCCTGCTGCGGCGTGCGGTTGGCCTTGCGCAGGTTGCAGGCCAGGCAGGCGCTGACCACGTTTTCCCACTCGTCGCGCCCGCCCTTGGAGACCGGCTGCACGTGGTCGCGGGTCAGCTCGCCGCGGCTGTAGTGGTTGCCGCAGTAAAGGCAAAGGTGGCGGTCGCGGGCGAACAGCGCCGTGTTGGTGAGCGCCGGGGCCGGATCGATGGCGTGGTCGCGGCAGTGTCCGGTGCTGGCGATGATCGGGTGCAGGTCCAGCGTGCTCTGCGTGCCCAGTGCGCGGTTGATGCCGCCGTGGACGGTCAGGCAGGGTTCGCCGAGGGTCCACGCCACGGCCTCGCGGACGTAGAGGCAAGCCGCATCCTGCCAGCTGATCCAGTCGAGGATCCGGCCGGAGGCGTCCAGCGACAGTACCCGGGTCGAATGCAGATCGGCCCGAAGCGGCACTTCCATCAGCATGCAGTCCTTCCTTCGATCAGGGGAAAACGCGCAGCGATGCAACCGTGTACTCCCGCCGAGCATAGCCCATCTTTGTTGCCGTTCGCATGCAAATCCTTGATGCGGCAGGGACAAGGGGGCGCCGCCCGGGCGTTCGCGGGCGGCCGTGGGCGCTGTTATAGTGGCTGTTCGTCTTGAGACCCGGGCCGGGTTTGGGAGGGGGGGCCGACGGTGGCAACCCCGGCGCGGCTGGGCAGAGGTAAACAACGTGGCAGAAGTCTTTTTCTACGAGCGCCCCGTGCCGCTCAACCGCACCGCCCACAAGGACCTGCGCCTGAAGGGCGTGCCGAGCCTGAAGTTCGCGGCCAACGTGCATTCGGTGCCGCTGACCGGCGTCGAGTTTCCCGCCGCAGCCCGCGACATGCCGATCCTGTTCGCCGGCACCGACGTCAAGGAAGCCGGTCCGATGGCCCTGCTTGGCCTGCGCCAGAACGAGAACCTGTTCGTCGACGCGAACGGCCAGTGGATCCCGGGCGCCTACGTGCCTGCCTTCATCCGCCGCTATCCGTTCATCCTGGCGGAGAAGCCGAAAGACCAGGAAGGCGACGATTTCACCGTGTTCCTGGACGAGGCCTATGAAGGCTTCAGCAGTGAAGAGGGCGAGCGCCTGTTCAAGGAAGACGGCACCGATGCGGAGATGCTGACCAACGCCGTGAACTTCCTCGGCGAGTTCCAGCAGCATGTCGCCCGCACGCACTGGTTCATGGACCAGCTGCGCAAGCACGACCTGCTCGAGCCGCGCAACATCCGGCTGGAGAAGGACGGCAAGACGATCAACCTCAATGGCCTGTTCGTGGTCAACGAGGAAAAGCTGCGCCAGCTCGACGAGAAGACCGCGCACGAGTTCCTGAAGGACGGCACGCTGGGCTGGATCTACGCCCACCTGTTGTCGCTGGCCAACATCGATCGCGTGTCGGCCCGCCTGAACGACCGTGAACAGACCGAGGCGCCGACCGGCAGCACTGCAGTCAACTGATCGTCACGGTGATCGATCCGGACCCGCGGCTGCCCGGCAGCCGCGGGTCTTTTTTGCTCAGCCCACCGGCTTGGCCATGCGCAGCAGGTCGGTGCCATAGCCGGCCGCCTCGTACAACGCGCGTGCCCCGTCGTTGCCGGGGAATACGGCCAGTGTGACCAGCGCGCAGCGGTGCTCGCGTGCCCACTCCTCGGCATGCTGCAGCAGGGCGCGTCCGATCCCCTGGCGCTCGTGGCCCGGCGCCACCGCCACGTCGGAGATGTGGCAGTTGGTGCGGCCGGTGAAGAAGTCCTGGGTCTTCTGCAGGTGCAGGAAGCCGACCCGCTCGCCGTCGGCATCCTCGGCCACGAACAGGAAGCTGTTCGGCGGCTGGTCGTCCAGGTGATGTGCGATGTCGCGGCGGATGCCTTCGATGCATTCGTGCCGCCGCCGCCAGGCCGGCAGGTCGAACTGGACGAAGCGCGGGACCAGGCCGAGGATGAAGTCGTCGTCGTCCTCGGCCAGGCGGATCAGGAGGGAGGGCTCGTTCATGCGTTTGGGTCGCAGCCGGTTGAGCCTCCGGTTCTACACCGATGCGCGGGTGCGACGGAAGCCCCGCCCGTGGTCCACCGCTAGAGGCGGAGCTGCACGCCGGCCGACCACAGCCGTCCCGGTTCGATCTGCAGCCCGTTGACGTGCTCGTGCACCGGCACCTGCATGAACACGAAGGCGTCCACGCGACGTCCCAGCTTCACGCCCAGCCCGGGGCTGAGATAGGCCAGCGTGGCGCCGCTGTTGGCGCGGTCGGCGAAGGCGCCGCTCTCGCGCTGCTCGCCATGCAGATTGAGCTGTACCTGCGGCACGAACATGCCGGCGTCGAGATAGCGCAGGCCCAGATTCACGTTGAGCGAATTGCCCGGACGGAAGCCGTCGCGGGCGTTCATCGCCACCTCGCCCATGGCCTGGCCGAAATAGCCGACCGAGTCGCTGAGGTAGCCGAACTTGTAGACGCCGAACAGTGCGTCGGTGGTGCCGGTGCCGCGCTGCAGGCCGCGATCCAGCAGCTCGCCGGCGGCGCTGCCGGCGTCGAAGGTCTGCTTGAACGTGCCGGTGGCCAGCTTCACGCCGAACTGCACGCCCAGGCCCGCATCCGGGCTGAAGCCCTGGTAGCGGGCGACCACGCGGATGTCGCCGATGCCCTGTCCCCTGGAAGACGACAACGTGGTTTCGCCTTCCGGCCAGGTCTCGTGGTACCGGCTGAACCAGGGTAGCTGCACCGACAAGCCCCAGGCCCGGTTGAAGCTGTAGTCCAGGCCGAGCAGGGTATTGCGGTTGATGGTCTTGCGCTGCAGCTCGTCCTCGCTGGGCAGAGGGATGCTGCCGAAGGCGACGCGGTCGGAGCCGGACACCAGCCGGGACTGGTTGAAATAGTCCTGACGCAGGCTCAGGTGCAGCCCGCGCGAGGTGGCATAGCCCTGGCTGGCCCAGTCGGAGTTGAGCGAGCAGCCGCAGGTGGAGCAGGCGGCTGCAACGCCGGGCAGCGTGGCAAGCGCGGCCGCGGCGAAGGAAGCGAGGGAGCGAGACAGGCGATTCATGGCGGATTCCTTGAAATGCGGGGCCAAGGTACGCCTTGCGGCGTACCCGTGGGTCTGATCTGGGTCAGAGGCGGATGGCGAGTTTCATCCAGGCGGTGCGCCCGGGTTCGTTCACGCGCACGGTGTTGACGTAGCCGGCCAGGCCCGCCGGGGCGGCGTTGAGGTGCTCGGCGTAGGTCCTGTCCAGCAGGTTGTCGACACCGGCGCTCAGCGTCAGGTGCCGGCCGAGGCGGTAGCTGCCGTTGAGCGAGAGCACGCCGAAGCCGCCGCTGGTTCCCAGGTCCTGGCCGACGATGTTGCCCTCGCCGACCGCCACCCGATGCTGGGCCGTGGCTATACGCCAGAGCGTGCCCAGCGACCACGCGTCGCGTGCGTAGGTGAGTCCGAAGCGGGCTTCCAGTGGCGGCATCTGCGGCAGCGGGCGATGTTCGGTGCGGTTTTCGCCCCAGGCATAGCTGAGCGAGGCGTCGCCGCTCCAGTGCGGATCGAACGCATAGCTCACGCCGGCTTCGCCGCCGGCGATGCGCGCCTGCACGTTGTTGGCCGTTCCCGTGCCCATGGCACTGGCCGGGTAGTGCATCAGGATGAAGTCCTGCACCACGCCGGCGTAGCCGGAGACCCAGGCCTTCATGCGGCTGTCGTGATACTGCAGGCCGATGTCCAGCTGGGTGGTGCGTTCCGGCTGCAGCTTGCGGAAGCTCGTGATCGAGGTGTCCACATGCCCGCCGAACAGCTCCCAGTAGTCGGGGAAGCGCTCTACATGGCCGATGCCGGCGTAGAACGTGGCCGGTGCGGAGGCGAGGTACTGCTCGTAGCGGACGAAGCCCGACGGCAGGGTGTCGGAGCGATCCGCCGTGACCGTGGTGGTCATGCTGCTGCCCATGCCGCCGCTCATCCCGCCGCTCATTCCACCCCCCATGCCTCCCGTGCCGGAGGAAGGCAGGGTGAGCTGGTAGCCGCGGGCCTGTGCGCGATCCAGCCGGACGCCGCCGATCACGCGCTGGCGGGGCGCGAGAGTCCAGCGCAGTTCGCCGAACGCGCCGACGTCGCGCATGCGGGCGTCGCGCAGGCGCGGCAGGCGGCGGTAGTCGTTCATGCTGTCCGGCGGGCCGCCGTTGCGCACGGTGTGTGCGTTGGTCGAGCCGTCCATGCCGGCGACCAGCTCCAGCACCTCGTCCCAGCGCCAGGTGCCGGCGATGCGCCCGCCGCTGGTGCGCCGGGCCACGTTGGAGGCCATCGCCATCGGCATCATGCTGGCCGGATCGGGCTGGCGCAGCGTGTAGTTGTCCATCACGTGGTCGGCGTAATTGGTGTACGCCTGCATTTCCAGCTTGTCCCAATGATGCGTGAGGTGCTGCTGCACGAGCGTCAGGCCGGCGCTTTCGCGCAGGAACTGCGAGCCATCCATGCCGCTGAAGGCATAGGCGGCCTGGCCGTTGCCCTTGCCGACGGCCAGTTCCAGCCGGGTGTCGTCACTGGGCGTCCAGCCCACGGTAGTGTCGACGTTCCAGCGGTCGTAGCGCGAGTGCACGCGGTGGCCGGCGCCGTCGGCGTAGTCCTGCGAATGGGTGTGGTTGGCGGCAACCCCCAGGTAGCCGGTCGGGGCGCCGGCGCGCAGGTCGAGGTTCTGGTCGTTGCGGCCCCAGGAGCCGCCGAGCACGCTGGCGTCGACGCTGTAACCCGGTTCGGCGTAGCGGCTGAAGTCGCGGTCGAAGCGCACCACGCCAGCCGAGTTGCCGGGCCCGTAGATCACCGTTTCCGGGCCCTTGATCACGGTGACGCGATCGTAGTTTTCCGGCGCGATGTAGGCGGTCGGCGGATCCATGCGTGACGGGCAGCCGCCGGCGATCTGGCCGCCGTCCATCAGGATGCCCAGTCGCGAGCCGCTCATGCCGCGCAGCACCGGATCGCCGTTGCTGCCGCCTTTGCGGATCATCGAGAAGCCGGGAATGCTCCTGAGCAGGTCGGCGCCGTCGCTGGCCGGCACCGGCTGGCGCGGGGCCTTCGGGTCGGTGACCACGGTGAGCGGACTGTCCTGCATCGGTGCGGTAACCACCACCGGAGCCAGCTCGGTGGCCGGTTGCGCGTCGGTGGCGAGTGCGGGGCCGGCGAGTGCCAGCGCGAGGGCGGCGGCGAGTGTGCACGGCGCGGTGCGGGCGTGCGCACGTGCACGCCGGTGAAGCGTTGGGTGAGTCATGGAGATCCCTGGAGTCGGCAGCGACGCACGGCACGCGGGCCATGCGCGATCACGGAGCGGATGTCATCGCCGGCCGTCGATCCGGCAAGGCCGGGGACGGTCGGTCAGCGATCCGCGTGGTGCAGGTTCAGGCGTGCGCGACGACGGGTGGGCCGCGGGGCGCGGCAGCGAGCAGCACGATCGTGCTGCGTTCGGGTGGCCGGACGGCGGTGAGCGACGGACCGGCCAGCGCCAGCCCGGGGATCTGCACCGGCGATGCGTCGGGCAGCATCGAATGCCCGGCCATCATGCCGCAGTAGCCGCACTTTTCCAGCAGGTGACCGGTGGGCGGGGTCTGCGTGCCGTCCGGATGATGCACGCCGCAGGCACCGATGCTGATCAGCGAATCCAGCGGGTTCGCCAGCGTCTGCGACACCACGGGCGCGACGATCGTCAGCCACAGGGCGACGATGGCGAGCCAGGCGACGAAGCCTCGTTGGCGGCGTGGAATGGGCACGGAAAGACGGTCTGTCGATTTCGACGGCCCGGCATCATGTCACGGACGCCGGGGCGGCGGTAAGCCGCTGCGGCAGGGTGTCGCTGTCAGGGCGGGGCGACGGCCTGCTGTTTCATGGCGTCGGCCAGCAGACCGTTGATCTCGGAGAGGATCCCGTCGAGATCGCTCTCGTCATAACCTACGTGCAGATCGGCCAGCGTGCCGTCCGGATGGAAGATCGCCATCACCGGGATGCCGTTGTCGCTGCCGTAGGGACGCCCGACGCTGCCATCCCCGTCGCGGCTCATCAGCAGGCTCGGCAGGATGCGGTGCATGTTGCGCGACACCGCGACGAACGTCCGGAGGCTCTCGCGATGGTTCACCGCGACGATCTGCAGCGGCAGGTGCTTCTGGATCGCCGCCTGCTGGATGCTGCCCAGGGTCGGCATTTCCTTCATGCAGTAGCCGCACCAGGTGGCCCAGAAGCTCACCACCACCACCTTGCCACGCATCGACGAAAGCGTGAGCCGGGTGCCGTCGCGGGTGACGCCCAGTGCGTCCGGTGGTGTGTCGCCGGGTTTCAGCGTTGCCCCGGCGAAGGCATGGGTGCAGGCGAGCAGGCTGGCGAGCAGCACGGCGGTCCGGCGCATGGATTTCCCCCTTGGCGAGTGCCCGCAGCGTAGCAATCGCCCGACGGCGGCGACAGTAGCGGCGCGATCGGCTCCTTCGCCCAGAAAAAGAGACGCCCGGCAGGGCCGGGCGTTTCGGGTGCAGGCAGCAAGGGTGACCTCAGGCGATCGCGGGCAGCGTCGCGACGCCGGCCTCCATCCCGGCCTGATGCATGAGGCAACGGGGCAGGATGCGGGCGAAATAGAACGACGCGGTATCGCGCTTGGCCTGCTTGAACGCCTCCGGCTGGTTGCTCTTGTCTGCCGCGGCCACGCTCCTGGCCCACAGGTAGGCGAGCGTGATGTAGCCGGAGTAGTAGAGATAGTCGTTGGCGGCAGCGCCCAGCTCTTCCGGGTTGGCCTGGATGCGGCCGGCCAGCTTCATGGTCAGCTCGCCCCACTGCTTGGCGTAGACGGCGAGCGGACCGATCATCGCGCGCAGCGACTCGTCGGCGCTGTGCTGCTGGCAGAACGCGCTGATCTCCTCCAGGAAATGCCGGAAGCCCACGCCCTGGAGCTGGAGGATCTTGCGGCCGAGCAGGTCGGCCGCCTGGATGCCGGTGGTGCCCTCGTACAGCGTGGTGATGCGCGCATCGCGGGCGAACTGCTCCATGCCGTTCTCGCCGATGTAGCCGTGGCCGCCATAGATCTGCAGCGCCTCCTTGGTGCACTCGATCGACAGCTCGGTGACCAGTGCCTTGGAGATCGGGATCAGGAACGCGACCAGCTCGCTGGCCTTCTGGCGGGTGGCCTCATCCCTGGCACGCGCCTCGATGTCGGTCTGCAGCGCGTTGTAGAGCACCAGCAGGCGCGAGCCCTCGACGAAGGCGCGCTGGGTCAGCAGCATGCGGCGCACGTCCGGCTGCACCAGCAGGTTGTCGGCCGGCTTTTCCGGGAACTTCGGGCCCGACAGCGCGCGCGACTGCAGGCGCTCGCGGGCGTAGTTCAGGCTGTTCTGCAGCGCCCGCTCCGACAGCGCCAGGCCCTGCACGCCCACCGCCAGGCGGGCGGCATTCATCATGGTGAACATGGCCATCAGGCCCTTGTGCGGCTGGCCGATCAGGTAGCCCTCGGCCTCGTCGAAGTTCATCACGCAGGTGGCCGAACCCTTGATGCCCATCTTGTGCTCGATGGCACCGGCGTAGGCATTGTTGCGTTCGCCCAGCGAGCCGTCGGCGTTCACCTTGAATTTCGGCACGATGAACATCGAGATGCCGCGGCTGCCGGCCGGGGCGTCGGGCAGCCGCGCCAGCACCAGGTGCACGATGTTCTCGGCCAGGTCGTGCTCGCCGGCGCTGATGAAGATCTTGGTGCCGGAGATCTTGTAGGTGGTGGCGTCGTTGAGGCCCTTGCCGGCCGGTTCGGCGCGGGTCTTCAGCAGGCCCAGGTCGGAGCCGGCCTGCGGCTCGGTCAGGCACATCGTGCCGGTCCAGTCGCCGGCGACGATGCGGCTCATGAACAGCTGGCGCTGCCATTCCTCGCCGTGCAGCTCCATCGCGTGGCAGGCGCCTTCGGACAGCAGGGGATACAGGCTCCACGACAGGTTGCCGGACTGGAACAGCTCGGTGGTGGCGGTGCCCAGCACCGCCGGCAGCGCCTGGCCGCCGTAGGCCTCGGGCATGGTCAGGCCGGCCCAGCCGCCTTCGGCGAACGCCTTGAACGCCTCCTTGAAGCCCTTGGGCGTGGTGACCGTGTGGGTCTCCTTGTCGTAGTGGCAGCCTTCCTGGTCGCCCGGCCGGTTGGTCGGGGCGAGCACCTGTTCGGCCAGCTTGCCGGCTTCTTCCAGCACGGCGTCGAGCAGGTCGCGGGTGTGGCCGTCGCCACCTTCCAGCCCGGTCAGCACCGCTTCGGCGCCGAGGACGTCGAAGAGGGCGAAGCGCTGGTCGTCGAGGGGGGCCTTGTAAAGCGTCATGGCGATGTCCTTCGGTGGAATGGGTGGGATGTGAGGAGCGGATCAGCGGAAGGTGCCGGGTATCCCGGGCACGGGCGACAGCCAGTCGTTGCCGCTGAAGTCGAAATCGCGGGCCTGCTTTTCCTGCTCGGGCTTGGCGCGGGCGGTGCCGCTCACCCGGTAGGCGAGCGAACCGGCGCTGCCCTTGGCCGCGACGGCGGCCAGTGCGGCGGTCATCTGTGAGGTCGGCAGCACGTCGATGTCCACCACGTCGCCGGAGAGGGCAGGGATGTCGCGCTTGAAGCTGCCGTGCAGGCGCACCGGCTCGAGCTGGGCCACCTGCAGCGTGCCTTCCAGCGAGGTGAAGTCCATCTCGCCGTAGCTGTTGTTCTGGATGCGCACGGTGAGGTGCCATCCACCGCCGGGCTGGAGCTGCAGCTGCTGGATGCTGACCGCCGGCGGGAACACGCTCTTGCGCGGCGGCCCGCAGGCAACCAGGCCCAGGGCGAGCGCGGCGGGGGCGATCCAGCGGGTCAGGCGCATCACGGCTTCTCCAAACGATCGTTTGAATGACCGATTCTACCCATCTTTGCGTGGCGGCTGAAACCGTCCCCTGCCGGGGAGCCGGGACGGTCGCGGCCAGTCGATCGCCGCGGCGGCGCGGTTTCAACGTTCATGCCGAACGGGCATCATCGTGGTTTCGCCTACCAACGGACTGTCCGCATGCCCGCACGTTTCGTCGCCCGCCGTTCGCCCATCCACGGCAATGGCGTGTTCGCCACCGATGTGATCCGCAAGGGCGAAGAAGTCGTCCAGTACAAGGGCACGCTGATGACCCATGCCGAGGCGGACGAGCTGTACGGCGATGGTGGCGAGACCGGGCACACCTTCCTGTTCACGCTCAACGACGAGTACATCATCGACGCCAACCGCAAGGGCAACACGGCGCGCTGGATCAACCACAGCTGCGATCCGAACTGCCGTGCGGTGGTGGAGGAGAGCGCCAGCGGCGACCCGCGCAGAGACAAGGTGATGATCGAGGCGATCCGTACGATCAAGCCCGGCGAGGAACTCACCTACAACTACGGCATCGTGCTGGAAGTGCCGCACACCGCGCGGCTGAAGAAGCTGTGGAAGTGCCTGTGCGGTTCGCCCAAGTGCACCGGCACGCTGCTGCAGCCCAAGGGCTAGCCGGGCGCCGATGAGCCATTACGACAAGCTCAGGCCATCGGCTGACCTGCAATTCTGCGATTGCAAGGAACTTCGTGAGCTTCTGCTGGTGCACCGGCTCACGGACAACCCGGTGCACTGTTTTGCCTGCAATGGAGCCCTCGATCCTCAGCGGTTAGGTCTCAGCAGCAAGCAGGTCGATATGGTGAGCTCCTGGCATGGCCAGTTTCAGGCGCTCTACAGCCTGTGGCTTGACTGCGGCGAGTACGAGGCCTGGGCCAAGGTCCAGTTGCTCAAGCGGGATGGACAAGTCAACCGCGACGGCCTCGCCGCAGTCGCCGCGTTGAGCGCTTTGCTGCCGACCTACTATTGGTGGTTCCACGACGAGAGCGATCCGGAGCCGCTGTGTTGCCCCGTCTGTGGCGACAAGCTCTCTGCAAGCAGGAAGCACGGACACGGCCAGTGCGACGCTTGCCAAGTGGTCATCTGAAGCCGGCGCGCGGTGGCCTCGCGGTCAGACCCGGAAGCCCAGCGTTGCCTCGACTGCCTGCCGCCAGCCGCGGTAGAGCGCGTCGCGGCGTTCGGCCGGCATGGTGGGTTCGAAGCGTCGCTGCACCGCCCATTGCCGTGCGATCTCCTCGCGGCTGGACCAGAAGCCGGTGGCCAGTCCGGCCAGGTAGGCAGCGCCCAGCGCGGTGGTTTCGGTGACCTCTGGCCGCACCAGCGGCA
The DNA here is from genome assembly GCF_000334915.1 of Dyella ginsengisoli LA-4. Taxonomy (GTDB): domain Bacteria; phylum Pseudomonadota; class Gammaproteobacteria; order Xanthomonadales; family Rhodanobacteraceae; genus Dyella_A; species Dyella_A ginsengisoli_A. The sequence continues at coordinate 3,093 of NZ_AMSF01000095.1, read as the reverse complement.
CGCCGAGGATGTCGGCCTGGAAGCCGGCAAGGAAATCGTTGGCGATGGCGCCGCCATCCGCCCGCAGCTCCTTCAGCTCGATGCCGGCGTCGGCCTGCATCGCGGCGAGCACGTCGCGGGTCTGGTAGGCCATCGACTCCAGCGCGGCGCGCACGAAGTGTTCCTTGCTGGTGCCGCGCGACAGGCCGAATACCGCGCCGCGCACGTCGCTGCGCCAGTACGGCGCGCCGAGGCCGACGAAGGCCGGTACGAAGTAGACGCCGTCACTGTCGCCGGCGCGCTCGGCGTAGGCCTGTGAATCGCTGGACTTGCCCAGCATGCGAAGCCCGTCGCGCAGCCACTGCACCACCGAGCCGGCGACGAAGATCGCTCCTTCCAGCGCGTACTCGACCCGGCCGTCGACGTCCAAGGCAATGGTGGTGAGCAAGCCGTGTTCCGAGGCCACGGCCTTGTCGCCGGTATGCATCAGCATGAAGCAGCCGGTGCCGTAGGTGTTCTTGGCCATGCCCGGCTCGAAGCAGGCCTGGCCGAACAGTGCGGCCTGCTGGTCGCCCGCCACGCCGGCGATCGGCACCGCGTGGCCGAAGAACAGCTCCGGCAGGGTGTGGCCGTAGATCTCGCTGGACGAGCGCACCTCGGGCAGCATTGCGCGGGGTACCTCGAGCATCGCCAGCAGCTCGTCGTCCCACTGGCGCGTGTGGATGTCGTACATCAGCGTGCGCGACGCATTGGTGGCATCGGTGACGTGTGCCTTGCCGCCGGTGAGGTTCCAGATCAGCCAGCTGTCGATAGTGCCGAAGGCCAGCTCGCCGCGGCGGGCACGTTCGCGCGCGCCGTCGACGTGGTCGAGGATCCACTTCACCTTGGTGCCGGAGAAATACGCGTCGATCAACAGGCCGGTCCTGGCCCGCACCATCGCTTCGTGGCCGGCAGCCTTCAGTGCGTCGCAGATCCCGCGGGTCTGCCGCGACTGCCACACGATGGCGTTGTGGATCGGCTGGCCGGTGGCCCGGTCCCACACCACCGTGGTCTCGCGCTGGTTGGTGATGCCGATGCCGGCGATCGCGCGTGCGTCGACCTGGGCGTTGTGCATCACCTCGGTGATGGTGCTGAGCACGCTGGACATGATCTCGCGCGGGTGGTGCTCGACCCAGCCAGGCTGCGGGAAATGCTGGGTGAATTCCCGCTGCGCCACGCCGGCGATGCGACCGGCGCGGTCGAACAGGATGGCGCGGGAGCTGGTGGTGCCCTGGTCGATCGCCAGGATGTACTCGGCGCTCATGCGGTCTCGGCGGTGGCGTGGATCGGGTCGCAGAGTGTCGCCCAGTTGCGCGGCCGCGGCACGGCACGCTGCCGCATCGGCCGATCACGCTGGTCTAACGCGGCGACGACGCCCCGGCGATGCCCGACCTGCGACAGTCGCCTTTCCCACTTCCGAGGAGCGCCGCCATGAGCACCACCGACCTGCATGGCCGCCGTATCGCCGTCCTGGCGACCGACGGTTTCGAACACAGCGAACTGACCGAACCCAAGCGCCTGCTGGAGGCGGCCGGGGCACGCGTCGAGGTGGTGGCGCCGGACGGCTCGAAGCAGATCCGCGGCTGGAAGGGCGGCGACTGGGCCGAGCCGGTGAAGGTTGACCTGCCGCTGGCCAAGGCCCACGCCGAGGACTTCGACGCCCTGCTGCTGCCCGGCGGCGTGATCAACCCCGACCAGCTGCGCCTGAAGCACGAGGCGATCGAGCTGATCCGCGACTTCGGCGCGGCCGGCAAGCCGGTGGCGGCGATCTGCCACGGCCCGTGGACGCTGATCGACGCGGGGCTGGTGATGGGCCGCAAGGTCACCTCCTGGCCGTCGCTGCGCCACGATCTGGAGAACGCCGGCGCACAGTGGCAGGACAAGGCGGTGGTGGCCGACGGCACGCTGATCACCAGCCGCAAGCCGGACGACATCCCGGCGTTCACCGAGGCGCTGATCGAACGGCTGGCCGCCTGAGGCCGGCGCCCGAGCGGGCGCCGGCGGTCGGCTCAGTCGTCGTCCGGATGCGGGCGCCACGCCTCGCGCAGCTGCTTCTGCATCGCCGGCGGCGCCGCCTCGTAGTGGCTCAGCTCCATGCCGTAGCGGCCGCGGCCGGCGGTGACCGCGCGCAGTTCGGTGGCGTAGTCGGCCAGCTCGGCCAGCGGCGCCAGGGCGCGGATCAGCAGCTCGCCGCCGCGCTGCAGGTCGGTGCCGAGGATGCGCGCGCGCTTGCCGGCCAGGCTGCCGGTGATGTCGCCCACGTGCGCCTCGGGAATCGCCACCTCCAGCGACACGATCGGCTCCAGCACCACCGGCTGCGCCTTGCCCACCGCGTCGAGGAAGGCCTTGCGCCCGGCGGTGATGAAGGCGACCTCCTTCGAATCGACCGAGTGGTGCTTGCCGTCGAGCACGGTCACGCGCACGTCCTGCAGCGGGAAGCCGGCGACCGCACCATGGTCCATCGCCTGGCGCACGCCCTTCTCGATCGCCGGCAGGAACTGGCCGGGGATCGCGCCGCCCTTCACCGCGTCGACGAAGGCGAAGCCGGCACCGCGCTCCAGCGGTTCGACCCGCAGCAGCACCTCGCCGAACTGGCCGGCGCCGCCGGTCTGCTTCTTGTGCCGGTGGTGGCCGTCGGCGCTGGCGGTGATGGTTTCGCGGTAGGCGATCCGCGGCGGATGCGTGGTGACTTCCACGCCGTAGCGTTCGCGCATGCGTTCAAGCGCGATCGACAGGTGCAGCTCGGAGAGCCCGCGCAGCACGGTTTCGTTGAGCTCGCGCCGGTGCTCCACGCGCAGGCAGGGATCTTCCTCGGCCAGCCGCGCCAGGGCCAGCGCCAGCTTCTGCTCCTGGCCCTTGTGCTTCGGTTCCAGCGCCAGCCCGGCCATCGGTTCCGGATAGGCCATCGGCACGAGGTGGATGCGGTCCTCGTCGTGCGAGTCGTGCAGTACCGCGTCGAAGTGGATCTCCTCGACCTTGGCCACCGCCGCCATGTCGCCGGGCACCGCCTGCTCGATCTCGACGTGGCGGTTGCCCTCGAGCCGCAGCAGGTGGGCGACGCGGAACGGCTTGCGG
>NZ_AMSF01000094.1 GCF_000334915.1 Dyella ginsengisoli LA-4 | reverse complement strand
TTTTTCACGTCCAATCTCCATCAGTTGGGGGATTGGACTCCAAACCACGGTGCTACTCAAAAGTGGGGGGACGTCGCCGTATGCCGCATCTTTCTAAGGCGCGTGGTATCTGTACCTTGTCGAGATGACATCAGCAGCCGAAGATTATCGGCCCGAACCGAACTCAGGGAGCTGTTCGGGATGGTTACGTGCTCAATGCCTAGTTCCTGGAAGTAGGCTATGGCAGGTAGATAGTGGTAACCGAGCTCGTCCCTGCTCCAGTCGGCGGGGCGCCGCCTGCATAGTTCATCCAGCTCGTCGTCCGCCTTGATTTCGTAAACCTTCGGGCCTTCACCTGCTACGACTAGGTAGTCAGCTGTATACGAGATGCGCGTCTTCCGCCCGGATGAATCAACGATCAAGAGCGGGACGCTTAGCGGTTGGTCGTACACGGCACGCAGGTCGTTGCGCCGGTCGAGCTCTACTAGGAACAGAAACTCTCCCGACAACGACTCGCCCTGAAGTACCACACCGAGCTTGATGAGGGGCACATCGAGTACAAGGTTCCGCCGGCGCCTCCTGCCCACTTTCCTTGCAGGAGGAGAGTTACATACGTCTAAAACGTACTTGACGCCGAGCTCAGGGATGCCCATCGCTCGAAGCTCGACCTCGGTGACTTGATTGGCTGACGCCATAGCTTCGCCCTCCCAGTAGCCATGCTGCTGAGAATCGGTGCCGCAAAGTACGGCCGCGAGACGTGGCGAGGGGTCGCCGCGGAGCTCGTCTCAAGACTGCCCCACTCGCGGAAATTTGTCAATAAGTATTTGATTAGCAAGGATTTTTGTCCGTGTTATGTATACGACACGGAAATTACTCTGACGCATGCCCCCCCGCCACGCGTGGTTGAGGAGACCGTCTTTTGGTCGATTACTACCACTGCAGCCTCGACGACGCTTAGGCAAACCGTGGCGAACTGGGGCCGCCCGAGCGAGGGACGCCACGACTCTCGATTCGTTCTCGCTCCAGGTCGCCGCGAGGCACGCGCGAGATCGCGGGGCGTAGAATGGCGACATCTTCGTGTGCCCGCCCCGGAGGAAGTTGTTGCCATGACGAACCATGAACCCACCGTTGAGCCGGGGCACGATCGCTGGTTTCGCGCTCAGGTGCTGGAGACGCAGGCGAGGGTGGAAAGCGGCGAAGCACGCTTGATCCCACACGACGAGTTTTGGCACGAAATTGAGACGTTTGCTCGCGCTCTAGAAGATTTGGGCACCTCGAGGATGTAAAGGAACTAGTCCCGGCGAAAAGCACTTCTGTAGTGTTGCCTAGGAGCGCTTGGCTGTTCGGTCAAGCGCTCCATTGCCAAGCTCGTGCCGCTTTCGGCCGACAGCCACTCACCAATCAAGTTGGCGCCGCGCTGAGCCGACTGGTAGGGAACATTGCACCGGCAGCTGATCACCCGAACGATGATCAGTCATCATTGGGAACCACAGGATGGGGCTCCTCGGGGCTACTCCGGAGTGGCGGGATGTCGACGGGGAGTACTAATGGGTTGGTGCCCCACCAGCTTCGATCATCCCACGGCATCGAAGCATCGCGCTCCCAAAGCTACTCAATGCGGCCGGATCGACCGCATCGCCGAGAACCTTCTTCACATACCCCAACATGACGTCCGGAGTTGCAAGCTCCACTCTTCCAGCAACTTCAATTTCCTCCCAAGGCCTTATCCCCCCGCTCTTCGCGTAGAACATAGTGCTGGTGGCTGTCTGGCCCGGGGAGATATCCATGTCCATGCCGTTCGCGTAAGTGGGGATCATCTCTGAAGGGGACGAAAGCAAGTGGTTATCGTCCGTCGCGCGGAGCTCCCTGGAAACCTTCGTGATCCGGAATGCGTATGCCCCGGTGTTCTTTATCACCATGACATTCTCGAGGTCACCAGCGGCATCGACTGTGTTGTAGCAGCTCACTAAGGCGATGGGCTTCAGGGCAGATATCAAGCTTACGTTGCTTTGAAGAAACTTCTTCTCGTCTAGGTGCTGCTGCACTCGCGTGACCCACAAGTAGCCGCCTAGCGATGAGCTTGCCGTGTATAGCAAAGTGAAAATGCCGAGCAACCTTGCGAGTAGGTCCGCTCGCGGCTCGTGATCTAGACGCTTTCCTCGGCGCTTCCTCGGGACACGATCCATGTCAGGCATATTCCGCACAGGGCTGCTAGCTTTACGACTAAGGGCAACGAACCTTTAGAGATACTTGCCCCATAGCAATGACGGCATGAAATCGATCAGCGCTCTTGTACTGGATAGACAACGAGCTTCCAGTTGATTGGACCTTTCAACGGGTTGTGCTGACGGTGATTTTGTGGCGGAAGAATATGGCCGCCTGCAATCGCGATTTCGTCTCCGCAGTTTGTGCACTTATAGATGCCCGGATGCTGCGCAGGGTTGCCAGGAGCATGAACTGCGTCAAATGCCGCATCCTGCGACTGGGCCAACTTCTGAGCATATTTGTAGAGCGCCATAGTTCGTTCTCCAGAGTGTTTGGATGCGGTGAAGGTGAATGCCGGTAGGCTCTCAACTCCTACCCAGGGGCAGAAGGCGACGCCACCAGGCGCGCTTGCTGATGTCGCGTGGGTTGGGTCGGGTTATGTTGGGGGCCACGTTCGCGCTGTTCGTGTTGCTTAGCTTGCGAATATCGAATCCTGGGTCACCGACCTCGGAGTCAGGGAAATGTGGGCAGGTATGACTTTGTAGTGAATCGACCCAGGGGCTGGGCGTAATGGTCCCTCGGTTGCCGTCATAAACCAGGTACGTGAAGTCGATGGTCTTGGTGTGCCATGGACAAACCAGTTGGACGAGCAATCCCACCGCCGTTGAAGCAAGCACGCCATTTGGCCAGACAACCTGCGGACGCCCACCGGCGCCACCGTATTGCGCCGCCTCTTTTCTCAGTTTTTCCTCATCGAGGAAGCCGCAGCACCAAAGGCATGGACGACCAGGAGAAGACAGGATTACCTGCCCCGAAACCAGATACCCGCGGTCGGCGCCAAGGGCTAGGACATCCATGCCGATGTCGATATAGGGGATAAGAAAGCGCCTGCAGAAGCGCTCAATCTGGTCGCGTGCGACGTAGGAGTCGACGGCGCCAAGAATGATGTCGCATCCCTTCAATTCTTCAAGCACAGTTTCCCAGCGTCCCTGCACCATCTTGATGCGCGCATCGGGTTGTAGTCCGCGAATGATGCGTTCGGCAATATGGACCTTGGATCGCTTACATTCGACGTCACCCAGCGTGCCTCCGACCAACCTGTTGGTATTGGTCCAATCAATGGTGTCCGGGTCGACCAGGACATACCCACCAATCCCGAGGTGCGCCATTTGTTGCACCTCATGCGATCCGCCACCACCAAGGCCGATGAGTCCCACGGTCAGGTTGTGCAGGACCTGGGTGCTTTTTGGGCCAAGGAAACTCTGCCGCTCAAGCCTGTCCATAGCGCCCCCCTTTCCGAAGCGAGCTACCCACTTCCACAAAACCATCGATGGTTTCTGGCTTGCCGTTTCTAGACTTCCAGAACTGCCCAGCCGCACCGTCATCGCTCAAAACAATGGCGCCATGGATGTTTTGCGGCGCCACCTTCAGAAAGTCCGGTACGAACTTGGCGTTCTCCCGGAGGTCGACTCCACTGAAGCCAGGCAACCCAGAGCCACCATGCGAATGCACGTGGAAGATGGCTTCCCCCTTGAATAGCGCCAACTCCTGCATCTTCCTAATAGCGTCAGGCCCCATCATTGCCCCGACGCTCGGCGCATGAAGGTAATCCCCATCTGCGACCGGCCGATATGCTCGAGCCAGCACCAGAACCCCCTCCGTGTAACTGGCCAGACCGGCAACAATGAAACCGACCCGCTCATGCGCGAAATGATGGGGGCGGCATAGATCCTCCCGAATCTCGGCAAGAAGCCGGCTCGAAATCTTGAACCTGACCTTCATGGCACAGACCTCAGATGTGCGCCCAAGATCTGGAGCCACGGAAGGGTCGCAGGCACCCCATTCCAGGAGCGCGTCCACCATGCCTGGCCACAAACCATGTGCTGCGTCCACTGGACTCTTCCTTGAAGCGGCACCTCCTTGAAGAACAGCCTGGTGGAGTATCCGGAGTGAGCGAACGGGACGAGCAGCAAGTCCATCGTCCGTTCACCTTCGCTGGTCTGGAATCGGAAGGAGGGCAGGTAGGCGGCAGCCTGCCCTCCTTCCGACCAAATTGCCGCGCCCGGGCACATGGGCTTGAGCGTGTCGAGTTCAGTGGCTGCATCCATCAGGACGACGCTCCACCCGGCGCTTGGCTAAAGAACTGCATCCCCGGCTCAACCCGCGTCTTTTGGCCGGGTTTCAGCGTCTCGAGTCCACCATCACGCTGCAGATTCAGGAGATACCCTGGTTCCACGCCCAGCAAGGTGTGCAGCTGCTCCGTGGTGTAAACGCCGCGAGCGATCTCCTTGGGCGTCTTATCGATAAAGACGGTGATGAGCCGGCTTTCCGTGCGGAAGTGCTCCGTACCCCGAGGCTGAAGAGAAACGACTTGCCCCTCTGAGATCACTTCCGGCGGGGCATCGCCATGCAGCTGCACGAGTACATCGGATGCCGAGACGCGGGCAATTTCGCGCAACTCATTCTCGCGGATATCCGGCCGCCCCCACTGGTAGCCGTGGGTGTTCACCGTAAACATGAAGACCTCGCCGCTCGGAAATGCAAAGAAGCGAGCGGGAGTGCCGTGGTTCAACTTCACCGACTCATCGAGGCTGATCAGGCGAGAGCCGACGCTCGCCTCCTCGATGAGGACGTATTCGTCGGCCGGCTCATATCCGGCCGATGCCAGGATTTGCTCTCCCAGAGGCATCGGATCCTCGAAGTTCACCGAACGGTCGTTGACGACGGCCGCGAAGGAACCCTTTTCCTGCTGGGGCGGATGGCTATGAAGGTCGTTCATTTTTTCGCTCCAAAGATCTTGGTCCGAGACCACCTCGGGCTTTGATCTATGAACGCATAGCCGATCGACGTGTGTCAATGGAAAACTTTTGATGATTACCGATTGTGCTTGACAAGCACACTTTGTGCTTGTCGTTGACATCTGCACCTGAATTTCACGAGCATGCGCCTATGAACGAAAAACAGTTCTATGAGGAATTGGGCGGCATGATCGCGGCCCGCCGGGGTCAGCAGGGACTGAAGCAGGCGCAGGTGGCCCAGTTGACAGGTATGTCTAGAGCCGCGCTTGCAAACATCGAGGTCGGAAGGCAACGAGTGCTCGTCCACCAGATTTGCCAGATTGCAGAAGCTCTAAAGTTGGACAGCGCCGCGAGCCTGCTGCCAAAGGTGCAGAACTCTCCGGCGGAATCTTTACAGATGTCCGGCTCGCAGTTGACGCAAGAGCAAAAATCTCAGATTGAACGGCTCATCGGCTCTGTCCCTACGACACAAGCTAAGACGGAGAAGACGTGACAACCACCTACAACAAGGCGAGAGCGATAGAAGAAGCGACTCGCATATTGCAGGAGTTCGCCATCAGCACCGTGCCAGTGCCAGTCGAAAAAATTGCCAAAGGCTTAGGCGCAATAGTGCAGTACGCGCCACTCGACGAAGAACTGTCCGGCATGGCTTATGTGAAGGATGGCAAGCCCATCATTGGCGTAAATGCACTGCACCACCCAAACCGCCAGCGATTCACTATCGCCCATGAGATTGCTCATCTGGTCCTTCATCGCGACTACATAACTGAGCAGGTACATGTCGATAAGTCATTCACCATGAATCGAGACTCGGTGTCCGCAACGGGCACTGACGCTCTGGAGATTGAAGCAAACGCTTTCGCTGCCCAGCTTTTGATGCCCGAAAATCTAGTTAGAGATGCGCTGGCAGCAGAGTTAGAGCTGGATGACGAGCCTGCAATCTCTGCTGTGGCGAAACGATTCAAAGTCAGCGCCGCCGCTATACAGAACCGCTTGATAGGGCTTGCAAACAAAGGATAAGCATGCTTGGGCAGCATGGAGTGCAGCGATGAGTTTTGTCTTTTACGACACGGAAACAACCGGCCTCGCAACCGATTTCGATCAGATTCTCCAGTTCGCCGCAATCCGGACTGATGCGGACCTCAACGAAACCGGTCGCATCGAGATACGTTCACGTTTGCGGCCGCATGTCATTCCGCACCCAGGCGCCCTCCGGGTGAATGGGATGACCATTGGCGAGATAACGGCCAATGATCTACCGTCGCACTATGAAATGATGCGCGAGGTCAGGTCGACCCTGCTTGAGTGGTCGCCGGCCATATTTGTCGGATACAACTCCCTGAACTTCGACGAACACTTGCTGCGACAAGCGCTCTTTCAAACGCTTCACCCACCATATCTCAGCAATACCAATGGCAACTGCAGGGCCGATGTTATGCACCTCTTGCAGGAGGCATCGGTGTTTGAGCCAAGCGGTATCGAGATCCCTAAAGACGCGTATGGCAGCGCGATCTTCCGACTGGAAGATGTTGCGCGCCGAAATGGATTTTCGGGCCATATTGCACACAATGCACTCGAAGATGTACTGGCAACCATTCATCTGGCCAGGTGCATCCGCGATAACGCACCAGATTGCTGGAACCGCTTTGTCAGATTCTCAAAAAAAGCGAGCGTTTCCGCATTTATTGAGGACGAGGACGCATTCCTTCTCACCGAGTTCTATTTCAATCGGCCCTATCACTACATTATCGCCGTATTCGGCAAGGACCCATCTCAGGACAATGTGTCACTAGGCCTGGATCTTCGCGTCAATATCGACTGGCTCACATCTCTGTCTACCCCGCAGTTGCTTGAGTTTGTCGGCCAGAGTCCTAAGCGCGTTCGGCGTATTCGAACAAATGCCGCCCCAATGATTGCCTCACTTGAGGATGCGCCCGACGCAGTAAAGGGTGGGCTGTCGGACAGCGAAATCATCAACAGGGCAACGCGATTCAAGGCAGATAAAGCGCTGCATTCCCGCCTAGTGGCGGCAACGATGGAGGCAAGGGCGAAGCGGGAAGTTTCCCCCTTCATTGAGGAGAGGCTCTATGACACGTTCATCAGCCGGGATGATGAACGCCGGATGGAGCTATTTCATAGCGTCGACTGGGCTGCCCGTGTGCAAATCGTCGAAAGCTTAGGAGATGACCGGCTTCGCTATTTTGGTCGACGACTCATCCACGAGTACTCTCCACTGCTGCTGAGCCCAGCGCTTCGCGCAGAGATTGACTACGCGATTCGTAGCCGTCTCCTGGCTCACGAAGTGCCCGATGGTAAATGGACCTCCATTCCTGTAGCCGCCAGGATGACAGAGAAATTGCTTCGCACAGCGTCAGGGCGGGCATATGAGCAACTCTCCGAATATCGAGGCTATCTGACCATGGCGGCGACGATGTCCTCGCGCTAGTCGGTTACGCTTAGAGGAGGAAAGTTGGTGGGCCTGCCAGGGCTCGAACCTGGAACCAAGGGATTATGAGTCCCCTGCTCTGACCATTGAGCTACAGGCCCTAAGGCGCCGAAGTATAGGGGAGCGAGACACTTCGACCGGGGCGGTCTGTGGGCCCCTGTGTTGGCCCGCGCCGGGATTTGACCAGATGGCTGAAAATTGATTGACCAGGGCCGCCTTCGTCCAACCTGGCGCGCGGCGAGGATTCGCTGTCAGTGGAGGTGGTCAATCGGAGGCGAGCAGGATGGTCAATCCGACGCGAGCGCCAACAAGTGCTAAGGCAGCGCCCCCAGCAGGCTTGGGTGGCCTCATTACCGTTGGCTACGGTGGTCACAGAAAGTTACCGGCAGGCGCGACACCCCATTTCTGACTTGCTCGAATCAACGAGGACGCTTCAACTGGCAGTTGGATTCCTGGCCACGGTTTGCCTAGCCACGGATCCTAGTTGCCTGCGTCGGATTTAGGTAAGGCGGGAAGTTGCTTCTGCGTGAGATTCAGCTGGCGAAGCTTTGTATCAGTGTCCGTGCCAACACTTTTCTGCTGACTCTGCTCTCCGGCGCTCACGGATCTATCGTGAAGGTTAGGTATGTTGGGTATGCGCGTGAAGCCTCCACCATCTCGTTTCGCAAGGCACGCCCAGTCGTAGAGTGGAGATCCTGCACTACCACTCGGAGCAGGGGCGGTTCGATTCGAAATACATGATTCGGCGGCAGTGGTTGCCTTCGGTGGTTGCTGTCCGTGGGCGGCAGCAATCGCGGTCGTGGTTCCTATGTACCAAAGGATTTTCCGGATCATGGGTATTCCTTAATTCAAGTGAAACCATTACATGGCCGGACTTGCTCCACCGAGTGGTGCAAACGTAACTCCGTATCCGATGACAACGGGTTCGGCGAAGGTCTCTTCGAGCGCCACTGACTCACCATTGGCGAACTTCACGGCAACGCTCTCTCCCGGAGCTACCGTGTTCAGCGCCCCATTAAGTCGTGCTGACGCCAGCCCGCTCATTGCATCCGCAGCTCCTTTCACTGAGGAAGCACTTGCCGGCGCCGTAGCCGCGCTGACGACAAGGGGTTCATGCTGTGCTGAGCCATCGGCGCCGCGAGCTGCCTGCGCTGCCTCTTGGTTTGCGAGGGCGTGCTGCAGGTTCACCACCAAATTCTGGTCCACTGCAGACGCTACGTTGCGTCCGAATGTGAAGGTAATGGACCTTGCCACGTACACTCGATCAATGATGCCGATGAAGGGGGGAGCGTTCCCTGAGGTGGTAAGGCGGGACCGAAGGGACATTTGCACATAGCTGACGTCGCACCTTGGGGGGATAGGGCCGCAAAACTGACTCAACAGGTCCAGCGAACTCTGCACAGGCAGCCCGTACGTGCGTACGTCCTGAAACGACACGGTGTACGCCAAGTTTTTCTCGCTCGAGCCACCAAACACGAGAGAGAGAAACCGTGCTGGCAGCGAGGCGCCTACGGCTACAGAACCGCTAGCAGTGCCTGAAAAGGCGGGAAGTATGACGCTAGGGAGCCGATTGAAATCGACCACTCGGTCAAACCTGGGCGCCTCCAGTGTATGGCCCGAGGTATCCTTGGTGTCGAAGACCACCATAGGGACCTTACTGTAGTAAGCATTCAGGTAGGCATTGGGGTCTTGGTACCCAGCCTTGATCGACATTGCGGCTGGGCGAGCTTCAATGTCGGCACACAGATCAGGCTTACCCTTATTCTGAGTAGTATCGCAATTGAGAAAATAATATACGTCACCGACATGAACATCACTGCTCGCCGGGAAAACGGCGTGCAAGTGATACCTCGCCATGGATTCTGTCCACAGTTGGGAAATCGAATCGTCGAACTGAGGTGGCTTTGGCATGGTGCCGCAGCCGGCCACAAACAACAGCGACATGAACGCCAGAATCCGCGACTTAACCATACCCCCTCCTTGGCCAAGATCTCGAGCGCGGCGCCCCCGTTTATCGCGGCACCCGTTAAGGGAATGTGTTCTCTTTGTTCTGGTGAGGTGCCCCTACAGACAACCCGGTAGCGGCCGATCAGATTTATCTATCGCTCATGATGGCGCAGACTAACTTCTTGTGTTGCTCACCTTCACCGGGGAGCTGGTAGCCACGGCCGCTGGCTGGATTGTGCTTCAAGGAACCGGCCACCAAAAGCGAAGGGGGCGCCTGACCCCAGCAGGCCAGGCGCCCCAGAGTAGCAACTGCCGTAGCGTCGTTCAGTCGGGCTATTTCTTTACGGCTTTCTTGGCCGCAATCTTCTTCGCAGCCTTCTTGGCAGGCACAACCTTCGACGGAGAACCAGCGATCAAGAGGCTCTCGGCGGTCACGCCCTTCTTCTTCAACGCTTCAACGAACCAAAGCGGACGCTTACCGCGACCTGACCAAGTCTGAGAAGCGTTGCCGGGATTGCGGTACTTGGGGGCCACGGCAGCTTTCGGGCCCTTGGCAGACTTACCTCCACGTGTCGGGTACACATCCCCGATGGTCAGTCCGGCTCCAGCCAGGATGCCATCGATCTTGGCTCGCACTTCCTTGACGTGATTTTTCCGCGCGGAATCCATCTGCGCTTCTGCACTCTTGATGAGGGCCTGGAGTTCAGCCGGGGAGAGCGAGTCAAGATTTATGGACATAATGGTCCTTTTTGGAGTGGTCGGAAACCCTAGCCTACGCGAAAATTTAGCCACATGGCGGATTGCTAGCGGGAAAGGGCAGCAAGTCAACATTGATTCCCCGTCGCCTCTTACATTCGCTCGCGGCTCCGGACCACGGAGTCTAGCGTGGGCTTTGGCCAATAGCTGCCACACAAAGTGCACTCCCGCCTAAGCTTTGCTGACCGTATCGAGGTGGTCAGTGGTTGGTCAGTGCTTCGACTTCGGCACTGGGTCAGAGTCTATGATGTTGCCGCTCACGCCGGATTGACCATCGCGCTCACTTTCGACTGGCCATATCCACTGACAGCTAACCCTCGTCGCGCGTGAGATTGGCCGATGCCGACCCTAGTCAATCAGTTTTTGGCTATCTGGCCAAATCTCGGCACGTGCCAACATGCCGGGCCTAAAAAAGGGACATGGGGCGCGCTCGTCGCGGGTCGTACCATACCCTCGAGATCTCTAGGTAATTCCCCCACTAGCCCGCGCTGACGCAGCAATGCTCATTCTTGTTCGATTTCGGGGCGTAGGTTCGCCTCACAACACCCTCAAATAGGGATCGTCCTATGCCTCCAAAGGCCTCAACCGAGCTCCTAAGCGACCACCTCTGGCCAACCCTTCGCGGCATCGATCGCGGCGAGCAGCCCGTCACGGCCGCATTCGCCTACTTCACGTACGACCATCTCAATCTTCAGGAAGGAGATGTACTGATTGTGGACGCATCAGCCGGCAACGTAAAAGCCGGCTCTGTCGACGCGGCGCTACTCGAAGAGCTTTTCGAGAAAGGCGTGATCATCCGCAGTCGCCCCGGACTCCATGCCAAGGTGGTGAGCTGCGGTACCTACGTGGTCGTCGGATCCGCCAACTCCTCGTTCCATTCGGAGCACCAACTCACCGAAGCCGCACTAATCTGCTCGGACATCGCGGTAAGGGTCCAGGTGAACAGCTTCCTGGAACAGTTGCAGAACCCTACGGCTTCCTCCCTCTTGTCCGCAAGGGACATCGCCAGGCTTCGGCGCATAAAGCCGAACTCAAAGAAGCATGGCTCCCGCACAAAGCCTATGAATTTCGCCACAACGGAACCTGATTGGTGGTGGGTAAGCATTGGTCCATTGAGTGAGCGGATTCGGAAGCGAGAAGCGGGCGACATCGAACATGGGGAGAAGCAAGCAGCCAAACATGTCGACAACCCGGACGCGGCCACGGCTTGCATCCGATGGGGCGCCGGCGCGCCGATTACGAAGCGGATCAAAGTTGGGGACTTTGTATTCCGGGCCGACTCGGATCCTTGGGGCAACAGCGAGAACACACGCGTGCTTTCTCCAGCCCGCGTTTTGTTCATCCAACGCAAGGACAACTGGGTCCGTATTCATGTCGAGGAGCTTGACGGCTACCGGGCTAGCGTTCGCTTGGCGAAGGCGCAGGGAGCACTTAAAAAACTGAGCAGGCGCACATTGACGGCCAAGAGTGCCCGAGCTCTGCAGCCCGACGAAGTAGATGTACTCAAACACCTCATCGAACTGTAGCTATTCAAGCAGCTCGACGAAAGATTAGGCGAGTGTCGAGTCGGCTATCAGAGAGGATCGAAGATCGTTGCCAAGTTAAGTACCCTGGCAAGCCAAGCATTGCTTCTCAATTAAAACAGGGCCAATATGAAAGAACTGGATGAATCCGGGCATCGCCTTCTCGCGTACCTCGTTGCTCGCCTGCCAAAGGCCGACCCTAAGGATCCACGCACTTTCGTGGGCTATAAAGAGGTCCATGATGCATTGGAACTGCCTCTCCTGGGCGTATCATACGGCGTAAGCCTAAAAACACAGGGCCTCAACTCGCTGGCCGATTGGACAGTTGATCGTGCTCTCCCGGGTATAACAGGCCTTATCATTGACCGCGCAACACTTCACCCCGGCTATGGGTATTTCAAGGTGTTCGGATTCGACGAGGACCCGTTTAAGAAATGGGAAAACGAGATCGCACTTGCCAAGGCATTTGACTGGTCGGGTTACCTTAAACATGGCGCGATGAAACCAAAGCCTGTGATCGGCGTTGAATGTGGAGACTCAACGCGAACACCGACTATTTGGCGACTAATCGCTCATCACGAACAGGCCAAGCAATCGCTCGAATGGATGGGAAGTCACAACATCATCGCGATCGGCTGGTCTGATATAGGCGATCTGAGCGAGCTGGAGCCCAACGATTCGGCGGACATTGGTCGCCGCATTCGGGAGGCCTATCCAGATCTCGACAATTCAGCGCAGGGCGGACCGAGCCTATGGAATCTGTATCACGGAATGCAAATTGGGGACTTGGTCATTGTCGCTGCGGAAGGAACACGACGCGTGATGGAGGTCGTTGGTGACTATTTCTTTGCCGATCGAAATGATCAGGTGATCGGGTACCAGCACCAGCGCGCGGCAATGCTTACATCCATGAATGCAGACAAGCTCTGGGATGATGTAGGTCGGGATGTCGAAAGGGGACAGAATCAGCGTTGGACCTTGGCGAAATGTCAGTCAAGCGACGATGCCAGGCGAGCAGCATATACAGAGGGAAGCCGCTATGACGTGCGATCAACCGCTGTCGAACGAAACCCGCAAGCGCGAATGGCTTGTATCGCGCACTACGGTGCACGCTGTTTCGCGTGTGGCTTCGACTTCTCGGTAACTTACGGTGAACTGGGCAAGGACTTCATCCACGTGCATCACCGCAAAGACATCGCACTGTCTAGCGGTATCTACGTGATCGATCCGGTCGAACACCTGATCCCTTTGTGTCCAAATTGCCATGCAATGGTGCATAGAGAGAAGCCTGCGATGAACGTCGAGGCCTTACGGGAACTGATCACGTCGATGCAAAAAGGGACGTCTTGATGGAATCAATATTCACTCTATAGCACTACCGAAAGGCGTAGTTGCATTAGGCGTCGAGCGGGATATCCGACGCTGCGTCTCCGATATTCAGGGAGAATAAAGATATGTCTGTCGAGCAAGCCTCTTTTGATTACGAACCCGAGATCAATCCTGATGTGGCCGTGGCCAACGCAAAAAATAGCATGGCGACGCTCGCTGCCGAGATCCCGGGAGAGGTCCAGGTGCGGGGTGACGCGATCCCGCATACAGTCGCATCAACCCCTGGGAGCGCCATAAAAAAGCTGCGTGTGCTCCATCGCGAAATGGATCTCATCAACCTGGCAGTCGCGCCCTACACCGCTTGTCGGGCTGAGTGTGCCAGCTGTTGCCACTACAATGTGGAAATCTTCCCAATCGAGGCCGAATTGATCGAGCGGCGCACGGGGCGAGGCCGAAATAAGTCACTTGGCTTGCCTCAAGACTTCCATGGAACTCCATGTCCATTCTTGGCCGGAGGTAGATGCAGCATTTACGAGGTCCGGCCCATGGTATGCAGGAAACACGTCGCGCTCACGAAGACGGCCTATTGGTGTCACCCAGATCGCTCTAACAGTCTGACGTTGCCGCTTGCTGGGTTTGATACCGTCGATCGCGCGTTCGTCGACATTGTCCTGAAGGATGGAAGAAGCCAGACAGCCGATATTCGACAATTCTTCAGCGCCCATAATCAATCCAAGACTTGATTGGCAGAGATCCATACCCAATGCCGATCGTGGCTCTCGAAAGGATTGAGGTTGAGCTGTTGGCGCGCGCCTGGATTTGACCAGATAGCTGAAAATTGATTGACCAAGGCCGCTTTCGCCCGACCTGGCGCGCGGCGAGGGTTCGCTGTCAGGGGAGGTGGTCAATCGAAAGCGAGCACGATGGTCAATCCGACGCGAGCGCCAACACTCGTGATCCCCAAAAAGCGACCGAGATGTGATCACAGGCTCCTGGCCTGCCCCGGATGTGGAAATGGACAAAATGGTAAGACTTGCCATTTTGGCAAAAACTGCCAGAATGGGCACGCCAACACATCAACCGGAGGATGCCGTGTTCCCCTTGAACGTTCCCAACATGATCAAGACTGCCCGCCTTGCTAAAAAACTGACTACGTCAGAAGCCGCCAACATGGTGGCGTCATCCAAACGCTCATGGGAAGCCTGGGAGTCCGGGACGCGCCCTATGCCGGGGGCGAAGTTGATGTTGTTCATGCGTTTGCTCGCAGACGATGAGCAAATCGTCATGCTATTCAGCTATGAAAACGAGGTCCCCCGGCCCGTGGACTCCTTGGTTGAGACTTCGTTTATTGGTGTAGAGCCGCTTTCGAAGGGGCGTTGGCTTTCCAAGTCCATTGCCGTGAACCCCTTCACGGGTAGGCCCTACGTCCACGTCGCAGAGTTCGCAGAAGCGGAAAACGAGAAGGCTCTGAAGACTTTGAAGGGGTGGAAGGGGGTGGTCGAGCGTGCCGTCGAAAACTTCCGGCTCGCTGCGGGCGAATGAGCCTCGGCTACCGGAGCCGATTTAAGGCTTAGTGGCCTCGATGAAAGTTCCCAGATCGTCCAGCCGATGGGCCCAGATCAGACTGAGCCCCTTGGTCTGGGCCTGAACCAGATTCCTGGCATTGAACACGCCCCGACGTCCCGACGTCCCCCCACTTTTAAGTAGCACCGCGGCTTGGGGGTAATCGATGTTGACGCCGTCCCGGTCTCGCGAACATCCGCTGGCAAGCGTAGCCTTCGAGCGGGAAAGTTGGTGGGCCTGCCAGGGCTCGAACCTGGAACCAAGGGATTATGAGTCCCCTGCTCTGACCATTGAGCTACAGGCCCTTAGGCGCGGAAGTATAAGGGAGCGAGACACTTCGACCGAGACGGTCTGTGGGCCCCCGTTCAATTGTCACCCTCACAGCTTGCAGGCCGAGGTAGCTGCCGCGCGGCCAAACTATGTGGGACGGGCGTGGCCAAACTATGTGGGATCGCGCACCGGTCTTCACCGGGTCCCGCGGGATGCTCCCCGGCACGCCCCTACCGCCGCTCCCGGGTGCACCCGGTCACGTCGCGCTGGCTATCGCATCCGAAAGCGGGCAGTGTCCGTAAACCAGTCGGACTAGCCAACCTGCCGTTCGACCATGACGCCCGACACCCACCGCTGGAGCCTGTCGCCCTTCGAAACGGCGAGAGCCATGTCGACCAACGAGCCGCAACCGAAGACCGCCGAGGACTGGGCTGCCGAAATGGCGGCGGTTTCCCGTTGTGGCGATCGCGACAGTTTCATGCGCATCTACGACCACTTCTTCCCCCGGGTGCGGCTCTATCTGCGCGGACAGGGGTCGCCCGAGGCTGTCGCCGAAGAGCTGGCCCAGGAGGCCTTGCTGCGCCTCTGGCAGCGTGCCGGCATGTTCGATGCCGGTCGCGGCAGCCTGGCCACGTGGCTGTTCCGCATCGCGCGCAACCTGCACATCGATCGCCTGAGGCAGGAGCGCTACTGGGTTGCCCTGCCCGAGGGCGCCGAGCCGGCCGAGGATCCGCCCGACGAGCCGTATTCCCGGGCGGAAAGCTACGCCGACCACGTGGACCTGGCCCGTCGGATCGAACGGCTGCCGGCAACCCAGGCCCGCCTGATCCGCATGTCCTACTTCGAGGCCAAGTCGCACAGCGAGATCGCGGCGGAGCTCGGCATGCCTCTCGGCACGGTGAAGTCCGGGCTGCGCCGGGCCTTCCTGAAGCTGCAGGTGGAAGTCTGCGGAGGTGCAGCATGACCCCGCGCCATCACCTGGACGAGGCCACCCTGGTCAGCTACGCCGCCGGCGCGCTCACCGACGGCATGCGCGCCGTGGCGGCGACGCACCTGGAAGCCTGCGGGCATTGCCGCGCGCAGCTGGCGGGGGCCGAACGCATCGGCGGCGTCCTGCTCAGCCAGCGCCAACCCACGGACGAGCCGGGGCTGCTCGCGCAGCTGCGCGAGGCGATGCTCGCGCGTCTCGACGCGACGCCCCAGATGCGCCCAACCAGCACGCTCGGCGGCGACGATGATCACGCGGCCTCGCGGGTGACCGGTACCGACCTCCTGCCGCGGGCGCTGCATCCGTATTTCGGCACCTCCTGGCGCGCCCTGCGCTGGCGCTGGACCGCGCCGGGCGTGCACATGATCAAATCCTCGCGGCCCTCCGGCGACAACCTGATCATGCTGAAGATCGCCCCGGGCAAGAGCATGCCGGTGCACAGCCACGGCGGCAGCGAGTTGACCCAGATCCTCAAGGGTGCCTACGACGACGCGCTCGGCCATTTCGGTCCAGGCGACATGGCCGACCTGGATAGCGACATAGAGCACCAGCCGGTGACCTCGCCCGGCGTGCCATGCATCTGCGTGGCCGCCCTGGACGCACCGCTGCGGTTCCCGGGCTGGTTCGCGCGCAAGCTGCAGCCGCTGGTCGGGCTCTGATCCCCAGCCGCGCCGACACGTGCCGCGGCGCAGCGGCCCGGTCTGCCGCGCCTGCGTCGCCGGGGTCGTTGTAGGACACTTGCTCCGTACCCGACCGCGGAGCACGTCACATGGACCGCATCGATGCCATGAAGGTCTTCGTCGCCGCACTGGACGAAGGCAGTCTCGCCGGCGCCAGCCGACGCACCGGCCGCTCTCCCGCGGCGGTGAGTCGTGCCGTCGCCTTCCTCGAAGCCCATGTGGGCGTGCCGCTGCTGCACCGGACCACCCGTTCGCTGAAGTTGAGCGAGGCCGGCGAGCGTTACGCGGCGGCCTGCCGCAAGGTGCTGATGGAACTGGAGGAGGCCGACCGCAGCGCCGCCGGTGAGCGCTCGGTGCCGCACGGCACCCTGACCATCACCGCCACCATGTTCGCCGGCGTGGAGATCCTGCGCCCGATCGTCGACGCGTACATGGACGCCTTTCCCACGGTCAGCGTGCGACTGCACCTGCTGGAGCGCGCGGTGAATCTGATCGACGAAGGCATGGATCTGGCGCTGCGCATCACCCACCTGCCCGATTCCACCATGGTCGCGCAGCCCGTCGGCGAGGTGCGCCGCGTCGTCGTCGCGGCGCCGCGCTACCTGGCGGCACACCCACGCATCGGCGAACCGGCCGACCTGGCCAAGCACCAGGTCATCGCGATGCGGCACATGGGCCCGGAGTCGTGGAGCTTTCCGCCGCTGGACGGTTCCTCGGTGCCGCGCGCCGTCGCGTTCACGCCGCGGCTGGTGGTGAACAACGTGCGCGCGGCGATCGCCTCGGCGGTGGACGGTCACGGCGTGACGCGGCTGCTGTCCTACCACGTGGCAACGGAGATCCGGCACGGGCAGCTGCGGGTGGTGCTTGCCGACGCCGAGCCGCCGCGTATTCCGGTGCATCTCGTGGCGCCGTATGGACGGCTGTCGGTGCCCAAGGTGCGCGCCTTCGTCGACTTCGCGCTGCCGCTCCTGCGCACCCGCTTTGCCAGCCTGGCGAAGGATCTGGAGATGGCGCCGACGCGGCCGATTCCACCGCGTCGCGGAAGAATGTCTGCCGGTTGACGGGTATTCGATAACCGGCCGTGCGTGTCTAGATTGTGGGGCGTCGGGCGAGGGCCCGATCGGCATCCAGCCGAACTCCACATTCAAGAGAGACGCACACCATGAACACTCAGCAGAAAGTCGCCATCGTTACCGGTGCCTCGCAGGGCATCGGCGCCGGCCTGGTCCAGGCCTTCCGTGACCGCAACTATCGCGTGGTCGCCAATTCCCGCTCCATCAAGCCGTCCAGCGATCCGGGCGTGCTGACCGTGGCCGGCGACATCGCCGACCGTGCCGTGGCCGAGCGCATCGTCGCCGAGGCGCTGCAGAAGTTCGGCCGCATCGATTCGCTGGTCAACAATGCCGGCATCTTCAGCGCCAAGCCGTTCACTGCATTCACCGCGGAAGACTACGCGGCCAACCTCTCGGTCAACCTCGACGGTTTCTTCCACATCACCCAGCTGGCCATCGCCGAGATGGAGAAGCAGGGCAGCGGTCACGTGGTGAGCATCACCACCAGCCTTACCGACCACGCCATCGACGGCGTGCCGTCGGTGCTCGCTTCGCTGACCAAGGGCGGGCTCAACGCCGCCACCAAGTCCCTGGCAATCGAGTACGCCAAGCGCGGCGTGCGCGTGAATGCCGTTTCGCCGGGCGTGGTCAAGACGCCGATGCACGGGCCCGAGACGCACGGCGTCCTCGCCGCGCTGCACCCGGTCGGCCGGATGGGCGAGATCGCCGACGTGGTGAACGCCGTGCTGTTCCTGGAATCGGCGGGCTTCGTCACCGGCGAGATCCTGCACGTCGACGGTGGCCAGAGCGCCGGCCACTGAGCCTGATGAAGGCGGGCCGCCGGCCCGCCTTTCCCTTCGCACAAAGGAGACACCGTCATGCCGTACATCAACATCCAGGTCACCCGCGAGGGTACCGCCCCGGGCCGCAGCGCGATGACCGAGGAAGAAAAGGCCGCGCTGATCGCCGGCGCCAGCCAGCTGATGCTGGACGTGCTGGACAAGCCGCTGGAATCCACCTTCGTGGTGATCGACGAAGTGCCCACGGAGAACTGGGGCTGGGGCGGCCTGCCCGCGCTCGAGTTCCGCCGCCGGCGGGCGGCAGGCAAGCCGTGAACCGGCCCGCACCGGCAGGCGACGGTGCGCTGGCCGCAGCGTCCGCGCCACGCCCGGTCACTGCATGGCAGGCCACGCTGGCGGGGTTCTGCGCCAGCCTGGTCGGCATCGGCATCGCCCGCTTCGCCTATACGCCGCTGCTGCCGGCGATCGTGGCGGCAAAATGGTTCGCCGCGTCCAGCGCGGCCTATCTCGGCGCCGCCAACCTCGCCGGCTATCTGGCCGGCGCCGTGCTGGCGCGGCCGGCGGCGAAACTCGTGGCGGTGCGCGGTGTGGTCCGCGCGATGATGGTGCTGGCCTCCGTCGCGATGCTGGCCAGCGCGTGGCCGCTGTCGTTCGGCTGGTTCTTCGTCTGGCGATTCGCCTCCGGTCTCGCCGGCGGCGGCCTGATGGTGCTGGCGGCAACCGCGGTGTTGCCGCACGTGCCACCGTCGCGGCGCGGGCTGGCCAGCGGAGTGATCTTCATGGGCGTCGGAGCCGGCATCGCCGCGTCCGGCACGCTGGTGCCACGCTTGCTTCACCACGGGCTGGTGGCGACGTGGCTGGGACTGGGTGCGATCTCGCTGGCACTCACCGCATTGGCCTGGCGAGGCTGGCCCGACGACGGCGCCCAACGCGTCGACCCCGCCGTGTCGCGTCGGCGGAGTCCGGGGCACGCATGGACACTGGGCGCGCTGTACGCAGGGTATGCGTTGAACGCCACCGGGCTGGTGCCGCACATGATTTTCCTGGTCGACTTCGTCGCGCGCGGCCTGGGACTGGGCGTGCAGACCGGTTCGGCGTACTGGGTGCTGTTCGGGCTCGGGGCGCTGGCCGGACCGGTGCTCACCGGTCATCTCGCCGACCGGATCGGTTTCGGCCGGGCGCTGCGGCTGGCCTATCTGATCGAGGCGATCGCGGTGGCCTTGCCGGCGCTGCTTCCGGGTGCCGTGTGGCTGGTGATTTCCAGCGTCGTGGTCGGTGCCTTCACCCCCGGCATCGTGCCGCTGGCGCTGGGTCGCATCCACGAAGCGCTGCCGCACGACCATGCCGCGCAGAAGGCGGCCTGGAGCCGCGCGACCACCGGCTTCGCCCTGCTGCAGGCCGCCGGCGCCTACGGCATGTCCTACCTGTTCGCTCACGACGGTGGACGCTACGGACAGCTGTTCCTGGTCGGCTCCGGGGCATTGCTGCTGGCGCTGACCATCGATCTGGTCGTGAACTCGGCGGGGGCCGCGGCGCAGCGCCACGGGTCGCCGCCCGACTGAAGAAAAAAAGCCCCGCCTTTCCGGCGGGGCTCTTGGCTTCCTTGCCGCGCTTCCTTGCCGCGCTTCCTTGCCGCGCTTCCTTGCCGCGCTTCCTTGCCGCGCTTCCTTGCCGCGCTTCCTTGCCGATGACCTCCGGCGCCACCCCCGCCCTCGTCCCGAAGGCGGGGGTGGCGAACCGCTTACGCGGTCGGTGCGCTGCTGCCTTCGGCGGCGACGCGCGGGGTGTCGTCCGCCAGGCCGGCGTCGGCCCGCTCGGCCAGCAGCGAGCTGGCCAGCTGGATCAGCGAGCCGATGCCCTGGCCGCCGGCATCACCGCCCAGCGCGATCTTCGGCACGATGGCGATCTGGCCATCGCGGATCGCCTCGGCGAACTGCGCGCCCAGCGTGTTGATCAGCTGCAGCCGTGCGCCTTCGCCGGTGAGCGCCTGCGACTTGGCCTGGATCGCCGAGGCCTCCGCCTTGCCGACCGCAGCGATCGCCGAAGCCCTGCCGTCGCCCTCCGCGGTGAGGCGGCGGCGCTCGGCGTCGGCGTTGATGCCGATCACCTCGGCGCGCTTGTTGGCTTCCACCACGGCGGCCTCGCCGACGTTCTTCTTGATCGCGATCTGGATCGACGAGTTGGTCAGTTCCGCCTGGATGTCGGTGGTGGCCCGAGCCTCGCGCAGCGAACGCTCCTTCATCGCCGACTGCTCCTGCAGCTCGTAGGTGGCGACCTGCTCGATCGCCACCTGGCGATCGCGCAACTGGTTGAGGATGGTGTCGATGCGCGCACCCGAGGCGTTGCCGGCGCTGCCGTGCGGGGTGCCGATCAGCACCTCCTGCAGCTCCAGGTTGTAGGCGGCGAAGCGCTCCTTCATCTGCTCGCCGGCCAGCATCTGGATCGCCGCGCGGTCCTGGATCAGCTGGATCAGCGTCTTGGTCTGGCCGATGTTCTTGAAGTACGCGCTGACCATCGGGTCCAGCGTCTGGTCGACCAGCCGTTTGATGTCGCCGAAGCGCTGCACCACCAGCGGTGCCTTGCGGTAGTCGATGTGCACCACCACCGACAGCGGCAGCAGCGGCTCGAACGCGTCCTTGGTGATCAGCGAGACCTCGGTCAGGTTCTCGTCGAACTTGTGCAGGTTGGTCACCTCCGGGGTCCACTTGAGGATGAAGTTGGTGGTCGGCACCAGCTGGATCTTCCCGGCGTACGTGTTGAACGCGTACTTGCCGGGCAGCAGCGGCTCCTTCCACACGCCGCGGCAGTCGTTGTCGACCAGCTCGCCGTGCGAGTAGCCGTCGCCCGAGCGGTCCGCGCCGGTCTTGCCGATGTAGGACACGACCACGCCGACCGAGCCCACCGGCACCACGGTCTTGGGAATGAAGTCCACCGTGGCGAACAGCCGGTTGATGTAGTAAGTGCCCTCCACCAGCACCTGGTGCTGGCGGCCGCGGTTGCCGCCGGCGCGCAGGAACGCGTCGATGTTCTGGAAGTTGTTGTGGAACGTGGCCACGTTGGTCGGGTCCTGGCCGACGCGCGGCGCCACGATCTCGTCCGGCGGCAGCACCGGGCCATCGTGCACGGTGACCACGCCGAGCAGGTCGTTGGTGGTGTCCTCGGTACCGCCACGGGCCTGGCCGCTGACGATCACCACCGGCGAAAAGCCGCGACGCTCGTTCAGCACCGCGCCCATCTTGGCGATGGTGTCGGCTTCCTCGCGCGACAGCAGCAGGCCGTGCACGCGGTTGAGGGTGATGATCGCGAACTGGGCCAGGTTCAGTGCATAGGTGCCCTCGCGCAGGATCGTGCGCTGCGGTCCCTTCTGGCCGCCGCCGCGCAGGAACGCCGCGACGTCGACGATGCCGCCGTCCACGCTGCGGCCCAGCGCCTGGCCATCGGCCAGGTCCTTGCCGTCGCGGGCGAACACGTAGCCGATCTCGCCCTGCGGGATGGTGACCAGGTCCTCCTTGTGCACGCGGTACTGGAACGGGAAGAAGTAGTGCAGGCCGCCGCGCAGCACCTGCGGCTGGAAGCCCACCTCGCCCTTCAGGGCGATCAGCCCCTCGGTCAACGAGGGTGCGCCCCACAGCCGCTCGACGATGCCGACGCGGTCGTTGGGGATGTAGACGATGACGTTGGAGGCGAACACCAGCAACGCCAGGATGACGACGGCCGCAGCCGCAGTGATGAGCCAGATCATGGTGGCAAGTCCTTTTTGCAGTGGGCCCGGCGCGCGTGCCGGGCGGGAGGAAAGAGGCGGAATGCGTCGACGCCACCCGCGCCACGTGCCGACGGCGGCGATCGGGCAAGCCGCTCCCGTCACGCCGGAGGCGTGGGCAGAAAAAAGCGTGCAGGTCGGCGCTGCGACGGAGGTCCCGTCGCTGGGTCGGCGCGTGGGTAGTGTCGACGGACGGAGCGGCTTACCCGGTGCCGCGGAGCGTCCGTTTCAGGTGACGATCCGGCCCTCGCGGGCGACGGTTCGTGGCGGGACAGGCGTGCATGGCATCACCCTTGGAAGCGGATCAGATCGGCCAGCTCCTCGTTCGCCTTCACCGCATTGCGGCCCAACACGTCAAGCTCCTCGACGATGTTGGCCAGCGGCGCGTGCGCCGAGAGCTGACCGAACAGGATGTAGTCGTCACCGACCAGGCCCACGTTGGACAGGGGCAGGGTCGGACCCAGGCGAAGACAGGCTTCGTTGAAGCGCGCGGCATGCTTCACCGCGTCCTTCGTGCAGAGCACCGTCGTCGCGAAAATCTCTTCGTCGCCGACCGTCAGCCGCGCCGGCAGGTTGCCGTAGCGCGCCAGCGACAGGCCGATGGCCGGCGGCAGGCCTTGCAGATGCACCTCGCGCAGCTCACCATGGTGGCCGGCATGCACGGCGAGTGCCTCGCACAGCCGCGGCGCGCTCCACTTTTCGTGCATGCTGGCGAAGTCCATGCCGGCCACCAGCTGCTCGGTGTGCTCGCCGCGGGCACGGCGCAGGAACTCGCGCACCATTCCCTGCTCGTCTTCGGTCATGTAGATGCGCGGGATGGTCATGCCCAGCCCGCTCATGCGCTCGCGGAACGCCTTCTGGCGCGCGGCGCCGGCGCTGGGCGCCTTGCGGTTGGTCATGATGGAATCCCCTTGAACCGATAGTTACGCGTAACGTTACGCGTAACTATACGCCCGGGATTTGCCGGTCGCAAGCGAAATCGGCGGACGCCGGATCAGGCCGCCGCGTGCGTCCGCCCGGCGCGCTCGCGGTGCTCGCGCACCATCCGTTCGACGAGGGCGCGGTGATCGGGCAGGTCGTCCAGCGCGCGCGCCGCCACCTGCTGGATCGTGGCGAACTCCTGCCGCGCCTCCGCCGCCTGCGTATACGCGCTGCGCATCGGGGCGAGATCGGTGTGGAACTCCATGCCATACAGCACGTATTGCCAGCTCGCCACCAGGAACATCTCCAGGTCGCCGACGAAATCCAGCCGATGTGGCGGGCGATGCTTCCACAGCGCAAGCTTGTCCTGCAGCGTCTGCGGGATGCTGCCGGCCGCCGTGTTGTCGCGCCAGAACGGTGTGTCACGCCGTTGGCTGAGGCAGTAGTGCAGCTTGATGAAGTCGATGATCCGTTCGTAGCGCGCCACCATCATCGAGTTGTAGTGACGGGCGATCCGCGGCAGGTCCTCGAGCTCGGCCGGCAGCGCATGGGTGAGCAGGTAGGCCCCCAACTCGACCAGGGCAATGCCGGTCGATTCCAGCGGCTCGACGAAGCCGCCGGCCAGTCCCACCGCCACGCAGTTGTGCCGCCAGTGTTCCGGCCGATAGCCGGTCTCGAAGCGGATACGCAGCGGCGTCAGTCCTTCCGCCGCGGTGCCGAGGTAACCGCGCAGCACCTGTTCGGCGCGCGCGTCGTCGGTGTGTCGGGAGGAGTACACGTAACCCACGCCACGACGTTGCTGCAGGCCGATATCCCAGGTCCAGCCGGCCTCCTGTGCGGTGGCGATGGTGTACGAAGGGATTGGCGCATCGGGCCGCTCGTACGGCACCTGCATCGCCACGGCGCGGTCGGCGAACAACACGTCGGCGCGACTGGAGAAGGGCGACTGCATGGCGTCGCCGGCGAGACGGCTGCGCAGGCCGGTGCAGTCGACGTAGAGGTCGGCGGTCATCGGCCCGAGCTCGGTGGTGATCAGCCTTGCGATCGCGCCATGTTCGTCCAGCTCGGCACGCTCCACCGTGGCCACGTGGCGGTGCACGCCGAGCGTCTGCGTGCCGTGCTCGGCGAGAACCCGGGCAAAACAGGCCGCGTCGAAGTGGAAGGCATGGTTGAGCGGCCCCTGGTAGTCGGGATCCTGCGGCCGCTTCGGTGCCCGCCCGCGTTCGACCACCCGGCTCTGCAGGGTCACCGCCTCGGCGAACGGCAGTTCCGCAGGCGCCTCGCCCAGCAGCCAGTAAGGCAGCAGCTCCGGACCACCCGGGCGCTGGCTGGGCTGGCTGAAGGGATGGAAGAACGCGTCGCGGCCCGGCGTGCCCGGAGGGCGGACCCAGTGGCGATAGTGGATGCCCTGCTTGTAGGTGGCGTGTGCGCCGTCGAGGAACCGACGCTCGTCCAGGCCGATCGCGGCCAGGATGCCGCGGATCGAGGGAACGGTCGCCTCACCCACGCCGAGCAGGCCGATGTTTTCCGCTTCGACCAGATGCACCTGGATCGCAGACGGATCGCTCGACCGCATCGCCCGGGCCAGGTAGCACGCGACCAGCCACCCGGCCGTGCCGCCGCCGACCACCAGCACTCTGTTGATCCGCGCCATCGTCGGCTCCTTACCCGCTGCGGTGCCATCGTCCTCCCGACCCCGCCCGACCGCAAAGAAAGGCCGGAGCCCCGCGGGGAACTCCGGCCGTTGCGCCATTCAAGGGGAGGGAGCCGGCATCGGCACCAGTGATGCCGGCAGGGGAACGGCAAAAGGGAGCGGCGCGCTGCTCACGACACGCCGCCATCGACAACTCAGAACCAGAAGCCGAGCTGCACGCCATAGGTACGCGGCGGCAGGTACTGCGAGGTGAAGGCCACCGTGCCGTTGGCCAGCAGGGTGCTGCCGGCCGCGCTGCTCTTGACCTTGCCGTCGCTGACGTTCTGCACGTAGGCGTTGACGTACCACTTGTCGCCCGGCTCGGTGTAGCGCAGCGCCAGGTCGGTGCGCACGTAGGCCTTCTGTTTGTCGCCGTTGCCGAAGTTGAACCAGCTCAGCCACTGCGCGCTCTGGTACTGCGAGCTGATGCGCGGGGTCAGGCGGCCACCGTTGCCGAGCACGAAGTCGTGCTCGTAGATCGCGGTGAGCGAGACGTCCGGCGCATGCGGAAGATCGTTGCCGGTGATGTCCATGCAGTTGTTGCTGATGGTCGATTCCGGCGGGCAGGCGGTCGGCACGTAGTAGTCGTTGCTGGCCGCGTAGCGCTCGGTGCCCAGCTTCTTTTCCGGAATGATCGACAGCACCATCGTGGCACGGTCATTGGCTGCCGAATACGCCAGCTCGGACTCGAAGCCGGCCACCTTGGTCTTGCCGCCGACGTTGGCAAAGCCCAGGCCGTGGGTGCCGTCGGGGTAAGTCACCGGCGCGGACAGCTGATAGTTCTTGAACACCTCGTAATAAGCCGCGCTGTTCCAGGTCAGGTGACCGTCGAGGAAGGAGAACTTGGTGCCGATCTCGTAGTTGGTGAGGGTCTCCGGCTTGTACAGCGCACCGCCGTCCTGGGTGCCGCCGGACTTGTAGCCGGTGGACACGCTGGCGTAGATCAGACCGTTCGCGCCAAGGTCGTGATCCAGTCGCACCAGCCAGGTCGGCTTGCTCTTGCTGTAGGTGCCATCGTTGTGCTGGCTGATGTTGAAGCCGGCATCCGCCGGGCTCTGCCAGGGCGAGAGCGGCAGCTGCGGATACGCTGCGTTATAGCCCCAGCCCCAGTTGATGCCGCCGCGGTTCTGCCGCTTGTCGTGCGACCAGCGCGCGCCACCGGTGAGGCGCCAGGTATCGCTCATGTGCCAGGTCGCCTGGCCGAACGCCGCGGTGGAGTCCACCAGCTCCTCCGGCTGGATGAACGAGCCCTGCCAGCTGACGGTGCCCTGCTGGGTGCCGTTCATGATCGGGATGTCGAAGCGGATGTTGTTGTTCTCGTGGGCGTAGTACGCGCCGAGGATCCAGTCGATGGTCTGCTCGCCGGTCGACTTCAGGTCCAGCTCGTGGCTGTAGCTCTTGTAGTTGGAGTAGTTGGTGCGGTCTTCCTGGTACACACCGTTGGTGGTGAAGCTGGTCGGCACGTTGACGCCGCCGTCCTGGTCGAAGTCGCTCTTGCCGGAGTAGCGGCTGTAGCCGGCCACGTAGGTCAGCTCCATGCCGTCGTTGATGTTCCAGTCGATCCGGCTGCGCACCGCCTTGGAGGTGCGGTCCAGGTAGGGCGCCACGTCGGCCAGGGTCGACCAGAACTTCTGCCCGGGGCGCGGCTGCTGCATGAGGTTCATGCTCGGCGTACCGCGGTCGGTGAAGTACTCGTAGGAGATGTCCCACAGGAAACTGTCCGACGGCTTCCAGCGTGCACTGACGCGGGCGGCCGACTGGTCCTGCGCGTTGTACTTCTTGCCGCCGTGCACGAAGTCGTTCGGGTTGATCGGCTGGAACGCCGCCGGATCGCCGCCGTTGGCCAGATAGTTCACGCGCTGCTGGTCGACCGAGGGAATCTGGCCGATCGGGTTCTGGTAGTCGACGTAGCCGTCGTGCTGCTCGTGCACCGCGGCCACGCGCATGGCGAAGGTGCTGCTGATCGGCAGGTTCACCGCGGCACGCACGCCGCTCTGGTTGTAGTTGCCGGCCTCGATGCTGCCGTTGCCGTAGAAGCCGCCGCCGATGTCCGGCTTGGCGGTGGTGAAGCTGATCGCGCCGGCGGTGGAGTTGCGGCCCCACAGCGTGCCCTGCGGACCGCGCAGCACTTCCACGCTGTCCATGTCCAGCAGCAGGCTGGCCGCTGCCTCGGCGCGCGGGGTGTAGACGCCATCGACGAAGGTGGCGACCTCGGGGTCGGCATATTCGGTCTTGGCGCTGTCGTTGCCGATGCCGCGCAGAGTCAGGGTGACCACGCCGTGGTCGCCCTCGGACGTTCCCTGCAGGCCCGGCACCAGCTTGGTCAGGTCCTGAACGGTCATCACCCGCTCTTTGTCGAGCGTATCGGCGGAGATCGCGCTGACCGCCACGGGTGTCTTCTGCAGCGGCGTCTCGCGCTTGGTCGCGCTTACCTCGACGGTGTCCAGCTGCTTGATCTTCTTTTCCACCGGCGCCTTGCCGGACGAAGCGTCCTGCGGGGCGGCCAGCACGGTTCCCGGTGCGAGCACCAGGGTCATGGCGACATACAACGCCGAGTAGCGCAGCTTCATGTAATTCCCCTCCAGATGGTCTGATGGTTCGATGCCGCAGCCCTCGGCGCGGCGCGATCCTCTATCCCCGAAATGACAGCGCTGTCATACGTAATGATAAAAGAGCTCTTGCACAGAAGCTTGACGCGCGGCAGCACACCCAAATTGCCCGACAAGCCACTGAATACGATCAGGAAATACGTCCCCCTCCTCGCCGGGTTGCTTCGCCATGCTGCGAAGCAACCCGAACCCGCCCGATAGATCGGGCCGATGGCGTCGCTAGCGGGGACATCGGACCACCTGGTCGGCGTCCGTCCCCAGCGCCACGCGGAATACGGTCAGCGCCGTCCCCGCCCCGGCGCCGAGCTCGAATGGGCGGTCGATGTGGTGCATGTCCGCTCCCGCGGCACGGAAGCACTTCAGCGGCACGCCCACCCGCACCCACTGCCCCTGCGGCAGTCCGGCCAGTGTGGCGCCCAGTGGCACACGCCCCTGGCAGCCATGGCCGCAACCGAGGCCGACCCATGCGTCGGCGCGCGGCAGCGCATCCACGCGCAGGGTGGTCACCAGCAGCACGTCGCCATTGGTCTGGCGATCGAGGTCGAGCGGCGCACGGGCCTGCACGGTGAACAGTGCGCGCGGGCTGGTCCAGGCGAGCCGGCGCGAATCTTCCTGCGCGTGGTAGTCGATCGCGCTCATCCGCAGGCTGCCGTCGCCGGCGCTGGCGGCGGAAACGTTGGCGGGCACGAGGTCGCCGTCGGCGCCGACCAGGCTTGCCGCATAGCCGTGCACCGGCTTGCCGCGCTCGAGGTAGTTGCCCACCGGGACCTGTTCGCCGTGGATCCCCGACACGTCCGGCAGCGGCGGCAGCGTGCCGTGGTCGGTGTAGCGCAGGCCGTAGCCGAGCGGAAACTGCGGCGGCGCCTGCCCGGGCAGCGCGGTGCGCGGCCAGGCGTAGGCGAGGCGGCCATGGAAGTCATGGGCGATGCGGCCGTCGCGGGTGCGCAGCAGCACGTCGGCCACACCCTCGCCCTCGCTGCCCGGCAGCCACGCCGCGACGAAGGCGTCGGCCGCGTTGATCTCGCGGTTGACCCACAGCGGCCGGCCGCTGAGGAACACCGCCACCACCGGAATGCCCTGGCCCTTCAGCTGGCGGATCAACTCCAGGTCGTGGTCGTCGCCGGGCCGGTAGAGCAGGTTGGGCAGGTCGCCCTGGAACTCGGCGTAGGGATCCTCGCCGAACACCACCACCGCCACGTCGGGCTTGTGCGTGTAGTGGCCGTCGGTGGCGATCTCGGCATGGCCACCGGCCGCCTTCACCTGGGCGACGATGCCGGCGCCGATCGACTGCGCCCCGGGGAAATCCTTGTTGTTCAGGCCCGTGCCCTGCCAGGTCAGGGTCCAGCCGCCGCACTGGCGCGAGATGTTGTCGGCGCCCTCGCCGGCAACCAGGATGCGCTTGCGCGGATCCAGCGGCAGCAGGCCACCGTTGTTCTTCAGCAGCACCAGCGATTCGCGCACGGCGCGGCGGGCCAGCGCCCGGTGGGCGGGACTGCCGACCACCTGGTCGGCACGGCGTGCCAGCGGCTGCGCCGACGGCAGGCCGGCGGTGAACAGGCCGGCGCGGAATTTCACCCGCAGGATCCGCGCCACCGCGTCGTCCAGCCGCGCCATCGGGATCGTGCCGGCCTTCACCTCGGCCAGCGTGTGCTCGTAGAGACCCTTCCAGCTGTCCGGCGCCATCAGCATGTCCATGCCGGCGTTGTAGGCGATCGGGCAATCGGTGTTGCTGCAGCCGGGGATCTGGCCGTGCGCGTTCCAGTCGCCGACCAGCAGGCCCTGGAAATCCATCCGCTGCTTGAGCACGTCGGTGAGCAGGGCCTTGTTGCCGTGCATCTTCACGCCGTTCCAGCTGGAGAACGAGGCCATCACCGTCTGCACGCCGGCGTCGATCGCCGGCGGATAGCCGGCGGCGTGGATGTCGATCAGCTGCTGCTCGCTGATCTCGGCATCGCCCTGGTCCTTGCCGTCCTTCGTGCCGCCGTCGCCGAGGAAGTGCTTGGCGGTGGCGATCACGTGGGCGTCGTCGAGAAACTGCGGCGTGCCGACCCGGCCCTGCAGGCCCTCGACCATCGCCCGCGAGTATTCGGCGACCAGCTTCGGATCCTGCGAGTAGCCCTCGTAGCTGCGCCCCCAGCGCACGTCCTGCGGCACCGCAATGGTCGGCGCGAACGTCCAGTTGATGCCGGTGGCACGCACCTCGGCCGCGGTGGCGGCGCCGATCTGCCGGATCAGCTCCGGATCGTGCGCGTTGCCCAGCGCGGAGTTCTGCGGAAACAGCGTGGCGCCGACGGTGTTGTTGTGCCCGTGCACGGCGTCGATGCCGAACAGCAGCGGGATCGCCGGGCGACCATCGTGGCGGTCCATCGCCGCGCGGTAGAACGCGTCGGACAGCGCCAGCCACTGCTTCGCGTCGGCAGTCAGCGCGCCGCCGGGCTTGGAGTTGCCGCCGGCCAGGATCGCGCCGAGGTGGTACTTGCGCACGTCGTCCGGGGTCACGCTGAGGATGTCGGCCTGGATCAGCTGGCCGACCTTTTCCTCCACCGTCATCTTCGCCATCAGCCCGGCAACCTTGTGCTCGAGCGCCGGATCGGCCGGGAACGGCCAGTGCGCGCTCGGCCAGCGATCCGGGTGCACGGCGGTGGCGGGCGGGCCGGCGATCGCCGCTGCCAGCGGCAGGCAGGACAGGGTGGCGGCCAGCATGGCCGGGACGGAACGCCGGTGACGGACGGTTGCGGGCACGCCTTTCTCCCCTCGCTGCGAAGCGCGCGGCTTCCCTCGCGGAGCCGCTCCGGGGGCGCAGACTGGCAGAAATGACAGCGCTGTCAAATTGCAGTGCAGCATTTCCGGAGCGCGCGCTTTCGCGACCGAAAGGCGGGCCGGGAGCGCCGAAACGGCATCAGAACGGGGCCCGGGGTATCTACCGGCAGTGCGCGGACACGCCAGCGATTCCGGGCAGGCCGGTGCCGCTCAGATCGCGGCGGGCGGTGGTGCGCCGGTCGATTCGCGCATCTGCAACGAGTACGGCACCTGCAGCAGCAGGCCCTCGCCACGGCCACGCAGCACCTCCATCAGCTGCTGGGTGGCGAGCTTGCCCATCTCACGGCTGGGCTGGCGCACGGTGGTCAGCGGCGGCCACAGCTGGGTGGCCAGCGGCGTGTCGTCGAAGCCGCAGACCGACAGGTCGCGTGGCACCTTCAGGCCGCGCTCGTTGGCGGCCCACATCACGCCGGCGGCCATGTCGTCGTTGGCGGCGAAAATCGCGGTGGGCAGCGTCGAGCGCAGGAACAGCTCGCGCGCCGCGAGCACGCCGGAGCCGAAGGTGAACTGCCCTTGCACCACGTAGTCCGGGTTGAACGGCAGGCCGGCCTCGGCCAGGGCCTCCTTGTACCCGGCCAGGCGCCAGCGGCTGGCGCCGTGGTCGGCAATGCCCAGGATGTGCGCTATGCGGCGGTGGCCGAGCTTCACCAGCTCGCCGACCAGCGCCTTGGCGGCCTGCTGCTCGTCCATGCACACGCCGATCGTCCCCTCGTGACGCAGCGGGGAGATGCTCGCGTGCGGCACGCCGTGCTCCTTCAAGCGCCGCAGCAGGGCGGTGTTGTCGGTGAGCGGAGGCGTCACGATCACACCATCGATGTGGTGGTCGGCGACCAGCGCGTCGACGCGACGGATGAAATCCTGCACGCGCGTACGCAGCGGGCAGACCATCATGCTGTAGCGGTTGGCGTTGCAGGCCTCCAGCACGCCATCCTGGATCTCGGCCAGGTAGGTGGAGGCGGGGTTGTCGTTGTTGTCGTAAAGCATTGCGACCAGGAACGAGCGGCTGCCGGCCAGGCCGCGTGCCGCCGGGCTCGGCCGGTAATTCATCTGCTCCATCGCGGCCAGCACGCGCTGGCGGGTGGATTCCTTGACCGACGGCTCCTCGTTGAGCACGCGGGATACGGTCTTGGGCGACACGCCCGTCGCACGCGCTACATCTTCAAGGCGGACCCGCATGCTCGCTCCCGACACCCCCTGCCACCGATCGACTATGCCTGTGGCGCGGATGGCGTGACAAGGCGGGGGTGGCCCGGCCGGGCCGCGCCGGGGTACGACCCGTCGCCGGACTGATCCTGATCAAGATGCCGCCAGCCGCGACCCGGCACAGTGCGCGCCATGGAAGCTACCCGTACCGCCACCGTGATCCAGCCACCCACTTTCGACGCGGACCTGATCGCCCGCTACGACGTCAACGGCCCCCGCTACACCAGCTATCCGACCGCGCCGCATTTCCGCAGCGACTTCGGCGCCGCCGAGCTGCGCGAGGCGATCCGCGAGTCCAACGAGGAGCCGATCCCGCGGCCACTGTCGGTCTACGTGCACGTGCCGTTCTGCATGAGCCCGTGCTTCTACTGCGGCTGCAACCGGGTGATCACCCGCGACGTCGGCAAGGCCGACCGCTACCTCGAGCGCCTGTACCGCGAGATCGGCCTGATCGCCCCGCTGTTCGACCGCGACCGGCCGGTGCGCCAGCTGCACTTCGGCGGCGGCACCCCGAATTTCCTCGACATCGAGCGCATGCGCGAGCTGATGCAGTCGCTGGACCGCCACTTCAGCATGGAGCGCGGCCGCGAGCGCGAGTACGGCATCGAGCTGGACCCGCGCTTCGCCGACGGCGACTACGTGCGCGAGCTGGGCGAGCTCGGCTTCAACCGAGTCTCGGTCGGCATCCAGGACTTCGACCCGGCCGTGCAGCAGGCGGTGAACCGGATCCAGTCGGTGGCGCAGACCGCCGCGGTGCTGAACGCGGCGCGCGAGGCGGGCTTCGCGTCCAGCAGCGTGGACCTGATCTACGGCCTGCCGCTGCAGACCGTGGCCGGCTTCGACCGCACCCTCACCGAGGTGATCGCGCTCTCGCCGGACCGCGTGGCCGTGTACGGCTACGCCCACCTGCCGGAGATGTTCAAGGCGCAGCGGCAGCTCGACGCCAACCTGCTGCCCGACGCCGCCACCCGGCTGGCCCTGCTCGGGCGGGCGCTGGAGCGGCTGACCGGGGCCGGCTACGTCTACATCGGCATGGACCACTTCGCCAAGGCGAACGACGAACTGGCCCGGGCGCAGCGCGCCGGCCAGCTGCAACGCAACTTCCAGGGCTACTCCACCCACGGCGACTGCGACATCGTCGGCCTCGGAGTCAGCGCGATCGGCCGCATCGGCGACTGCTACATCCAGAACGTGCGCGACCTGCCCGGCTACTACGCCGCGCTGGATGCCGGTCACCTGCCGGTGGCGCGCGGCCTGCGGCTGAGCGAGGACGACCTGATCCGGCGCGCGGCGATCGGCGAGCTGATGTGCCAGGGCACGCTCGACCGCGACGCCTTCGGCGCGCGCCACCGGATCGACTTCGACGTCTACTTCGCCGACGCGATGGCCCGCCTGGAGCAGCTGGAAGCGGACGGCCTGGTCTCGATCGAGGGGCCGCGCATCGTCACTACCTCGCGCGGCCGCCTGTTGCTGCGTATCATCGCCATGTGCTTCGACGCCTATCTGGATGCCGGCGCGCCGCCTACCCGCTATTCGCGCGCTATCTGACGCCATGGATGTTCAAGAGGCTGTTCCCACGATGCGTTCCGACACGCGGGCCGGTCGCCTGCCCGAGCCCTCCAGCCCGATCGCCGACGACGGCGATGCCATCCGCTTCTGCCGCACCTGTGCGTTCGCCGGCGCGTGCCTGGCGGTCGGCTACGGCAAGCCCGAGCTGGAGGCGCTGCACTGCCTGGTCGAGCATGTCGGGCCCTACCGCACCGGCGATCACGTGTTCCGCACCGGCGACCCGTTCCGCGCGATCTTCGCGGTGCGCGCCGGCACGGTGAAAACCTGCCTGGTCGATCGCGACGGCCGCGAGCAGGTGCTGGGCTTCTACCTGCCGGGCGAGGTGATCGGGCTCAACGCGATCTATCCCGAGCAGTTCCCCTGCGACGCGATCGCGCTGGAGAACGCGCAGTTCTGCCGCTTCTCGTTCCCCGCCATGAGCGCGCTCGCGACCCGCATGCCGGCGGTGCAGCAGCACCTGTTCCGCCTGCTCAGCAAGGAGCTCGGCACGGCCAGCCTGCTGGCCGGCGACCACAGCGCCGACGAGCGCGTGGCCGCGTTCCTGTGCGACCTGGGCAGCCGTTACGAGGCGCGCGGCTTTTCCGGCACGCGCTTCGCGCTGAGCATGTCGCGCGGCGACATCGCCAACTACCTGAGGCTGGCCTCGGAAACCGTCAGCCGGGTGCTCACCCGCTTCCGCAGCCAGGGGCTGATCGCACTGGAAGGTCGGCAGGTCGAACTGCTCGATGCGGACGCCCTGCGCCAGCTGGGCGAGGGCCTGCTGCCGGGCTGAGGTCCCGGCCGGCACTGACCTGGATCAGGGTGCCCGCGGCGCCCGGCGCCGAGCATGGGGCCCCGTCTGCAGGGTCCCTGCCATGGCCGATCTTCCCTTTCCAGCCACCCGAACGGCGCCGTGGTCACCCGCGGCGCTCACCGGCGCGCCGCATCGCGTGCTGTTCTTCGCCGGCGCCTGCACCGTGCTGACCAGCATGGCGTGGTGGGCGCTGGAACTGGCCGCGCTGCGCTTCGGCTGGTCGTCGTGGCCGCAGCCACCGGTACCGCCGGCCTGGGGCCACGCCCTGCTGACCGTGTACGGGATGCTTCCGCTGTTCATGTTCGGCTTCCTGCTGACCGTGTTTCCGCGCTGGCTCGACCGCCCGGCACTGCCACGCTCGCGCTACGTGCCAGTGGCCGGATCGGTGTTCGGCGGCTACCTGCTGGCGCACGCCGGCTTGCTGGGCAGCCTGCCGTTGCTGCGGATCGGCGTGGCGCTGATGCTGGCCGGCTACGGACTGGCGCTGCTGCCGCTGGCCGGCGTGCTGCGCGCTGCGACAGCGCGCAACGCCCACGCATGGTCGTGCCTGGCGGGCCTGGCGACGGGCGCGCTCGGGCTCGTCCTGGGTCTGGCGGCGCTGGCCGGCGCACCGGCATGGCTGATGCCGCTGGCGATCCGCCTGGGCGTGTTCGGCTTTCTGCTGCCGGTGTACTTCAGCGTGTGCCACCGGATGATCCCGTTCTTCAGCGCCAACGCGGTGCCCGGCTACCGCATGGTGCGCCCGCGCTGGAGCCTGCCCGCGATCTGGGTGCTGTTGCTCGCGCACATCGCGCTGGAAACCGCCGGCACCAGCGCCTGGCGCTGGCTCGCCGACCTGCCGCTGGCGCTGGTGTTCGGGTGGCACGCGTTCGCCTGGCAGCCGTGGAAGGCGCGGCGCCCGGGCCTGCTGTTCGCGCTGCACCTGGCATTCGCCTGGCTGCCGGTGGCGATGGCGCTGTTCGCGGTGCAGAGCCTGTGGCTGGCGCTGCGTGGCGAGGCGGCGCTCGGCCTGGTGCCGCTGCACGTGCTGACCATCGGCTACTTCGGCTCGATGCTGGTGGCGATGGTCACCCGCGTCACCCAGGGCCACTCCGGCCGGCTGCTGCAGATGGGCGCAGTGCCGTGGCTGTGCTTCCTCGCCCTGCAGGGCGTGCTGGTGCTGCGGGTACGCGCCGAACTGGGCACGGACGCCTACCGCTGGCTGGTGTTCGCCGCCGTCGGCTGGCTGCTGGCCTTCGCGCCGTGGGTACTGCGCTCGGCCTGGATCTACCTCACCCCGCGCGCCGACGGCCGGCCCGGCTGACCGCCTGCGCTGTGGCGGCTTGTCGCAGCGCAGGCGTATGCTCTTGCGACTGATCTGTATCAGGGGCGCCGCCAAGGGCCTCCCTAACCTCGTCGTCACGGATAACGAAAGGGGAAAGATCATGTCCACGCTGTTGCGCACCCTGCTGGCCACCGCCAGCGTCCTGGCGATCGCCGCCTGCTCGGGCAAGCCCGATGCCACCACGCCCACCACCGGCACGGCGCCGCCGCAGGCCGCCGCGCAGAGCGCTATTCCCGGCGACTTCGGCCCACCGCAGGGCGAGCCGATCCACGCGGTACTGACCAGCCCGCCGAACGTGCCGCCGCCGATCCACCGCAACCATCCGGCCAAGGTCATCGTCGACCTGGAAGTGATCGAGAAGGAGATGCCGATCTCCGAGGGCGTCACCTACACCTACTGGACCTTCGGCGGCACCGTGCCGGGCAGCTTCATCCGCGTGCGCCAGGGCGACACGGTGGAGTTCCACCTGAAGAACTCGCCCGACTCCAAGATGCCGCACAACATCGACCTGCACGGCGTCACCGGCCCGGGCGGCGGCGCGGCCTCCAGCTTCACCGCGCCGGGACACGAGTCGCAGTTCACCTTCAAGGCGCTCAACCAGGGCATCTTCGTCTACCACTGCGCCACCGCACCGGTCGGCATGCACATCGCCAACGGCATGTACGGGCTGATCCTGGTCGAACCGCCGGAGGGCATGCCCAAGGTCGACCACGAGTATTACGTGATGCAGGGCGACTTCTACACGGTCGGCAAGTACCGCGAGAAGGGCCACCAGGGTTTCGACATGGACAAGGCGATCGACGAGAAGCCGACCTACGTGCTGTTCAACGGCCACGAAGGCGCGCTCACCGGCGACAAGGCGCTCACTGCCAAGGTCGGCGAGACGGTGCGGCTGTTCGTCGGCAACGGCGGCCCGAACCTGGTGTCCAGCTTCCACGTGATCGGCGAGATCTTCGACACGGTGCGGCAGGAAGGCGGCACCGTCGAACAGCACAACGTGCAGACCACGCTGATCCCCTCCGGCGGCGCCGCGATGGTCGAGTTCAAGACCCAGGTGCCGGGCAGCTACGTGCTGGTGGACCACTCGATCTTCCGCGCCTTCAACAAGGGCGCGCTGGGCATCCTCAAGGTGGACGGCCCGGAGAACAAGGCGATCTACTCGGGCAAGGAGGTCGACTCGGTCTACCTCGGCGACCGCGCCGAACCGAACCTGCACGCGGTGGCCACCGCCGCGAAGGCCAACGCCGCCGGCACGCTGAGCAAGGACGAGCAGATCGCCGCCGGCAAGCAGCTGTTCACCGGTACCTGCTCGGTCTGCCACCAGGCCAACGGCGCCGGCCTGCCCAGCGTGTTCCCGCCGCTGGCCAAGTCGGACTACGTGGCGAAGCTGGCCGGCAAGGACAAGGCCGCACTGATCGCGATCCCGCTGCACGGCCTCAACGGCAAGGTGACCGTCAACGGCGTCGAGTACGACTCGGTGATGCCGCCGATGACCCAGCTCACCGACGACGAGGTGGCCAACATCCTCACCTACGTGCTCAACAGCTGGGACAACCCCGGCGGCCAGGTGACCAAGGACGAGGTAGCCAAGGTGCGCGCCAGGCCGGCGCCTGCCGCGGCCGCGGGGCACTGACCATGACCCCGCGCGCTCCGGCGCTGGCGGGACTGCTGCTGGCCGTGGCCTGCGCCACGGCCGGTGCCGCCGAGTACGTGCCGCTGCCCGGCGGGCGCTTCGCCAGCGTGCTGCCGGCCGACGGCAAGACCGCCCCGGCGCAGGTGGCGCCGTTCGCCCTGCGCACCGAACCGGTGACCAACGCCGAGTTCCTCGCCTTCGTGCGCCGCCCCCCCCCG
>NZ_AMSF01000093.1 GCF_000334915.1 Dyella ginsengisoli LA-4 | reverse complement strand
GGCTTGTACAAGACCGAGGTCCAGAAGGCGCGGGACAGTCTGTTGGCGCAGGGAAAGCATCCTTCGGTCGACGCCGTGCGGGTGGCCTTGGGTAATACCGGCTCCAAAACCACCATCCACCGCTATCTGAAGGAGCTGGAGGCCGAGGACCGACCGCGCGTTGGCGCAACGGTGGCGATCAGCGATGCGTTGCAGGATCTAGTCGGCAAGCTGGCCGAACGCCTTCACGAGGAGGCCGAAGTCCGGATCACCGCAGCACAGGAATGTTTCGCGGCGGAACGCCAAACACTGACGGCGACCATAGAGCAGCACCGTCAAGAGGCCACGGCGCTCAGTACGCAGCTGCAGCGCACCGATATCGCCCTGCACGACGAAAAGACTGCCCACGAGCAGGTCCAGCAGGAGCTTCGCGATCGCGCGTTGCTCGTCCAACAGTTGGAGGAGCGGGTCGCCGGCATGACCGCTCGATTGACCGAGCACGAAGCGCACATCCAGTCGCTGGAAGACAAACACCAGCATGCCCGCGATGCCTTGGAGCACTATCGGACGGCCGTCAAGGAACAGCGCGATCAGGAGCAGCGCCGACACGAACACCAGGTGCAGGGACTGCAGGTCGAACTGCGACAAGCCAACGACACCATCACGAGCAAGAATCACGAGCTACTGCAGCTCAACCGCGAAAATGCCCGGATGACCGAGCATATCAATCAGCTCGATAAGGAGTTTCGCCAGTTCCGTACCGAGCATCAGAAACTGCAGTACGCCTACGACGCGAATTTGCCGCTGGCCAAGGAGCATCCAACCTTGCAGATGCGGTTGGCCCATGCCGAACAAGGGCAAGTGCATCTGCAAGCCCAACTCGCGGCGGCCGAAACTCAACTGACCACCGAACGGGACCACTGGCGAGAGGCGGAGACCCAGCGCGCCACCAGCCAAGCACGGTTGGACGTATTGGAAGAAACATTTGCTCGACTGCGCAGCGTCAGTACCTCTGACGCCCATGAGGCTGAAGTGGTACCTCGTGGGAATCCGGCATGATCGAACATCCGACGTCGCCAGCTGCGACGAAGATAGATCATTGTTATATATACTATTTTATCGCTTATTTTATACTATCGGGGGATGGGCACAATTAGCCAA
>NZ_AMSF01000092.1 GCF_000334915.1 Dyella ginsengisoli LA-4 | reverse complement strand
ATGCAACGCGCATCGTCTCGCGCGTGGGCGTCGATGCGGGCATCGCATGCCTCGAGGCGCTCGCGCACCTGCGCCCAGTGGGCGGCCAGGTCGCGCAGCAGTTCGCGGAACTCGCCGGGCAGTTGGTAGGCCTCCAGGTCGGCCAGCACCCGGCGCAGGGCCGCATCGCTGTTGGCCACCACGATGCCGAACTCGGTCAGCAG
>NZ_AMSF01000091.1 GCF_000334915.1 Dyella ginsengisoli LA-4 | reverse complement strand
TTCACCGTGCCGTTGGTGCCGCTGTTCAGCGAGGCCACCGTGAGGTTGCCCGCATCCACCAGCGACACGCCCTGCCCCGCGGCCGTCACCGCGCCGGTGAAGTGGTTGCTGCCGTCGGTCAGGGTGATCGCACCGGTGCCTGCCTGCAGGTTGCTGGTGCCCGTCACCTGCACGCCGCCGCTGCCTTCGGTGATCGTGCCGTTGTTGCTGGTCGCGACCAGGTTGCCGCCAACGCTGCCGTGCCCGAGGTTCAGCGCGCCATGACTGGTCGCCGTAAGCGCGCCGGTGGCCAGCGTGCC
>NZ_AMSF01000090.1 GCF_000334915.1 Dyella ginsengisoli LA-4 | reverse complement strand
CATCCGCATGCAAGAGTAGGTCACTGCCAGGGACCTTTTTAAGAAAAGCCCCCTCCAACCGGAGGGGGCTTTTTATTTGGATCGTCGCCGGGGCCGTGTTCGCCATTGCACTGCCAATCGACCCACATGCTGAAGTCATCCTCCTGTCGGGTGCGACGTGGACGGCGTGCCGGGCCGCGCTGCCCGCGTCGACCTGTTCCGGATTCGACTCCGGGCCTTCCGCACCAGGATTCACGCTAACCCGAAGCAGCGTGACTCAACGGGGCCCCGGCTTGCCGAGAACCTCCTGCCGGCCGATCACGCCGTCAGCTAGGTCCAGTGGATTGTTGCCCGTATCGGCCGTCGATCAGGCTGCGGCCTGACTGTTCACAGAGCGCAAACCGCGCGCCTCGTACCACCGTCGCGGGCAAAAAAAAGCGGGGAAAACCCCGCTTCTTTCATCCGATGCTGTCGTTCTGAACCCTCAGTCCAGCGCGTACCCGAACTGTTCCTTGAACTCGGCATGGAACTGCTCATAGTTGAAGCGTTGGTTCTGGGTCCCCGGATGCTCGACCTTCAGCGCGCCCATCAGCGAGGCCATGCGCCCGACTGTCGGCCAGTCGCGGCCCTGCATGATTCCGAAGATCAGGCCCGCACGGTAGGCGTCGCCGCAGCCGGTCGGGTCGACGATACGCCGCTCCCTTGCGGCCGGGATCATGTGCGTCGTGCCATCGGCGTGGATGATCGAGCCGCGTGGCCCCTGCGTGACGATGTACGCATTCACCCGGGAGGCGATCTCCTCGGCCGACCACCCGGTCCGCGTCTGCAGCAGCTGCGATTCGTAGTCGTTCACGATGACATACGTCGCCTTCTCGATCATCGAGCGGAACTCGGCGCCGTCGAACAGCGGCATGGCCTGGCCCGGATCGAAGATGAAAGGTACGCCGCGGGCTGCGAATTCGTCCACGTGCTGCAGCATCGCCTCGCGGCTGTCCGGTGCGACGATCGCGAAGCTGATCTCGGGAATGTCCTTGACGTGGTTTTCGTGCGCGCTCGACATCGCACCCGGGTGGAAGGCGGTGATCTGGTTGTTGTCCAGGTCGGTCGTGATGAAGCACTGCGGGGTGAACTGGTCGCCATACTCCCGCACGTGGTCCAGTCGGATGCCGCATTCCACCAGATGCTGCCGGTAGGGTGCGAAGTCCTGCCCGACGGCCGCCACCGGCAGCGGATCTGCGCCGAGCAGCTTGAGGTTGTAGGCAATGTTGCCAGCGCAGCCGCCGAACTCGCGGCGCATGCGAGGTACCAGGAACGAGACATTCAGGATGTGCACCTGGTCCGGCAGGATGTGGTTCTTGAACTGGTCCTGGAACACCATGATGGTGTCGTAGGCCAACGATCCGCAGATGACGGCTGACATGATGCTTGGGTGCCTCGGCAAGATGTTCGGGCCACCTGTCCGGCGACCCCGTAGACAGCCGCGACCGAAGGCCCCGGCAAAGTTGCGAATCGTACCGCGAACGCCCCTCCTTGGCGACTTTCCTCCCGTCGTCGATGCTG
This sequence comes from Dyella ginsengisoli LA-4, assembly GCF_000334915.1. Taxonomy (GTDB): domain Bacteria; phylum Pseudomonadota; class Gammaproteobacteria; order Xanthomonadales; family Rhodanobacteraceae; genus Dyella_A; species Dyella_A ginsengisoli_A. The sequence goes on along the minus strand of NZ_AMSF01000090.1, from coordinate 27,810 downwards.
CGTGGGCACTCAAGAAACTGTCGATATCATCCCGTCCCGCAAGGATTTCTTAACGTTACAGTCCTTGCGCCCCTTGGCAGCGCTGACTAGACTGGCGCGCTTACTTTTTAGCCAGTCGGAAGCGCGGCGCCGCCCATGTTCAAGAAGTTTCGCGGGATCTTCTCCAACGACATCTCCATCGATCTCGGCACCGCCAACACGCTGATCTATGTGCGTGGCCAGGGCATCGTGCTGAACGAGCCTTCGGTGGTCGCGATCCGCCAGGATCGCGGTCCGGGCGGTCCCCGCGCGGTGGCGGCGGTCGGCGGCGAGGCCAAGCGCATGCTGGGCCGTACGCCGGGCAACATCGCGACCGTGCGTCCGATGAAGGACGGCGTGATCGCCGACTTCACCATGACCGAGGCGATGCTGCAGCACTTCATCAAGCAGGTGCACAAGTCGCGCATGCTTCGTCCCAGCCCGCGCGTGCTGGTGTGCGTGCCGTGCGGGTCGACCCAGGTCGAGCGCCGCGCGATCAAGGAATCCGCCGAAGGCGCCGGTGCCCGCGACGTGTTCCTGATCGAGGAGCCGATGGCTGCCGCGATTGGCGCCGGTATCCCGGTGCACGAGGCGCGCGGCTCGATGGTGCTCGATATCGGCGGCGGCACCTCCGAGGTAGCGGTGATCTCGCTCAACGGCATCGTCTACTCCGCCTCCGTGCGCGTGGGCGGCGACCGCTTCGATGAGGCGATCATCAACTACGTGCGCCGCAACCACGGCACGCTCATCGGCGAATCCACCGCCGAGCGGATCAAGCTCGAGATCGGTTGTGCGTTCCCGCAGAGCGAGGTCAAGGAGATCGAGATCTCCGGTCGCAACCTGGCCGAGGGTGTGCCGCGCATGTTCACGATCAACTCCAACGAAATTCTCGAGGCGCTTCACGAGCCGCTCGCCGGTATCGTCGCCGCGGTGAAGTCGGCGTTGGAGCAGACGCCGCCGGAGCTTTGCTCCGACGTGGCCGAGCGTGGCATCGTCCTCACCGGCGGTGGTGCTTTGCTGCGCGATCTGGATCGCCTGATTTCCGAGGAAACCGGCCTCCACGTGCAGGTTGCCGACGACCCGCTGACCTGCGTGGCCCGCGGTGGTGGCAAGGCGCTGGAGCTGATCGATCAGCACGGCAGCGATTTCTTCGCTCCCGAGTAAGCCGTGCCGGACCGGGTGTCCGGTAGCCGTTGGATTCCGACAAACACCGCGCGGGCCGGTGCGAGGCAGCCCGAGGAGCCCTGTCGTTGAAACAGCGCAGCAGCATCCATGACGGAAGGGCGCCATGCCGCTGACCCGTGAGGAACCCTCACCGCTGTTCGCCGGCACGGTCGCCGGTACGCTGCGCCTGCTCACCTACCTCGCTCTGGCGATGGTGCTGATGGTGCTGGATCACCGTAATGGCTGGACTTGGCGGGTACGCTACGCCGCCGCCGTGGTCGTCGAGCCGCTCTACCGCCTCGCCGGTGCGCCCAGTGCCGGATTGCACTCGCTTGCCGTCGCGTTCGCGGAGCGCAAGACCCTCACCGAGGAAAATCAGCGCCTGCGTGAGGATCTGCTGCTGGCCAATGCCAAGCTCAACCGCATGGCTGCAGTGGCCGAACAGAACCAGCGCCTGAAGGAACTGCTCGATACCCAGCGCAGCCTCGAACTCAATGTGCAGCTTGCGCGGGTCATCGGAGTCGACCTTGGCCCGGGCGAGGACCGCATCATGCTCGGCGTCGGCGCGAACAGCGGCATTCACGTAGGTCAGCCGGTGATCGATGCCCGGGGCGTGATGGGCCAGGTCGTGCATGTGCTGCCCAGCACCTCGGTGGTGATGCTGGTGACCGACCCGGCGCATGCGATTCCGGTCACGGTGGAACGCACCGGTCTGCGCACGATCGCCTACGGCACACGCGACGGGAACGGACTGGTCCTGCCGGACATCCCGATGGCTGCCGACGTCCGTGCCGGTGACCGTCTACTCACCTCCGGCATCGGTGGGCGCTTCCCGCCGGGGTTCCCGGTGGGCACGATCGACAAGGTGCAGCCCGCACCGACCGGCATGTTCCTTCAGGCCAGCGCGAAGCCGGCCGCCGACCTCGACCGCAGCGAGGACGTGTTGCTCCTCCACGACCTGGCAGAGCCCGCCGGCCCACCGGCTCCGGCGTCTTCGGTGGGGCCGCCGGAAGACCTGGCGATGCCGGCTCCCGCAGCCTCCTCGACATCCACGACGAATACGGGCGCGAAACGATGAACCGCCAGCGTGTCGCCCTGTTCTGGTTCAGCGCTACCGTCGCGGTCTCGCTGATCGCCATGCTGGTGCCGCTGCCGGCGGTACTGCAGCCGTTCAAGCCTTACTGGCCGGCCCTGGTCCTGCTTTACTGGGCGCTGGAGTCCGGCGAGCGGGTTAGCCTGGGACTGGCCTTTGCGATAGGTCTGTTCGCCGACCTGCTCGATGGCGTTTTGCTGGGCGAACAGGCCATGCGACTGACCGCGTTGATATTCATCGCGCTGCGCTTCCGCTCGCGGCTGCGCTTCTTCCCGATGTGGCAACAGACCCTGGCCGTGCTTGCGCTGCTGCTCAATGACCGCATCCTGCTGCTGATCGTGCGCACCTTCGCTGGCGAAGCCTCGCCCACCTTGAGTTGGTGGTTCTCGCCGTTCGTCGGCGCTGCGCTCTGGCCGTTCCTGTTCCTGCTGCTGGATGACCTCCGCATCCGGCTGCGTATCGCCTGATCGGTGCGCCGGTGAGCAAGCGCCGTATCCATGGTCCGCGTCGCGCCATCAAGGACCCGCGGGGTGAAAGTGCACTGTTCCGCGGTCGCGCCGTGGCGGGTTTTGCCCTGATCCTGCTGGGCCTGCTGGCCCTGGTCGGACGCTACGCCTTCCTGCAGGTGCTGCACCACGACGAGTTCGCCACCCGCTCGGATGCGAACCGGATCAAACCGCGCGCATTGCAGCCGGCGCGCGGACTGATCTATGACCGCAATGGCGTGTTGCTGGCCGACAACGTGCCTGCCTTCCGGCTCGAGGTGGTACCCGAGCAGGTGCCTGACATGAAGGCGATGCTGGCGCAGATCGGCTCGGTCGTGCCGCTTGGCGACGATGACATCGATGCGTTCAAGAAGCAGCTCGCCCAGAGCCGTCGTTTCGACAGCATTCCGTTGAAGATGCACCTGTCCGAGGACGACATCGCCCGTTTCTCGGTCAACCGCTGGCGTTTCCCCGGTGTGGATGTGGTGCCATATCTGACCCGGCGCTACACCTTCGGCGCCCGCTTCGCGCACGTGATCGGCTACGTCAACCGGATCGACGACAACGACCTGAAGCGGCTCGACCCGGCCCGGTACAAGGGCGCCACGCACGTGGGGCGCAGCGGTATCGAACGCTCCTATGAGGATCTGCTGCACGGAACGCCCGGCTATGAGCTGGTGGAGGTGAACGCCGACGGCCGCACCCAGCGCGTGCTGGAAACCCACGCGCCGATACCCGGCAAGAACCTCTACCTGAGCATCGATGCCCGCATCCAGAAAGCCGCCGAGGATGCCTTCGCCGGGCGCCCCGGCGCCGCGGTGGCGATCGACCCTCGCAACGGCCAGGTACTGGCGATGGTCAGCGTGCCGAGTTTCGATCCCAATCTGTTCGTCAACGGCATCAGTTCGGCCGACTACAGGGCGCTGACGACCGATCCGAGAAAGCCGTTGTACAACCGTGCCCTGCGCGGGGTGTACCCGCCGGGATCCACGGTCAAGCCGTTGATCGGTCTGGCGGGGCTGGAATCCGGCCTGCGCACGCCGGAGGACACGGTGGTCTCCACCGGCCAGTACTGCATTCCCGGGACCACCTTCTGTCGGCGCGACGATCAGCGTGGCGGTGCCGGTCGGGTGGACCTGGCCGAGGCGATCGAACAATCGGTCAATACCTACTTCTACAAGCTGGCACTGGACCTGGGGATCGATCGCCTGAGCCACTACATGAGCCAGTTCGGCTTCGGCCATCCAACCGGCATCGACCTGGTCGGGGAGTCGGACGGCGTGCTGCCCTCGCGCGAGTGGAAGGCCGCGCACTCGAAGATGCCGTGGTTCCCCGGCGAGACAATGATCGCCGGCATCGGCCAGGGTTACTGGGCCGTCACGCCGCTGCAGCTCGCCCATGCGATCGCCACTTTCGCCGGCGGCGGCGTGCCCTACAAGCCGCGCCTGTTGATGGCCACGCAGGATGGCGTGGATGCCAAGGTCGTGCCGCTGCCGAACCCGCCGGAAGGGCCCTCGCTGATCAGTTCGAAAGCGAACTGGGAAGCGATCGACAAGGGCATGGAGATGGTGATGTATGGCGACAAGGGCACCGGACGGACACTGACCGTCGGCTTTCCCTACCGCATCGCCGGCAAGAGCGGTACGGCACAGCGCTACTCGCGCACGGGCAACAGCTACGACGACCGCAGCAACCTGGCCTATCTCGCCAGTCGCAATCGCGCGTGGTTCGAGATGTATGCGCCGGCCGACGATCCGCAGATTGCGGTTGCCGTGGTGCTGGAGGCGGGCGCCTGGGGCTCATCCTCGGCCGGTCCGATCGCCCGGCACATCCTCGATGCCTGGCTGGCGACCAAGGGAAGCAAGGCGCCTGCGTTCACACCCTACAGTGACCCCTCGCTTGGCGACGTGCCGCCGCTGCCAGCGGAGGACCTGCCGGTCGCTCCCCCCGACGGAGACACGCCATGATCCGTCCCTACTACATGCGCATGCGCCGCTTCATCCGGCGTCTGATGACCCGGCCGCGGATCGACCTGCCGCTGGCCCTCGGCCTGTTCGCGCTCGCCTGCGTGGGCCTGATGACACTCTACAGCGCGGGTGATCGCAGCCTGTCGCTGGTGGGCGGGCAGGCGGCCCGCTTCGTGCTGGGCGGCGTCCTGCTGCTGCTGGTATCGCGCATACCGCCATCGACCCTGCGCACCTGGACACCGTGGCTGTACGCGGGCAGCACTGCACTGTTGGTGGTGGTGGCGGCGCTGGGCGAGGGACGTGGCGCGTACCGCTGGCTCGATCTGGGCGTGATGCGGTTCCAGCCCTCGGAGCTGCTGAAGCTCACGATGCCGATGATGGTGGCGTGGTACCTGCATCCGCGCCAGCTGCCCCCAAGCTGGAAGGACATTGCCGTGGTCGGCCTGCTGATCGTCCTCCCTGCCGGCCTGATCGCCGAGCAGCCGGACCTGGGTACCGCGCTGCTGGTGGCGGCCGCTGGCGCATTCGCCCTGTTTCTTTCCGGCATGGCGTGGTGGCGCATCGGCATGCTGCTGGCCGGCGCCGCCGCCATGGTGCCGGTGGGCTGGCACTTCATGCACCAGTACCAGCGCGATCGCGTGATGACCCTGCTGAACCCGGAGTCGGACCCGCTTGGCAATGGCTGGCACATCATCCAGTCGCAGATCGCCGTGGGCTCCGGCGGCATCTTCGGCAAGGGCTGGCTGCACAGTACGCAGTCGCGGCTGGACTTCCTGCCCGAGCACACCACCGATTTCATCTTCGCAGTGTTCTCCGAGGAGTTCGGCCTGGTCGGCGTCATCGGCATCCTGCTGCTGTACGCCTTCATCATCGGCCGCTGCCTGTGGATCGCGATGGAGGCTCGCGACACGTACTCGCGCCTGCTCGCCGGCGCGATCGGCATGAGCTTCTTCGTCTACGTGCTGGTCAACGGCGGCATGGTCGCCGGCATGCTGCCGGTGGTCGGCGTGCCGATGCCGCTGGTCAGCTACGGCGGTACCTCCGCGGTGTCGCTGCTCACCGGTTTCGGCGTGCTGATGTCGATCCACGCCAACCGCAAGATGCACCAGTGACCAGCCCGCACGCATGCGCCGCAGCCTCCCGGGCTGGCCGCGACACGCGTGCTAGGCTCTCCGCGCCCCCCTGCCATGCGAGCTTTGCCCTGATGACTGTCCGCAACGCGACCCGTGTCCTCCGCCTGGTCATCGCGTGGGGACTGCTCGTCGCCCCGGCACTCATCCCGCTGCACGCCGAGACCCATCCAGGCCAGGCCGCGCTGGTGCGCGAGGTGGCTCGCGATACCGGCAAGGATCCGGCCGCACTGAACCGCCTGCTCGACGGCGCCAGCAAGCAGCAAAGCATCCTCGATGCGATCAGCCGGCCGGCCGAAGCCAAGCCGTGGCGGGACTACCGGCCGATCTTCCTGACGCCGCAGCGCATCGCCGACGGCGTGGCGTTCTACCGCGATCACCGCGCCCTGCTCGAACAGGTGGGCCAGCAGTACGGCGTCGCACCGGAATACATCGTGGCGATCCTCGGCGTGGAGACCAACTACGGGCGGCTCACCGGCAAGTACAAGGTGCTCGATGCGCTGGTCACGCTGGGCCTGTACTACCCGCCACGGGCAAAGTTCTTCCGCGAGCAGCTGAAGGTGCTGCTGGAGCTGCCTGACAACCATCTGGCCGGTCCGCTGGACACCCTGATGGGCTCGTACGCCGGCGCGCAGGGCTGGGGCCAGTTCATGCCATCGAGCATCCGCGACTTCGCGGTGGATGCCGATGACGACGGTCACATCAATCTGGTCGATTCGCTGCCGGACATCGTGTCCAGCGTCGCCAACTACTTTGCCCAGCATGGCTGGGTTCGCGGTGGCCCGGTCGCCATGCGCGCGCAGCCCGATGCGGCGGCGAAAGCGATCACGGCCGACGACACCAGGCCGCACTGGTCGCTGGAGCAGCTGGAGGCCTGGGGCTACGCGCCGCTGCAGCCGGCCAACCCCGGCGAGCTGACCGGCCTGCAGACGCTGGAAGGCGCGAACGGGCCGGAGTACTGGTTCACTTTCCAGAACTTCTACGTGATCACCACCTACAACCGCAGTCCGCTTTACGCCATGGCCGTCTATCAGCTGGCGCAGGCGATCGATGCCGGTGTGAAGGCGGCGGATCGCCAGCCGTGAGTCGGATCGGAGCACTGCTGGCGGTCGCCACGGTCCTGCTGCTGACCGGCTGCGCGGGCCATCGCACCCGGCCGGCGGCGCACCATGGATCGCGGGGGACGGCCGCAACCGGGCAGGAGGCGGGTGCTCCGACGGGCGCGCCGACCGGCGACGATCGCTTCCGCGACGACATCAGCCGTAGCCAGGCGGACCGCTACAGCGAACAGGCGGACAGCGTGCCGTCGGGTCCGCCGCCGGACGTGGACAAGCTGCCCGAACCGGTGCCGCACTGGGAGCCGCGTTCGACCTATGGCAACCGGTCGCCCTACACCGTGCTTGGCCACACCTACCGCGTGCTGTCGAGCGCAAAGGGTTACGACGAGCGCGGTATCGCTTCGTTCTACGGCAACAAGTTCCACGGCTACAAGACGTCCAATCTCGAGAACTACGACATGTACAAGTTCTCGGCGGCGCACAAGACGTTGCCGCTGCCGAGCTACGCGCGGGTCACCAACCTGGCCAACGGCAAGAGCGTGATCGTGCGGATCAACGACCGCGGCCCGTTCCACGACAACCGCCTGATCGACCTCTCCTACGCGGCGGCGGTGAAGATCGGCATCTGGCCGAAAGGCACCGGGCTGGTCGAGGTGCGCGCTATCGATCCGGCCCATCCGGAGCGCACGCCGCCGCCCGCCGCAGTGGTGAATGGCCAGGTCAAGACCGCCCAGCCCGCCGCACATGGGGAACCTGCGACCGGTGCGCCGGTCCCTGTGCTCGGCAGCAAGCCGTCGATCTACCTGCAGGTAGGGGCTTTTTCAGACGCGTCGAACGCCGAACGCCTGGCCGAGCGGCTGCGCGCGGCGAAGCTCGGCGACGTGCAGGTGATCCAGGCGCAGAGCGGCGGACGAACCATTCGCCGCGTGCGCGTCGGACCTCTGCCAGATGCTGAACAGGCCGACGTCATCGCGCGCCGGATCGAGGCCATGGGTCTGCCGCATCCTCAGGTCGCGGTAGACTGAACGGTATTTCTCATGCGACGGCGCCATGTCCGCCGTCCCCAGCCAGACGGGATTGAACACAACGATGAGCTTTTTCCGCCGTACCCTGGTTTCGTTCGCGGCCGCCGCCCTCGTGGCCGGTTCCGCCATCGCCCAGCAGGTCCCGCCGCCGCCCTCCCCGGTGCCACGCCCGGCCGCGCCCGAGGTGCCGGTTCCGCCGCCGCCGGACGTGGACGGCAAGGCCTGGGTGCTGATGGATTACGCCACCGGGCAGATCCTCGCCAGCAAGAATGCCGACGAGCGCGTCGAGCCGGCATCGATCACCAAGATCATGACCGACTACGTGATCTCGGCCGAGCTGGCCAATGGCCGCATCCACATGACCGATCCGGTGACGATCAGCGAACACGCCTGGCGCGCCGGTGGTGCAGGCACCGACGGCTCCACCAGCTTCCTGAAGCTGGGCAGCCAGGTGCCGCTGAAGGACCTGCTGTACGGGATGATCATCCAGTCGGGTAACGACTCGGCGATCGCGCTGGCCGAGCACACCGCCGGCTCGGAGGAAGCGTTCGCGGGGCTGATGAACGCCTATGCCAAGCAGCTGGGCATGGTGAACACTCACTACTCCAATGCGTCCGGCTATCCGGTGGCGGACCATTACACCACCGCGCATGACGTGGCGATCCTGTCGCGGGCGCTGATCCACAATTTCCCCGACGACTACGCCATTTCGGCGATCAAGCAGTTCGAGTGGAACGGCATCAAGCAGGGCAATCGCAACGCCCTGTTGTGGCGCGACCCCAGCGTGGACGGCATCAAGACCGGCCACACCGCCGCCGCCGGGTACTGCCTGGCCGCCTCGGCCAAGCGCGGGGACTCGCGCATGATCGCCATCGTGATGGGCGCCAGCACCGAGAAGGCCCGCGCCGACTCGGCCATGGCCCTGCTCAACTACGGCTTCAGCTTCTACGAGACCCACCGCTTGTACGAGGCCGGCAAGCCGCTGGCCACGCCACGCCTGTGGAAGGGTCAGGCCGATACGTTGCCGCTGGGCGTGACCGATCCGGTGCTGGTCACCGTCAAGCGCGGCCAGTACGACAAGCTCAAGGCCACCATGGACATCCCGGCCACCCTGATCGCCCCGTTCAAGAAGGGCCAGCAGGTCGGCACGCTGCGCATCACGCTCGACGGCCAGCCGGTGCAGAGCGTGCCGCTGGTGGCTCTGGCCGATGCGCCGCAGGGCGGGTTCTTCTCGCGGCTTTGGGATTCGATCCTGCTGTGGTTCCATGGCAGCGGCAAGAAGGCCGACGCGGACGCGAAGTGATGCAAGAGATCGATTTCACCCAGGCGAAGAAGGACGGCAAGGGCTTCCAGTTCCCCGGCGAGTTCGAGATCACCGCCATGGGCAACGCTGGCGCCGACCTGCCGGTGCACGTGCCGCGGCTGCTCGAGGGCGCCGGCCTGCACGTGCTGCACGAGACGGTGCGCTACAAGCACTCGGCCGGCGGCAACTACGTCTCGGTGACGGTCAGTTTTCGCGCCCAGACGCGGGAACAGTACGACTCGGCCCACACCGTGCTGCGGGCCGATCCGGACATCCGCTACACCCTGTGAGCGCCCGCTGCCGGGTTTTCACGACGGGGAACGCGCCGCGCGCGTTCCCCGTTTGTTTTGGCGCCCGCCACCCTTGAATCGACCCGGCCGCCCCCTGATCTCACCCACATTTCCCCCGGTCCACCCAGGTTCCACCCCATGTCCCTGCCCCTGAAGATCCGCCGTCTCGGCCGTCAGCCCTACGAGGCGACCTGGAAGGCGATGAGCGAGTTCACCGACCGCCGCACCGCCGACACACCCGACGAGCTGTGGCTGCTCGAGCACGACCCGGTATTCACCCAGGGCCAGGCCGGCAAGGCCGAGCACGTGCTGGCGCCGGGCCATATCCCGGTGGTGCAGGTGGACCGGGGCGGCCAGGTGACCTACCACGGCCCGGGCCAGATCGTCGGCTACCCGCTGATCGACCTGCGCCGGGTGGGCGTGGGCGTGCGCGAGCTGGTGCACCGGATCGAGCAGTCCATCATCGATACGCTGGCGCACTGGAACATCGGCGCCGAGCGGCTGGAGGGCGCCCCCGGCGTCTACGTGGCCGGGGCCAAGGTGGCCGCGCTGGGCCTGCGCGTGCGGCGCGGCTGCAGTTTCCACGGGCTGGCCTTCAACGTGGACATGGACCTGGAGCCCTACCAGCGCATCAATCCTTGCGGCTACAAGGGTTTGGCGGTGACGCAGGTGCTAGACTTGGGCGGTCCGTCGCGCCTGGCGGACGTCGAAGACGTGCTGATCGGCGAGTTCTGTCGCCAATTCGGCTTCGACGCCGAGCCGGCCGCCCCCCAACTCCCCGAACTCCCCGCGCGCGCCGCGGTCTAGGCCCGAGCACATGAGCGAATCCTCCGCCACTCCCACCAAGACCATTCCGATCCAGACGGTGTCTGCGCCGGTGGTCGAAAAGCAGCTCGGCAACGACAAGATCGCGCGCAACCGCGCCGGCTTCGACACCGAGACGCCGACCCTGCGCAAGCCGGGCTGGATCCGCGTGCGCCTGCCGCAGGGCAATGCGGTGCAGGAGCTGAAGTCGCGCCTGCGCCAGAACGCCCTGGTGACGGTGTGCGAGGAGGCCTCCTGCCCGAACATCCACGAGTGCTTCTCCAAGGGCACCGCCACCTTCATGATCCTCGGCGAGGTGTGCACCCGGCGCTGCTCGTTCTGCGACGTGGCCCACGGCCGCCCGGCGCCGCCCGATCCGCTGGAGCCGGCGCGCCTGGCCGAGACCATCGCCGACATGCGTCTGAAGTACGTGGTGATCACCTCGGTCGACCGCGACGACCTGCGTGACGGCGGTGCCGAGCACTTCGCCAGCTGCATCCGTGCGGTGCGCCATGCCGCCCCCGGGATCAAGATCGAGATCCTCACCCCCGACTTCCGCGGCAAGGGCCGCATGGAGCGGGCGCTGGAGGTGATGAAGGATTTCCCGCCGGACGTGTTCAACCACAACCTGGAAACCGTCCCGCACCTGTACCGCGAAGTGCGTCCGGGCGCCGACTACCAGTGGTCGCTGGACCTGCTCAAGCGCTTCAAGGCGCAGCACCCGGACGTGCCGACCAAGTCCGGCATCATGCTGGGCCTCGGCGAGACGTACGAGCAGGTGATCGAGACCCTGCGGGATCTACGCGCCCATGACGTGGAAATGATCACCATCGGCCAGTACCTGCAGCCGACGCCTCATCATCACCCGGTGGTGCGCTACTGGACGCCGGACGAATTCGACGCGCTGCGTCGGGAAGGCGAGGCGATGGGTTTCCACCACGTCGCATCCGGCCCGCTGGTGCGTTCCTCCTACCACGCCGACCTGCAGGCACATGCCGCGGGCGTCACCGAACTTGCCTAAAGGGACCTGCATGACCCTCCGCCCCGCGCTTGCCCTGCTGATCGCCTTCACCTTCGCCGGCAGCGTCCCGGGCGTGCATGCCCAGGACAGTGCGGCGCCCGCCGGCGCCGCCTCCACGGCCCCGGCGCCGAAGTACGCCACCCTGCCGCTGGAGCCGACCGCCACCGAGGCGGACGCCGCCCAGCTCTCCGCGCGCTTCCTCACCCGCTTCCACTACGACGCGCAGCCGCTCGACGACGCGATGTCGGCGCGCATCTACAAGAAGTACCTCGACCAGCTCGACGGCGAAAAGGTGTTCTTCACCCAGGAGGACCTGGCGAAGTTCGCGCCGCTGAAGACCCGGCTGGACGATGCGATCTGGAACAAGGATCTCACCGGCCCGTTCTCGATCTTCAACCTCTACGTGCAGCGCGCCAAGGAGCGCATGCACTACGCGCTGGGACTGCTGTCCAAGGGCTTCGATTTCACCAAGGACGAAAGCTACGTCGTCGACCGCGAGAAGGCCGACTGGCCGAAGAACCAGGCCGAGCTGGACAACCTCTGGCGCGAGCGGGTGAAGAACGACTGGCTGCGCCTGAAGCTCGCCGGCAAGGACGAGGCCGAGATTCGCAAGACGCTCACCAAGCGCTACAACACGCTGCTGGACCGCATCAAGCAGCTCGATGGCGAGGACGCGTTCCAGAGCTTCATGACCGCCTACGCGGAAACCACCGACCCACACACCGACTACCTCGGCCCGCGCCTGGCGGAGAACTTCGACATTTCGATGAAGCTCTCGCTGGAGGGCATCGGTGCGGTGCTGCAGGCGCGCGACGAGTACACCCAGATCCGCGAGGTGGTGCCCGGTGGCCCGGCGGCCAAGTCCGGCAAGCTGCACGTGGGCGACCGCATCGTGGCGATCGGCCAGGACAACGGCCCGATGGTCGACGTGATCGGCTGGCGCCTGGATGACGTGGTCGCCAAGATCCGTGGCAAGAAGGACACCACCGTGCGGCTGGAGATCCTGCCCGCCGACGCCGGTCCCGACGGCAAGCACGAGCTGGTGACGCTGGTGCGCAAGAAGGTCGTGGTCGAGGAGCAGGCGGCCAAGTCCAAGGTCATCGACGTGAAGGACGGCGACGTCACCCGCAAGATCGGCGTGATCGAGCTGCCCACCTTCTATGCCGACTTCGCCGCCCGCGCCAAGGGCGATCCGAACTACAAGAGCGCCACCCGCGACGTCGCCAAGCTGCTCACCAAGCTCAAGGCCGATGGCGTGCAGGGCGTGATCGTGGACCTGCGCAACAACGGCGGCGGTTCGCTGGACGAGGCCAACGAGCTCACCGGCCTGTTCATCGACAAGGGCCCGGTGGTGCAGGTGCGCAAGGCCGACGGTGATGTCGAAGTCGAGGGCGACGACCAGCCGGGTCTGGCCTGGAGCGGTCCGATGGCCGTGCTGGTCAACCGCGGCACCGCCTCGGCCTCGGAGATCTTCTCCGCGGCGATCCAGGACTACGGTCGCGGCCTGGTGATCGGCGAGCCGACCTTCGGCAAGGGCACCGTGCAGAACCTGGTCGACCTCGACCGCTTCGCCCAGACCGCCGGCGAGAAGCCGCAGATGGGCGAGCTGAAGATGACCATCGCCGAGTTCTTCCGCATCAACGGCGGCTCCACCCAGCTCAAGGGCGTGACGCCGGACATCCAGTACCCGAAGAACGGCGACGAGAAGGATTTCGGCGAGTCCACCTACGACAACGCGCTGCCGTGGACGCAGATTCCGCCGGCCGACTACAAGCCGGTGGCGGACCTGAAGGCCTACCTGCCGCAGCTCACGCAGATGCACGACGCGCGCGTGGCCAAGTCGCCGGCGTGGAAGCTGATGCTCGACCAGCTCGCGCAGTACAAGAAGATGCGCGACAAGACCACCATCTCGCTCAACTACGACAAGCGCCTCGCCGAGCGTAAGGAGCTGGACAAGATCCAGGCCGACTTCCTGGCCCGGCGCAAGGCGATCGACGGTGACGCGGTGCCGTCCAACCCGGACAGCACGCTGGACGACGGCCTCAACGCCAACGAGCGCAGCCTGAAGTCCGAGCTCAAGGCCGAGAAGGAGGCCAAGGAGGCCAAGGACGTGGAGCTGGACGAGACCGCACACATCCTGTTCGACGCGATCGGCCTGATCCAGTCCAATCCGAAGCTGGCCGCCGAGGTGCTGCCCTACGGCGGCAAGTTCTCCGAGCGCACGGTGGCGGCCGCGCCGACCCCGGCCGCGGCAACAGCGGAGACGCGGACCAAGCCCTGAGGCGCTCCGCCTCGAGGGATAAAAAAGCCGGCGCCTGCGCGCCGGCTTTTTCATGGGCCCGGTAGGAGCCCGCTCGCGGGCGATGCTTTTCTGCTTCGATGTGGATCAGGAGCAAGAGCATCGCCCGCGAGCGGGCTCCTACGGGGGCGTCAGGATTTGGCGTCAGCCTTTGCCCGGGCCTGCTTCTGCTGCTCCAGCCACTGCTGGAACGCCTGCACGTGCGGCATCTCGCGCAGCACCTTCGAGTGCGGGTCGGCGATCACCAGCGTGCCCGGCGCAGCGTGCACCTCGCCATGGCCATCGGTCATCGGCAGCGTCTGCACCGTGTGGCCGACCTGCACGTCCAGCGGCATCGGGAACGGTTCGCCGTGCTCGGTCTGCCAGTGGAACGCGAGGGTGTCGCCGTGGCGTTCCTCGATGAGCTTCGGCAGCGCGGCGTCGTACAGGTACACCTTGAAGAACCAGCCATAGTCCTTGCCGGTGACCCGGTCCACGATGTCGATGTAGTCCTTCGTGGTCGCGTAGCGCGGCTGGAAGTTGCCGGGCTTCGGGTCGGGGCGGCCGTAGACCAGCTCGCGGATGGAGGTGAAGAACGCGTCGTCGCCGATCAGCTGGCGCAGCGTGTGCAGCAGCAGCGCGCCCTTGTTGTAGATGTCCTGGCCCGGGCCGGTCTTGGGGTTGTAGACGTCGTCCTCCGTGCGCCGCTCGCCGGAGACGATCGGCTTCTGGTCGCGCACCATCATCCGCAGCTGGTGCAGCCAGTCGAAGTAATCCATGTCGCCGTACAGGTACTGGCTGTAGAGCGGCTGCATGTAGGTGCCGAAGCCCTCGTGCAGCCACATGTCGTCCCAGTTCGAGTTGGTGACCTGGTTGCCGAACCACTCGTGCGCGAATTCGTGCTGCAGCAGGCGGTCGAAACCGAAGCCGTCCTTCACGTAGTGGTTGCCGTAGGCGTTGATGGTCTGGTGCTCCATGCCCTTGTGCGGGGTTTCCACCACGCCCATCTTCTCGTCGCCGAACGGGTAGGGGCCGATCTCCTGCTCGAAGAAGTCCAGCATCGGCTTGAAGCCGGCAAACAGCTCCTTCGCCTGTGCCTCGTGCTCGGGCAGGTACCAGAACTGCATCGGGATGGTGTTGCCGTAGCGGCTGGCGTAGTTGCCCTTGAGCTCCTTGAACGGCCCCACGTTGATCGTGATCGCGTAGGTATCCGGGTGCTTCGCACGCCAGTGCCAGGTGCGCGTGGCGCCATGGTTCTCGATGCCGACCAGCACGCCATTGCCGGGCGCGGCGAGGTCCTTCGGCACGGTGACCCAGGTGTCGACCAGGTCGGGTTCGCCGGTGGGCTGGTCGATGCACGGCCAGAACAGGTCGCAGCCCTCACCCTCCACCGCGCTGGCGACCCAGGGCTTGCCGCCGGGTGTGGTGGCCCAGACGAAGCCACCGTCCCACGGCGCGTTCTTCGCCACGTGCGGTGCACCGGCATAGCGCACGCCCACGGTGACCTGGTCGCCCTTGGCCAGCGCGTGGGGCAGGGTGACCTTGAGGCGTCCCTCGGGATTGCTCCAGCTGCTGGCCGGCATCGGCTTGCCGTCCACGGTGACCTGCGAGATCGGCAGTTCGCGGTCCAGGTCCAGCACGACCGCATCGGTGGGCGCGAGTGCGGTGAAGGTGAGTCGCGCATCGCCGGCCAGCCGCTTGTGCGGGATGTCCAGCGTGAAATGCAGCTCGGCATGGTCGAAATGCACCCGCGTCTGCTCCACCGGCATCGGGCCGCCCGAGCTGAGCGTCAGCGCGGTCAGTGGCGGCTGCTTGGCCGGGGCATCCGCCGCGTAGGCATGCGGGGCGAGCACGAGAGTCAGCGCGGCGCAAAGCGGCAGCAGGGCAGGGCGAAGGGTCATCGGTGCATCTCCGGCAAGCGACGAACAAACCCCGAGCATGCCGCCCCCATGGGGGCGGCGAGTGCGCCAGAAGTCATGGCTCGCGCCCGCGAGGATTGCGGGCGCGACACTCAGCCCGTGTAGCGCGCGGCGAGGAAATCGAAGAACGCGCGCAGGCCCATCGCCTCGCCACCGCGCGGGCGGCCCGGGCGGTCGCCGTCGTTCCAGGCGTAGGTGTCCAGGTGCATCCACGCCTGCGATTCGGGCACGAAACGCTCCAGGTACAGCGCGGCGGTGATCGCCCCGGCATGCCGCGAGGCGCCGGAGTTGGCCATGTCGGCCAGGTAGGAGTCGAGCATCTTGCGGTACGGCCGCCACAGCGGCAGTTGCCACAGCGGATCGGCGGTGCGCTTGCCGGCGGCGAGTACTGCCTCGGCCAGCTCGTCGCGGTTGGCGAACAGTGCCGGCAGGTCCGGGCCCAGCGCCACGCGGGCGGCGCCGGTGAGCGTGGCGAAGTCGACGATCAGGTCCGGCTTCTGCTCGCTGGCATAGGCCAGCGCGTCGCACAGGATCAGCCGGCCCTCGGCGTCGGTGTTGTCCACCTCCACGGTGATGCCGGCGCGGGTGGTGATCACTTCGCCCGGACGCATCGCGTTGCCGCTGACCGCGTTCTCCACCGCCGGCACCAGCAGGGTCAGCCGCACCGGCAGCTTCGCGTCCATCACCAGGCTGGCCAGCGCGATGGCGTGCGCGGCGCCACCCATGTCCTTCTTCATCCAGCGCATGCCGTCGCCGCCCTTGAGGTTCAGGCCGCCGGTGTCGAAGCACACGCCCTTGCCGACGATCACCAGTTTCGGATGGCTCTGCTTGCCCCAGCTCAGCTCGATCAGCCGCGGCTCGCGATGGCTGGCGCGGCCCACCGCGTGGATGGTGGGGAAATTGTGCTTGAGCAGTTCGTTGCCCACCCAGTCGCGCACCTTGGCCTTGTGCGCCTTGCCGAGCTTGTGCACGGCGTCACCGAGCTGCTCGGGTCCCATGTCCTCGGTCGGCGTGTTGACCAGGTCGCGCACCAGCGCGGTGGCTTCCACCAGCGGCGTCAGCGCCTTGAGATCCCCGGCCGGCACGGCCAGCGTCGCCGGCGCGCGGCGCGGCTTGCGGTAGCGGGTGAACTGGTAGGCGCCCAATGCCCAGCCGAGTGCGGCCTGCCGCGCATCCAGCGTCACACCCTCGTCGGCGAGGTGGTAATGGCCGGGCGGCAGCGACATCGGCAGGCCGGCCAGTGCGCCGAGCGGATCGGCCGGGTCCACGCCCACCAGCACCCGCGCCAGCTTGCCGCCGGCATCGGCCAGCAGCGCCTGCGCGCCGGGGGTGGCCTCGAACGTCCATTCGTCCAGCCAGCGTTTCTGCGCGGCGCTCAGACGCTTGCGCGCGGCGGCCAGGGTGGCGGGCGTGACGGTTTCGATGGGGAGGCTGCGGCGGTCGCTGCGCTTGCGTTCGATCAGGACGGACATGGTGGCTCCTTGGCGTCGCGCCGCGAGGGCGCGCTGACGGAAACGGTGTCCCGGCGGATCGGGGAGCGCGCCGGCGATGCCGGCACGTGCGGGACAACGCGACATGATGCGCGCTTCGTACCCGTGCTGGCTACGCGTGGGCGTCCAGCCAGTCGGCCAGCGCGGTCATGTCCGGCAGGTCCAGCTCGGGCGGATCGCCGAGTTCGGCCGGCCAGGGTTCGCCAC
Organism: Dyella ginsengisoli LA-4; assembly: GCF_000334915.1. Classification (GTDB taxonomy): domain Bacteria; phylum Pseudomonadota; class Gammaproteobacteria; order Xanthomonadales; family Rhodanobacteraceae; genus Dyella_A; species Dyella_A ginsengisoli_A. The sequence continues at coordinate 10,558 of NZ_AMSF01000090.1, read as the reverse complement.
GGCGGTTGATCCACGCCACGCGCAGACCGACGGCACGGGCGCCGGCCACGTCCAGCGCCGGGTCGTCGCCGACGTGCAGCACTTCGTGCGGGGCCGCACCCAGTCGCTCCAGCGCAGCGCGGAAGATCGCCGGATCCGGCTTGGGTGCGCCGATCTCCCGCGCGCTCACGTGATGCCGGAAATGCGCGGCGATGCCCACGCGCTCCAGGTCGGCATTGCCGTTGGTGAGCGCGGCCACCGGCCAGCGGCCGGCGATGCGGCGCAGCGCGGGCAGGCTGTCCTCATAAAGCTCCACCGCGTTGCGCGCGGCGAAGTACACCTCCCACAGCGCATCCACCGGGGCCTCGTCGATGCCGCAGGCGGCGAACGCGTAGCGCATGGTGAGGTGACGCTGGGTGGTGAAGTCGTGCGCCAGGTCGGTGCGCTCGGCGGCGATGCGGGCGCGCAGCTCGCGCATCGCCGGAATCGGCCAGGCCTCGGCCACGGCCGGATGATGCGTGCGCAGCCACGCGTGCACGTCCTGGTCGGCGCGTTCCAGCGCCGGCCACACCGGCCACAGGGTGTCGTCCAGATCCAGCGTCAGTGCGCGGATCGTCACGCCCGGCACGCTCAGCGCGGGCTGACCACCAGCACCTGGCCCGGCTTCACGCTGTCGCTGCGCAGATGGTTCCAGCGGCGCAGGTCGGCCACCGTCACCGAGTGCTTGTGGGCGATCGAGGAGAGCGTGTCGCCACGCCCCACCTTGTACGACTTGCCCTTCAGCTGCGGCTGCGAAGCGCTCGCGTCGACCCTGGCGAAGCGCTGGTCGGACGAGGACTCCACCGTGGTCGCCTGGCCATCCACCCCGGCGAGGCTGGCGCGACCGGCTTCGTCGGCCTTCTCCTGGGCGTCGTGGGCGCGGCGCTCTTCCAGCGCCTGGCGTGCGGCCAGGGTGCGCTCGGAGGTCGGCGCGCGGGCGGCGCCGGCGGCGTAGGTCGCGCCCGGTGCGGCGATCGGCGTGGCGGTCGGCTGGGCCACTGCGCGCGCGCCCACCTCGGCGAGGATCTTGCCGCGGCGCGAGGCGTCCATCGAGGCGAGCATGGCGCCATCCTGGTACGGCACCAGGTCGTGGCGACGGATCACCTCGGCACCGGTGGGGGAGTTGGCGAAGTCGACGAAGGCCTGCGCCTGCGCGGCCTTCGGGCCGGACGAACGGGTGATCAGGTAGAGCGGGGTGTACAGCGGATAGCTGCCGTTGGCGACGTTGGCGCGGGTCGGCGCGACGCCGTCGATGCGCAGCATCTTCAGTTTCGGGTTACCGACCACGTTGGACAGCGTGGTCGCGCCCAGGCCCTTGGTGTCCAGCGCGATGCCCTGCTGCAGCGACGTGGTGTTGAGGTACTGGCGCGGCGCGGCCACCGGCTGGTTGCCGCGGCCGAACAGCAGGGTGCGCAGGCTGTATTCCACGCCGTCGGCCGGGCTGGCCACCGCGTTCACGTCGATCGGCTCGTTGCGGCCGCCGACCTGCGACCAGTTGGTGATCTTGCCGTAGTAGATGTCGTGCAGCTGCTTGAGCGTGAGGCTGCTCACCGGGTTGGACGGGTGGGTCACCATCACCAGGGCGTCCCACGCCACCGGCGTGAAGGTCAGGCCGGCCTCGTTCGGATCCATGCTGGCGCCGCGCGCGGCACCGGCGATGTCGGCCGAGCCCAGGCGCACCGCGTCCAGGCCCGAAGCGGTATTGAACGGCTGCACCGTCACGCTGCCGCGGCCGGCGCGCTGCCAGGCCTTGGCCATGTCGTCCACCACGCCGTGGGCCACGGTGACGTCGCCGCGCCAGATCAGCGCCGGGCCGCCCGCGTGTGCCGCGCCGTGGTGGCTGGAGGTGTGCTTCGTCCTGGCGACGACGGAGGTGGCAAGGCAGAGGCCGACGAGGGCGACCGGCAGCAGGCGGACGGGACGGAAGGACATGACGGCGGACTACCTCGAGGACGTGCTTTGGGATGGCGTCGTGACACGACGCGGCGCCTTGCGGTCCATCGCATGGCAGCGAGGGGGCTATTTCATCGGTCCACCCCGTAAACATCAAGCACACACGAGGGCTGGCGTTAAGGAAGCGCCGCGGCTGTGCGCCGCTTCACTGTGCGTTTGTGCGCCGGTCGTCAGGGCCGGGGCCGCGCGAACCGGTCGCACGGCCCCTTGCGCCTACTCGATCACCACGTAATGCATGCCATCGTCGTCGGCCACCGCCAGCGCGAGCTGGCGCGGATGCACGCCGGCCAGCCCCTGCAGGCCGCGCACGCTGGTGATGCGACGGTTGCCCACGCCGATCACCAGGTCGCCCTTCTGCAGGCCGCTGCGCGCGGCGAGACTGCCGGGCCGCACCTCGGTCACGCGCACGCCGGCCAGCCCCTGCGAACGATCGCCCTGGCCGAGATCGCTGAAATCCACGCCCGCCAGCCGCGGGTCCAGCCGCGCACCGGCCAGGGTCGCCAGTTTTTCCGCGGCCAGCGTGGCGCCCACCTCGCGCTCCTTGCCGTTGCGCATCAGTTCCAGCGTCACCCGGCTGCCCAGCGGCAGCAGGCCCTCGCTGTTGCGCAGCTCGTTGCTGTCGTGCAGCGGCTTGCCGTTGAGCGCGGTGATCACGTCGCCGGGCTGGATGCCGGCCGCATCGGCGGTGGACCCATCGGCCACGCGCGTCACCACCGCGCCCTCGGTGCCGGACACGCCGAGCAGGCGGGCGATGCGCGGGGTGATGTCCTGCGTCTCCAGGCCCAGCGTGCCGCGCTGCACCCGGCCGTGCGCGATCAGCTGCTTCATCACGTCGCCGGAGAGGTTGGTCGGGATGGCGAAGCCGATGCCCGCGCTGGCGCCGGACGGCGAGAAGATCATCGAGTTGATGCCCACCAGCTCGCCACGCAGGTTCACCAGCGCGCCGCCGGAATTGCCCGGGTTGATCGAGGCGTCGGTCTGGATGAAGTTCTGGTAGTTGGTGCCGCCCAGGCCCGAGCGGCCCAGCGCCGAGACGATGCCCGAGGTCACCGTCTGGCCCAGCCCGAACGGGTCGCCCACCGCCACCACGAAGTCGCCCACCTGCAGCTTCGAGGAGTCCGCCATCGGCAGCGCCTCGAGGCCGCTGGCGTGGATCTGCACCACCGCGATGTCGGTGTCCGGATCGGTGCCGATCAGCGTGCCCTTGAAGTTGCGCCCGTCCTGCAGCGTCACGGTGATGTCGTCCGCGCCGCCGACCACATGGTTGTTGGTCAGGATGTAGCCCTTGTCGGCATCCACGATCACGCCCGAGCCCAGGCTCTGCTCGGTGCGCTCGCGCGGCACGTCGGGCAGGCCGAAGAACTGGCGGAACAGCGGGTCGCTGAAATACGGGTCGCTGACCTGCACGCGGGTCTTGGTGGAGATGTTCACCACCGCCGGCGTCACCTTCTTCAGCATCGGCGCCAGCGACGGCAGCGGCTGGCCGTCGACCGCGGGGGGCAGGGTGGCGCGGCTGGCAAGCGGCAGCGCACCCAGCAGCAGGGCGCAGCACAGGACCAGCCCGCGCCCGAGGCGACGATTCGGGAGCTTCATGCATTCCTCCTTCGTGAAGTGGTTCGAGGGGCGGCGACGCGCATCGCGCATCGCGAACCGGGATTCGACTGTCGGCGACGGCGAGGGTTCCGGCGCGTCGCATGCGTGGACGGCGCAGGTGATTTCCGGCCGGGCCGCGCCACGTCGCGGCTTCGCCGCCGATGCCTGCCGCGACATGCTCTACCGCGCTGTCGCCGAGGCGTCAAAAAGCGCAAAAAATTCTTTACTTCGCGCCGGCCCGGCGGTACGGTCTCCATCCGTTCGCAACCACAACATCTTGTGTGCGCGTCCTGGGGTTCTACCCCAAAGCTGGTGTGGTAATGGTTGTCTCTCGAGGGGGCGGCCGTTGCAACGAGCGATGCCGCCAGGCGATCTGCCCATGGCCCCGTGGCGGGCCCGATGCAGCACCGGCGAGTCGTTGCGAACGGTCGAGTCGACAAGCAACTACATGCCGTCGTGAGGCGGCATCCGGAGGTCAGTAAACCGATGAGTACCGCTCGCGCGCCAGCAGTGGGTCGCGATGCCGTGCAGATTCCTCTGCAGCCGGCGTCCTTCGACATCTGGGACAAGAAGTACCGTTTGAAGAACAAGGCCGGCGAACCGGTCGACGACAGCATGGACGGCACCTACCGCCGCGTCGCGCGCGCCCTGGCCGAGGTGGAAGCCACGCCGGAACTGCGCGAGCACTGGTACGAGCGTTTCGTCTGGGCGCTGCGCCGTGGCGCGATCCCGGCCGGCCGCATCACCTCCAACGCCGGTGCGCTGGAGCACAAGCCCGCCACCAGCACCATCAACTGCACCGTCTCGGGCACCATCCGCGACTCCATGGACGACATCCTGGAGAAGGTGCACGAGGCCGGGCTCACGCTGAAGGCCGGCTGCGGCATCGGCTACGAGTTCTCCACGCTGCGTCCGCGCGGCGCGTACGTGTCCGGCGCCGGCGCCTACACGTCCGGTCCGCTGTCCTTCATGGATATCTACGACAAGATGTGCTTCACCGTGTCCTCGGCCGGTGGCCGTCGCGGCGCGCAGATGGGCACGTTCGACGTCAGCCATCCGGACGTGAAGGAGTTCATCCGCGCCAAGCGCGAGGATGGCCGCCTGCGCCAGTTCAACCTGTCGCTGCTGGTCACCGGCGGCTTCATGGAAGCGGTCGAGCACGACGAAGACTGGCCGCTGGTGTTCCCGATCCACGTCAAGGAGCAGGGCGACCTCGACCTGGACGACCCGACCAAGGTCGTCTGGCGCGAGTGGCCGACCCACGACAACTACGTGGAGCGCGAGGACGGCCTGGTCGCCTGCAAGATCTACGGCTCCATCCGTGCCCGCCACCTGTGGGACATGATCATGGTCTCCACGTACGACTACGCGGAGCCCGGGTTCATCCTGATCGACAAGGTCAACGAGATGAACAACAACTGGTGGTGCGAGCACATCCGCGCCACCAACCCCTGCGGCGAGCAGCCGCTGCCGCCGTACGGCTCGTGCCTGCTCGGCTCGGTCAACCTCACCACCTTCGTGCGCGACCCGTTCGGCCCCAAGGCCCGCTTCGACTGGGACGAGTACCGCGAAGTGGTGAAGGTGTTCACCCGCATGCTCGACAACGTGGTGGAGATCAACGGCCTGCCGCTGCAGCAGCAGCGCGACGAGATCATGGGCAAGCGCCGCCACGGCATGGGCTTCCTGGGCCTGGGGAGCACCCTCACCATGCTCAAGATGCGCTACGGCTCGGACGACGCGGTCAGCTTCACCGAGGACGTCTCGCGCGAAATGGCCGTGGCCGGCTGGGAAGTGGCGCTGGAGCTGGCGAAGGAAAAGGGCCCGGCCCCGATCCTGGCCCGCGAGTTCACCGTCACCGGCGACATGCTGCGCAAGCGTCCGGAGATGGTGGCCGACGGCTACAAGGTCGGCGACACCATCCCCGGCCGCGTGCTGCACGCCAAATACAGCCGCTACATGCAGCGGGTGGCCAGCGTGGCCCCCAACCTGGTGAAGGAGCTGGCCGAGGTCGGTGCCCGCTTCACCCACCACTCCTCGATCGCGCCCACCGGCACGATCTCGCTGTCGCTGGCCAACAATGCCTCCAACGGCATCGAGCCCAGCTTTGCCCACCACTACTCGCGCAACGTGATCCGTGAGGGCAAGAAGTCCAAGGAAAAGGTGGAGGTGTTCAGCTACGAGCTGCTCGCCTACCGCGAGCTGATCAACGGCAAGGCCATGCCTTACGCCAACGAACCGGACGCCAAGCTGCCGGACTACTTCGTGGCCGCCGACGACATCAGCCCGAAGGAGCACGTGGACATCCAGGCCGCCTCGCAGAAATGGATCGACTCGTCCATTTCCAAGACCGCCAACGTCCCCACCGACTATCCGTACGAAGACTTCAAGGACATCTACTTCTACGCGTACAAACAGGGCCTCAAGGGCTGCACCACGTTCCGCTTCAACCCGGCCGCTTTCCAGGGCGTGCTGGTGAAGGAAGCCGACCTTGAGAACACCCTCTACCGCTTCGAATTGGAAGACGGTAGCGTTGTCGAACTGAAAGGCAATGAGCAGGTGGAGTACGACGGTGAAATGCACACCGCGGCAAACCTCTTCGATGCCTTGAAGGAAGGCTATTACGGCAAGTTCTGAGTGCTCGGACCAGGCTCGGCGCACCGGTTGTAGTCTTGTCCGTGGCGACTTCCGCCACGGACGCACGGCAAGCACCAATAACAGTCGGAGGGGAACCCCAGCATGTCCATCGATACCGAAGTGAAAGACGTACCGGCCGCCGACGCGGCTCCCGCAGCCGAAGCCGCCGCGCCGGTGGTGACTGCGGCGCCGAAGAAGGCTCCGGGCAAGAAGAAGCCTGCCAAGAAGGCCGCGGCCAAGAAGGCGGCTCCGAAGAAGGCGGCCGCCAAGAAGGCTGCGCCGAAGAAGGCCGCTGCCAAGAAAACCGCCAAGAAGGCGGTGAAGAAGGCCGCGGCCAAGAAGGCGGCCCCGAAGAAGGCGGCCGCCAAGAAGACGGCCAAGAAGGCAGTGAAGAAGGCTGCGCCGAAGAAGGCCGCTGCCAAGAAAGTCGCCAAGAAAGTCGCCAAGAAGGCGGTGAAGAAGGCCGCCCCGAAGAAGGCTGCCAAGAAGGTCGCCAAGAAGGCGGCACCGAAGAAGGCTGCAAAGAAGGTCAGCAGCAAGAAAGCGGTGAAGAAAGCCGCTCCCAAGAAGACGGCCAAGAAGGCCGCCGTGAAAAAGGCCGCCCCCAAGGCAGCCAAGAGGTCCACTGCCAGCAAGAAGGCGAGCGTCAAGGTGGCGAAGGCCAAGAAGCCCGCCGCCAAGAAGGCCGCCCGCAAGAAGTAAGTCGTGAACGCAGCCGGCCCGGTCCGCCGGGCCGGCTGTCTTTTCTCCACGGGAGAGAAGGCTGGGCCTCGCCCATCCATCCCGCCGCCTCCTGATCGTCATTCCGGCGAAGGCCGGAATCCAGCGTCTTCAGGGGGCCGGACACCAGGTATCTCCCAGCGCCGCGCGCCGACTTATCCGCCAACCATCCAGACAAGAAGCACACACCATGGCGATCAAGATCGAAAAGAAAATCAAGGGCTACGCCGTCGTCAAGCCCGAAGACAAGGCCGCGCCGGCCGCTGCCTCCACTCCCGCCGTGCCCGAGAAGAAAGAGGCGCCCAAGGCGGAAGTCATCCAGATGCACGAAAGCGTCGAGCGCCCCGAGCAGCTCGTCGGCGAAACCTACAAGATCAAGTCGCCGCTGTTCGAGCACGCGCTCTACGTCACCATCAACGACATCGTGCTCAACGCCGGCACCGCGCACGAGCAGCGCCGCCCCTTCGAGATCTTCATCAACTCGAAGAACATGGACCACTTCCAGTGGATCGTGGCGCTCACCCGCATCATCTCCGCCGTGTTCCGCAAGGGCGGCGACGTCACCTTCCTGGCCGAGGAGATGAAGGCCGTGTTCGACCCGCGCGGCGGCTACTTCAAGGCCGGCGGCGTCTACATGCCGTCCATCGTGGCCGAGATCGGCGCGGTGATCGAGCAGCACATGAAGCACATCGGCCTGATCGTCGACCCGGAGATGGACGAGGCCACCAAGCGGCTGATCGCCGAGAAGCGCGCCGCCTACGAGCAGGCCAGCACCCCTGTAGGAGCGGCTTCAGCCGCGACCCCTTCCAGCGGCAACGCCGAGCCCACCGCCTCCGGCTTCCCGCCCGGCGCCACGATGTGCGCCAAGTGCAATACCCAGGCGCTGGTGCTGATGGACGGGTGCCAGACTTGTTTGAATTGTGGGTATTCGAAGTGCGGGTGAGCAAACAGCCCTGAGGGCGCACAATGATGGGCAACGCTTCCGGTTCTACGAGTTTTGTCAACGCGAAATTTGCCGAGATCGATAAGCTTGCACATGAAGTGCAGGCTCGCCTGTGGCATCGCTACAAGAAGTTGAACGGTGGTAGTAGGCCGGACGACGCGACTGTGGTACTGGAGCCTGGTGTTGCTTTGGCCGAGCGCGGGTATCGGATCCAGTCAGTAAGCTCTCTTGGCGAGATGTACGTTAATGGTGTCAAGCGCGAAGTTGCTGGCTGCATAAATCCACAATCTCGAATCGTGTCTATTTCGCAACTGTTTGAGCCTCCGCTGCAGAGGTTTACGTTAGCGCATGAGTTGGGTCATGAGATTTGCCATCCCGGGGTTATCGAGCTGCATAGGGATGTGCCGTTGGAGAAGGCTGGTCAATCGAGAGGTTGGAAGGAGATTGAGGCGGATCGTTTTGCATCCAGCTTTTTAATGCCAGAGCGCCTTGTTCGCAGGCAGTTTTCTGAGTGCTTCCGCGTTGAGTTTATTGAGCTCTCAGAAGAAATGGCATATGCCTTGTGCGGGGTTGGTGCGGATCTCGTGCGTGAGCGGTATAAAAGCATCCGCGCAATCGCCATGTTGGTTGCAGCAACTGGCCAGTTCAATGGCAGATTCTTTGCGCCGCTCAATTCTCAGTTCAGGGTCAGTAGGACGGCGATGGCGATCCGCTTAGAGGATCTTGGCCTAATTCGCTACTAATTCATGACCTCCGGTCCCTTTTCATTTGCGTCCGGTGTGCTTAATTTTCTTTGGCTGATTGGCCTGCTAACAAATCTTTGACTCGGAGTGGGCGTAAGTCATGGCCGATAGCGCTAAAGGAAGCACCGAAACCACCCTCCCCGTATGCGGCTTGGTGATGCCGATATCCGCGATGGACGGGTACACCGAGCAACACTGGGCAGATGTTAAAAAGATAATTAATGAGGCAATTGATCCTGCGCAATTTATCGTTAGGCTGGTTAGCGACTCGGATGAGTCGGGAATAATTCAAAAGCGCATTGTACAGAATCTCTATGATAACGATGTCGTTATCTGCGACGTGAGCGCTAAGAATCCTAATGTGATGTTCGAGCTGGGGCTTCGGCTCGCCTTCGATAAGCCAACCATAGTCATTAAGGATGATTTGACTAATTACTCTTTCGATACTTCGCCAATCGAGCACCTCGGTTATCCCAGGGATCTTCGGTACGGAAGTGTCGTTCAATTTAAAGAAAAGCTCTTCACAAAAGTTAAAGCTACGTATCAGGCGTATAAATCTGATCCGGCATATTCAACCTTCTTAAAGAATTTTGGCGAGTACCGAGTTCCGAAACTGGATCAAAAGGAAGTCTCAAACGAGGTTTTCCTGACCAAGATGATTCAGGACCTCAGTGCGCAATTAAACTCCTTGCGGAGAGATGTTCGGTCTTATGCGAGCTCGAAATCTAGTGAGTGGGCGAATTTAGATCCAAAGATGATTTCCTCGGCAAGAGAGCGCGTCGCTGAACGTGAGATTAGTTTGCAAATCCGAAATTATCTTGCAAGTATTGGAGAGCGAGCGGATACAGAATACTTGACACCGGAGCAAGAGGCGGGGGCGATTGATTTTTTAGAGAATATTCCGTCTGTCCGTAATGTTTGCGGCGATCCTCACTTCTTGAGAGAGTTGGTGAACCGGAAGGTGCTCCCCTTTTAGCTGGACAACAAAGCAGGGGTCGCCATTTGGTCGACTAAATGGGGCGTGGCTAAACAAATGCGGCCAAATTTACCCTCTTGATCTTGGATAAAGTTTCTCAAATTGAGGACATGCACATGTTGAGTTGGCTTCGCTCTGCAGGAGATAAAGCCCGCCTCGATCAAGAGCTCCAAAGACTCGGCGCAGCACCGACATCATTACCGTCTAAGATGCGTGAAGACTTGGTTGCCGTGGTCCAAGCTGAAATTGACTCCTACAGGGCTGAGGTGCCACCAACAAGCGTCTTCCAGGCGTTCTTTGATGACGCATTCCGTCTTGCTGCCGAGATTCCACTTATTATCGTGGCGGAAAAGAAATTGGCGATCAGTTCAATTGGTGATGAAGAGTACGAATACTTAATTGAAACTATTCGAGGTGGTGACGTCGGGAGGAGGGATAGAATGGTGCGCGCGATTTATACAGCTTGTATAAAGTGGGTGCAGCACCAGCATCCTGAATTCACTCGCGAGATATCGAAGTGAAAAACTGGGGTCAGAGTGCACTTTCCCGCGGAAAAACTGGGGTCAGAGTGCACTTTCCCGCAGAGTAGAGTAAAACCAGGGGTCACCATTTCGCCGCCGGGGTCAATAGGCACGTAGTTGCCCGCCCCCGGCGTTGCCGAAGAGTAAGTGCCCGTCGTGCCGCTGACCACCAGCCGCTGTGTTTCCGGCGGCGCCAAGATCGCGCCAGTCACCATTCTGGCTAGGGCCGCGCAAGCGGCCCTTTGTTCCAAACACTCATCGGTCATCGCGGATACCGTCCAGGTGCGCGTCGTGCGTCGCACAGAGTCTCGGGCTTTAATCCCACCCTTGGGTGGCTCGGTCCGCGTGCGGTCCTGCGTGCAACACGGGTGCCGGCGGTCGCGACCTTTCAGAGTGCTGGCTCGTGTCCAACCCCAGGTTCCGGCCTGCGACCGCCAGCGTGATCAGCCGAAGGCGC
>NZ_AMSF01000089.1:2500-5415 GCF_000334915.1 Dyella ginsengisoli LA-4 | reverse complement strand
AAATAAAAAGCCCCCTCCGGTTGGAGGGGGCTTTTCTTAAAAAGGTCCCTGGCAGTGACCTACTCTTGCATGCGGATGCACACTACCATCGGCGCGGCTGCGTTTCACTTCCGAGTTCGGGATGGGATCGGGTGGGGCCACAGCGCTATAGCCGCCAGGGAAGGGGTGCGGTCAGCGCTTGGAGCGCCGGACCGGCTAAAGGGGTAAACGAGTGACAAGCGATTTGGAACCGATCGAGATGTTTCGCTGAAGGAAGCGAAGCGTCTTGGGGTTATATGGTCAAGCCGCACGGCTCATTAGTACGCGTAAGCTCAATGCATTGCTGCACTTCCACACCGCGCCTATCAACCACCTAGTCTAGATGGGGCCTTAAGGAGAGTCGAGCTCTCGGGAGATCTCATCTTGGGGCGCGCTTCCCGCTTAGATGCTTTCAGCGGTTATCGCTTCCGTTCATAGCTACCGGGCAATGCCATTGGCATGACAACCCGAACACCAGCGGAACGTCCACTCCGGTCCTCTCGTACTAGGAGCAGCCCCCCTCAAATCTCCAACGCCCACGACAGATAGGGACCGAACTGTCTCACGACGTTCTGAACCCAGCTCGCGTACCACTTTAAATGGCGAACAGCCATACCCTTGGGACCGACTACAGCCCCAGGATGTGATGAGCCGACATCGAGGTGCCAAACACCGCCGTCGATATGAACTCTTGGGCGGTATCAGCCTGTTATCCCCGGAGTACCTTTTATCCGTTGAGCGATGGCCCTTCCATACAGAACCACCGGATCACTAAGACCTACTTTCGTACCTGCTTGATCCGTCGATCTCGCAGTCAAGCACGCTTATGCCTTTGCACACAGTGCGCGATGTCCGACCGCGCTGAGCGTACCTTCGTGCTCCTCCGTTACTCTTTGGGAGGAGACCGCCCCAGTCAAACTACCCACCATACACGGTCCCTGACCCGGATTACGGGCCTAGGTTAGAACGTCAAGCACTTCAGGGTGGTATTTCAAGGATGGCTCCACCAAGACTGGCGTCCTGGTTTCATAGCCTCCCACCTATCCTACACAGAAGAACTCAACGTTCAGTGTAAAGCTATAGTAAAGGTTCACGGGGTCTTTCCGTCTTGCCGCGGGAACGCTGCATCTTCACAGCGATTTCAATTTCACTGAGTCTCGGGTGGAGACAGCGCCGCTGTCGTTACGCCATTCGTGCAGGTCGGAACTTACCCGACAAGGAATTTCGCTACCTTAGGACCGTTATAGTTACGGCCGCCGTTTACTGGGGCTTCGATCAAGAGCTTCGCCTTGCGGCTGACCCCATCAATTAACCTTCCAGCACCGGGCAGGCGTCACACCCTATACGTCCACTTTCGTGTTTGCAGAGTGCTGTGTTTTTGATAAACAGTCGCAGCGGCCAGGTTACTGCGACCCTCTAGTGCTCAGTCACGCACGTGACCACACCGGAGGGCGCACCTTCTCCCGAAGTTACGGTGCCATTTTGCCTAGTTCCTTCACCCGAGTTCTCTCAAGCGCCTTGGGATTCTCACCCTGCCTACCAGTGTCGGTTTACGGTACGGTTTTTCTTAAGCTGAAGCTTAGTGGCTTTTCCTGGAAGCGTAGTATCAGTCACTTCGTCCAATAGGACTCGTCTCGGTGCTCGGCATAAAGGATCCCGGATTTGCCTAAGATCCATGCCTACCGCCTTTCCCCGGGACAACCAACGCCCGGTAGACCTAACTTTCTCCGTCCCCACATCGCACTTAAGAAAAGTGCTGGAATATTAACCAGCTTCCCATCGACTACGCATTTCTGCCTCGCCTTAGGGGCCGACTCACCCTGCGCCGATGAACGTTGCGCGAGGAAACCTTGGGCTTTCGGCGTGCGGGCTTTTCACCCGCATTATCGTTACTCATGTCAGCATTCGCACTTCCGATACCTCCAGCAAGCTTCTCAACTCACCTTCACAGGCTTACGGAACGCTCCTCTACCGCGCATCTTGCGATGCACCCCGAGCTTCGGTGTATAGCTTAGCCCCGTTAAATCTTCCGCGCAGACCGACTCGACCAGTGAGCTATTACGCTTTCTTTAAAGGGTGGCTGCTTCTAAGCCAACCTCCTGGCTGTCTATGCCTTTCCACATCGTTTTCCACTTAGCTATAACTTTGGGACCTTAGCTGCGGGTCTGGGTTGTTTCCCTTTTCACGACGGACGTTAGCACCCGCCGTGTGTCTCCCGGATAGTCTGTCCTGGTATTCGGAGTTTGCCATGGTTTGCTAAGTCGCGATGACCCGCTAGCCATAACAGTGCTCTACCCCCAGGAAGATTCGTCCGAGGCGCTACCTAAATAGCTTTCGAGGAGAACCAGCTATCTCCGAGTTTGTTTAGCCTTTCACTCCTATCCTCAGCTCATCCCCATCTATTGCAACAGATGTGGGTTCGGTCCTCCAGTGCGTGTTACCGCACCTTCAACCTGGCCAAGGATAGATCACTCGGTTTCGGGTCTACTGCCAGAGACTATGCGCCCTATTCAGACTCGGTTTCCCTTCGCCTCCCCTATACGGTTAAGCTCGCCACTGACAGTAAGTCGCTGACCCATTATACAAAAGGTACGCAGTCACCCTTGCGGGCTTCCACTGCTTGTACGTATACGGTTTCAGGGTCTATTTCACTCCCCTCTCCGGGGTTCTTTTCGCCTTTCCCTCACGGTACTAGTTCGCTATCGGTCAGTCAGGAGTATTTAGCCTTGGAGGATGGTCCCCCCATGTTCAGACAGGGTTTCTCGTGCCCCGCCTTACTCAATTTCACGCACGGTGCCCTTTCGCCTACCGGGCTATCACCGTCTACGGCAGGCCTTTCCAGACCTTTCGACTAAAACACTGTGCGCTTTTGGGCTGCTCCCCGTTCGCTCGTCGCT
>NZ_AMSF01000088.1 GCF_000334915.1 Dyella ginsengisoli LA-4 | reverse complement strand
CCCGCGCCGGACCGCCCGCGGCCGGCGCGGCGGCGCGGCGGCGGGCCACCGCGTCCACCGCGGTGCCGGAGGCGAGGAAGCCGTGCGCCTTGTAGAACGAGTGGGCCAGCAGGTGCAGCAGCGCCAGCGGAAAGGCGCCCAGGCCGCACTCCAGCAGCATCAGGCCCATCTGCGCGATGGTCGACCAGGCCAGCGAGGCCTTGATGCTGGTCTGGGTCAGCATCACCAGCGAACCGTAGACCGCGGTGATCGCGCCGATCGCCGCCAGCAGGTGCATCGCCGCCGGTACCGCCACCAGCACCTCGGCGAAGCGGATCGCCAGGAAGCCACCGCCGTTGATGATGCCGGCGTGAAGCAGCGCCGAGACCGGCGTGGGCGTGTCGATGATGTCCGGCAGCCAGCCGTGGGCGGGGAACTGCGCCGACTTCAGCGCGGCGGCGATCACCAGCAGCACCGCCGCCGCCGGCACCGCCGCGCCGGCCTGCGCGCCGTCGCGCACCTGCGCCAGCACCGTGGCGAGGTCGGCGCTGCGGCAGGTCCAGGCGAGCAGGGCGAAGGCGCCGAGCAGGCAGGCGTCGCCGATGCGCGCGACGATGAACTTGCGGCCGGCCGCGCGCACCGCGGCGGCGCGCTCCGGGTAGAACAGCAGCAGCCGGTGCAACGCCAGGCTGGTGGCGATCCACGCGGCGGCGAGCAGGGCGAGGTTGCCAGCCAGCACGAGGGTCATCACCGCGGCCAGGGTCAGGCACAGCTCGGCGGCAAACAGGCCGCGGCGCGGATCGCCGTCGAGGTAGTTGCGGCTGTAGCGCAGCACGATCGTCCCGATGAACGCGACCAGCAGGAACAGGCTGGTGCCCAGCGCGTCCAGCCGCACCGACACGCCCGCGCCGTGCCAGTCCACCAGCGAGGCGGACAGCGGCCCGCGCATCACCGCCAGCATCAGCGCGACCAGGGCCAGCCCCAGCGAAAGCGCGCCGGCGGCCTGGATCGCCACCCACGAGCCGCGTCGCCGCCCGGCGGCATCGCCCATCGCCACCAGCGCGGCGAGAACGAACGAGGCGGGCGCGAGCAGTACGAGAAGGATGGGCATCGACGGGTCCGTGACATATGAAAACCGTGTCACCTTACCGCAGTGCGTTCATTCCATAAAATTCATAATATGAAGCGCATGGTTCTATGAAAGCGAACGATCATGGCCGCACTCAATTACAACCACCTGCGCTATTTCTGGGCCGTCGCGCACGAGGGCAACCTCACCCGCACCGCCGAGAAGCTGCACGTGTCGCAGTCGGCGCTGTCGATCCAGATCCGCAAGCTGGAGGAGCAGCTCGGCCATGCGCTGTTCGATCGCAACGGCAAGCAGCTGCTGCTGACCGAGGCCGGGCGGATCGCGCTGGAGCATGCCGACACCATCTTCAGCGCCGGCGGCGAGCTGCTTAGCATCCTCGGCGACCGGCCCGGCGCGCGCCGGCAGATCCTGCGCGTGGGCGCGCTGGCCACGCTGTCGCGCAATTTCCAGATGGCGTTCCTGCGCCCGCTGCTGGCGCGCGAGGACGTGGAGCTGGTGCTGCGCTCGGGCACCACCGCCGAGCTGCTGCACGCGCTGGAGTCGCACCGGCTCGACGTGGTGCTGATCAACCTGCCGCCGGTCCACGATGCGGCCACGTCGTGGATCTCCCATCCGATCGCCGAGCAGCCGGTGAGCCTGATCGGCACGCCGACGCACGCCGGCCACGGACTCGCGCTGAAAGACCTGCTCGCCCGCGAGCCGCTGGTGCTGCCGACGCTGGAGAGCAGCATCCGCATCGGCTTCGACGCGCTGGTCGACCGGCTCGGCGTGCGCGTGCGCATCGCCGCCGAGGTGGAGGACATGGCGATGATGCGACTGCTCGCCCGCGAGGGCATCGGGCTGGCGGTGGTGCCGCCGATCGTGGTGCGCGACGAGCTGGCCGGCGGCAGCCTGGTGGAGCTGGCGCAGCTGCCGGAACTGAGCGAGACGTTCGTTGCGGTCACGCTGTCGCGACGCTTCCCCAACCCGCTGGCGCGCGAGCTGATCGCCTCGTTCGCACCCGCGGCGCACGATCCGGCCGGTTGAGGCGCAGCCTGCATGGGGTTGCGGGCAAGGCATCCGACAGCCCGGGACCTGCGTAACAACACAGCCGATGCAGCCCGGGCCCGGAATCCCGCGTCCCCCCTCCCGCCCTTCCGGGCCGGGCTGCGCCGGTTCCCTGCCCCCGACGGAACGCCGATGGCGCCCGCCGACTTGCGCGAGGCAAACGCCATGAGGCTGACGATGCCGTACCCCGCGATCGCGACGAACGTCGTCCCTGTCCGGTCCGCGCGCGTGCATGCCAGGACGCGCCGTTCGGTGCTGTCGCTGGCTCGGGCGATCGAACCGGATGCGTGTGCGGTGCTGCTCTGGTACGACACGGTCGGCATTGGCGAACTCTGGGATCGCACGGCCCGCGAACTGGTCGAAGCCGGGCAAGGGAGGCGCGTGCTCGGTTTCCTGGCCGAGGTGGCCAGCGGTCGTCGCGACTGAAAAGTGCCCGCCGGTGCGCAAAAAAAAAGGGGCGGCGTCCAGCGACGCCGCCCCGGGGGGAGAAACACGATCCGCCGGTGAGCTACACGCGCGGCCCCCGCCGTATCCCGCCGAAGATCAGCGAGAGCACGAACAGCACCAGGAACACCACGAACAGGATCTTGGCGATGCTGGCCGCGCCGGCGGCGATGCCGGTGAAACCGAACAGGGCGGCGATCAGCGCGATCACCAGAAACACGATGGCGTAACGAAGCATGGGGATGTCTCCTGCTTGGGCGGGTGGCGCGACGTTGGCGGTCGCGCGCTTGCTCAGTGGCGCAGCTGCTTTTCGAGAGCGCGGACCTGGGCCTCGGCCTCGTCGCGGGCCATGCCGTAGCGCTGCTGCAGCTTGCCGGCCAGATACTCGGCGTCGCCGGAAGCGACGGTGAGGTCGTCGTCGGTCAGCTTGCCCCACTTCTGCTTGAGGGTGCCGGCGAGCTGCTTCCACTGGCCTTCAATGGTGTCCTGGTTCATGGCGGTCTCCTTCGGGTCGATGAATGGCGGGGCGATGCCGCCCCGCGTGGGTTCATTCGATCCGCGTCGCCGTGAACGAGCCGTGCGTTTTCCGCAGCCGCCATGGCCGGCGTTCATCGCCGTGCAGGTGGCATCACCCCCCGTTCGCGGCGCCTGCACGCCCGCGTGAACGCCGCGCGAAAAAAAGAGGCGCCCGATGGGCGCCTCGGATCGGGAGCGGTCGAAGCAGCCGGTCAGCCGGGACTCTTCACCTCGAAGGCGCGGGTCGACACCGGCTTGCCGTCCAGTGCGATCTCGACCTGGTACTTGCCGGCCGGCCACAGGTGCGGGTTCTGGATCTTGAAGGTGGTTACCGCCGGACCGTCGGTGGCGATCGACTGGCTGATCGCACTGACCAGCTGGCCCTTGCCCTCCAGGTAGCTCCAGCGCGCGCTCAGCGTGACGCCGTCGGTCTTGCCGCGGGTTTCCACGCTGGCGTAGATCGACTTGTGGTCGGCGGCGATGCTGTCCTTCGGCGCAGTCACGGCATGGCTGGTGTCGACGGCATCGCCGATCACCACCTGATCGATGGCGAACGCCTGGTCGGTGGCGGCCGGTGCAGCTGCGGCACTGCTGCCGGCCGATGCGGGAGCGCTGCTGCCGGCCGGAGCCGGTGCGGTTGCCGATGCGGGAGGCATCGGCAGGGGTGCGGTGCTGGCGGGCATCGGCGCAGAGCTCACCGGCGCCAGTGGCGAGGAGGGCGCGGTGCTGGCCGGTGCGGGGCCCTGGGCGCCGTTGTCGTGCTTGCCGCAGGCGCCGAGCAGGAGCGCGCCGCTGGCTGCGAGACTGCATAACAGGAGATGGCGAGCGGACGTTTTCATGGCAGGTCTTCCGTCTTCGACTTGGGGAGTGGGAGGCGCCGTCCGTGGCCACGCGGCGCGCTCGGCGCCGCAGGGTCGAGGAGGCTAGTCCGCCCGGTCTGAAGCGTCGGTTACCGGGGCATCGGCCGGTTCATCCCGCAGTGAGGCAGGCCGCTGGCGGTCACTGCCGCGCACCGCGCAGATTGACCGGCACCTGCTCGCCGCTGCTTCGGAACGGATTGATGTCCAGGCCGCCGCGTCGCGTGTAGCGCGCGTACACGCTGAGGGTGTCCGGGGCACAGCGCGCCATCAGGTCGACGTAGATCCGCTCCACGCACTGCTCGTGGAATTCGTTGTGGGTGCGGAACGAGATCAGGTAGCGCAGCAGTCCCTCGCGGTCGATCGGCCGTCCGCGGTAGCGGATCTGCACGGTGCCCCAGTCCGGCTGCCCGGTGACCGGGCAGTTCGAGCGCAGCAGGTCGGATACCAGCTCCTCCTCGACCACGTCCGTGCCGGCCACGCGCAGGTACTCGGCCTTGGGCGGGCCGTAGTCGTCGATCTCCAGCGGCTGGTCGTCGATGTACTCGCCTTCGAGATCGCGGATGGTGTGCACGATGGCCGCGGGCAGGCTCAGCTCCACTTTCACCGTCGCACCGGCGGCAGCGGAGAGGTCGCGCTCGAGCACGCCGATCAGGTGCGGAGCATCGGGCATGCGCTCCTGCGAGAAACCGTTGAGGTAGAGCTTGAGCGACTTCGACTCGATGATGTTCGGCGAGGTCGCCGGCACGCGGATCTCGACGATCGCCACCATCGGCTTGCCGCGCGCGTCCAGCCAGGAGAACTCGTAGGCGTTCCAGATATCCACGCCGTGGAACGGCAGGGGCTCGGCTACGCCGATCTCCGCGCGCTTGGCCGCGCGCGGGATCGGAAACAGCAGGCTCGGGTCGTAGCGGTCGGCGTAGGCGGTGGTCTTGCCGAGCTGGGAATCTTCGGGCGTATTCATCGCGTCAGTTTACCGGCCACGCGTGAACCGGCTGCGACACCGGCCACGGCCGCGACAGGCCGCCGCAGCCGGGGGCCGCTCCGGATCAGGCGTTGACCGCGCCCATCATCGCCTCCGGATAGCGCGTGCCGGCCGCGGCGTCGGGCGGGAACACGGCGTCGATCGCGGCCCGTTCGGCGGCATCGAGCCGCACGTCGAGCGCGTCGAGGTTCTCGTCCAGCCGCGTCCGCCGCTTGGTGCCGGGAATCGGCACGATGTCCTCGCCCTGCGCCAGCACCCAGGCCAGCGCCAGCTGCGCCGGAGTGCAGCCCTTGCGCGCGGCCAGCGCCTTCACCTGGTCCACCAGGGCCAGGTTGCGGGCAAAGTTCCCGCCCTGGAAGCGCGGGCTGTGGCGCCGGTAGTCGTCCTCGGCGAAATCCCCGGGCGTCGTGATCGCGCCGGTGAGGAAGCCGCGGCCCAGTGGCGAGTAGGCCACCAGCGCCACGCCGAGCCGGCGGCAGGCCTCCCGCATGCCGTTGGTCTCCGGATCGCGCGTCCACAGCGAGTACTCGCTCTGCAGCGCGGCGATCGGGTGCACCTTGCAGGCGCGCTCCAGCGTGGCGCCGGACGCTTCGGACAGGCCGAGGTAGCGCACCTTGCCGGCCTGCACCAGGTCGGCCATCGCGCCCACCGTGTCCTCGATCGGCACGCTCTTGTCCACGCGATGCTGGTAGTACAGGTCGATCGTCTCAACGCCCAGCCGCTTCAGGCTGGCGTCGCAGGCGGCGCGCACGTATTCGGGGCGGCCGTTGATGCCGCGTACGGTCGGGTCGTTCGGGTCGCGCACGACGCCGAACTTGGTGGCCAGGAATACCTCCTCGCGGCGGCCCTTGATGGCCCTCCCGACCAGCTGCTCGTTGGTGTGCGGACCGTACATGTCGGCGGTGTCCAGCAGGGTCACGCCGCGATCCAGTGCGCGGTGGATGGTGGCGATCGACTCGGTGTCGTCGCGGCCGCTGTAGAAGTCGCTCATGCCCATGCAGCCCAGGCCGAGGGCGGAAACCTGGGGGCCGTGCCGGCCGAGGGTGCGCGTCTGCATCGTGATCGCTCCTTTGAGGGGATGGAGTGCTGCGGGGAGCTCAGTGTGCCGCGGGCCGGTACGCCGATAAATGCTCAATAATGGCCAACACTATTCCAACAAGATAAATAATCATGGACCGCATCGAAGCCATGCGCCTGTTCACCCGCATCGTGGATCTGGGCAGCTTCACCGCCGCGGCGGACGACCTCAGCCTGCCGCGCGCCACGGTCACCCACGCGATCAAGCGCCTGGAAACACGCCTGGGTGCGCAGCTGCTCCAGCGCACCACCCGTCGCGTGCGCACCACCCGCGACGGCGAGGTGTACTACGGCCACTGTCGACGCCTGCTGGCCGACCTGGACGAGGTGGAAGCGGACTTCCGCGAGGCCGCAACGCAGCCGCGCGGACGCCTGCGGGTAGACCTGCCCGGCGCCTTCGCGCGCAGCCGGATCATTCCGCACCTGCCCGGGTTCTGCGCACGCTATCCCGGCATCGAACTGGACATCGGCACCGGCGACCGCTTCGTCGACCTGCTGCGCGAGGGCGTGGACTGCGTGCTGCGCGCGGGGGCACTACCCGACTCGGGCATGGTCGGTCGCCAGCTCGCCGTGCTCGAACAGGTCACCCTGGCCAGCGCCGGCTACGTGCGCGAACGCGGCATGCCGCGGACATTGGCCGATCTCGCCCATGGCCATGTCGCGGTGAACTGGGCCTCGCCCACCACGCGCCGGGTGGAGCCGCTGGAGTTCATGGTCGGTCGCCGGCGGCGCACCGTGCAGTTGCCGTCACGGGTGGTGGTCAGCGGGGTGGATGCCTACCACGGCTGCTGCGAGGCCGGTCTGGGCATCGCGCAGTTTCCGCGCTACCACGTGGCCGATGCGCTGGCCGCCGGGCGTCTGGTCGAGCTGCTGCCGGATACGCCACCACCGGGCCTGCCCTTGACCGTGCTGTACCCGCCGCAGCGGCAGATGCCGGCACGGCTGCGGGTGTTCGTCGACTGGCTGGCCGGTTTGTCTTCCGCGCACGGGTTGGAGTGAGGCAAGGCGCTCGCGGGACGCGTGGCATTCGCGGCAACCGGGCTGCCTCTTCAGCTGGGCCTGGTCGGGGTTGAAGCCCCACCTGCAGGGGCAGGTGCGACTCCGCGCCGCTTTTTGTGGGAGCGGCTTCAGCCGCGACGGTGTTCAGCGAAAGCCGCGCCGCGCAGGGGCGTCGCCCAGCGTCGCCTCGGTGAGCGCCACACCCATCGCCGCCAGCGCGGGGCGCTGCTCGGCCAGCGGCATGCGCACGATGCGGTCTTCGATCGCGCAGAGCTTGCGCATCGCCGGCAGCGCCATCACCGCGGCAACCAGCGCCGCCATGCGCGGCCAGCGTGCCGCATCGATCGCGTACTTCACGAACGCCGCGGTGCGGAAGAAGCTGGCCAGGCTGAGGTCGGCGATCGACAGTTCGCCGAAGACGAACCCGGTCGGCGGCAGCTGCGCCTCCAGGTAGTCGAGCGCGGCGGGGATCTCCTCCTCGCGCGCCCTGCGCACCATCGCCTCGTCGGCCTCCTCGCGGAACAGGAAGCGCTTCGCGCCGAGCTGGAAGAACAGCTTCCACACCAGCACGTCGCCCAGGTGGGTGTCGGCGTATTCCTCCAGCCAGCGCGCACGCGCGCGCTGGCCCGGATCGGCCGGGTACAGCGAGGGCGTCGGGTGGCGGTCCTCCAGGTACTGGCAGATCACGCTGGAGTCGTTGAGCACCAGCTCGCCGTCGATCAGCACCGGGATCCGCCGCAGCGGGCTGAGCCGGGTGAACGTCTCGTTGCCGACGAACGGGGCGATCGGGTCGATCCGGTAGTCGATGCCCTTCAGCTCCAGGCACGCGAGTACCTTGCGCACGTAGGGCGAGATGTAGCTGCCGATCACGCTGACGGCTTCGGCCATGGCCGGGCTCCGAGGGGACGGGGAGCCGGCAGGGTGCGATGGGGTCACGCACAGCGTCAAGGCGGGTTTGTCGACAGGACTTCTGGCAGGGGTACCCCCGTGGCCTGCGGGACTAGCATCGGGGGTCGGGCAGCGACAGGGGCGCTGCGGGCTTCCGCGATGCGGGCACGCCGCGAATCAGGGATGCTGTCCGGATCATGGCCGGCGCCTTCCGGCGCAAGTTCCCACGCAGCGGAGTCCCTCATGCGATCCATCCCCGCGACACCGCGCCTGCTCGGCGCGCTGGTCCTTGCCGGCGTTGCCGCCGGCGTCCACGCCCAAGGCCCCGTGCTCACCGATGCGGACTACGCCCGCGCCGAGCAGATGGTCAACTACAAGGCGTATCCGCTGGTCGATCACGCGGTCACCCGCGTGTCCTGGCTGGACGACACCCATTTCGCCTACGACGACCACGATGCCAGCGGCGACCATTACCGCCGCATGGACACCGCCACCGGGCGCAGCGAACCGCTGTTCGACCAGGCCAGGCTGGCCGAGTCGCTGAGCAAGCTGGCCGGCGGCAAGCCGATCGAGGCGGACAAGCTCGGACTGCGCGGCATCGCCGTGGCGCCGGACGGCCGCTACAGGCTGGAAGTGCGCGGCAAGACCTTCCTGTGCAGCGCCGACGCGGTCTGCGCCAAGCCGGTGAAGGGCGAGGCGAAGGGCGACGAGCCGGGCGTGCTGTCGCCGGACAAGAAGTCCGAGGCGTTCATCCGCGACTGGAACCTGTGGATCCGCGACGTCGCCACCGGCAAGGAAACCCAGCTCACCACCGACGGCGTGAAGAACTTCGGTTACGCCACCGACAACGCCGGCTGGAAGCACACCGACAACGCCATCCTCGAGTGGTCGCCGGACTCGAAGAAGATCGCGACCTTCCAGCAGGACCAGCGCAAGACCGGTGACATGTACATGTTCACCACCAACGTCGGCCATCCGAAGCTGGAGGCGTGGAAGTACCCGCTGGCCGGCGACAAGGACGTGACCATGATCGAGCGCGTCGTCATCGACGTGCCGACGAAGAAGGTGGTGCGGCTGGACATGCCGGCCGACCAGCACCGCTCGACCCTGTGCGACGACGTCAGCTGCGGCCCGGACGGCGGTTGGGACGACGTGAAGTGGGCGCCGGACAGCAAGACCCTCGCGTTCGTCTCCACCTCGCGTTACCACAAGCACGAGTGGTTCCGGATCGCCGACGCGGCCACCGGCAAGGTGCGCACGGTGTTCGAGGAGTCGGCCAAGACCTACTACGAAAGCGGTATCGGCAAGGCCAACTG
Organism: Dyella ginsengisoli LA-4; assembly: GCF_000334915.1. Taxonomy (GTDB): domain Bacteria; phylum Pseudomonadota; class Gammaproteobacteria; order Xanthomonadales; family Rhodanobacteraceae; genus Dyella_A; species Dyella_A ginsengisoli_A. The sequence continues at coordinate 112,932 of NZ_AMSF01000088.1, read as the reverse complement.
GGCCTACCTGCCGGCCTCCCACGAGGCGGTGTGGTACTCCGAGCGCAGCAACTGGGGCCAGCTGTACCTGTATGACCTGAAGTCCGGCAAGCTCAAGCACGCGATCACCACCGGCGACAGCGTGGTGACCGAGATGCTGAAGGTGGACCCGAAGACCCGCACCGTGTGGTTCGAGGCGGTGGGCCGCACCAAGGGGCTGGACCCGTACTTCACCCAGTTCTACAAAGTCAGCCTCGACGGCGGCAAGCCGACCCTGCTGACGCCGGAGCCGGCCGATCACCAGATCAGCCTGTCGCCCGATGGCGACACCTTCGTCGATGCCTATTCCACCCCGACCGTGCCGCCGGTGACGGTGCTGCGCTCCAGCGGCGATGGCCGCACCCTGGCCACCGTGGCCAAGGCCGACATCAGCCGCCTGCAGGCGGTGGGCTGGGTGCCGCCGGTGCCGATCACGGTGAAGGCGCGCGACGGCAAGACCGACCTGTACGGGCTGATGTTCAAGCCGTCGAACTTCGACCCGCACAAGAAGTACCCGATCGTCGACTACGTGTACCCGGGTCCGCAGATCGGTTCGGTCGGTTCGCGCGCGTTCTCGCCGGCCCGCGTCGACCATCAGGCGCTGGCCGAACTGGGCTTCATCGTGGTGGCGATCGACGGCATGGGCACGCCTTACCGCTCCAAGGCTTTCCATGATGCCTGGTACGGCAACATGGGCGACAACACGCTGCCGGACCAGGTGGCCGGCATCAAGGAGCTGGCCAGGCGCTATCCGTGGATCGACGCGACCCGCGTCGGCATCTGGGGCCACTCCGGCGGCGGCAACGCGTCCACCGACGCGATGTTCCGCTACCCCGACTTCTTCAAGGTCGCCTGGTCCGAGAGCGGCAACCACGACAACCGCAACTACGAGGACGACTGGGCCGAGAAGTACCAGGGCGAACTGGTCGCCGACAAGGACGGCAAGAGCAACTACGACGACCAGGCCAACGAGAACCACGCGGCCAACCTCAAGGGCCACCTGATGCTGGTTCACGGCACGATGGACGACAACGTGCCGGTGACCAACACGCTGCTGGTGGCGCAGGCGCTGATCAAGGCCAACAAGGACTTCGACATGCTGCTGCTGCCGAACATGCATCACGGCTATGCGATGGACAATCCGTACGTGATGCGCCGGCGCTGGGACTACTTCGTGCGCTACCTGATGGGCGGTACCCCGCCGCGGGAGTACCAGATGCATCCGACCATGCCCTGAGCGCGGTACGTCCGCGTCGAACAAGAGCGAAGGCCGGTCGCGAGACCGGCCTTCGTGCTTTGCGGAACGTTGCGCTCGCCGCGGTCAGCGCAACGGCACGGACTGCGCGGTCCCCTTGGCCAGCGCAGCGTCGATCAGCTGCGCGATCTCGCGGTCCGCTCTTGCCGAGGCGGCCTGCTGGCGCTTGCCGAGTTCGGCCTGCTGTTTGCCCAGTGCGGCCTGTTGGGCGCCGAGTTCGGCCTGCCGCTTGCCGAGTTCGGCCTGGCGGGCCTGCAGGTCGTGCTCGCGGGCTTGCAGGTCGGCTGAGCGTGCATCGGCGTCCTTCTGGCCGATCAGTGCGACGCGCTCCATCGCCAGCTCCGCCTGCTGCCGGCCAAGCGCCCCCTGCTGCGCACCCAGGCCGCCCTGGCGTCCGCCCAGTTCGCCCTGCTTGCCGCCGAGCTCACCCTGTTCGCGGGCAATGGCGGTAACCGGCGCATAGATCGCCTTGGCGCGGGCCAGGGTCGCGGCGTCGCGGATCAAGTAGGCCTTGTCGCCGCGGCGCACCCACAGCAGCGGCTCGCTGCCCTTGCGCTGATGCCGCGCCAGGGCGATGTCGCCATCGGTGCCGCTCATCGTGACCGAGTCGCCGTCGAACAGCGCGAAGCCATTCCGCGCGTGGTCGTCGGTATCGATGTCGACGTGGCTGTAGCCGCTGAAGGCCATGTTGCGCAACGGGGGCGGGGGCGGAGCGGGTGGGGCAGGCGGTGCGACCGGGGGCGGCGGCGGTGGCATCGGAGCGACGACCGGCATCGGCCTGGCATCCGGTGCTGCCTGGGGGGTGGGCGCCGCTTCGATCGCCGTGGCCGGTGCGGCGGATGCCGCGGGCGTGGCATGCGACGGCGCCGCCGCGGTGACGCGATAGGGCACGACGCCGACCGCGGCGATCAGTGCCACCAGCAGCCAGCCGCGAAGGCGGGCGGACGATTCGGTCTGTTGCAGCATGGTCAGTCGCCTCTTCAGGTTCTCGAACGTGGGGGATGCGCCGGCCAGGCCGGCGTGCAGGGGATGGCCCACGCCCAGGCGCAGCAGCAGCCGGCCGTAGGCCTGCGGGGCCGAGCCGGAATGCCGCAGCACCTGCGCATCACAGGCCGCTTCGCGGTGCAGGGCGTACTCGCGCATCGCCCAGCGCACCAGCGGATGGAAGAAGAACAACCGCTGCGCCAGCGCCGGCACCCACGCCAGCCACAGGTCGCCGCGGCGCAGGTGGGCCAGTTCGTGGTCCAGCGCCATCGCGGTCTCGTCCGGCGAGAGCGTGTGTTCGGCAGGCAGCAGGATCGTCGGCCGCCATGCGCCGACCACCTGCGGTGACTCGACCCGCGCGCTCGAGCGCAATGCCGGTGCGCGGCGCAGCCCGAACTGGCGTGCCCGGCGGCTGCACAGTGCCAGCAGGGCGGCGTCGTCGATCGCAACCGAGTCGCGACGCAGCGACCACGCTTCATGCCGCTGGCGCAGCGCACGGGTGAGCAACGACAGCAGACCCGCGAGCCAGAGTGCAGCCAGTCCGGCGTGCCACAGGCTGCGGCCCGCATCGGCCGCGGTGTCGATCAGCGTCGGTGCCGTCGCCGGTGTCACCAGCGGCAGGCCCTGGGTGGTGACCACGGTCGGCGGGGCGACGATGTGTGCCGGGGCCTGCGTCGGCACGGCAGCCAGCCAGTGCAGCGGCACCGGATCGTGCCAGGCCAGCCCGACCAGCAGCTGCAGGCCGACCAGCCACCACAACAGGCAGCGCACCGCCGCCGGCAACTGCGGCCGCAGGCGGATCAGCAGCGCCACCGCGCCGATCAGCACGCATGCCTGCAGCGAGCTCCAGGCGAGTCGTTCCAGCAGCGCGGCGGCGACCGTCTCGACGGCGTGCATGTCAGCGCTCCCGGCGCTGCGACTGCAGCTGCGCGACCAGCGATTCCAGCTCGGCCAGTTCGTCGTCGCTGACTTCGGCGCGCTCGGACAGGTAGGCGACGAACGGCGACACCGAGCCGCGCAGGGTCTTCTCGACGAAGCTGCCGACCGCACTGCGCATCGCCTCGGCCGGGCGGGTGGCCGCGTCGTAGCGGTACACGCCCTTGAGCTGACGGCGCTTGAGGTAACCCTTGCCGCGCAGGCGCTCCATCATCGTCAGCACGGTGGAGCGGGCCAGCGCGCGCGATTCGCCGAAGTCGGCCGCGACCTCGCCGACGGAGACGGCGGGGTGCTCGGCCAGGTAGTGCAGCAGCGCCAGTTCCTGGTCGCCGATCGTGGGCTTGCCCATGGCGGGGTTCCGTGTGACTACAGGTGTAGTCAAGCTACGCCATGACTACATCTGTAGTCAACAGGCCCTCCGGCACGGGATCCGGAAAAGAAAACGGGCGCCACCAGGGCGCCCGCTTCCGTTACCGCGATGAAGCGATGGATCAGAACGTGTACTTCAGCGTCAGCATGGCCGACCAGCGCGACACCACGCGGCTCGGATCGTAGAAGCCGCCGTCGTAAACCTGCAGCTGCTGCGGCTGGTAGTTGCCGTTCTTGTCGGTCGGCAGGTTGTAGACGTACTGGCCCTGGGCGTTCACACCGCCGTAGTTGACCAGCGTGCGGGTCGGATAGATGCCGGCGTAACGCTGCTGGCCCCAGTTCTTGTTCATCAGGTTGAGGAAGTTGTAGACGTCCAGTCGGATCTCACCCTTGTTGCCCTTGAACAGGCCCGGGATCTCCTGCGAGAAGCTCATGTCCAGCGTGGTCACCCACGGCGCGTGGGCGCCGTTGCGCGAGGCGATCTGGCCGCGGTGGTCCTTCAGGTACTTGTCGCTGGCGAGGAAATCCTGGAACTGCTGGATCTGCTGCGCCGTGGCGTTGCCGTAGCTGACCTTCGGGTCGTTCGCGGTCGGGATGTACGCCGGATCCCAGCCGGAGATGCTGTCGCCGTTGGCGTCGTTGCCGAACACCCAGGTGTACGGGTTGCCGGTACGGCCGCTGTAGAACATCGACACCTGCGTAGCGTAGTCACCGAAGAAGTTGTGCCGCCAGTTCAGCGCCAGCTTGATGCTCTTGGCGGTGTTGTAGTTCGAGGTGGCCGCCACGTCGCTGTTCGGGTTCAGGCGCGCGATGCGCGAGTAGCCGGAATAGGCGATGGTGTCGGCGCCCGGATCGACGTCGGTGGCGTGGTTGAACGTCACGCTTGCGGTGCCGGACAGACCGTCGGTGAACGGCTTGGTGACCGCCAGGGTGAACGCGTCGGACTTGCCCTTGTGGGTGTTGGTCAGCAACGTCGAGGCCGAGCTGAAGGCCAGGTTGCGGTTGGCCAGCGCGTCCTTCGAGGTCGGCGCCTCGCCCGGGGTCTTCCAGAACTGCTCGCGGCCGTCCGGCAGCACGCCGGTCGGTGCACCGAAGTTCACCGCCTGGTACAGGATGCCGTCGCGCACCTGGATGTGCTGGTACTCGGCCGATGCGACCAGGCCCCACCACGGCAGCTCGCGGTCGAGCGCCAGGCTCGCCTTCCACACGGTCGGCAGCTTGAAGTTCTTGTCGATCGTGTCGATCGAGCCGGCGCCACCGCCGGCCGGGATGTTCTGGTTGAACGGATCGGCACTGAATGCGGCGGTCGACGGATCGAACGAGGTGTACGACAGCAGGGTGACGCCGTTGTTCTGGTACGGGTTGGTCATCCACACCGTCGGCGGCGAGGTCTGGAACAGGCCCACGCCACCGCGCAGCTGCGTGCGGTAGTCGCTGTCGAACGAGTAGTTGAAGCTCAGGCGCGGCTCGACCACGCGGTTGTGCGAACCGATGGTGTAGTTGTTCGGGTAGCCGAACGCCTGCTCGAACGCGGCGTTGTACACCGGCGCGTTGCTGGAGTGCGGGATGTCCACGCGCACGCCGTACTGCACCGACAGCTGCTCGTTGACCTGCCAGGTGTCCTGCAGGAACGGGCTGTACTGGCTGTAGGTCCACTTGCCGGCGATGTCGTCGAGCGTGTAGCCCGGCGCCGGATGATAGAGCTCGTACTTGTTGTAGTTGCCCGCGGCGAAGTTGGCCAGGCCCCAGAACGTGTACACGCCGAACTCGGCCTGGCCGAACAGGTTGTTGATCTTGTTGCGCTGGTAGTCGATACCGCCCTTGATGGTGTGGTCACCCAGGTAGTAGGTGCCGGCCAGGAACACGCTGAGCTTCTTGGTATCGATGTGGTTGTAGTGGCGATAGCGCTCCTCGCCCAGGTTCACCGACGGACCCTTGCCGTCCGGCGACAGGTTCACGTTGACCGACGGCTGCTGGTACGGCGCGGTGGTGTCCTGCACGTACTTCTGGAAGCCGACCTTGGCCTCGGTGGAGAAGCTGTCCGACCAGTCGTCGAACAGGTGCGCCACGTAGTTGTTGGTGGTGATCTTCTTGGTGTAGGTGTAGCTGGACAGGCCGACGCTGCTGGCGCCGTTGCCGCCGACGGCCGGCAGCAGCTCGCGCGTGTTCTGGTAGGTGAAGCTGGCGCGGTGGTTGTCGGTGATGTTCCAGTCGATCTTGCCCAGGTAGCGCTTGTCGTCGTAGGTCAGGCCGGTGGAGCCGCCGAAGTTGCCGGGCGTCAGGCCCAGCGCGGTGGCGGTGTCGATCACCTTCTGCAGGTCGCCTGGCGACACCTTGTTGCTGGTCGACGCGCCGTCACCCAGCGAGGCGTCCAGGCCGTTGGCCGAATCGGCGCCGATGCCGGTGGTCTTCTCGTGCTCGGCCGAGACGAAGAAGAACAGCTTGTCCTTGATGATCGGGCCGCCGAAGGTCGCGCCGTAGGTCGCGTCCTTGTCGTAGCCGTTGTACTTGTAGCCCGGGTTGCTCGACGGCAGCCAGCCGGCGTCGCCGACCAGGTGGTTGGCGTTGCGGTACGAGTAGTACAGCGAGCCGTGGTACTGGTTGGTGCCGGACTTGGTGACCGCGTTGACGTCGGCGCCGACGGTGTCCGAGCTCACGTCGTAGTTGGCGGTGGAGATGTTGTACTCGGCGATGGTCTCCGGCGAGATCGCCGCCTTCTGGTACGGCAGGCCGTTGGCGTTCAGGCCGAACGGGTCGCCCTGGGTCACGCCGTCCACCGCGATGTTGTTGTAGCGGTTGTTCATGCCGTTGGCGGAGATCGAACCCACGCCCTGGTCCAGCACGGTGATGCGCGGGTCGAGGCGGGCGACGTCGTCCACCGAGCGGTTGCCCTGCGGGGTGGCGGCCAGCTGCTGCTGCGAGATGTTGGTCGACAGACCCTTGTTCTCGCTGGAGAAGGTCTGCGCCAGCGCCGAGGCGCTCACCGTCACGGCGGACAGGTTGCTCGCCTGCGCGGCGCTCGGGCCCATGCTCAGGTTGATCGCCGAGGTCTGGCCCAGCTGCAGGAACACGTTGTCCTGCTCGGCGGCGGTCGCGCCACCCTTGTTCACCGTGATGTCGAACGGACCGCCCACGCGCAGGCCCTGCGCGGCGTAGCGGCCGTCGGCGTCGGTGGTCACGGTCTTGGTGGTGCCGGACGGACGGTGGACGATGGTCACCGTGGCGTTGGCGACCGGCTGGCCGGCGGTATCGAGCACGCGGCCGGCGACGCCGGAGGTGGTCACGTTCTGCGCCGACGCGGTGCCGGCGGCGAGCAGGGTGGCGATGGCGACGGGCAACAGCCGCCCGCGAAGGGTGGATTTCATCGGAAAGACCTCGGGTAGTGGGAAAGCCGATACGCCTCAGGCCCTTACCGAAGCCCAAGACGCACAAACGCCGGGCCCCGGGGGAGGGACTCGGCGTCTGCAACCACACAATTTTAACGATCTTTGTTACGCCCGGATATCACCCAGGTGTCGAAACATGCTGCGATCCGTTCAGAAAGCCATGTCGAACGCCACCTCGCCCGACACGCCGACCTGGTAGGCCGACACGCGCCGTTCGAAGAAGTTGGTCACTTCCTGCACGTCCTGCAGGTCCATGAAGTCGAACGGGTTGGTCGCGCCGTACTTTTTCGGCAGGTCGAGCTGGGCCAGGCGCTGGTCGGCGCAGTACTCCAGGTACTGGCGCATGTCCTTCACCGACAGGCCGGCCACGCCGCCGGAGAGCACGTCCTCGGCGAACTGGGTCTCGCAGGCGATGGCCTCTTCCAGCATCTGCTCGATCTGCGTGCGCATGGCGTCGTCGAACAGGTCGGGCTCCTCCGCGCGCACCGTGCGCACTACGTCGAAAGCGAACGCCATGTGGCAGCTCTCGTCGCGGAACACCCAGTTGGTGCCCGAGGCCAGCCCGTGCAGCAGCCCGCGCGAACGCAGGAAGTAGACGTAGGCGAACGCGGCGAAGAAGAACAGGCCCTCGATGCAGGCCGCGAAGCAGATCAAATTGAGCAGGAACTGCCGCCGCTGCTCGCGCGTGTCCAGCCGGTCGAGCCGCTGGATCGAGTCGATCCACTTGAAGCAGAACGCTCCCTTGGCGCGGATCGAGGGGATGTTCTCGATCGCCGCGAAGGCCTTGGCGCGCTCGGCCGGGTCGGGAATGTAGGTGTCCAGCAGGGTCAGGTAGAACTGCACGTGCAGCGCCTCCTCGTACAGCTGGCGCGACAGGTACATGCGCGCCTCCGGCGCGTTGATGTGCCGGTACAGGTTCAGCACCAGGTTGTTCGACACGATGGTGTCGCCGGTGGCGAAGAACGCCACCAGGCGATGGATCAGGTGACGGTCGGCGGCGCTCATCTTCGAACGCAGGTCGGTGGTGTCCAGCGAGAAATCCACCTCGTCCACCGTCCAGGTGTTCTTGATCGCGTTCCTGTACATCTCGAAGAACGCGGGATAGCGCATGGGGCGCAGGGTGAGTTCGAAGCCGGGGTCGAGGAGGCGTGGGGAGTGCTCGGGTTGAGCGGACATGAGAGTTCCTTATGAAGCGCTGCGGGTTGCGCGCGCAGGGTTGGTCTTGCCGTCATCCCAGCGAACGCTGGGATCCAGTGCCTTGCGCCTACGTGGTGTGGCGGTCAAAGCCGAAGGCGCTGGATTCCAGCGTTCGCTGGAATGACGGGGTTGGGATTTCTGGATCCATGACGTCATGCGCGAACGTCGACCGTGTGTTTATCTGCTCGCGAGTGGTCGCAACGGCACGCTCTACATCGGTGTGACCTCGAACCTCCCCGCACGCATCTGGCAGCACCGCAACGAGGTGATCGATGGATTCAGTTGTCGTCATCATGTTCATGACCTTGTCTGGTTCGAGTTGCACGAAACCATGGAGTCGGCGATCTCCCGCGAGAAGGCGCTGAAGGCGTGGAAGCGGGTGTGGAAGATCGAGCTCATCGAGGCGTCGAATCCCTACTGGCGTGATCTCTACCCGGAACTCTGCGGGTAGCCGTTCATGGCTCCCGGCAGAATGTTTTCCCTCGCCGTCATTCCAGCGAACGCTGGAATCCAGCGTCTTCCACGCTACGGCCCATGTCGCTGGATCCCGGCTTTCGCCGGGATGACGGCGTTGAGGATTTCGGTTTACTGGCAGGCCTCGCAGTACTCGGGGTTTTCCAGCGAGCAGAACACCGCCGCGGTGGCCTGGTCCTGTTCTGCAGCAGGTTCGGCCACCGCTTTCCCTGCACTCACCGTTGCCTTGGCGATCTTCGTCGCCGGCCGCGAGCGCAGGTAGTACGTGGTCTTGATGCCCGCCTTCCATGCGTACATGTACATGGACGAGAGCTGCCCGATGTTCGGGTTCTCCATGAACAGGTTCAGCGACTGACTCTGGTCGATGTATGCACCGCGGGCGGCGGCGAGGTCGATCAGCGCTTTCTGCGGCAGCTCCCACACGGTGCGGTAGATCGTGCGCAGGCGCTCGGGGATCGCCGCGATGCCCTGGATCGAGCCCTCGGCCAGCTTGATCTGGTCGCGCACCTCGGCGGTCCACAGGCCCAGCGTCTTCAGTTCGTCGACCAGATAGCGGTTCACCACCAGGAAGTCGCCGGACAGCGTCTCGCGCTTGAACAGGTTGGACACCTGCGGCTCGATGCATTCGTAGCAGCCGGCGATCGAGGCGATGGTGGCGGTGGGGGCGATCGCGACCAGCAGCGAGTTGCGCAGGCCGTGCGACTTGATGCTCTCGCGCAGCGCCGCCCAGCGCGTCGGCTCGTGCGGTTGCGCGTTCGGCCAGTAGTCGAACTGCAGTTCGCCATTCGCAGCGCGACATTCGGCGAAGCCGGCGTGCGCACCATGTTCCATCGCCAGCTCGTTCGACTGGTCGAGTGCGTGGAAGTAGATCTCCTCGGCGATGCGCGTGGACAGTGCCAGCGCTTCGGTCGAATCGAACGGCAGGCGCAGCTTGAAGAACACGTCCTGCAGGCCCATCACGCCCAGCCCGACCGGGCGCCACTTCATGTTGGCGGTGCGCGCCGTGCCGATCGGGTAGAAGTTGAGGTCGATCACGCGGTCGAGCTGGCGCACCGCGGTACGCACGGTGGCAGCGAGCTGGTCGAAGTCGAATGCGCCATCCACCACATGCCGAGCCAGGTTCACCGAGCCTAGGTTGCACACGGCGGTCTCGCCGGCCGAGGTCACTTCCAGGATCTCGGTGCACAGGTTGGACAGGTGGATCACGTTGCCCGGTTGCGCCGTCTGGTTGCTGGTGGCGTTGCAGCGGTCCTTGAAGGTCATCCAGCCGTTGCCGGTCTGCGCCAGCGTACGCAGCATGCGCGCGTACAGCTCGCGCGCCTTCACCGTCTTCACAGCGAGGCCGTCGGCTTCGGCCTGGCGGTAGGCGGCATCGAACGTCTCGCCCCAGCTGTCGACGAAGTGCGGTACCAGCTTCGGGTCGAACAGGGACCAGTCGCCGTCGGTCTCGACCCGGCGCATGAATTCGTCTGGAATCCAGTTGGCCAGGTTGAGGTTGTGCGTGCGCCGCGCCTCGTCGCCGGTGTTGTCGCGCAGTTCGAGAAATTCCTCGATGTCGGCGTGCCACGGCTCCAGGTAGGCGCAGGCCGCGCCCTTGCGCTTGCCGCCCTGGTTCACTGCGGCGACCGAGGCATCCAGCGTCTTCAGCCACGGCACCAGGCCGTTGGAATGGCCGTTGGTGCCGCGGATCAGCGAGCCACGCGAACGCACCCGCGACCAGGCGATGCCGATGCCGCCGGCGAACTTGCTGAGCTTGGCCACGTCGGCGTACTTGTCGTAGATCGATTCCAGCGAATCGACCGGCGAGTCGAGCAGGAAGCAGGAGCTGAGCTGCTCGTGCGTGGTGCCGGCGTTGAACAGCGTGGGCGAGCTGGGGATGTACTCCAGCGAGGAGAGCAGACGGTACAGCTCCAGCGTCTCGCCGATGTCGTTGCCGCCCAGCGCGCAGGCGATGCGCATGAAGAAGTACTGCGGCGTCTCGATCACGTAGCGCCTGGTGGGGTGACGCAGCAGGTAGCGGTCGTACACCGTGCGCAGGCCGAAGTACTCGAAGCGGCGCGAGGCCAGCGGATCGATCGCGTCGTTGAGCTTGCGTGCGTTGAGCGCCACGAAGTCGCGCAGGCGCGCGTTGAGGATGCCGGCCTCGGCGCCTTGGGCGATCGATTGCGAGAAGCTCTGGATCTCCTGCCCGGCCACTTCCTTGTCGATGAAGGCCGAAAGCAGGCGCGCGGCGAGCTGGCCGTATTCGGGCTCCTCGGCGGTGAGCGCGGCGGCGGTGCGGATCGAGAGCTGGTCCAGCTCGGCGGTGGTGGCGCCGTCGTAGAGGCCGCCGATCGTCTTCAGCGCCACGCGCAGCGGATCGACCGCGTGCAGGCCGTCGGCGCTGCGGGTGACCGCACGGACGATCTTGTTGACGTCGACGATCTCCTGGCCACCGTTGCGCTTGGTCACGCGCATCTGGCCGGGGTTGTGCGGCGGGGTGAGGGCGAAATCTTCCGAGGCGTCACGGACGACGGACGCGGGCACGCCGTGCTCGCGGATCGCGGGTTCCAGGGTTTCCATGTCGATGCTCCCGAGGAGGAATCCGCCGCGCCGGCCCGGGAGGGGTTGGGTCGACGCAGCGGTTCCGAAAACTCAAACGCCTGCTCCCGCGCGCAGGGCCTGAGGTGGAGTTCCCGTGGAACGAACGCGTCGACGTGCGGGCACGATGGCCCGCCTGACGACGCGTCTCCCCGCGGAAACGGTCACCTGCGCCGGGTCGCGAGAGCATCGGCGCATCGCGTCTCACCGGACGCGACCGCCGGCCCGTGGGGCCCGACGTGCTGGCAGGTCTTCGGACTCGCGGACACGGACCTTGCAGGCCCACCTAGTTCCCCTCGCTTCCCAGGCGCTGCGGCCCAGTGCATGTGAGGAGTTTCGTTTCCGCTTACCGCTGCGGGGCAGTTCCGGATTCGCACCGGATTCCCTTTTAAGCCCGACCGACAGCCGCGTCTGGACGGGCACCAACGAGCGCAACATAGTGGGCTGATCCGGGGTGGTCAACCCCAGATGTTGTGGACAATCCTGTGGAAAAGCCCGGCGGATCCAGCGCCTGCGCGGGCTGCGGCGCATTCGCGAAAAGCCGGTGGCTCAGAATCGCCCGGTCGCCTTCAGCGCTTCGATCTCCCCGTCGGTGAACAGCCGCGAGCGGGTCAGGAAACGCACGCCTTCACCGTTCTCCAGCGAGAACATGCCACCGCGGCCCTCGACCACGTCGATGATCAGCTGGGTGTGCTTCCAGTACTCGTACTGCGAGGGACTGATGTAGAACGGCGCACCGGCGATCTCGCCGAGGCGCACGTCGCGGTCGCCGACGATGAAGTCGTCCTGCGGATAGCACATCGGCGAGGAGCCGTCGCAGCAACCGCCGGACTGGTGGAACAGCAGCGGCCCGTGCCGCTCGCGCAGCTTCCCGATCAGCGCCTCGGCGGCGGGCGTGGCGAGCACCTTGGCGATCTCCGTAGGGGGCGTGGACATGATGGTTCTCTCCTCGGCAGCGCGGCCTCAGAAGGTCAGCCGCGCGCCCAGCATGACGCTGCGGTCGGGGCCGGGTTCGAAGTAGCGGCCGTTGCCGTCGTTGACGATCACCGAGCCGACGTAGCGGCGGTCGGCCAGGTTGCCGATACGCACCGACAGGTCGAGCCGGGTCGTCTCGCCGAGCGCGAAGGTGTAGCCCGCATCGAGGTCGACCAGCGCGTAGCCGGCCGCGCGGTCGGTGTTGAACTCGTTCACCATGACCGAGCCGACGCCGGAGAGCGTGACGCCCTCACGCCAGCCGGTGCCGTTGCCGTGTTCCAGCCGCAGCGAGCCGTAATCCTGCGGCACGCCCGGGATACGCGAACCGGCGGCGACCGGCGTGGTCGGCACGGTGCACGGCGAGCCGGTGCAGGCGAGGTAGCCGTCTTCGAAGCGTGCGCGCAGGTGGGTGACGCCGGCGCTCAGCCGCCAGCCCGGTGCCAGCTCGCCGGTGGCGGACAGCTCCACGCCCTCGCGGCGGGTGCGACCGGCGTTGCGATAGGTGGCGCGGCCGTTGGTATTGCTCGCCACGGCCAGCTCGTTGCGGGTGTCGGCGCGGAACAGGGCGGCGTCGAACTCGAGCGTGCGCGTCGCCTGCCACTTCGCACCCAGTTCGTAGTTGTTGCTGCGCGCGGGCCTGAGGTCGAAGGCGAGCCCGGCCTGGCCGTCCGTGCGGTAGCCCAGCTCGTTGTAGCTGGGCGTCTCGAAGCCGCGGCCGTAGCTGGCGTACACGCGCAGCTTGTCGCTGGCGCGGTACTGCAGACCGACCACCGGGGTGGTGGCGCTGTAGCTGACGTGGCCGCTGTCGTCCGGATTGCTCGGGGTGATGTAGAAGTCGTGCTCGGTGAAGCGCACGGTGTCGTGGCGCAGGCCCAGCAGCAGCGCCCACTGCGGCACGAAGTGCCAGTAGAACTGCGCGTACTCGGCCACGTTGTTGACGTTGTCGTGCTCGTTGCGGCGCAGCGCGCCCTTCACACCCAGCGTGCTGCCGACGAAGTTCTCGTAGCCGGTGCGGCGCTGGATCTGGTAGTCGCCGCTGGCGCCGAGCACGGCTTCGTACGCGCCGCCGCCGAGCTGGCCGCGATGGGTCCAGCGCAGGTCGGCGCCACCGTAGTTGGTGGCCGGCGAGATCACCCCGCCGGACTGCAGCGGGTTCTTCTGCACGAAGGTGGGGATCGACAGGTACTGGATGATGCTGCGGTAGCCGTAGTAGGCCATCGCGCGCCACTGGTCGCTGGCGCTGAGGGTCTGGTCGTAGATCAGGCCGACCTGGTTCTGCTCGGCGCTCTTGCGGGTGTTGTACTGCGCGGCCACCGCAGTGGCCTGGCGCGGGTCCTGTTCCATCTGTGCGCGGGTCAGGCCGAGCGGGTCCTGGGTGTCGGGCTGGTTGATGCGGTTGAGCACCACGGTGAGCTTGCGCTGCTGGCCCAGATCGATGCCGAACTTCGCGTTGTCCGATTCGCGGCGCACGCGGCTGTGCGCGCGGTAGCCGCCGGAGAGGAATTCCGATGCAGCGATGTTGTAGTCCACCGGGCCCGCCGTGCCGCGGGTATCGGCCATAAAGCGGAAGCTGTCGTAGCTGCCGCCATACACGCCCAGCGTGGTCTGCGGGGTCGGCGCGCCGTCGGCGGTGTAGAGCTGGATCACGCCACCGGCGGCGTTGCCGTAGAGCACCGAGAACGGTCCGCGCAGCACCTCGATGCGGTCGGCCGAGTCGAGGTTGAACGCCGACACCTGGCCCTGGCCGTCGGGCAGCGTGGCCGGTATCCCGTCCATGTAGACGCGGATGCTGCGCACGCCGAAGGTGGTGCGCGAGCCGAAGCCGCGGATCGAGATCTGCTCGTCCTGCGCGTAGTTCTGCCGGTCGCGGGCGAGGATGCCGGGGACGCCGGCGAGGGTCTCGGAGAAATTCACCCCGGGCAGCCCGGCGTTGCCCGGATCGACATGGATCACGCTCAACGCAGCCGGTACGTCGAACGGCGGTATGTCGAGGCGGCTGGCGTTGACTTCGATCGCCGGCAGCGACGTGGCGTCACTGCTCGGAGCGGTCTGGGCGGCGGCCGGTGCGATCAGCGCGAGCGTGAGTGCGACGGCCAGCGGTGCCATGGCGAGCCGGTACAGCGAGCCGACGGTCCCGGTCGGACGGCCCATCGATCCATGCGTCACATCCATCTCCTCGTCTCGTGCGGAAAAGGGCGGGCCGGGGGAGCATGCACCTCCGGCCCGCCCCCGGCCAGTCATTCGCCGTGATAGAGCAGCTTCACCTTCGAGCTCAGCGCCTCGTCGTAGGTGAGCTGCTGCTGGCCGGCGGGGTAGCCGTTCTGCTGCAGCAGGAACGCCATGATGTCCACGTAGTCCTCGTGCGGCAGGCTGCCCGGCTCGGTCGCCGGCATGTTGTGCACGAGGATGGTGAAGATGTCACTCACGTGGAACTGCGCCTCTTCCGAAGCGAAGTTGGCGCCCTTCAATGCGGGGCCGGCGCGACCCTCCAGATGCGGGCCGTGGCACACCGCGCAGTTCTCCCTGAACTTGGCCTGGCCCAGATCCGCCTGGTCCGCGGTGTACAGCGCGGGCAGCGCATCGTCGTCATGGTGCGGTTTGCGGCCGCCCATGCGCCTGGGCGCGGCGCCGCTGCAACGGTGCGCGATATGGCGGTCGCCTCGTCCCACCCTGGCGCTGCCGGCCGTGGGGCGCGACGGCCCGATCGTGCCCGTGCGGGCGTACGGCGCCAGCAGGCCCGTGAGATGTCCGGACGCCTGGATCGCGATGATCGCCTGCTCGAACGCTGCGGCCGCGGCCTGGTGCCGGGCGTCGTACAGCGCCACCAGGTTGAAGTTGGCGTGCGGCTCGTGCAGCGGATGGATCTGCAGCCCGCTGTGCGCACCCGCGCCGGCGAGATAGCGGCGCACCGTCGGCTCCCACAGCATCGCCGCGGGCACCTGGTGCCGCGCCAGCGCGCGCAGCGAATCCTCGTCGCTGAGCTGCACGTCGGCGATCAGCTGACGATGGTCGATGAAGTACAGGTTCGGCGTGGTCTGGTAGGTCACCGCCACGTTGCTGCCGGCGGCGAGCTGGTCCAGCGAGGCGACATGGCTGCCTCGCGGGGTCACCAGCACGAAGCCGGTGTGGCCGTACGGCGTGCTGGCCTTCAGGCCGGGCGGTGCGCCATGCGCGTCGGCGTCGATCGGAAAGCCGAGCACGAGGTCGCAGCTGTGGCCGGCCAGCGTGTTGAAGTGATCGAGGTCGAAGCCGTCGTCGTCGCCGCTGCCGTCGAAGCGGTGGATCTGCAGCATGGCGTGCTCATGCTGCGCCACCGCCTGCGCGAGGCGGGTGTCCATGGCGGCGGTGGGACTGGAACGGTCGATGCAGACCGACAGGTCGGCGGCGGCCGCGGTGCCGCCGTACAGAAGTACGGCGGCGATCGCGACCAGCCACGCACGCGGGCGGGAATGGCGGGTCAGTTTCATCGTCAGGCGCTCCGGTTACAGCGAGAACACGTACAGGTGGCCACCGACCGGGATGTTCATCACCGCCGGATCCTTCGCCATGTCGCCACCCCAGATCGGCGTGGCGCCGCCCCAGCCGGCGTAGACGCCGACGTACTGCTTGCCGTCGACCACCCAGGTGCTGGGCACGCCGATCACGCCGGAGGTCATCTCCGGGCTCTTCCACAGCACCTTGCCGCTCTTGGCGTCGAACGCCACCAGGTGGCCGTCGGCGCTGCCGGAGAACACCAGGCCGCCGGCGGTGCTGAGCATGCCGCTGTTCCACGGCAGCGCGGACGGGTAGCTCCACACCTGGTCGCCGGTGTTCACGTCGATCGCCTGCACCGAGCCCCACTGGCCCTTGTGCGCCGGGTCGGCGACCACCTTGAAGGTCTCGCCGAGGAACGGCAGGCCGGCCTTGTACGCCACCGTGGCGCCCTTGATGGTCATGCAGGTGTGCATGGTCGGCACGTAGGCGAGGTGGGTCTGCGGATCGACCGAGATCGGCCACCAGTTCTTGCCGCCGAGGAAGCTCGGGCAGGTGAACACCTGCTTGTCGATGGTCGGGCGCATGGCCGGGTCGGTCACCGGCTTGCCGTCCTTGAAGCCGCTGACCGAGGTCGCGGTGGCGAACTTCCTGGCGTAGATCAGCTTGCCGTCGGTACGGTCGATCGCATAGAACCAGCCGTTGCGGCTGGCGGTGACCAGCGCCTTGTGCTGCTTGCCCTGGTAGTCGATGTCGGTGAGCACCGTCTCGTTGGTGCCGTCGTAGTCCCAGGTGTCGTTCGGCGTGTACTGGTAGTGCCACTTGATCTTGCCGGTGGCCGGGTCCATCGCGATCACCGAATCGGTGTACAGGTTGTCGCCCGGACGCAGGGTCGCCAGCCACGGGCCGGGATTGCCGACGCCCCAGAACAGCGTGTCGGTGTCGGCGTCGTAGGTGCCGGTCAGCCAGGCGCCGCCGCCGCCGGTCTTGTAGGCGCCCTTCGGCCAGGTGTCGCCGCCCGGCTCGTCCGGTGCCGGAATGGTGTGGCGCGTCCACAGCAGCTTGCCGGTCTTCGCATCCAGCGCATTGACCGAACCGCGTGCGCCGTACTCGCCGCCGGACAGGCCGACGATCACCTTGCCCTTGACCACCAGCGGCGCCAGCGTCATCGCCGTGCCCTTGTCGGCCGGGGCGAGCTGGTGTTTCCACACGGTCTTGCCGGTGCGGCCGTCCAGCGCGACCACGTAGTTGTCCAGCGTGGCCATGTAGACGTCGTCGCCGTAAAGCGCCACGCCGCGGTTCACCACGTCGCAGCACACGGTGCGCAGGCCGACGTGGGACAGGTCGTGCTGGTACTTCCACAACAGCTTGCCGGTGCTCGCCTGGAACGCCAACAGCTCGTCCTTGGGCGTGGTGATGAACATGAAGTCGCCATTGACCACCGGCGGGGCTTCATGGCCCTGGTCGTAGCCGGTCTTGTAGTCCCAGACGGGCTTGAGCTTGGCGACGTTGGCGGTGTCGATCTGGGTAAACGGGGCGTAGCCCGAACTGGTGTAGTCGCGCCGGTACATCAGCCAGCCGTTGTCGCTGGCCGCGGCCTTGAGCCGTGCATCGGTGACGGGGGCGTAGTGCTCGGCGGCGATGGCGCCCGCGCTCGTGGCCAGCAGGGCGGCGATCAGGGCGGTGCGGCGAAGAGATGCGATTCGCTTCATGTCGTGGGTCCTCGTGGCGGATGGTGCGGGTCAGAAAAAGACGATGCCGCCGACCGAGCCGCCATTGAGGCGGGCGGTGTGGCCGGCGAAATCCTTCGATCGGGTCTGGCCGAGTTCGAAAGCCAGCGTCACGCTCTTGGTCAGCGCGTAGTACGCGCCGGCGGTGACGTTGCTGTTGGACTTGAAGTCGGCGTTGCTGGCGAGGTCGTCGCGGTTGCGGCTGAGGCCGTCGCTGAGGCCGAGCTTGAGCTTGTCGGTGAGCGCGTAGGTGGCTTGCACCAGGTAGTTCACGCCCTTGGCGTTGCCCTGGTCGCCGTCGGTGAGGATGCCGATGCCACGGCCGGCCTGGATGTTGCCGAGCAGGCTGAAGCCGTCGATGGCATAGGAGGCGCCGATCTCCGTGGCCGTCATGGTGAACTGCGCCGGCATCGCGCCGGTACCGTCCTTGGCATAGAAGCGCTGCGTCTTGCCACCGATCCACGCCTTGAAGCCGCCGGTGGCGTAGCCGAGCTGCAGCTGCACCTGCGGCGCCGAGCGCGAGTCGTAGTTGCCGGTGTTGTCGACCGGGCTGAACACGCCGCCGGTGAAGGTGAAGCCGCTGGCGGTCGGCGAGGTGTAGACGATCTGGCCGTAGCTGCCCAGGTAGGTGTAGCCGGCGCCGATGTGACCGAGCGTGACGCGGCCGCGCTGGGTGGCCTGGGTCGGTGCGCCGGCACCCACCAGGGTCATGTCCGAGAGGATCGCGTTGGATCCGAACACGCCGTAGTCGCGGCCGAGCTTGACCGTGCCGAAGTCCGGCGTGCCCAGGGTGAAGAACGCCTGGCGGACGTCCACGCCGCTGTTCGCCGACAGCGCGTCACCGGTGGCGGTGTGCGCCATGATGCCGATCTGCGCGCCGACGTCGATGCCTTCCTGCTGCGTGGTGAACTTGGTCACCAGTGCGTTCGGCAACAGGCCGTTGCCGATCGTGGTGCGGTTCGGCTGGCCGCCGCAGCCCAGCGCGCGACCGGCCAGCGCCGTGCCGCCCACCGCATCGCCCGAACAGCTCACGGTGGTGTAGTACGCGTTGACGTAGCCGCTGATGTCGACAGTCCAGCTGTCGCCCTTGAACTCGGTTGCGCCAGCCGCGGCCGGTACTGCTGCCAGGCCCAGCGCCAGCCAGGCGGCGAGCCGCCCGCGACGAGGACCGGATCGACGCTGTCGGGCATCGTGTTGCGGTGAACGTGCCTTCATTGCCCCTCTCCCCTCGGTTGGTCGGCGGGGCGGTCGTGGCCGCACGCCGTGATGCGGAGACGGCGGATGCCGCGCTCCGTGCTTGCCGCCGCATCGGCCAGGGACAGGGCGCACGCTCCGGGCACGCCCGCGTGAAGCGGGCGTGGCGTGGCGAAAACCCTTTGGTGCAGTCCCCTCAGATGGCGGCCGCTCCCCAGCGACCACCGGACCGACAAGGCGGCCGGGGACGGCCGCTACGGCCGTCCCCGGTGCTGCGTCAGAAGAAGCCGAGCTTCTTCGGCGAGTAGCTGACCAGCATGTTCTTGGTCTGCTGGTAGTGGTCGAGCATCATCCGGTGCGTCTCGCGACCGATGCCGGACTGCTTGTAGCCGCCGAACGCCGCGTGCGCGGGGTAGGCGTGGTAGCAGTTGGTCCACACGCGGCCGGCCTGGATCTCGCGGCCGAAGCGGTAGCAGCGGTTGGCGTCGCGGCTCCACACGCCGGCACCGAGGCCGTACAGCGTGTCGTTGGCGATCTCCAGCGCTTCGGCCTCGGTCTTGAAGGTGGTGACCGAGACCACCGGGCCGAAGATCTCCTCCTGGAACACGCGCATCTTGTTGTGGCCGTGGAACACGGTCGGCTGCACGTAGTAGCCCTCCTTCAGCTCGCCGCCGTGCTCGGCGCGCGCGCCGCCGGTGAGCACCTTGGCGCCCTCCTGCCGACCGATGTCGATGTAGGACAGGATCTTCTCCATCTGCTCGCCGGAGGCCTGCGCGCCAACCATCGTCGACGGGTCGAGCGGGTTGCCCAGCTTGATCGCCTCGACGCGCTTGACCGCGCGTTCCATGAAGCGGTCGAAGATCGACTCCTGCACCAGCGCGCGGCTCGGGCAGGTGCACACCTCGCCCTGGTTGAGGGCGAACATGGTGAAGCCTTCCAGCGCCTTGTCGAAGAAGTCGTCGTCCTCGCGCGCCACGTCGTCGAAGAAGATGTTCGGCGACTTGCCGCCCAGCTCCAGCGTCACCGGGATCAGGTTCTGGCTGGCGTACTGCATGATCAGCCGGCCGGTGGTGGTTTCGCCGGTGAAGGCGATCTTGGCGATGCGCGGGTTGGAGGCCAGCGGCTTGCCCGCTTCCAGGCCGAAGCCGTTGACGATGTTGAGCACGCCGGCCGGCAGCAGGTCACCGACCAGCTCGGCCCACACCAGGATGCTGGCCGGGGTCTGCTCGGCCGGCTTGAGCACCACGCAGTTGCCCGCGGCCAGCGCCGGGGCGAGTTTCCACGCGGCCATCAGCAGCGGGAAGTTCCACGGGATGATCTGGCCGACCACGCCCAGCGGCTCGTGGAAGTGGTAGGCCACGGTGTCGTGGTCGATCTCGCCGATGCTGCCTTCCTGCGCGCGGATGCAGCCGGCGAAATAGCGGAAGTGGTCGATCGCCAGCGGCAGATCGGCGGCCATCGTCTCGCGGATCGGCTTGCCGTTGTCCCAGGTCTCGGCGTGGGCGAGCAGGGCGAGGTTCTGCTCCATGCGGTCGGCGATGCGGTTGAGGATCAGCGCGCGCTCGGCCACCGGGGTGCGGCCCCAGGCGGTCTTGGCGGCGTGCGCGGCATCGAGCGCGGCCTCGATGTCCGAGGCGTCGGAGCGGGCGATCTCGCAGAACGGCTTGCCGGTGATCGGGGTGATGTTCTCGAAGTAGCGCCCGGCCTTGGGCGCGACCCACTGGCCGCCGATGAAGTTGTCGTAGCGCTGCTTGAAGGGGACCTGCACGGCGAGGTGTTGCTGTTCGAGCTTGGTCATGGCGCGGCTCCGCGGTGGGTGGATGGTGGATGAAGCAGAGCGAAAGCCGTGCCAGCCACCTGCCGCATGTCATCGATGTTGCGCCGTGCCAAACGCCTGGAAGGCGTGCGCACTCGCGAAAATTTCCTGGTCGCTGCATCGCAGCAGCGCCGTTCACGAAGGTCGCGTTGCGCTCCGCAGGAGCGTGTGCTTTGTATCGGAACACACCTTGCAACAGGTGTCGCAGATTGCGACACACCGGAGTGTTCCATGCGACACAACGTGATGTCCGAATCGATCGATACCGCCCGCCGCCGCTTCTTCGACGATGGCGCCGCACCGCGCGGGCTGGTCTCCGACACCATCCTCGCCTCCTGGCGCCGCTGCCTGGAGCAGGGCCTGGTGGCCAGTGCCAGGCCGAGCCTGATGCCGGTCGAGCGCCGCGCGCTGGGCGAGATGCAGGAGCGCCACGAGGCGCTGCGCCGGTTGTGCCGTCCGGAACTGGAGGCGCTGTATGCCAGCGCCAACCAGGCCGGCTCGATCGTGGTGCTGACCGCGCCGGACGGCTTCATCCTGGATGCGCTGGGCGACCCGGATTTCCTCGACAAGGCCGCGCGCGTGTCGTTGCGACCGGGCGTGCCGTGGAGCGAGCAGTCCACCGGCACCAACGCGATCGGCACCGCGCTGGTCGAGCGGCGTTCGGTCGAGGTGCGCGGTGCCGAGCACTACTACGCGCCGCATCGTGTGCTGAGCTGCTCGGCCTCGCCGATCTTCGATCCGCAGGGCCGGGTGGTCGGCGTGCTCGACTTGTCCGGCCACGCCTCGGTGCATCACCTGCACGCGCTGGGCATGGTGCAGCTGGCGGTGGAGCAGATCGAGCACCGCCTGTTCGAGTGCGCGTTCGATGGCGCCGACATCGTGCGTATCCAGCCCGATCCCGCGCTGATCGGCACCGCCCGCGAGGGCATGCTGGTGTTCGAGGGGCATCGGTTGGCCGCGGCCAACCGCCATGCGCTGCGCCTGCTCGGGCTGGACTGGAGCGAGCTGGGCAAGCGCCGTTACGACGAGCTGTTCGCCTCGGCCCTGCCGGTGCCCGGCAGCGTCGCCAGCATGCGCTGCCAGACCGGCGACATGGTGCACGCACGGCGCGATCCGCAGCGTTCGCGCATCGTCGTGCCGGGCACCGTGCGCTCTCCCCGCGAACCCTCGCCGCCGAAGCAGGCGATCCGCCCGCTGCGCGCGCCGGCGACGGTATTCGATGCACAGCTGGATGCCGCGATCGAGCGCCAGGTGCGCCTGCTCGATGCCGACATCACCGTGCTGCTGCAGGGCGAGACCGGCACCGGCAAGGAAGTGGTGGCGCGCGAGCTGCATCGCCGCAGCGCGCGCTCGGGCGCCCCCTTCGTGGCGGTGAACTGCGCCTCCCTGCCCGAGGCACTGATCGAATCGGAACTGTTCGGCCACCTGCCGGGCGCGTTCACCGGCGCCCGCCGCGAGGGCGCGCCCGGCCTGCTGCGCGAGGCGCACGGTGGCGTGCTGTTCCTGGACGAGCTGGGCGACATGCCGCTGTCGCTGCAGAGCCGGCTGCTGCGCGTGCTGCAGGAGCGCGAGGTGACGCCGCTCGGCGGCGGCCGCGCGCATGCCATCGACGTGCGGGTGATCGCCGCCACCCATCGCCAGCTGCAGCAGTCGGTCGACCGCGGCGAGTTCCGCGCCGACCTGTATTTCCGCGTGGCGCAGTCGGTGCTGCACCTGCCGCCGCTGCGCGAGCACCCGGATGTGGGCGAGACCGTGCGCCGACTGTGGACGGCGTTGGGTGCCGAGCAGGTACCGATGCGGCTGGCGCCGGAACTGGTGCGCGAACTGGCGGCCCGGCGCTGGCCGGGCAATGTGCGCGAGCTGGTCGGCGTGCTGCGCAGTCTGATGGCGCTCGGCACGGTGGGCGCGACGCTGACGATGGACGATCTGCCGGACGGCTGGCGGCGCCCGGCATCCGACGCCTCGGGCCCGCCGGCGCTCGCCGCAGGCCCGGTCGCCGGCAACCTGCACGACCTGGAGGCGCAGGCGATCGACCAGGTACTCGCCGCCTGCCGCGGCAACATGGCGGCGGCGGCGCGCAAGCTCGGCATCAGCCGCAGCACGCTGTACCGCCGGCTGGAAGCGCGCCAGCGCGGCGAGTGAGTCAGCGGGTGATGCTGACGTCGATCTCGATCGGGTAGGGCTTCGGGTCCTTCGGCGGCGTCGGCAGCGTCCAGCCCGCGAACTGCCCGGCCAGGCAGGTGGCCAGTACGGTGGCCGGCTGCACCTCGACCCGCAGCGGATGGCCATCGGCACGGATGTCGGCGACCAGGGTGAACGGCGATTTGTCCACGTTGCGGTTGTGCGCGATACAGCCCTTCAGCGCATCGGTCATCGGGTCGCCGATCTTCGCCCACAGCGCCTTCTGGTAGGGCGCGCCGGTCGCGGCCGCCTCGGCCAGCCGACCCTGGACGATGCGGTCGTGGAAGTCGGCGCCGGAGGCGGCCGCGGGGGCCATCAGCAACGCGAGGGCAAGCAGGTTTGGCATGATCGGTCCGTGGGTCGACTCGGCCGCCAGACGGTAGCACCGCCGTCGCTTCCGGTGCAGCGCCACGCCACTCGATGGAACCCAGCATGCAAGTCTCGCCCAGTCACGTCGCCGGCCCCGCCGACCAGCCTCTGCTGCAGGACACCGTCGGTGGTCTGCTGGGGCGCATCGCCAGGCGGTGGCCGGATCGCCCGGCGCTGGTGGTGCGAGGCCAGCAGATCCGGCTGGACTACCGTGGCCTGCATGCCGAAGTGGAGCGGGTTGCTGCGGCCCTGCTCGGGCTCGGCCTGGCACCGGGGGAACGCATCGGGATCTGGGCGCCGAATCGCGCCGAGTGGGTGATCCTGCAGTTCGCCGTGCCGATGGCCGGGCTGGTGCTGGTGAACATCAATCCGGCCTACCGCGCGCACGAGCTGGCCTACGCGCTCAACCACGTCGACTGCCGCGCACTGGTGCTGCCGCGCCGGTTCAGGAGTTCGCACTACCTCGACGTGCTGATCGAGCTGGCGCCCGAACTGGGCGACGCACCGGCCGGCCAGCTGCAAGCGGAGCGGCTGCCGGGCTTGCGCGAGGTGATCGTGCTCGACGACGAGCCCGTGCCCGGCGCGCGTCGCTGGACCGACCTGGCGGCGGACGAGGCGGCGATGGCCCGCCTGCGAGCCATGCAGGCCACGCTGTCGGCGGACGACGCGGTGAACATCCAGTTCACCTCCGGCACCACCGGCGCGCCGAAGGGCGCCACGCTGACCCATCGCAACATCGTCAACAACGGCTGGTTCGTCGGCGAGGCAATGCGTCTGACCGAGCGGGACCGGTTGTGCATCCCGGTGCCGTTCTACCACTGCTTCGGCATGGTGCTGGGCAACCTCGCCTGCGTCACCCACGGCGCCTGCATGGTGATCCCGGGTGAAGGCTTCGATGCGCTGTCCACGCTGGAGACGGTGGCCGAGGAGCGCTGCACCGGCCTGCACGGCGTGCCGACGATGTTCATCGCCGAGCTGGCGCATCCGCGCTTTGCCGAGTTCGACCTGTCGAGCCTGCGCACCGGCATCATGGCCGGCTCGCCGTGCCCGGTGGAGGTGATGCGGCAGGTGGTCGGGCGCATGCACATGGCCGAAGTGACCATCGCCTACGGCATGACCGAGACCAGCCCGGTCAGCTTCCAGACCGTGCCGGACGATCCGCTGGAGCGCCGCGTGGACAGCGTCGGCCGCGTCCACCCGCATCTGGAGGTGAAGCTGGTCGACGAGGCCGGTCATACCGTGCCTCGCGGCGAACCGGGCGAGCTGTGCACGCGCGGCTACTCGGTGATGCTCGGCTACTGGAACGACGAGGCGCATACCCGCGAGGCGATCGACGCCGACGGCTGGATGCACACCGGCGACCTGGCCACGCTCGACGACGACGGCTACTGCCGCATCGTCGGACGGCTCAAGGACATGATCATCCGCGGCGGCGAGAACATCTATCCGCGCGAGATCGAGGAATTCCTCTACACCCACCCCAAGGTGCAGGACGTGCAGGTGTTCGGCGTGCCCGACGCGAAGTTCGGCGAGCAGGCCTGCGCCTGGGTGAAGCTGCGCGAGGGCGTGCAGGCCACCGAGGCGGAGATCCAGGACTACTGTCGCCACCACCTGGCCTACTTCAAGGTGCCGCACTACGTGCGCTTCGTCGACGCGTTCCCGATGACCGTCACCGGCAAGGTGCAGAAATACCTGATGCGCGAGGCGATGGCCGCAGAACTGGCCGCGCGCCGGGGGTGACCGCGGCGCTTCCGGATCAGAGGCGTCCCAGCCGCCCGGCCTCGTAGTCGCGTACCACGCGCATCACGTCCTGGCGCGTGTTCATCACGAACGGCCCGTGCTGCACCACCGGCTCGTGGATCGCCATGCCGGCCACGACCACCAGGTGCGAACGCGTGCCGACGCCGCGGATGCGCAGGCACACGTCGCCGCTGGTGGCCGTCGCGATCACCGCGGTGGTGGCCGGAAGGGCACGCGTGGCGGCACCGTCGGCGGCGACCGCCAGCTCGCCCGAGACGGCGTAGCACCAGGCGTTCCAGCCCGCCGGCAGCTCCAGCGGGAAGCTCGCCCCGGCATCCATGCGGCCGTCCAGGATCAGCATCGGCTGCGGTAGCACCAGCGGCGACACCTGTTCGCCGAAGCGACCGGCGAGCAGGCGCATGCGGGCGCCGGGCAGGACCAGTTGCGGCACCTCGGCCGCGGCCAGATGGAAGCTGGCCGGAGCCTGCTGCTTGAGCGCCGCGGGCGAATTGACCAGCAGCTGCAGCGCATCCAGCGAGAGCGTGTCGTTGCCGGCCCAGGCGCGGCGGACCAGTCCGCGGCCGGCAAAAGTCCAGTGCAGGTCGCCCGGACGGATCGTCTGCCGCGCTCCGGTGCTGTCCTCGGTGTCGATCGCGCCCTGCGCGTGCTCGAACAGCAGTGTCGCCACCGACAGGCCCGCGTGCGGTACCGGCTGGCTGTCCGGACCGGCCGACTGCACGTGATCGACCACCAGCAGCGGCGACATGTCGCGATCGAAGGCATCGTGGCGGAACTGCCGCAGCCGCCCGTCCGCGCCGGCCGGGTGCACCCGTGGGCGCAGCGGGCGCGAGAACACCTGGTCGCGCGGGGGCGGAGTGTCTGACATGGGGGGGCGGGAGCGTAGGGGGAGTGCGGGCATGCCGCACTTTGACGGGATGGCGGCTTTCGGGCTGTGGCACCGGTCACGCTGGGCAAAGCGTCTCGCTGCCGGTTGGGCGCCGATTCACCCGGCCGGGCGGCGAAAGCGGGCGATGTCGTGGCGCGCCAGCCAGCCCGGCAGCTCCGCCGCGGGCATCGGCCGGGCCAGGTGGTAACCCTGCACTTCGTCGCAGGCCATGCCCTGCACGGATTCGAAAATGCTGGCCGTCTCCACCCCCTCGACCACGACACGGAAGCCCAGCTCGCGCGCCAGCTCGGTCATCGAGCGCACGATCGCCCCGTCGTGCGGGCTCGCTTCCATCCCACGGACGAACGACTGGTCGATCTTCAGGCTGGTCGCCGGCATCTCGCGCAGCGAGGTGAGGTTGCTGTAGCCGGTGCCGAAGTCGTCGATGGCGATACCCACGCCCAGTGCGCGGATCGCCGCGAGGATCTCGCGGGTGGTGTCCGAATGTTCCAGCAGGGTGCCCTCGGTGACCTCCAGCTCCAGCGCCTCCAGCGCGACCGCGTGGCGGCCGGCGGCCTCGCGCAGACGGTCGATCAGTTCGGTGCCCAGGTCGCTGCTGGAGACGTTGATCGACAGCTTCAGGTCCAGCCCGGCGCGCTGCCACAGGCCGAGCTGGGCCACGCCGTGATCGAGTACCCATTCGGTGAGGCTGCGCATCAGGCCTGCCTGTTCGGCCAGCTCGATGAAGCGTCCCGGCGGGATCGCCCCCTGGGTGGGATGCTGCCAGCGCGCCAGCGCCTCCACGGCGACGCAGCGACCGCTGGCCAGGTCGACCCGCGGCTGGTAGTGCAGGTCAAGCTCCGCCCGCTCGTTGAGCGCGGCGGCCAGTTCGGTGACGAGGAAGAATTCCTGCCGGTGGCGCTCGTCGTCGCTCGGTTCGTAGATCGCCCAGCCGCGCACGCTCTCCTGCGCGGCATGCGAGGCGCTCATCACCAGTCGCAGCGGATCGCCGCCATCGAGCTGATGGATGTCCAGGCTGAGCAGGCCCACGCCCGGCTGGACGCACAGCGGAATGCCGAGGCAGTCGAACGGCTGGCGCAAGCGATGCACCAGCTCGTCCAGCCACGCGGCATCGATGCCGTCCGGCGAACCGGGGAGGATCGCGGCGAAACGGCTGGTGCCCACCTGGTAGAGATGGGTGTGCTCGGGCATCCACACCTGCACGCGAGCCGCCACGTCGCGCATCAGTTCGTCGGCGTAGGCATGGCCCATGGCGCGGATGAAGGCGCTGAAGCGACTGACCGGTGCCACGTCGACCGCAATCAGCCAGGTCTGGTGCGCGCCGCCACGCTGGCGTGCCCGCAGATCCTCGAAGAAGGCGTTGCGGTGCGGCAGTTGGGTCACCGGATCGGTGCGGCCGACGTAACTGCCCAGTACCAGCCCGGTGCCGGCGAGACGGGCCGCGTCGCGGAGGTCCGCGCACTCGCTTTCGTTGAGCCCGTCGCGCGGCGAGTAATCCATGACGCACAGTGCGCCCACGTGCTGGCCGCTGAGCGTGTATACCGGCTCGCTGGCGAAGAAGCGCATGCGCGTCGGGCCGATGTCGGTGAGCAATGGTGCCCCGCCGAAGCGCGTGTCGGCCTCGGTATCGGGGACCACCTGGGTCTGGCCCTGCCGGGTGGCTTCCAGGTAACGCGGATGCAGCGCATGCGGGGAATCGGGCCGGTGTGCGTCGGCGCTGAACCAGAATGCGCTGCCCGTGGAAAGCACCAGCGACACCAGCGGCACATGCAGCGAGTGCGCGGCCAGGCGGGCCACCGCGTCGAAACCGGGCACCGCGAAGCCGTCGCCGAACGCCCCGCTGATTGCGTCCGACGGAACGTCGAACGCGCTCGCCGCCGGCCCCATGGATCCCGAATCGTGCACGCTCACTCGTCCACCCTCGCCTGCTCGCCCGCGGCCCCGTATGAGGTGAATTTAGCGCAGGTTCAGTCCTTTGGGCGGGGTGGTCCGTAAGCAGGCGGCCGGATCACAAGGAGATCCGGCGGTCCTTTCCCACCCATTCCATGGAGAGTCCCCATGAAAGTCGCTTCTCCCGCAATCCTCACCGGTGTCCTGCTGATGGCCGCCACCGGTGTGGCCCAGGCGCAGCAGGCCCCGGGCGCCGGCTTCTACGGTGCGATCGGCTATCACTACGTCAACCCGAAGAGCGGCAACGGCACCCTGGCCGGGGTCTTCCGCAGCGACATCAACAGCGACTCCGAGCCGACCCTGACCGTGGGCTACAACTTCGACGCCAACTGGAGCGCCGAAGCCTGGCTGCCGCTGACCAAGTTCAAGCACGACGTGAGCCTCGACGGGGCGAAGTCGGCCAGCATCAAGCACATGCCCTACCTGCTCACCGCGCAGTACCACTTCCTGCCGGACAGCCCCGTGCGTCCCTTCATCGGCGCGGGCTACGGCTTCGTCAACGTCAGCGGTGAGCGCACCACCGGCCCGATCGCCGGCACCTCGCTCAACGTGAAGGGCGCGGACGGCTTCGTCGGCCAGTTCGGCGTGGACTGGTACGCCACCGACAACGTGTTCGTGCGGGCCGACGCGCGCTACTTCGACTGGAAGAGCAAGGTCGAGCTCAACGGCGCCGGCATCGGCGAGGTGAAGGTGAATCCCTGGATCTACGGCGTGAGCGTGGGCTACCGCTTCTGAGTCCGCCGCACGGGCGTTTCCTCCCGCGGCCGCCGGCATGGCGGCCGTTTTTTTATTCGGGGCGGTGCGGGGCGGCGAGGTATTCCTCGCTCTGCATCTCGATCAGCCGCGACTCGGTGCGGCCGAACTCGGCGCGCAGGCGCTCGCCGTCGTACAGCTCGGTGATCGGCGCGGCGGCCGAGAGCACCAGTTTCACGCGGCGGTCGTAGAACTCGTCCACCAGCTGCACGAAGCGCTTGGCCGCGTCCTCGCTGTAGATGGTGAACTGCGGCACGTTGGAGACCAGGATCGTGGCCGAGGACTTCGCCAGCGCGATGTAGTCGGCCACCGCGCGCGGCCCGTCGCACAGCGCGTCGAAGGCGAACCACAGCACGCCCTCGGCGCGGCGGCGCACCGGGATCTCGCGGCCGTTGAGCATGATCGGGGTGTCCTCCCCGGCGTCTTCCTGCGCCTGGCTGGCGAAGATGCGTGCCAGCGCACGTTCGGCTTCAGGTCCCGGTGGGGTCAGGTACACCGGCGCCTGGGTCAGGGCGCGCAATCGCCAGTCGTGCGGCGACACCATCTCGACCACGTGGCAGTGCTTCTCCAGCAGGGCGATCGCCGGCAGGAATCGCGCACGCTGCAGGCCGTCGCGATACAGCTTCGCCGGCACCGTGTTGGAGGTGGTGACCAGGCTGACGCCGCGGGCGAACAGCGCGTCCAGCAGGTTGGCCAGGATCATCGCGTCGCCGATGTCGCTGACCAGGAATTCGTCCAGGCAAAGCACCCGGCAGCGTCTGGCGATGCGCGCGGCGACCTCGACCAGCGGGTCGGCCCGCTCGCCCAGCGTGCGCAGCTCCGCGTGCACCTCGCCCATGAAGCGGTGGAAGTGCCGCCGCAGCGCGGTGCCGGCCGGCAGGCTGGCCACGAACAGGTCCATCAGGAAAGTCTTGCCGCGCCCCACGCTGCCCCACAGGTACAGGCCCGGGACCGGGGCGGCCGGCTCGTTGCCGAGCAGGGTCTTCAGCCGCCCGAACAGGCCCGGGCTCTCCGGCGCCGCGCTGAGCGCGGCGTGCATGCGGTCGAACTCGGGCAGCACGGCGAGCTGCGCCGGGTCGCTTTCCCAGCGGTGCGCGATCACGCCCTCGTGGTAGCGCGCGCTGGGCGCGCCGGCGATGGTGTCACTCATCGGCGGTCGGACTCAGTGGCGTTCGGGCGGCAGCCAGCGGCGCGCGGCGGCCTTCACCGCGCCGCGCAGGTCCATCAGGCGGCGGTGGAAGAAGTGCCCGGTTTCCGGCATGCGTACCAGCTCCGGCTTCACCTCGAGGCTATCGATCCAGTCGAACACCGCCTGCGGCTCGACCACCTCGTCTTCCTCGCCCATCACCACCAGCCACGGGCAGCGCGGGATCTCGAAGCCGTCGAACGGCCAGCGCCCGGCCGGCGGTGCGATGCTGATCAGGGCGTGCGCACCCAACCGGACCGCGTTGCGGATGGTGACGTAGCTGCCGAACGAGAAGCCGGCCAGCCACAGGTCTTCACCGGGGCGCACGCGGCGCACCCAGTCGACCACCGCAGCCAGGTCGTCGCCTTCGCCGTTGCCTTCGTCGTACTGGCCTTCCGAGGCGCCGGTGCCGCGGAAATTGAAGCGCACCGTGTCCAGGCCGGATTCGCGCAGCGCGCGCTCGACCATGGTCACCACCTTGTTGTGCATGGTGCCGCCCTGCACCGGGTTGGGGTGGCAGATCACGGCGACGCCGCGGCGGGCACCCGGGCGCTCGGCAAGGTCGGTGATGGTTTCCAGCTCGCCGGCCGGGCCGGTGAGCATGAAGCTGGCGGCCTCGTCGGGAAATCGGGCCGGATCGTGGGGCAGGGCGGCGATGTTCATCCGTACCATGATAACCGCGCGGCTTGTCCCCCGTCCGCGGCGGCCGCATCTGGGTCAGGCGATGAACCATCTTGCCCACGCCCTGCTGGCCGGTAACGACGAGGCGCTGCGCCTGGGCGGCATGCTCGGCGACTTCGTGCGCGGCGCACCGGAGGCGGGCTGGCCGGCCGGGGTCGCGGCCGGCATCCGCCTGCATCGGGCGATCGATGCCTATACCGATGCGCACCCGCAGGTGCTGGCCGCCAAGGCGCGGCTGGAGCCGCCGTTCCGGCGCTATGCGGGGATCCTGCTCGACGTGTGGTTCGACCATCTGCTGGCGCGCGATTTCGACCGATGGTCGTCGACACCGCTGGATGCGTTCTCCGGCGGTCTGCGCCAGTTGCTGGTCGATCACCGGGCGAGCCTGCCGCCCGGCCTGGCGCGCTTTCTCGCCTACATGCAGGTGAATGACCTGCCGGCCACCTACGCGCGGCCGGAGGTGGTCGGGCGGGCACTGGCGGGGATCGGCCAGCGCCTGCGCCGTGACAATCCGCTCGCCGACGCCCTGCCCGTGCTTCAGGCGAATGCCCTGGTGCTGGCCGGCCATTTCGAGGCGTTCTTCCCCGACCTGCTGGACTTCTCGCGGGACTGGACGGGGCGGCGGGGCGGCGAAGCTCCATAAAAAAACGCCGCCCGGTCGGGGCGGCGTTCTTTCGATCCCGGAAGGGGGCGGCCTACTTGGCCTGATCGGTGATCCAGGTCACCGCGGCCTTCACCTGCGCGTCGGTCAGGGCCGGGTTGCCGCCCTTGGGCGGCATGAAGTTGCCGTCCGGGCCGTGGTAGCCCTCGGTCGCATGCTTGATCAGCGTGGCCATGCCCTGGGCCAGTCGCGGCGCCCAGGCGGCCTTGTCGCCCAGCTTGGGTGCACCGGCGACGCCGGCGGTGTGGCAGCTGTGGCAGAGGTTCTCGTAGATGGTCTTGCCATCGGTGGTGCCACCGTAGGCCACCTGCGCGGCTGCCGCCTTGGCGGCGGCTTCCGCGGCGGCGGCGATCGCCGCGCGGCCGGTATTGCCCGAGTAGACCGCGCCGACCGGCGCGATGCGCGCGGCGAGCTGCTTGGCGGCGACCGGGTTGGTTTCCTTCGGTTCGTGGTTGTAGATCGTCCAGCCCAGGGTGATCAGCAACACGGTCAGCACAGCCAGGCCTGCGATCAGCCAGGAGAACTGGCGCATGAAGCTCTGATCGGATTTGCTCAGGGAACCGCTCACGAACGTACTCCAGTCGATGGGAGGAGCCGCGGGGCCACCATGAATCCCCCGGCGCGACACCGCGGGTCCCCGTCGGACCCGGTTCGGTGGCAACCGCGGGAGTATAGACGAAGCCCCGGCCAACTTTCAGCGCGTCCACGTGGCGGCGGCTGGCGGCGCGCGGTATCTTGCGCCTGCTGCGGCGCGGCGTGGCACTCACCCCGCGAACCCTCCACCCTGCCATCGGTCATACCTCGACCATGTCAACCGGCAGTGTCCGGTCTCGTTGCAGTGCACCTATCCTTTTCCCAGCCACAACCCAAGGCAGGGCGCGCTCCTTGCGCGCAGGGCCCCCAGCCTCGCCGTCCGAACCCGGGAGTTTCACATGTCGCGTTTTTGGAAGATCGCGCTGATCGTCGTCGCCGTGCTCGTGGTGGGCGCGGTCGGTCTTCGCCTCATGCACAAGCCTGGCGCCGCGGGGCGCAGCCAAGCCGGCGCGTCGTCCGGCCAGTCGGGTGCACCGGGCGAGGGCAAGGGCAAGGACGAGCCGGTGCCGGTGACGGTCGAGCCGGTCGCCGTGCAGAACGTGCCGGTCTACCTCACCGCGCTGGGCACGGTGCAGGCGCTCAACACGGTGACCGTCAGCCCGCAGGTCGGTGGCCTGCTGATGAGGCTGAACTTCACCGAGGGCCAGGAAGTGCACAAGGGCGAGGTGCTGGCCGAGATCGATCCGCGCTCGCTGCAGGCCGCCTATGACCAGGCCGTTGCACGCAAGGGCCAGGATGCCGCGCAGCTGTCCACCGCGCGCAGCAACCTCGCGCGCAGCCAGGATCTGGTCAAGCAGGGCTACATCTCCAAGCAGGATATGGACACGCTGCGCAACACCGTCAGCCAGTACGAGGCCGCGGTGGCCGCCGACGAAGCCAGCATCAACGACGCCAAGGTGCAGCTGGGCTACACCAAGGTGATCGCGCCGATCACCGGCCTGGCCGGCATCCGCGGCGTGGATCCGGGCAACATCGTCACCACCAGCTCGAGCATCGTCACCCTGACCGAGGTGCATCCGATCAACGTGATCTTCCCGCTGCCGGAGCAGAACGTGGAGCTGGTGCGCAGCTCGCAGGCCCGCGGCGAGCCGCTGGAGGTGGCGGCGCTGGACAGCGCCGGCAGCAAGGTCATTGCCGGCAAGGGCGTGCTGAAGGTGATCAACAACCAGATCGACACCAGCACCGGCACCTTCAACCTGAAGGCCGAGTTCCCCAACGACGAGAACGCCCTGTTCCCGGGCCAGTTCGTCAACGTGCGGCTGAAGGTGAACACGGTGCAGGGTGGTCTGGTGATCCCGTCGCAGGCGGTGCAGCGCGGGCCGGACGGCGACTACGTGTACCTGCTGCAGCCGGACAGCACGGTGAAGATGCAGCCGGTGACCACCGGCCAGGAAGTGGGCGATACCCATGTGATGGTCACCCAGGGGCTGAAGGCCGCCGAGCAGGTGGTGACCGAGGGCCAGTTCCGCCTCAAGCCCGGCAGCAAGGTCAAGGCGCTCAAGCCGGGCGAGGTGCCCGCGGCGCCGACCGAGGCCGAGCTGAAGAAGGCGGCGCAGGGCGCGAAGGACGGCGGCCGCCGCGGTCGCCGCGGCTGACCTTGATCGATTGCCGTGGCCGGCGGAGCCGGCTGCGGCGCGAGGGTGCCAGGCACCTTTGCATCCACCGAGGGCGGGGCCGGGGCCCCGCCACTGACGGCAGACCAGGACACCATGGGATTCTCATCGCTCTTCATCCGACGCCCGATCGCCACCTCGCTGCTGATGGTGGCGGTGCTGCTGCTGGGCGTGCTCGGCTACCGCCAGCTGCCGGTGTCGGCACTGCCTGAAATCGACGCGCCCAGCCTGGTCGTCACCACGCAGTATCCCGGCGCCAGCGCGGCCACCATGGCGGCGCTGGTCACCACGCCGCTGGAGCGGCAGTTCGGGCAGATCTCCGGGCTGGCGATGATGAGTTCCGACTCGTCCGCCGGCCTGTCGACGATCGTGCTGCAGTTCAACATGGACCGCGACATCGACATCGCGGCGCAGGACGTGCAGGCGGCGATCAGCACCTCCAAGGGCACGCTGCCGAACAACCTGCCGTATCCGCCGGTGTACAACCGCGTGAACCCGGCCGACGCGCCGATCCTCACCCTGATGCTCACCTCCGACAGCCGCCAGCTGCGCGAGGTGAACGACCTGGCCGATTCGATCATTGCCCAGAAGCTGTCGCAGGTGCAGGGCGTGGGCCTGGTGTCGATCGCCGGCAACGTGCGCCCGGCGGTGCGCGTGCAGGTGAATCCGGCACAGCTGTCCAACCTCGGCCTGACCATGGAGGACGTGCGCAGCGCGCTCAGCCAGGCCAACGTCAACGCACCCAAGGGCACGCTCAACGGCAAGACGCAGAGCTACTCGATCGGCACCAACGACCAGCTGGTCGACGCGCAGCAGTACAAGAACACCATCATCAGCTACAGGAACGGCGCGCCGGTGCGTCTGTCCGACGTGGCCAAGGTGGTCGACGGCGTGGAGAACGACCAGCTCGCCGCCTGGGCCAACGGCAAGCCGGCGGTGCTGCTGGACATCCGCCGCCAGCCCGGCGCGAACATCGTCAAGACGGTGGAGCAGATCCGCGCGACGCTGCCCTCGCTCAAGGCGGTGCTGCCGGCCGACGTGCACCTGGACGTGTTCGCCGACCGCACCATCACCATCCGCGCCTCGGTGCACGACGTGCAGTTCACCCTGATCCTGACCATCTTCCTGGTGGTGGCGGTGATCTTCGTGTTCCTGCGCCGGCTGTGGGCGACGATCATCCCCTCGGTGGCGGTGCCGCTGTCGCTGATGGGCACGTTCGGCGTGATGTCGTTCGCCGGCATGTCGCTGGACAACCTCTCGTTGATGGCGCTCACCGTGGCCACCGGCTTCGTGGTGGACGATGCGATCGTGATGATCGAGAACATCGTGCGCTACATCGAGCAGGGCAAGAGCGGCAGGGAGGCGGCCGAGATCGGCGCGAAGGAGATCGGCTTCACCGTGCTGTCGCTGACCGTGTCGCTGGTGGCCGTGTTCCTGCCGCTGCTGCTGATGCCCGGCGTCACCGGCCGGCTGTTCCACGAGTTCGCCTGGGTGCTGACCATCGCGGTGACGATCTCGATGCTGGTGTCACTGACGCTGACGCCGATGATGTGCGCCTACCTGCTCAAGCCCGACCAGCTGCCGCCGGGCGACGACAGCCACGAGCGCCATGCCGCCGGCGGCAAGCGCGACCTGTGGACGCGCACGGTGGATCTCTATGCCAGCACGCTGGACTGGGTACTCGACCATCGCCGGCTGACCATGCTGGTGGCGGGTGCTGCCGTGGTGCTCACCGTGTTCCTGTACATCGCCATCCCCAAGGGCCTGCTGCCCGAGCAGGACACCGGCCTGATCACCGGTGTGGTGCAGGCCGACGAGAACATCGCGTTCCCGCAGATGGAGGCGCGCACCAAGGCGGTGGCCGACGCGCTGCGCAAGAACCCGGCCGTGACCGGCGTGGCGGCCTTCATCGGCGCCGGCTCGATCAACCCCACGCTCAACCAGGGCCAGCTGTCGATCGTGCTGAAGGATCGCTCCGAGCGCGGCGGCCTGGACAAGGTGTTGCCCAGCCTGCAGGCCGCCGTGGCCAATATCCCGGGCGTGGCGCTCTACCTCAAGCCGGTGCAGGACGTCACGCTGGACAGCCGCGTCTCGGCCACCGAGTACCAGTACTCGCTGTCCGACGTGAATGCCTCGGAGCTGTCCGGCTACGCCGAGAAGCTGACCCAGGCGCTGCGCCAGCTGCCTGCGCTGGCCGACGTGGACAACAACCTGGCCGACTCCGGCAATGCGTTGAAGCTGACCATCGACCGCGACAAGGCCAGCCGCCTCGGCGTGCCGGTGCAGACCATCGACGACACGCTTTACGACGCGTTCGGCCAGCGCCAGATCTCGACCATCTTCACCCAGCTCAACCAGTACCGCGTGGTGCTGGAGGTGGCGCCACAGTTCCGCAACACCACCGACCTGCTCAACAAGCTCACCGTGCGCGGCAACGGCAACGGTGCGCTGACCGGTTCCAACGCCACCAGCTTCGGCCAGCTCACCTCGAGCAACTCGGCCACGCCGTCGGGCATCGGCAACACCGGCAACGTCGGCTTCCAGGTCGGCGCCGGCGGCAGCATTCCGATCTCCTCGCTGGCGACTGCCGAGTACACCAATGCGCCCCTGGTGGTGAGTCACCAGCAGCAGCTGCCGGCGGTGACCATCTCTTTCAACCTGGCGCCCGGCTACTCCTTGTCGCAGGCGGTCGATGCGATCAACCAGGCGGTCAAGCAGCAGAACCTGCCACCGCAGGTGCGTGGCGAGTTCGTCGGCAAGGCGGCGGAGTTCTCCTCCTCGCTGGGTGACGAGGTGCTGCTGCTGCTTGCCTCGGTGATCGTGATCTACATCGTGCTGGGCGTGCTGTACGAGAGCTACATCCACCCGATCACGATCATCTCCACGTTGCCGCCCGCTGGCGTGGGTGCGCTGCTGGCGTTGATCCTGTGCGGCTTCAGCCTGTCGGTGGACGGCATCGTCGGCATCGTGCTGCTGATCGGCATCGTCAAGAAGAACGCGATCATGATGATCGACTTCGCGATCGAGGCGCAGCGCGAGGGATTGTCACCGCACGACGCGATCCGCCGCGCCTGCCTGCTGCGCTTCCGCCCGATCATGATGACCACGGCGGCGGCGATGCTCGGCGCGCTGCCGCTGGCGCTGGGTACCGGCATCGGTTCGGAGCTGCGCCAGCCGCTGGGCGTCTCGATCGTCGGCGGTCTGCTGCTGTCGCAGCTGGTGACGCTGTACACCACCCCGGTGATCTACCTGTACATGGAGCGCTTCTCCGACTGGCTGAAGCATCGCCGCGAACAGCGCGAACTGGCCCAGGCCCGCCACGGCACCGCCTGAGGTGTCCGCTGGCCCATCCACGGCGCGCCCCTTGCCGGGCGCGCCGCTTGCGTTTCCGGAATCGGTGGGCGGGCACCGGCTCCATCGGGCGTTCGGTTGCGTATCAACCGATCTCGCCCTGATGCGTTAGGGGTGCGATGATCCGTCCACGCGCTGCGTGCCTTGCTTCCCCTCGCGCAATGGCCCCGACTCCTGCATGAACATCTCCGCTCTTTTCGTGCGCCGTCCGATCGGCACCTCGCTGCTGGCCATCGGCCTGTTCCTGGTCGGTGCCGTCTGCTACAGCCTGCTCGGTGTGTCGGCGTTGCCGACCATCCAGTTTCCGGCGATCTTCGTGCAGACCTCCCAGCCCGGGGCCGATGCCGCCACCATGGCCGCCACCGTGGCCGCTCCGCTGGAGCGCCACCTGGGCCAGGTGCCGGGCATCGACACGATGCGTTCGAGCAGCTCGGAAGGCCGGACGTTCGTCTTCATGATCTTCAACGGCAGCCGCAACCTCGACGCCGCCGCACGCGATGTGCAGCAGGCCATCAACGCGGCCGCGCCGGATCTCCCCCCGGGACTGACCAACGCGCCCTCGCTGCAGAAGGCCAACCCCAACGACGACGCGGTGATCATCCTCGCGCTGACCTCGCAGACGCAGTCGGCCACCGACCTCTACAACGTGGCCGACACCTTCCTGATGCCGCGGCTGACCCAGCTCGAGGGTGTGTCCTCGGTGGAGATCGCCGGCGCGGCGACCCCGGCCGTCCGGGTCGACGTGGACCTGCGCAAGCTCAACTCGATGGGCCTTTCGCCAGACCAGCTGCGCAACGCGCTCAACGCCGCCAACGTCAGCTCGCCGCTGGGCACGCTGAGCAACGGCGTCACCAACCTGCTGGTGACGGCCAACGACGAGCTGCACACCGCCGCCGACTTCGCCAACCTGGTGGTGGCGGTGAAGAATGGCACCACCATCCGCCTGCGCGACGTGGCCCGCGTCTACGACGGCCCCGAGGACGCCTACCAGGCCGGCACCTTCGGGCACCAGCCGGCGATCCTGTTGTACGTGTACAAGAAGCCGGACGCCAACGTGATTGCCACGGTGGATCGGGTGCGCGCAACGCTGCCGGAGCTGCGCAGCTTCCTGCAGCCGGCGACCAAGCTCACCCCCTATTTCGACGGCACCCCCACCATCCGCGCCTCGTTGCGCGAAGTGCAGGTCACCCTGCTGATCAGCCTGGCGATGGTCGTGCTGACGATGGCGCTGTTCCTTCGTCGGCTGGCGCCCACGTTGATCGCCGCGGCCGCGGTGCCGCTGTCGCTGGCCGGCGCGTCGATCATGATGTACGTGCTCGGCTACACGCTCAACAACCTCACCCTGCTGGCGCTGGTGATCGCGATCGGCTTCGTGGTGGACGATGCGATCGTGGTGATCGAGAACATCATCCGCCACATCGACGAGGGCGTGCCGCGGCTGGAGGCGGCGCTGCGCGGCGGGCGGGAGATCGGCTTCACCATCGTCTCGATCACCGCCTCGCTGATCGCCGTATTCATCCCGCTGCTGTTTGCCAGCGGCATCGTCGGCATGTTTTTCCGCGAATTCACCATGACGCTGATCTCTGCGATCGCGGTATCGGCAGTGGTGTCGCTGACCCTCACGCCGGCGTTGTGCGGGCGGTTCCTGCAGGGCCACGCGGCAGAAGACCGGGCTGAACGTCCGCGTCGCTTCGCGCGGCTGGGTCATTGGCTGGACCGTGCCCACGAGCGGATGCTGGGCATCTACGTGCGCGCGCTGAACTTCTCGCTGCGTCACGCGTTGGCGTTCTCGCTCACGCCGCTGGTGCTGATCGTGCTGACCGTAGTGCTGTTCGCCAAGGTCAAGGCCGGCCTGTTCCCGCCGCAGGACACCGGGCTGATCCATGGCTTCGCCACCTCCGGCGCCACCGTGTCGTTCCAGGACATGGTCAAGCGCCAGCAGCGACTGGTGGACATGCTGCTGGCCGACAAGGACGTGGCGGTGGTCGGCTCTCGCCTGGGCACGAGCCGGCGCGGCGCCGCCAGTTCGTTCGACATCCAGCTCAAGACCCGTGCCGAAGGCCGCAAGGACGACACCTTCGCCGTGCTCGACCGGCTCAGCGCCAAGGCCGCCAAGTATCCGGACCTCAACCTGCGGTTGCGGCCGATCCAGGACCTGCCCAGCGGCGGCGGCAACAGCAACCAGGGCGCGCAGTACGAAATCTCGCTGCAGGGCGACAACCTCGACGAGCTGGAGGTATGGCTGCCGAAGCTGGTGAAGGAGCTGGCGAAGAACAAGCTGTTCCGCGACGTCGGCTCCGACGTGGAGGAGGGCGGCCTGCGCCAGAACATCGTGGTCGACCGCGATGCGGCCTCGCGGCTGGGCATCTCCATGGCCACCATCGACGGCGCGCTCTACGATGCCTTCGGCCAGCGCCAGGTCTCCACCATCTACTCGGACGTCAACCAGTACAAGGTGGTGGTGAACGCGCTGCCGAGCCAGACCGCGTCACCGGAGGCGCTCAACCGCATCTACGTGCGCTCCAACACCGGCAAGATGGTGCCGATCACCGCGGTGGCCCACCAGGAGCCGGGGCTGGCGCCGTCGCAGATCAGCCACGTCAACCAGATGACCACGATGGACCTGAGCTTCAACCTCGCGCCCGGGGCGTCGATGGGCCAGGCGCTGCAGATCATCAACCAGGTGGTGAAGGACATGCGCATGCCCGGCGACATCCGGGTGGGCCTGGGCGACGACTTCCGCCGCTTCCAGCAGTCGCAGGGCGACATGCTGTGGCTGATGCTGGCGGCCATCGTCACCGTCTACATCGTGCTGGGCATGCTCTACGAGAGCCTGATCCATCCGGTCACCATTCTCTCCACCTTGCCGGCCGCGGGAGTCGGTGCGCTGGCCGCGCTGGTGGTGACCAACACCGAGCTCTCCATCGTGGCGATGATCGCGCTGGTGCTGCTGATCGGCATCGTCAAGAAGAACGCGATCATGATGATCGACTTCGCGCTGGTCGCGCAGCGCGAGCACGGCAAGCCCCCGCTGGAAGCGGCGCGTGAAGCCTGCATCGTGCGCTTCCGCCCGATCATGATGACCTCGATGGTCGCCATCCTCGCCGCCCTGCCGATCGCCATCGGTCTGGGCGAAGGCTCCGAGCTGCGCCGCCCGCTGGGCATCGCGATGATCGGCGGCCTGCTGATCTCGCAGACCCTCACCCTGCTCAGCACACCGGCGCTGTACGTGATCTTCTCGTGCCTGGCCGAGCGGGCGCGGGTGCGGCGGGAGAAGCGCCGCGAGCGGCGTGCGGCGCGGCGGTTGCGGAAGCTGGCCAGCGCCTGATACCCGCTGCGGCGGGTATCGGCGCGTGCTGTTGCGGCCGAGGAACGGCAGCGCTGCGAGCGCGCTGTGTCGACGAGCCGCCGCGCATCTTCACGCCGTGCCTCAGGCCATCAGGGTGGCGGCAGGCGGAGTATCCCCACCCGGGTGCGCCGACACGGCGTGGATCCGTGATGGGGACGGAGTAGTCCCAGGTGCCTCCATCTGAACCTGCCGCGCCTTGGCGCTGCTCTGTTCGATCGGCGTGCGCACCGCCTCGGCCGTCGAGACCTCGACCATCCGCCGGATGGGCGTGGTGTCCTGGGCGACGAAAGTGCGCGAACCGTCCTCGCTCAGCGCGACGGCGTCGATCCGGGTCAGGCCGTGGGCCTTGGCCGCCGCCACCAGTGCAGCGGCAAGCCGCTCGCTGTGTTCATCAGAGGGACGTCCCATGTCCGCGTCGATCTTGTGAACCTGCTCGAGTGCCTGCCGGTAAAGCGGATTGTCCGGGTTCGCCGGGTCGCTCAACAGGGTGGCGGCCGACGCGCGCGGCGGCGCGGTATGCATCTTCAGTGCCTGATCCAGCGCGCCCTGTGTCTGTGGCCCGACCTTGCCGTCCACGGCAAGCTGGTGGTCCCGCTGGAACGCCCGTACCGCAAAGGTCGTCTGGGCGCCGAACTGGCCGTCGACCTGCAGGGCGTGACCGTCGCTGCCGGTGTAGCCGAGGCGGTTGAGCCCGGCCTGCAGCTCGGCGGTGCGGTGCTGGGCGAGGACGCTGTCGATGGCGGCACCCGTACGCGGACCGGCCTTGCCGTCGACGACGAGCCCGTGGTCATGCTGGAACGCCACCACTGCCTGCCGCGTGTTTGCGCCGAACACTCCATCGGCCGCAAGCGTCGCGCCGTCCTGGCCGTGCCGTGGTACCCGAGCTGCGCCAGCTGCTGCTGCAGCCGAGTGACGTCGTGGCCCCTGCTTCCATCCTCGAGCACGTCGGCCGCTGCTTCCGTGGTGCCGCCCGAGCCCGGGCGCGGAACCACGCCGGGGCGGATCGTGCCGTTGTTGATGTCGCTGATGTAGCGCTCGAACTGTCCGACCTCCAGCTCCACATGCGCGTGGATCGAGCCCGGGCTGCCGGTCTGGCCCATCTCGCCCAAGGGCTGGCCATAGTTGATGTGCGCACCTTCGCCGAACGGCGAGCTCCCGCGCACCATGTGCAGCACCTGGCCTTCGCGCCGCGCACCGGGGGTGCCGTAGGGCTTGTCGTAGATCTGCACCGTGTTCCAGGTGTCGTGCAGGAAATGCGCGTAGCCGGAGACCGGTGCCGGAATCTCCACCGGACCCGGGGCGTCCTGCGCGAGGACGAAGTCCTTCTTCACGAACACCCGCCCGTCGACCCGACGGATCTCCTCCAGTTCCCCATGCACCGTACCGTATTGGCGGTTGGGCTCGCGCCCGGAACTCGGGTGGTGCCTGTGCAGGTCTTCGTAGGAATGGACCGGGAGCGTGCGCGAGCCGACGCTCTCGCTGATGGTGTAGCGGGACATGGGTAACTACCTCCGTGTAGTGCTCCAGGGATTTCGTGTCGGCTGCTCAGGGGCCTGTGGGTCGTGGGTTTCCGGTCAGATACCAGCAGTCCTTGCGTCGGGTGAATTCGAAGCTGCGGCCCTCCGACGAGCCGTAGACGTAACCGACCTCACGCACGTCTGGCGTCGATGCGCGGATGTCGAGCGGGAGCGGGTCGGCATCGACGCCATCGACGCCCACGTGATGGAAGGCGCCCGCGCGATAGGCGATGTTGAACACGTCCTCCCGGTCGCCGCGGACATACGCCGGCTCCAGTCGGTCCCCCTCGGCGTCGGACACCAGCACGGTCGCCCGCACCAATGGCGCCACGAATGCCCGCCGTAACGCGGGCGTACCGGCGAAGGCGCGCAGGAAAGGCCCGAAATCGGTCGCGGGACAGCGCACGGCAGCAGGCGATGCCGCCTGCACCGGACGCTCGGCGGTATCGATCACCGTTGCCTGGGCCTGCACGGGATCCGCCTCGTCGCCGGCCGGCACGCCGGAGACCTCCACCCGCATGATCCTGGCGCCGTCCCCGTCGCCCCATTGCATCAGGCAGCGCCCGCCGCCTTCACATCGCTGCAGCTCCAGCCAGCGATTGCATGCCTGCGCTCGCCTGGATTCTTGCACGCACCGCGCGTTCTGTATGGGTAGCCATCCATCCAGCAACAAGCGTTTGCGCAGGAGTGCGTAGGGACGGTCCTTTGCTGGGCTCATGGTCTTCAGCGGCGCGCTGCCGGAGGCAGCCGCGGTCGCCAATATCATGCAGGCAGATGCAAGCAGTGCCACCAGCGCGTTGGCTGTCAGCTTCCGGTTGGCCATCTTCATGAGATCCCGGATCTTGCGGACTTCCGTTCCTTATCGATCTCCCGTCTCGGGCTTTTCACTTGGCCGACGGGGACAAAGGCGTGTGGGCAGACGCGTGCGTACTGGGCGGCTGAAACGGGGTTGAAGCAGTAGTAGTTCCAGACGCCGAAGGTGCCGGTTGCCGGGTTGATGGGAAACCAGCAATCGGTGGGGACCCCGAACGTGCAGAACACAAAGGGATCATTCCCGTAGTAGGGGATGGGCTCGTAGTAGCCCTGTGCTACCGCTCCGCCGCTGCATGCCAGCAGGCAACCGAAAGCAAGGATCTTCATGTAGGTGGGCTTTTTCACGAGGTTCCCTCCATGTGTGTGCCCGGCTCACTGTCCTGGGCTGCAGTCCGAATAGACGACCCGGCAATTTTCGTTGCCGCCCTTCTTGCAGGCTTCGATGCCGGTTTGCTTCGCGTGCTCGAACGTGACATCGGCGAAACCTTGCCAAGCCATGTCCCCGGCGATCAACGCACCACAACCATTGCCGTACGCCGTTGCCACTGTGCAATGCGTCCCACCATCGCGCCGGCACTGCGCCAGGGCTTGCTCCTTCGCAGCTCGCTTGCTCGGCAAATCGTGCGCAGCACCGAAGTGTCCATTTGTTGCGTCGGCCGCAATGGCGCCCCAGTGCGTCGCCGCCTGCGGCAACGGTAGCGCCACACCCTGCAGGTTGCGCGGAACCGGAACGCATCGACCGGGACCGGGCGTACCTGGTGGCAGCGCCTGATACTGCCCCTGGGGACACTGGTTCTGGGCGTGGGCCGCCATCGGCAACAGAAGCAGCATGCCGAGCAGTAACAAGAAATAGGTGCGCCGCGATCGCACTATCTCACCCTCACGGGGAGGCTGCAGGCTGAATAGTAGACGAAGCACTTGGTGTCTGACGCCTCGCACACCTCCATGGCCTTATGCGTCGCACTCTCGATGGTCTCTCCTGCCTTGGCGTTATGCCCAGTCTTGCCTATTACCAAGACCGCGCACCCATTGGCATAGTCCAGTTCGATTTCGCAAGCTACTCCGCCATTAGATCGGCAGTTTGCCATCGCTGCCTTTTCCGCGCTTTTCTTGTCCTTCTGGTCAACAGATGCGCCAGCGCTTGAGTGCGCGAAGTCGGTTGCAATCGCTCCCCAGCGCTCCACCCACAACGGAGGAGGCGGCAGCGACTGTTGGCTACCCTGTTGTTGGCTATCGTCAGGGCCGCAGGTGCTGATATCCGTCCCGGTGCCGTAGGGAACCATTCCTGGCGGGCATGCCGCTTGCGCGTGAGCCTTCCCTGCAAGCATGCACAGCGCCAGGAGCGGCACGCATCTCAAGAGCGCATCTTTCATCATCAATTTTTCGCTATGGGGTTACGAGCTGATTTCATGATGTCCGCCTGCGAAGTACTCGTATTGCCAGTCATCCGGCCGAGATTGATCGAGCTGACTTCTCCCCCCGTGCGCCGTTGCTCCGGGGTGGTCTGTTGGCCTATAGCTTGTGGACGACCATTCCCTGAGTAGCCGAGTCCAGATTGCAGCCTTCCATCAGGTCCTTGCCGCGCTCCGCCGCCATGACCGAATGCTGAGTTGAAGTAGAACGCGCCCATGGTTCCCTGAAAGAAGTTCGCCGCCAGTGGCGGGACGGAAATGATGAGTACGGTCAGGAGCAATCCGAGACCACCTTGCTGTAACGCCTGGCTGGAAAGGCCCTCAGCTCCATTTTTGGTCAGATTGTTGATCATGTTCGACGTCCAGAGTGCATAAGAGACGCGCAGCGTGAGCTGAAGCACGATCGAACTGACGAACGACAGCGCGGCCATCGAGAAAACCGTTCCTATGCCGTAGAGGAGCCAGCGTCGGAAGAGATCCTTGGTCTGATCGAAGATCAGGCAAAGGATGAACAGCGGTCCAAGGCCAATGAACAGCGCCAGCGTGAATTGGTACAGCAGCAGCATGGCGCCTGCCGCCATGGGCGGACTGGCCGTGCCGAAGCCCGCCATCAGCAGTGCGCGCGATTTTGTGCTGGCCAGGTCGGTATCACCAGGCTCGATCTGCACGGCATCGATGGAGGCCAGGGCCAGCTGCGTCCAGGCCAGATTCTCGTCGATGGTTTGCGCTGCGGTTTCGTTGTTGCCGGTAAAAAGCTGATTGATGTCCGTGCTCAGTTCCGTCGTCAGCAGCGTGTGCAGGTTGCTACCGAGGATCGCCATGGTCGTTGCCGCGGTCACGATCACCACGATACGTGCCATGTTCGTTACCATCGCCATCAACGACTC
The DNA here is from genome assembly GCF_000334915.1 of Dyella ginsengisoli LA-4. Classification (GTDB taxonomy): domain Bacteria; phylum Pseudomonadota; class Gammaproteobacteria; order Xanthomonadales; family Rhodanobacteraceae; genus Dyella_A; species Dyella_A ginsengisoli_A. The sequence continues at coordinate 68,583 of NZ_AMSF01000088.1, read as the reverse complement.
GCGCGACTGCCCGGTGATCATCCGGTAACCCTGGATCATGATCCACAAGGTAACGAGAACCAGCGCTACGGCACTGGCCCAGGACATGAGGTTCCTCATCAGGTTCATGCCGAACGTGTTGATCTTGTCGCTCAGCCAGTTGTAGATGAGGACGTAGTAGACGAAGCCCATTTCGCTAACTTCCTGTCATGGCATGGGCGGTTCCACATGCCCGGCCGGGGATGAGGTGCTCAGTGGAAGGCCGCGGCGAAGGTTGCAGCCTGAACGACATTCCCTAGTGTGGTATTGCTCCCGCTCAAGATGGCTCGAGCCTGCACTGACTGCTGGTTCTTCAGGTAGCTGATCATCTGGTCGTCAGCCTGGACCTGCCTGTCCCAGAGCTGCATCTCCGTGCTCATCGCCAAGCTGTTGGCTTGGATGTTCGCCTTCACGCCGTCCATGGCTCCCTGGCTTGTACCGACCTGGGCAAGCTGCCCTGAGATGGATTGCATGTTCGATGAGTAGTCCTGGATCCGGCTGAGCATCTTCACCGTGAGGTTGTATTTGTCCATCTGCCGGAACTGGATCTGGATGCAGATCTTCTGCTGGTTCTCGAGGATCGACTTGTTTGCATCCGGCGTGAAGATCTGCAGCAGGCCGCTCAGGACACCACTTGTACCGCTCCCGCTGACACTTGGACACGCATCGGCGGCGAGCTTCTGCATGTCGCTCTGGGATATCTCCTGATAGGCGTTCTGCATCGTTGGCAGGCTGAAGTTCATCTGCGTCAGGCTGATCAGCTGCTGCTGGTAGTGCTGGAGAACGGCCTGATACTGGGCGATCTCCTTGGTGTACTGGGCGATAGTCTTGGCGAAGTTCGTGGCATCCTGCCCGATCTGGGTGGGGTCGACCACGACCCACTGGGCGCGTGTGCTCGGACTGAGAAGGCACACGGCCAATGCCGAGGCCAACGTCCACACGACCTTGGCTGCGAGCTCTTTGCGGCGGTGCTTGTTGGATGCCTGGATCATCGTGATTCTCCTTCGCATGGGGTGGGTCAGATGCCTGCCTGCTGGGCGGCAGCGGTCGTGCGTAGCGATGGTGTGGGTGCGGTTCTCGCCTTGCCGCTCCCCTTGCGGTTCTCGTAGAACATGGCGAGCCATTGCTCCGGCCTGAGGTCGTCAGGAGCACAGCCCTCGGCGGCTGCGCGGTCTCCGAGTACTTCATGCATGATCTCGATGTTGTCGGTGGAGGCCGATATCACCGCCAGGTGGTCGTCGAGGCCGCGCAGGTTGAGCTGGCACACGGCACTGGCGTGGCCTTGCTTGACCAGGAAGCAGCGGGAGCGCTCGTCCAGGCTGACCACCACCTGGTACTCCGCTTCGGTGAGCTTGAGGCCGTCGACGTAGTCCTCGCGGCTGGCGTTGGGGTTGGGCAGCAGGACCATCGTCGCCGTCTGCTCGATCAGGGCGGCGGCGATGTCGCTGGCCAGTGCGTCCTCCGGGCTCTGCGTGGCGAAGATGCCCAGGCCGTTCTGCTTGCGGATGGTCTTCTGCTTGTTCTTGGCGAATTCCTTCAGGCCGCCCTTGCCGTCGAGGATCTTCCAGAACTCGTCCATCACGTAGATCAGTGGCCGGCCGTCGATCAGCGCTTCCAGCCGGTGCAGCAGGTAGTTGATCACCGGCACGCGGACTTCGGGGTTGTCGATGATGTCGGTGTAGTCGAAGCCGATGATGCTGGCCTTCTCCAGATCGATGGTGTCGACTGGGTTGTCGAACACCCATCCCAGCGAGTTGCCGGCAGTCCATTTGCGCATGCGGATGTACAGGCCGTCGTCGCCCATGTTGGGCAGGCTCTTCTGGAAGTTGGTCATCGTGCGCAGGTGCATCGGTGTATCGAGGATGTTCTCGACCGCGCGGAAGATGTCCTCCTCCTCGCGCGAGCTGTACACGGACTTTCCGACCAGTACCTTCACCAGTTCGGCCAGGAACTGCACGTTGGCCTCGGTGCGCTCGCAGTGGAACGGGTTGAATCCGGTCGGACGTCCGTTCTCCAGTGCGAGGTAATTGCCGCCGCAGGCGCGCACGAAGATCTCTGCGCCGCGGTCCTTGTCGAAGAAGAAGATCGTTGGCGTGGGGTCGAGCTTCTGCACTTGGCTGAGCAGGAAGTTGATCAGTGCCGTCTTGCCGGTACCGGACTTGCCGATGACCATCGTGTTGGCGATCGCCTTCTCGCCAAGCGAGTTTTCCGCCGGGTGGGTGGCGTGGAAGTTGAAGTAATACGGCTGGCCGTTGGTGGTCTGCAGCGTGGTGACGCACGCGCCCCAGGGATTGTTGTCCTTCTTGCCGGTCGCGAAGTTGTGCAGCGGACACAGGCCGAGAAAGTTCAGCGAGCTGACGTTGGCCAGCCGGGTGCGGTACTTCCAGTTGCCCGGGAACTGCGCGTAGAACGCGGCGGTGACGGCGAGATCCTCCTTCACCGAGACGAAGCCGGCGTTGGACAGCTCGGCGCGGGTGGTGGCGATCTGCTGTGAGAGCGCCTCCTGGCTGGCGGCGTAGATGGCCATGCTGAAGTGGTACTCGCCCAGCACGAAGTTGCCGGAGGCTAGCTGGTCCATCGCCTGGTCCAGCTCGGCGATCTGGCTGAAGGCCTTGTCGCCGGAGGAGATCATCATGCCCTTGGTGCGGTCCAGCGCCTTCAGCGCGTCGTGCCGGCCCATCGGACTGAAGGAGTGGGTGACGACGTACTCGAAATCCAGGTACTTCAGGCCGTTGAGGATGCCCGGATAGGTGCCCTCGGTGTACTCCTTGATGTTGAGAATCGCGCCGAACTGGTTGGCGCCGTCGGGTGTGGTGAGTACGAAGTCGCCGGTCTTGGCCGAGAAGCGCTGCTTGCTGAGCGGCAGGTACTCCGGCACCGGGGCCGGCAGCACGGGAACCGGCTCGTCGATGCGGTTCAGCAGGTAGCCATAGAACTCCAGCGCCTCGGAGAACACCACGCCGTTGGCCGCCTCGTACATGCCCAGCCGGTAAGGCGCATAGTCCTTCAGCACAGCCTCGACGTTGCCGGCCAGCTCCAGAATGGTGTTGACCGCATCGGCCTGCTCGGCCTCCAGCCGAGTGAGGTCGGCGGATTTCTCCGCAAAACGCTTGCCGCTCACCACGGGGCGATAGAGCAGGGTCAGGTACAGCTCGTTCTGCATCAGCTTCTGCGATGACAGCGCCTCGAAATAGGCATCGGACAGCGACTGGTTGAAGGCTTGGCCGAACCGGCTGTGGTCACGCAGGCGGCGGCGACGCCGGATGTCGTGGACCCAGAACGCCACGTTGACGAAGTCCGGTGCGCGCAGGGTCTGCAGCAGGCGGTTGAACACATTGTGCTTGTGCTCGATCTCCCACTCCTCTCGGCCCACGAACGGCAGCCCTCCCAGCCGCCACACCAGCAGGAAGTCGCCTCCAGTGGTCTTGAGCACCGTAGGCGACACGTGCGTGGACAGCGGGACGAACTCGCTGATCGGCGTATCGGGAATGAAGGCGGCTTTGGGCATGACGAAGATCCAGAGGACACCCCGCGGCTGCGGGGTGCCCGGAGAGGCTCACGGTTTGGTTTTGGCCGGGTCGCGATAGAGGTTGGGCGTCAACACCCACATGCCGTCGTTTTCCCGGATGTTGCGCATGCGTGTGCGGAACTGCAGGCGAAGGCCGAGCAGGCGGAAGATCATCTCGTCGCGACGCGCCATCTGTCGCATCACGAAAATCACCACCGGCATCAGCAGCAGGTAGAACAGGTTGGTGTACATCGCCAGCAGCATGCATCCGCCCGCGCCGAGAAAGAACGGCACGTACGGCACGCCGAGGAACATCGGCGGGCGGGTGCAGCCACGGAACAGCGCGTTTTTATGCATAGTGGTTCAGCAGATGCGTGATCACCTGCGCCGTGCAGGCGGTCGCACCGGAGGCCTGGGTGCTGCCTGCCAGGAACATCTTGGCGATCTGGCCCGCCGCGCCGATCAGGATCGCGCCGATCAGCACCGGCGAAACATCGGAGATGCGCTTGTGCGCGAAGGCGATCTGGTAGCCCGAGAAGATCACCGCAATGGTCACCACCACGATCGATACGGCGTTGAGGATCTTGTTGATGTTGCTGGCGAAGCCACAGGTGGTGGCGATCGTCTCACTGGCATCCTGGGCGAACGCGGTGCCCGGAAGCACGAACACCACGAGGGCGGCGAGGCACATGAAGACGAACAGGCGGGTGCGCTGGGAATGAAGCACGGAGTCCTTGCGGGTCAGGTTCGGAGCCATCTCGAATTTCCTTGTCGACGTTGAACGGGTGGCCAGGTGCATGGCCGGAAGTTGGGCGGCCGTCAGGGGCGACCGCCCGGTGGATACCCGGGAGCGAGCAGATTCGCGTCCGGGCGTTGGCCAGTTGGCCGGATCGGTGACGTACGCGTCGCGCGCGGACCGTTTCAGAACACGAAGGCGGCATCGGCATGCTCCTGGCGCAGGTCGGCGCGATCGACCGCCCGCTGCGCCGGCGATGGCCGGACGCTGGCGGTGGTGGTGGCATCGCCGGGGCCGCGAACGATGGGGTGGAAGACATCGTCGGTCGGCGCCCCGGCAGGTCGTGCGACGACCGGCGGGGTCGGAGTGGGCGTAACGGCCGCTACAGGCGCGCTGCTGCCTCCGTGGACATCGGCCGCAGGTGTCATTGACTGCCGGGCGACCTTCGATACGACGGCCGTGGCGGCCATATCCATCGCCACGCTGCGGAAGGCGACGAGGCGGCTGGGCGCAGGATCCGGCCGCCCATCCGTGCGTCGACGGGCGGGCTCGCCCGGTGCGAGCGGGATGGCGTTCCCACCATCGCGACGGTCGCCGGGCGCGGCCATCGAGGCGTATACCCGCTGTACGTAGCCGTCGCGGTAGCCGGTGACGAAATTTCCCGAGTAGTAACAGCTGAACGCCTTGCCCCAGTCGCCCCGGGCGCGGGCGTAGCAGTCGGCGAGGATGCTGGCGCCCGCCTGCAGGTTGCTGCAGCGATCGAAGGCCTTGGCGTAGGTGTCCAGTCCGTAATGCCCCAGGTTGGCGCGGTTCACCTGGGCGATCCCCAGCGAATAGTTGTATCCCCGCCTCTCCAGCATGCGCGCGGTGGCCGTCGCTTCGGCCAGGTTGCGTGGCTGGCGCTGCAGCCGTCCACCCACTACGCCGATGGCGAAGGGATTGTTGCCCGATTCCACCTCGGCGACGTGCTGCATCACCTCGGCCGGGACGGCAAGGTTGGGGCACATCGCAAGGTCGATTCCGGCGAACATGAAGAAGTCCTTGGTTCTCAGTGGCCCGTGGCCACGCGGCCGGGATCGAAGTCGATGCCGGTGATGCAGCGGCGCCCCGCGTGGGCCTTGATGTGCACGACGATGTCGATCGTCATGCGCAGCAGGCGCTTGATCGTGTCGAACTCCAGCCCGGCGCCCTCGGTGGAGGCCTTCACCATCAGTGCGAGCTGGTCCCAGGTCTGCTCGGTGCTGCCGGCGTGGCAGCTGGTGATCGAGCCAGGGTGACCCGAGGCGCAATTGCGGATGAAGTAGAACGATTCGTCGCCGCGCAGCTCGGCCAGGATGATGCGGTCCGGCTTCATGCGCAGGCAGGCTTCCATGCAGCTCTTGGCGGTCACGTTGCTCGCGCTCTGACCGCCCTTGGAATAGAGCAGGTGCACCACGTTCGGCTGCGCGATGAACAGTTCGCGCGCGTCCTCGATCGTCACCAGCCGCTCGTCGGCGGGAATATGGTTGACCAGCGACTTCATGAAGGTGGTCTTGCCGCTGCCGGTAGCGCCGGATACCACGATGTTCTTTTTGTTGAGCACGGCTTTCTGGAAGAACTCGGCGTAGCGGCGCCCGGCGCGCAGCTCGAGCAGTTCGCTGTCCTGCTCGCCGATACCCTGCTGCACCTCGACGATCTCATCGAAGAAGCCGTCGGACTGGTATTGCTCCAGAGTGCGCAGCTGTTTGGACGGCAGCCGGATGGTGATCGAGACCCGGCCGGCCTCGCAGGCCGGCGGGATCACGAACTGCGCGCGCTGGCCGGTGGGGAAGGTGAGCGAGACCACCGGGTCCACGTCGGTGATGCGCTGCCCGGTATTGCTCTCGTTGATCACCGCGGTGCAGAACTGCCGCGCGCGCTCGAACGTGAGGGAAGGCACCTCCACCCGGTGCCATCCGCCGCGGCGCTCGAGGTAGATCTCGCCCGGCTGGTTGATGCAGATCTCGGTGACGTCCGGCGAGGCCATGAACTCGCGCAGCCCCAGCACCTCGTACTGGTAGTCGAGAAAGTCGCTGGAGATGGCTGCCATCCGGTCGTCCATGACCTGCTCCTCAGAACCGCGCGACCACGCCGCTGAAGTCGACGTCCTTGGCGACGTAGACGTAGATGACGGTGCCCTGGTTGATGGTCACGGTCGGCGGGCGGTTCGCCGCTTCGCGCACGGCCTGGTCGGCCAGGTTCTGCACGGTGCGGGCGGTATTGCTTTCGAACGGCTCCTGGGTGACGTAGCCGTTGCTGATGGTGGTGGTGGTCGGGCCGTGCTTGGCGGCTTCGTACTTGAACGCATCGCTGAGCATGCTGATCAGCAGGGCCGCGCCGATGCGGCTGCCCCAGTGCGCGTCGTACTGGCCGGGCAGGCCGGCGCCGCCCAGGTTGTCGATGCCCGGGCTCTTCATGTTCACGTCGATGCCGGTCGGGGTGATGATGCGGTCCCACACCACTTCGACGCGTCGCTGACTCTGGTTCTTCTGGTACGAGCCCAGGATCTTCGAGCCCTTCGGCAACAGCAGCGTGTGCCCGTTGAACGAGTACACCGGCTCGGTCACCAGGCAGGTGCTGTAGCCGGAGATGTCGGAGATGATCCGCGTCTCCAGCACGCAGCGGATATAGGTGCCGCGTTGCATCAGCGTATCCGGCTTGGTCAGCGGCTGGGCGCTGGTGATCTCCGAATCGGCACTGCCCGGCAGGCCATTGCCCGCAGAAGGAAGCGCTGCCGGAATCGTTGGCGGCGCGGCCTCGCCAGCCTCGGCGGCGGCAATGCGGCGCTGGACCAGGCTGGGTTCCTGCGGCGCCTGTGCGGCGGGCGTACGCGGCAACGCGGGTGCGCGCGGCGGCGGCATCAGGGGAATCGGCTGGGCTGCCGCCACGGGCGCGGGCGCCGGCCGGGGCAGCTGCGGCAGCGCCACCGCCGCGGGAGCTTCGGCGACGGTGACTTTTTCCTCGCGCGTCTTGGGCCGCTCGCGCGGGGTCATCGCGCTCTGGATCATCCAGTAGGCGACCATCAGCAACAGCAGCACGACGGCGGCCAGCAGGAACAGCGCGCGGCGATTCATGCGCCGCAGTTCCGCGGTACGCAGTTGCGGGGCGCCGGCGTCCAGATCCGGTTCCTCGACGCGCTGCTGGTAGTGGCTGGCGTAGGGGTTGCCGGCTACCGGATCGTGCCGCGGGTCCGTCGGTGCTTCGTGCCCGTGCTCGTCGCCGGGCTCATGGGGTGTTTGGGCGCTCACTTCTTCACGTTCCTTCGCAGGCCCACGACGTAGTCGCCGTGCCGGATCACCAGATAGGCGTAGGTGCCGTGGACGATGATCGTGTTGCCTTCCACGGTGGTGTTCACGAGCGAGTCCTCGCCGTGCTCTGTCTCGCGCATGAAGACCGCCGGGAAGTCACCGGTCGGGAATGCCTTCATGTCGCTCATGCGGATGTAGGTGAAGCGGCCATCGTCGTAGACGTTGACCGGCACCAGCCAGGGCGCCTTCTTCGCGGTGCGTGTGGCGTAGTCGTAGTCGAAGTTGTAGCTGCGCCCCGGCACCAGTGCGGCACTCTGCGCGGACGCGTTCTCCTGCTGCTTCTTGGCTGCCGCGAAGCTGGTGTCGTCCGGGTACTTGAAGGTGATCTTGTACTGCACGCCGGCACGGCGCGCCTGGTCCAGCGTCTTCCAGTCGGTGGCCACCACCTTCAGCTCGAAGATGTACGAGTGCGTCGCCGTGCGGACCATCATGTTGGTGTCCACGTCGACGTTCTTTGGCTTGAGGTAGAAGACGTTGTCGCGTCGGGTCAGCTCCCAGCCGCTGCTGAAGCCGGTGCTGTAGTCGAGGATCTTCTCGCTCGGGCTCAGTTCGATCTGGGTGGTGATGCCCAGCCCGGTGCGCACGGGGTAGATGCGGTCGGGCTGATAGTCGTAGGTCTGCAGCGCCTGGGCGCTCGCCGATGGTGCAGCCACCAGCAGGGCAAGGATCGGTGCCGCGAGCAGACACCATGGCAGAGGCCGATTCATCAGTGGGTCGTCCCCGTGGTTGCCGTGGGAGGTGTCATGGCCGGCCCCGTTGCCGCCGACACCGGCGGTGCGGAGGTCGCCGGCGACGGAACGGACTCGACCGTGGTGGGCACCGGCGCGGCAGCGACCTCGGGGGGAGGTGCCGAGGCATAGTCGTTGTCGACGCGGTAGCTGGTGACCCAGAAGCCGAGTGGATTCTCGATGCGGCTCTGGTCATCCATTTCCAGGTTCGGCTTATAGGTGAATTCCAGCGTGGCGATCTTGTTGTCCATCGGATGGGTTGCGCCGGTGCCCTTGTCGTACAGGCTGCGCTGGAAGCGGACGGTGGCGCCGCGCGGCGGGCGCCCCGGGCCGGAGTCGAGCAGCACGATGCTGAGCAGCCGGATGCGGATCGCGCGGTCCTTGCCGTACTGCTTGAAAAGACTGTCCGGGTTCTGCGAGGAGTACTCCGCCATGTAGGCGGCCTTTACGCCCGGGGAGGCCATGGTCTGCACGGTCTTCCAGTCGCCGAGGTTGAGCATGGCCAGGTCGTACGATTCGCGTGCCAGCACGAAGTGGGCGACATTGCTGCGGTTGATCGCCTCGTTCGCGGTGATGCCGTGAGGGCCGAAGTTGCCGACGAGATGCGCCACCGTGGCGGTGCCGGTATAGGCATCGGCCATCACCAGGTAGGGCACTTTCTGCTTGAGCGGAAGCATGTAGAAGTAGCCGCCGGCGAGGATCAGCGACATGCCGATGGCGCAGAACGCCACCATCCAGGCACGCCGCTCGCTGCGACGTGCGATGTCGGCGATGGTCAGTTCGAAATTCACCGACCGCGCGACGGCTTTGTCGATCGCTGGCGTGGGGGACTTCTTCATCGTCATTGGTCAGCTTCCGTGATCCGGAGGCGTTGGCGCAGCGGTGTCATGGGCGTGCTCCTGATCGGCCTGCTGAAGCGGTCTTGCCGGCGGCAGCCTCGACCAGGATCCGTCGCGGCTGGCCCACGACCTGCACGCCTTGCGCGGCGTAGATCGTGTTCAGCTGCTCTGCCGCCCGGGCCAGGTCCGGTGTGTGGATGCCGGCCACTGGCCGATACAGGGTGATGTCGTAATCCAGCCGGTAGTCCAGCGTGCGACCGGTGTCTTTCGACCAGCGCTCGAGCATGCTGCGCAGCGTCTCGTCCATCGGTGCGGCGTAGAACGTGTACGGGCGCTCGAGCGGGATTTCGGTGGGCCGGGTCTGGAATCGATTGACCGGCTTCCACGATCCGCGAAAGTCGCGCGGAGGCTGCGTGCCGCATCCGGCGAGACAGAGCACGGCCACCGCCAGCGCGCTGGCTGCGGTCCGGCGCGCGAACGATCCGAACGCGCGCGGGTGGTCCGCGGCACGCATGCACGCCGCCCGGCGATCGTTGACCGCACTGTGAAAAAGGGTGGCATCCACCCGGGGTTCGAAGATCAAGCGCATCCTGCGTGATTCCTGCCTGGCATGCCGGTGATATCCGGCTGCGTCAAAACGGTCCGAGTGCGGGGGGGATCGAATTCGATGGACAAGGGGCGAGCGCGTCGCGCGGAGGCACGACGGCTGGAGTGCATGGGGATAAGGGTGGCTGTCTGCCACCGCCACGTGCTGCCTGTTCCATGGCGATCCTCGGGTATCTACCCTGGGGAGTTGCTTCCTGCGACGCCCTCCTCGCCGATCCGATGCCGGATACGCGTCACCAGATCAAGGTGATACGGAGTGCGCCCCCTGTGGATGGCCGGACCATCCGTGGAAAATTTTTGCCAAAAGCGATGCGCCCTGCCAATAGGAAAATCCTGCTTGAAAATTTCCTGGGAGTGCGTTTCACCGTCAACCGATCGATCGTTTGATCGATCCGTCGCAAGCGGCGATTCCGCGGACTGACACGGAGCCGTCATGTGCGCGGGAACGCCTGTGCGGCAAGGGCTTCCGGGATGTGCGCAGGTGTCGAAGATGCCTCTGTTGGCGGCCCTGAATGCCCATGCACGCTGGCTTTGTTGCAGTCGTGAACTGTGCGGCGGGTCACGTCAGGAGCGGGGTGTCGGAGGCCCGATTGGCCGCGCCATGGATCTGCGATTCTGCGATGTCGTTCACATCTGCCGTGTCCGCAGACCCGTCTCATCGGCGGGAAAAGTGAGGCGTCGGCCGATATCGCGTCAGCCGACGCCTACGCGAAGACGCGCTACACGGTAAGTTCCGGAATGATCACTTTCGGCAACAGGCGCGACGTGAAGTGCTTGTCCTGGTAGTAGCGGATCTTGTCGCACTTCACCGGGTGCGGGATGCCCTCGTAGAAGAACACCTCCTTGCCCGTGCCCATCGCCTTGAGCTCCTGCGGCAGCATCAGCGCGCGGCGCTCTTCGGTGTGGCTGCGCGAGACGTCGGCACGGGTGCGGCCGCGGGTGACGTTCTGCTTGCGCACCGTGGTGTAGCCGAGCATCTCGGAGTAGTCGTTGGCGTCCTGCTGTTCGCGCGGCGCGTAGACGATCTGCAGCGCGTGGTTGGTGATCATCGTGCGCGAGACGTCCTTGCCGTAGGTGGCATCCAGTTGCGCCATGCTCTGGATGATCGGCAGCAGGCGGATGTTGTAGCCGGCCATGTACGACACCGCCGAGGCGATGATCTCCACCCGCCCGATCGAGGTGAACTCGTCCATCAGCAGCAGGCACTGGTGCTTCAGCGCCGGGTTGTTCTGCGGCAGCTCGCGGGTGTTGAGGTTGATCAGCTGGCTGAAGAACAGGTTCACGATCAGCCGGCTCTCGGCCAGCTTGTTGGGCTGGATGCCGATGTAGATGGTCATGCGCTTCTTGCGCACGTCGGTGAGCAGGAAGTCGTCGGCGCTGGTGGCTGCATCCAGCACCGGGTTGATCCAGGCGTTCAGCGGTTCCTTGAAGGTGCCCAGGATCGAGGCGAAGGTCTCGGCCGCCTGCGACAGCAGGTTGGCAAAGGCGGACTTCGCGTTGCCGCCGAGGAACGGCTGCTGGGCGAGCTGCTGGTAGAACGCCTTCAGCTCGGTGCCGTCGCCGGAGGACAGCCGGTAGATCTCGCCGAGGGTGGGCTTGGTGCGCAGTGACGCCGGCACGCCACGCCGCTCGGCGTCGTCCCAGGCCTCGAACAGGAACAGAGCGAAGGCCATGAACGCGTTGCGTGCCTGGCTGACCCAGAATTTCTGGTCGTCGGCACCGTCCGGGTAGAGCATCGCGGCGATGCTCATCAGGTCCGAGACGCGGAAGGCCGGATCTTTCGAGACGTAGCTGAGCGGATTCCAGCGATGGGTGCGGCGGTCTTCGGCGAACGGGTTGAACAGGAATACTTCCTGGCCCTGCGCCGCACGCCAGCCGCTGGTGAGTTCGTAGTTCTCCTGCTTGATGTCCAGCACCACCACCGACTCGCGGTATTCCAGCAGGTTGGGGATGACCACGCCCACGCCCTTGCCCGAACGGGTGGGCGCGGCGAGGATCACGAACTGCTGGCCGCTGAGCCGCACCAGCCGGCCGTGGAACTTGCCGACCAGGATGCCGTCATCGGCCGGCTTGAACAGCCCGTGGCTGGACAGCTCGCCACCCTTGGCGAAGCGCGCGTCGCCGTGCAGGGAGGGGCGCTTCGACCGCAACAGGAAATACAGTGCGACCAGCCAGAGCAGCAGCGGCAGTCCGAACCCAAGCCAGCCGGCCGCGTGGATGCGTCCGGCATAAGGCTGCGCCTGCGGCAGGTGCAGCGCTCGCACGTAGATGTAGTAGGTGTTCCAGCGCAGCGTCTGCGTTCCCAGATCGAGAAAACGCAGCGTCAGCCAGCCCGACAGTGCATCGCCCGCAGCGAGGGCGGCCACGCCGAGCGTCGCCACCGTCCATGCCTTTCCCTTGTGCATGCCATCCCGTCCTTGGTGTGGAGCAGCGATGGTAAGCCACGGAAAACGCCACGCCGAGCCCGCCGCCCACGCGGATTCGCGTAGGCCGGGCCTGTGTCACATCTTCAGGTGGCCCGGATTCAGGCGGTCGTGGTCTGCAGCGAGGCCAGTTTCTGCACGGCCTCCTTCGCCAGCGGCTCCAGCCCGGCGCCGCCGCCCTGCAGGTGTTCGATGATCTGCCTGCGCATCACCGGGTCCCAGAACTTCTTCAGGTGGTCGGCGACGCCGGCCACGCCGGTGGCGTGGTCGGGTTCGGCGGCGAAGTAGTTCGCGATGTCGTTGACCATCCGGGTGAGGGTGTCGATGTTCATGTCGGAGTGGTCCGCAGCAGAGGATGGATATCGTGTCGGAGGGGAGTGGCGGTTGCGGCCAGGTTGCAGCCGCCGCGTGATCAGCCGGCGGTTTCGGCGGCCTTGAGCAGGTCCTGCTGTTGCTGGTCGAAGCTCTGGAAGCGCTTCTGCCAGGCCGAGGGTTCGTTCACCCGGGTCACCTGCACCGCGGTCACCTTGTACTCGGGGCAGTTGGTGGCCCAGTCGGAGTTGTCGGTGGTGATCACGTTGGCGCCGGAGCCGGGGAAGTGGAACGTGGTGTAGACCACGCCCGGCTGCATGCGGTCGGCCACCTTGGCGCGCAGCACGGTCTCGCCGCTGCGGCTGGAAATGCCGACCCAGTCGCCGTCCTTGATGCCGCGCTCCTCCGCGTCGTGCGGGTGGATCTCCAGGCGGTCCTCCTCGTGCCACAGCGAGTTCTCGGTGCGGCGGGTCTGCGCGCCCACGTTGTACTGGCTGAGGATGCGGCCGGTGGTGAGGATCAGCGGGTGCTCGGCGTTGACCTTCTCTCGGGTCGGCACGTACTCGGTGAGCATGAAGCGGCCCTTGCCGCGCACGAACTCGTCCACGTGCATCACCGGGGTGCCTTCCGGGTGGTCCTCGTTGCACGGCCACTGCACCGAGCCGAGCCGGTCGATCTTCTCGAAGCTGACGCCGTGGAAGGTCGGGGTGAGCGCGGCAATCTCGTCCATGATTTCGGACGGGTGGGTGTAGTGCATCGGGTAGCCCATCGCCTGCGCGATCAGCTGGGTGATCTCCCAGTCGGCGTAGCCGGACTGCGGCTTCATCACCTTGCGCACCAGCGAGATGCGGCGCTCGGCGTTGGTGAAGGTGCCGTCCTTCTCCAGGAACGAGCTTCCCGGCAGGAACACGTGGGCGTACTTGGCCGTCTCGTTGAGGAACAGGTCCTGCACCACCACGCACTCCATCGCGCTGAGCGCGGCGGTGACGTGCTGGGTGTCCGGGTCGGACTGGGCGATGTCCTCGCCCTCCACGTACAGGCCCTTGAAGCTGCCGTCGAGCGCGGCTTCGAACATGTTCGGGATGCGCAGGCCCGGCTCGTCCAGCAGCGGCACGCCCCAGGCCTTCTCGAACAGCTGGCGGGTGGCGGTGTCGCTGACGTGGCGGTAGCCCGGGAACTCGTGCGGGAACGAGCCCATATCGCACGAGCCCTGCACGTTGTTCTGGCCGCGCAGCGGGTTCACGCCCACGCCCTCGCGGCCGATGTTGCCGGTGGCCATGGCGAGGTTGGCGATGCCCATCACCGCGGTGGAACCCTGCGCGTGCTCGGTGACGCCCAGGCCGTAGTAGATCGCGCCGTTGCCGCCGGTGGCGTAGAGCCGCGCGGCGCCACGCACCAGCTCGGCAGGCACGCCGGTGGTCGCTTCCATCGCCTCGGGGCTGTACTTGTCCTGCGAGACGAACTCCTTCCAGCGCTGGAACGCTTCCGGCTCGCAGCGGGCGGCGACGAAGTCGTCCTTCACCAGCCCCTCGGTGACGATCACGTGGGCCAGCGTGTTGAGCACCGCCACGTTGGTGCCGGGCTTGAGCTTGAGGTGGTAGTCGGCCTTGATGTGCGGCGAGCGCACCAGGTCGATGCGGCGCGGGTCGACCACGATCAGCTTGGCGCCCTGGCGCAGGCGCTGCTTCATCTTCGAGCCGAACACCGGGTGCGCGTCGGTGGGGTTGGCACCGATCACCAGCACCACGTCGGTCTGCTCGATCGAGTCGAAGTCCTGCGTGCCGGCCGATTCGCCCAGCGTGGACTTCAGGCCGTAGCCGGTCGGCGAATGGCAGACGCGGGCGCAGGTGTCGACGTTGTTGTTGCCGAAGCCGGCGCGCACCAGCTTCTGCACGAGGTAGGTCTCCTCGTTGGTGCAGCGCGAGGAGGTGATGCCGCCGACCGCGTGCTTGCCGTAGGCGCCCTGGATGCGCTTGAACTCGCTGGCGACGTGGGCGATCGCCTCGTCCCAGCTCACTACCTTCCACGGGTCGCTGATCTTCGCGCGGATCATCGGCGTGGTGATGCGGTCCGGATGGGTGGCATAGCCGATCGCGAAGCGGCCCTTGACGCAGGAGTGGCCGTGGTTCGCCTGGCCCTCCACGTTCGGCACCATGCGCACGATCTCCTCGCCCTTCATCTCGGCGCGGAAGCTGCAGCCCACGCCGCAGTAGGCGCAGGTGGTGGTGACGCTGTGCTCGGCCTGGCCGCGCTCGATCAGGCTGTTCTCGCTGAGCGTGGCGGTGGGGCAGGCCTGCACGCAGGCGCCGCAGGAGACGCACTCGGAGTCGAGGAACGCCTCGTCCTGGCTGGGCGATACCTTGGAGTCGAAGCCGCGGCCCTGGATGGTCAGCGCGAAGGTGCCCTGCACCTCGTCGCAGGCGCGCACGCAGCGCGAGCAGACGATGCACTTGGACGGATCGAAGGTGAAGTACGGAGTGGAGGTGTCCTTGGCCACGAACAGCGGGTTGGCGCTGCCGTCGGACTGCTTCGCATAGACGTGGTTGGCGCCGTCGTAGCCGTAACGCACCTCGCGCAGGCCGACCACGCCGGCCATGTCCTGCAGTTCGCAGTGGCCGTTGGCCGGGCAGGTGAGGCAGTCCAGCGGATGGTCGGAGATGTACAGCTCCATCACGCCGCGGCGGATCTCGGCCAGTTTCGGCGTCTGGGTGGCCACCTTCATGCCCTCGCTCACCGGCGTGGTGCAGGAGGCCGGGTAGCCGCGGCGGCCCTCGATCTCCACCAGGCACAGCCGGCACGAGCCGAACGCGTCGAGCATCTCGGTGGCGCACAGCTTGGGGATGGCGATGCCGGCCAGCGAGGCGGCACGCATCACCGAGGTGCCTTCCGGCACCGCGATCGTGCGGCCGTCGATCTCCAGCGAGACGGTCTTCGCGGACACGGCGGCCGGGGTGCCGCGGTCGATTTCGACGATGGAAAGCATGGGGGAACCTCCAGCGCGCGTTGCCCTCAGGCGGTGCGCGCGAAATCTTCGGGGTAGTGGTCCAGCGCGCTGAGCACGGGGAACGGCGCCATGCCGCCCAGCGCGCACAGCGAGCCGTGCAGCATGGTCTGGCAGAGGTCGCGCAGCAGGGCCTCGTTGCGGTCGCGCTCGGCGCCGGCGCGCATGCGGTCGATCACCTCCACGCCGCGGGTCGAGCCGATCCGGCACGGCGTGCACTTGCCGCAGGACTCGATCGCGCAGAACTCCATCGCGTAGCGGGCCATGGCCGCCATGTCCACGCTGTCGTCGAATGCGACCAGGCCGCCGTGGCCGATCATGCCGCCGATGGCGGCGAACGCCTCGTAGTCCATCGGCGTGTCGTAGCGCGACGGCGGGATGTAGGCGCCGAGCGGGCCGCCGAGCTGCACGGTCTTCATCGGTTTGCCGGTGGCGGTGCCGCCGCCGAAGTCCTCGACCAGCTCCTTAAGGGTGACGCCGAACGCCTTCTCGACCAGACCCGGATGCTTCAGGTTGCCGGCGAGCTGGAACGGCAGCGTGCCGCGCGAGCGGCCCATGCCGAAATCGCGGTAGTGCGCCGCGCCCTTGTCCAGGATGCCGGGCACCGAGCACAGCGTGACCACGTTGTTGATCACCGTGGGCTTGCCGAACAGGCCTTCGATCGCCGGCAGCGGCGGCTTGAAGCGGACCATGCCGCGCTTGCCTTCCAGCGATTCGAGCAGCGAGGTCTCCTCGCCGCAGATGTAGGCGCCGGCGGCCATCCGCACTTCCAGGTGGAAGGTCTTGCCGCTGCCGCGCACGTCGTCGCCCAGGTAACCGGCCGCCTCCGCCGCAGCGATGGCGGCGTTCAGCGCGTCGCGGGCGTGCGGGTACTCGCAGCGCAGGTAGATGTAGCCCTGCGTGGCGCCGACGGCGAGGCCGGCGATGGTCATGCCCTCGACGAGCACGAACGGGTCGCCCTCCATCAGCATGCGGTCGGCGAAGGTGCCCGAGTCGCCCTCGTCGGCGTTGCAGACGATGTACTTCTGGTCGGCGCTGGCGTCGTGGCAGGTCTTCCACTTGATGCCGGTGGGGAAGGCCGCGCCGCCGCGGCCGCGCAGGCCGGAGTCGGTGACCGCCTGCACGATGTCCGCCGGCTGCATCGCCAGCGCGTTGTCGAGCCCGCGGTAACCGCCGTGGGCGCGGTAGTCGTCCAGGCTGCGCGGGTCGACGATGCCGACGCGGGCGAAGGTCAGCCGTTCCTGCTTCGCCAGCCAGGGAATCTGCTCGGTGGGGCCCAGCGCCAGTGCGTGCGTGCCGCCGTCGAGGAAACCGGCATCGAACAAAGCGGCGACATCGTCGGCCTGCACCGGTCCGTAGGCCACGCGACCTTCGGGCGTGGCAACCTCGACCATCGGTTCCAGCCAGTACAGGCCGCGTGAGCCGTTGCGCACGAGCGCGACATCGATACCGCGACGCGCGGCCTCGGCGGCGATCGCCGAGGCGGTCGCCTCCGCCCCCAGCGAGAGGGCGCTGGCGTCGCGGGGAACGTAGACGGTGAAACTCATGAAGCCTCCCGGGCGGCCTTCAGCCAGGCATCGAAGCGTTCCGGCGTCATCCGCCCGTGCAGTTCCTCGTCGACCATCACGGCCGGCGAACAGGCACAGTTGCCCAGACAGTAGACCGGTTCGAGCGTAAACAACCCGTCATCCGTGGTTTCGTGGAAATCCACGCCCAGCCTTTGCTTGACGTGGCTTTCCAGTGCTGCGGCGCCCATCGCTTGGCAGGACTCGGCGCGGCACAGGTAGACGATCCGCTTGCCCGACGGCCGGGTGCGGAAGAAGTGGTAGAAGCTGACCACGCCGTGCACGTCGGCGCGGGACAGGTTGAGCTCCCGCGCGATCAGTGCGACGGCGCCTTCAGGCACGTAACCCAGTGCTTCCTGCACGCCGTGCAGGATCGGCAACAGGGCGCCCGGCTGATCCTTCAGCCGGGCGGTGACCTCGAGCACCGCGGCATGGTTCTCCGGGGAGAGCCACCTGGTGTTGTCCTGCGGACCGGAGCCCGCGCGTGCCGCGTGATTCATGGTGTCGAACCTTTTCAGAACAGGGCAGCGGCCTTTGCCAGCGCGATGTACAGGCCGATGAGGAACGGTACACCCACGGCCGCCCAGGCGAGGATGCCGGTGACCCCGAACGCGCCGCGTGCCGCGGTGGCCGCGTCGCCACCGATGCCACTGGCCTCATGCTGCAGCGAGCGTTCGTGGGCGAGCTCTTCGGGGGTCATGACCACCGATTCCTTCACCGGTTTCACCAGCAGGTTGCAGATCAGGCCGACGAACAGCAGCGCGGCCATGATGTACAGCGTGCGGTCGTACACCAGGTTCTTGGCCACGCCCGCGTCCAGCTGGGCCTGGCGGATGCTGGCGATGATCACCGGTCCGACGATGCCGGCTGCCGACCAGGCGGTGAGCAGCCGGCCGTGGATGGCGCCCACCATCTGCGTGCCGAACAGGTCGGCCAGGTAGGCCGGTACCGTGGCGAAGCCGCCGCCGTACATGCTCAGGATCACGCAGATCGAGATCACGAACAGGCCGGGCAGGCCAAGGTGACCCCAGGTCGGCAGCAGGCAGTACACGACGATGCCGAGCACGAAGAACGTGTAGTAGGTGTTCTTGCGGCCGATCTTGTCCGACAGCGAGGCCCAGAACAGGCGGCCGAGGCTGTTGAACAGGCTGATCAGGCCGACCAGACCCGCCGCGGCGGCCACCACGGCGGCCTTCTGCACCGGCGTGAGATCGGCGGCTGCCTCGGTGAGGCCGGCCAGCTTGCCGCCAAACACATCCTGCAGCATCGGGCTGGCCATCGAGATCACCGCGATGCCGGCGGTCACGTTGAGGAACAGTACACCCCAGACCAGCCAGAACTGCGGGGTCTTCCACGCCTTGTTCAGGTGCACGTGGTGCTGGGTGATCATGGACTTGGCCTCGATCGCCTTCGGTGTCCAGCCCTCGGGCTTCCAGCCGGTCGGGGCGATGCGGAAGCCGAACGCGCCAGCTGCCATCACGATCACGTACAACACGCCCATCGCCATCAGCGTGGATGCCACGCCCTGGCCGCCGCTGGCCGAGAAGTGCTTCATCAGCGCCACCGCGATCGGTGCGCCGATCATTGCGCCGCCGCCGTAGCCCATGATCGCGAAGCCGGTGGCCAGGCCGCGCCGGTCCGGGAACCACTTGATCAGGGTCGAGACCGGGGTGATGTAGCCCAGGCCCTGGCCGACGCCTCCCAGCACGCCGCACCCCAGATAGACCAGCCACAGCTGATGCATCGACACGCCGATGCCGCCCAGCACCAGGCCGCCACCCCAGCACAGCGCGGCGATGAAGCCGGCCTTGCGCGGGCCCGCGTGCTCCAGCCAGCCGCCCCAGATGAAAGCGGAAATGCCGAGCATGGCGATGAAGGTTTCGAAGATGTGGTTGACCTGGGGCACCGTCCAGTTGCACGTGGTGGTGGTCAAGGCAGCCATGAAGCTCAGGTTGGTGCACATCGCCGGATCGGCATTGGCGACCAGTTTGGTCATCGGCAGCCAGAACACGGAGAAGCCGTACGCCATGCCGATACAGAGGTGGATGGCGAGCGCGGCTGGCGGGACCAGCCATCGATTGAAGCGTGGACCTGCAATGGTGCGTTCCCTAGCCAAGATTCCCCCGGAACCCCCCCGGCTCCCGGCATTCGATGCCCCCGGCACACTGGCCATACAGTTCTCCCCTGAGATGGTGGAAACACTCGCGGCGGTACGTCCACCCTCGCGCGGTGGATGCACACCGTTTCGATCATTGCGCCCGTCAGCGCGGGGTCGCCACTCGACAAAAGTCGCAACGGAATGCGGCAGAAAAATGACGCGGTGCCGCCGTCCGGAGCGGGCGATGCCCATCGCCAGGCGGCCTGCGGGATGGCTGCGGTGCAACATCCCCAGGTGGCTGCCATGCATGGGATGTCCACCTTGGCGGGCACAGGCCCCACAATAGGAGTTTGCCGCGTCGGCCTTGCGCAGCGATGGCGCAGCCTCCATGGTTGCCGGCTGACCGATGTCCGCCCCACGTCCAGGAAGAGTCCAGCCCATGTCCGAGACCCCCAAGATCATCTACACGCTCACCGACGAAGCGCCGTACCTGGCCACGCAGTCGCTGCTGCCGATCGTCCAGGCCTTCGCCGGTACCGCGGGTATCGCCGTTGAGACCCGGGACATCTCGCTGGCCGGCCGCATCCTGTCGCAGTTCCCCGAGTCGCTGACCGAGCAGCAGCGCATTGCCGATGACCTTGCCGAGCTGGGCGAGCTGGCCACCACGCCGGTCGCCAACATCATCAAGCTGCCGAACATCAGCGCCTCGGTGCCGCAGCTGAAGGCGGCGATCAGGGAACTGCAGGCGCAGGGTTATGCGCTGCCGGAGTATCCGGACGAGCCGCACGGCGACGTCGAGCTGTGGAACATCAAGGCGCGCTACGACAAGGTGAAGGGCAGCGCGGTGAATCCGGTGCTGCGCGAGGGCAACTCCGACCGCCGCGCGCCGGCCTCGGTGAAGAGCTACGCCCGCAAGCACCCGCACCGCATGGGCGCCTGGAGCAAGGATTCGAAGACCCGTGTCGCGCACATGGACGGCGGCGACTTCTACGGCAGCGAGAAGTCCGCCACGCTGGACAAGGCCGGCCACCTGAAGATCGAGCTGGTCGGCAAGGACGGCGCGGTCAGCGTGCTGAAGGAGAAGGTGGCGGTGAAGGCCGGCGAGGTGGTCGATGCCGCCGTGATGAGCCGCGCCGCGCTGGCCCGCTTCGTCGACGCCGAGATCGCCCGGGTGAAGGACGAGGGCGTGCTGTTCTCGCTGCACCTGAAGGCGACCATGATGAAGGTCTCCGACCCGATCATGTTCGGCGTGGTGGTGGGCGAGTTCTACAAGGACGTGCTGGCCAAGTACGCCGACGACCTGAAGCAGCTCGGCTTCGACCGCAACAACGGCATCGGCGATCTCTATGCGCGCCTGGGCCAGCTGCCGGAAGACCGGCAGGCGGCGATCAAGGCCGACCTCGCCGCCGAGTACGCCAGCCGTCCGGCGCTGGCGATG
Source organism: Dyella ginsengisoli LA-4 (assembly GCF_000334915.1). Classification (GTDB taxonomy): domain Bacteria; phylum Pseudomonadota; class Gammaproteobacteria; order Xanthomonadales; family Rhodanobacteraceae; genus Dyella_A; species Dyella_A ginsengisoli_A. The sequence continues at coordinate 47,985 of NZ_AMSF01000088.1, read as the reverse complement.
GTCAACTCCGACAAGGGCATCACCAACCTGCACGTGCCGTCGGACGTGATCGTCGACGCATCGATGCCGGCGATGATCCGCGACTCCGGCAAGATGTGGAACGCCAAGGGCGAGCTGCAGGACACCGTGGCGCTGATCCCGGACCGCAGCTACGCCGGCATCTACCAGGTGGTGGTCGAGGACTGCAAGGCGCACGGCGCGTTCGATCCGGCCACCATGGGCTCGGTGCCCAACGTGGGCCTGATGGCGCAGAAAGCCGAGGAATACGGCTCGCACGACAAGACCTTCCAGCTCGAGGCCGACGGCACCGTGCGCGTCACCGACCAGGATGGCCACGTGGTGTTCGAGCACGCGGTGGAGGCCGGCGACATCTGGCGCATGTGCCAGACCAAGGACGCGCCGATCCAGGACTGGGTCAAGCTCGCCGTCAGCCGCGCGCGCCTGTCCGGCACCCCGGCGGTGTTCTGGCTCGACGCCAAGCGCGCGCACGACGCGCAGGTGATCGCCAAGGTCGAGCGCTACCTCAAGGACCACGACACCACCGGCCTGGACATCCGCATCCTGTCGCCCGAGGACGCCATGCGCTTCTCGCTGGAGCGCATCCGCAAGGGCGAGGACACCATTTCGGTCACCGGCAACGTGCTGCGCGACTACCTCACCGACCTGTTCCCGATCATGGAACTGGGCACCAGCGCCAAGATGCTTTCCATCGTGCCGCTGATGGCCGGCGGCGGCCTGTTCGAGACCGGCGCGGGCGGTTCGGCGCCCAAGCACGTGCAGCAGTTCGTGGAGGAGAACTACCTGCGCTGGGATTCGCTGGGCGAGTTCCTCGCGCTGCAGGCCTCGCTCGAATTCGTCGGCGACAAGACCGGCAACGCCCGGGCGAAGGTGCTGGCGAAGGCGCTGGATCGGGCCAACGGCCAGATCCTCGACAACAACCGCTCGCCGGCGCGCAAGGTCGGCCAGCTCGACAACCGCGGCAGCCACTTCTACCTGGCCCTGTACTGGGCGCAGGCGCTGGCCGGCCAGGACGAGGACGCCGGGTTGAAGGCGACGTTCGCCCCGCTGGCCAAGGCGCTGGCGGACAACGAGGCAACCATCGTCGGCGAGCTCAACGGCGCCCAGGGCAAGCCGGTCGACATCGGCGGCTACTACCACCCGGACCTGGCCCGGGTGAGCGAGGCGATGCGTCCCAGCGCCACGTTCAACGCCGCGCTCGCTTCGCTCGGCTGAGCATCCGGTGCAGGAGCGGGGCATGTCCCCGCTCCTCCCTCCGCAGGGGCCGCCGGCCGTCCTGCCTGCATGTTTCCCCGCGCCGGGCCGCGGATCGCCATGCCGCCGTGGCTGACTCGAGCGCTTGTCGATCATCCGATCCAGGGAGAACCCACGATGCGCCGTCGCGAACTGATCAAGGCCGGTCTGCTGGGCGTGACCGCCTGGCCGCTGCTTCCGTTGTCCTCCGCCGTTGCGGCGGACGCTCCCGATGCGTTCGCTGCGCTGGAGAAGGGTCACGGCGGTCGGCTCGGTGTGGCCGTGCTCGACACCGGCAGCGGCAAGCGGCTGCTGCATCGCGCCGATGAGCGCTTCCTGCTGTGCAGTACCGGCAAGCTGCTGGCGGTGGCTGCCGTGCTGGCACGGGTCGATCGCGGCGAGGAGCGGCTGGACCGCCGCATCGTGTTCCGCCGCGAGGACGTGCTCGACTGGGCTCCGGTGACCCGCCTGCGCCCCGGCCCGCCCGGGATGACCATCGAGGAGCTGTGTCAGGCCGCGATGATCGTCAGCGACAACACCGCGATGAACCTGCTGCTGGCCTCGCTGGGCGGTCCGGCCACGCTGACCCGTTTCGTGCATGGCCTCGGCGATCCGCTGACGCGGTTCGACCGCACCGAGCCGTCGCTCAACCGCCCCGGTCCCGGGGGCTTCGAAGACACCACCACGCCGCTGGCGATGCTCGACGACATGCGCCGGGTACTGCTCGGCGACGTGCTGTCGCCGGCCTCGCGCGAGCGGCTGCTGGACTGGCTGCGCCACAACACCACCGGCACCACGCAGCTGCGTGCCGGCCTGCCGGCGGGCTGGACCGCGGGCGACAAGACCGGGGCCAGCCAGACGCAGAACAACGACGTGGCGATCGTCTGGCCGCCGGGACGTGCGCCGGTGCTGATCGCCGCGTACTACGAGAGTTCGGCGGGGGCGGGCGATGCACGCAAGTCCGTGCTGGCGCAGGTGGGCGCCCTGGCCGCCAGCGTGTAACGCATTCGACGCGGCCCTTCAGCCACCGGTTGCTAGCATGCGCGTTCCTCGCCGGAGATCGCGCATGCCACGGATGCCTGTCCTGATGCTGTCCTCGTTGCTGGTGGCCATGCCGCTGGCCGCGCAGGATCTGCCCGCGCCGCCCTCGACTGCCGACATCCCCGTGCTCGCGCCGGTCACCGTCAGTGGCGTGCAGCCCGGACCCGGGCTGTGGAAGGTGAGCAAGGGCGACCACGTGCTGTGGCTGCTGGGCACCACCAGCGCGTTGCCCGAGCACATGCAATGGCGCTCGGACGAGGTGGAGCGGATCGTCGCCGGCAGCCAGGAGGTGATCCGTGCGCCGCGGGTCAAGTTCAAGCTCGACGTCGGCTTCTTCGGCAAGCTGTTCCTGCTGCCCTCGGCGTTTGGCGCGCGCAAGAACCCCGATGGCAAGACGCTCGACCAGGTGCTGCCGGCACCGCTGTATGCGCGTTGGAGCGCCCTCAAGGCGCGCTACATCGGTCGCGACCACGGCATCGAGCGCTGGCGGCCGATCTTCGCCGGCATCGACCTGTACCGGGAGGCGCTGAAGAAGAGTGGCCTGCGCAGCGGTGGGCAGATCGAGGACACGGTCGAGGGTCTGGCCAAGCGGCATGGCGTGAAGATCGTCGACGCCACCTACCAACTGGAGATCAAGGATCCCCGCGGCGCGATCAAGGCGTTCAAGACCGCCGGCCCGGAGGACACCGAGTGTTTCTCGCGCACGCTGGACAGCATCGAGCACGACCTGCCGGCGATGGCCGAGCGGGCCAACGCCTGGGCGGTCGGCGACATCGCCACGCTGCGCCGGCTGCCGGACAGCCGTTTCCGCAACGCCTGCGCCGATGCGTTGACCGAAAGCGGGTTCGCCCGGCAGCTGGGGATCAGCGATCTCCCTGCGCGGGTCGATGCCACCTGGCTGGCCATCGCCCGCCAGGCGCTGGCCAACGACACGCAGGCGCTGGCCGTGCTGCCGATGGACCAGCTGCTCACATCGGACGGCTTCCTCGCCGCGCTGAAGGCCGAGGGCTACTCGGTGCAGGCCCCGGATGGCGATGATGCCGCGGAACCGGCGCCAGCCACCTCGACGACCGCATCGCCTCAGTAGGCGCTGGCGCGGTCCAGCGCGGCAACTTCGTCCGCCGCCAGCATCAGTTGCGCGGCGCCGATCAGTTCCTGCAGCTGGCTCACGCTGGTGGCGCTGGCGATCGGCGCGGTGAGGCCCGGTCGCGCCATCAGCCAGGCCAGCGCGACCTGCGCCGGCGTTGCGCCCGGATGGGCGCCAGCCACATCGTCGAGCGCGGTGAGGATGCGCAGCCCGCGCGCGTCGAGGTATTTCCTGACTGCACCGCCGCGGGCGGCGCTCTTGGCCAGGTCGGCGGTGCTGCGGTACTTGCCGGTGAGGAAGCCACTGGCCAGTGCGTAATAGCAGATCACACCCACGTTCTCGCGCCGGACCAGCGGCTCCAGCGCCGCCTCGTAGCCGGCGCGATCGGCCAGGTTGTATTGCGGCTGCAGGGTCTCGTAGCGAGGCAGGCCGTGCTCGCGGGCGATCGTCAGCGACTCGGCGAAGCGTTCGGCGGAGTAGTTGGAAGCCCCGATCGCGCGCACTTTGCCTTGTTCGATCAGCCGGCCGAAGGCGCCCAGCGTCTCGGCCAGCGGCACGCCCGCGTCGTCGGCGTGGGCCTGGTACAGGTCGATATGGTCGGTCTGCAGGCGCCGCAGCGAGCCCTCGACGGCCTGCTCGATGTTCACCGGCGACAGGCCCGGCTGCTCAACCCACTTGCCGACCTTGGTGGCGATCACCACGCGGTCGCGCTTGCCGCTGCGTTTGAGCCACTTGCCGATGATCGTCTCCGATTCGCCGCCGCGGTTGCCCGGTACCCACGAGGAGTACATGTCCGCGGTGTCGATCAGGTTGAAGCCGGCATCGACGAAGGCGTCCAGCAACTCGAAGGACGTCGCCTCGTCGGCGCTCCAGCCGAACACGTTGCCGCCAAAGGCGAGCGGGGCGATGGCGAGCGGGGAGCGGCCAAGGGGGCGCAGTGGCATCGGAGTCTCCTTGCGGGGGAACGGAAGGACAAACGCTCGACATGGGGTGGTGCCGGACCGGGCTCAAGCCATGGGGGATGAGTCCGCGCGGCAGTGAGCCAAATCTGCAGCAGCGGGTGTTGCGGAATGAGCACACCTGTCGGGGCGACCATCTCCAGTCAGTGGTCGCGACTGGGTTGCAAGTGCATGAATCAACGATGGATTCGATGGCTGCCCGGATGCTGGCACGGCGCCTGCAGCGCAGGGGGCACGCATTCCGGCGGCGGCGCCCTCGGCGGCCCGCTCCGTTCCACGGCAGACAAAGGGAATCCACCATGCGAAACCGATTCGTTCGTTCCCGTCCATGGTCGATCGTGCTCGGGCTGGGACTGGGCCTGACCGCGGCCGGCGCCCTGGCCAACGATGGGCTGATGCAGATGGCGAAAGACCCCAACCAGTGGGTCATGCCGACAGGCAACTACACCGCCCAGCGGTACAGCGCACTGGACCAGATCACCACCGACAACGTGAAGGATTTGCACGTGGCCTGGACCATGTCGTCCGGCTCGCTGCGCGGTCACGAGGGGCAGCCGCTGGTGGTCGGCAACATGCTGTATTTCGAAAGCTCCTACCCGAACCACGTCTACGCGGTGTCGCTGGACGATCCGGGCAGGATCGTCTGGAGCTTCACTCCGGACCAGAACAAGTTCGCACCGTCGGTCGCCTGCTGCGACGTGGTCAACCGTGGACCGGCCTACGCCGACGGGATGATTTTCGCCAACGCGCTGGACGGCAATCTCTACGCGCTGGACGCCAAGACCGGCAAGGTGGTGTGGAAGGCGAAGAACGCCGATCCGATGATCGGCCAGACCCAGACCATGGCGCCGATCGTGATCAAGGACAAGGTGATCACCGGCGTGTCCGGCGCCGAGTACGGCGTGCACGGCTACGTCACCGCCAACGACATCAAGACCGGCAAGCAGCTGTGGCGCGCCTACAGCACCGGGCCGGACGACCAGTTGATGTTCAACCCGAAGAAGACCATCGACGGCGCCACGCAGAAACCGGTCGGCAAGGACTCCAGCCTGAAGTCCTGGCAGGGCGACCAGTGGAAGCTCGGCGGCGGCACCACCTGGGGCTGGTACACCTACGACCCCAAGCTCAACCTGCTGTACTACGGCACCGGCAACCCCGGCACCTGGAACCCGACCCAGCGCCCCGGCGACAACAAGTACTCGATGTCGGTGATCGCGCGTAACCCGGATACCGGCGAGGCCAAGTGGGTGTTCCAGATGACCCCGCACGACGGCTGGGACTACGACGGCGTCAACGAGAGCATCCTCACCGACACCAAGATCGACGGCCGCACCGTGCCGACCCTCACCCACTTCGACCGCAACGGCTTCGCCTACGTCTGGGACCGCTCCAACGGCAAGCTGCTCGCCGCGCACAAGTTCGACCCGGTGGTGAACTGGGCCACCGGCATCGACATGAAAACCGGCCGCCCGATGGTCGATCCGGCCAAGATGACCAGGGAAGGCGTCAACGTGAAGGACATCTGCCCGTCCTCGCAGGGCTCGAAGGATCAGCAGCCGGCTTCGTACGATCCGAACACCGGCCTGTTCTACGTGCCGACCAACCACGTCTGCATGGACTACCAGGCGTTCAACGTGAAGTACAAGGCCGGCTTCCCCTACGTCGGCGCGCTGGTGAACATGTATCCGGCCAACCACGGCGACGTGGGTGGGCGCTTCATCGCCTTCGACGCGGCGACCGGTGACACCAAGTGGGCGATCAACGACCGCTTCCAGGACTGGTCCGGCGTGCTCACCACCAAGGGCGGGCTGGCCTTCTACGGCACGCTGACCGGCTGGTTCCGCGCGGTCGACCTGAAGACCGGCAAGGTGCTGTGGCAGTTCAAGTGCCCCTCGGGAATCATCGGCAACCCGATCACCTACACGCACAACGGCAAGCAGTACGTCGCCATCCTCAGCGGCGTGGGCGGCTGGGCGGCGATCGGCCTGTCGAACAACCTGACCAAGGCGACCGAAGGCCTCGGTGCGGTCGGCGCCACCGCCACCCTCGGCGACTACACCAACCTCGGCGGCACCCTGATGGTGTTCGCCCTGAACTGATCCACGAACCGGCGCCATGCCTCCGCGAGGAGGCATGGCGCCACCGTGTCCACACCGCCGGGAGACCGCCATGATCGCCTGCAAGCCCACCTTCCTCGCCACTGGCCTGCTCGTGCTGGTGGCTGCCGCAGCGCCGGCCCATGCCAGCGGCCAGCTCAAGGTTTGCGCCGACCCCGACTACCTGCCGTACTCCAACCAGGCCGGCCAGGGCTTCGAGAACGCCGTCGCGCAGTACGTGGCCAAACAGCTCGGCGCCAACGTCGACTACACCTGGGCCGACTCGCGCGGCCACGGCGGCTACTCCGAGTGGCTGGCGCGCAATCTCGACAGCGGGCACTGCGACGTGGTGATGAGCATGCCCTACGGCAATCAGGAGGAGCTCACCACCGACCCGTACTACGTGTCCTCCTACGTGTTCGTGTTCAAGAAGGACAAGGGCTACGACCTCACCGACCTCAACTCGCCGGACCTGCACAAGCTGAAGATCGGCTTCGAGTCCGACACGCCGGTGGAAGCGGGCCTGCAGCTGCGCGGTATGGTCACCGCCGCCAGGGCGTATGACGTCGGCGGCAAGGCCGGGGTCTCGCCGCGCAGCGTGCTGGACGACCTGGAGAGCGGAAAGATCGACGTGATGATCACCTGGCAGCCGGCGATCGGCGCCTTCCTCAAGGACTATCCCGACCTCACCACGGTGACCCTGCCCAACTCGCGCGCCACCGGATCGCCGGAGATGTACACCTTCCCGATGTCGATGGCGGTGCGCCAGGGCGACACCGCGCTCAAGCAGCGGCTGGACCGGCTGATCAAGGCCCACGACAACGAGCTGAAGGCGATCCTGCGCCAGCACGGCGTGGAGACGCATCCCGAGCCTGCCGCCGGCATGGACGGCATGGCCAACCTCTGACCCCTTTTCGCCCGATGGAGCCTGTGCCCATGCATCGTCCCCTGCTGCACTGTCTGTCCCTGCTCGGCCTTGCCCTCGGCGTGGCCGCTCCGCTCGTTGCCCGTGCGAGGGACGCAGGCATGTCGCCGGGAGAGGCCAAGGCACGCGCCAGCAACTGCTTCGCCTGCCATGCGATCGACCACAAGCTGGTGGGACCGGCCTACGACGCGGTGGCCGACCGTTACCGCGGCAAGGGCGGGGCGACGGTCGCGATGCTGGTGAAGAAGATCAAGGAGGGTGGCGCGGGCAACTGGGGCGACATCGCGATGACCGCGCATCCGGAGCTCAGCGATGCGGACATCACCGAGATGGTGCACTGGATCCTCTCGCTGCACGGCCAGCCCTCCGAAGCCAAGGCCAACCAGCCGGCCGCGACACAGGAGGAGAGCCATACCTACAAGACCCCCGACGGCAAGCCGGTGACCACCGACTTCGCCGTCTTCACCGGGCCGGACCAGAAGCAGGTGACCGATGCGGTGTTCCACGGCTACGAGCAGTACAACTCCTACTGCTTTCGCTGCCACGGCGGCGATGCGATCGGCGGCGAATACGCGCCGGACCTGCGCAAGTCGCTGGAGGGCGGCATGACCTGGCAGCAGTTCCTGAGCACCGCGATGGCCGGGCGCCAGGCCAAGGGCATGCCGTCGTGGGCCGGCTTCTTCGAGGAGAAGGACATCCGCGCGATCTACGACTACATCAAGGCGCGCCAGCTCGACCTGGTACCGCCGGGACGGCCGCCCAGCGCCCAGGACTGAAGGTCGTTTGCCACGGCGGGCATCGGCCTGGGACCATCCGCCTCCCCCCAGTTCCGTTCCATCCATCGAGGAGTCGCATCCATGAAATCCAGAGCCGCCGTCGCCTGGGAAGCAGGCAAGCCGCTGAGCATCGAGCAGGTCGACGTGGAGGGGCCGAAGGCCGGCGAGGTGCTGGTGCGCATCGTCGCCACCGGCGTATGCCACACCGATGCCTACACCCTTTCCGGCGCCGATCCGGAAGGCGCCTTCCCGGCGATCCTCGGCCACGAGGGCGGCGGCATCGTCGAGGAGGTCGGCCCGGGCGTCACCTCGGTGAAGCCGGGCGACCACGTGATCCCGCTGTACACGCCCGAATGCGGCGAGTGCGAATACTGCCGCTCGGGCAAGACCAACCTGTGCCAGAAGATCCGCATCACCCAGGGCAAGGGCCTGATGCCGGACGGCACCTCGCGCTTCTCGATCAACGGCAAGACCATCCTGCACTACATGGGTACCAGCACGTTCTCCGAGTACACCGTGCTGCCGGAGATCTCGCTGGCGAAGATCAACCCGGCCGCGCCGCTGGACAAGGTGTGCCTGCTCGGCTGCGGCATCACCACCGGCATCGGCGCGGTGCTCAACACCGCCAAGGTCGAGCCCGGCTCCACCGTGGCGGTGTTCGGCATGGGCGGCATCGGCCTGTCGGTGGTGCAGGGCGCGGTGATGGCGAAGGCCTCGCGCATCCTGTGCGTGGACATCAACCCGTCCAAGTGGGAGATGGCCAAGGCGCTGGGCGCCACCGACTTCGTCAATCCGAAGGATTACCCGGACACGCCGATCCAGCAGGTCATCGTCGACATGACCAACGGCGGCGTGGACTACTCGTTCGAGTGCATCGGCAACGTCAACGTGATGCGCTCGGCGCTGGAGTGCTGCCACAAGGGCTGGGGCGAGTCGACCATCATCGGCGTGGCCGGCGCGGGGCAGGAGATCAGCACCCGGCCGTTCCAGCTGGTCACCGGCCGCGTCTGGCGTGGCTCCGCGTTCGGTGGCGTGAAGGGACGCAGCCAGCTGCCGGGTTACGTCGAGCGCTATCTCAAGGGCGAGATCAAGATCGACGAGATGATCACCGAGGTGATGCCGCTGGAAGACATCAACCGCGCCTTCGATCTGATGCACGAGGGCAAGGTGATCCGCTCGGTGATCAAGTACTGACCGGACGCCGATGGACCGTCGCTGCGGCGGCGGTCCATCGGCCTCGGCCTTCCGTCGTGTTCCGCACATCCACTGGAGGTCACACCATGGCAAGCGTCTCGATCCATCCCGCCGTCGACCACGGCGTCAAACCCGGCAAGGACGGCTTCGGCGGAGGCACGCTCACCTGTCTGTGCGCGGACAAGCCGGTGAAGGTGAAGGTCGGCGCGCAGACCGCGCACAACCATGTCTGCGGCTGCAGCAAGTGCTGGAAGCCGAAGGGTGCGGTGTTCGCGCAGATCGCGGTGGTCGGCCGCGACAAGGTCGAGGTGCTGGAGAACGGCGACAAGCTGGGCATCGTCGACGCCAGCGCGGCGATCCAGCGCCATGCCTGCAAGGTCTGCGGCACCCACATGATCGGCCGCATCGAGAACAGGGACCATCCGTTCTACGGCCTGGACTTCGTGCATACCGAGCTGTCGAAGGAAGACGGCTGGGCGGCACCGGGCTTCGCCGCGTTCGTCTCCTCGATCATCGAGTCCGGCTACAACCCGGCCGGCATGGACGCCGTGCGCGCGCGCCTCAACGAGCTGGGTCTGCCGCCGTACGACTGCCTGTCGCCGCCGCTGATGGACGCCATCGCCACGCACACGGCCAAGGCCAGGGGCACGCTGTACAAGGGAGCGTGACTCGCGTCGCGAGCAGCGGGCCGTTCGACCAAGGTCGCCTTGGGCGGACGGCCGGGCGGTTGGGATGATCGATACCCGGACCCTGGTCGAACGGAACGCCCTGCCCATGCCGAGTCGCCGCATCGCACGGACGTGTGCCGCCGAAGCCCGACCTGCGTGGAAAGCCATCGGGACCATGGGGCTTGCCGTGCTCGGCCTGGCGGCCAGCCCGCGCGTGCTGGCCGACCGCCCGGTCAAGCAGTTCCGCGAAGTGAAGGTGATCGCGATCGCGCCGCTGCCGGGGTTCGAGGTGCCGCCGCTGCAGATCCCGCTCAACGTGCAGAGCGCACAGGCCGACGACATGGCGCAGCTGCACGGGCAGGCGATCACCGGCCTGCTCGAGGGCAACTTCCAGGGCGTGAACCTCACCCAGTCGCAGGGCAACCCGTGGCAGGCCAACCTGATCTTCCACGGCTACACGCTGTCGCCGCTGCTCGGCTCGCCGTCGGGCATCTCGGTGTACTTCGACGGCGTGCGCCAGAACGAGCCGTTCGCCGAGACGATGAACTGGGAGGCGATCCCCGATTTCGCCGTGCGCGACGTCGAACTGGTGCCCGGCTCCAACCCGCTGTACGGCCTGAACACGCTGGCCGGTGCGCTGCTGGTGACCAGCAAGAGCGGCTTCACCGATCCGGGCGGCACGGTGGATGTTTCCGGCGGCTCGTGGGGACGGATCCAGGCCGACGCCAGCTTCGGCGCGCATGGCCGCACCGGGGCGATCTACGTCGGCGCGGCGAACGACTACGAACGTGGCTGGCGCGAGTATTCGCCCAGCCGCGTGCAGCAGGCCTTCGTGCGCGGCGACTGGCGGCCGGACGAGGACACCTCGCTGATGCTCGCCTACACCGGCACGGCCGGACGCCTGTCGGGCACGCAGTCGTTGCCGCTGGAATGGATCGACACGCCGAAGGCCGGCTTCACCTGGCCGGACCACTTCCGCAACCGCCTGAACGCATTCACGCTGCAGGGTACGCACGAGCTGGGTGCCGACTGGGCGGTGCAGGCGAACGGCTATCTGCGCCTGTCCAGCAGTCGCAGCTTCAATTCCAACACCAACGACTACGCCGCCTACGATCCGGCGGTCGATGGGCCGCTCGGCTATGCCGTCGACGGCGCCTATGATCCGGCTTCGGTCGGACAGTACTGGTACGCCGGGGTGAGCCCGGCCTACGACCCGGCGAACCCCCAGGCGACGATCAACAACGTGCCGGCCAGCAACGTGCTCGGCCAGGTGCGCACGCGCGGCTACGGCTTTTCGCTGCAGGCGGTGGACGGCGCGGCCTTCGCCGGTCACGACAACCAGCTCACCGTGGGCGTGAGCCTGGATGTGGGCGCCAGCGATTTCACCCAGTACGCCCAACCGGCCTATTTCCCGCTCGATCCGGCACGGCGCGGCGATGCGATCGGGCTGGCGCCGTTCGCGCTCGATCCGCTGACCAACGCCGGGGCCTCCAACCGCAGCATCGGCGTGTATGCGATGGACGTGTTCGCGCTCACGCCAGCGGTGCATGTCAGCGCCGGCGGGCGCTACAACCTCAGCCGGTTGGCGGTGACCGACCGTTCCGGCGCAGAGCCCGACATCAACGGTCGCCAGCGCTTCCATCGCTTCAACCCCAGCCTCGGGCTGACCTGGAACCCGTCGCCGGCGTTCGGCGTCTACGCCAACTACGACGAGGGCATGCGCACGCCTACGCCGATCGAGTTCGAGTGCGCCGACCCTGCGGCCCCCTGCGCATTGCCCAACGACTTCACCGGCGATCCGCCGCTCAAGCCGGTGGTGGTGCGCACGATCAGTGGCGGGTTGCGCGGCAGCACTGCCGACGGGCGGTTGCGCTGGAACGTGTCGCCTTACTTCAGTCGTGCCAGCAACGACATCCTCACCGTGTTCACCGGCGGCAGCTCGCAGGGCTATTTCGCAAACGTGCCGAGCACGCGCCGGCGTGGAGTCGACCTGGGCATCGGCGGCGAGCGGGGGCGGCTGGAGTGGCAGGCCAATCTCAGTCTGGTACGGGCCACCTACGGTGCGTCGTTCGAGACGGTGAGCGACGCCAATTCCAGTGCCGACGGCGCCGGCGCGATCCGGGTGCGCCGAGGAGATCGCCTGCCTGGCGTGCCGGAGCGGCTGTTCAACCTGTCCGGCGAATACCGGCTGACCGACCAGTGGTCGTTCGGCGCCAACCTGCGTGCCTATTCCGGGCAGTTCGCGGTGGGCGACGAGAACAACGCCGACCGTCATGGCGCGCTCCCCGGCTACGGCGTGGTATCGCTGGACCTGCACTATCGGCCGAACCGCGCGCTGGCGTTCTTTGCCAGCGTCGACAACCTGTTCGACCGCCGCTACGTCAACAGCGGTCAACTCAGCACCAACGTGTTCGACACTCCGGGCCGTCTGATCGACACCACGGGCCCGGGTTCGCCCACGCTGTTCGCGGCACCGGGGCCGCCGCGTACGTTCCTGCTCGGCGTGAGCTACGCCTTCGGCGGCGCGGCGGCAGGCGACGACTAGCGCCGTCCGGCGCTCAGCCGGGCAGCACGATGCGATGCTTGCGGATCTTGCGGTACAGGGTGTTGCGGCTGACGCCGAGCGCGGTTGCCGTACGGCTGATGTTCCAGTGCATGCGCTCGAGTTCGAGCATCAGCGCGTCGCGCTCGGCCGTGCCCAGCGCATTGGCCGGTTCGCGGTTGCCGGTGTGATCCAGGGCGGCGGCCGGAGCGCCGGATGCCGGGTTGGCGAATTCCCTCCCGAGCTGGGCCAGGCCGATGCGTCCGTCCTCGCCGCAAAGCGCCGTCGCCATGCGCAGCACGTTGCGCAGCTGGCGGATGTTGCCGGGCCACGGATGCGCCAGCAGCCGCTCCATCGCCTCGTCGTCGAACGCCGGCACCGGTCCGTCGGGAATCTCCTCGCGCAGCAGGGTCTGGATCAGCTCCCGCTTGTCGGTGCGCTCGCGCAGCGTGGGCAACTCCAGGGTGATGCCGTTGAGGCGGTAGTAGAGGTCCTCGCGGAATTCGCCCTGCTGCACCATCGCCAGCAGATCGCGGTGGCTGGCGCTGATCACGTGCAGATCCACCGGAATCGCCGCGTCGCCGCCCAGCGGCACGATCTCGTGCTCCTCGAGCACGCGCAGCAGGCGCGTCTGCAGGGCCAGCGGCATGTCGCCGATCTCGTCCAGGAACAGCGTGCCGCCGCTGGACTGGCGGATCTTGCCGACATGGCCCTCGCGTGCCGCGTCGGTGAACGCGCCGCGGGTATAGCCGAACAGCTCGCTCTCGATCAGCGCCTCGGGGATCGCCGCGCAGTTCACCGCCACGAACGGCTTGTCGGCCCAGCTGGCGGCCTGGTGCAGCGCCTTGGCGAACACTTCCTTGCCGGTGCCGGTCGCGCCCTGCAGCAGGATCGGTACGCGGCGGCCGAACAGCTGACGGCCACAGTTGAGATTGTGCTGCATGCGCGGATCGCCGCCCACGTGGCGACGTGCCGCCGGAGCGCCGGGGTCGGTTCGCGTGACGCTCGCCACCGTCGCCGCCCGCCGCTGCATCGGTGCCCGGGCGTTGGCGAAGAATCGACGCCCGTAGGCGATGTCGCGCACCGGCCAAAGCGACGCCGCCTCGTGCGTGGCGTGGCGGCGCAGGGTGTCCATGTCCAGTGGCAGCAGGCTGGCGAGCGGCTTGCCGACCAGTTGCGCACGGCTGCTGATACCCAGCTGCACCAGTGCCGCCTCGTTCACCGCCAGCACGTTGCCGTTGTCGTCGATCGCCATCAGCGCCTCGTGCAGCAGGCCGACGAACTCGGCCCGGCTGTGGAAGCGCAGCACCCAGGCATCGCGGAAGCGACCGAGGAAGTGGCAACGGGCGATCAGGTTGGCCGACATGCTGACCAGCGCCATGGTGTGGCTCTGCACCAGCCGCGTATCGGCGGTGCTGGCGGCGGAGGCGTCGAGCACGCCGAGCACGTCGCCATCGACGTCGAGGATCGGCGCGCCGCAGCACGACAGCCCGGCGTTGTAGCGGCGGAAGTGCTCGCCGCAGTAGACCGTGACCGGTGCGCGCTCGGCCACCGCCGTGCCGATGCCGTTGGTGCCTTCGTGCTGCTCGCTCCACACTGCGCCGACCCACAGCCCGGCGCCGCGGAAGTCGCGCCGGGCCTGGCTGTCGGTGATCGCGCTGAGCACCACTGCGTCGGCGTCGCTGAGGATCACCGCGTAGCCGGAGCCGGCGATCTGCTCGTAGAGGTTCTCCATCTCGGCGCGGGCCACGCCGAGCAGCTCGCCCAGGGTTTCCTGGCGCGTCCGCACGGATGCGGTGTCGAGCACCACGGTGCGCCGCTCGGCGTCCGGCTCGATGCTGTAGCGGTTCAGGCAGCGGTCCCACGACTTGGCGACGTATGGGGACACCTGGCTGGTGCCTACGCGCGCCTGCAGCAGGCTCGCGATGCGCGAGGAGGGCTGGCTTGCCGTCAGGGCGTTGCTCATGACCGTGACTCCTTCGGTCCCTGACGCCTGGCTGTGCGGCACGCTGTCCCGCGTCGCATCGGTCGGGGGTGGTCTTGCGCGTCAGGTGGATTCCGAGCATCGCGCCCACCACGGATCGCCGCAAACTGCAGCGCAGCATCGGGATGCCCCGGCGTGAAGCATTTGACACGCCGTGTCACGGGTCGGCTGCGCCACGGGAGCAACACCTGCACCAGGGATCGTCGGTCGCAGGGGCTTTGCGCGCTGGTCCGGGTCTTGCGTGGCTCCTGCGGCCGGCGAGGCGCCGGGCAGGGATCGACCGCATGAACCGCATCCAGGTGACGCAGCACATCGGATATCCGGCCGAAGCGGTCTGGGCGGTGGTGGGTGACTTCGGCGGCCTGCACCGGTGGCACCCGCGGGTGCGGCGGCTGGACCTGTCGTGGGAGGGGCGCATCCGCACCCTGCACCTGGCCGGCGGCGGTCGCGTGGTCGAGCGGCTGGAGGCGCGCAACGACGCCGCCTACCGCTGCGTCTACGTGCTGGTCGACGGCTCGCTGCCGCTGGCCGACTGCCGCTCGATCCTGGCCGTGCATGCCGACGGGCCGGCCTGTCGGGTCGACTGGTCGTGCGAATTCGAGCCGCGGCGCGAAGCCGGAGCGGACGTCGCGGGGCTGATGGAGGCGCTCTACGACGAGGGCCTGCAGGCTTTGGCCCGGGCGCTGGCCGTCCGCTGAGACCGGCCTGGATGTAAGATGGTGCGGCGCCGCGATTTCCCGCGGGCGCACGTTTCCCGGCGATTCCGAGCGGTTCCGCACCCGGTGCGGGCCCGGCCGGCGACCGCCTGATCCCCGGCTGTTGAGGACTGCATGCCTGCTACTGCGTTTCTTGTCGATGGTGCGTTTTTTCTCGCCCGCTACCGCAAGGTATGGGGCGACCGCGATCCCAACGACGCGCGCACGGTGGCCAAGACCGTGTTCGGCATGGCGCTGGAGCATCTCAAGGTGCTGGATCGTCCGCGCGAGGCGCTGTACCGCATCTTCTTCTACGACTGCCCGCCGCTGGAGCGCACCCTGGTCAAGCCGGTCAGCGGCGACAACGTGGATTTCGGCCGCACCGGCGCCGCTGCGTTTCGCCGCGAGCTGCACGACCAGCTGCGCCGCCAGCGCAAGATGGCGCTGCGCCTCGGGCGGCTGAGCGAGCGCGGCGAATGGCAGCTGCGCCGTGGCGCGTTCCAGCAGCTGCGCGAGGGCACGCTGGCGTGGGACGAGCTGGGCGACGAGCATTTCGAGCCGGAGATGCGCCAGACCCAGGTCGACATGAAGATCGGCATCGACATCGCCGCGCTGGCCTACAAGAAGCAGGTCGACCAGATCATCCTGGTCGCCGGCGACGCCGACTTCATTCCCGCGGCCAAGCTGGCGCGGTACGAGGGCATCGATTTCATCCTGGATCCGATGTGGCAGGGCATCGCACCGGATCTGCACGAACATATCGACGGCCTGCAGTCGGTCTGTCCGCGTCCATACTGAACGGCCAGCCGTATCTGCACATCGTTATCACTCTGCCTGCGCCAGCGTGCCGGGCGGGGAGGCGCCGCCAGGCGCGATCGAACAGGGAGCACACCATGACATCGTCGGTTCCGGGAAAGTGGCTGCTGGCGGGGCTGTGCGCCCTCGCGCTGGCCGCGCCAGCGTCGGCGCAGACCCTTGCCGATGCGGAGGGGCAGGACCAGCCGCCGGGCGAACTGGTGCCGCCGACCAGTGCCGTCGACTTCACCGCGGCCCAGCTCGACACCGTGCTGGCCGGCGACTGGCGCAGCGCGGCCGAACGGGCGCGCGACCGCTACCGCCACCCCAAGCAGACGCTGGAGTTCTTCGGCGTGCAGCCGGACCAGACCGTGGTGGAGATCACCCCCGGCGGCGGCTGGTACGCGGACATCCTCGCGCCGCTGCTGCGCGACAACGGCCAGTACATTGCCGCGGTGGCCGCCCCGGCTCCGGGCAAGGCGGCCGACGACACGCTGAAGCAGAAATTCGCCGCCGCGCCGGCGGTGTACGGCGACGCGCGCGTGGTCACCTTCGACCCCAAGGCGCCGGTGTTCGGTCCGCCCGGCAGCGCCGACACGGTGCTGACCTTCCGCAACGTGCACAACTGGGTCCAGGCCGGGACCGCGCCGGCGATGTTCAAGGGCTTCTTCAAGGTGCTGCGGCCGGGCGGCGTGCTCGGCGTGGTCGACCATCGCGCCGCTGCCGGCGTATCGCTGGATGTGGCGAAGGGCAGCGGCTACCTGCCGGTGGCTGCGGTGGTGAAGCTGGCCACCGATGCCGGCTTCGAGCTGGAGGAGTCCAGCGAGATCAACGCCAATCCGGCCGATACCAAGGACTACCCCAAGGGCGTGTGGACGCTGCCGCCCACGCTGACCCTGGGCGACACCGGACGCGCGAAGTACCTGGCGATCGGCGAATCGGACCGCATGACGCTGCGCTTCGTGAAGCCGGAGGGCCCGGCGCCGGCCGCATCGGTGCCGTCGCCGGCCAAGGCCGCCTCATCCCTCTGACGGCGTCCGTCGCTCCGTGCTGATCGCGTTGAACAAGCCCTATGGCGTGCTCTGCCAGTTCACCGACGCGGACGGCCGTCCCACCCTGGCCGATTTCGTGCGGCAAAAAGGCGTCTACGCCGCCGGCCGGCTCGACCAGGACAGCGAGGGCCTGCTGCTGCTCACCGACGAGGGCGCGCTGGCGCACCGGCTCACCGATCCGAAGCACAAGCAACCGAAGACCTATCTGGTGCAGGTGGACGGGGCGATCACCGACGAGGCGATCGCCGCGCTGCGTCACGGCGTGGTGCTGAAGGACGGGCCGACCCTGCCGGCCGGCGCCGAGCATGCCACCGAGCCGGACTGGCTGTGGCCGCGCGATCCGCCGGTGCGTTTCCGCAAGGCGATCCCCACCAGCTGGTTGCGCATCACCCTGCGCGAGGGGCGCAACCGGCAGGTGCGCCGGATGACCGCGGCGGTGGGCTTCCCCACCCTGCGACTGATCCGCGAGCGGATCGGTCCGCATGCGCTGGACGGCCTGCCGCCCGGGCAGACCCGCGTCCTGCGCTGACGCCGCTCAGGCGGCGGCGAGGCCGAAAAACCCGGCAGCGGTGGCGCTGGTGTGTGCGGCCAGCGCTTCGAAAGACTCTCCGCGGTCGCGCGCGATCTCCTCGGCGATGTGCTTCAGGTACATCGGCTCGTTGCGCCGGTGGCTGGGCTGCGGGCGCACCGTGCGCGGCAGCAGGTAGGGCGCGTCGGTCTCGATCATCAGCCGGCCGGCCGGGATCTCCCTCACCAGCTCGCGCAGGTGCAGGCCGCGGCGCTCGTCGCAGATCCAGCCGGTGATGCCGATGTGGCAGTCCAGCGCCAGGTAATCGCGCAGCGCCTCGCCGGTATCGGTGAAGCAGTGCACCACCACCGCCGGCACCCGGTCGCGGTAGCGGCGCAGCAGGGCGAGGAAGTCCTCGTGCGCGTCGCGCTGGTGCAGGAACAGCGGCTTGCCCAGCTCCGCGGCGATGCGCAGCTGGCGCTCGAAGACCTCGCGCTGCACGTCACGCGGCGAATAGTTGCGGTGGTAGTCCAGCCCGGTCTCGCCGACGGCGCGGACCTCCGGGTGGGTGGCCAGCTCGCGCAGCAGCGCATCGGTGGCCTCGTCGTAGTCCACCGCATGGTGCGGGTGCACGCCGGCGGTGGCGTACAGCACGCCGGGATGGGCCCGGGCCAGCGCCAGCGCGCCGCGGCTGCCGTCGCGGCTGGCGCCGGTGACCACCATGTGCGCCACACCGTGGGTGCGGGCGCGGGCCAGCACGGCGTCGAAGTCGTGGGCGAAGGATTCGTGGGTCAGGTTGGCCCCGATGTCGATCAGCATGCGTCGGTCTTGGCAGGCAAAGTCCGTATTGTCGCAAGCCCGCGCCGCGCGCGCGACGCGCAACGCATCATTCCCGGAATACCCCATAGGCCATTGCCGTATTGCCGGATCGGCCGGGCTTGCCTAGGGTGGCCGGCCTTCGCGCGCGGCCGCGCCCCCGGTGGGGGCGGAGGTTCTTGCGCCTGCCCGCATGGACCCGGTGGTTTGTGAACGGGGCGCCCGCGGTCGCCGCCCGGGGTTGTACCGGATGTGCTAACAATGCGCGTCTGGCCGGTGCGGGGGCGACGGCCGGTCGAAGAAGTCCGTGATCGCAGTGGAACGGGGTGGGTGATGTCGGCAGTGGTGAGCGCGTCGGGAGACGCAATGCAGGCGGCCATGGATGATCGCGAGGCGGCCGTATGCGCCTTGCTGGTCTCGCGCGGCGCGCTCAAGGATGGCGACCTGGTCCGCGCCCGACGGCTGCACGAAGAGGCTCCGGAGGGCACGTTGACCGCCCTGATGGCCCGGCTCGGCCTGGTGTCCGAGCGCGACCTGGCCCAGGCCTGGTCCGAGCTGCTCGATGCGCCGCTGGTGTCCACCCGCGACGTGCCCGAACTGCCGCCGTCCGAGCTGGACGTGTCGCCGCGCTTCCTCAAGCAGCAGCACGTGGTGCCGATCCGCCAGGGCGAGGACGCCCTGGCGCTGGTGGTGTCCGATCCGGCCGACCCGTACCCGCTCGACGCCGTGCGGCTGGCCGCGGGCAAGCCGGTGGCGCTGTGCATCGGCCTGCGCTCGGAGATCGACGACCTGATCGAGCGCTACTACGGCCAGGGCCGCTCGGCGATGGGATCGATCGTGGAGAACCTCGACGGCGCCGGCGCCACCGAGGAAGAGGACGTCGAGCACCTGCGCGACCTCGCCTCCGAGGCGCCCGTCATCCGCCTGGTCAACCTGATCCTGCAGCGCGCGGTGGAGCAGCGCGCCTCGGACGTGCACATCGAGCCGTTCGAGAACCGGCTGAAGGTGCGCTACCGCATCGACGGCGTGCTGCACGAGGTGGAGGCGCCGCCGTCCAGCTCGACCGCCGCGGTGATCAGCCGCGTGAAGATCATGGCCAAGCTCAACATCGCCGAGCGCCGCCTGCCGCAGGACGGCCGCATCCAGCTGCGCGTGCAGGGCAAGGAGCTGGACCTGCGCGTGTCCACCGTGCCGACCAGCTTCGGCGAGTCGGTGGTGATGCGCATCCTGGACCGCGAGTCGGTGGTGTTCGACTTCGCCTCGCTGGGTTTCACCGAGGCGTTCGAGAAGCGCTTCGTCGAAGTGCTGCAGCGTCCGCACGGCATCCTGCTGGTCACCGGCCCGACCGGTTCGGGCAAGACCACCACGCTGTACACCGCGCTGTCGCAGATCAACACGCCCGACGTGAAGATCATCACCGTCGAGGATCCGGTCGAGTACCAGCTCGAAGGCATCAACCAGATCCAGGTGAAGCCGCAGATCGGACTGGACTTCGCCGGCGCGCTGCGCTCGATCATGCGCCAGGACCCGGACGTGATCATGATCGGCGAGATGCGCGACCTGGAGACCTGCCGCATCGCGATCCAGTCCGCGCTCACCGGCCACCTGGTGCTGTCCACGCTGCACACCAACTCCGCCTCCGGCGGCGTCACCCGCCTGCTCGACATGGGCGTGGAGGACTACCTGCTCGGCTCCACCGTCAACGGCATCCTGGCGCAGCGACTGGTGCGCCGGCTCGACCCGGAGACGGCGATCCCGTACGAACCCTCGCCCGAGGTGATCGCCGAGTTCGAGCTGGAGAAGTACACCAGCGAGCGGCCGATCCGGCTGTGGAAGCCGGGCACCAGCGCGTCCAACCCCACCGGCTACCGCGGTCGCCGCGCGATCATGGAATTCCTGGTGATGACCGACCCGCTGCGCCGGCTGATCATGCAGCGCGCCGACGCCGGCGAGATCGAGCGCGCCGCCCGCGCCGAGGGCATGCGCACCATGTACGAGGACGGCATCGCCAAGGCGGTGGCCGGCGTGACCACGCTGGAAGAGGTCCTGCGCGTGACGCAGGAGGGCTGACGTGGCGCAGTTCCGCTACCGCGCGGTCAGCGACGCCGGCGACATGCTGCAGGGCCAGATGGAGGCAGCGTCGGTCGAGGACGTGATCGCCCGCCTGCAGGATCAGGGCCACACCCCGCTGGAAGCGGCCCCGGCCGACGCCGGCGGCAGCGGCGGTTCGTTCGCCGCGCTGTTCGCGCGCGGCCCGTTTTCCGGCGACCAGCTGGCCCAGTTCACCCACCAGCTCGCCACCCTGCTCGGTGCCGGCCAGCCGCTGGACCGCGCACTCGGCATCCTGCTCGAGCTGCCCGAGGGCGAGCGGGCGAAGAAGCTGATCGAGCGCGTGCGCGACCGCGTGCGCGGCGGCAGCACACTGTCGCAGGCGCTGGACGAGGAACACGGCGTATTCCCCAAGCTGTACATCTCGCTGGTGCGCGCGGGCGAGGCCGGCGGTTCGCTGGAGGACACCCTGCGCCGCCTGGCCGATTACCTGGAGCGTGCCCAGCAGCTGCGCGGCAGCATCGTCAACGCGCTGATCTACCCGGCCTTCCTGATGGTCGGCGTGCTCGGCTCGCTGGTGCTGCTGCTGGCCTATGTGGTGCCGCAGTTCGTGCCGATCTTCCAGGACATGCAGGTGCCGATCCCGCTGATCACCCGGGCCGTGCTCGCGCTGGGCAACCTGATCCAGGACTGGTGGTGGCTGATGGTGCTGCTGATCGTTGGCGCGGTGTTCGTGCGCCGCGCGCAGCTGCGCGATCCGGACGCCAGGCTGGCCGCGCACGCGAAGCTGCTGCAGCGACGGGTGGTCGGGCCGCTGCTGGTGAAGGTAGAGACCGCGCGCATCGCGCGCACGCTGGGCACGCTGCTGAAGAACGGCGTGCCGCTGCTGTCTTCGCTGACCATCGCGCGCCAGGTCACCTCCAACCGCGCGCTGGACGAGGCGCTGGCCACCGCCGCCGAGCAGGTCAAGGGCGGCGCGGGCCTCGGTTTCGCGCTGGCGCAGTCGCAGCGCTTCCCGCGACTGGCCCTGCAGATGGTGCAGGTGGGCGAGGAGGCAGGCCAGCTCGACACCATGCTGCTGAAGGTGGCCGACACCTTCGAACTGGAGAGCCGCCGCGCGATCGACCGCCTGCTCGCCGCGCTGGTGCCGGCGCTGACCATCGTGATGACCGTGCTGGTGGCGATCATCATGGCGGCGATCCTGCTGCCGCTGCTCAGCCTGACCAGCAACATCCAGTGATCGGCGGTGTCCGAGAGTTTCCGAACGTTCCATGACGAGAGGTAAGTCCATGCAGTCCAGGTCTCCCCGCGCCGCGCGCCGCAGCGCCGGCTTCACCCTGCTCGAGATGCTCGCGGTGATCGTGCTGATCGGCATCATCGGCGCCGTGGTGGTCACCCAGGTCGGCAAGAACGTGGACAAGGGCAAGTACGGTGCCGGCAAGGCGCAGCTCACCACGCTCGGCCAGAAGATCGAGAACTACGCGCTGGACAACGGCACGCCGCCGCGCCAGCTCGAGGATCTGGTGACCAAGCCGTCCAATGCGGCCAACTGGCAGGGACCGTACGCCAAGCCGTCCGAACTGAAAGACCCGTGGGGGCATGCCTTCGGCTACAAGTACCCGGGCGAGCACGGCAGCTTCGACCTGATCTTCTACGGCCAGGACGGGCAGCCGGGTGGCGACGGCTTCAGCAAGGACGTGGGCAACTGGCAGTAGGCGCTGCCCGCTCGGATCTCTCCGATGAGTACCCGCTGCTCCCGTCGCCGATCCGCCGTGCACCATGCGCGGGGCTTCACGCTGTTCGAGATGCTGGCGGTGATCCTGCTGATCGGCATCGCGGCGGCGGCGGTGTCGATCTCGGTCTCGCAGGGTCTGGCCGGTGCGCGCGTCAGTGCGGCCAGCGGTGAACTGGCCGCCACGCTGCGCGCCACCCGCGCCCAGGCCATCGTGAAGGGGCAGGAGCAGCACTTCGACCTGGACATCCGCGCCGGCAGCTACACCGGCGCGGACGACCGCACCCGCGAGCTTCCGAAGGGCATGAAGGTCAGCATCACCAGCGCGAAGGAAGACCAGGTGTCGCCTACCGTGGGGCGCATCCGCTTCTTCCCCGACGGCAGCTCCACCGGGGGGCACATCACCCTGCAGCAGGGGCAGCGACGCTGGCAGGTCAACGTGGGATGGCTGACCGGCGCGGTCAGCGTGGTGCAGCCCGGCGCGGCGCAGCCATGAAGATGTCTCGCCGCCAGCGGGGCTTCAGCCTGATCGAAGTGATCGCGGCACTGCTGCTGCTGGCGATCGCCTTCACCGCGCTGATGAAGGTGGCCGGCGGCGCGATCGACCTGACCCACCGCGCCGCACAGCGCAGCGAGGCGGCGATGTGGGCGCGCAGCCTGCTGGACAGCGCCTTCGTGATCGAGCCGCCGCAGGCCGGTACCCGGACCGGACGCTTCGACAAGCGCTACCGCTGGCAGTTGCAGGTGACGCCGTGGACGCCGGAGGGCAAGGCGCCGCCGAATCCGCCGCTGCAGCTGTATCGGCTGGACCTCGACGTGCGCTGGAGCGAAGGCGGCCACGAACAGGACGCGCGCTTCAGCACGCTTCGCGCCGGGATGCCGACCGGTGCGGGCGGAGGCGGGCGGTGATGCGCGCACGCGGTTTCAGCCTGCTCGAGGTGCTGCTGGCACTGGTGCTGCTCAGCGTGCTGCTGCTCGGCGTGTACTCGGGTATCCGCACCGCCACCCACGGCGTGCGCTCGGGCACCGCGGCGGTGGAGCGGCTCGACCAGATCCGCTCCACCCAGCAGCTGCTGCGACGCGAGCTGGCGCAGGCAATGGTGGCGCCGATCGATCACGACGCCAACGGCGATGCGCTGTTCTTCGAAGGCAAGGCCGATGCCATGCGCTTCGTCGCCCCGCTGCCGGGCTATCTCGACAAGCTCGGGCCCCAACTGCTGAAGCTGTCCTTGGTCGATGATCATCATGGCGGCAAGCAGCTGCAGTTGCAGCTGGCCCTGCTGCCGCCGGACGGCAAGCCGCCGCGACCGCTGGGCAAGCCGCAGCTGCTGCTCGATCACATCAGGCAGGGGCGGTTCCAGTATCGCGGGGTGGATGCGCAAGGCCGCGTCGGCGACTGGCAGGACAGCTGGCCGGACGGGCGGCTGATGCCGCAGCTGGTGCGCATCGAACTGACCCCGCAAGGCATCACGCCCTGGCCGGAACTGACCATGCCGCTGCGCATCGACCCGAGCAGCGGGCTGATGCTGCAGGGGCCGCTGCTGCGCATGCGGGCGGCGGGAGCGCGATGATGCAAGGATCGCCTTTCCCCCGTCGCCAGCGCGGCGTCGCACTGCTGGTGGTGCTGTGGGCCTGCACCCTGTTGGCGGTGCTGCTCGGCGGCTACGCGCTGATGGCGCGCACCGAGGCCTTGCAGGCGCGCTATGCGTTTGCCCACACCCAGGCGCACTACGCGGCCGAGGCGGGTATCGCACGGGCGGTGTACGCGCTGCAGGACCCGAGACTGGCGCAGCGCTGGATTCCCGACGGACGGTCGTACACCTTCCCGTTCGGCGACGCCTCCGTGGCGGTCCAGATCGTCGACGAAAGCGGCAAGGTGGACCTCAATGCGGCATCGCCAGCCGTGCTCACCGGCCTGTTCAAGGCGGCCGGCATGGAGCCGCGGGCCGCCGAGCAGCTGGCGGGCCGGGTGGCGGCCTGGCGCAGCTTCAGCGATGCGGTGGGACCGAACCCGGCCGACGCGGCCTATACCGCGGCGGGGCTCGACTACCTGCCGCGGCACGGGCCGTTCGCCAGCATCGAGGAGCTGCGGATGGTGCTCGGCATGCCGGCGGCCGTCTACAAGGCGGTCGCCTCGCAGGTCACGCTGTGGTCAGGGCGCGACGCGCCCAATCCGGCCACTGCGCCGCCGCTGGCACTGGCGGCGATTCCGGGCATGGATGCGGCGCGGATCCAGCAGGCCGAGGATGCGCGGCAGGCGCTGGATCCGGCGACCGCGATGGCGTCCGGTGCCGGGGTAACGCATAGTATCCGTTCGCAGGCGACGCTTCCCGACGGCACCAAGGCCGTGGTGCGGGCAACGGTTCGCCTGCGCGGGATCGGGGCTGGCGTGCAGCCGTACGCGGTTTTGCGCTGGCAGGAGGGAGACGGGGAATGAGTACCGCAATGCAGTCGCTGCGGCCGTCGCTGGAGCGCGCGCGGCGCGCCTGGCGCGGCTCGCCACTGCCGGCGTTCCTGGCGTGGTGGGGCGGCGAACTGCGCGCCCTGCTGCCGGTCCGGATGCGCCAGACGCTGGCCAGCGGTGCCGACTGGCACCTGCTGGAGCACCGGGACGGACACTGGAGCGTGCGCCGTGCCGGTGAGCCGGGCCTGCTGGCGCAGTGGCCCGACGACGGCGATCCGACGATCCAGCA
Organism: Dyella ginsengisoli LA-4; assembly: GCF_000334915.1. GTDB lineage: Bacteria > Pseudomonadota > Gammaproteobacteria > Xanthomonadales > Rhodanobacteraceae > Dyella_A > Dyella_A ginsengisoli_A. The sequence continues at coordinate 23,122 of NZ_AMSF01000088.1, read as the reverse complement.
GCAGGCCCTGCGCCAGGCACTGGCCGCGGTCGATCCGCAGGACCTGCGCCTCGCGCTGTGCCTGCCGGCGTCGGCCGGCCTGCGCCGCACGCTGGCGTTGCCGCTGGCCGCCCGCGACAACCTGGCCCAGGTGGTCGGTTTCGAAATCGACCGGCAGACCCCGTTCCGCGCCGAGCAGGTGGCGACCGACGTGCGCGAGCTGGCGCGCCCGGTGGGCGAGGGCCGCTTCGCGGTCGAGCTGATTGCCCTGCCGCGCACCACGCTCGATCCGTTGCTCGAGCGGCTGGCCGCCCTGCGCATCCGCGTCGATGCGGTCGACCTGCTTGACGGCGATGCCCGGGTCGGCGCGAACCTGCTGCCGCCCGCGCAACGACCTCGCCGGGTCGATCCGCGCGCGCGGATGAATCTGGCGCTCGGTGCCGCCTGCGTGGTGATGGTGGGGCTGGTGCTGGGGCAGTGGCTGCACAACCGCCGGCTCGCGCTGGACGCGATGCAGGCGCAGGTCGACGCCATGCACGGCGAGGCGCAGCAGGTCGCGCTGCTGCGCCAGCAACTGCAGGACAACGCCGGTGCAGCCGGCTTCCTGGCGCGCAAGAAGAAGGACACCGTGCCGGTGCTGGCGCTGCTGGACGAACTTACCCGCCGTCTGCCCGACAGCGCCTGGCTGGAACGCTTCAGCATCGACAGCAACGGCCACCTCGGTTTCCAGGGGCAGGCGACACAGGCGGCCAAGCTGGTCGATGCACTGAAGGACGATCCACTGATCCGCGACGTCGGCTTCCAGGGCTCGATCCAGGCCGACCCGACCACCGGCAAGGAACGCTTCTACCTCGTCGCCAACGTGCGCACGCCGGCAACTCCCGCAGCCGCGGCTTCCGCGGGAGCCACGCCATGAGCCGGCTGGTGATGAAGCCGCGCGACAGCCGGCTGGCGGCGATCGGCCTGCTGCTGGTGGTGCTGGTGATCGCCTACTTCGTGCTGCTGCACTGGTGGTTCGTGGCGCCGCTGCAGTCGATCAACGCGCAGATGAGCGATCTGCGCGATACCCAGAGCCGCTACGCCGCCGCCATCGCGCAGAAGCCGGAGCTGGAGAAGCGTCTCGCCGCGATGGGCGCCGGACAGGCGGCGAGCAGCGCGTTCCTGCCCGAGGACGATCCCAACGCCGCGACCGCCGGGCTGATGCAGCGGGTGGTCGACGTGACCGGTGCGCACCATCGCGACGGAGGTTGCGAGGTGACCCAGAAGATGCCGCTGCCCGAGCCCCAGGCCGACAGCAACGAGCCCTACCGGAAAGCCGCGGTGAGCATCAGCCTGCGCTGCGACATCGAGCCGCTGGCCGCGGTGCTGAACGACCTGGAGCAGGGCACGCCGTACCTGTTCGTCGGCGACCTGAGCATCTTCCGCAATCCGGTGATCACCCAGCAGAACGCCCAGGCGCCGCTGGAAGTGCAGTTCACGCTGACCGGCTATGTGCGTCCGTCGCACGCCGGCACCGGCGCCACCCAGGGAGCCGCGCCGTGAAGGCCGCCACGCAACGCCGGCTGACGCCGATGCTGGTGCTGGCTGCCGGCATTCTCGGCGCCGCGCTGGTAGTCCTGTTGCTCGGTCTCGGCCAGGGTGTGCGCTGGCGTGCGCCGCATCCGGTGGCACCGCTGCCGCCGCCCGGGCACGGTGCCGCGTTGCCGCCGCCGCAGCCGCTGGACCGCTTCGCCACCGTCTGGCAGCGACCGCTGTTCCGTCCCGACCGGCGTCCCGGCGCACGCTCCGGTGACGGCGGTGCCGTCGGCGACCTGGCGCTTACCGGGGTGATCCTCACCCCCGGCTTGCGGATGGCGCTGGCGCACGACAAGACCAATAACCGCGACCTGCAGATCGCCCAGGGCAAGACTACGCCGGACGGCCGCTGGACCCTGGTCGAGGTACAGCCGCGCGCAGCAGTGTTCGATGGCCCTGACGGCCGGGTCGAACTCAAGCTGCCGGCCGGCGCCCCGTTCGACAAGACGCCGCCGGCGCCGGACAACGCGCCCGGTGCCGCCGAGATGCGCAAGGAGGCCGGCGGCGCGCCGTTTCCGGCGACCGGATCGTCGCCGCGCATGGGCCTGACCCCGCCCGGCGCCGGGCGTGCGCAGCGCGGGCACCAGACCGAAGCGCAGCTCCAGGCCGAGCGGCTGCGCCAGCTCAACGCCATCATCCAGAAACGTCGGGCCGAGCAGGCAGCCTCGACCCAGCAAGGAGACCATTGATGTTCCGCATGCTGAAGCACCCGATGATCCGCGTGGCCGCACTGGCCAGCGTGGTCTGGCTGGCCGGCTGCGCCACGATGCCGCCGCCGCCCGACGACGGCGCGCTGCAGCGCGAAGCAATGGCCGGCACCGAAAAGCCGGTGCCGGCGCCGCTGCCGCTGGCCAACCGGCTGGGTGCCGAAGCCCCGGCGGCGGTCAAGCCGGAGCTGCGCACCGGCACCGGCCAGTTCATCCATCCCACCGCGCTGGCGACCCCGCGGCCGGTCGCCAAGGGCGATGGCGCGGTCACCTTCAACTTCGAGAACCAGCCGGTGCAGGCGGTGGTGAAGGCAGTGCTGGGCGACCTGCTGAAGAAGAACTACACCATCGCGCCGGGCGTGCAGGGCAACATCTCCTTCGCCACCGCCGAGCCGGTGGATTCCAGCCAGGCGCTGCCGATCCTGGAGATGCTGCTGTCGTGGACCGGCAACGCGCTGGTCAGCAACGCCGGCGGCTACGTGGTGATGCCGGCCAAGGACGCCGCGGCCGGCAATCTGGTGCCGGGCCTGGGCGCCAGCGCGCCGGCCGGCGGCCTGCAGGCGCGGCTGTTCCCGCTGCACTACATCAGCGCGGTGGAGATGCAGAAGCTGATCAAGCCGTTCGCGCGGACCGACTCGGTGCTGCTGGTCGACCCGGCGCGCAACCTGCTGGTGCTTTCCGGCACGCCGCAGGAGCTGGCCAACTACGCGCGCACCGTGCGCACCTTCGACGTGGACTGGCTGCGCGGCATGTCGGTGGGTGTGTTCTCGCTCGAGCACGCCAGCGTCACCGACCTGATGCCCAAGCTCGACAGCCTGTTCGGCAAGGACGGCAACACGCCGCTGGCCGGCATGCTGCGTTTCATCCCGATCGAGCGCACCAACGCGCTGGTGGTGATCTCCACCCAGCCGGACTACCTGCACGAGGTCGGCGACTGGATCCACCGCATCGACCGCGGCGGCGGCAACGAGCCGCAGCTCTACGTCTACGACGTGCGCAACATCAAGGCCTCGGACTTGGCCCATTACCTCGCGCAGATCTACACCGACAACGCTGGCGGGGGAAGCAGCTCCAGCGGCGAGGTGGGGCCGGGCCTCACTGGCGGCACGATCGGCAACACCGGTGGCGCCAGCGGCCGTTCGATGGGCAGCACCGCGGGCAGCTTCGGCAGCAGCAGTGGCGGGCTGGGCGGCAGCGACAGCGCGCGCGGCGGCGGTTTTAGTGGCAGCAGCGGGCTGGGCGGTACCGGCGGCAATGCCGGACAGGGCGGTCAGGGTACGACCGGTGGCGCGCTGATCAACGCCAACGGCTCCGCGGCCGGTGGCGGTGCCGGCGACCAGGAGTACAGCTCCGGTGACGGCAGCATCCGGATCAGCTCGGTCGACTCCAACAACCAGCTGCTGGTGCGCGCGCGGCCGTCGCAGTGGGCAGAGATCCAGGACGCGATCCAGCGCCTGGACACCGTGCCGCTGCAGGTGCAGATCGAGACCCGGATTCTCGAAGTGAACCTGAGCGGCGACTTCAAGTTCGGTGTGCAGTGGTACCTGCAGGGCCTGGCCGGCGGCACCCAGAACAGCGATGGCAGCTTCACCCCGGGCAACCCGAACAACCCGCGCCAGGGCGCACTGGGCATCGGCGGCAACACCTACGTGCCCAGCAATGGCGTCACCGGCGATGCGCTGTTCTACTCCTTCGTCAACTCCAACCTGCAGGTGGCGCTGCACGCGATGGAGACCAGCGGCAACACCAAGACGCTGTCGGCCCCGTCGATGGTGGTGCTGAACAACCAGGTGGCGCACATCCAGGTCGGCAGCCAGGTGCCGATCAACACCACCAGCATCTCCACCACCGGTGTCAGCAACACCGTCAGTGAGGCGCAGTACATGTCCACCGGCGTGATCCTCAACGTGCAGCCGCGGGTCAATCCCGGCGGGCTGGTCTATCTCAACATCGGCCAGCAGGTCAGCCAGGTCGACCGCACTGCTGCTCTGGTCAACGGCAATCCGACCATCTCGCAGCGCGAGCTGGCGACCCAGGTGGCGGTGCAGAGCGGGCAGACCGTGCTGCTCGGCGGCCTGATCCAGCAGGACGAGGGCACCTCCGACGGCGGCGTGCCCGGCCTGAACCGCGTGCCCATCCTCGGTCGGCTGTTCGGCACCACCAGCCGCACGCACAGCCGCACCGAGCTGATCGTGCTGATCACGCCGCGGGTGATCACCAGCAGCGACGACGCCCGCCAGATCACCGAGGAGTACCAGCAGAAGTTCGAATCGCTGGCGCCGCTGCGGGCGAAGGGGGCGATCGCGCCGACGGCTGACGTCCCGCTGCCCTCGCCGGACGCGGGTGCGCCGGCGGCCACTCCCGAGCAGCTGCAGCAGCAGGCCGAGGCCGCGCTGGCGCAGTCCGACTACGCCAGTGCCCAGGCGCTGGCGCTGCGCTCGTGGCGGCAGGGCAAGCGCCACGGCGACCTGTGCGTACAGAACTGGCGGGTGATCGGCGAGGCGCGGGAGCGACTGAAGGACACGGCGGGCGCACAGACTGCCGACAAGTGGATGCAGCAGTGCGTGGCGGCTGACCCCCGTTAGCCGTCACGCGCGACCGGATCCTCACCGGCGGAGCATGCCGGTGCGGATCCGCCGTTACCATTGGCGTGGATGACCGCAACGCTCGCCGCCTTCCCGATCACCCCGCTGCTGCCGGACATCCGCGCCTCGCTCGCCGCGCATCCGCGGCTGGTGCTGGAGGCGCCGCCCGGTGCCGGCAAGACCACCCAGGTACCGCTGGCCCTGCTCGACGCGCCGTGGCTGGAAGGGCGGAAGATCCTGATGCTGGAACCGCGCCGCATCGCCGCGCGCGCCGCCGCGCAGTTCATGGCGCAGCAGCTCGGTGAGGCGGTGGGGCAGACGGCCGGCTACTCGATCCGCTTCGAGTCGCGCACCAGCGCGGCGACGCGGATCGAGGTGGTCACCGAGGGCATCCTGACCCGGCTGATCCAGGACGATCCGGAGCTGGCCGGCATCGGCGCGGTCCTGTTCGACGAATTCCACGAGCGCCATCTCGCCGGCGACCTCGGCGCCGCGCTGGCGCTGGACGTGCACGGTACGCTGCGGCCGGACCTGCGCCTGGTGGTCATGTCGGCCACGCTGGACGGCGAACGCATCGCGCAGTGGCTCGACGCGCCGCGGATCAGCAGCCCGGGTCGCAGTTTCCCGGTGCGCGTCGAGCACCCGCCGGCGCGGACGCAGGAAACGCTGGAGCAGCACCTGGCGCGTACGGTGCGGCAGGCGCTGGCGGAGAACGACGGCGACGTGCTGGTGTTTCTGCCCGGACGACGCGAGATCGGCCGCGCGCAGACCGTGCTGGGTCACACGCTGGATGAGTCGGTGGAGCTGGTGCCGCTGCACGGCGAGCTGTCGCTGGCCGAGCAGCAGCTCGCGCTAGGCGCGGCCGAGCCGGGCATCCGGCGGGTGGTGCTGGCGACCAACGTGGCCGAGTCCAGCGTGACCCTGCCGGGCATCCGCGCCGTGGTCGACAGCGGGCTGGCGCGGGAGCCGCGCTTCGATCCGAACTCCGGCTTCACCCGGCTGGAGACCGTGGCGATCTCGCAGGCCTCGGCCGACCAGCGCACCGGCCGCGCGGGCCGCGTCGCCGAAGGCACGGCGTATCGCCTGTGGCCCCAGAGCAAGCGGCTGGAGTCCTCGCGTACCGCCGAGATCGCCCAGGCCGAGCTGTCCGCGCTGGCGCTGGAGCTGGCGGCCTGGGGCATCACCGCCGGCAGCGGCAGCGACCTGCCCTGGCTCGACCCGCCACCGCCTGGCGCCCTGGCGCAGGGACGCGAACTGCTCACGGCACTGGGCGCAATGGATGCCGACGGACGCATCACCGCGCTGGGTCGCCGGATGCTCGAACTCGGTGCCACGCCGCGGCTGGCCGCTGCCGCCCTGCGCGCACCGGAGGAACGCCGCGCCCTGGTTGCCGACCTGCTGGCCCTCGCCGAGGCACGCTCGCCGCTGCGCGGCGAGCAGGCGCGCACCGACGACTTCCGTGTGCGCGTCGGCGCCCTGCACATGTGGCGCGATCGCCGTGGCGGCGGCAGCCACGCCGGTGCCGATGCCGGTGCGCTGGCGGCGATCGAGCAGGCCGCCAAGGGCTGGCGCCGCCGGCTGGACCTGCGTACCGCGGCCAGCGGGGTGCCGGACAGCCATGCCGTCGGCGACCTGCTGGTGCACGCGTATCCCGACCGCATCGCCTACCGCGATGCCGGCAATCCGCTGCGCTACACCCTGGCCAACGGCCGTGGCGTGCGCCTGCACGAGCAGACCGCGCTGCTCGGTGAGCCCTGGCTGGTGGTGCTGGACCTGCGTCATGAGGCGCGCGACAGTCTGGTGCTGGCCGCTGCGCCGCTGGACCCGCGCACGCTGGAAGCCGAGTTTCCCGCGGCCTTCGCGCGCGAGCGCGTGCTGCGCTGGAACGAGGCGCGTGGCGCGGTGGAGGCGTTCGAGGAATACCGCTTCGGCGCCATCGTGATCGAGCGGCGCAGCGTTCCGGTGCAGCCGGCCGACGCGCTGCCGGCGCTGCTCGCCGCCGTGCGCAGCCGCGGACTGGATGTCCTGCCGTGGAGCGACGCGGCCCGCCGGCTGCGCCTGCGCATCCAGGCGCTGCGCGGCTGGATGCCGGAGCTGGATCTGCCCGACGTCGCCGATGCGCATCTGCTGGCGACGCTGGAGGACTGGCTCGCACCCTATCTGGCGGGCAAGCGCGGCCTCGATGCGCTGGGCCCCGAGGACCTCTCGCAGGCGCTGTCGGCGATGCTCGACTACGCCCAGCGCCAGCAGCTCGATGCGCAGGCGCCGGACCAGTGGCTGGCGCCCAGCGGCCAGCATCGCCGGCTCGAGTACGCGCCCGACGAACCGCCGGTGCTGGCGGTGAAACTGCAGGAGCTGTTCGGCCTGGCCGACACGCCGCGGGTGGGCGGCGGCCGCGTGCCGGTGACCCTGCACCTGCTGTCGCCGGCCGGCCGGCCGATCCAGATGACGCAGGACCTGAGGGGCTTCTGGGAGCGCACCTACCCCGAGGTGAAGAAGGAGCTGAAGGGGCGCTACCCGCGCCATCCCTGGCCGGACGATCCGTGGACCGCCACACCCACCCACCGGGCCAAGCCGCGCGGCACCTGAGCGCGCCGCGCGACCCGGGGGTCAGGCATTCCTGCGGCGGAACAGCTTGCGGAAGAGGCCTGCGATGGCGGCAAAGACCACGATGACGAATTTCTTCATCGCCAGCAGCAGCACACCGAGCTTGGCGAACAGGCCCGCCTTGGCGGCGATGCCGCCGGCGACCAGCGCGCCGATGCCGTAGGCGGCCAGCTTGTCGGTGCGCGAGTCGTAGTCGGTGTAGCGCTGGCCGGCATCGAAGTCGGTCATGTCCAGCACCTCGGGCATGTCCGCCCGCACCTGCGCCAGCTCGCCGATCGGCGCCACCGCATTGAGCGACAGGTAGCCTTCGCGGCCGAGCACGCGGATGTCGTAGTTGAGCGAGTGACCGCTGTGGCCATCGTGGTGAAACACCAGGTCGCGCGCCCAGTACAGCTTGTGGCTGGACGCGTCGTAGTGCGGCGGCTCGGCCCAGCCGGCCAGCTCGATCTCCGGGTAGCCCTGTTTGCGCCGTTCGGCGTTCTCGTCGAGGGTCGATGCCTTCATCTTCGACAGCATGTCGTCGTAGTCGATCGAGGACGCGTCGGCGTCGGACACGTAGCCGTCGTCGACGTAGGTCACCACCACCGCCCACTGCTTCGGGTCGAGCAGGCCGTGCGGGTCGGCATCGGGCAGGATCATGCCGAGCACATCCTTGTCCGGCGGGTTGTCCCACAGCTGGGTCAGTACGCGCTGTGCGTCCTGTGCGCCGAGGAAGGCGTAGCCCGGCTTCAGTGCCAGGTGGGCGTGCGCCGGGGCGATCGCCACGTCGCCGGTGGCCGGGTGCAGGGAGGCGAGGAACTGCTCGGTGCGGGCGTCATCGGCATCCTCCGCCCGGATCGGCGAGGCGTGGGTGGCGCAGAGCAGGACAAGGGCGGGCAGCACGAGTCGTGCCGGCGCGCCGAAGCGGTAGGTCATCGGGAAATCCCCCTGGTGTCGGTCCATCGAGAAGACGCCTGGTGGCAGGCGCCGTCCGGGGACGCCCCCTGCGCCCCGTCCGGTTTTTTAGCAGTCGCCGCACCTTACCGCCAGCGCCGGGCTTTTTCGTACTGCGGCGGGACGCCGGATGTGCTCAGATAGCGCGGTTGCCCGACGGCGATAGGGACTTCCGCTTGAGCTCTGCCCCCGTTCCTCGTCCCGATCCGGACATTTCCCCGCAGACGCCCGTGGTGCGCCCACCGCGGGGAGGCCTGGCCTGGGTGTGGGTGCTGGCGACGCTGCTGGCGGGGGTGCTGTTGACCCTGGTGCTCCATCACCAGCAGCAGGCGCGGCAGCGGGCGGCGGTGCGGGTCGCCCTGGACGAGCTGGCGGACAAGAGCTTCACCGCCCTGCAGGCGCGCCTGGTGACCTCCGAGTTGCTGATCCGTTCGGTGCAGACGCTGTACATCGCGTCCGACCAGGTGACTGCAGACGATTTCCAGCACTTCTACGCCAATCTGCGGCCTCGCAACCTGTTCCCGAGCCTGGTCGCGCTGGCCTACGCGCAGCACGAGACGGGGCCATCCGGCTCGCGCTACGTCACCCGCCAGGTCGCGCCGCTGGAAGGCAACGAGCGCTTGCTGGGTCTGGACGTCACCTCGCAGACGCCGAACATGTCCGCCCTGGTCGCCGCCCAGGAGAGCGGCCAGCCGGCCCTTTCCGCGCCGTTCGATCTGGTCCAGCGCGAGCCGGATGGTCGTCCGATCCGCGGCATCACCATGCGCCTGCCGGTCTACAGCGAGGGACCGCCCCCGGCGACACCGGGCGAGCGGCTGGCGCGGCTGGAGGGATCGATCGCCGCGTCCTTCCGGGTTTCCCAGCTGATCGGCGGCGCGTTCACCCCAGAGGCGCTGCACAAGATGCACGTCCGGGTCTTCGACCTCGCCCAGCCCGGACAGGCCATGTTCGATTCCGATGCGGCGGCTACCGTGGGCAGCGAGGGCGACTTCCGGCGCGACCTGCATTACGGCGGCCGGGTGTGGCAGGTGCGCATGGATTATCCGTTGCTGCCGGAGCGATGGAGCTGGAGCGGGACCTTGCTGCCCGCCGGCCTGCTGATCAGTCTGCTGCTCGCGTTGCTGGTCTGGTCGGTGGCGGGTACGCAGCGCCGGGCGATGGAGCTGGGCTGGCGGATGAGTCGTCGCTATCGCGAAAGCGAAGAGCGTTTCCGCGCGCTCAACGAGCTGTTGCCCGCGCTGGTGCTGCTGGCCGACGCGAACGAGGGACGGGTGACCTATGCCAACCGCGCCGCCCGCGATCGGCTGGGCGATCCGCTGGGTCACGCGCTGCCTGCGTTGTTCGAGGATGCCGCCGTGCGCGGGCGGCTCGCCGATCCGCAGGGCGGGGCGGTCGAGCAGCTCGAAGCGGTGTTGCGCAACGGACAGCGGCAGCGTTTCTGGGCCAGCGTATCGATCGCCCATGTCGAGCTCGATGGCGTGCCCAAGCTGCTGATGATCGCCTCGGACGTCACCGAACAGCGCCTGCTGAACGACCGGCTGATGCACCAGGCCAGCCACGATGCGCTGACCGAGTTGTACAACCGGCGCGAGTTCGAGCGTCACCTGGGCGAGGCGATGGCGGCGATCGCCGCCGGTGCCCCGGCGGCGGCACTGCTGTACATCGACCTGGATCAGTTCAAGCTGATCAACGACACCTCCGGCCACATGGCGGGCGACCAACTGCTGGCGCAGCTGGCGATGACCATGCACGAGCAGCTGGGCGCGCACGACGTGCTGGCCCGGCTGGGCGGCGACGAGTTCGGCGTGCTGCTGCCGCGCGTCGGCAACCTGAAAGCCGCCGAAGCGCTGGCCGAGCGGTTGCGGCGACGCATCGACGGCTACGTGTTCATGTGGGAGCAGCGCAGCTACTCGGTCAGCGCCAGCGTCGGCGGCGTCATGCTCGACAAGCCCGGCATGCACCTGCACGAATTGTTCGCCCAGGCCGATACCGCCTGCTACATGGCCAAGGAGGCCGGCCGCAATCGGGTGCACTTCTATTCCGAGCACGACGACGAGACGGCTCGCCGGCGCAGCGAGATGGAGTGGGCCAACCGACTGCGCTGGGCGGCGGACGAGGGTCGGCTGCTGCTTTATTACCAGGAGCTGCTGCCGCTGGTGCCGCAGCCCGGCGAGGGCGTGCGGATCGAGCTGCTGCTGCGCTTCCGCGACGAGGAGGGGCGGCTGGTGGTGCCCGGTGCGTTCATTCCCGCGGCCGAGCGCTATGGCCTGATGCCGACGATCGACCGCTGGGTGATCGAGACCGCGCTGGCCCATTTCGACCAGTTGCATCCGGCCGGCGCCTCGCTGCAGCTGGCCACGATCAATCTCTCCGGCGCCAGCGTCGAGGACGACGCGCTGGCCGATCGCATCATCGAGCTGCTCGGCCAGCACCGGGTGGATCCGTCACGGGTCTGCTTCGAGGTGACCGAGACGGTGGCGGTACGCCACCTCTCGCAGGTCGCCCGGTTCATGCAGCGGCTGCGCGCGGTGGGCTGCAAGGTGGCGCTGGACGACTTCGGCGCCGGCATGTCCTCGTTCGGCTACCTGAAGAACCTGCCGGTGGACATCATCAAGATCGACGGCAGCTTCATCCGCGACATGCTGGAGGACCCGGTGAGCCACGCGATGGTGCGCGCGGCCACCGACATCGGCCACCGCATCGGCCTGCTGGTGGTGGCCGAGTGGGTCACCAGCGACGCGCTGATGCAGGCGCTGCGCGAACTGGGCGTGGACCTGGCCCAGGGCTTCTCGCTGCACCGGCCGGAGCCGGTGCCGTTTCAGCGCGACTGAGCGCGGCGTCTACTTCGCCGGCGCCTCGGGTGCCTGCCGCTCGAAGCTTCCGGCCGCGCCGGGGAACACCACCGGGCTCTCGTAGCCATCGGCCGAGACCGAGGACACGCCGAAGAACCAGTCGTCGATCACCACGTCCTTGATCACCGCCTGGTCGACGTCGCCGACCGCGCGCGCATACTCCCAGCGCGGCGCCGTGGTGTCGCGCCAGTGCACGCGGTAGCCGGCGGCGCCGGGCACCTTGTGCCAGCTCACGGTGGTGTCGGTGGCCAGGGCCCCCTCGGTCTTCACGTCGGTCGGCGGGGCCGGCGCGTTGGCCATCGCGGCCATCGTCACCGTGTTGAGCGCGGTGACCCGGGCCAGGTAGCGGAAGTCGATGCCATCGATCGTGTCGCCGTAGTGGACTCCATGCTCGGTGCGCAGGTCCTGGTGCTGCCGGGTGTAGTCCTCGTGTGCCTCGCTGACGCGGATCGCCGGGTAGCCGGCCTTGAGGAACTCCACCTGGTCGCCCCCGCGGCCGTAGCGGTCGGTGCGGTAGATCATCTTCACGCGGAAGTCGGGCAGGTACTGGTCGGCGATCGAGGCCATGTAGCGGGCCACGTTGCGCGAGGGCGAGTCCACCTCGCCGCCGAAATAGTTGCGGATGCGCGCCTGCCTCGCCGTCTCGGTGCTGCGCGTGCCTTCGCTGAAGACGCGCACCGTAGTGTTGTCGCGCACGCCGTTCTGGCCGCGGCTGTTGCCGACGATGTCGTTGTTGAGGTCGGCTTCCACCTTCCAGCCGTGGGCCACGGCGTAGTCGGCCAGCACCTTGCCGCCGTACAGGCCCTGCTCTTCGCCGGACAGCGCAGCGAACACCAGGGTGGCGCGGTTGTCCTGCTTCGACAGCAGCCGCGCCGCTTCCATCAGCGCCGCAACGCCGGAGGCGTCGTCGTTGGCGCCGGGGGCGTCGCTGGTCGCATTCATGATGTCGGTGACGCGCGAGTCGAGGTGGCCGCTCATCACGATCACCCGGTCCGGATCGCTGCTGCCGCGCTTGATTGCCACCACGTCCATCACTTCGGCGGGTTTCGGAATCCGCTCGCCGGTGAACACCTGCGAGGGCGTGACCACCTCCAGGCAGCCGCCGCAGTCGCGCGAGATCGCCTCGAACTGCGCCTTGACCCAGCGCCGCGCCGCACCGATGCCGCGCTTGTCCGACCGGGTGTCGGACAGCGTGTGGCGGGTGCCGAAACCCACCAGGTGAGCGATGGTGTCGTGCAGGCGTGCCTCGCTGGGGGCGCTGGCCAGCGCGTGCAGGCTGGCCTGCTCGCGTGGCTGGGCGTCGTTCTGCGCGGCGAGCGGCATGCTTGCGGCGAGCAGCAGAGCCGCAGCGAGGGACAGCGGGCGGAGTCGGGTCATCGGATCACCTCGTGGAAACGGTCGCGTCGTGCAACGCCCGAGTATGCGCAGCGCACCGCGACTGCACCAGTCGACCTTCGGCATGCGACCATCCGCGGCATGACCGATGCTTCTTCTTCGCGCGTCGCCGTGGTCGGCGGCGGGCCGGCCGGACTGATGGCCGCCGAACAGCTGTGCCAGGCCGGCGTGGCGGTGGACCTCTACGACGCCATGGGCTCGGTGGGGCGCAAGTTCCTGCTGGCTGGCAAGGGCGGACTCAATCTCACCCACGGCGAGGGTTTCGCCGATTTCGTCGGTCGTTACGGCGCGAGCGCGACGCGGGTCGGCGCATGGTTGCGCGAGTTCGATGCGGAGGCGTTGCGCGACTGGGCGCGCGGGTTGGGCGTGGAGACCTTCGTCGGCAGCTCGGGCCGGGTGTTTCCGTCGGACCTGAAGGCCGCGCCGCTGCTGCGTCGCTGGGTGCGCCGGCTGCATGCCGATGGCGTGCGCTTCCACATGCATCACCGCTGGCTGGGGTGGCGCGACGATGGCGCACTGCGTTTCGCCACCCCCGACGGCGAGCGCGCCGTGGAAGCGGCCGCCACCGTGCTGGCACTGGGCGGCGGCAGCTGGCCGCAGCTCGGCTCCGACGGCGCGTGGATGGGCGTGCTGGCCGCGGCCGGCGTAACCACCACGCCGCTGGAAGCGGCGAACTGCGGCTTCGAGTGCGCCTGGAGCGAGCATCTCGCCAGTCGCTTTGGCGGTGCGCCGCTGAAGGCCGTGGTGGCGCATTGGCAGGACGCGGACGGCACGCCACGGCAGCGCCAGGGCGAGTGCGTGATCAGCGGTTATGGCCTGGAGGGCAGCCTGCTCTATGCGATCGGTCCGGCGTTGCGCCGGCAGATCCGCGAGCGCGGCGAGGCGGTCCTGCAGCTCGACCTGGCGCCCGGCTACAGCGTCGACGTGCTTGCCGCCCGGCTTGCCGCGCCGCGCGGCAAGCACAGCCTGGGCGACTGGCTCCGTCGTCGCGCGGGGCTGGACGCCGCGAAGTGTGCGCTGGTGTTCGAGGTGGCCGACAAGACGGTGCTGGCCGACACCGGGCGTCTGGCCGCGCTGGTCAAGGCGCTGCCGTTGTCGCTCACTGCACCGCGTCCGGTGGCCGAGGCGATCAGCACCGCCGGCGGCGTGGCGCTCGACGGGCTGGACGACAGCCTGATGCTGACCGATCGACCGGGCGTGTTCTGCGCGGGCGAGATGCTGGACTGGGAGGCGCCGACCGGCGGGTATCTGCTGACCGCCTGCTTCGCCAGTGGCCGACGGGCGGGACTGGGCGCCGTGGCCTGGTTGAAGTCCGCGTCCGCCGCGGGAGAAGGGTGAATACGTTTACTCCTGCGATGCAGCATCGATCGCGCTGGTAGCGCCGGAATTTCGGCGCTACGCTGGGGTGTGGGGGAAAATGGACACAGGGCATCGCACCGCTGCCGACCGTACGGGCCAGGCCGCAACGAAGGCGACGCCATAACTGGCGAGGAGATTGCAGCTCATGAAGATTCGTTCCCTTTCCATGGTGATCGCCCTGACGGCGGTCGCCAGCGGCGCGATGGCCGGCGAGGTCATCCACGTGGCGTCGAGGCAGGCTCCGGTCAATCGCGTGCACGAGGCGCTGGGCATCCGCGATACCGGCAACTTCGCGGACGTGGTCGACATGCGCGGCATGCAGGCATCGGCGCGGATGCCCGCCTGCAGCAACTGCCACTGAGCGCATCGTCCCGCGGCCGAAACGTCGTCCGCAGGACATCAGGATCGAACGGCCCGCCTTGCGCGGGCCGTTCTTCATCGGAGCTCGGTCAACAATCGTGTGCTGGCGGGCCCGGTGCCCGCGCCGCCTCTTCGTCAGCGGATGTGCTGGGGCTTTTTTGGGATCACCACTGCGTGCGGTTCGGCAGCAGGCCCTTCAGTTCCGCGTCGGTGAGATTGCGCCATTGCCCGGGCTTGAGATGGCCGAGCTTGATGTTGTCGATGCGCACGCGGCGCAGCTGGGTGACACGGTAGCCGAACGCCGCGGCCATCAGCCGGATCTGCCGGTTCAGGCCCTGGGTCAGCACGATGCCGAAGCCGAACCTGGCGATGCGTCGCACGCGGCAGCGCTGGGTCATCTGGCCGTGGATGCGTACACCCTTGCTCATCCCGGCGAGGAACTCGTCGGTGACCGCCTTGTTCACGGCCACCAGGTATTCCTTCTCGTGGCGGTTCTCGGCACGCAGGATCTCGTTGACGATGTCGCCGTTGCTGGTCAGCAGGATCAGCCCTTCCGAGTCCTTGTCCAGCCGGCCGACCGGAAAGATCCGCTGCGGGTGGTCGACGAAGTCGACGATGTTGCCGGCCACGCTCTGGTCGGTGGTGCAGGTGATGCCGACCGGCTTGTTCAGCGCGATATAGACGGCCTTCTTGGCCGACGGCGTGGCCGCGAGGATGCGCGCCTTGACCAGCTCGCCGTCCACGCGCACCTCGTCGCCCTCCAGCGCCTTGGCGCCGGTGGTCACGACCTCGCCGTTGATCGTCACCCGTCCGGCGAGCAGCAGCTCGTCCGCCTCGCGGCGCGAGCACAGGCCGGCTTCGCTGATGTATTTGTTGACGCGCATAGGGCGGGGAGTGAGTGAAGAGGAGTGAGGAGTGAGAGAAAGCGGGGCGGTTGAGGGTCAGGAAGATCGATGAGCGGCGTGCCTGTCGTCCCTGCTTCGGCAGAGAAGGAGTGAGTTGCGAGCGCTGCGGGAAGCTCCGCCTCCCACTCCTCACTCCTCTTCACTCACTCCTTTGCTCTTACGACCTGAGCCCCACGCCCCGCTTGAGCAGCTGCAGGGCGATCGCCGACAGCACGGCCACGAACAGTCCCATCACCGCGAAGGCCGTGCCGATGCCGACGTCGCTGATGCCGAGCACGCCGTAGCGGAAGGCGTTGACCATGTACAGGATCGGGTTGACCCGCGAGATCGCCTGCCACGGTTCGCCGAGCATCTTGATCGAATAGAACACGCCGCCCAGGTAGGCCAGCGGGGCGATGATGAAGGTCGGTACCAGCGCGATGTCGTCGAACTTCTTCGCATAGACGGCGTTGATGAAGCCGGCCAGCGAGAAGATGGTCGAGCCCAGGATGATCGCCAGCAGGGCGACCAGCGGATGCTTCAGGTGCAGCGAGGTGAAGAACAGCGCGACCGCCAGCACCAGCGCGCCCACCGCCAGGCCGCGCACCACGGCGCCGATGACGTAGCCGAGCAGGATCACCCAGTTCGGCATCGGCGAGACCAGCATCTCTTCCACCGCACGGCTGAACTTGGCGCCGAAGAACGAGGAGGAGATGTTGCCGTAGCTGTTCTGGATGATCGACATCATCACCAGGCCGGGCGCGAGGTACTGGATGAAGGTGTAGCCGCCGTCGATGGTGCCGATGCGGCTGCCGATCAGCTTGCCGAAGATCACGAAGTACAGCGTCATCGTGATCACCGGCGGGATCAGCGTCTGCGTCCAGATGCGCATGATGCGCGCGATCTCGCGCCGCACGATCGTGTACAGCGCCACCATGTTCAGCGAATGGTTCATGCCGCCTTCTCCCGGCCGTTCTCGACGAGCCGGACGAACAGCTCCTCCAGGCGATTGGTCTTGTTGCGCATCGACTTCACCGCGATGCCGTGTTCGGTCAGCGCGGCGAACAGCGCATTGAGGTCGGAGGTGCGCGGCATCTCCGCTTCCAGCGTGTGCTCGTCGACGCGGCGCAGGGTGATGTCGTTCAGCGCGGGCAACTGGTCGGGGGCCGTGGTGACATCGAGCACGAAGGTTTCCGAGTCGAGCTTGGCCAGCAGGCGCTTCATCGAGGTGTTCTCCACGATCGTCCCGTGGTCGATGATCGCGATGTTGCGGCACAGCTGCTCGGCTTCCTCCAGGTAGTGCGTGGTGAGGATCACCGTGGTGCCTGCCGCGTTGATCCCGCTGACGAACTGCCACATCGAGCGGCGGATCTCGATGTCCACGCCGGCGGTCGGCTCGTCCAGGATCAGCAGCTTCGGCTCGTTCATCATCGCGCGGGCGATCATCAGGCGGCGCTTCATGCCGCCGGAGAGCATGCGTGCCTGGTGGTGCGCCTTGTCCCACAGGCGCAGTTCCTTCAGGTACTTCTCGGCGCGCTGCGCGGCGATCTTCCTGGGGATGCCGTAGAAGCCCGCCTCGTTCACGCAGATGTCGAAGGGCTTCTCGAACTGGTTGAAGTTGATCTCCTGCGGCACGAGGCCGATCAGCTTCATCGCCTCGTTGCGCTGCCTGTTCACCGACACGCCGAACACCTGCGCGTCGCCGCCGGTGGAATTGACCAGCGAGGAGAGGATGCCGATCAGGGTGGACTTGCCGGCGCCGTTGGGGCCGAGCAGGGCGAAGAAGTCGCCGGGCTGCACGGTCAGGCTGACGCCCTTGAGCGCCTCGACGCCGTTGCCATAGGTCTTGCGCAGGTTGTCGACGACGAGCGCCGGAACCGGGGAAGCGGTAGGTGTGGACATGGGCTGCATCGATGGGGGCAAGCCTCCTATTATAAAGGGCTTGTCCACGCCGCCCGCGTCTGCCGGGTGCACACAGCGTTTCCTGGAGCCCCATGGCCGACCACTTCACCCTCCGCCTCGTCGACAGCCGCATGCTGGCGCCCACCGTGCGCCACCTCGTGTTCGAGCGGGCCGACAGCCAGCCGCTGGCCTTCGTGCCGGGGCAGTTCCTGCAGGTCCACTTCCACTACGCCGACGGCACGGCGACCAAGCGCAGCTACTCGGTGGCCACGGTGGGCGACGGCCGCTCGCCGGTGCAGCGCATCGAGATCGCGGTGAGCTACGTGGAGGGCGGCGCGGCCACCGCGCTGCTGGGTGGGCTGACCGAGGGCGACACGATAGAGGCCAGCGGGCCGTACGGACGCTTCTGCCTGCAGGCCGGCGACGCCCATCCACGCTACCTGCTGCTGGCCACCGGCACCGGCGTGACGCCGTACCGGGCGATGCTGCCGCAGCTGGCCGAGTGGCTGGCGCCGGGCGGGCGCGAAGCGGTGCTGATCTACGGTGCCCGCAAGGAGGCCGAGCTGCTCTACGACGAGGAGTTCACCGCCTTCGCCGCAGCGCACCCGGGCTTCACCTACCTCAGTTGCCTGAGCCGCGAGCCCCGCGCCGTGCCGCGCGCGACCGACCGGATGGGCCACGTGCAGACTGCCCTGCCGGACCTTGCGTCGGCGGCCGACCGCGACATCGCCTACCTGTGCGGCAACCCCAACATGGTCGATGCCGCCTTCGCGGCGCTGAAGGAGTTCGGCCTGCCGGTGCCGCAGATCCGCCGCGAGAAGTACATCTCCTCGCGCTGACCCGCCGCGGCAAGGCGGGTGACGCCGGAAAGCCCGGCGTCGGCGCCACGGGCCGGAAAAGCGTGAAGCGCATCACGGAATCGGGCTCGTCCCCGGGATGCCCGGTCAAGTTGCTCCGGTAGTGGCCGATGACCGTTCCAAGCCCTCCCCAGAGGAGGCGCCAGGACGGGATTCATGAGGCGGATATTCACAGCAGCCGGATGTGCGTTGGCCCTTGCGATGGGGGTCACCTTCGCGCGCGCCGATGCCGGATCCATCAGCTTTTCCGGTGCCGTGGTGGAGCCCACCTGCGCGGTGGTCGCCTCCGACGGAATCGCCGGCCCGCAGGGCGCCGGCGTCGCCCAGCCCGACCTGCGCAGCTGTGGCCGCACGGCCAGCGATGCCGGCCAGACCTACACCCGCAGCGTGGTCCAGCTCGATGCGGCATCCGCCGCGCACGATCGGCTGCTCAACTACTACGCCGGCTATGCCGGCGCCGGCGCTACCGGCCATCCCGACGTACGGGTGGTCGTGCGTACATACGAGTAGCGGCCCGGCGCGGAGCGCCTACTGGTAGGACAGCGTGAACGTGGCGGTTGCCCCGAGCGTGCCCGGCCCCACGGCCGGGGCGGTCTGGAAATAGCGCGCCGAGTAATTCACCGTCATGGAGCCGTTCGGCGTGGCGCCGATCACCGCCGGATTGCCGAACTGCACGGGGTTTCCGGACGAGTTCAGCACCTGCACCCCCACGCCCGAGGTCGTTCCGCTTGACGGCGCGATCACCCCGGTCTGTCCAGCGACCGGTGTCGCCGTGGTCATGGTGATGCGGACCGTGGCGCCGCTGGAACACTGCAGTCCGATCTGGAACGGTGTGGCGCCGGTCACCGAGCCGACGCCGCTGAAGGCGCCGCTGGAGACGGTCGGCAGCGTGACGTCGATGTTCGGCGTGGACACCTGGCACGCGGGAGCGGTGAAAGTCAGCGAGTTCGCCAGCTTGACCACCGCGTCGTAGATCGAGCCGTTGCCTCCCGAGCCGGCCTGGAAGCTCACCAGCGGCCCCATCGACAGGGAGCTGCCATCGGCGATGGTGCCGGTCTTGACGATCTCCAGGGTCACCGCGTCGGCCTCGTACCACGAGCTCGAACCGTCGAGGCTGAAGTAGGGGTACGGGTAGATGTAGTTGCCGCTCTGCAGGATCCGGTAGCCGACGCCGGGCACGTTGGAGGGAAACAGGTTGGTCGTCGTGCCGGGCGTGGCGCCGACCTCGTTCACCAGTCCCCAGCCATTGCCATTGCGCCTGCAGCCGAAATAGACCGCCCGGTCGATCGGAGTCGCCGTCGAGGTAAACAGCACCTGCCCGACCGCGATGCCGGGGTCGTTGACGATGCTGCTGGGCACGGACACGGAATAGGTGCCCTGGCTGTATCCGCGATCGAACGAACAGGAGGCGTGCGCCGCCTGTGGCAGGCCGAGCAGCGAGATGGCGGCAAGCAGTGCCAGCGCACCGATGCGCTTCCAGCCGATCGGCCGGTGCCGGGTGAAGGCGCCTGCGCCGGGCTTGCCCTGTTTCATCCGTTCGCCCTCCCGGACGGCTGGTTCGTTGATGAGTCCACGCAGGTCGCCTGCTCGGTAGCGTAGACGCCGTTGCGGTCGCGCGACGGGCCCGCCGGGACGCGATAGTCGAAGCTGCAGCGATGGGACGGATCGTCCGGATCGCCCCACGCGACGCTGAGCCGCCCGCTCTTGCGGGTGACCCGCGCCATGATGCGCCCGGCCTGGCCGACCACGCCGACCACCTGGCCCTGGTCGTCCTGCACTTCGGCGCCGAACGGCAGCGCTTCCCCGCCGGGGCGCTGCGCCTGGATCAGCATGAAGCGACCGCTCTGGGTGGAGAACTTCACCATGACCACGGCGCCGGCGCGCGGGGCGACCTGGGTACTGGTGTTGGCGAGCTGCACGTCCAGCGGCAAGCCGTTCGGGTCGATGGTGATCGTATTGAGCAGGTACGGCGTGAGATACGGCACCAGCGCATAGCCATGCCGGTCCACCTGCAGCCCGGTGGTGTTGCCGACGCGTGCGCCGGCGGCATCGGAGGCCTGCACGATGGCCACGGTGTCGCCCAGCGGCTGGCCGAACGTCACGCCGCCGGGGTGCGCGACGATGCCGCCCGCTGCGCTGAACGATGCCTGCGAGTAGCCGCTGCCCTTGCCGTAGCCGGCATTGAGCAGCACGTGCGAGCCGCGGTAACCGCCGCTGAGGCTGGCCGTGGTGCCCGGGCTGCCGCCGCTGACGGTGTCGTCGTGCGTGGCGGTGACGCCGTAGTTGAAGCGGTTGTCGTCGCCGGCGTTGCCACTGAGCGTGGCCTGTTCCTGCATGCCGCCGGCGGTGTCGCGGGCGGCGCTGCTGGTGAGCACCGGCGCGTGCTCCGTGTTGCCGAGCGGCACGGTGAACGAGGCCATGAAGCGGTTGTCGTTGCGGCCGAACAGGTCGCGCTCGCGGCTTGCCGACAGGTTGTAGGTGACCCGGCCCCAGGCGTTGTTGTAGCCGAGCTGGAACTGGGTGTCGGTGCCGCCGCGGTTCCAGTAGCTGCGGACCGATCCGCTCAGGTAGAGCGAGCCACCGCGCTGGCCCAGCGACTGGGTCAGCGCGAGGCTGAAATTGTCGCGCTGGCGGTCGACGCCGTTCTGTGCCGTGAAGTCGACACCGGCCAGGGCCGCCTGCTGCGAGGGGGTCAGCAGGCCGGTCACCGGTACGCCGTTGATCGCCAGGGGGTAGCTGGAGGCGCTGCTGGCGAATACCGGCAGGCCGCGGCGGGCGTAGTCGCGGGCGCTCACCGCGTCGCCGAGCGAGAGATAGCCGCCGGTAGAGCGGCGATAGGCGGCGACGGTGAGCGTCGTGCCGGTTTCGGCGAGCGTCTTGCTGTAGCTCAGTCGCAGGCTCTGCCCGGTCATCGAGTCCATGCCGGGCAGGCGCGTGTGCGCGGCGGCGAGGTCCATGGCGAAGGCGCCGTAGCGGGTGTTCAGTGCCGTGCCGAGCAGCGCCGAGGCGTAGCCGTTCGACCCGATCACGCCGGCGTAGCCGGTCAGCAGATTGCTGAAGCCGTGCTGGATCGTTCCCTGGATCAGGGTCGGTGTGTCGAGGATGCCTTGCTGGCGCACCTGGCCGGCGACCGCGCTGAAGCGGCTCACGCCCGGGCGCAGCAACTGCGGCACCGAGGCATACGGCACCGAGAAGGTGTGGACGCGGCCGTTGGCCTCGGTGACGCTGACCTGGAGGTCGCCGCCGTAGCCGGTGGCGTAGAGGTCGTTGATGGCGAACGGGCCCGGAGCCACCGTGGTCTGGTAGATCACCATGCCGTTCTGGCGCACGGTCACCTTGGCGTTGCTGTCCGCCACGCCACGCACCGTGGGCGCATAGCCGCGCAGGGACTGCGGCAGCATGCGGTCGTCGGTGGCGAGCTGGACGCCCCGGATGCCCACGCTGTCGAAGATCTCGCCGCTGGTCCACGAGTCGCCGATGGTCAGCTGCGCGTGCAGTTCGGGCACGTCGCGCTGCGCGTAGCTGGCGATCGTCTGCCAGCGGCGGCGGGCGGGCGTGACGCCGATGGCGGACTGCCAGTTCAGCGAGGACTGGTGGCGGAAATGCCAGCGACCGAGGTTGAGGCCGGCGTCCAGGCCGAGGAAGGCGGAGGTCTGCGACACGCCCTGGCTGCTGGTGCGGTAGCTGTTGAAGTTGTAGTTGAGCAGTCCGGCCGTCACGCCGGAGTCCCAGAACTTCGGATCGACGTAGCCGCGCGCCGCCTGGCCGAGGAACGCCTGGGGCACGCTGATGTCCAGCCGCAGGTCGCCCATGTCGAAGTTCGCGCTGGCGCCCGGGATGATGTCGGCGATGTCGATGCAACCCTGTCCGCCGGCGAGGGCGGCCTGGGTCGATTTCGACAGGTCGGCCGGATGCAGGCCGAGCTGGTCGAGCAGTGCGCGGGTGAAGCAGGGCGAGGCGCTCGCGTCGGGGGACGGTGCGCTGAAGCGCACGTCGTTGCGGCCGACCGGGCGCTCGTTGAGGTAGATGTCGACACTGTAGTTGCCGGCCGGCACGAAATCGCCGCGCTCGAAGCGCGACAGGTCGGTGGTGTTCTGCCCGGCGCCGGAGAGCATGCTGCGGTCGAAGTTGGTGTCGACCGCATCGGCATCGGTGGCGGCGGCATTGGCGCCGGAACCGGCGGGTGCCCCGCCTGTTGCAGCGGCGAGGGCGTGCGGCGGCATGCCGCCGGCGAGCGCGAGCCCGATCAGCAACGACAGGGCCTGGCGCTGGACCGTCCGTCCGCGCGAGGCTGCCATCACGGCGCTCGCCCGTGCCCGGTTCACGGCGAGATGCTGCCCTTGTAGGTTGCGCCGGCCCCGAAGTCGTTGATGACCGTATAGTCGACCTGCGCAGCGGTGACGGCGCGGCCGAGCCCGGCCAGCGGCAGCCGCAGCGAGGAGCCGGGAGCGACCATGCCGGTGCCGGCATCGTAGGTGTGCCCGGCGGCGGTCAGCGAGACCTTGTTGAAGGTGATGTAGTAGGGCGAGGCGTTGCGCGCCTCGAGGGCGTAGCCCTTGGCGTCGGAAACCACCGACCAGGCGATCTGCCGGGATGCCGTGGCGAAGTCGCCCGCCAGTCCGGAGGGGCGGAAGAACAGCTTGAGCCGCGAGCGGATCGCGAACTGCAGGGTGTTCTGTTCCTCACCGGCCTTGGCCGTGGGCTTGGGCGGAATCTCCAGCACGTTCAGCCAGAACAGCGACTCGCGGTCGGTCGGCAGCGGCTGTCCGGTATAGACGATGCGCAGGCTCTGACCCTTGCCGGCGTTCATGCGCACCAGCGGCGGGGTCACCAGGAACGGCACCTTGGCCGTGTCGGGCGTGGAATTGGGGTCACCATCGTCGATCCACGCCTCGATGAGCGCGGGATGGCTGCCGTTGTTGGTGAGGCGGATCGTCACCTCGCCGGTGGCGGCGGGAAACACCACGCGGGTCCCGGCGATCACGACGCTGGCATGGGCGGAGGGTGCGCCAAGCACGAGCGCGAGCACGAGCAAGGCTGCGCCGACGGTGCAGAGCAGGCTTTTCATGGTGCGTTCCGGAGACAGGGCCGGGTACGGCAGGGGGGGGGGGGGGCCCCCCCCCCCGG
>NZ_AMSF01000087.1 GCF_000334915.1 Dyella ginsengisoli LA-4 | reverse complement strand
CTTTTTCACGTCCAATCTCCATCAGTTGGGGGATTGGACTCCAAACCACGGTGCTACTCAAAAGTGGGGGGACGTCGGTCACAGTCGAATGCACCAACATCTGCATTATCATATAGATAATGATCTACATAACCGATCACGAATGGTTCCCGGCGCATATGTGATCGCAAGCAACCTCAGACATTCGCTCGAAATCAAATTCCAGAGATCGTCATCCGATAACAAACTGATTAACGCTGCGGCAAAACCCTCCGGAGTATCATGCGGCTCCATCGCTGGCCGTGCCCACCCGAGTCCTTGCAAGCCAACTGACGTAGTGACGCAGGGTAGTCCAAAACCAAGTGACTCAATCACCTTCCCTTTTACGCCTGCACCAAATCTCAATGGCGCAACAGAAACCCGCACCTTCTCGTAGAGCTGAACTAGCGCATGCTCATCAATTCGACCTAGAACAGAGACATTCAAATCATCGGTAGGTGGCCGATACCGATCCATGTTTGATCCAGCAACATACACATGATCGTTGCAGCCGGCGCTGCGCACCAGTGGAAGAACATCGCTAAAGAACCAATCCAATCCATCGATATTGGGCGGATGCTCAAAACTGCCAACAAATAATATGCCGCAACGCGAATCAGGTCGGTTAACGTCCAATGGTGGACTAGGTGCCTCCCAGAGCGGCAAGACGATGGTGTTTGGACTTAATGCGTGCCTGCTCCTGAAAGCATTCACCAAGCTGGCCTCTTCTTCCGAAGGATAGAAAACTACGTCAAAAGAGGACCAGAGTCGCCCCTCTATCCTTGAGAGCTCCCGCCGTTCTGAACGTAACCCTGGCCGTACAACGAATCGACTCATTTGAGCAAGTCGCATGTAGTGAATGTCGTGACCGTAATAGGCACATACTCCAGAAACATGCTTCCTCACAGATCCTAAATAAATGGCTGCCACGATAGGCCTGCTCAAAACAGCGGCCACGAATTCCCCCTCGGGACTATGTTCATGAAGCCATCGATCTAGGTCGCAATTAAACGTCCGGTTAGCTGGTTTCACGCCTATTGCCGCAAGCAAGTCCCTACCTGCTTTAGATGGAGACGTTGTAGCGCACCAAAATGTCACCTCTGCATGTTGCCGAATCAATTCCACGAGCTGAAAAATTGCTTTTGAACCCGCATCGCGTGATAGCTCAGGGAAATCGTGATCGACGATAAGAACCCTAGGATGAGCTCTTTCTCTTACCGACTTCAAGGCAACATGCATATTGGCCCCGCTCGAAGGGGGGCAGCGGCCGGTTAGCAAAGCGTACAAAGAAGGGACGTAGGCAAGCAACCAACGGACGAGGCGTACTTTCAACTCCATTATATTCATGATGAAAGCCTGAAACCGACTAAAGACCCGGAAATAAAGCCGGGAGGCCTAGACTTTTCTGGACGCCACCTGTTACGTCCTCGAGAGAAGCCCCCCACTGGAGCCAGCCACCACAAACCAATGAACCGCCTTATGAGCCACATCGAAGCGGTCCGAAGAAATAGAGAGGACAGAATCAGGATGCGATAGCACCCAGGACCTCAAGCGGCGGGATAGAGTCTAAAGCTTGCCAAACTATCACCGGGAATAATCCACAAAGAACTCCGGATAGTCGGCCCACTTCTTGCGGAAATACTCCGCGTTCCGCGCAAACAGTTTTCTATAACGCTCACTTCCCTCGCTGGCGCCGGTGGTCTGATGCGGCTGGTGACGAATGCCTGCAAGATCTCTGAAAGCTACAGAGAAGCCCGCTTTCTTGATCTGGAAGCAGATATCAGTGTCCTCGAAGCAGGTAGGATCGTAGAAGGTATCAAACCCTTCTATTTTGTCAAAAAGCTCACGCTTGATGAACATTCCGCTCGTTCCAAGAAAGCCGACATCATCACGGTAACCTTTTAGCAATGCGATTCGACTCATCCCTCGATTAGGAACATAGTCAGAAATCGGCCCACCTAAGTCGTCGCGAGAAGCATCAAACCACCCCGCGTTCCATCCGACGGTACCGACATCTGGATTTTTTTCAAGAATGTATACTGCCTCAGCAAAAGCTGATGCCGAGGTTAGCCACTGGTCAGAATCGAAGAACGCAATATATTCACCGCTCGAATTTTGAACCCCGAGATTTCGACCAGACGAGCATCCGTTTTCCCTGTTTCGAACCAATTTGATCCGATCATCGCTCCCGTAACGCGCCTCGACAAGTTCAGCACCACCGTCGGACGATTGGTTATCCACAATCACAATTTCACGAATCCACTTGCCGCATTGCGTCAATAGAGTTGAAATACATCTCTCGATAATCTTTCGATTATTGTGGATGAGCACGACGACGCTTACGGATAGCGGAAAGTCAGCCCTCATAAGCTGCTCGGCACGATTTAGCCATGTGCCTTTTGAAACATAGGCATAGTCTTCGATCGAACGGGCGCCAGCCACGGCATCCTTTAGGGGTACGCCACCTAAAACGTGAAAATTTCTCGCGCCATCGAACTCTAACTGAATGTCGCAAATTACCGGCTTCTCCATGAGGAGTGCCGCACGAATCGACTCGCGAGTATTAACTGAAACTTCTTCGCCATTTGTAAGAACCACAATAGCGTCTGCAGCAGCCAGCATTTGCGCCCGCTGATCCGGTCGCCACTCAATGGACCGAACGCGGTCATGTCCTATTTGGTCCACTCCAACGACGTGGAAAAAATCATGGGTGAGGTCTGAAGCAAGCTCGGCGAGCCTTTCCGTTACAGCCTGCCCGCTCGCAAAGGCAAGAATGTTACGCCTGCGCTTTTTAAAATTTGATGGAAAAGCATAGCTCTTGTAGGAATCGAAATCTTCGTTATCGGCTGCATCCAATAACTTTTCGACACCGCGCCCCGGCAGCCAGTCGACAGACGCTCCTTCTTTAGAAATCACTCTGCTTACAGTAGAAGCGAGTAACTCCCGCTTTTTATCCGAAATCGCACCAACGTCCACCGATGACAGATCAAGAATAATTTCGGCCCCAAGGGACTTGAGCTGTAGGGTTAATTCGATAGACGACGAATCGACGCTCGCAAGTAGTACACGAGTGCTCGGATCTGTAGCACTCAAAAGAGTCGCCTCATCAGCCCTTAAGCAATCAAAATCAAACCCATTTAGCCCATGAGTACTGAAGGTGGACGTAGTAAACCAACGGACATAAAAACCTGCACGCGTCGCCGCGCGAATCAAAGACGCAGATCGCGAAGGCCAGCTATCGCATACAAGTGCGTCGCAGATGACGAGCAGCCGCTCATGCCGAACAGCGACTGGAGCATCAACCGAGCCCCCCTCCGACTCGTATGTCTGCGTGCCGTTGTTGAGAGCGCTAACGCGCCCGCGCAAGCGCGAGAGGCTCTGCCGTAAGGCTTCACTCAAGCCGTGACGCCGCATTAGTTGAACGAACCTGATCGGCATCTTGATCAACGAAAAAAGCGCACTGAGCGGCACTGTGACCAGTTTTCGAATATGCCGCCAGCCATCCTGGGCTACAGCTAGCTCGCTGCGGAGGTCACCGATATGGACCTCCAGATCATTGACTTGAGCAAGCAACTGGGCGATATAAATCTCCTTATCTGCAATGTAGGCATTTTTCTCTTCTACTTCATCACGTAGCTCTTCCCACTCGAGCCTGAGCCCCTTCAGCTCTTCACTAACTTCGACAATAGCCTTTCGGCTTTGATGCAATTCGTCCACAGTCGCCTCCAATTGAGATTCCCTCTCAACGCCCCGGGACTTTTCGGACTCAAGCAACGTCCGGGATACGGCCAGTTCCTTCTCCATGCTCTCCACCCCCCTGTTTAGTTCATTGAGCCGCATTTCCATCCCGGCGATGTGGCTTTTCAGTCGCTGGTTCTCACTTTCGGAAGCCTCGAGAGCGTCGAGCCGGAGCCCAAGCTCCCGATCTGCAATCAGTTGCTTCGCCTTGACGTCATCGATTTCTGCACGCAGTGTCAGAAGCATCTCGTCCTTATCCTTGAGGACCTGCGCTCTAACACTGAGAAGTTGTTCCGCGACACCACGAAGCTCTTCACTGTGGTTGAGATCGAGCAAGAGGGACGACAGCCTCGCGCTCAATCCGTCAATTTCTTCACTACGCTGCCTTGCCAATTTCTCCATAGCCAAGAGTTCGCCGCTCAGACTTGCCTTCTCATCGGAAAGCACGTTGATAAGCGAATCCTTTTCGGCCAGCGTACAATCTCGATATTGAAGCAATTCGTGTGCTGCAGCACTGCGTTCCTTAGTTAGCCTCAGGTCCGAAATAGTCTGCTGCAACCACGTCCCTAGCCAGTCGAATTCCCCAGACCTCCACCGCCCCTTTTCTCGCGGAAGATTCGCAAGACGATCGAGCAGGCGAAAATGGGTTGAGGCGCTCTCCTCGAGCGCTTCAATAGCTGACGCGTCCATTTTCCAAGGAGATGAAGACTGGTTTGTAATAATCTCAAGGGACTCGATATACCGCTCTTTGGGATCTGCAAGCGTCAGACGCTGTGATGGAGGCAGCCCCGCCATGATGTGGGCCTGCATCATCTTGCCGTCGTACTCTAGTCCTACTACAGGTTTTTGGGCTGACAGACCCAAGATGCTCGCGTGTAGTCGCATGGAAAAAACAGCATCGGCAGACTCTAACGCGTCCCAAGCGTCCCTTGGAGTTCGCGGCACCACCAAATCCCCGCGAATATTTTCAGGGAGATCCCGCCGCAAATCCTCGATTATCGGCACATCAGAGACAGCACCGCTGTTACGGACGCCTCCTTGAAAAGCGACCCATCTAACCCTCCAATCGGTTCTGCAAACATCGCGTAAGGCTTCTCGAAGGTGATCCTTCCATGGTCCGCCTTTGCCGGACCACTCGCGAACAACAACGGCGAGGCAGTTGGTCCTATCTCCATTAGATCGTGGCACCCGAACCTCAGGGATGCACTTCGCCCGATAAAGCCATCCAGGGTCGGCACCAACCGCTATCTCACGATCTACTCCAATATCCCGCAAGAGCGCCCGCGATGGCTCGTCTCTCACTGAAACCAAGGTAGCCTCAGTGAAAACATTGTGAACAATGTCTTGTGCATCCTTCGTGCCGAGCGGACCGACTCCGTGGCCCCAGATCACCACCGGCACTCCAAACTGCCGCGCCATGAGCAAGGGGCGCACATACCCAGCTATATCATTTGCGATCGGGTCATAGATAGCGTGAGCGCTGAAAGGGTGATGATCCTGGAAAATTCCGCCCCCACCCATAATCACAACGTCAGCCCAATTCAACGCACGAGCGAGCTCCCCTAGATTTTGAAAGTTGACACTGTCCAGTCCATGCAGTTCGCGAGTGAGTGCGGGATCCACACTAGCCGCAACAAGAGTTCCACCTTGAGATTCAATAGAAACCTTAAGGAGCTCAAGCAGCACTTCATCGCCAACATTCGGGGCCCCATACCAACCAATAGCGAGCACATTTAGGCTTAGAGAGGACTTCTCAGACGTCATCTATTTGAACTCAGGACAGAGTAAAACGGGGCTGCGGCGCTAACCATCCGTGGCCTGAGCGAGGATGCGGCAAGACATCGATATGACCCGCGTAAGGCACGCGAGAGTGACGATGATATTCGCCACTATCAATGTCGCCTACTCCAACGGCAATGACATAACGATTTCCGGAAAAATTTATCAAAAGATCCCAGCGAAACTCATGAATTCCCGCCAACATCCGAGGGACGTCAATCTGCATGTTCTGTGTTGTTCCCGCCCACAACGCGATGTCATCAACGCTCTTAATTTGGATGCCGTAACACGGAGTCTCAATGGGC
Organism: Dyella ginsengisoli LA-4; assembly: GCF_000334915.1. GTDB lineage: Bacteria > Pseudomonadota > Gammaproteobacteria > Xanthomonadales > Rhodanobacteraceae > Dyella_A > Dyella_A ginsengisoli_A. Next base: position 14,409 of record NZ_AMSF01000087.1, on the reverse strand, counting down.
CTGTGAACACGCAGTTTGACCTTAACTGTGAGACGCTCGCCAAAGCTGAAGGTCGTACGCGCCTTTCCCAATTGATCTGCAATTTGGACAGACAAGATTTCAGAGGCCGGTTCAACCCCGCCTCCATCTAGACGCTCTGCTTTTCTTTCATCCGTAGCATCTGGAGTCGAACCTTCAGTAATTGATTGGTCATCTTGTTCGTTATAGACAACAGCTCCGCCCTCCTCATCGACCAAGTCGTCCGCATACCGTTTTACGACGTCACGACAATTACCGTCGAGGACCACCTTGCCATGCCGTAGGTAGATCCCCCGATCACAATACTCAAGCAGGGTGTTTGTAGAGTGCGTCACGAGAATGATACTTACGCCCTCCGATTGCATCTTTCGGATTCTCGTCAAACATTTCGTTTGAAAAGCGGTGTCGCCGACTGCCAGTGCTTCATCAACTACCAGAATGTCAGGGGAAACGTGGATTGCCACCGAAAAAGCCAGCCGCACATACATTCCTGATGAATACGTCTTCACAGGTTGATCGATATATTCGCCTATATCAGCGAATTTCTCGATAACCGGTAATAACGCTGTCATTTCAGAAGAACCCAAACCGATGATGGCCCCGGCAAGATAAACGTTTTCCCGTCCGGTGAACTCAGGATTAAAGCCCGCCCCCAGCTCAAGGAGAGCCGAAACTCTTCCTCTGACGGCAACGGCACCCGTCGTCGGCGTCAAAGTCCCGACAATAATTTGGAGCAAGGTCGACTTGCCACATCCATTTCTTCCTATGATACCAACTGTCTCTCCGGGAGATATGTCGAAGCTGACGTCCTGCAAAGCATTAAAGTGCCTTGCGAGGCGCGCCTCAAATCCGAGCAATCGGCGCAATTGATTTGCTAGAGGACGCAGCAACCTGTCCGCGGGCTTTGAGTAAATCTGGTATGCCTTGCCGACTGAGCGAACAGAAACCACCGGATCTACTGCCGACGAAATATCCACAATTGCATCCGACAAATTATTCATCAGGCAACACCCGTAAGTTCATAGGCCTTCCGTTTCGCGCGCTGACTTGCTTCAGGACTGTAACTTGTAGCAATGAGTTCCAATGCGGATTCCGAAATCGCGCGCAGCCTTTCGCGCTGCTGGGATGCCTCGACCAGTACTCGACCAAAAACAGAGGGATCATCTTCGATGAGGATACTTTTTCCATTCTCAGCCCCAATACCTTCGCAACCTTTGGCGGTGCTAAGAACGGGTACGCCAGCCGCCATCGCCTCAATGATCTTCACCCGAATACCCCCACCCGAAAGCAGCGGAACCATGAGGAGATGGGCATCTCTAAGCATCGTGTCGATGTCGTTTACAAAGCCATGGACGAAAACATTTTCACCATCGTGAATTTCCCGAAGCTCTCCTGGCGGGTTGCTACCACAAAAGTGAAGGATAATGTTATGTTCCCTTAGTTGATCTTGGATCGCCGGAAAAATTCGCTTCGAAAACCATATCACGCCCTCCGAATTTGGATACCAACCGAATCCGCCCATCCACAACACGTTAAAGACGTCTATTGGCTTGTCTTCGTAGGGGAAACCTTTTCGCGCAAAGGAAAGCGGCATCCAGAGCTTCGGGACGCTCGCAGTAACGCGAGACATGTCATCTTTAGATATGAATGTCATCACTGAAAAATCAAAACTATTCTGTATCTCAACGGCATGTGCCGAACGTCGACTACGACGTGAAATCCATTCCATCAGGCGAAGCTTCCAGCCGACTAAACCTTGCGGCATCCAAAAAGGGAAGATATCGGCTTCAATATTGTGACCGACAAGCAACGCAGGGATTTTTGGCAAAAATTTCTTAAAGAAGGCCAGGTGCGCCGAATTTATCTCAAGGGCGTCAATCTCATATCTCTTTACCAGCCTGCGGGCGGCCCGCACGGCCGGCCGGCTGTAATAACTAGCATCAATGAACGGCATACCCCTAAGTGCCTGCGTCACTTGAAAAATCGTACGCCTGATCGCTCCCATCTGAAAGGGCATCAAGGGCCGCCGTTCGACATGGATACTTCTAAAAAGCTGGTCATACGCAGGACGATGCCGCTCAATCTTAGCGACGTCCTCCTCTCCCCCTATGTAGCAGAAAAGGTGGAAGTCAATTTCATCAGCGAAAGGCACAAGGGCGTTAACCGCATAAATATCACCCCCAGCGGTAGCGGGCAGCGGCGGAGCCAGCATGAACACAAGGACCTGTTTTTTCTTACGCGAAATGTTCATGTTCGTTCAAGAGGACGTTTCGTCAAAAATGTCTGTATCAAAATATGGTGAAAATTTCGTCTTATATGCGATCAACGGATTTCGATCACCGATCTTCTTTGCGGGCACACCTCCGACTACTTCGTAAGGTTCAACGTCGCGACTGACGACGGCCCCCGCCGCGACCACCGCCCCCTCCCCTATGGTTATTCCTGGAAGCAAAATTGCCCGCGCCCCAATCCAAGCATGGTCGCAAATGGTCACCACCCCGCCAATAGCAGGGAATGATGGATCGTTGTGATCGTGATGCAAGCTGAGAATGCAGGTCTGGAAGGATACGTTCACGTTGTTTCCAATAATCACGCCCACCCGCCCATCAATGTAAGTTTCCCGATTGATCACACAGTTGTCACCGATCGTCACGTTTGCGCGGGTGGGATAGCCTGTAACAAAAACCCTCATGCTTACGTGCGAATCCCTGCCAATAGAAACACGCATAACCCGGGTTAGGTAGAAATTCCGCACACGCTCACTAGGGAAACGAGAGAAGAAGTTATTTCCTAGATAATATTTCCAACCCATTAATAGAAAGAAAAAACTCCTATTCATCAGCCAATTTTTAAATTTCAAAGTACCGATCCCCGAGAATATTAAAGAACATCAGCAAACCCGGACCTCGTGACCCTAAACCAAAAGTAGCCAGCCATACCAACCAGCGTAGCGAAGACCGTTTGAATAATTATAACCCCCCAATCCAGGGGCTTGCCGAAAATGAGCACAGCCCGAGCTTGCTCAATAATCACTGTTAGAGGGTTTGCTTGAAAAAGGCCCCGATAAGCACTTGGGATTTTCTCGGCTGAAAAAAACACTGGCGACATAAACATCAGCACCTGGGTGATTACACCGACAACCTGATTCAGGTCTCGGAGAAACACGCCGATCGAGGCCAAAATCCAGCCGATGCCAAGGGCATAAATCACCAACGGGACCATTACTGGAAAGATCAAGACAGAAGTCTGTTGTATATGATGTCCCGTAACATAAAGGGCAAGCATTAGGACTAGCATGCCTATCAACCAATGAAAGAGGGCAGACCCACAAGAGACCACCGGAAGCACCGCCACTGGAAAGACGACCTTCTTTACATAATTTACGTTCCCTGTTATTAAGCCAGGCGCGCGGTTTATGCATTCGGCGATGAACCCGTAGATAATGAGGCCGACAAATAGAAGCATGGCAAAGTCAGTTTGACTTTCCCCAGTGCCACCCCACTTAATCTTGAGAATCATTGAGAAGAAAACTGTATAAACTATCAACATGAGCAAGGGATTGATGAAGGACCAAAGTATGCCCAGCATCGAACCTTTGTAGCGAGCTGCGATCTCTCGCTTAGTTAGTTGGTAGACCAGATCCAAGTAGCTCTTTGTAACACCCATTCCATCTAAACTCCGCTAGTTCCCATTGATACCGCTCAACCCAATGCGTCCAGAAGATCATTAGTAAGATCCGCCAAGTCTTCCACACCGACACTGAGACGGATTAAGCCATCGGAGATTCCAAGGCGCTTGCGAATCACCGACGGAACGGACGCATGGGTCATAATTGCGGGGTGTTCGATAAGGCTCTCCACCCCGCCCAACGACTCGGCCAAGGCGAACAGTCTGCAGCGTTCAAGCATTCGGCGAGCGCCCCTCAGCCCTCCTTTGACCTCGACGCTGATGATGCCGCCAAAGCCGCTCATCTGGCGCTTGGCCAGCTCATGCTGAGAGTGGCTCTTGAGTCCCGGATAGATCACCCGTACGATCTTGGGATGGCGTTCCAGCCACTTGGCGATCGCCAATGCGTTCTCGCAGTGCGCCCTCATGCGCAAATGAAGCGTTTTCAACCCGCGCATAGCCAAAAAAGCATCGAATGGGCCGGTGATCGCTCCGACCGAGTTCTGCAGGAACCCCATCCTCTCGGCCAGCTCTTCACTGCCGACCACGACGATGCCACCCACCATGTCTGAGTGGCCGTTGAGGTATTTGGTGGCCGAGTGCAGCACGAGATCCGCCCCGTACTCCAGCGGGCGCTGCAACATCGGCGAGCAGAAGGTGTTGTCGACCACCATGATCAACCCGTGCTTGCGGGAAAACGCAGCCACCTTTGCAAGATCCACCAGCTTCAGCATGGGATTGGTCGGGGTCTCGGCCCAGATCATGCGGGTGTTGGGCTTGAGCGCCGCTTTGAGCGCCTTGGTGTCGTTCAGGTCAACGAAACTGAAGTCGAGCCCCGCGGAACGTCGGCGTACACGCTCGAACAAGCGATAGGTACCACCGTAAAGGTCGTCCATCGCGATCACGTGGCTACCGGAATCGAGCAGATCGAGCACCGTGCTGGCAGCGGCCAGCCCCGAACCGAAAGCGAACCCAGCCTCCCCACCCTCCAGAGCCGCCGCGCAACGCTCATACGCCATGCGCGTCGGGTTCTGCGTGCGTGAGTATTCGTAGCCCTGGTGTTTGCCGGGACTGCTCTGCACGTAAGTGGAGGTGGCGTAGATCGGAGTCATGATGGCGCCGGTGCTGGGATCCGGCACCTGGCCAGCATGGATAGCACGCGTACCAAGACCCTGCGTCTTGTGGGGGGAGGGATGCCTTTTCATGGATCAAAGTGTCCGCAGATAGCGATTCGAGCGTCGTCCGAGGGCAGGATGGTAGCGGATCTGTGCCTAGGATTAGACGAAAGGCCTCTTCGCATTCATGTTTTGCGAGGCCCCAAGACCATCGGTCACGTCGGGCAAAACGCGGCAAGTACAGGCATCATGCTGCCCGTCCCCGATATCGGGCCGATCTTCAGACCATGACGAATCTCAGAGGTATGCATGCGTGAACCGCACGCCAAGCTCATCACCTTCCGGCGATTGCTGGTCACCGGAGGAGCCGGGTTCATCGGCGGCAACTTCGTACTACAAGGGGTCGCCGGCGGCCTGCATGTCCTCAACCTCGACAAACTGACCTACGCCGGCAACCTAGACACTCTCGCGTCGCTGGCGACCAAGGCTGGCTACAGCTTCGTGCAAGGCGATATCGGGGACCGCAACCTTGTAAAGCGGCTACTCGATGACTACCGACCTGATGCGATCGTGAATTTCGCCGCGGAGTCCCACGTCGATCGCTCCATTGACGGTCCGGCAGCCTTCGTGGAAACCAACGTCACTGGCACCTTGGGCCTGCTAGAGTGCGTCCGTGACTACTGGCGCTCGCTGGAAGGCGAGGCCCGCGAAGCGTTCCGCTTCCTTCACGTGTCTACCGACGAGGTCTACGGCTCGCTGGGGCCGGAAGGCAAATTCACCGAGATCACGCCTTACGCCCCCAACTCGCCCTACTCGGCCTCCAAGGCCGCCTCGGACCACCTGGTGCGGGCGTTCCACCACACCTACGGCCTGCCCACCCTCACCACCAACTGCTCGAACAACTATGGGCCTTACCAGTTTCCGGAGAAACTGATCCCCCTGATGATCCAAAAGGCGCTGGCCGGCGAGCCGTTACCGGTGTACGGCGACGGCCTGAACATCCGTGACTGGCTGTACGTGGGTGATCACTGCAGCGCGATCCGCTGTGTGCTAGAGGCTGGGCACGTGGGCGAGACATACAACGTAGGCGGCAACGCCGAGCGCACCAACATCTCTGTGGTGAAGACGATCTGCGCTCTGCTCGACGATCGCCGCCCACTTGCCAGCGGGCGCCCGCGCGAGTCGCTGATCACTTATGTCGAAGACCGTCCCGGCCACGACCGGCGCTACGCTATCGATGCCGGCAAGCTCGAGCGCGAGCTGGGTTGGAGGCCATCGCAGACGTTCGAGAGCGGCATCGCGCAGACGGTGGACTGGTACCTCGCCAACCAGCTTTGGGTGCAGCGCGTGCTAGACGGCAGCTACCGCATGGAGCGACTGGGATCATGAACACGAAGCGCAAGGGCATCATACTTGCCGGCGGCTCCGGCACACGGCTATATCCGATCACCCAGGCGATCAGCAAGCAACTGCTGCCGGTGTACGACAAGCCGATGATTTACTACCCGCTGGCCACCCTGATGCTGGCTGGCATCCGCGACGTGCTGATCATCAACACGCCGCACGAGCAGGGCCTGTTCCAGCGGCTACTGGGCGACGGCTCGCAATGGGGCATGAACCTCGAGTACGCGGTGCAACCCTCGCCGGATGGCCTCGCGCAGGCGTTCCTGATCGGCAAGGATTTCATCGGCGCCGATCCGAGCTGCCTTGTGCTGGGTGACAACATCTTCTACGGACACGGTCTCACCCAGAGCCTGCGCCGAGCGGCAGCGAGGGATCACGGCGCAACGATCTTCGGCTACTGGGTCAAGGATCCGGAGCGTTATGGTGTGGCTGAATTTGGCGCCGCTGGACAGGTAGTGGGTCTGGAGGAAAAGCCGACCATGCCGAAGTCCTCCTATGCCGTCACCGGACTGTATTTCTATGACTCTCGAGTGTGCGACTACGCCGCGTCGCTCAAGCCCTCTCCGCGCGGCGAACTGGAGATCACCGATCTCAACCGCTGCTACCTCGGAGATGGCTCCTTGCACTTGGAGCAGCTTGGCCGCGGCTTTGCGTGGCTCGATACCGGTACGCACGAGTCGCTGATGGAGGCGGGCAATTACATCGAGACCATCGAGAACCGCCAGGGCCTGAAAGTCTGCTGCCCCGAGGAAATTGCCCACCTCAATGGCTGGATCAATGACGAGCAGTTGCTGCGCCTCGCCAAGCCACTCGCCAAGACGGGGTACGGTCAATATCTACGCAACCTGGTGAAGGACGGCCACGCACGATGAAGGTGCTCGAAACCCGCTTGCAGGGGGCCCTCGTGATCGAGCCCCAGGTGTTCGGCGACGCCCGCGGCTTCTTCTACGAGAGCTACAACGAAGTCAAGTACCGCGAGGCGGGCATCAATCCTCGCTTCGTACAGTCGAACGTCTCGCGCTCGGCCTACGGCGTGCTCCGCGGCCTCCACTACCAGTGGCCAAATCCGCAGGGCAAGCTGGTCAGCGTGCTGGAGGGCGAAGTGTTCGACGTAGCCGTAGACATCCGTCGCGGCTCGCCGTCGTTCGGGCAGTGGACCGGGGTCATGCTCACGGCGGAAAATCATCGGCACTTCTGGATACCGGAAGGTTTCGCGCACGGCTTCTGTGTACTCTCCGACTACGCCACCTTCGCCTACCAGTGCACCGCACTGTACGACGCCAAGGCAGACGCGGGCATTCTCTGGAACGATGCCGCCATCGGTATTGACTGGCAGATCACCGAGCCCTTGTTGTCGGACAAGGACGCCAGGGCACCGATGCTGAACCAGATCGCCGCCGAGCGCCTTCCGGTCTTCGCCGCATGAAGACCCTTCTGCTGGGCGCTAACGGCCAGCTAGGTCGCAGCTTCGTCGAAGACGGACGTCTAGCCCGCATGGGCACGCTCGTCTCCGCCAGCCGCGACGGACAACGCTTTGATGGTACGTCCATCGAAACCATAGACCTGGCCTTCCCTGACAAGCTCTATGCCGCGCTTGATATGATCGCTCCGGATGTCATCGTCAACGCGGCCGCTTACACCGCGGTGGACCGCGCCGAGCAGGAAGAGGTCCTCGCCACGCGGGTCAATGGCGAAGCTGTTAATCGATTGGGGCTGTGGGCGCAACGGCATGGCGCACTGGTCGTCCATTTCTCGACCGACTACGTTTTCGATGGCTCGTCACGGCAACCCCTCCGGATTAATGATCCCACCGGTCCGCTCGGCGCCTACGGTCGAAGCAAGCTCGCCGGCGAGCAGGCGCTCCAGGCCAGTGGCGCAGGGTATCTGATTTTCCGCACGGCCTGGGTCTATGCCGCCCACGGGCACAATTTCCTGCGGACCATGCTCCGCCTCGGCGGTGAACAAGACTCACTGGGCGTTGTCGCCGATCAGCATGGCACCCCCACCAGCACCGATGTGATCGTCGATGGCACGCTCGTGGCGCTAGAGGCGTGGCTGGCGGCGGACGATACGGGCCGGAAAAGCATTGGCGGCATCTACCATCTCGTCGCCAGCGGCTACACGACCTGGCACGGCTTCGCCGAGGCGATATTCGCCAAAGCGAGCCAGTATGGATTGCTCGCACGGGTGCCGGAAGTACTTGCGATCGACACGACGCAGTTTTCGACGTTGGCCGACCGACCAGTTTGGTCTGTACTTGAGAATCGCGACATGGCAGAAAAGTTTGGTTACCAACCGCCCGACTGGCGAGAAGCGCTGACCGCTGTGATTAAACGGCTCGCTACAAGCCGATCTACCTAGTACACGCGGCTGGCTGGAAGCCACGAGACAAGTAGGCGACAATCTCAAGGTCAAGGCTCAAAGCAACTCGAGCGGCAGCGCTGGCCGCAACAATCCAATCAGGATCCGGATTCCATGCTGACCCCCCTCATTCTCAGCGGCGGCAGCGGCACACGTTTGTGGCCGGTGTCGCGGCGCAACCTTCCCAAGCAGTTCCTGTCGCTGGCCGGCAACGGCCCGCTGTTCGAGCAGACCGTCCGCCGCACCCGAGAGCTGCCCGGTGTGACCGCGCCGATCGTCGTGGCCAGCGAGGACCACCGGTTTCTCGCCGCGGAGCAGCTGATGGAGGCAGGCGTCCAAGGCGCCACCATCATCCTCGAACCCATGGCCCGCAACACCGCGCCGGCGATCGCGCTGGGTGCCCTGCACGCCGTCGAGAAAGATCCCGACGCCATCCTGCTGGTGCTTCCCGCCGATCACCTGATCGGCGATACGGCGAACTTCGTGGATGCGGTGACGCGCGCCCTGCCCGCGGCAGCGGCCGGGTGGCTGGTGACCTTCGGCATCCGGCCGGATCGCCCGGAGACCGGCTTCGGTTACATCCGCCGCGGCGAGGAGCTCCCCGAGGGAGGCTTCCGGGTGGAACGCTTCGTCGAGAAGCCCGACCTGCCCACGGCGCAGTCCTACCTGGACGATGGCGGCTACGACTGGAACTCCGGCATGTTCCTGTTCAAGGCGGCGCGCTATCTCGAGGAGCTGGCAGAGCACGCGCCGGAGATGCTCGCGGCGGTGCGCGCCGCCCACGCCGCCGCGAAGGCCGACCTGGACTTCGTGCGCATCGACGCCGACCTGTTCGCCCGCAGCCCGGACGATTCGATCGACTATGCGGTGATGGAGAAGACCCGCCGCGCTGCCGTGCTGCCGGTGAGTTGCGGCTGGAGCGATATCGGTTCGTGGTCGGCGCTGTGGCTGGCCGGCGAGCACGACGCCGATGGCAACCTGCGCGAAGGCGACACGCTCACCGTCAACGCCCACGGCTGTCTGCTGCGCTCGCACGAGCGTCACCTGATCGCGGCTGTCGGCGTGGACAACCTGGTCGTCGTATCCACCCCGGATGCCACGCTGGTCGCCCATCGCGATGCCGCGCAGGACGTGAAGAAAGTGGTGGATCAGCTCAAGGCCTCGGGCCGCACCGAGCACTCGTTCCACCGGGTGGTGCGGCGCCCCTGGGGGAGCTACGACTCGCTGGAGGCCGGCGAGCGCTTCCAGGTCAAGCGCATCATGGTCAAGCCGGGCGCGTCCCTGAGCCTGCAGAAGCACCACCATCGCGCCGAACACTGGATCGTGGTCTCCGGCACCGCCGAGGTGACCTGCGACGACAAGGTGTTCCTGCTGGGGGAGAACCAGAGCACCTACATCCCGCTCGGCAGCGTCCACCGTCTGCGCAACCCGGGCAAGGTGTCGCTGGAGTTGATCGAGGTGCAGTCGGGCAGCTACCTCGGCGAGGACGATATCGTCCGCTTCGACGACGTCTACGGACGCGCCTGAGGGTTGGCCGGCCGTTATCGCGGCTCTTCGGAAGAGGCTTCAGCCACGGTAACTGAGCGACCTCAAGCCCAGAGCGCCGCGACTGAAGTCGCTCCCACCAAACGCCGCAGGCTTCGTGGCTGTATGTGGGAGGGGCTTCAGCCCCGACGTTCCAGGCGGACCGGGCCTACCGCGTCCCCTGCTTGATCAGCGCGTCCAGCTCGGCCGTCTTCGCCCGCATCAGCGCTTCGTCACCGCGGGACTCCACGTTGAGGCGCAGCAGCGGCTCGGTGTTCGACGAACGCAGGTTGAAGCGCCAGCTGCCGAACGAGGCGCTGACACCGTCTATGCGATCCATGACCGGCTGCTCGTCGGCGTAGAACGCCAGCACCCGCTCTACCGTCGCTGCCGCGTCGTCCACGCGGAAATTGATCTCGCCGCTGCACGGGAAGGCGCGCATGCGCTCGTCCAGCATGTCGGCCAGCGGCTGTCCGGTGCGGCACATCCGCTCGGCCACCAGCAGCCAGGGGATCATGCCGGAGTCGCAGTAGGCGAAGTCGCGGAAATAGTGGTGCGCACTCATCTCGCCGCCGTACACCGCATCCTCGGCGCGCATGCGCTCCTTGATGAAGGCGTGGCCGGTCTTGCTCTCCACCGGCACGCCGCCGGCCGCGCGCACCATGTCGATGGTGTTCCAGGTCAGCCGCGGGTCGTGGATGATCTTTGCCCCGGGATGCTTTTCCAGCATCTGCGCGGCGAGCAGGCCGACGATGTAGTAGCCCTCGATGAAACGCCCCTGCGCATCGAACAGAAAGCAGCGGTCGAAGTCGCCGTCCCAGGCAATGCCCAGGTCGGCGCCCGAATCGATCACCGCCTGTGCCGTCGCGGAACGGTTCTCCGGCAGCAGCGGGTTGGGGATGCCGTTCGGGAAACTTCCGTCGGGGTTGTGGTGGATGCGCACGAACTCGAACGGCAGGTGCGGCGCCAGCAGATCGATGATCGCACCGGCCCCGCCATTGCCCGCATTGACCACGATCTTCAGCGGGCGCAGCGCGGGTCGATCCAGGTAGCCGAGCAGGTGTTCGATGTAGGCGGACTTGTCGTGATCGCGCACCACCGTGCCGACGATGGCCGCCGCCGGGCCGAGGGCGTCCGCCTCGACCGCACGCTCGATCTCGCGCAAGCCCGTATCGCCGCTGATCGGCCGCGCACCCTCGCGCACCAGCTTCATGCCGTTGTAGTCGATCGGGTTGTGGCTGGCGGTCACCATGATGCCGCCCGCCACGCCGCGGTGGGCGGTCTGGAAATAGACCTCCTCGGTACCGCTCAGGCCGATGTCGATAACGTCGCAGCCGCCTTCGTTGAGTCCCCGAGTGACGGCCGCGGCCAGCGCCGGACTGTCCAGGCGCACGTCGTAGCCGACGACCACCGCTCCGGTGCCGACCACGCCGGCATAGGCGCGCCCGATCCGGTGGGCGATATCGGGATTCAACTCGTCCGGCATCCGTCCGCGGATGTCGTAGGCCTTGAAGCACTTCATGTTCGATCGTTCCTTGGTATCAACAACGGAGGGTTGGCCGCGTCCTGCTCAGGCACGACGCGCGTGACGCACATGCCGCCAGACATAGAGCCCGGCGCCCAGCGCGATCAGCGCCACGATCACGGCATCGAAACGATGGAAGTACACGCCCAGGGTGTCCCAGTGCTCGCCCAGTTTCACGCCGATCCACGCCAGTCCCCAGCACCAGATCAGCGAGCCGAGAAAGGTGTAGGCGGTGAATCGCCACAGCGGCATGCGCGCGACGCCGGCCGGGAATGCGATGAAGGTGCGCACCACCGGCAGCAGGCGGCCGATAAAGATCGTGATGTCGCCGTGCCGCTGGAACCAGCGGTCGGCCAGGTCCAAGTCGCGATGCGAGACCAGCAGGTACCTGCCGTAGCGCTCGACCAAGGGACGCCCACCCCAGGCACCGATCGCGTAGGCCAGCCAGGAGCCGATCACGCAACCCACGGCACCGGCCAGCGAGACAAGCCACAGCTTGAGTTCGCCCCGGGAAACCAGGTACCCGGAGAACGGCATGATGATCTCCGAGGGCAGCGGCACGCAGGCGCTCTCCACCGCCATCAGCAACGCGATACCGACGTACTGGAACCGCGAGATCACCGCGATGACGAAGCCGGCCAGTGCGGCGATCATGGTAGCAATGATTAAACCCTCCAATAAAAGTCGGAGACGGGCGGTCACAGACCAAACTACTGCTGGCTACGCGCCTGCGACAAAGGATCCAAAAGGAAACTAGCTGCCCCAAGTCACGCGTGAATGATAGCAATAGAAGATCCAACAACTCCGAACGACGCGCGGGCAGCCCTGCGGCGGGGACGCGGGGCTGCCGGGCGTCAAGATTTCGGTTGCGTGATGGTGGGACGGTTGCGCTGGTGGCTGGTGTGCAGCTGCCTTGTCGGGCGGGCGTGGCGAGGCCGGACGCGCCGTTGCACCACTGAAGCCCGGAAACCCGTAGGTCGGCGCACCGGGCGTAGGTTGGCCGGGTGTCGGCTGGCCCCCGGGAGGCGGGCGGGTGTGGCACGCAATGCGCCTTCAACTTGCTGAATGGGCTGGGTGCGCCATTCAACACGTTCACGCTGGTTTCCGATAGTTTGGATAGTATACTTCATTACTATCTAATCTAACCTTCTTCGGTGATCCCATGAGTTCCAGCGTGCAAAGCAAGGGGCGCATCACTCTGATCCAAGACAGTGCTGACGTGCGGAATCCGCGGTCGGCTGCTTTAACGACCGCGCCGAAGAAGGGTGTCCCGAAGAAGGCCACTGCGAAGAAGGTCGCGAAGAAGGTCGCGAAGAAGACGGTTGTGAGGGGCTTTTCACCGTGCATGCCGGCTGCAGCTAAGGTGCCCGTCTTGACCATGGAAGGAGCGGATACGCGATACCTGACCTTCCTGCTCAAAGCTGTTCCTGCGGAGATTGAGGATGCACTGGTGGATTCGATCCGGGAGTTCTCCGTGATCGCGCTCGATCTCCTGAAGTCTCGTCGGGAGGTAAAGATCAATGAGCTGGCCCACCTGATCACGCCCAGTCCAATCCTGACTGAAGCGCAGTATCAGCAGGAAAAGGACAACGCAGCGATCAGGGAGCGGGTTCGGGACGGTGCCGCGTGGTACACGGCCGCGGACGTGGCTCGTCTGACCGGCTCGACATCGATCAACCGGCACGCCCAGACCAGCAAGTGGAAGTCGGAAGGCAGGATCTTCGCGATCGTCCTCGACGGGAAGGATCACTTCCCGGGCTACGCCCTGGACGAGGACAACGGCTACCGGCCCAGGCCGGCCGTGAAGGAGGTGATCGCCGCCTTCGGGAAGGATCTTTCGGGCTGGAACCTGGCGATCTGGTTCGCCTCGTCGGACAGCTATCTCGGCGGGGCGCGGCCGCAGGACGTCATTGTTACGGATCCGCAGCGAGTCATCGAGGCCGCGAAGGCCAAGGCTGGCGCCTACCTGCATGGTTGATCCTGCGCACGGGCGCCGCCGTTCCGCCGCCACGGCGGCGCTTGGGGCTACCCTTTTCGATTCGGCCCGCACACTCAGGCGCACTAGCCTTGGTGCCGGGACACTGCTGTCCCGCATCCACCCGCGCAACTTCGGCCCCAATCAGTTCAATGACACGGGCAACGGTAACGCCCGCTTCAGTCCTATCTTGGACAAGAACGGGTTGATTGTGCCTACTATCTACGCTGCCAGGACCTTTGCCGGCGCAGCCATGGAGACCGTGTTCCACGACATATTGCCCGGCGGTGCCGATAAGGTGGTGCAGGCTGCGATGATCGAGCACCTAGCGTATTCCCGCCTGAGGCTGACCCGGAAGCTCGTCGTGGGCGACCTCACGAGCAGGGGCCTCAACGCCCTTGGGCTGGAAAAAAGCTGTGTGATCGAAACGGATGCGGCCCATTACCCATTGACCCGGGCTCTGGCCGAAGACCTGATGGACCACTACCCGGACATCCAGGGCTTGGCTTGGGTCTCGCGCAAGGACGACACATCGATGTCGTTCGTCCTGTTCGGCAGCCGGCTGCCCGATGGGGCGCTGGAGAGCGTGGGCGCTTCAACGTCGATCGTGAGGGATGCCGATACCCTCAAGGACCTTCGCGAGGTGGCTACGAGCATTGGCGCCAGGATAAGTACGATCCCCTGATCTTCGCAGCGAGTCGTCACCCACCCCATCCTTCGATCTCGCAGGAGCCGGCTTACGTGGGTAAGCCGACGATCGCCGATGCCATTCCTAATCGCCTCGTCCTCCGCGCACTGCCCCCCCCCCCCCCCCCCCCCCC
>NZ_AMSF01000086.1 GCF_000334915.1 Dyella ginsengisoli LA-4 | reverse complement strand
CGTCTTGCCGTGGTCCACGTGACCGATCGTGCCCACGTTGACGTGCGGCTTGGTGCGCTCGAATTTACCCTTTGCCATACGCGTTAAACCCCGATGGAGTCGATTGAAGTTAGAAAAACTCAATGGTGGCGCCGGCCAGCCCTGCTGGACGTGCCACCTGAGGTGGTGCTCATGACTGGAATCGAACCAGCGACCTCTTCCTTACCAAGGAAGTGCTCTACCGACTGAGCTACATGAGCGGAAAACTTGAGGCCGAATTCAATGGAGCGGGAGACGGGAATCGAACCCGCACCATCAGCTTGGAAGGCTGAGGTTCTACCATTGAACTACTCCCGCCCGATCGAAAACCTGCGCGGAACCTGACTGGTGGAGGGAGGTGGATTCGAACCACCGAAGGCGTAAGCCAGCAGATTTACAGTCTGCCCCCGTTGGCCGCTTGGGTATCCCTCCAACAAAGAACGCCTATTTTCGCCACGCCCCCGGATACTGTCAACACTTTACCGACATTTTCCGGAGCGCGGCCAGCCGCGAAACCGCACGGGGCGCGCATCATGCTCGGTTCGCAACGGCAGGGCAAGCCTTCCGTGAGAATTGATGCCGCGCGATCTAGTCCGAAGCGGGCTCCGATGGCATCGCCACGACCTGGACCTCCATCGCCTTGGACATCTCCATCAGGCGGCGCGCGTGTTCCTGCAGGCGCTCATCCTCCTTGTTGCGGGGCGTCCAGGTAGGCACGGCCGTCGGGCGGCCGTCCGGACGATCCAGCGCGACGAACACCATCACGCAACTGGTGGCGAGGCGCCGCTCGCCGGTTCTCAGGTCGCTCGCCTGCACGTCGACCGCCAGATGCATGCTCGTGGTGCCCGTGTGAATCAGCCGCGCCCGCACGGTGACGAGGTCGCCGATCAGGATCGGCTTGACGAACTGGATGCCGCTGACCGAGGCGGTGACGCAATAGGCGCCACTCCAGCCCACCGCACAGGCGTAGCCGGCCTGGTCGATCCACTTCATCACCATGCCGCCGTGGACCTTGCCTCCGAAATTGACATCGGTGGGCTCGGCCAGGAAACGAAAAGTGACTTCGCTCTGCTGTCCCGGCATAGGCACTGCTCCCGTCGATCGAAAACGTGCAGTATGCCCGCACAAGCCGACTTGCGGACGGACTCCGCGGATACGGCCAGGCACCCGAGGGAACAAGGGGAGGGGCGCATGCGTGGATTGCGCAGTATCGCGTCGCGGCTGGCGCTGTGGAGCCTGCTTGGCTCGGCCCTCGTGCTCACCGCCATCGGAATGCTCCTGCTCGGCCATTTGCGCCAGACCTGGCTGCGCTCGGCGCATCGCGAGGGAGGCACGCTGGCGCTGGCTGCCGCACACGGCATCGAAGCCCACCTCGCCCGCGCGGCCGAGGTGACACGCCTGCTGGCGCGACTCGCCCGGACCCGCTCCGAGCTGACCGAACAGCTGGCTTCCGACGCACTGAATGCCAACCCCGATCTCGCGGGTATCCTGTTTGCGTGGACTCCCGACGACCCCGCACATCCGCCCGCGGCGCCGTTCGTCGACCGCCGCCCGAACGGCTCGCTGAGCCGGCGCGACCTGAGCCACGACGGCACCCGGTACTGGGAACAACCGTGGTTCCGGACGGGCCTGGACTGCACGGATGGCTGCTGGCAAAAGCCGTTCTTTTCGCAGTCCAGGCAAGAGCGCCTGATCAACTATTCGGTGGCGATCCGCCTGGCCGGACGGAGCATCGGCATCGTCAATGCCGACGTGACGCTGGCGTGGCTGCAGAGCGTCCTGGGCCCACTCAAGCGCCCGGATGGAGCACTCATGTTCGTGGTCGACCAAGAGGGTCGCTTCCTCGCCCATGACGGCATCGCCCGACTGGGTCTGGCAGCCACCCCGGAGCTGCGGCAGGCGCTGGCCATGACCGGAGACGCACCGGGAGAACTGCCGGCCGGCGTCGACCCCGGCGTCGCCGGACGTGCGTGGCTCTATCGTGCTCCGGTGGCGGGCACAGGCTGGACGCTGGGCCTGCTGGTGCCGCAGGCACAGCTGGAAAGCAGTCTCCGCCACCTCTTCATCCGCGAGCTCTCGCTCGGCCTGCTGGCGATGCTGGGCATCGCGGTCATCATCCTGGTGGTCACCCGCCGGACCCTCTCACCGCTCGCGACCCTGACCGGTCGAGCCGAGCACGTGGCGCGCGGTGAGCTGGACTTCACCCTGCCCCGGGTCCGGCGCCGCGATGAGATTGGCCGGCTGACGCATGCCTTCGATCGGATGCGGCGACAGCTGGCGCACCACCTGGAACAACTGACCCGGGCCACCCGGGAACAGGAGCGCCTGCGCAGCGAACTGGAGATCGCCCACCAGATCCAGGTGGCCCTGCTGCCCAGCGAGCACTACCTGGATGCGCGCTGCGCCATGTTCGAGCTCCACGCCACGCTGCGCCCGGCACGCGCGGTCGGAGGCGACCTGTACAGCTACTTCATGCTCGACCAGCGGCACTTCTGCCTGATGGTGGGAGACGTATCGGACAAGGGGATTCCGGCCGCCCTGTTCATGGCCCGCGCGATCACCCTGGCCAAGGCGCTGGCGCCACGGGCGCGGCATCCGGCCCTGCTGCTTGACCAGCTCAACCGCGAGCTGTGCCAGGGCAACGAAAGCTGCATGTTCATCACCCTGCTGTGTGGTGTGCTCGACACGTCGGACGGCCGACTGGTGTTGGCCAGCGCAGGGCACGAGCCTCCCATCCTGTACCAGAGGGGTATCGGGCGCCTCATCGAGGTCACCACGGGCCCTGCGATTGGGCTGGACGAGGACGCAGGCTATGTCGAGCAGGAACTGGCGATGGAAGCCGGCGATACGCTGCTGATGTATACCGACGGCATCACCGAGGCCGGAGCGCCCGATGGCAGCATGTTCGGCATCGAGCGCACGCTGGCCAGCCTGGAGCGGATGCCCCTGCCGACGACTCCCCGCGACTTCACTGCCCGACTGATGGCCGATGTGGATGCATTCGCCGAAGGCTGCGACCAGACCGATGACATCACGATCCTCGCACTCAGCTGGCACCATCGGTCCCGGGAGAACGCCGGCATGCTCGACCTGACGCTCAAGACCACGCTGGAGGATGTGTTCGCCGCCCTGGAGCGCTGCGAGTCCGCGCTGGACGAAGCGGGCGTGGCCGCCGGTACGCGTGAGGACGTGCGCCTCGTGCTCGAGGAGCTGATGGTGAACATGGTCCATCACGGCCACGGGAACCCGTCGGACGGCTCGATCCGGCTGCACCTGCGCGCTGACGAGGGCATCGTGCTCGCCGAACTTCACGACGACGGCATGGCATTCGACCCGCTGCAGGCCGCCTCGCCCACGCTCTCGGGCGACGTGGCCGACGCCGAAGAAGTGGGTGGACTGGGCATCCATCTGGTCCGCGCGATGGCCAGCGAGCTGGCCTATCACCACGACCGCGACGGCAATCACCTGCAACTGCGCTTCATCCAACCCGACCAGACGGAATCGCCGACATGACGCTTGACGTGCGCACGGAACGACCCTCTCCCGACCGTCTGGTCCTGCACCTGCAAGGACGCCTGGACGCCAACACCTACCTGGAATTCGACGGCGCGGCACGGCCGCTTCTGGCCGAGCTGCCGACCGGCGCCACCGTGGTGCTGGACATGGCTGGCCTGGAGTACATCAGCAGCGCAGGACTGCGCAGCGTGGCGCGTATCCGAAAAACCACCCGCGCGCTGGATGGACATACCCTGCTGCTGGACCCGCAACCGCAGGTCCGCAAGGTCTTCGACATCGTCAAGGCGGTGCCGGTCAGCGAGGTGTTCACCAGCACATCGGAACTGGACGCCTACCTCGACCGCATCCAGAAGAAGATCATCGACGATACCGACGGCGGGAACTGAAGCGGCGATGGGCGGGCCAGAGGAGCCCGCCCATCGCGGAATCAGACGTTGAACAGGAAGTGCAGGACGTCGCCGTCCTTGACCACATAGTCCTTGCCTTCCTTGCGCAGGCGCCCGGCGGCGGCGGCGCCGGCCTCGCCCTTGTACTGGACGAAGTCGTCGAAGGACACCGTCTCGGCACGGATGAAGCCGCGCTCGAAGTCGGTATGGATCACCCCGGCCGCCTGCGGCGCGGTGAAGCCGCGCTTGATCGTCCATGCACGCACTTCCTTCACGCCGGCGGTGAAGTAGGTCTGCAGGTTGAGCAGCTTGTAGCCGGCGCGGATCACGCGATTCAGGCCCGGCTCTTCCAGGCCCAGGTCCTTCAGGAATTCGTCGCGATCGGCATCCTCGAGCTGCGAGAGTTCTTCCTCGATGGCCGCGCACACCGGCACCACCTCGGCGCCCTCTTCCGCCGCGCGGGCGCGCACGGCATCCAGGTGAGGGTTGTTCTCGAAACCGTCCTCGCGCACGTTGGCGATGTACATCAACGGCTTCAGGGTGAGCAGGAACAGGTCGCGCACCAGCGCCTTTTCCTCCTCGTCCAGCCCCAGGCTGCGCGCGGTCCTGCCCTCGTTGAGGCCGGTGGCGAGCTTCTGCAGCACAGGCTTCTTCGCCAGCGCCTCCTTGTCGTTGGCCTTGGCCGCGCGTTCGGCGCGGTTGAGCGCCTTCTCGACCGAGTCGAGGTCGGCCAGCGCCAGCTCGGTGTCGATGGTCTCGATGTCGGCGATCGGGTCGACCTTGCCGGCCACGTGCACGATGTCGCTGTGCTCGAAGCAGCGCACCACGTGGGCGATCGCATCGACCTCGCGGATGTGCGCCAGGAACTTGTTGCCCAGGCCCTCACCCTTCGAAGCACCGGCCACCAGGCCGGCAATGTCGACGAACTCCACGGCGGTGGGGATCACCTTCTGCGGATTGACGATGGCCGACAGCGCGTTCAGGCGCTCGTCGGGCACCGGCACCACGCCCACGTTCGGCTCGATCGTGCAGAACGGGAAGTTGGCCGCCGCGATGCCGGCCTTGGTCAGCGCGTTGAACAGCGTGGACTTGCCGACGTTGGGCAGGCCGACGATGCCGCATTTGATGCCCATGATGGGAGCTCCGGAAACTTGGGGGAAAACCAGGAAATGGAAACGGATAACGGACGGGAGAGGCGCGCCATGGGCGCTCACGCTCCTTTCTTGCCGCTCCCCGCCCCCACCGTGTGCAGCTGCTGCATCGCCTTGTCGAACTGCCCGTCGACCGCCAGCGGCAGCGCGTCCAGCGCACGGGCGATGCCGTCGACGATGGCGTCCTCGTCGGACGCGGACGGACGACCCAGCACCCACGCGGTCACGCGATCCTTGTGTCCCGGGTGGCCGATGCCGATGCGCAGCCGATGGTACTTGCCGTGGCCGAGGTGCGTAGCGATGTCGCGCAGGCCGTTCTGGCCGCCGTGGCCACCGTCGAACTTCATCCGCACGGTACCGGCCGGCAGGTCAAGCTCGTCGTGCGCCACCAGGCACTCGGCCGGCTCGATCTTGTAGTAGCGCAGCGCCGAGGCGACGGCGATGCCGCTCTTGTTCATGAACGTGGAAGGCTTGAGCAGCCAGACCGGCTCGCCGCCGATCCGCACCCTGCAGGATTCGCCGTGCAGCTTGCCGTCGAAGCTCCAGCGCTCGCCCTGCGACGCCGCCAGGGCGTCCACAAACCAGAACCCGGCGTTGTGCCGGGTTCGGAGATATTCGGCACCGGGATTGCCCAGCCCGACGATGAGTCGAAGTCCTGCCATGCGTCCGGCAAGCCGACTCCGCCCGCGCCGCTGGCGGCGCGGGCGGAAGCGGGCTTACTTCTTGTCGCCAGCCGGCTTCTCTTCGCCCTCGGCCGCAGCCGGGGTCTCCTCGACCTCTTCCTTCACCGTGTTGGCGGTGACGACGGCGATATCGTGGTCGGCGCCCAGCGACAGGGCCGGGATCTCAACGCCCTTCGGCAGCTTGATCTGCGACAGGTGGACGATGTCGCCCGGCTTCAGGTCGGCCAGGTCGACCTCGACGAACTCCGGCAGGTCCTTCGGCAGGCAGGACACTTCCAGCTCGGTCAGGTTGTGCGAGACCACCACGCCGGAGGTCTTGCCGGCCGGGGACTTCTCCTGGTTGAGGAAGTGCAGCGGCACGCTGACGCGCACGGCGGCGTTCTCGTCGATGCGCAGGAAGTCCATGTGCAGCATCTGCTGCTTGTACGGATGCTTCTGCCAGTCGCGCACCAGCACCTTCTGCACGGCGCCGTCGATGTTCAGGTCGAGCACCGAGGAGAAGAACCACTCGTGCTTGGCGGCGAGCAGGATGGTGTTGTGCTCGATCTGGATGCTCTGCGGCGGCAGCTTGCCGCCATAGACGACGGCCGGCACGTACGACGCACGACGCAGGCGGCGGCTCGCACCTTTCCCCTCGTCCTTGCGGCTCTCGGCCTTGATTTCATGGGTCTGAGACATGGTTTACACCTTGGGTTGGGAATGCCGCCTTGCGGCGGCCGGGTGACTTCCCCGCGACCAGGGAAGTCGGAAATCGAATCAATCCACGTACAGCGAGCTCACCGACTCGCCGAAGGCGATGCGGCGGATCGTCTCGGCCAGCAGCTCGCCGACCGAAAGCTGGCGGATCTTCGCGCAGGCCTGCGCCTCGGGGCGCAGCGGCAGCGTGTTGGTGACCACCAGCTGGTCCAGCTGCGAGCCTTCCACGTTGCGGATCGCCGCGCCGGACAGCACCGGGTGCACGCAGTACGCCACCACCTTGCGCGCGCCGCGCTCCTTCAGCGCCGCGGCGGCCGCGCACAGCGTGCCGGCGGTATCGACGATGTCGTCCACCAGCACGCAGGTCTTGCCGTCGACGTCGCCGATGATGTTCATCACCGTGGCCACGTTCGCCTTCGGACGGCGCTTGTCGATGATCGCCAGATCGGCGTCGTCCAGCCGCTTGGCCAGCGCACGGGCGCGTACCACGCCACCGACGTCCGGGCTGACCACGATCAGGTCGTCCATCGAGTGGTTGCGCCAGATGTCCGCCAGCAGGATCGGCGAGGCATAGACGTTGTCCACCGGAATATCGAAGAAACCCTGGATCTGGTCGGCGTGCAGGTCCACCGTCAGCACCCGGTCGACGCCGGCCGTGCCGATCATCTTGGCCACCATCTTCGCCGTGATCGGCACGCGCGCCGACCGCGGGCGGCGATCCTGGCGGGCGTAGCCGAAGTACGGAATCACGGCGGTCACGCTGGACGCGGACGCGCGCTTGAGCGCGTCGACCAGGGTCAGCAGCTCGAACAGGTTCTCCGCACTCGGGGCACCGGTCGGCTGGAGCACGAACACTTCCTGCCGGCGCACGTTCTCCTCGATCTCGATCTGCACCTCGCCGTCGCTGAAGGTGCCGACCAGGGCCTTGCCCAGCGGGATACCGAGACGGTGCGCCACGTCCTCGGCCAGCGCGCGGTGCGCGTTGCCGGTGAAGAGCATCGGGCTGGATGACGTGTCCACGGACAATTCCTCTCGACCTGTAAGGTCCTGGCTTGAGTGGCTGGGGCGGCAGGATTCGAACCTGCGCATGCGGGAATCAAAATCCCGTGCCTTAACCAGCTTGGCGACGCCCCAGTATTACGTTGTATGCCTCGCCTGCGCCGCACCGCGATGGCGGTCCAGCGCACGGTGCAGCATCGATCGGTCCGCTCCGGCCGCCACCTGGACGCCGAACGCCGCGGGACACTGCCCGGCGATCGCAAGCGCCCGGGTCAACGAGGGCGTTTCCAGGAAAACGCATCCGCCGCTGCCGGAGAGTCTCGCCAGGCCGAAGCCGCCGAGCCATTCAAGCGCTGCGTCCACGCGCGGATGCCGCGCGCGTACGACCGTCTCGAAGGCATTCTCGGCAGTTTCGCCCGAAACAAAGGACGAAATTGTCGCCCGGGGGGCATTTCGTGTCAATTCAGGCGCTTGAAACAGCGCCGCGGTGGGCACGTGCTCGCGCGGGTCGAGCACCACGTAGTGGCGTCGCGGCAACCCGATCGGCATCAGTCGCTCGCCGATCCCCTCAGCCCAGGCCGAGCGCCCTCGCACGAACACCGGCACATCGGCCCCCAGCCGTCGGCCGAGTTCGGCCAGCGCATCCTCGCCCAGCCCGGTGCCCCAGAGGTGATCGAGCGCCACCAGTACGGTGGCCGCGTCGGAACTGCCGCCGCCGAGGCCGCCGCCCATCGGAATGCGCTTGTCGACCGCGATGTCGGCACCCTGCCGGCATCCCGAAGCCTCCTGCAGCAGGCGCGCGGCGCGCACGGTGAGGTCGCTGTCTTCGGGAACACCCGGAACGCCGCCATGGCGGTGGATCCGTCCATCGTCACGCAACCGCAGGCGCACCTCGTCGCCCCAGTCGAGCAGGCGGAACACGGTCTGCAGCTCGTGGTATCCGTCGGGACGGCGTCCGGTGATGCGCAGGAACAGGTTGAGCTTGGCCGGTGCCGGCCAGGCGCTCCAATCGGTCGCATCGAGCGGCGGCAGCGGGCGGCTCATGAAGACCCGGAGCCGGTCGGGAAAGCCGTTTTCGCGGTCGCGGTCGCGCGCGAAAGCGAAGGCCGGATCGTTCTTGTCGACCACGACAAAACCGTGTCGGGCGTAAAACGGCGCGTTCCACGGCACGTCGGCCAGCGTGCCCAGGTCGACCCGGCGGTAACCGGCTGCTCGCGCCCAGTCGCAGGCATGCTCCAGCAGAGCGGCGCCGATGCCGCGGCGACCATGTTCCGGCAACACGTCCAGCTCGCCGATGCCGATGGCATCGCCCGGCAAGGCGTCATCCAGCCAGACGAAGCCGAGCGGCTCCCCGCCAGCAGCGGTTCGCGCCACCCACACCACACCGCGCGCCACCGCCGCGTGCAGCAATTCGGGCGGAATCGCCATGTCGGCATAGAACGGCCAGGCCGGATGACCGCGAAACAACTGCACGGCCGCGCGCTCGATGGCGCAAAGCGCATCCACCTCGTCCGGTCGGGCACGTTCGATCACTGCGTTCATGGGGGCTCTTGCGATGAAGCGGCTCACAGCACGGCGTCCGCGCGGGGCCGATAGCCTAGCTGCTCCGGGCTACTTCAGCTGCCAGGACTCAACGAACAGGCGCACCTTGTACGGTGGCTTGGTCGCGAAGATCTGCACCGGCAGGGCGGGCCGGCGGCTCTGGTCCCAACTCCGGTAATCCACCGTCCAGCCATCCTGCAGCAACAGCGAAGGCAGATGATCCTCGCCGAAGCGAAGCTCGGCCGGACCACTGTCGGCGCGCAGGCCCAGCACCCAGGCACGCAGATCCGACAGCGGCACTTCCCAGCCCAGTGCCTTGCGCATCAGCGACTCCGCATCCGGACCGCGCAACGGGCCGCCATCCAGGCCCTCGAGCAGGGCGCCGTCGGGGCCGCCGGTCAGGCGGAAGCTCTTGCCGGTGATCGGGGCACGCAACTGGAAGTCGTAATGATCCCCGTCCTGATGCCATTCCAGGCTGCCGCTGCCGCCACTGTGGCCATCGGAAACGCCCAAGCGACCGCTGAGCGACCAGTGTTCGGTGCCGGCCAGCGCGCGCTCGCGCTGCTGCTGGGCCCGGTACATCGCCGCATCGCCTTTAAGCCGAACGGCAGGGGCGCAGCCCGCGAGCAGGGCCAGCGCACCCAGCCCCGCCAGGAAACGGGCAACCCTCACGGCTTCAGCCGCTTGAGCGTGCTGAGCAGGCTGGCATTGCCCGGATCGAGCTTGCGCACCTGGTCGAACACATGGTTTGCCTCGTCATGCCGGCCACTCTCCCAGAGCACCTCGCCCAGGTGCACGCCGACATCGGCGTCCTGCCGCTGTTTCCAGGCCTGGCGCAACACCGCGACCGCCTGATCCAGGTGCCCCAGCCGATACTGCAGCCAGCCCCAGGAGTCGGCGATGGCCGGATCGTCCGGCTTGGCTTTGCGCGCCTGCCCGATCAGCTTCTCCGCCTCCGGCAGATCCCGATTGGCATCGGCCAGGGTGTAACCCAGCGCATTGCTGGCATCGACATCGTCGGGCTTGAGCTGCAGCAGACGGCGCAGGTCGGCCACGGCGAGATCGATCTTGCCCGACTCGGCATACGCCAACCCGCGTCCGTAGAGCAGCCCGGGATCGTCCGGCACCACCTGCAGCGCACGACTGAAGGCCATCTCGGCCTGCGGGTAGCGCTGCTCGGTCATGTACAGGTCGGCATCGGCCTCGTAGGCGCGGCGCAGCTGCCCGGGCTCGTCGAGATAGGCGGTTTCCAGCTGGCCGAGCAGCTCATGCGCTTCGGCCAGCTTGCCCTGCTGGTGCAGGATGATCGCACTGCGCAGATCCGCATCGAAAGCATGCGGGTCGTCGTCGCCGACCTGGTCGTACCAGTCCAGCGCAGCCTGTTTCAGGCCCTGCATCTCGGCCAGCTGGCCGAGCAGGAAGGTGCTGGCGTCGCGGATGTCGGGACTGGCGCTCTTCAGCTGCCGGTACAGCGCCGCCAGCGTCTTGCGATCATTGGCCTTGGCCGCGAGCGCCGCCCGCAAGTTGTAGATATCCGCGCTCTGCTTGCCCGACGCGAGGAATTTCGAGGCCGCCGGATAGTCCCCGCCCTGCGCGAGCATGGTGGCGTACGCGAGTCGCAGCCGGGTCTCGCCGGGATGGTCCACGATCGCCTTGTGCAGCAGGTTCTTCGCACCGTCGCGGTCGCCCGCGCGGAGCATCATCTGCGCCGTCCACGCGTAGGTAGTCGGCGTATGGAAGCGCTGCACGGCGGCCTTGCCGATGCGCAGCGCATAGCCGCGCCGCCCCAGCCGCTCGCCCAGTTCGCTCATCGCCAGCCAGGCCCGCTCGTCATCGGGCAGGCGTTCCGGCGTGGCCATCGCCTCGAGCAGGCGGGCCGCCTGCGCGGAGTCGCGCGCCCCGACCAGCACGCGCCCGAAGCGCCGCCAGGCGTCCGGGCCACCGAGCTTGATCAGCTGCTCGAGCTGCTTCCGGGCCTCGGCGGCGTCCCCACGATCGAGTGCGAGCTGGGCCCGGCTCTGCGCGAGGTCCGGCGCTGGCGCGCCCAGCGCCTGCCAGCGCGCCAGCGCTTTCTCCGCGGCGACATCGTCATGGACCGCCAAGGCCAGCTCGGTGGCGCGCTCGGCCACCTGGGCATCGCCGGAGAGCTGGGCCGCCTTGCCGTAGCCGGCCGCGGCCGTCTTGAGGTCGGAGTGGGTCAGCGCCATCTCCGCGGCCAGCAGCTGGGCCAGCACGTCGTGGTCGGCATCCGGCGTGGCCACCACCATCCGGGCCAGCGGCTGCGAATCGCCGCGAGGGCCCGCCGGCACCCCGCCAGGCCGGACCGTGGCACAACCGGTGGCGGCGAGCGCAAGCCCCCCGGCCACCGCAAAATGCCGCAGTTGCTTGAACTTGGCCCACCCGCTCAGCACACTATCGTTCATCTGTTCGCCTGTTTCGGCTGTTTCCGTCATCGCACGCGACGAGCACCAAGCTTAGCCTACGCCGCCGGACACCCTAGTCGCCGAAATGTCTGCCTCGTCATGCCGCTGATCGCCCTCGGGCTCAACCACCTCACCGCGCCGGTCAACCTGCGCGAGCAGGTGGCTTTCGACGCGGGGTCGACCGAGGAGGCCCTGCGCGAGCTCACCGGCGAACCCGGGGTGGAAGAGGCCATGATCCTGTCCACCTGCAACCGCACCGAGCTCTATGTCGGCGTCGCCGACGGCGCCGAGGACGTGCCGCAGGCCTGGCTGAACCGGCATCACCGTCTGACCCCGGGCAAGCTGGACGAGTTCCTCTACCTCCACCGCGACGACGATGCCGTGCGTCACATGTTCCGCGTGGCCACCGGGCTGGATTCGATGGTGCTGGGCGAACCGCAGATCCTCGGCCAGGTGAAGGACGCCTACCAGCAGGCGCGCGAGGCGCGTGCGCTGAAAGCGCCGCTGGACCGCCTGCTGCAGCACACCTTCGCGGTGGCCAAACGGGTCCGCACCGACACCCGGATCGGCGCCCACACCGTGTCGGTGGCGTTCACCGCGGTGCGGCTGGCCGAGCAGGTCTTCACCGACCTGAGGCAGGCCTGCGTATTGCTGCTCGGCGCGGGCGACACCATCGAACTGGCCGCCCGACACCTGGTCGAGAAACAGGTCAGCCGGCTGATCGTGGCCAATCGCACGCTGGAAAACGCCCATGAGCTGGCTACCCGCCACGGCGGTTACGCGATCGCCCTGGCCGACCTGCCGCAGCACCTGGCCGAGGCGGACATCGTGATCGCCTCCACCGCGGCGCGGCAGCCGGTGCTGACCCGGGCCATGGTCGAGAAGGCCATCGCCGCGCGCCGCCGCAAGCCGATGTTCATGGTCGACATCGCGGTGCCGCGCGACATCGAGGACAGCGTCGGCACGATGGAGGACGTGTTCCTCTACGGCATCGACGACCTGCGCCAGGTGATCGACGACAACCTGCGCTCGCGCGAAGCCGCTGCCCGCGAGGCGGAGGCCATCATCGACCTGCAGGTGGACCGCTACATGGCCTGGCGCCGCGCGCTGGGCGTGCGCAACCCGGCGGTGGACATGCGCCACCACGCCGAGGTCTACCGCGACGAGGTGCTGGAGAAGGCGCGCGGCATGATCGCCCGCGGCAAGTCGCCGGACGAGGCGCTGGCCTTCCTCGCCAACACCCTGACCAACAAGCTGCTGCACCATCCCAGCGCCGCCCTGCGCGAGGCCGCTCTCAGCGGCGACCTCGACCTGCTGCACGCGGCCGGACGCCTGTACGGCCTGGAGCGCGAGGCCGGCGAGGATTAGCGGCGCGAACGCCCGGCTCCACGCCCGTTCGCCCGCCCAGCCCTCTGCCGACGCCCCGCCCATGACTCCTTCCATCCGCGCCAAACTCGAAGCCCTCGCCGAACGCCACGAGGAAGTGGGCCTGCTGCTGGCCCAGCCCGAGGTCATCAACGACAGCCAACGCTTCCGCGCCCTCTCGCGCGAGTACGCCCAGCTGGAACCGGTCGCCGCCGCGCTGCGCGAGCACGACCAGGCCCGGCGCGAACTCGCCGAGAGCCGCGCAATGCTGGCCGATCCGGAGCTGAAGGAGATGGCGGCCGACGACGTGGCCCGGCTGGAGCGGCGGCTGGACGAGCTCGACGGCGAGCTGCAGATCCTGCTGCTGCCGACCGATCCGCGCGACGAGGGCAACCTGTTCCTGGAGGTGCGCGCCGGCACCGGCGGCGACGAGGCGGCGATCTTCGCCGGCGACCTCCTGCGGATGTACCTGCGCTACGCCGAACGCCGCGGCTGGCGCACCGAGATCGAATCGGCGCACCCGGGCGAGCATGGCGGCTACAAGGAGGCCGTGGCGCGGATCGAGGGCAAGGGCGCGTTCTCGCGGCTGAAGTACGAGTCGGGCACGCACCGGGTGCAGCGCGTGCCGGCCACCGAGTCGCAGGGCCGCATCCACACCTCGGCGGCCACCGTGGCGATCATCCCCGACGTGGAAGAGGTCGAGGACATCGTGATCAACCCGGCCGACCTGAGGGTGGACACCTTCCGCTCCTCCGGCGCCGGTGGCCAGCACGTCAACAAGACCGACTCGGCGATCCGCATCACCCACCTGCCGACCGGGCTGGTGGTGGAGTGCCAGACCGAGCGCTCGCAGCACGCCAACCGCGACAAGGCGATGAAGCGGCTGAAGGCCCAGCTGCTGGACGCCGAGCGGGCCAAGCAGGCGGCCGCCGAGGCCGAATCGCGGCGACTGCAGGTCGGCTCCGGCGACCGCAGCCAGCGCATCCGCACCTACAACTTCCCGCAGGGCCGGATCACCGACCACCGCATCAACCTCACCCTGTACCAGCTGCCGGACGTGCTGGAGGGCAACCTGGACGAACTCGTCGACGCCCTGATGCGCGAGGACCAGGCCGACCAGCTCAAGGCGCTCACCGACGCCGGTTGACGGATGCGGTGACGCCGGAAGCCCGCGCCGCGCTACCCTCGCCCGATCCACCGTGCCGGAGAACACCGCATGAAGCGCAAGGCCTACGAGCAGCAGTTGGAAGCCCTGCAGATCGAGCTGACCGGGGTGCAGCGCTGGCTGCGCAAGAGCGGCAAGCGCCTGCTGGTGATCTTCGAAGGCCGCGATGCGGCCGGCAAGGGCGGCACCATCAAGGCGATCACCGACCGGCTCGATACCCGCGGCTACCGCGTGGTCGCCCTGCCCAAGCCGAACGAGCGCGAAGTCACGCAGTGGTATTTCCAGCGTTACGTGGCGCACCTGCCGGCCGCCGGCGAGCTCGTGCTGTTCGATCGCAGCTGGTACAACCGCGCGGTGGTCGAGCCGGCGATGGGCTTCTGCACGCAGGCGCAGTACGCGCAGTTCCTCGACGACTGTCCGGCGTTCGAGCGCATGCTGGCCGACAACGGCATCCTGCTGTTCAAGTACTGGCTGGCGGTGGACCAGGTCGAACAGGAAGCCCGCTTCGCCGAGCGCGCCGCCGACCCGCTCAAGCGCTGGAAGCTGTCGCCGGTGGACCTGGCGGCACGCACCAAGTACGCGGAGATCGGTCGGCTGCGCGACGTGATGATGGCGCGCACCCATGCCGCCCACGCGCCGTGGTTCGTGGTCGACTACAACGACCAGAAGAAGGGACGGCTGGCCCTGATGCGCCACCTGCTCGACCAGTTGCCCGACGTGCGCGTGCCCGACACCAAGGTGAAGCTGCCGAAGCTGCGCGGCAAACCCAGGCAGGAGAAGCTGGCCGATGCCGGCTTCTGGATTGCGCCGCCGCGCTGAGCCTCAGCCGGTGGCGAAGCCGCTGCCGGTCCACTCGATGTCGGCTTCCCGCCATACCTGTTCGACCCGGGCGGCGGGCGGACCGCAATGCAGCCACTGCTCCAGCGCATCGATCGCCGCCGGCGCTCCGCAGGCGATCACTTCCACCCGGCCATCGGCCAGGTTGCGCGCGATCCCGGCCAGGCCCAGCGCCAGCGCCTGCTCGCGGGTGCTGGCGCGGTAGAACACGCCCTGCACCCGGCCGCTGACCAGGAAGCGCGCGGTAGCCACTACTTTGCGTCGGTGATCGCGGCCGCCAGCACGTCGCCGGTGATCGGACCGACGAACCGCTTGGCCACCGTGCCGTCCGGCGCGATCAGGTACGTGGTGGGCAGGCCGCGCGGCTCGTCGAAATCCTTCGGCGGGTTGTCCAGGCCGACCTGGGCGATCGGGTAGCTGACCGGGTGCTTGGCGACGAAGGCCTTGATGTCCGCCAGCGCGCTGTCGTCGTAGGCCAGCCCGATCGCGCTGACGTTCTTGTGGGTGCTGACGAAATGCGAGATATCGGGCATCTCCTTGATGCACGGCACGCACCAGGTCGCCCAGAAATTGACGATCACCCAGTGCCCCCGCTGCGCCGCGAGGTCGTAGGGCGTGCCGTCGAGCGTAGTGACCTTGAGCGCAGGCCTGGCCGGCATCGCGGCCTGCACGGGCATGACCACGGCCACGGCAACCAGCAGGGCGCAACGGGCAAACAGCTTCATGGGGAGGACTCCTTCGGGGCATCCGCCGGATCGGCGGTCGGGGGATAGATCCGGTCCAGCCGGGTACCGAGCGCCGCATGCAGGGTCTCGGCCACGGCGGCGAGCAACTGGAGCAGCACGGTCGGCAGCACGATACCCAATGTCTGCGCCTCCTCGGCCGGGCGCAGCGGCAGACGATACTGCGTGCCGGCGTAGACGCGCAGCAGGTCGGTAGTGTCCAGGCTGCGGGACAGCAGCCAGCCACCGCCCTCGCTGCGCTGGATCAGGTCGGCACGCTGGAGGTCGTCGAAATAGCTGGCCACCTGGGTCGAGCGCAGGTAGGGCTCGGCGGCCTGCACGATCGCCGGATCGATCGCTCCGCCACGACGCTGGGCCTCGACGAAATGCTTGAGCACCACCAGCAGGCCGAGAAACTCCGACCCTTCCGGCAGCGCATGCGCGGGCGGGTGGTACTCGAACGCACTGATCGAGGCGGCGATCGAGGCACCGAGGATCACGATCACCCAGGACAGATAGATCCACAGCAGGAACGTGGGAATCACCGCCAGCGCGCCGTAGATCTGCTGGTAGGTCTGCGCATTGCGCACGAACAGGGTGAAGCCCCAGCGCGCGATCTCGAAAAGCACCGCTCCGAGCAACGCGCCGATCGCCGCGTCGCGTCGCACCACCGGTCGGTTGGGGATCACCGCATACATCAGCCACAACGTGATGAAGGTCACCACGAATGGCAGCAGCCCCAGCAGCCGCTGGCTGGCATTCGGCACGAACTGGCCCGCCGCCTGCTGCAGCAGCGGCAGCGCGGTGACGTAGGAGCTGGCCGCCAGCCCGCCCACCACCAGGATCGGCCCCAGCGTCAGCGCCGCCCAGTACAGCAGCAGCCGCGACCCCCAGCGACGCGCACGATGGACGCGCCAGATCCGGTTCAGCCGATCCTCGATGCTGACCATCATCGACAGCGCGCTGAACAGCATCACCAGCACGCTGATCCCGGTCAGCCCGCTGGCATTGTTGGCAAAGCTGGCCAGCGCCAGCTGCAACTTCTCCCCCGCGGCCGGCACGAAATTGTTGAACACGAACGAGATCAGCGCATCGCGCGCGCCGGCGAAGGCCGGGAACACCGAGAACATGGCGAACACCGCCACCATCAGCGGCACCAGCGACACCAGCGTGGTGTAGGACAGTGCGCCAGCCGTCTCGAAGCACTTGTCGTCGACGAAGCGCTGCCAGATGAAGCGGGCGAAGCTGAGCATGCGGTCGCGGTTGAACGGCTTGGCCATCGAGGTCCCTTGCTCGGACGGATACCTGCGCCGCGTCGCGGCACGAAGGACAGAAGCGGACGGTACACTACCGGATCGTCAACGAACCGCCCAAGCAGATGCCTTCCACCATTCTCGTCCTGTACTACAGCCGCACGGGCCACACCGCCCAGCTGGCGCGACTGATCGCGCGCGGCGTGGAGGAAGTGCCGGGCATGCAGGCACGACTGCGCCAGGTGCCGCCGGTGGCTCCGGTGACCGAGACGGCGCGGCCGCCGGAGCCGGACGAAGGCGCGCCCTACGCCACGCGCGAGGACCTGCTGGAGTGCGCCGGCCTGGCGCTGGGCAGCCCGACGCGCTTCGGCAACATGGCCGCGCCGCTGAAATACTTCCTCGACGGCACCGGCGCGGAATGGGCCAGCGGGACGCTGGTTGGCAAGCCGGCGGCGGTGTTCACCTCTACCAGCACGATGCACGGCGGGCAGGAGTCGACCCTGCTCAGCATGGCGCTGCCCCTGCTCCACCACGGCATGCTGCTGCTCGGCCTGCCGTTCACCGAAACGGCACTCAACGCCACCGTCACGGGCGGCTCGCCCTATGGCGCGACCCACGTGGCCGGCCCGCAGGGCGACCGACCGATCAGCGAGCACGAGCGCGAGCTCGCCCGCGCGCTGGGCCGGCGCCTGGCCGACACCGCGCGCAAGCTGGCGGTGGACGCATGAACGCCGTCCGTGCAGGCATGCTCCCCGTCTACCGACTCGGCATGGCCGCCTGGGCCGGGCTGATCCTGCTGCAACTGGCCTGGCACGGCTGGCTGGCGCCGCCGACGCAGCTTTCCACGGCGCTGGTACTGGCCATCACGGTGCTGCCGCTGCTGCTGCCGTTGACCGCTCTGCGCAACGTGCGACGGGCGCTGCTGTGGGTGGGCATCCTCAGCCTGTTCTACTTCTGCCACGGCATCTCCGAAGCCTGGAGTTCGGCCGATACGCGGGTACTGGCCCTCATCGAGATCGGCCTGACCCTGCTGCTGATCGGCAGCCTCGGGGCCGGCGTACGACGGCGCAGCGCACGAGGCAGCACCGCCAGCGATTGAAAACCCCGGGCGGACAGCCGCCCATCGCGCCAGCATGATCACGCGGCATCCGTATACTCGCCCCGTTTCCCGAACGGAGCCGACCATGGATTTTCTCCAGGACGCGCCGGTGCTCTCGCACCCGTTCCGCAATGATCGGACGTTGCGGTCCACGCTCGACCGTACCTTGCCGGCGGATCGACGCGCCGAGCTCGACGCCGACCTGGATGCGCTGGGCGACTACGCACTGACCGCCTGGGAGCGGACCACGACGACGACGCGCCGCAAGCCGGAGCTGATCCGCTGGGATGGCTGGGGGCGCCGGGTCGACCGCATCGAGCTGACTCCGGCCTGGCAGGAGGGCGCGGCCCTGACCACGCGCCACGCAGTACTGGCCGCCGGCCATGCCGATTCGCCTCACGCACGGCTGGAGGAATTCGCCCGGGTCTACCTCTACCACGTGGCCAGCGAGTTCTATACCTGCCCGCTGGCGATGACCGACGGCGCAGCGACCGCGCTGAAAGCCTCCGGCAATCGCGAACTGATCGAACGCGCCCTGCCCCGCTTCCTCAGCCGCGACCCGGCCACCTTCTGGCTCAGCGGCCAGTGGATGACCGAGACCGCCGGCGGCTCGGACGTCGGCCGCACCGGCACCGTGGCGCGGCGTGACACCGATGGCCAGTGGCGCCTGCATGGCCGCAAGTGGTTCAGCTCCGCCGTGGTCGGCGAGGCCGCGCTGGCGCTGGCACGACCTGAGGGGGCCGGCGAGGGCGCCGGTGCCTTGGCGCTGTTCTACGTGGAGACGATGGACGGCACGCGACGCCGGCCCGAACTGGTGATCGACCGCCTCAAGGACAAGCTCGGCACGCACGAGCTGCCCACCGCGGAGATCCACCTGGAGGGACTGCCGGCCTGGCCGGTGGGCGAGCTGGCCCACGGCGTGCGCCAGGTGGCCCCGATGCTCAACGTCACGCGTACCTGGAACGCCGTGTGCGCGGTCGCCAGCATGGCGCGCGCGATCGCCCTGGCGCGCGACTACGCCCGGCGCCGCAGCGCCTTCGGTCGCCGCCTGGTCGAGCTGCCGCTGCATGCGCACACGCTGGCCGACCTGCAGGCCTCGTTCGAGGCGGCTTTCGCACTCACCTTCGAGGTCGCGCACCTGCTCGGGCGGGTCGAACACGGTGCGGCCGAGCCGCACGAGCCAGCCCTGCTGCGCCTGCTGACCCCGCTGGCCAAGCTGTGGACCGGCAAGCTGGCGGTAAAGATCTGCTCGGAGGCGCTGGAATGCTTCGGCGGTGCCGGCTACGTCGAGGACACCGGCCTGCCGCAGCTGCTGCGAGACGCGCAGGTCTACGCCATCTGGGAGGGCACCACCAACGTGCTGTCGCTGGACACGCTGCGCGGTATCGGCGAGGGACTGGGCGCGCTGCGCATCGCCGTCTCGCAGTGGCTGGGAGAGAACGACGATCCGGCCAGCGCCCGGGCCATCCGCACTGCACTGGACGACGCCAGCGCCTTCCTCGATCGCCAGGGCGGGCACCGCGATGCCCTGGAAGCCGGCGCGCGCGGCCTGGCCTTCACGCTTGCACGGTGCGCCGCCGCTGCCTTGCTTGCGCGCCACGCCGGATGGGCCGCCGCCAGGGGAGACACCCGGCCTGGCGCCGCACTGCGCCGCTTCGTCCAGCTCGGGCTCGACCGTCTGCGTTGGCCCGACCATGCGGACACCGCGCGACTGCTCGCTGACTGACACCTGCCGGGGCACGCTGGGGTTGTCGGCCGGTCGCGGCTAAAATGGCCGCCTTTCCTCCTTCGGCGCAGCCAGCATGCAGCATCTGTCCATCGTCACCACCGGCGGCACCATCGACAAGATCTATTTCGACGACAAGTCGGACTACAAGATCGGCGCGCCGCAGATCGGCGAGATCCTCGGCCAGCTCGGCGTGGCGTTCCAGTACGACGTGATCCCGATCCTGCGCAAGGACAGCCTGCACGTCACCGACGAGGACCGCGCGCTGATCCGCTCCACCATCGAGGCGCAGCCGCATCGCCACGTGCTGGTCACCCACGGCACCGACACCATGGTGGAGACCGCCAAGGTGCTGGCCGGCATCCCCGGCAAGGTGATCGTGCTCACCGGCGCACTCAACCCGGCCCGCTTCCAGGGCTCGGACGCGGTGTTCAACATCGGCTGCGCAGTGGCCGCGGTGCAGACCCTGCCGGACGGCGTCTACATCACCATGAACGGTCGCGTGTGGGATCCGGCCAAGGTGCGCAAGAACCGCGAGGCCAATCGCTTCGAACAAGCCTGATCGCCCACCGTACGCCGACATGAAAGAAGGCCCGGCGCGCGAGCGCCGGGCCTTCGCGTTTCCGGTCGCCGCATCCGTGCAGCGACCCGGGGTCTTACTGCACCGTCAGGGTGATGTCGTCCAGCACGAACGAGGTCTGCAGCGAGGAGTCTTCCGTGCCGGTGAAACGAATCACCACGGTCTGCCCGATGTAGTTGGACAGGTTGGCGGTATGCACGCTGTAGCCACCGGCCGCGTTCAGGTTGGAGAACGTGGCGTAGGTGTGCAGCAGGGTGCCCGACGTGTTGAAGACCTGCACCTTCAGCTTGTCGTACTTGGACGTGGAGGTGGTCTCCGACGTATCGATGTGCAGGTAGTACTTCAGCGTGGCCGAGCTCTTGCCGCTCGGGATGCTAACGGTCTGCGCGACGCGGTCGGTGTGGCTGGAGCCGTAGCCGTCGAGCCAGGCATCCCAGGAACCGGCGTGCGGCGGCTCGGCACTGTTGTTGTTGATCACACCGCTGGTCGTCGTCCACGGCGCCGCGGAGCCGGTCTCGAACCCGGTGTTGCCCAGCAGCTGGCTGCCGCCACCGCCGGAGCCGCTTACCGTCACGGACTGGGTCTTGGTGTTGGTGGCGCCATCGTTGTCGGTCACCGTCAGCGAAACGCTGTAGGTGCCCGCCGCCGCGTAGGTATGGCTCGGGTTGGTCGCGGTCGAGGTGCTACCGTCGCCGAAGTTCCACGAACGCGACGCGATGCTGCCGTCGCTGTCGGTGGAGCTGTCGGTGAAGCTGACGGTGAGACCGTTGATGCTGTCGCTGAAGTTCGCCACCGGCGGGTTGTTGGTGCCGCCGCCACCGCCGGCGATGTCGTTGATCGCGCTGGCCATGATGATGCTGCCGCGACCGCTGGCCAGGTCGTAGCCGGGACCGGCGCTTTCACCGCTGTTGTTGCCCGAGGTGACGTCATGGAAGTCGCTCGCCGGCAGGCCGTAGATGATCGGACCGGCGAAGCCCACGCTGCTGCCCTTGGCGGCGATCACGCGGGCCCAGAAGCCGGCGAACAGCGGTGCCGCCAGGCTGGTGCCGCCGATCTGCTGGGTGGCGCCCTGCACGATCACCTTGGAGCCGGACTGCGGATCGCCGTCGAACGCCACGTCGGCCACGCCGCGGTGCGTGCCCGACCACAACGTCTGCCAGCTCGGCTTCGGCTCGAAGGTGCTCTCGCTGCCACCGGTGGCGCCCTCGTTGATGCTCAGCTCGTTCCACACCACTTCGCTGTTCCAGGTGGTGGTGGAGGCATCGAGCTTGGTGCCGGCCACGGCGATCACGTACTGCGAGGCCGCCGGCCAGCTCGGGGTGGTGCCGCCATTGCCGCACTCGTCCGCGCCGGAGTCGCCGGTGGAGACCGAGAAGGTCTGGCCCTGCGCCACTGCCTGCTGGAAGGCTTGATCCTGCGCCGCCGCGGAACCGTCGCCCTGGGCACTGGTCTCGCACTCGCCCAGCGACACGTTGATGATCTTCACCGCGTTGTCCGACACCACCTTGTTGATGTCGGCGGTGAGATTGGCGTTGGACAGCGTGGGGATGTTGTAGAAGATCAGCCCGCCGATCTGCCCGCCGGCCATGCCGACGATGTCCTGGCTGTCCAGGTCCCACTCGCCCAGGCCCGAGGTGTCCGTACTGGTGCCGTTGGTGTTCACCGTGGTGGTGCTGACGGTGGGCAGGCCATTGTTCGAGGTGAAGGTGTTCAGGTCGGTGACGACCTGGTTGAGCTTGCCCTGGGTGATGATGCCGACGGTCACGCCCGAGGCCGTCGGCGCACCGCTGCCGCCATAGATCGAGGCGAACTCGGTCGGGTTGTGGCCGGTCACCGCCTGCGGCTGCAGACCGGACTGCATCGAGTACTGCACGAAGGTGTGCGGCACGCGGGCGTTCTGCAGGCCGATCACTGACAGCACGCTGTTCTTCAGCGCATTCGGGATACTGACGTCGCCGGTGTTGATGAAGCCTTCGCGGCCGTGGCGCGTGCGCACCCGCTCGAAGCTGGTGTTGAAGGCCGCCTTGACCACGTCGGCGGTCGCATCGCCGGACACGAGCATGTTGTTGGAGGCGATGTTCACGTGGGTGAAACCCGCCTTGGTCAGATACGCGGCGACCGCCTGCGCCTGCGTGTCGGTGGGTGAATGCTGGCTGCGGAACTGCGCACGGCTCATCACTGGCCGCGTCGCCATCACGCCGAAGGCGTGGGTCTGGGCGATGAATGCGTGCAGCTGACCCGGGTTGCGCAATTTCAGCGCCACCTCGATATGCATCGGCTGCGAGGCAGGGACGGCACCAATGACGGTATCGCCGGGATGCAACGACATCGGACCTGCGAGGTGCGACATGGATGTGCCGGCCGCCGCCGCCATTCCCGCGGCGAATGGGCTCATGGCGAGGGCAATGGCGATCGCGATCGATTTGGAACGAATCGGGCTGGGCATGTGATTGGTCTCCTGACCTGAATTTGGGATGCAGCAACCTGATGCGGCCGTTAGGCCCCATGGCTTGGGATCGTCGCCGCTGCGGCGACAGGGAACGGGTTGGTTGAAGCGATCCTGCCGGTCACATGGCATGCCGCTCGCGAAGCTGGCCTGGAACCGACGCTCCCGTCACGGACAGACAGGGGTCCGCATGGGGCAAGGATCATCCATTGGCGATTTCGCCAAGGACGTCATCGACGTTAGGTTTATTCTTTGGAAAGCGTCAATAGGACTAATTCCTGCATTCCATCCCAAATGACGAAAATCAAATAGAAAACACCGCATTACCGTTCGATCATCATCCTCGTTCGATTATTCATCGCGCATACCGACAAATACCTTGAGGTCATTTGGCATAACGCACGAAATCCGGAATACCCGACCCTTCTGATAATCGAAAGATATTGCGGTCCATTGCGATTCATTTATGTGAATCCGAATAACCAGAATCGCCAGTAAATACCGGCATGGCTCCGTACAGATAAACGACCACCATCCACCCGTCACGGAAGATGCCCTCGCCCGCTGCAACCATGGCGCGGTAGTTGGCAGAACCTTGGGCAAAACGTGATCCAAAGACCCTTCGATGCGCCCCGGCGGTCACATCACCCGGAACGGGCGTACCAGAGCGGCCACTCGGGGAAGGCACAAAAAAACTCCCGGCCCTTTCGGGCCGGGAGTCGTCGTTCCACTGCATGAATCGATTACGGGGTGTAGCTGCCGGTCAGGCTGACGCCCGAGTAGGTCGCGTAGGCCC
Source organism: Dyella ginsengisoli LA-4 (assembly GCF_000334915.1). GTDB lineage: Bacteria > Pseudomonadota > Gammaproteobacteria > Xanthomonadales > Rhodanobacteraceae > Dyella_A > Dyella_A ginsengisoli_A. The sequence continues at coordinate 30,614 of NZ_AMSF01000086.1, read as the reverse complement.
GGACCATCACGTAGTACGTACCGGCCTGCACGTTCGAGATGTTGCAGGTCTCGTTATCGCCAACCAGGTACGGCCGGCAGTCGTAGCTCGAGGTCGTCGGTGCGGAGCCGAACTTCACGTACAAGTCGGCATCACCGGTGCTGCCGGCGATCTTGAAGCTCAGGTTGGTCGCACCGGCCGGCACCACCATGGTGTACGCCACGGAATTGCCCTTGGTGGCGCTCAGACCCGTGGCCGCCACGCCGTTCTGCAGCACGTTGCCACCACCGCCACCACCGCTGCTGGTGCTCCAGGTCGCCTTGACGGTGACGCCCGAGAACGCCGCATAGCCGTTCAGCATCACGTAGTAGGTACCCGCCTGCGGCGAGGCCACCGTGCAGCTCTCGTTGTTGCCGGTGATGTAGGGACGGCAGTCGTAGCTGGACAGGGTCGGAGCGGAGCCGAACTTGGTGTACAGGTCGGCATCGCCGGTGCCGCCGGACTCGGAGATCACCAGGTTGCTGGCGCCGGCCGGGACGGTCACGGTGTAGAACAGCTGCGCACCCTGGGCACCGGACTGGCCGGTGATCGGCACGCCGTTCTGCAGCACGTTGCCGCCACCGCCGCCGGAGCTGCTCACCGTCACCGACGCCGTCTTGGTGTTGGTGGCACCGCCATTGTCGGTCACCGTCAGCGAGACGCTGTAGGTGCCGGCGGCGGAATAGGTGTGGCTCGGGTTGGCCGCCGTCGAGGTGCTGCCGTCGCCGAAGTTCCACGAGCGCGACGAGATGCTGCCGTCGCTGTCGGTGGAGCTGTCGGTGAAGTTGACGGTCAGGCCGCTGATGGTGTCGCTGAAGTTGGCGACCGGCGGGTTGTTGGTGGTGCCGCCCGACACGATCGGATGCGACAGGTCGCACTCGTTGGTGTCGTTCGACCAGGTGGACTGCATCGGGAACGTGCCGGTACCCATGGTCACGTTGGCGGTGGCGCCCTGGCCGGAGGAGATCCAGGCGCACTCGTCACCGTTCTCCTGGCCGTTGTAGGAGCTGCCGGTGTGGTTGGTCCAGCCGCCGGCCGGGTTCTGGTCGGTGACCGTCTCGGCATACTCGTGGCCTTCCACGATCGAGAAGCCGTCGAGCTTGCCGGCGGAGCTGCCGTTCACCGACCCGGTGCCGCAGCTGGTGCCCATGTCGTAGACGTAGGGCATGTTGGTGAAGGCGATATCGCCATAGGACGAGGACACGCCCGCATCACCGTTGTAGTCATGCCATGCGCAGAACTGGCCGCTGGACGTGTTGAAGCCGTCCGGATGGGTACCGGTCGGGGACAGGATCACGTACTGCACGTAGCGATTGGACGCCGCCGTGGTGTTGCCGAAATGTGCGGCGGCCTTGATCGCCTCCTGGGCGAGCTGCGCGGCGGTGGCATTGCTCGGCGAGGACACCGAATTGTCGTACCAGATGCCGGCAAAGGCGCCACCGGTCGGGTAACCGATGTGCGGGGCGCCCGACGGACAGGAGGTGGCGCCGTTGGAGACCGTGGGACCATCGCAGTACTGGGTCATGGTGCCCGACCACAGCTCGCCGCCGGTACCCAGGCCCTTGAACAGCTTCTCCAGGTACGGCACGGCGCCGATCGAGTCGCCCGACAGGGTCATGTTGCCGTTGGCGTCGGTACCGGAGGTGCCCCACTGGCTGCCGTAGACGACCAGGTACACCTTCGGGGTGCCACTGGTGACACCGATGCCGTCGACGCCACCACCGTAGCTCAGCGTCTCGGTGCCGGTCGCCGCCGTCGTGGCGGCATTGGCCGCGTGGGCCGCGGCGAACTGCTTCATCCGGGAGTGCGCCTCGCGGGTCGGCACGGCGCCGTGGCGGTAGTGGTGGCCATAGGCGGGCGCGTACGGATTACCGACCTGCTGCCCATTGGCATGGGCGACGGCGGCGCTGCCAGCCAGGCCGAAAAGCGCACAGGTAATTGCGGTTTTCAGCAAACGATTTTTCTGCGTATTAAGCATGTCACTCCCCAATTGAATTATTCAGGACAAACAATCCCCGCCACGATCGAATGACCGCGGTGTTTAATCGCTGCGCCATGCAGCCAATCAATTCATGGATTTGCCCAACCGTCTCGTTCAAAGCCCGGCCATATGACGTCCTGTCAGGCCCGGCGCGCCCCGTGCACCTTGGCGCGCCGCCCCGCGTGTCAGCTTGAAAGAAACCATTCGCCCCCCGTTCGGAAGGCGAATCACCCGACATTAGGCGCTCGCCATGAGGGGAGACAATTGGAATTTTTCCTGTGGGGTAGTGCGCGACTTCTCAAAATATTCGCAAGTAATTTCGAAAACCAATTCAGACAGTTACTTGCAATAGGCGCATTTTGCGCATTCGCAATTAAATGCGAATGAGATGCTGACTATCGGCTCCCCTGACCGGCGAAAAGCAAGTGGAAAACCTCGCTTGAATCCGCACCTGCCCACCGATGACGCACGCGAGTCGAGGACTCCCCGGAGTCTGTCGCGCCGACACCCCGGCGCGCCCGGGACCCGGCGGGGCCGCCAGGCTGGCGTCGAGCGGACAAAAAAAGGCCCGGTCATCCTGACCGGGCCTTCGGGTCAATCCAGCGGGGACTCCGCCCCGTCTGTCGCGGCAATCAGTTCCAGGTCGCCTTCAACGTGACACCGGAGAACGCGCTGTAGCCGTTGAGCATGATGTAGTACGTGCCCGTGGAGGGCGACGCCACGGTGCAGCTCTCGCTGTTGCCCGCGATGTACGGACGGCAGTCGTAGCTGCTGGTGGTCGGCGTGGAACCGAACTTCACATACAGATCCTCGTCACCCGAACCGCCAGAGGTGGTGATGGCCAGGTTCTTGGCACCGGCCGGGATCTGCACCGTGTAGTACAGCTTGGTGTTCTTCGAGCCGGACAGGCCGGTCACCGGCACACCGTTCTGCAGCACATTGCTGCCGCCACCACCACCGCCGCCGGTGCTCCAGGTCGCCTTGACGGTGACATTGGAGAATGCCGCGTAGCCGTGCAGGCGGACGTAGTACGTGCCGGCCTGGGTCGTCGCGTAGGTGCAGCTCTCGCTGTTGCCGGTCTTGTACGGGCGGCAGTCGTAGCTGGTCGAGGTCGGTACCGAGCCATACTTCGTGTACAGGTCGGCGTCGCCGCTGCCACCGGAGATCGTGATCACCAGGTTGGTGGCGCCGGACGGAATCGCCACGGTGTAGTTGAGGTCCGCGCCCGAGGCAGCCGACTGCCCCGTCACCGCGACGCCATTCTGCAGGGCGGTCGAACCACCGCCGCCACCACCGCCGCCGCCCGTGCCCGGGCAGGTCACACCCACGCCGTTGAACGCGGTGATCACGTCGTTGGCGTTGTAGCCCAGATCGGTGGCCGCCGATTCCACGCCGCAGGCGCCGGAATTGAAGGTCGAGGTCGCCGTCCAGTACGACTTGTTGGCCAGCGCGAACACCTGGAAGGCCTTCTTCACGTCCCAGCCGCCGGTCTTGGCCAGCAGGCAGAACGCCTTGTTGTAGACGCCCGAGCTGTAGTGCACATCGAGACTGGAGGTGTAGTCGGCCGCATTGTCGATCGAGCCACCGTCCTGCGGCGGGTTGCACATGTAGCGCAGCGCGTTGCCGATGCCCGCGCTGGTCTTGACGATGTCCGCTCCAACCAGGAAATCGGCCGCGCCGCGGTCATAGAACTCGGCCGCTTCGCCGGCGATGTCCGAGTACGCCTCGTTCATGCCGCCGGACTGGCCCGAGTACTGCAGGCCGGAGTTCTGCTCGGTGTAGCCGTGGCTGATCTCGTGACTGGTCACGTCCAGCGACACCAGCGGGTAGAACGTGCTGGCACCGTCGCCGAAGTACATCGCGGTGCCGTCCCAGAACGCGTTCTCGTAGTTGCTCTTGTAGTGCACGTTCATGCGCAGCTTGATGTTGAGCGGCGCCGCACCGGTGTAGGCCACGTACATGTCGTGCACCACGCCACCGAAGTGGTGGGCGTCGTTCACCGGCGAGTAGGCGCCGTTGATCGCGTCGGTGTTGCTGTTCGGGCAGGTGAAGCTGACGATGGATCCGCCGCTGGTGCCGTGATTGAGGTTGTAGGTCACCACATTGCTGTTGTTCAGCGTGCAGGTGCTGCCCGACTGGGTCACGTCCAGCGCGGCGTAGTCCGTGCCGTAGGTGTACAGACCGGTCTTCTGGTTGCCGCCGGGACCGGTGGCCGAGGCGTAGGTCAGGCCGTTCCAGCTCTGGATCACTTCGCCCGTGTTGGCATCGATGATGGCGGTGGGGCGCGAGACCTGGCCGTTTTCATGCGCCACGTACGACGTGCGGTAGACCAGGCGTGCCGGACCGTTGTCCTGCGGATAGACGAACAGGTCGGATTGCTGGTTGCTGATGGTGTTGCCGCCCACAAGGCTGGTGTGCGCATGCGACTTCAGCGTATTGAGCGCCTTGGCTGCACTCAGCTTCGGTGAGACCGAGACCAGGTCGGAGTCGAGGTTCTGCGCCAGCTCGCCGGTCGCGCGCAGCGCGTTGCCACCGGCATCCTCGACCACGGCCACGCTGCGGCCATACACCGGCACGCCGCGATAGAACTGCTGCTGGCGCACCACATGGCGCCCCAGGCCGAGCGGCACCGAACTGCGTGCGACCAGGGCGCTGTTCGCCCCGAGGCCGAAGTGCGCCGACAGCGAAGCGGCCGGCACGGCGGCCAGGCTCTGCCCATGAACGCTGTGGGTGGTGGCGGCGGTGGCGATGGACGCCGATGCCATGCCGATCGCGGCAACGAGGACCTTCAAGCGGAGATTGCTGCGCATTGCTTACTCCTTGACATTAATCGGGGCGCACTCGCCTTATGCGGCCACATAAGCCCCATTTATGGATAGCCGCACGACGGCGGCTTTGGATTTCGTCGGTTTGCTTAGCGATGCCTGCCGGTCCGAAGGCCGCCTCCCCCCCGTGACATCCTGTCAGGGCGGCGCGTGGACCATCACGATGAGGTGGGAGATTCCCAGTGCCTCCACAGGATCATCCGTCAACCTCCCCGCCAACGGATGCCACGACGATAGGTGGCAAGAAATTGCGAAACAAGGGGAATTATTCCTAGGGGGTGTGACCCTCTTCACGCGTGAGGGGGAGCTGGGCGGCCACGGATTGCAGCCACGCCCCCGGCACGGGAAACACCCCGGACGACATCACGCGCCACCCGCCCCCGTCACCCGCGGAGGGATCAGAGCATCCCGGTCTCGAGTTTGGCGATCTCGGACATCATCGAGTGGTTCCACGGCGGATCGAACACGAGATCGACATCCGCCTGGGCGATGGTGGGGATGAGTTCGAGCTTGGTACGAACGTCGTCGACCAGGATATCGCCCATGCCACAGCCCGGCGCGGTCAGGGTCATCTTCACGTAGACCTTGCGCTGGCCGTCTTCGGTGCCTTCCATGCTGACGTCGTAGACCAGTCCCAGTTCCACCACGTTGACCGGGATCTCCGGGTCGAACACGGTGCGCAGCTGCTCCCACACCAGCTTCTCGACCTCGGCGTCGCCAGCGCCGTCGGCCAGCTCGATCGCCGGCGGCGGCTCCTTGCCCAGCGCATCTGCATCGCTGCCGGCAATCCGGAACAGGTTGCCCTCGACGTACACGGTAAAGCTCCCACCCAGGGCCTGGGTGATGTAGCCGACCTGGCCCGCTGGCAGCACCACGGTCTCCCCCTGCGGCACCATGACGGCCGGGCAATCCCGCTCGAGGGTGAAAGGTTCGCTGCTCAGACTGAAACCGCTCATGCTTGTTCCGTGGTGAGATCCATGCGCCGAGGACGCATGTTCGGGGCCGCCATTATGACGCCCCGCAGCAGATCAGGTCTCCCCTCGTCCGAATCAACCCCGCGCCAGGCCACCACGAGCCCGCGTTATCATGGGCGCTTTGCGCGGAAACCTGATCCCGATGTCCCGTCCGGCCCAAACCCTCGCCCCATGAAGCGGCTGTACCGCTTCATGTCGTTCGTGCTCTCGCTGATCAGTGCCGCCATGCTCGGCCTTGCCGCCGGCGCCGTGTGGATGCTGCCCGTCGCCTATCGGCAGGGCGCCACGGCCTGGCTCGCCATCCCGGTCGGTGCCGTGCTCGGCTGGACCATCGCTCGCTGGATCAGCCCCCGACGCCGGGCAGCACCGTGGCTTGCTGCCGCAGCCACACTGCTCGCGGCGGTCTATGCAAACGTGCTGATCGCGAGCCTGCAGCTGGCGGGCTCACTGGGCCTGGGCCTGACCGAGACCATGCGCACCGCCGGCCCGGCCATGCTGTGGTCGCTGGCCGGGCTGGGCACACCCCACTGGCAGTGGATCTGGTTCGTCGCGGGCGCGGCCGTGGCCGCACTGACCGCGCGCCGGCTCAGCCGTCCAGCGTCTTGAGCGCCGCCACCAGCTCGCCCGCCGCCGCCTGCCCGTCGCCATAGAGCATGCGGGCATTGTCGGCGTAGAACAGGGCGTTCTCGATGCCGGCAAAGCCAGTGCCTTTGCCGCGCTTGATCACGATGACGTTCTTCGCCGCCGCCACATCGAGGATCGGCATGCCGTAGATCGGCGAAGCCGGATCGGTCTTGGCCACCGGATTGACCACGTCGTTGGCGCCGATCACCAGCGCCACGTCGGTATTGGGGAACTCAGGGTTGATGTCGTCCATGTCGGCGATCAGGTCGTACGGCACGCCGGCCTCGGCCAGCAGCACGTTCATGTGACCCGGCATGCGGCCGGCCACCGGATGGATCGCGAACTTCACCTTCACCCCGCGCTCGATCAGCAGCCGGGCGAACTCCCACACCTTGTGCTGCGCCTGGGCCACGGCCATGCCGTAGCCGGGCACGATCACCACGCGCTCGGCGTAGGCCATCATCACCGCCACGTCGCTGGCCTCGATCGGCTTCTGGCTGCCGGCGATCGCCTGGGCCTCGCCGCCCGCCGCCGCACCGAAGCTGCCGAAAAGCACGTTGCCGATCGAGCGGTTCATCGCCTTGGCCATCAGCTGGGTGAGCAGGGTACCGGCCGCACCGACCACGGTGCCGGCGATGATCATCGCCTCGTTCTGCAGCACGAAGCCTTCGAAGGCCACCGCCAGGCCGGTGAAGGCGTTGTACAGCGAAATCACCACCGGCATGTCGGCGCCACCGATCGGCAGCGTCATCATCAGCCCGAACAGCAAGGCCAGCACGAAGAACGCCACGATCAGCGGCATCGTCAGCTGCCCGGCGATCAGCATCCCGCCGCAGACCAGCGCCGCCAGCAGGATCAGCAGGTTGACCGCGCGCTGGCCGGGGAACACGAAACGCTTGTCCAGCCACCCCTGCAGCTTGGCGAAGGCGATCAGCGAGCCGGAGAAACTCACCGCACCGATCAGCGCGCCGATCACGCCCAGCGCAAGCTGGGCCGTGTCCGGCGCCACGGTCGGATCGGCGGCGAACTTGGCCCCGTCCAGCAGCACCACAGCACTGCCGGCGAAGCCGACCAGCTCGGACGCGCCGATCGCCGCCGCGGCGCCGCCGCCCATGCCGTTGTACAGCGCCACCATCTGCGGCATGTCGGTCATCGCCACGCGACGACCGGTCCACCAGGCGGCCGACACTCCCAGCAGCACCGCAACGCCGATCAGCCCGCGATGATGCAGGCCCGGCAGGGCAAACGTGATGAGCACCGCCAGCAACATGCCGTAGCCGGCCCAGACGATGCCGCCGCGCGCGGTGCGCGGCGAACTCATCCGCTTCAGGCCGAGGATGAACAGCAGCGCGGCCAGGAAATAGCAGGCCTTGATCAGGGTGGGGAGCCAGCTCATCAGTGGCCTCCCGGCTTGCCGCCGCCGGGCTTGCTGGACTTGAACATCTCCAGCATGCGCTCGGTCACCACGTAGCCCCCGGCGGCATTGCCCGCGCCGAGCAGCACGCCGATGAATCCGATCGCGATACCCAGCGTCGAATCGGCATGTCCTAGCGCGATCATCGCGCCGACCAGCACAATGCCGTGGACGAAATTGGACCCCGACATCAGCGGCGTGTGCAGGATCACCGGCACCCGGGCGATGATCTCGTAGCCGGTGAACGCGGCCAGCATGAAGATGTACAGCGCCAGGAAACCGTCGATCATGACCCCTCCCCGCCAGCACGATGTGGTTCGGGCATCATACGGGCGGCCGTCAACGTGTGCGAGCGTGCCGCGTTGAGCGGGGAGACCGAACCGATGGAGCCGGACGATGAATTGCCGGGACCCGTGGACGCCGAAGCGATGAGCAGCCTCGCCCAGCCCTTGGCCGACGACCTGCTGGTCGACGGTAACGACGCCCGTGCCGTACCTGCCTCGCTGGACGCCTTCCTGGCCCAGGTCGAACGTCGCGCCTTCCGCATGGCCGAGCTGCAGCTGGGCCACCGCGAGGACGCCTTCGACGCGGTACAGGACGCCATGCTGCGGTTGGTGCGGCATTACCGGGACAAGCCCCCCGGCGAGTGGGCCCCGCTGTTCTGGGGCATCCTGCGGCGGCGCATCGTGGATCTGCAGCGTCGTCGCAAGGTGCGATCGATCGTGGTCGGCTGGCTCGGTGGCGGCCGCGACGGCGATGGCGAGGAACTGCCTGCGTGGGAACCGGCCGACCGCGCGCCGGGGCCGCTGGACCGGCTGCAGGACGCGCAGTCCTACCGGGACATGGCCGAAGCGGTGCGCAGGCTGCCGCAACGCCAGCGCGAAGCGTTCATGCTGCGCGTGCTGGAAGGGCTGGACGTCGCCGAGACCGCCCGCGCCATGGGCTGCTCCGAGGGCAGCGTGAAAACCCATCTGTCGCGCGCCATGCACCACCTGCGCGACCAACTGGAGGACTGGCGATGAACTCGCCCGACGATCGCATCGAACAACGTGCCCGTGCGCTGTTCCGGCAGGCCAGCCACTCGTTGGACCCGGCCATGGCCGATCGCCTCCGCGCCGCACGGCGGGATGCATTGCAGACGGCAACACCCGCACACCGAGCAGTCCGCCTGCTTCTGCTGCCGGCTGGCGCCTTTGCCGCGGTCGCGCTGGCCGCGCTGATGGTCTGGTCGCCACGCCATCCGGTACCGGCTGGCGCCCCGGCGACCATGGTCGCTGCCGCCGCGGCACGGGCACCGGACGACGGCGAGCTGCCGCCGGATGCCGACAGCGCCGATCCCGCGCTTTACCAGAACCTCGACTTCTACGGCTGGCTGGCCGCCAACGACCCGCCTGCCACCACCCGGCGCTGAGCCATGCACGCCTCCCGCTCCCCCGCTGTGCGCCTGATCCTCGCCTTCGGCCTGCTGCTGGCCGCCGGGCCGTCGGCGCTGTACGCGCAGGACTCCTCTCCCCAGGGGGTACCCGATATCCTGCGCACGGCTGCGCCGGCGCCGCGGCCGTGGCAGAGCCTGTCGCCGGCACAGCGCGAGCTGCTCGCTCCCCTGCACAAGGACTGGAACACGCTGCCTCCGCGCAAGCAGGCGCACATGCTGGAGAAGAGCGAGCACTGGCTGGCGCTGCCGCCGCAACAGCGGGAAAAGATCCGCGAACGGATCGCCCGCTGGCAGGCCATGACGCCGGAGGAGCGCCGACTGGCCCGCGAGAACATGCGCAAGTTCCACGAACTTCCGCCGCAGCAGCGGCGCGAGCTGCACGACGCGTTCCGCCAGTTCCAGGCGATGCCGCCGGATCGGCGCGAGGCGCTGTTGCGCCAGTGGCGCTCGCTCTCGATCGAGCAGCGACAGCAGTGGATCGACCACATGCGCCATGGCGGCATGCGGCACGGGGGCATGCCCCCGCCGCCCCCTCCCCCGCCACCTCCTGGAGCAGGGGGCCGGCACCACCCGTTCTGAGCGGCCGCCGGCGGCTCAGCCGCCGAAGTGGGCCTGGCCGTCGCGTGTCACACAGCTCTTGGCGACCAGCTCGTCCTCGTAGTCGGGCGCGAGTTCGCCGTCGCGCACCAGCAGCTCGAGGAAGTTGAACACGTTGCGGGCGTACATCTCCGAAGCGTGCAGCGGCGCGCCGGCCGGCAGGTTCAGCGGGCCGAGGATGACCACCCCGCCCTGCTCCACCCGCTCGCCCGGCCGGGTCAGCTCGCAGTTGCCGCCGCCCTCGGCAGCGAGGTCGACGATCAGGGCGCTGGGCTTCATGCCCGCCACCATCGCCGCACTGATGATCTTCGGCGCCGGGCGCCCGGGTACCGCCGCCGTGGTAACGACCACGTCGATGTTCTTCAGGTGGTCGGCCAGGGCCTGCTGCTGCGCCGCGCGCTCCTCGGCCGAAAGCTCGCGCGCATAGCCGCCGCTGCCGGCCGCACTGACGCCAAGGTCGAGGAACTTGGCTCCCAGCGACTCCACCTGTTCGCGCGTTTCCGGGCGCACGTCGTAGCCCTCGGTCTGCGCGCCGAGCCGGCGGGCGGTGGCGATCGCCTGCAGGCCGGCGACACCCGCACCGATCACCAGCACGCGCGACGGACGGATGGTGCCGGCCGCCGTGGTGAGCATGGGGAAGAACTTCGGCGCCGCTTCGGCGGCGATCAGCATCGCGCGGTAGCCGGCCACGGCTGCCTGCGAACTGAGCACGTCCATCGCCTGGGCCCGCGTGGTCCGCGGCAGCAGCTCCAGCGCGAACGCGGCGAGTCGCCGCGCGCCCATCGCCGCCAGCCGTGCGGCAGCGCCGTAGGGACGCAGCTGACCGACCACCACCGACTGCTCGCGCAGCGCCGCCACTGCGGCGTCCGTCGGCGGCAGTACGCAGGCCAGCACATCGGCCTGGGCGCAGACCTCGTTCGCCGGGGCGAACGTCGCCTCCGGATAAGCCATATCGGGGAAGCCTGCCGCAGCACCAGCGCCGTGCTCGAGCAGCACCCGCCAACCGCGGCCGTGCATCTTCTTCGCCATTTCCGGCGTGATCGCCACCCGGCGCTCGCCGGCGGCGGTTTCGCGCAGTGCGGCCACGGTGATCGGCATCGTGCACTCCCCCAGGGAAAGGTCCGGGCATCGTAGTCCGGCGCCAGGCGCTTGGCGACCCTGCCCGCGGATGCCGATCGGCAGGGATGAACCGGTCGCCCCGGGCGCAGTAGACTGGCCCGCCGCCGGTTGCCCGGAGGCGTCCGGCGGGGTCACCGCGGAGACCCTGATGGATCCAGACCAGCTGCCTGTCGACGAACTGCTGCAAGACGCCCGCGCCGCCCGCCTGCTTGCCTACGCCCCCTACTCGCGCTTTCGCGTCGGCGCCGTGGTGCTGACCCGCGACGGACGCCGTTTCCGCGGCTGCAACGTGGAGAACGCCGCCTACGGCCTGTGCAACTGCGCCGAACGCACCGCGCTATTCAGCGCGATCGCCGCCGGCTGCCGACCCGGCGACTTTGCCGGGCTGGCCGTGGTCGCCGACACCCCGGCGCCGGTCAGCCCCTGCGGCGCCTGCCGCCAGGTGATGGCCGAGCTGTGCGACCAGGCGATGCCGGTACTGCTTGGCCACCTGGGCGAGCGCGTGCAGCGCGTCAGCGTGGCCGAACTGCTGCCAGGCTCGTTCAGCCTCCCCCATACCCACGAGTGATGCCATGACCGACACCCCTGCCGACGCGCTCGCCCTGCTGCACCGGCGCCACTCGCCGCCGTCGCGCCAGCTGGTCGACCCGGCACCCGACCCGACCACGCTGCATGCCCTGCTGGAAGCGGCCGTGCGCGTGCCGGACCACGGCAAGCTGGTGCCGTTCCGCCTGATCGCCCTGCGCGGCGAACACAAGCTGCGCTTCGGCGAACGGCTGGCCTCGCGGGCGATCGCGCGCAACCCGGAACTGTCCGAGGCCAAGCGCGAAAAGGAACGCACGCGCTACACCTTCGCGCCGCTGGTGCTGGTGGTGGTCTGCCGCATCGACACCACCAGCAGCGTGCCGCCGATGGAGCAGCAGCTCAGCGCCGGCTGCGTGGCCTACAACCTGCTGCTGGGCGCCGAGGCGCTGGGTTTCGGCGCTCAGTGGCTCACTGGCTGGACCGCCTACGACAGCGAGGTCGCCTCGCTGCTCGGGCTGGGCGAGCATGAGCAGGTCGTCGGCTTCGTGCATATCGGCACGCTGCAGGCCGAAGTGCCCGACCGCGAACGGCCAAGGGTGGACGACCTGCTCAGCGAATGGCGCGACCCGGTGTGAGCGCGTCTGCCGCCCATCCGTCGGCACATCTGGTCGACGGCAGCCTCTACGTGTTCCGCGCATGGCACTCGATGCCGGACGAGTTCCACGACGTCGACGGCCACCCGGTCAACGCCGTGCACGGCTACACCCGGTTCCTGTGCGAACTGCTGGAGAAGACGCGACCGGAGCGTGTCGCGGTGGCCTTCGACGCCTCGCTCACCAGCTCGTTCCGCAACGCGATCTATCCACCCTACAAGGCCAACCGGGAGTTGCCGCCGCCGGACCTGGAGCATCAGTTCGTGCTGTGCCGCGAGGTCACCGCGGCGCTGGGCGTGACGGTGCTGATCGACCACAGCTTCGAGGCCGACGACCTGATCGGCAGCGCGCTGTGGCACCTGCGCGGCCACGGCATTCCCAGCGTGATCGTGTCGGCCGACAAGGACTTCGGCCAGCTGCTCGGCGAGCACGACCGGCAATGGGACTTCGCCCGCAATCTGCGCTGGGGCCCGGACGGCGTGCACGAAAAGCTGGGCGTGCACCCGCACCAGGTGGCCGACTACCTCGCCCTGTGCGGCGACGCGGTGGACAACATCCCCGGCGTGCCCGGCGTGGGCGCCAAGACCGCCGCCGCGCTGCTGGCCCACTTCGGCAGCCTGGACGCGCTGCTGGAGCGGGTCGACGAGGTGCCGTTCCTGCGCCTGCGCGGCGCCACCAGTTGCGCCGCGCGGTTGCGCGAGCACGGAGAGATGGCACGGCTGTACCGCCGGCTGACCCGCATCGCACTGGACGCGCCGGTGACCGACCACGTGGACGGCTTGCGCCGTGCACCGGTGGACACCGGCACGCTCGATGCCCTGTGCGAGCGTCTGCGCTTCGGCCCGCTGACCCGTGCGCGCCTGCGCGCGCTGGCCGACGACTGAGGCTTTCCCAGTGCGCCGCACCGGCGGCCGGTATCGGGCTGCTTCACGGTCAAAGGGAACTCGTGGGAGGGGCTTCAGCCCCGACGTCGGCCCGCGGAAGCGTCGGCGCTGAAGCCCCTCCCGCGAAGGCGCGCCGGTGGTTGAGCGCAGCGCTGGCGCGGGGCACCATGCGCGAATGAATCCCGACACCCTGCCGACGCCACCCGACGCCCACGCTCCCGTGGAAACCCTCTACCAGGGCCGTTGGCTGACCCTGCGACAGCGCGGTCGCTGGGAGTACGTGGAGCGCAACAACCCCGGTGGTGCGGTGATCATCCTGGCGGTGACACCCCAGGACCGCGTGCTGTTCGTCGAGCAATACCGGGTGCCGATCCTGCAGCGGACCATCGAGATGCCGGCCGGTCTGGTCGGCGACCTTGCCGAACAGGCCGACGAAGGCGCGCTGATCGCCGCAGCGCGCGAGCTGGAAGAGGAGACCGGCTACCGCTGCGGCCGGATGGATTTCATCCACGAAGGCCCGTCGTCCTCGGGCATGAGCACCGAGATGATCGCCTTCGCGCGCGCCTGGGAGCTGGAAAAGGTCGGCCCCGGAGGCGGCGACGAGAGCGAGGACATCATCGTCCACGAGGTGCCCAGGGCCGAGGCCGGCGCCTGGCTGTTCGCCCGGGCGGCCGAAGGCTATTCGATCGACCCCAAGCTGTTCGCCGGACTGTGGTTCCTGGAACACGGCGGGCAGGCCGAACACATCACGCACGAAATGTGATCCACATCACACAAGTTGCGCGATGGGAGCTAAAGATTTCCCGCGCAGCGCCGATTCCCTCAGCAACTGTCTCCATCCATCCCCGAGGGAATCCTGCTCATGAAGACCCTGCTCGCCTCCGCCGTGCTGCTGCTGGCCCCGCTGGCTGCCCATGCCGCCTGCGCGCCGACCGATTTCGCCATCCAGGACTTCAAGGTCGCCGCCTCCGGCGCCGGGATGGGCACCCGCATGATGATGAAGGGCCAGGTGGTCAACCACTGCGCCGAGCCGGCTGCTGCCCAGATCACCATTGCCGCGAAGGACGCCAACGGCAACGTGATCCAGGAGAAGAAGGGCTGGCCGGCCGGCACCACCAACATCGCCCCGGGCCAGTCGGTCGATTTCGACCTGGGTCGCCTGTTCCGCTACTCCTCCGACATGGCCACCTACACGGTGAGCATCGCCTCGGTGCGCACCTGGTAAGACGATCCAGTCAAACCCACTGCCAGAAAACGGGGGCCTCAGGCCCCCGTTTTCTTTTGCCGGAACGCCACCCGCCCGTGCACCGGGTCCAGGCACACCACGTGGCGGGCAAAGAAGCCGCTGCCCAGCACCGCGTCGACGTCCGGCGCCGTGAACTGGCGCAACATGAACTTCCAGGGACCGGCCGGCTGACCGGCCACTTCGAAGCGCTGGAAGGTAAAGCGACGCAGCAGGTCCGCGTCCTCGACCCGGCTGGCGATCGCCGAGGGACGCAGCACGTCGGCAGCGGCACCGGTGTCCCACTGCACCCGCAGCGGCCCCTTTCCGGTCTGCACCTCGGACACCATCACGCCATTCTCCAGGCGCAGCGGGCCGCCGACGCTGCCGCACTCGGCCTCGAGCACGCCTTCGGCCGATGCCGGATAGAGCCGCAGCTCGCCACCCGACTCGTCGAACACCATCTGGTATCGCCCGAGCAGGCCGAACCCGATCAGACCATCCTGGGGGTAACCCGCCTTGCCGGCGTCCCCCACCAGCTCGTTGCCGTCGAACTGCGTCGCCGTGAGTCGTCCGGCGACGAGGCCGGTGGCACGGAAGATGCGCGAGGTGAACAACCGGCCACTGGCGTCGCGCCACGATTCGGCGTCGCCCGTGAAGGTCACCGGCAAGCGTGCAAGCACGTCGGTCTTCAGGCCCACCACCTGGTAGTTGCCCACATCGATGAACAGCGTCACCGGTTTGCCGCCGATCGTCGCCTGTGTGGTGGGCAGGCCATGTTCCAGCCGGATCGGCACGCGCATGGGGTCGGGCAACGGCGTGGCCGCCCGGGCGGCGCCCAAAACAAAGGCCAGCACGAAGCCGGCCTTGCGGATGGTTGACGGCATCGTGTTCCTCCATGGACACGCGTCGCCGGGCGGCAAGCCCTCCCTGCCCCGGCCGCGATGCCCCGGTACGATGCCAGAGCCGCCCCGACGCCACCAGCGCCGGAGCGATCTCAGTGCAGCACGAACAGCTTGTCGAAGCCGGCCACCTTGAACGTGTTGCGCAGCTCGCTGCCGGCATTGACGATGCGGATCTCCGCCTTGTCCGAGCCGGCGTGCTCGCGCAGCAGCAGCAGCATGCCGAGCGCGGAGCTGTCCATGCTGGTGACGTCGCTCATGTCGACGATGTAGCTGCGCGCGCGCACCTGGGCACCCAGGCAGGCGTCGTGGAAATCGCGATGTACGGAGAAGTCGAAGCGCTCGCCCAGCTGCAGGGTCAGGCTGTCGTTCTCGCTGTCGTGGTGGACGGTCAGGCTCATGGCTATTACCTCAGAACAGTTCGATTTCGCCGGCGTCCATCGAGCTCTGCAGCGCCGGGCCGCGCGCACGCAGGCGGGCCTTCTCGCGCTGGATCGCCAGCCGGCTGCGCACCTGCTCGGCGCGCTGGGCGATCGCATCGTCTTCCACGCCGCCGCAGGCCAGGTCCTCGATGTCGCGGGTGCTGTCGGAGATCACCTCCTGCAGCTCGACCAGACGGGTGCGGGTCTGGTTGATCAGCTGGCTGAGGATGTCCTCGAACTGCAGCGAGCGGATCGTGGTGGACACGTCGCTGCCCAGGCCGCGGTTGATCTCCACCACCTGGTCGGCCACCGCGCTGGTGCGCGCGTCGGACTCGGTGACGTGGCTCATCATCGCGTCGATGCCGCCCTTGGCCGACAGCGCCACGTTGAGGTCCTGCGAGGCCATCGTTCCGACCAGGCCGCGCAGCTGCTCCATCGCACCGCGGGCACGCTCGACGTGGCTGCCGATCTGGTCGTTGAACTGGTTGGAGTGGCTGGCCAGGTTGCGGATCTCGCCGGCGACCACCGCGAAGCCGCGACCGGCCTCGCCGGCGCGCGCCGCCTCGATCGACGCATTCAGCGCCAGCAGGTTGGTTTCCTCGGCGATGGTGTTGACGTTCTTCAGCAGGCCGAACACCGCGTCCATCTCCTTGGCCATGCCGTCGATGCGGTAGACGATGCGCAGGCTCTCGCGCGACATCTGCACGATCATGCCGACGAAGTGCTCCAGCAGGTCGGAGGTGCGGCCGGCAAAGTCCTGCACCGACACCTCGCCGTTCTGCACGTCGATGATCTGCTTGAGCAGCGACTGCTGCTGGCCGGTCTTGCGCGACAGGCCATCGAAGCCGCCGCCGAGCTCCAGCACCGCGTCGCGCAGCAGGTCCATCGCCTGGTGCAGCTCGCGGGTGGCGTGGCCGAGCTCGTCGACCAGGGCGCTGCGCACGTCTTCAAGCGCCTCGCGCACCGGCTCGACGTGGGCCGGCGACGCGGCTTCCACCTCGGGTGCCGGCGGCACGCGGCGGCTCTCGACGATCCACACCGCGGTGAGCAGCACCACCAGCAGCGGCGCGAGCCAGGCCGGGTGCCAGAACAGGCTGACCAGCAGAGCCACGATGCTGGCCGGCAGGCCGACGGCGAGGCGCGATTGGAAGAAGCGGAGGATGGCTTGCATGGGATTGGGCTCGATCATGCGCCGACGGCGCTCTTGAGGGGTTGGCGCGCCATCTGCAGCAGGCGCGCGGCGATTTCGTCCAGCGGCAGCGCCTCGCGCGCCGCACCGAGTTTCCAGGCGGCGCCGGGCATGCCCCACACCACCGAAGTCGCCTCGTCCTGCACCACGGTGCGGGCACCGGCCTGGCTGAGCTCGAGCAGGCCTCGCGCACCGTCGTCACCCATGCCGGTGAGCAGCGCGGCGACCGTGGCGGCGCCGGCACTGGCCGCCATGGAGCGGAACAGCACGTCGACGCTCGGCTTGTGCCTGTTCACCGGCGGGCCGTCATGCAAGCGGCAGACATATTTGGCACCGTCCCACATCACCAGCAGATGCTGGCCGCCGGGCGCGATGTAGGCGTGGCCGGGCTGGATCGGCTGGCCATCCTGGGCTTCGCACACGCGCATCGCCGAGCAATGGTCCATGCGGGTCGCGAAGGGGCCGCTGAAGGCCGCCGGAATATGCTGGGTGATCAGTACCGGCGGCGCATCCGGCGGCATCTGCTCCAGCACCACGCGGATCGCCTCGGTGCCGCCGGTGGAGGCGCCGATCGCGATCAGCGGGCTGCCGCCGCGGGTACCGGCGCCCTGGGCGCGCGGCAGCACCGCATCGGCCGAGAGCCGCGGCGGAACGTCCAGCTTGCGCACTTCGGTGCGCACGCGCGGCTTGGCGCCGGCGGCGGCGATGACCTTGGCGCAGATCTCCTGCGCCCCGTCGGAGAACGTGCTGGCCAGGTCGCTGTTCGGCTTGGTGAAGAAATCCACCGCGCCCAGCTCGAGCGCGCGCAGCGTGACCTCGGCGCCCTGCTCGGTCAGCGAGGACACCATCACCACCGGCATCGGCCGCAGCCGCATCAGGTTCTCTAGGAAGGTGATGCCGTCCATGCGCGGCATCTCCACGTCCAGCGTGAGCACGTCGGGGTTGAGCTGCTTGATCTTCTCGCGCGCGATCAGCGGGTCCGGCGCGGTGCCGACCACCTCGATGCGCGGATCGCTCGAGAGCATGGTCGACATCAGCTTCCGCACCAGCGCGGAATCATCGACCACCAGGACTCGCACTTTTTCCATTGCCCGTTCTCTCTCGACTTCGTCTTGTCTGCGCCGCGACTGCGGCCGACCGATCGGCTGCTCCGGCGCCATCGGCGCCACGCCTGGACCCCACAGGGGCCCCCGCTCAGAACAGCTCGACCTCTCCCTTTATCGGATCGTTTGCCAACTGCTTGAGGTATTGCTTCTCGCGATCGACCAGGGCCGCCTCGTCGCGACCGCGCATCTGGCGCACGCGCGCCTTGCCGGTGGTCGGGAAGAACTGCACCTGGCGCGGATAGATGTCGCCCAGGTCGGACGCCGCCACTGGCAGCCCCTCGGTTTCCAGGTAGCGCTTGACGAAGGCGATGTTGCGCTGGCCCACGTCGGTCATCTGGGTCAGCACCTTGCCGCCGCCGAAGATCTTGATTTCCCAGTCCTCGCGCCGGCCGCCCGCCTTCAACAGGGCGTTGATCAGGTGCTCCATCGCGTCGTTGCCGTAGCGCGCGGCGCGGCCGACGGTGGCCGACCAGCTGTCGCGCTCGGCGCTGCGCTCGCCGGTAGGCTCGGGCAACATGAAGTGGTTCATGCCACCCAGCCGCAGGCGCCGGTCATAGATGCAGGCCGACACGCACGAGCCGAGCACGGTGGAGATCATCTCGTCCTGCCGGCTGATGTAGTACTCGCCCGGCAGCACCTTCACGTTGTAACGCGACAGCGTCGGGTCCCAGAACCGGCGCATGTGCTCGAAGCCAGGCATGACCCGGCCGGGGTCGAAATGACTCAGCGCGGGGACGACGGTGGCGACCTGGGCGACAGCGCTCATGTGCGCTTCCTGTAGACAGTGCGTCCGATCAGTTCGAAATCGTTGCTCAGTCCGTGCATCGACTCGGAGTGGCCCAGGAACAGATAGCCGCCGGACGGCAACATGCGTGCATACCGGGCGAACAGCTTTTCCTTGGTCGGCTTGTCGAAATAGATGACGACGTTGCGGCAGAAGATCGCGTCGAACGGACCCTGCATCGGCCAGTCGTGCAACAGGTTCAACGGCAGGATGGTGACCAGCTCGCGCAGGCGCGGATGCACCGAGGCCAGCCCGTCGTATTCGCCCTGCCCGCGCAGGAACCAGCGCTTGCGACGCTCGTCACTGACCCCGCCCAGGCGGTCGAAGGCGTACACGCCGCGGCGCGCCTGCTCCAGCGCCTGCGGCGACAGGTCGGTGGCCAGGATCTTCGCGTCGATCTTGGCGCCGGTGCGCTCGAGCGCCTCGGCCAGCACCATGGCGATGGCGTAGGGTTCCTCGCCGGTGGAACAGCCTGCGGACCAGATCCGCAGCCGCCCGCCGTCGCGACGCTTCTGCTCGATCCACTCCGGCAGGAGCTTCTCGATCAGCAGGTCGTAGTGATGCATCTCGCGGAAAAACGCGGTGACGTTGGTGCTGATCGCACTGGCCAGCTCGCCCAGCTCGGAGGCGGGGTCGCGCTTGAGCAGCTCGCAGTACTCGCTGAAATCGCGCAGGCGCAGGGCGCGCAGGCGCCGCTGCAGACGCCCCTGCACCAATTGCCGCTTCTGGTCGCTCAGTGCGATGCCGCACTGGTCGTAGACGAACTGGCGCAGGAAGGCGAACTCGGCGTCCTGCAGCGTCGGCCCGTTCAGGCCCGCCGCCGAGGAACCCGCCGAGGCGACGCGATCATCGGTCATGACGGGCGCGGCCATGACTCAGAACTCCTTCCAGGCGCCGGAATCGACCGCCTCGGTCGAGCGCGGAGCAGCCCTGGGGGCAGCCGGCTGGGCCGGGGTGCTGCGCACCGCGGCGAACACCGCCTCGGCCTCGGCCGCCACGGCCTTGGCGCGGGTGGTCACCGACGGCGCCACCTGGCTGACCGACTCGTCGAGCTGGAAGAAGCCCACCTGCTGCGACAGCTCGCCGGCCTGCTCCTGCATGGCGCGGGCAGCGGCAGCGGCCTGTTCCACCAGGGCGGCGTTCTGCTGGGTCATTTCGTCCATCTGCATCACGGCGTGGTTCACCTGGTCGATGCCGGCGGACTGCTCGGCGCTGGCCGCGGCGATCTCGGCGACGATGTCGGTCACCTTCTTCACGCTGTCGACGATCTCGGCCAGCGACTTGCCGGTCTGGTCGACCAGCGTGGTGCCGTTGTGCACCTTCTCGGCGCTGTCCTTGATCAGGCCCTTGATCTCCTTGGCCGCATTCGCGCTGCGCTGGGCCAGGTTGCGCACCTCGGTGGCCACCACCGCGAAGCCGCGGCCCTGCTCGCCGGCGCGGGCGGCCTCGACGGCCGCATTCAGCGCGAGCAGATTGGTCTGGAACGCGATCTCGTCGATCAGGCTGACGATGTCGGAAATCTTGCGGCTGGACTCGTTGATCGCCTTCATCGCGACCACCGCCTGGGTCACCACCTCGCCACCGCGCTCGGCCTGTTCGCGGGCGCCGCGGGCGAGCTGGTTGGCGTGGCTGGCGTTCTCGGCATTCTGCTTGACGGTGGAGGTCATCTCCTCCATCGACGAGGCCGTCTCCTCCAGCGAGGAGGCCTGCTCCTGGGTGCGCTGGCTGAGGTCGTCGTTGCCGCGGGCGATCTGCTGGGCGGCCGTGCTCACTTCACCCGAGCCGCTGCGCACCTCGCTTACGATCGAGGACAGGCGCAGATCCATCGTGCGGAACGCGTCGAGCAGCTCGCCCAGCTCGTCCTTGCGGTTGACCTGGATATCGTGGCCGAGCTTGCCCTGTGCGATCTCGCGGGCGATCTTGCCGGCATAGGCCAGGGTGCCGATGATCGAGCGGCTCAGCGCCAGCGCCAGGAACAGGGCGAACGCCATGCCCAGGCCCAGTGCCACCAGGCTGAAGGCCCGCACCACCTTTACCCGGGAAATCTGCGCCTCGTAGATGCCCTGCGCCTCGTTGCGCTGCAGGTCGATCAGCTTGCTGAGCTGCTCCTGGCGATCCATCAGGAACGGCCGCACCTCCATGTCCAGCACGTCGCCGGCACCGGTGTCGCCGTGGTTGAGCGCATCGATGATGTCCTTGATGCCGCTCTGGTAGTCCGAGTCGCTGGCCTTGTACTTGGCGTACTGCTTCTTGATCGCGTCGCTCTTGGGCAGCGCATCGAACGCCTTCTCGTCGGCGGCGATCATGTCCTGCTGCTTCTGGTAGTCGGCCACCTTCTGCTTGACCTGATCCGGCTTGCTCACGTTGCTGACCGCCTCACCGAGGGTGATGAACGACAGCAGGGAGTGCCGGTTGAGCGAACTGATCAGGTTGGCCGGGACCAGCTCATCCTGGTACGTGCGGCGCAGCGCCTCGTTCTGCAGCTGCATCGAACCGAAGCCGATGACGGCGCCGATGACCAGCATCAGCATCAGCAGGCCGAGCACCAGCCGCAGGCGCCAGCGCAGGTTGAGGGAAGGGAGCTTGAACGAGAGCTTGGGCAGTTTCATGGAATTTCCTGTCAGGCAACGGCTTTGACTTCAGCGGCCGGAGGAAGCGCGGCCTCGAGCATCTGCGCGTCCTGCGGTTGCAAAAGCTTGTCCACGTCCAGGAGCAGCACCATGCGGTCCTCGACCGCGGTGAGACCCTTGAGGTACTCGGTGTCCACGGTGGTGCCCATGTCGGGCACCGGGCGCAACTCGGAGGTCTTCACGTCCAGCACGTCGGACACGGCATCGACCACCACGCCGAAATTGCGCCCGCCCACGGCGACGATCACGGTCACCGTGTTGGGGGTGTACTCCTCGCGCTGCAGGCCGAAGCGCAGGCGCATGTCGATCACCGGCACGATCGCGCCGCGCAGGTTGAGCACGCCCAGCACGTAGGGCGGCGCCTGGGGAATGCGCGTGACCGGCGTCCAGCCGCGGATCTCGCGCACGGCGAGGATATCCACGCCGTATTCCTCCTGCGCGAGGTTCAGGGTGAGGTATTGCGACGTCGGGGCGTCGTGGGATGCAGCGTCAGACATGGAAGGACCTCGTGCGGGGGAGCGCGCAGGGCGCTTGGCGCTTGTTGCTATCAGGGAGCAGATCGGCCGCAGGACGAGGAACTTGAGTGGCCGCGAACGGCCACTCGGGGCGGGAAAATCAGGCCGCGCGGGCCTGGTCGGCGGCGATCGCGGCATCCACCGCCGCACGGTCGGCCGGCGCGACCAGCTGGTCGACATCGAGCATCAGCACCATGCGGTCGGCAGCCGCCGCGGCGCCGCGCAGCCACGCCAGGTCGGCGCGGGCATCCGGCCCTTCGGTCGTACCCGGCTCGTCGGGAATGCCCAGGTCGACCACGTCGGCCACCGCGTCAGCGCGCACCACCAGCGGGCGCCTGCCTCGCTCGAGCAGCACATGCACTGACGGAGCGCCGGCCTGCGCCTGCGGCATGTCGAGCCGGCGGCGCAGATCGACCACCGGGGCGGCCACGCCGGGCTGGTCGAGCCGGCCGACCACGTAGGGCGGCACGCCCTCCAGCGCCACGCTGGCGCAGCTGCCGCGGATCTCCTTCACCGCACCCAGCGGCACGGCGTACAGGTCGTCGCCCAGGATCAGGGTGAGGTACCGGGTGCGCAGGCTGTCGGGGGTATCGGTCATGAGCTGTCCTCCTTGGGGCGGTAAAGCGACACCGCCGGACGCGGCCGGCGGTGCTTCGTGCGGATTCAGAACTCCTGCCACGCGCCGGCGGCGACCGGCTGGGTGACCGGTGCCCGGGGCGCCGCGGGCACCCGGGCCGCCCGTGTCACCGGCGGAGCCGGCGCCCGGACGGGGATGTCCTCCCGCATGGCCGGGACATCGGCCTCGTGGGTGCGGAAGTAGCGCATCTGCTCGGCCAGCGCGGCGGACTGTTCCTGCATCGCGCGCGCCGCAGCGGAGGCCTCCTCCACCAGCGCCGCGTTCTGCTGGGTCACCTCGTCCATCTGCGTCACCGCGTGGTTCACCTGGTCGATGCCGGTGGACTGCTCCTGCGCCGCCGCGGCGATCTCCGCCACGATGTCGGTCACCCGCTTCACGCTGCCGATGATCTCGCCCAGCGCCGCCGCCGATTCGTCCACCAGCGTGCTGCCGGCCTGCACCTTGTCCACCGTGGTGTTGATCAGTGCCTTGATGTCCTTCGCCGCGGCCGCACTGCGCTGGGCCAGGTTGCGCACCTCGGTGGCCACCACCGCGAAGCCGCGACCCTGCTCGCCTGCACGCGCGGCCTCCACCGCCGCGTTCAACGCCAGCAGGTTGGTCTGGAAGGCCACCTCGTCGATCAGCTGGACGATGTCGGTGATCTGCCGGCTGGCCGCCTCGATCTCGCGCATCGCCTCGCTGGCCCGGCCGGCCACTTCGCCGCCGTGCTCGGCCTGCTTGCGGGCACTGGCCGCCAGCTGGTTGGCGTGGCTGGCATTCTCGGCACTCTGCTTCACGGTGGAGGTCATCTCCTCCATCGAGGCGGCGGTCTCCTCCAGCGAGGAGGCCTGCTCCTGCGTGCGCTGGCTCAGGTCGTCGTTGCCGCTGGCGATCTGCTGCGCGGCGGTGGACACCACCTGCGAGCCGCGCTGCACCTCGTGCACGATGCCGGTGAGCTTGTCGCGCATGCGCTGCAACGCACCCAGCAGGCTGTCCGCACCGAACGCCGGCTCGTCCGCCGGCCGCTGCAGGTCGCCGTCGGCGATCCGCGAGGCCATCGCCACCGCGAAGCGCGGCTCGCCGCCGATGTTGTTGCGGATCGAGCGCATCGACTGCCATACCACCAGAATCACCAGCAGGCCGATCACCCCGGCACGCAGCAGCTGCGCCTCCAGGTTGGCTCGATAGGCCGCGTCGATGTTCACGTAGTACGCGCCAGTGGCGAAATGCAGGTCCCACGGCTTGTACCACTGGCTGTAGGAAATCTTCGGCTCGATCTTCTTGGTGCCCGGCATCGGCCACACATACTCGGTCAGGCCATGACCGTCCTTCTGGTCGGCCTCCACCATCAGTCGGTACTGCGACGTGCCGTTGCGGTCGTGCTCGTCGCCCACGTACTTGCCGATATCCTTGCTGCGCATCGGATGCATGCGCAACACCAGCTTCGAATCCAGCGCAAACAGGTAGCCGGTGCCGTTGTCCCAGCGCATCGCCTGGATCGCCGCCAGCGCGCGCTTCTGCGCCTCGGCCTGATCGAACTCGCCGGCAGCGGCACGCTGGCGGAACGACTCGGCGATCGCCATCGCGCTGTCCACGTGGTTGGCCAGGTCGACCTCCAGCGCCGCCATCTGCTGCTTGCGGGTCTCCAGCGCCGTGACCACGGTGAGGGTCGCCAGACCGGCGATCACCAGGACGATCACCAGCCAGACCCGCGCATTGAGGCTCAGGCGATCGAAAAAATGGGAAAGCTTACGCATCGTATCCACCAGCGGTTTTCGTCAAAGCGGGGATGCGCGTACCCCGGGGTATTCCTTGCGCACGCAGGACCGGACCGAGCCGGTTGCCGTCGTTTTCCGACGACGGCGATTCCCCCAACGACAAACCGCGGCGCCCCCACGCCACATCGCGCGATGTCAGGCCGCCTTGCGACGGCTCTGCAGACGCACCAGTCCGGCAATATCCACGATCAGCGCCACCGAACCGTCGGCCAGGATGGTGGCGCCCGAAACGCCCTGCACCCGCCGGTAGTTGGCCTCCAGCGACTTCACCACCGCCTGCTGCTGGCCGTTGAGGCCGTCGACGAACAGGCCCACGCGGGAACCGTCGCCCTCGACCACGATCATCAGGCCGTCCTCGATCTTCTTCACCGCGCCGGCACAGCCGAACACCTCGTGCAGGCGGATCACCGGCAGGTACTCGCCGCGGAAGCGGAACAGCTCGCCGCCACCGGCCACGCTGCGGATCGCGTCGGGCTTGAGCTGCACCGATTCGACGATGGAAACCAGCGGCACGATGTAGCTCTCCTCGCCCACCGCGGCGCTGAGGCCATCGATGATGGCCAGGGTGAGCGGCAGCACGATGGTGAACACGCTGCCCTTGCCCGGCGTGGAGCGGATGGTCACCGAGCCGCCGAGATCGGCGACGTTGCGACGGACCACGTCCATGCCCACACCGCGACCGGAGAGGTCGGTGGTGACGGCGGCGGTGGAGAAGCCGGGCTGGAAGATCAGCTCCGCCACCGCCTCGTCGCTCATGCCCTCACCCGAGGAAATCAGGCCGCGCTGGACCGCCTTGGCGACGATCGCCTCGCGGTTCAGGCCGGCGCCGTCGTCGGCCACTTCCACCACGATCGAGCCGCCGCGGTGGAACGCCTCCAGGCGCAGCGTGCCCTGCTCGACCTTGCCGGCCGCACGCCGCTTGTCGGGCATTTCCAGGCCGTGGTCGATGGCGTTGCGCACCAGGTGGACCAGCGGGTCGCCGATCTTCTCCAGCACCGTCTTGTCCAGCTCGGTGTGCTCGCCGTGCATGTCCAGGCGTACGTTCTTGCCCAGCTTGGAACTGAGGTCGCGCACCAGGCGCGGGAAGCGGTTGAACACCGAACCGATGGGCAGCATGCGGATGCCCATCACGCTCTCCTGCAGCTCGCGCGTGTGACGCGCCAGCTGGGTGAGCCCTTCCTGCAGCATCGCCAGCTTGGCGATGTCGAAATTCTCGCGGAACTGGTCGAGCATCGACTGGGTGATCACCAGCTCGCCGACCAGGTCGATCATGCTGTCGATCTTGTCGATCGACACGCGCACCGAGCTGGACTCGGCGCTGGCCGCCGGGGCGCCCTCGCGCGCGGCGCGCGCGGTGGCCACGTCGGCCACGGCCGCCTTCGGCGCCTCGGCGGCGGCCGGCGGGGCCACCACGTGCAGCGGCTCGATGCTGAGATCGCACTCGTCCTCGACCCAGTCGAACACGCTCTTGATCGCGTCGCGCTTGGTCTGGCCACGCAGCTCGATGGTCCAGCCGATGTGGCACTCGCCCGGCTCGAGCTTGTCCAGCGCCGGCAGCTTGTCGAGCTCGGCGGTGACCTTCATCTCGCCCAGCGCCTTCAGCTCACGCATCAGGCGCAGCGGGTCGTTGCCGCTGGCCGCCATGCCCGGATGAGGGCGGAAGCGGATCACCCAGGCGTCGGCGTGGTCGCCGGAGCGACGCGCCTTCACCTCGGTGGCCGCTTCACGCCCCATCGCCGCCGCCAGCTCCCCGCGCAAGGCTTCGGCCGCCTCATCATTCAACGGCTGCCCGGCCTGGGCACGCGCGAACATGCCGCGCAGGCAGTCCACGCTGCGCAGCAGCAGCTCGATGATCGGTTTGTCGATCGGGCGACGGCCGTCGCGCAGCTCGTCCAGCAGCGATTCGGCCTCGTGGGTGAAGGCCGACATCTCCGGGAAGCCGAACGTGGCCGCACCGCCCTTGATCGAGTGGGCAGCGCGGAAGATGGTGTGCACCAACTCCTTGTCGCCACCCTCGTCCAGCGCCAGCAGCGCCGTTTCCATGTTGTCGAGTCCTTCCAGGCTCTCCTCGAAGAAGACCTGGTGGAACTGCGCCATGCTGACGTTGGCCATCGGTGTTCTCCGGATCAGCCCAGGACGCGGTTGACGGTGGCCAGCAGCTGTTCGGGATCGAACGGCTTGACCAGCCAGCCGGTGGCACCGGCAGCCTTGCCTTCCATCTTCTTGTCGGTATGCGACTCGGTGGTCAGCATCAGGATCGGCACGCCCTTGTACTCGGGCAGCGTGCGCAGCTCGCGCACCATGGAGATGCCGTCCATCACGGGCATGTTCACGTCGGCCAGCACCAGGTCGTACTTGCCGCCCTTGGCCTGGTCCAGTGCCAGCTGGCCGTTCTCGGCCTCGCTCACCTCGTGGCCGGCGCCACGCAGGGTGAACGCGACCATGCCGCGCATCGACGCCGAATCATCCACTGCAAGAATCTTTGCCATCTTCCACCTCGTTTCAGGCCGACCGGACGGCCGGCAGATCCAGTTCCGCGCCCAGCCCCAGCAGGCTGGCCGCCTCGTGCAATACTTCGCTCGCCCCGGCCCAGGACACGCTGCCGCCGGCCGTCACCGCTGCCCGGCGGAACGCCACCAGCAGCTGCATCGCCGCACCGTCGACCTTTTCCACCGCCGCGCCGTCCAGCGTGGCGGCGCCGCCGCCGGCGGCTTCGCGCAACTGCGGCGCCAGGGTGTCGAGTGCGCCCAGGCGGCAGTCCGCCGGCAGCACGATGCCTGCCGCGGCCCCGGTCGGTTTGCTCTTCGATGACGCTTTGCTGCCCATGCACTTGTCCCGTCGGCGGTGTGGCCGGTGTTTCGCTCGGGGGGCTTATCGGCGGGGGCGGCCGAGGCTTTAGCGGCCGGTGCTCCGATCGTCACCGCGTCCGGCATTCCGTGCGGTTGCGCACACGGGGCTAAAGTTCCCGCGCGCGCGGCCGTTAGCCCTCGACAAGCCGCCGTCTGACTGCACGATCTCCGCCGTGGGGCGAAGGAGCCTCGCTTGATCATCCAACCCACCAGCCTTGCCGCACTGACCTGGCTCGGCGCCGCCTCCGGCACCACCGCCGAGAGCTGGCGCATCGGAGTGGTGCTGTCCGCGCGACCGCTGGGCGTCACCGACCAGGGCAAGATCCTGCTGCAGGTGGGCGGGATGGCCGTGGAGGCGGACCTGTCCGGCCAGTCCGGTGGCGGCGGCGCCCCCGATCCCCGATCGATGCTGCTGCCCGGCCAGACCCAGGCGGCGCTGCCGGCGCAGTTCCAGGTGCGGGTACTCAGCCTGGGCAGCCAGCCCACGCTGGAGGTGATGCTGCCGCAGGTGGCCGAATCCACCGCACAGATCGCCATGCGCGAACGGCTGCCCCAGCAGAACGGCTTCGCCCCGCTGCTGGCCTCGGTGCAGGCGCTGTCGCAGCGACCGGTGATGCGGCAGATCCCGGCCGAGCTGCGCCCGGTGCTGGCCCAACTGGAGCAGGCGATCCGTACGCCGGCCGATGTCACCACCGGCGCCGGCCTGCGCGAGGCGATCGTGCGCAGCGGGCTGTTCATGGAGTCCAGCCTTACCCAGGGGCCGCTGCTGGCCTCCAACGTGGGCGAGGACGACTGGAAGGCGGTCCTGCTCAAGCTGTCCAACCTGCTCGCCAGCTACGCCCCGCCGCGTGGCAGCGCCAGCGCCAGTGGCAGTTCGCAGACCGCGCGACCGGCGCTGTCCGGATCCGAACTGGACACCCCGCCGCCGCTGCTCCAGCGTGGCGTGCAACCGCAGGCACGCGCCGCCGAGCTGGCCACCCAGCTCACCCGGCTGGGCGCCGAGGACGACCCGACGCCGGTGCTGACCCAACTGCATACTGCCGTACGTGCCGCGCTGGCCCGGGTGGAGGTGGCCCAGCTGGAAGCCACCACCGTGCCGGCGTGGATGACCGAGATCCCGATCAAGAGCCGCGATGGCAAGGACATCCTGCAGTTGCAGCTCGATCACGTGCCGGGCCCGGAAGGCGAGCCACCGCGGCAATGGACGCTCGGCTTCGCCATCGACCTGCCCACGCTCGGCCCGGTGCAGGGCGAGCTGCACCTGCACGACCTGCGCCTGTCGGTGCGGCTGTGGGCCGAACGCGCCAGCACCACCGACCGGCTGGAGCAGCAGTTCACCGCCCTGCGCCAGCGCCTGGCCGCCTGCGGCCTGCTGCTCGACCAGCTCACCTGCCAGACCGGCCTGCCGCGCGGCACCGGCCGCCAGACCGCCAACCTGCTGAAGGCCCAGGCATGACCCAGTCGCTACCGAATCCGCAACGCCGCGTCACCCTGCGCCTGGGCACCGGCGGCAAGGACGCGCCAGCCGCGCCACGCGTCCCGGCCGAAACCCTGGACCTGCTGCTGGCCCGCGCCCGCGACCAGGGCATCCCGCTGCATCCGGACCCGCAGATTGCCGCCCTGCTCGCCTCGCTGCGCCTGCGCGACGACGTGCCCGGCACGCTCTACGCCGCCGCCGCCTCGGTGCTGGCCTGCGTGTACGAGGCCTCCGGCGAAAAGCTCTAGGCAACCTCGCCCCCGTAGGAGCCCGCTCGCGGGCGATGCTCCTGCTCCTGATCCTGATCCACATCGAAACAAAAAAGCATCGCCCGCGAGCGGGCTCCTGCAACACCCGCGAAGACTGCGCAGGGCCGCCCGCGCCAGCTCGTTCCTCTGCTGGACCGCGCGCGGCGATCCCTTTTGGGAGGGGCTTCAGCCCCGACACCCTTTTCATCGCACCCCATCGCCCGGACCGCCACCCTCACCGATCCAGCGGACTGACCACGCCCATCCCACCCCGGTTGAGCACATGTGTGTAGATCTGCGTGGTCGCCACATCCTTGTGACCGAGCAGCTCCTGGATGGTGCGGATGTCCTGCCCCGCTTCCAGCAGGTGGGTCGCAAAGGAGTGGCGCAGGGTGTGGCAGGTGGCCGGCTTGACGATACCGGCACGGATCCGTGCCGACCTCACCGCCCGCTGCAACTGCGTCTCGCCCACGTGGTGGCGCCGCTCGGTGCCATCGCGCGGGTCGCGTGAACGTTGCGCTGCCGGAAAAACATACTGCCAACCCAGCTCGCGCTGAGCCGAGGGGTATTTGCGGGCCAGCGCATGAGGCAGCCAGACCGCACCGAAGCCGGCGGCGAGATCCTCACCGTGGATGACCGCCACGCGCTCCATCTGCAGGCGCAGACTCTCGTGCAACTTCTTCGGCAGCGGCACGCGACGATCCTTGCCACCTTTGCCGTCGCGCACGCAGATCTCGTTCCGACCGAAGTCCACGTCCTTCACCCGCAACCGGATGCATTCCATCAGACGCATGCCCGCTCCGTAAAGCAGCGAAGCCATCAGCGCGTACTGCCCGTCGAGACGAGCGAGCAGCCGCCCCACCTCGTCGCGCGATAGCACCACCGGTACACGACGGGGGCGCTTGGCGCGCACCACCGTCTCCATCCACGGCAATTCCACGCCCAGCACTTCGCGATAGAGAAACAACAGTGAAGACAACGCCTGGTTCTGCGTCCCGGCCGCAACCTTGCCATCGGTCGCCAACCTGCTGAGAAAGGCCTCCACTTCCATCACCCCCATGTCACGAGGATGCCGCTTCCCGTTGGCCAGGATGAAGCGTCGTATCCAACCGATGTACGCCTGCTCCGTCCGCAGGCTGTAGTGCCGGAGCCGCAAACGCGAACGCACCTGATCCAGCAACCGCGGCGAATTCGCCTCTGTTACACCCTCGTTTCCGCCTGCGTAACTCATACACCCTCACATCCGCCGTGTAACACGAGCAGCATGCGATCCAAACGTCGCCGACACAGTCACGTAACCGCTTGATGACATGTAGGAA
Organism: Dyella ginsengisoli LA-4; assembly: GCF_000334915.1. GTDB lineage: Bacteria > Pseudomonadota > Gammaproteobacteria > Xanthomonadales > Rhodanobacteraceae > Dyella_A > Dyella_A ginsengisoli_A. The sequence continues at coordinate 508 of NZ_AMSF01000086.1, read as the reverse complement.
TTTGTCGCTTGTTGGCGGTCTGGAGCCTCAGGCATACTCGGTGCAACACCCCAGATATGGGGTCTACTAAGCGTTAGGTCTCAGCGGAGTCAGCTGTGCATCAGTCGTTCAAATCAATCATCGGTGCATGTGTGTCGCTCGCTGCAGCAACTACCGTGTGGGCAGGCAACCCTCAGCAAAGTTCTCCAACCACTGCAATTCGTATCGTAGTAACTACGCAGCAGGCCAAGATTCGCGCTGTGGACAACCCTGATAGTTGGTGGCATGACACTAAGGTGCGCACTTGGTTGGTCAAGCGCCCCGTTGAGCCCGGCGTCCTGGACACTACCCACCTATTCATTGTCACCTACAAGATCAATGGCACAGTAGTAGCTAGCTGGCGGGTCAATACACAAAAAGGCACAGCCGTTGCAGTGCATTAGACCTAACAACTCCGTAAGAGACTTCCGATCAACCCCGGGTGCATGACGCCTTTGCCCCAGGCTTTCGGGCCACTGCCAATCTTCAT
>NZ_AMSF01000085.1 GCF_000334915.1 Dyella ginsengisoli LA-4 | reverse complement strand
CGGCTGGAGCCATACCGACTATGTGCGGCAGAGCATCACGATTCCGTCCGGGGTCAGCTCGGCCACGCTCAGCTTCTACCTGCACATCGATACCGCGGAGTCGGGCAGTACCGCCTACGACACGCTGAAGGTGCAGGCGATCACCTCGACCGGCAAGTACATCACCCTGGCCACCTACTCCAACGCCAATGCGGCCAGCGGCTACGCGCTGCACACGATCGACCTGGGGGCGTACAAGGGCCAGACCATCCAGGTGAACTTCTACGGCGTGGAAGACGGTTCGATGCAGACCTCGTTCGTGGTCGACGACGTCAGCGTGAAGACGCAGTAAGCGGTTCGGGCGGGAGGCTGCGGAAGCCTCCCGCCTCACTCCTCGTTGCAGCGCTGGCGGCGGCGCCACCAGAGCCACGCGGCCAGCACCAGCACCACGCCGAGCACGATCCACAGGCCACCCTGACCGCGATGGATCCACTTGGTCAGCCACGCGCGGTTGTCCGCGCCCAGGTAGCCCAGGTACACCCACAGCGGCACGCTGATCAGCGCGGCCAGCCCGTCCAGCAGCAGAAAGCGCCAGAACGACACGCGGTGGGTGGCACCGGCGGTGATGAACACCGCGGTGCGCATGCCGGGCAGGAAACGCGCGACGAACATCAGCCGGTTGCCGTAGCGCTCGAACTTCTGCTGCACCTTGGCGTAGCGGGCCGGCGGCAGCAGCCAGGCGAACAGCCGCAGTCGCAGGATGCGGCCGCCGAAATGGTGGCCGAGCATGAACATGGTGGCGTCGCCCACCAGCACGCCGACCATCGTCACGCCCACCATCACGTGCACGTTGGCGTAGCCGAGCCCGGCGATCACGCCACCGGCGACCAGGGTGATGTCCTCCGGCAGCGGCACGCCCGCACCGCACAGCAGCAGTGCGATGAACACCGACAGGTAACCGTGTTCGGCGAAGATGCCGACCAGCCGCTCAAGCAGATTCATCAGCGCTCCATCGCCTGCGCGGCATCGGCGTCTCCACGTGTCATTCCGGTGCCGCCACGGGGGTGTGCTTGGCCGCCAGCAGTGCGCGCAGCTCGGTCTTCTCGGCGTCGGTCAGGCCGCCGTCGCGGCTCTTCGCCACCAGGGCGTCGCGACGCTGTGCCACCGCCTGCTGTTCCATCCGCGACAGCGCGTCGAGGAACTCGATCCGCTGCGCCTCCGGCTCGCCCACCGTGGCGGCGGCCAGCAGCTTCTGCAGCGCGGCGTACTCGGGGCGGCCGGTGAAGTGTTCGACCAGGCTCGCCGGGTTGGCGCCTGGCCGGCTGCGGGCCAGGTCGACCAGTTCGGCCAGCAGCTCCACCCCGGGCTTGTCCAGGCGCAGGAAGCCATACGGCTTGGCGACCTCGTCCGCCAGTCCGGGCTGGCCCAGCAGCAGGGCGATCGCGCTGCGCACCAGCGAGCGCTGCACCGCGACCGGTCGCTGCACCGCGCGCTGCGGTGGCGGGGTCTCGAACTGGGCGCGGGCACCGCTGCGTTTTTCCAGCTCCTGCGCCATCAGGTCGCGGAAGGCGCCGTCGGGCAGCCGCGCGATCAGCGGGCGCGCTCGTTCGGCCAGTCGCGCGCGGCCGTCGAGGCTGGACAGGTTGACGTCGTGCGACAGCTCGCCGAAGAAGTAGTCCGACAGCGGCGTGGCTTCCTTGATCCGCTTCTCGAAGCCTTCCCTGCCTTCCTTGCGCACCAGCGAGTCCGGGTCCTCGCCGTCGGGCAGGAACAGGAAGTAGGCCTGGCGGCCGTCGCGCAGCCGCGGCAGCGCGGCATCCAGCGCCTTCCACGCGGCGGCGCGACCGGCGCGGTCGCCGTCGAAGCAGAACACCACGTCGGGTGCGGCGCGGAACAGGATCTCGGTGTGCTCGGGCGTGGTCGCCGTGCCCAGCGTGGCCACCGCGATCGGCAGGCCGGCCTGGTGCAGGGCGATCACGTCCATGTAGCCCTCGACCACCACGATGCGCTCGAGCTTGGCGTTGGCCTGTTTCACCTGCCACAGCGCGAACAGTTCGCGGCCCTTGTGGAACAGCGGCGTCTCGGGCGAGTTGAGGTATTTCGGGCCTTGTTCGCTCTGCAGCACGCGGCCGCCGAAGGCGATCACCCGGCCGCGGCGGTCGAGGATCGGGAACATCAGCCGCTCGCGGAAGCGGTCGTACTTGTTGCCGCGCTCGTTGCTGGCGACCATGCCGGCTTCGTTGAGCAGCTGCAGCCGCTTCTCGTTGGTACCCAGCGCCTTGATCACGCCGTCGAAGCCGGCCGGCGCCCAGCCGAGGCGGAAGCGCGCGATGGTGTCGGCGTCGAGCCCGCGCTTCCTGCAGTAGGCCTGTGCGTCGGTGCTCTTCGGCAGCTGCTGCTGGTACCAGTTCGCGGCGGCGTCGAGCAGGGCGTAGAGGTCGGTCTTGTCCTCGCGCGGGCGCTCGTCGCGGCCGCCCTCGCGCGGCACGGTGAGGCCGACCGACTGGGCCAGCTCCTCCACCGCGTCGGGGAATTCCAGCCGCTCGTACTCCATCAGGAACTTCACCGCGCTGCCGTGCACGCCGCAGCCGAAGCAGTGATAGAACTGCTTGGCCGGGCTGACGTAGAACGACGGCGAGCGCTCGTCGTGGAACGGACAGCAGGCGGTCCATTCGCGCCCGGCCTTCTTCAACGGCACACGCCGCTCGATCACGTCGACGATGTCGACGCGGGCAAGCAGTTCATCGATGAAGCTGTCGGGAATACGGCCGCGCATGGGCTTGCTAGTCTAGCCGCTGGAACGGCGGATGGCCGCCGCACGGATCGATGGAGCGAGGGAGGGGGAGATGCAGGGACGCTGGCTGATCGGGGGATTCATGCTGCTGGTGCTGGCCGGCGGTTTGCAGGCACGGGAGGTCGCCGAGACGCCTGCCCAACGCTACGCACACGTGCAGGATCTGAACAACGAGGCCTACCGGCTTCTCCATCCGCCGCACGGGCCTGCCCCTTCCAGTGACGATGCGCGCAAGGCGCTCCAGTTGGCCGTGCAGTCGCAGGCCGAGCTGGGCGCGCTGGAAGCCGGCCTGCGCGATGACGTGGTCTTGCTCGGGCGTGCCGAGGATCGCCGCTTCGACGCGGTGCTGCGGCAGGCCGTCGCCGAAGTGGTGTTGGGTGATCGTGCCGCGGCACTGGGTGCGCTGGAACGCCTGCGCCGCGGGCCCCGGTATGCCGACTACGCCGATTTCCTGCTGAAGATGCCGGACCTGAAGCCGCTTCAGGATGAACCGCGCTTCCAGGCGCTGATCGCCGACCTGCGGCGGATCGACCGACGCTGGAAGGCTTCTGCGCTGATGCCATTGCCCGCCTCCGGCCTGACCGAGGCGCAGCGCGTCGCCGGGCTGTCGCTGTTCTGGTCCGAGGCTCGCTACAACTTCGTCTATTTCGACCAGGTGCCCGGGCTGGACTGGAACCAGGCCTACCTGGATTTCCTGCCCCGGGTGATCGCCGCCAAGTCGCTGCACGACTACTACGACGTGATGATGCGCTTCGCCCCGCTGCTGCACGATGGCCACACGGACATCGACCCGCCGGATGCGATCGCCAACGAGTTCTACGCCCGACCGCCGTTGCGCACCGCGCTGCTCGAGGGCGGGCAGGTAGCGGTGACCTGGGTGGGCAGTCCGGCGGTGGCGGCCAAGGGCCTCCGGGTCGGTGACGAACTGCTCGCGATCGATGGCGAGCCGGTGCGGCAGTACGCCCGCACGCGTGTCGCACCCTACGTCAGCAGCTCCACGGCGCAGGATCGGCATGTACGGATGTACGACTACCAGCTGCTGTCCGGCGATCATCGCAAGCCGGTACGGCTCAATCTGCGCCACGCCGATGGCAGCACCTACACGGCAGACCTCTCGCGCGAGCGGGATCCCCGTGCCAGCCGCCTTGCGGCGGTGCAGTGGCGGATGCTGCCGGGGAACATCGCCTATCTCGCCGTCAACGAGTTCGCGGATGATGCAGGGCCGAGGGCGTTCGCCGAGCACCTGCCGCAGATCCTCGCCGCCAAGGGCCTGATCCTCGACGTGCGCAGCAACGGTGGCGGGTCTGATTCCTATGGGCTGGACATCCTTTCCTACCTCTCCGACCAGCCGATCCAGGGGGAAGCGCACCGTTCGCTCGAGTACGTCCCGGCATTCCGCGCCGGAGGCGGCTCCTATGTCGCTTGGCGGGCCCTGGCGTCGAGGCCGTTCGAACAGCCGCGCGAGGTGCATTTCCGGGGCCCGGTGGCCGTGCTGGCCGGCCCGCGGACGTTCTCCGCCGGCGAGGACTTCGTGGTTTCGTTCAAGCTGATGAAGCGAGGTCTGTTGATCGGCGAGACCACCGGTGGCAGCACCGGCGAGCCGCTGCAGATCGACCTGCCCGGAGGCGGGCATGCGCGGATCTGCGCCAAGCGTGACACCTGGCCCGACGGCACCGATTTCGTCGGTACCGGGATCGCGCCGGACGTGCCGGTGGCGACCACGCTCGACGACCTGCGTGCGGGACGCGATCCGGCGCTGGTCCGGGCCGCCACCCTGCTGGCCGGCGACGGCGGCGACTGAATGCGGGAGGGGCGGTCGGAGCGTTCCTCCCGGCCAGCTGCCGTTAGAGGATGTGGAGCACGCCGATCACCGCCAGCAGGGCGATCAGGAACAGGATCAGGAAGATCGCGAACAGCACCTTGGCGATGGTGCCGGTGACGCCGGCGACGCCGCGGAATCCCATCAGGCCGGTGACCAGCGAGATGACGGCGAAAATGATGGCCCACTTCAACATGCAGGTTCCCCTCCGGCCGCGGCGCGGCCGCCGTTGGACAAGGGCACCTTTGTAGACGGCCGGCCGTGAAGGCCGGTGCTGGGCGATGTGACGGACCGGCTCACGACGGGCGCACCGGTCCGCGGGGCGGCGGGGTTCAGCCGGCCAGGCGTGCCTTGATGCGGGCCGAAGCCACGCTCATGTCGGCGCGGCCGGCAGCCTTGGCCTTCACCACGCCGACCACCTTGCCCATGTCGCGGGCGGAGCTGGCGCCGGTTTCGGCGATCGCGGCCTCGATCAGCGCGTCCAGCTCGGCGTCGTCCAGCTTGGCCGGCAGGTAGGTCTCGATCACCGCCATCTCGGCGCGCTCGACCTCGGCCAAGTCCTCGCGGGCGGCGGCCTCGTACTGGCTGATCGAGTCCTTGCGCTGCTTGACCATCTTTTCCAGCACGGCCAGCACCTGGGCGTCGTCCAGCTCGATCCGCTCGTCCACCTCGCGCTGCTTGATCGCGGCCAGGATCAGCCGGACCACGCCGAGCTTGTGTTTGTCGCCGCCGCGCATGGCGGCCTTCATGTCCTCGGTGAGCTGCTGCTTGGTCGACATCGCGAAGGGCTCCGGGCAAGGGGGGGCACAAACGCACAAGGCCGGCGCTGCGCGGGGCAGCGTCGGCCAGTGCTTGGTGCTGTCGCAGCGGCGGCGGATCGACGCGCCAGCTGCCGAGGGACCGTGACCGGCGCTCGAGGCGCCGCGGCCCGGACGTCCGCGCGGGGCGGACGCCGTGACTCAGTACAGGCGGGTACGGCGCGTGGTGTCGCGCGACAGGCGGCGCAGGTGACGCTTCACCGCGGCAGCGCGCTTGCGCTTGCGCTCCTGGGTCGGCTTTTCATAGAACTCGCGCTTGCGGGTTTCGGCAAGCACACCGGCCTTTTCGCAGGTACGCTTGAAACGGCGCAGAGCAAGCTCGAACGGCTCGTTCTCGCGAACTTTAACGTTGGGCATGGAATCTCCGGGTGGTAATCTGCCCGTCTGATCGGGCGAGCCGCGAAGTATAACTTGGGTAACACGGATTTTTCAAAGGTGCCCGCAGGGCCAGCCGTCACCGGTCCGGTGCTCGGCATCGAGACCTCCTGCGACGAGACTGGCGTGGCCCTGCTGCGCTGGCAGCCGGAGGCGCCCGGCGAGGGCCTGCTGGCCCACACCCTGTACAGCCAGATCAAGCTGCATGCCGACTACGGCGGCGTGGTGCCGGAACTGGCCAGCCGCGACCACGTGCGCAAGCTGATGCCGCTGGTACGCGAGACCCTCGCCGCGGCCGGTCTGGAACCACAGGATCTGGCGGGCGTGGCCTACACCGCCGGCCCCGGGCTGGCCGGCGCCCTGCTGGTCGGCGCCTCGGCGGCGCGGGCGATGGCCTGGGCGCTGGGCGTGCCGGCGGTGGGTGTGCACCACATGGAGGGCCACCTGCTGGCGCCGCTGCTGGAAGCCGATCCGCCCGAGCCGCCGTTCGTGGCGCTGCTGGTGTCCGGTGGGCATTCGATGCTGGTCGAAGTGGCCGGCATCGGCCGCTACCGCATCCTCGGCGACACGCTGGACGACGCCGCCGGCGAGGCCTTCGATAAGACCGCCAAGCTGATGGGCCTGCCGTATCCCGGCGGCCCGGCGCTGGCCGCGCTGGCCGGGCAGGGAAGGCCGGGCGCGTTCCGCTTCTCGCGGCCGATGACCGACCGGCCGGGATTGGATTTCAGCTTTTCCGGCCTGAAAACCCAGGTGCTGCTGGCCTGGCAGGGCAGCGACCGGACCGAGCAGACCCGCGCCGACGTGGCGCTGGCCTTCGAGGAGGCGATCGTCGACACGCTGGTGATCAAGTGCCGGCGCGCGCTGGAAGCCACCGGCGCGGCGCGGCTGGTGATCGCCGGCGGCGTGGGCGCCAACCGCCGCCTGCGCGCCGAACTGGCCGCGGCCGGCGACCAGGACGGCTTCCGCACCTATTTTCCGCGGCTGGCGTTCTGCACCGACAACGGCGCGATGATCGCGCTGGCCGGCGCGATCCGGCTGGCCCACGGCCAGCACCAGGACGCCACCGTGCAGGTGTTCCCGCGCTGGGACCTGGAAAGCCTGCCGCCGGCCGTTTGAGCCCGGATTCGATGGGCGGGCATCGGAAGCCCCTGCGTTTCGCGTAGAACGCCCGTCGCTCTTACGATTCCCCATTCCCCTTCCCGACTCCCGGCCGCCCATGGACATCGTTTTCATCGAAGACCTGCGCATCGATACCGTCATCGGCATCTATGACTGGGAGCGGCGGGTGCGCCAGACGCTGTCGTTCGACATCGAGATGGCGTTCGACAACACCCGTCCGGCGGCGACCGACGACATCGCCGACACGCTCAACTACAAGGACGTGTCCAAGCGGCTGATGGCCTACGTGGGCGAATCCAGTTTCGGGCTGGTGGAGACGCTCGCCGAGCGCTGCGCGGCGATCATCCGCGAGGAGTTCGGCGTGGCCTGGGTGCGGCTGAAGCTGTCCAAGCCCGGCGCCGTGCGCGGGGCGAAGGCGGTCGGTGTGCGCATCGAGCGCGGCGTCCGGCCGCAGTAGCCGCCGCTGGTACCATGGGCGCCCGCCGCGCGGCCCGGGTGGGCCGCGCGCGCGTTCCCCGCCACCGAACCGGCGCCGGCGTGCCTGCACCCCCGGTGCCCGGGGATGCCCGAGGAGATGAGTTTGGATTCCCTGCCTGAGTGGGCGCGTGCGCCCTGGATGCACACCGCGATCGGCGTCGCGGCGTTGCTGGTGGTCGCCTGGCTGGCCGGCCTGCTGGCGCGACTGATCCTGTTCCGCGTGGTGCGCACGATGGCGGTGCGCACGGTGTGGAAATGGGACGACGAATTGTTCCAGGCCGGCGTGTTCCGCTGGGTCGCGCGGCTGGTGCCGACCGTGGTGGTGCAGTTCGGCCTGCCGCTGGTGCCGGATCTGCCGCCGACGCTGGGTCGCCTGGGCGGCAACGTGGCACTGGGCTTGATGGTGCTGTTCCTGGTGATGGCGCTGAGCGCCTCGCTCACCGCGATGGAGACCATGTACCGCGCCTCGCCGGGCAGCGCGCAGCGGCCGATCAAGGGCGTGATCCAGCTCGGCAAGCTGTTGCTGTTCATCATCGGCACGCTGGTGATCATCGGCGCGGTCACCGACAAGAAGATCGGCCTGCTGCTGTCCGGCCTGGGCGCCATGTCGGCGGTGCTGATCCTGGTGTTCAAGGACACCATCCTGGGCTTCGTCGCCGGCATCCAGCTCGCCTCCAACGACATGCTGCGGGTCGGCGACTGGATCACCATGCCTGGCGCGGGCGCCGATGGCGACGTCATCGACATCACGCTGTACACGGTGAAGGTGCGCAACTTCGACCGCACCATCGTCACCATCCCGACCTGGAAGCTGATCTCCGAGAGCTACCAGAACTGGCGCGGCATGGCCGAGTCGGGCGGACGGCGGATCAAGCGCGCGCTGCTGGTCGACGCGGCCACCGTGCATTTCCTCGATGCCGAGGGCCTTGAACGACTGGGCCGCTTCCGCCTGTTGCGCGAGTACCTGGGCGCCAAGCACAGCGAGCTGGCCGAGTGGAACCGCAGCCTCGGCGAGGCCGGCGAGCAGGCGGTGAACCGGCGCCGGCTGACCAACCTCGGCAGCTTCCGCGCCTACGTCAGCGCCTACCTGAAGGAGCACCCGCGTATCCATCACCAGATGACCTGCATGGTGCGGCAGCTGGCCAGCGACGCGCAGGGCATCCCGCTGGAGCTGTACTGCTTCACCAACACCACCGACTGGGCCGCCTACGAGGGCATCCAGAGCGACATCTTCGACCACCTCTATGCGCTGCTGCCGGAGTTTGGCCTGGCGCTGTACCAGCCGCCGACCGGTCACGACCTGCGCGCGGCGCTGGGCGGCCTGTCGAGCCCCCCGGGCCAGCCGGCTCCTGCCCCGGCCCGGGACTGAACCATGCCGCGCGTCTATCTCAGCCTCGGTTCCAACGTCGAACCGCACCGCCACCTCGCCGCAGCCATCGACGAACTGCGCGCGCGCTTCGGTCCGCTGGCCGTCTCGCCGGCCTACCGGACCCGCGCGGTCGGCTTCGACGGGCCGGATTTCGTCAACCTGGCGGTGGGACTGGACACCGACCTGCCGCCGGGCGAGCTCAATGACTGGCTGCACGCGCTGGAGGACCGCCACGGCCGCCGTCGGGACGTACCTCGCTTCTCCGATCGCACGCTGGACGTGGACATCGTGTTCTACGGCCAGCTGGTGACCGAGGGCCCGGGGCACCTGCAGGTGCCCCGCGACGAGCTGAAGCATGCGTTCGTGCTGAGGCCGATTGCCGACATCGCGCCGGACTTCGTGCATCCGGTCTCCGGCCGCTCGATGGCGGAACTGTGGGCGGCGTTCCCGGCCGACACGGCCCCGATGACCGTCGAGCCGCTGGCCTGAGGCAGGCATCCCGCCGCGGCTGCGGCTGCGGCACAATGGCGCCTTCACCACGGGGGAGGGAAGCCATGGGCAAGTTCGCGCGTAGCTGGGAGCTGATGAAGGCGAGCGCAGGAGTGTTGCGCTCGGACAAATCGCTGCTGGTCTTTCCGCTGCTGTCGGGTATCTGCAGCCTGGTCGTCATGGCCAGCTTCCTGATCCCGGTGGCCAGTATGACGCTCGAGGGCGAGCGGCTCGGCGTGGAGTACAAGCACGGGCTGTCGACCGCCTCCTGGACGCTGCTGTTCGCGTTCTACCTGGTGCAGTACTTCGTGATCATCTTCTTCAACACCGCGTTGGCGGGCGTGGCGCTGAAGCGCCTGCGTGGCGAGGAGGCCAGCGTGAGCGAGGGCCTGGCGCTGGCCGGTTCACGCATCGGCGCGATCTTCGGCTATGCCCTGATCGCGGCGACGGTGGGCCTGCTGCTGCGCATGGTGCAGGAACGGCTGGGCCTGATCGGCCGCTTCATCGTCGGGTTGATCGGTCTGGCCTGGACCGTGGCCACCTTCCTGGTGGTGCCGGTGCTCGCCGGCGAGGGCATCGGACCGGTGGATGCGGTCAAGCGCAGCGTCGAGCTGCTGCGTCGTACCTGGGGCGAGAACCTGATCGGCAATGCCGGGCTCAGTGTGGTGTTCGGGCTGATCGGCTTCCTGCTGGCGTTGGTTTCGGTGGCATTGGTGGTCGGGGCGTTCGCCACGCAGTCGATGGTCGCAGGGGTGACCGCGGTCGCCATCGTGGTCTTGGCCTTCATCGTTCTGGCGCTGGTGCAGTCCTCGCTGCAGGGCGTCTACGCGGCAGCGCTGTATCGCTATGCCGAAGAGGGCGAGGCAGGCGCGGGCTTCCCGCCGGCCCTGCTGGAGCAGGCGTTCCGCTCCAAGGGCTGAGGCTCACACCGACAGCGTGCGTCCGCCGTCGATGCGGATCACCTGGCCGGTCACGAACGGGGCGTCGCGCAGCAGCCAGAGCACGGCGCTGGCGACGTCTTCCGGCGTGCCGGCGCGCTTGAGCGGCGTACGTTCGAGCATGGCCTGCTTGTCGTCGTACGCCTTGCCTTCGCTGGGCCACATCACCGCGCCCGGCGCCACCGCGTTCACCCGCACCTGCGGGCCCAGGTCCAGCGCCAGCGAGCGGGTCATCGCCAGCAGCGCGGCCTTGGCCATGCAGTACACCGGGTGGTTGGCCAGCGGCCGTTCGGCGTAGATGTCCACCAGGTTGACGATGGCGCCACCGGCCTGGCGCAGCGCCGGCGTGGCGGCCTGGGCGAGAAAGAACGGCGCCTGTGCGTTTGAGGCGAACAACTCGTCCCACTGTGCCTGCGTGGCACTGCCGACCGGTGTGGGATAGAACGCCGACGCGTTGTTCACCAGCGCGTCGAGCCGGCCGAACCGGGACAGCGCGGCGGTGACCAGCTCGGGCAGCATGTCCAGTGCCGCCAGCTCGGCATGCACCAGTTGCACGCTCTGCTCGCGTTGCTGCCCGAGTTCGGCGGCCAGCGCCTCGGCCGCGTCGGCCGAATGGCGGTAGTGCAGCACCAGGTCGTAGCCGGCGGCATGCAGGGTGCGCGCGATCACTGCGCCGACGCGACGACCGCTGCCGGTGATCAGCGCAACCGGACGGGGATGGGGTGGGCTCATGGGCGCTTCCGCTCAGGTGGATCGCACCAGCTTGCCGCAAACCGCGTGACAGTTCATCGGGGCGTGGTCGCGGTCTCGCCCGCGGCGGTCGCATCGACGAAGGCCACGTCGGCCGCGAACAGCGCGATCGCCGTCGCCGCGACCTGGCGGGTGTCGTAGTAAGCGTACGCGCCGACGCCGACCGCACCGACGACCGGCAACCAGCGCGACACGCCGGCGCCAACCGCGCGCTGCCCCACCTTCACGCCGACCTGCTTGGCGATGCGCTCGACCACGGTGTAGGTGACCCGGCGGAACAGCAGGCGGTCGCCCATGCGCACCACCAGGTCGCGGAAGGCCTGCGCGGCGGTATGGCGGAACAGGCACCACAGCATCTGCTCGCGCCCGAGCGAGGCCTGCTTGCCGAAGCTGGCGGCGATGTCACTGACCATCTGCGCCTGGATCCGCCAGATCGCAATCAGTTCCGGCAGCACGGTCATCCAGCCCAGCGGTCCCGGCGGCAGGGCCAGCGAACCGGCAGTGACCGCGGCGCGGCGCGCCGCTCGTTGACCGAGCGCACGCGCGTCGGCGAGCGGGTCGGCGCTTGGCCCGACCTCGGCCGCCGGAATGCGACTGACGAAGTCCAGCAAGGCCTGGGTGACCCGGTCGTGGGCGCCGGGCTGGTAGGGCACCGGCAGCGAGCGGTCGGGCGGGTTCATGGTGCCTCCTCGGGCTTCAGGCGGGACGCAAGTGTCGGCACCGGCCGATGAAGCGTTGCCAACGATCTTGCCCGGACCATGACTTTCGGGGGTGTGAGGCTTCCGCTGCAATTGGCAATGTTATAACGTATCAATAATGCGAAGCCGCTCCCTTTCCCCGCTCACTGGACGTTTCATGACTCCTCGCCTGCTTGCCCTCAGCCTTGCCTGCGCCCTGGGCGCATCTTCCGCCTTTGCCGCCGATGTACCCGCGACGCCGGGCGACGCGCCGTCGAACACGCCGGCGGCCCGCAACAAGCCGGTCCAGATCAAGCAGCTCGGTTCGGTGGACGTGAGCGCCGTGCTCGACCAGGCGCGCAACGCCCTGTCGCCGGACACCGGTTCCAGCCAGTACGTGATCGACCGCAAGGCGATCGCCCAGCTGCCGCTGGGTGCGGCCACGCCGCTGAACCAGGTGGTGCTGCAGGCGCCGGGCGTGGTGCAGGATTCCTACGGCGGACTGCACGTGCGCGGCGACCACGCCAACCTGCAATACCGCATCAACGGGGTGATCATCCCCGAGTCGATCTCCGGCTTTGGCCAGACGCTGGATACGCGCACCATCGAGAACGTGAAGCTGCTCGATGGCGCGCTGCCGGCGCAGTACGGGCTGCGCACGGCCGCGGTGGTCGACATCACCACCAGGAACGGGCACGACCTGGGCAACGGCGGCAGTGTCGGCGTCACTGGTGGCTCGTTTGGCACGCTCAACCCGAATGCCTCGATCTGGGGCAGCAAGGACCGCTGGAGCTGGTTCCTCACCGCGAACTATCTGGAGAGCGACGTCGGCGTGGAGAATCCCACGGCCAGCCGCAAGCCGATCCACGACCACACCAACCAGGTGAAGGCGTTCGGCGATGTTTCCTACCTGATCAACGACGACACCCGACTGAGCTTCATGTTCGGCGCGGCGAACAGCCGCTTCCAGATTCCCAACAACCCGGACCAGCAGCCCAGCTTCGGCTATCTCGGCCAGACCGGTTTCAACTCCGCCGACCTCAACGAGCGGCAGCGTGAGACCACCCGTTTCGGCGTGCTGTCGCTGCAGGGCAAGCTGGGCGAAACCGACTACCAGGTGGCGTTGGGCCAGCGCTATTCCAGCCTCGATTTCACGCCGGACCTGATCGGCGACCTGATGTTCAACGGCGTCGCCTCGACCATCGACCGCAGCAATCGCGCCAGCACGCTGCAGGCTGACTTCGCCACCCCGCTGGGCGACAGCCACACGCTGCGCTACGGCGTCTACGGCAGCTTCGAGCGCGCGCCCAGCAGCAACAACGCATGGGTGTTCCCGGCCGATGCCAACGGCAACCCCACCAGCACCACGCCGATCAACATCCTCGACGGCAACCGCATCACCGCCAAGACCTGGTCGGCCTACGTGCAGGACGAATGGAGCATCGGCGACAAGCTGACGGTGAACTACGGCCTGCGCGGCGACCAGTACAAAGCCTTCCGCACCGAGAGCCAGCTCAGCCCGCGGCTGGGTGCGGTGTACCAGGCCACCGACACGACCGTGCTGCATGCCGGCTATGCGCGTTACTTCACGCCGCCGGCGACCGAGGCGATCACTACCGCCAACATCAGCAAGTTCAACGGCACCACCAACCAGTTGCCCGACAACGGCGACAACACGCCGCTGTCCGAGCGCGCCGACTACTTCGACGCGGGTGTCTCGCAGAACATCGGCGCCCACCTCACGCTGGGCCTGGATGCCTACTACCGCAAGGTGCAGCGCCTGCAGGACGAAGGCCAGTTCGGCGCCGCACTGGTGTACTCCACCTTCAATTACGCCAAGGGCCGCATCAAGGGCGTGGAGTTCACTGCCAACTACGACAACGGTCCGCTCAGTGCGTACTTCAACCTCGCGGCCAGCCGCGCGATGGGCACGCACGTCATCACCAGCCAGTACAACTTCGCGCCGGACGATCTGGCCTATGTCGCCGACCACTGGATCTTCCTCGACCACGACCAGGCGTACTCCTCGTCCGGCGGCGTGAGCTACGCCTTCGGCGACGACACCCGGGTCGGCGCCAACTATCTGTTCGGCAGCGGCCTGCGCAGGGACGGTGCCGTGCCGAACGGCGCCTCGCTGCCGGCCTACTTCCAGCTCAACCTGAGCGTGTCGCACGACTTCAATTTCGCCAGCACCGGCAAGCTGCACACCCAACTGGCGCTGATCAACGCACTCGACCGCGTGTACGAGCTGCGCGATGGCAGCGGCATCGGCGTGGGTGCGCCGCAGTTCGGTCCGCGACGCGGCCTGTACCTGACGCTGCAGAAGGATTTCTGACGCGATCCGGTCGCCCCGCCCCTCCCGGAGCGGGGCGCCAGATGGTCGCGGCGCGCCCCTCGCCGCGATCCGTTCCGGCCGGCCCTGTCCCGTTCCTCCCCTTGGGCAGGGTCCGGCCCGGAACCCTTCGTCGCCACGGTCCGGCCCGGTCGACCCGTTATCCTTGCGCGCTCAACCAACCGACGACGCGCCCATGCAGGACCGACTCCCCGAACCTTCCGCCGACGAACGCGCGCACTCCGGGCGCCTTGTCGCGATGCTGCGTGACGAGATCGCCGCACACGGCCCGATGCCGTTCCAGCGCTACATGGAGCGCTGTCTCTACGCTCCCGGGCTGGGCTACTACAGCGCGGGCACCACCAAGTTCGGCGAGGCCGGCGACTTCACCACAGCACCCGAACTGGGCGAGCTGTTCGCCCGCTGCGTGGTGCAGGCGATGGCCCCGGTGCTGGCGGCGTGCGGTGACGCGGCCGACTTCCTCGAGCTGGGCGGCGGCAGCGGTGCGTTCGCCGAGGTCGCCCTGCGGGCGATGGACGAGGCCGATGCGCTGCCCCGTCGTTACCTGATCCTCGAGCCCAGCGCGGACCTGCGCGAGCGCCAGCGCGAACGCCTGTCCGCCGCGCTGCCCGTCGACGTGGTCGCGCGGGTGCAGTGGCTGGACCGGCCGCCGTCCGCACCGTGGCGCGGCGTGCTGTTCGCCAACGAAGTGGTCGACGCCCTGCCGGTGGTGCGTTTTGCGATCCGCGACGGCGCCGTCTTCGAGGAGGTCGTCGCCGTCGATGCCGATGGCCGGCTGATCCGCGAGGACCGCCCGGCCGGCGAGGTCACCGGGCAGGCCGTGCGTGCGCTGGAGCACGAGCTCGGCGCGCCGTTCGCCGACGGCTATCGCTCGGAGCTGCTGCCACAGCTCGCCTCATGGATCGCGGCGATCGCCGGCCCGCTGGAGGCCGGGGCGATGCTGCTGGTCGATTACGGCTTCGCCCGCCGCGAGTACTACCTGCCCGGACGGCGCGACGGCACGCTGATGGCGCACTACCGCCATCGCGCCCATGCCGATCCGCTGTACCTGCCGGGGCTCAACGACCTGACCGCGTCGGTCGACTTCACTGCACTGGCCGAGGCCGGCGGGCAGGCCGGCTTCGCGCTGGTGAACTATCTGCCGCAGTCCGCCTTCCTGATGGCGTCGGGCCTGCCGCGGGCGTTCGAGGCGGCGTTTGCCGCCGCACCCGACGAGGCCGCGCGCTATCGGCTGGCCCAGCAGGTGAAGCGGCTGACCCTGCCCGAGCAGATGGGCGAGCGCTTCCAGGCGATGCTGTTCGCACGCGGCCTCGATCCGCTGCCCATCGACGAGGATCTGGTCGCCGAGCGTCCGGCGGCGCGACTGTGACACCGGCCGGCGCGCAGTTGCGCTGGCATCGCCGCTGGGTCGCGCTGGGCCTGGCGATCATGGCCTGGACGCTGTGGATGGCGTTGCGCCCCGATCCCGGCATCACGCTGGCGGTGCCGGAAGGCGACAAGCTGCAGCACGCGGTCACCTTCACCTGCCTGATGGGTTGGTGGGGCAACGTCTACGCCTCGCGCGGCGCGCGGGCCTGGGCGGCGCTCGGATGTCTCGCGTTCGGCGTCTTCATCGAGTTCGCGCAGTGGCTGGATCCACCGCGCGACGCCGATGCCTTCGATGTGCTCGCCGATGCCGTGGGCATCGGCGTGGCCGCACTACTGCTGCGCACGCCGCTGTCCCGCGTGTTGGCCCGCGGCGAGGCGTGGCTCGCCAGTCGGGGCCGCGGCTGATGCGTCCGGATACTCGCCCCCGCCCTGCCGACGCAGCCGCCATGCGTCGGCCACCATGCGCCAGGGGTGGAACGCGAACCGGACCGTGTGCTGCCCCGCGGGGACGCAGACGGCACGGAAGATCGCGTTGGCCCGATGGATCGGCAGCGGCCGGTTGTCGACCGTGGCCACCCATCCGGGGAAATCGAGCTCGCTGAGGACCAGCCAGCCGGGCGCGTCGGCGTCGGTCCGGAGATCGATCCGGCTGCTGCCGATGCGACGTACCCGCACCCGCACGCGCGACGTGCAGGCCCGGGCGGCCTGCTCGCCGCTCCGCGCGTCCTCCGCGTCGCGCGGCGTCAGCCAGAGCGTGCGGGAGAAATCCGTGGCGTCGAAGGTGTTCGGTCCGAGCCACCTGCCCGGCGGCAGGGCCTGCGTGGGCTGCAGGATCCGGGGATACGCATGGGGATTCATCCAGACCTCGGAGCGGCGGCCGGTGAATGTCCGCGCCAGGCCCGCCCTGGCCAGTCGGTCCGCGAGCGGCGGATCACCCCGACCCGCGACGATGTAGCGCACGCCCAGCAGGTCATCGAAGTGGCTCCCGGCGTGCGGGTTGTACGAGCGGCCCGGGCGCGGCAGCGTGCCGTTCTCGTGCGCGCCATACCAGCGGTCATAGAGCCCGTAGCGCAGCGGGTTGTAGCCCTGGGTCGAACGCAGGCCGCTGACCGCCACGTAGTTGTCCCACTGGATGCCGGCACCCGCCGGTTCGATGCGCCCGGGCAGGGCTCCGGGGGCGCGGTGCAGCGCGTGCAGCAGGTACGCCGTAACGTCGCTTCCGCGCGTGCGGCGGGCGTTGTCATGTCCCTGGTTGAACCGTCCGTTGAGGTTGAAGCAGCGGTAGTCGGCGACAAGCACCAGCACCAGCCAGAGCGCCGCGCGTGCGGGCGGCGCGTCACCCCGCAGCCGCCACAGTGCCACCGCAGCGGTCAGCGCGGCGAGGATCGTCGCAGCCTGCCAGCGCACGTCATCACCCCGCATCTGCAGGCTGGCGAGTGCCAGCCACAGGGTGGCAAGCACCAGGACGCCGCGGACCCTCCGAACCGACGTGAGATCGAACCGGCTGGCCCCGAGCCCCACCCCGATCGCCAGCGAGAGATTGAGCAGGAAAGCCGCGTCCGACGGGCGCCGGAACTGCTCCAGACCGGGTAGCCAGCGATAAAGCCAGCCGTAGACAGGCGTAGTCGTGCCGAACATGTACAGACAGGCGAGCACGGCCACTGCGGAAAAAAACAGCAGCTGACGGCGCTGTCCGGGGATCCGCCAGGCCTGCCCGAGTCCCGCCAGCATCAGTGTCGGGACGGCGCCGATGTACAGGAACCCCTCGACGCGGCTGGCAGGACCGTCGTAGGTCCCGCGCAGTGCGTGCCACGCGTTCGGATCGAGGAAACCCAGCAGGGCGCGCGGGTCCAGCGATCCGGCGTCGGCCGCGGACAACGGCAGGCTCGCGCGGTTGGACAGCATCACGAAGGCCCCGCTGAAGAGCAGCTGGGGCAGGCCCCCGGCGAGGGCCACGAGGACCGCCCCGGCTGTTCCCTGTACCCAGCGCCATCGCTCGCGCGGCTGGTACGCGCGCCAGCGGGCGATACTGGCCACGACAAAGTAGCCGGCGATCATCAGCGCCAGCAGGTAGGCGACCTGCACCAGGTGGGTGACCAGCGCCGCAGCGGCAAGGCCGAACAGCAGGCCCCGGCGCCAGTGCGGCGCAGCCAGGAAGTGGCGTAGTGCAAGCAGGACGACTGGCGACCAGGCGTAGGCCAGCACGTCCGGCACGTGTTCCAGCCTGGAGGCGGCGACGCCGCCCCCCATGAACACGATGGCGCCAAGCAGGGCGCCGAACCGGTTCGCGTTCCAGGAGCGGAGCAGGGCTGCCATCGCCGCGCCGCCCATCAGCAGGTGCAGCAGCACGCCCCAGTCGAACCAGGTCATGCCGGGGTCGCGCGGCAGCAGCATCCAGCTCATCAGCAGCGGCGAGAACAGCATGCCCTGCGGGTCGGCGATCTGCGGATAACCCGAGTAGATGAACGGGTTCCACCACGGCAGCATGCCCTGCCGCAGGGTGTGGGCGTTGAAGTAGACGGTGGGAAAGAACTCGTCCACCGCATCCCACGGCAGGGCGCGGATGCCCAGGAGCACGGGCAGGTGGAGCAGCAGCCAGGTCGCGGCGACGCCGAGGAGGAGGCGGGTCCGCGGTTGCCGCAGACCCGGCCCGATGTGTTTCAGACAATCCATGTCCGGGTGGTCCAGTGGAGGAAGTGGCTTGATGGTGGGTGGTGGACGCTCCGGCTGGGCTCAGCGTGCGCTATCCGCGCTGGCCGGAGAGGCCGGTGCCGGGGCCGACGGTGGCAGCGGGGCCACCGGCGTGCTGTCCTCGGGACGCCGCGCCAGTTCGCCGTGCTTGAACAGGTTCGCGGCCACCTGGTAGTAGGCGATCGCCTCGTCCACCAGGGCCTGGTCGACCGGGTGCGCGGGGGTGGCGTCGCCGGTGGCGAAGTCCGGCACCAGCTGCTCCATCTTGCGGCCGGGTTCCAGCGCGGTCAGCAGGCCGTGGCGCAGGTAGCCGAGCTTCTCGTAGGTGGCCGGGAAGGCGCGCTCGCGGCCGGGCTCGAGCTGGAACACGTCGTAGCCGAAGAAGCGGCTGCGGTAGCTGAAGTGCAGCAGGCCGAGCAGGGTCGGCGGCACGTCGATCTGCGAGGTGAGGCGCTCGACCTTCTGCGGCGGGATGTGCGCCGGCGAGTAGATGTACAGCGGGATGTGGTAGCGGTTGATCGGGATGCTGGCCTTGCCGGCGCTGGCCGCGTCGTGGTCGGCGGTGATCACGAACACGGTGTCCTTGAAGTACGGCTTGTCCCTGGCGCGCTTGAGGAAGTCGCCGATCGCCCAGTCGGTGTAGGCCACCGCGCCGGAGCGCGAGCCCTGCGGGAAATCCACGCGCCCGGCCGGGAAGGTGTATGGCCGGTGGTTGGAGGTGGTCATGATGTGCAGGAAGAACGGCTTGCCCTGCGCGTGGATCCGGTCCATCTGCGCCAGCGCCATGGTGTACAGGTCCTCGTCCGACACGCCCCAGACGTTCTCGTGGTGGATGACGGCGCCCTTCGGGTAGTCCTTGCGGTCCACCGCCAGGTAGCCGTTGTGGCTGAAGAAGTAGTTCATGTTGTCGAAGTAGCCGTAGCCACCGTAGACGAACTCCGACACGTAGCCCCGGTCGTTGAAGATGTCGGCCAGCGAGAACAGGTTCTCGTTGCCCTTCATCTTGATCACCGAATCGCCCGGGGTCGGCGGGATCGACAGCGAAAGCGCCTCCAGCCCGCGCACGGTGCGGGTGCCGTTGGCGTAGGCGTTCTCGAAGAACATGCTCTGCCGGGACAGCGCATCGAGCTGCGGCGTGAGGTGCTGCTTGTTGCCGAACACCCCCAGGTAGTCTGCCGACAGGCTCTCCACGCTGATCAGCACGACGTTGAGATGCTGTTCCGGGCCGCTGTGGCGGATCTCGCGGGTGAGATCGTGCGGGCTGTCGTTGAGGTAGGTGGCTTCCGGCGTCTTCAGCAGCTTGCGCACGCGCGCATAGGCCTCGTCCTGCGGCAGCGTGCGGTAGAACTTGGCGTAGTCGAGGTGGCTGGAGCGGAACGCGGCGAAGAACTGGAAGATGCCGTTGCCGGCCAGCTCGTTGACGTAGTTGTTGTCGGTGCGGTCCTTCATGTCGGCGGTGAAGCCGGCGGTGACCAGCACGCTCAGCACCAGCCACGCCAGCGCCAGCACGCTGCGGGCGCCGAAGCGCGAGCCTTCGTCGCGTCGCCAGACGCGTCGCCGGGTCAGCCACAGCACCAGCACTGCGCCGACGGCCAGCAGGGCCAGCCAGGTACCGATCGGGTAGGACTCGCGGATGTTGCCGATCACCTCGGTGGTGTAGACGAGGTAGTCCACCGCGATGAAATTGAAGCGCACACCGAACTCGTTCCAGAACACCAGCTCGGACGCGCCCACGAACATCAGGCCGAACAGCATCGCCAGGGCCAATCCGTACAGGTAGCCGCGGCCGCTGCGCCGGTTGTAGGCCAGCGCGGGCAGCGGCAGCAGGTAGATCGCCAGGATCGCCAGTGGCCACACCTCGTGCAGGCTGGCCTGCCACTTCAGGTACAGCAGGCCCCAGCACAAGCCGAACCCGGCCAGCAGGGCGGCGATCCAGCCGACCCAGCCGACCAGGCTGCGTACCCGGGGCCGGTCGGTCGGCACGATCCACAGGAACAGCACCAGCGGCCAGGCGACGTAGACGAAGGTCACCAGGTCGGCGATCGCGCCCACGCCGAACGCGTAGAGGTAGTTGAGCGGGTTCGGGCTCACGCCCTTGCCGGTCATCACCAGCAGCGCGATGCGCGTGATCACGCCGATCACCAGATACGTGGCGGCCAGCCAGCCCAGTGGGCGCAGGCGCTGGCGCAAGGGCGAGGAGGAGGGATGGCTCAGGGACACAGGCGACTCCGGAACATGGATCGCCGCACCAGCGCGAAGGCGTTGGCGTCGGCGCGAAAGGTCAATTGTTATATTGTTTCACATCGCCGATGGCGCCGACGCGCGCGGCATCCATCGCGGCGCCAACGGCCGGGCCGCGCAGGCCGTTCTCGATGAAGGGGGCGGCAGTCACCGCCGCGGCCGCCGCACGGGCCTGGCGCAGGTAATCGCCGGCGGGATACGGATCGTCTTCATGCCCCAGCCGCCCGCGCTTGTCGGCCCAGCAGGCGGCCAGAAAGGTCTCCAGCCGCTCCGGTCGGCGCAGGGCGTCCAGCGCGGTGAGCAGCTTGAGCACGGTCGCTGGCTTGAGCTCCAGTGCCCGGTGCGCGTTGAGGTGTTCGCGGCAGACGTGTTCGGCGAGCGTGGCGTGTTCGGTCGGTACCTTCAGTCTGGCCGAGAGCGCGCGCACGAGCGGTACGCCGGCGTGCTCGTGGCCGATATGCCGAGGCAGTACTGCGGTCGGCGTGAGCGCCTTGCCCAGGTCGTGACAGAGCGCGCAGTAGCCGACCAGGTCGTCGCCGGTCGCGATCGTGGCAGCAGCGTCGAGCACCAGCTCCATGTGGGTGCCAGTGTCGATCTCCGGGTGGAACTCGGGGCGCTGCGGCACGCCGTACAACGCGTCCACCTCGGGAAACAGGACCGCCAGCGCGCCGCTCTCGCGCAGCACGCGCAGGAACGCCGACGGCCGCGCTTCGGCCAGCGCGCGCCGGGTCTCGGCCCACACGCGTTCGGGTACCAGATGATCCACCTCCCCGTTCGACACCATCTGGCGCATCAGCGCCATCGTCTCCGTGGCCACGGTGAAGCCGAGCGGTGCGAAGCGCGCCGCGAAGCGCGCCACGCGCAGCAGGCGCACCGGATCCTCGACGAACGCCAGCGAGACGTGGCGCAGCACGCGCGCTTCGATGTCCTGCCTGCCGCCGTAGGGGTCGACCAGCGCGCCGGCCTCGTCCTGCGCGATCGCGTTGATGGTGAGGTCGCGTCGGGCCAGATCTTCTTCCAGGGTCACCGTCGGGTCGGCTTGGAAGGCGAAGCCGTGGTAGCCGCGGCCGGTCTTGCGCTCGGTGCGCGCCAGTGCGTACTCCTCGCCACTGTCCGGGTGCAGGAAGACAGGGAAGTCCTTGCCGACGGCCCGATAGCCGAGCGCGAGCAGCTCGTCCGGCCGCGCGCCGACCACGACATGGTCGCGATCGACCACGGGCCGGCCGAGCAGCTGGTCGCGGACGGCGCCGCCGACGAGATAGATACGCATCCGGGCATTCTGCCATGACGTTCCTTCACGCCCCCGCAACGGCATCAGCGGACGTCGGGCGTTATCCTCGTGCGATCCGTCCGCCGCCCGAGGGAACGCCGTGAAGCGTCGCAGTCTCCGCCCCGTCCTCGCCGCGATGCTGCTGCTGGCCAGCACTGCCGTCGCCGCCGCCCAGGCCGATCCGGCCGCGACCCGCGCCTATATCGACAAGGCCTGGAGCACGCTCACCCGCGCTACCGATGACTGTGCGTCGCTGGTCGATCCGAAGGTGGCCACCGAGCCGGTGTTGTACCTGCCCGCCGACGTGCCGATGCCCGGGTCGCTCGAGGCCACCCGGCACCGCTGCAAGGTCGACGTGCGGCGGCTGCCGCGGGTGGTTACCGCGCTGGGCCAGATCGACGCGCGCACGCTGCCGGTGCAGGGTCTGCTGTACCTGCCGCATCCCTACGTGGTGCCGGGCGGCATGTTCAACGAGATGTACGGCTGGGACAGCTATTTCATCGTGCTGGGGCTCATCGCCGATCACCGCGTGGACCTGGCGCGCGGCATGGTCGAGAACTTCCTCTACGAGATCGACCACTACGGCGGCGTGCTCAACGCCAACCGCAGCTACTACTTCAGCCGCTCGCAGCCGCCATTCCTCGGCGAGATGATGCGCGCGGTGCTGGACGATCCGGCCAGCTTCCCCGATGCGGATGCCGCCACCGCCTGGCTGCGCAAGGCCTATCCGCTGGCGGTGAAGGACCACGCGATCTGGCTGGGCAAGCCGCATCAGGCCGGCGATACCGGCCTGGCCCGCTACATGGATCTCGGCAGCGGCCCGGTGCTGGAGATGCGCAACGCCGATTACCTCAAGGGCGTGATCCGCTACCTGGAAAAGCATCCGGCGAAGAACCGCGGCTACCTGGTGAAGGCGTCGGAGCATCCGGATGCGGCCGAAGCGGCGCGCCTGAAGACCCGCAGCTGCGATCTTGCCGCCTCGCCCATCTGTGCCGACGCCTGGGCCGACGGCTACCGCCTCAGCGCGGACTACTACGCCGGCGACCGCGCGATGCGCGAATCCGGCTTCGACACCAACTTCCACTTCGGTCCCTACGGTGCCGCGACCCACCACTACGCCGCGGTGGGTCTCAACAGCCTGCTGTATCGCTACGAGCGTGACCTGCACGATTTCGCCCTGCGCCTGGGCAAGCCGGCCGAGGCGGCGCACTGGGCGGCATTGGCGGCGCAGCGCAAGGCGGCGATGAACAAGTACCTGTGGCGGGCCGACCGCGGCCTGTTCATGGACTACGACACCACTACCGGCCGACCCTCGGACGATCCCTACCTGACCACCTTCTATCCGCTGTGGGCCGGGCTGGCGACGCCGGCGCAGGCGAAGTCGGTGCGCGACCACCTGGCGCTGTTCGAGCGCAAGGGCGGCCTGGCGATGAGCGGAGACGCCAGCGGCGCGCAGTGGGACCAGCCGTTCGGCTGGGCGCCGACCAATTGGCTGGCGGTGAAGGGGCTGGACGACTACGGTTTCCACGACGACGCGCGCCGCATCGCCGCCAAGTTCGCCGGCACGGTGGATCGCAGCCTGGCCGCCGACGGCACCATCCGCGAGAAATACAACATGGTCAGCGGCAACGCCGACGTGCGGATCACCGCCGGCTACACCGAGAACGTGATCGGCTTCGGCTGGACCAACGGCGTGTGGCTCAAGCTGCACCAGCTGCTCGACCGCGCGCCGGCGGGCAAGGCCGAAACCGCCGCCGTCGCGCCTTGAGCGCGGCGGTGCTCAGCGTGCGTGGCGGCGGGCAGCGTCCAGCCGCCGCTGTCGCGGCAGGCCGGACACCAGTCGCGGCAGCCAGGGCGTGAACGGCTGCGGCACGATGCCCAGCGCGGCGTAGCCATCGGTCTTGCCGACCGAATCGGTGCGCAGCGAGCGGAAGTTGTCGAGCGAGAACGGCTTGCCCGGCAGCAGCTCGGCGACCTGTGCCTGCAGCCGACCCAGGGCATCGGGCAGCGGCAGGATCCGGGTGTGCAGGCCGGCCGCGTCGCGGATGGCGGCGACAATGGCGCCCAGCGTGAGCACCTCGGGGCCATACAGTTCGAAGCCGCGCTGGTGCGACGGCACTTCACCGGCGACGCAGCGGGCGATCGCCTCGACCACGTCGCCGACCCAGGTGGGTGCCATCTTCGCCTGCGCGCGGGCCAGCGGCAGCACCGGCGTCATCTTCAGGATCTTCGCGAAGCGCCCGACCAGGCCGTCGCCGTCGCCGAAGATCACGCTGGGCTGGTAGATCGTCCAGTCCAGACCGGACTGGCGCACCCGCGCCTCGGCTTCGCCGCGGGTTTTCAGATACTCGCTCAGTCCCTGGCCCGCCTTGAGCGAGCTCATCTGATGCAGGCGTGCCACGCCGGCCGCGCGGCAGGCTTCGATCACCTTGCCGGTCAGCTCCACGTGCACGCGCTGGAAGGTCTGGCGCCCCTGGCTGTTGAGGATCCCGACCAGGTTGATGACCGCATCGGCACCGGCAAACGCGGCCCGCAATCGGTCCATGTCGTGCACGTCGGTACTCACCAATCGCACGCCCGGCGTCACGGCGAGGGCACGGTGCTGTTCCCGATTGCGCGTCAGCACGGTGATGCGATGACCGTCACGGGCGAGCCGTGGAAGCAGGTGGCTGCCGACGAAGCCGGTGCCTCCGAGAACGACAAGGGCCTGGGCGGTCATGCGGGAGTTCCTCGAATGATCAGGATGAGCCGGGGCTGGGCGGTGCCGCGACCGTGGCGCCATCGGCCGGCGACTCCGCCGCCGCGGTGGACGGACAACTGACCGGTTTGCGCACCGTGCCGGGGCCGGGCGGTACGTAAGCCTGGCCGATCGGCGTCATCCGCGCATCCAGTGGCACTGCGCGACCGGTGAGTCGCCAGTCGTAGATCACGCTGAAGGCCATCACCCGCGCCACGTACTCGCGGGTCTCCTTGTACGGAATGGTGGCGGTGAACAGATCCGGCGGCAGCGTGCCGCGCTGGTCCAGCCACTGGTCGACCTTCACCGGGCCGGCGTTGTAGGCCGCGCTGGCCAGCCAGGGGGCGCCGTTGAAGCGCTGTGCCATCTGTGCGAGGTAGCGCGTGCCCAGCTGCACGTTGGTCGTCGGGTCGTACAGGGAGTCGCCGCCGGCCCAGGGCAGGCCGTAGGCGCGGGCGACCTGTGCGCCAGTGGCCGGCAGCAGCTGCATCAGGCCCCGCGCGTCGGCGCCGGAGTGGGCATCGCTCATCCACGCGCTCTCGGCGCGGGCAATCGCATAGGCCCAGGCCGGATCGATACCGGCCTGCGAGGCCTGCTCGACCATGTGGTCCTGCCGCGCCAGCGGGAAGCGCAGGTCGTAAAGGCGCAGCGCGTCGCCGCTGGAGAAGGTGAAGACCGCGCGGTCGTACCAGCCGCGCTGGTTGGCCAGCAGCGCGGCTTCGCGCCGGGTCGCCACGCTGCTGCCAGCCAGCGCGCGCGCCCACTCGCGCCGCGCGTCGCGGGGCAGGCCCACCGCGTAGAGCTCGAAGGCGCGCTGCATGCCGGGCTCGGCGAGCAGGCTGCGCGCAATCGCCGGGTCGTCGCCGATCGAGTCCGGACAGATCGCATAGGCACTGCCGCTGCGATCCGCGGCGAGGAAGCCGAAGTAGGTGGGCTCGGTGGCGAGCTGCGCAAACAAGGCCTCGGCCTGCCGGGTGCGTCCCAGCGCGGCCAGCGCGCGTGCCTTGAAGTAGTCCCACTCGCCGTCCTGTCGCTGGTCCGGTGCCAGCGCATCGATGGCCTGCAGCACGGCGCGCCAGTCCTGCCGCGCCAGTGCCACGCGCACGCGCCACTCGCGGGTGGCATCGGTCTGCGCGTCGGACGGCAGCTCGCGCAGCCGCTGCAGCGCGTGGTCGTCGAAGTCGGTGGCGTGGAACAACGCCAGTGCGGCGAGCACGTCGTCGCGCTGCGACTGGCTGAAGTGGAAGCGCCGCTGCAGGTGCAGCCAGCCCGCATCCGCCGCGTTCGTATCGCGCCGCGCCAGCCGTTGCAGGGCGCGCGCGGCAGCCTCGCGATGACGCGGCGTGTCCGGCCAGTGTGCGGCCTCCTTCACGGCCTTGGCGGGGTCGCGCAGGGCCAGCGCGAGGCGTTGCGCGGCGATGGCGTCGCGCTTCGGCAGCCAGGCCGCCAGCGAGGCGATCGTGCCGCCGGCACCCGCAGCCATGGCGCGATCGATCCGGGCCCACAACCGGGTCGGCGTGAGCAGGCCGGCGTCGTGCGCAGCCTGCAGTACCGGATCGCAGGCATTCGGCAGCGAGGCCTTCTGCCACAGCGCGCCGAGGTCCTTGTCGAAGTCCAGCCGGTGCCCCTGCGCCATCCGCGCCTGCAGTTCGCCGCAGGCCAGCGCGTCGCCCAGACCATCCCGGTACAGCGCCATGAAGCCGGTCCAGTCCTGCCTGCGTGCCAGCTCGCCGAGGTAGGCGCGGCGCAGGTCGTCGGCGGGAATCAGTCCGGGGTAGCGCTTGAGGTAGTCCTGCACGCGGGATGTTTCGAGCTGCTGCAGGTCGTGCTCGAGGGATGCCGCTTCGAGGTAGGGGTACAGCACGTAGTGCTGCAGGCCGCGTGCCTGCGCACGCCAGGCATCGCCGCCCTGCTGGGCGGTTGCATAGGCCTGCCTGAATGCTTCGCGTTGGGCGTCGGCATTCGGCGTGGCATCGCTGCTCCGGGCGGCGGCGAGGAGCAGGATCAGGGCGACAAGGCGGGGAACGAGGCGGAACGGGCGCGACGGGGGACGGGCGGCGTGCATTGGATCTCCTGCGTGCAACGCTTCGAGTGTAGTGGAGCGCTTGCCAACGGCAGCCAACAGCGTGACGGGGCGCCCGCGATGAGCGCGTGCATGGCGCTGATACACTCGCGCGCTCGCCCCTCTCCCGGATCGTCATGACCTCCGCGACCACGTCTTCGACGCGCCCGCACTGGCCGGTCTGGCTGGGGCTCTGGCTCGCCGCCGCGGCGGGCCTGTGGTGGTGGTGGGCGGCCGGCCGGCCGGTGGCACTGCCGGATGCGCCGTCCGCGCGCATCGCCTGCGTGTCCTACTCGCCCTATCGCCGCGAGGGGCAGACACCCTATGACCCGGCGACCTTCATCTCGCCACAGCAGATCGATGCCGACCTGCGCGCGCTGTCGCGTCGCTTCGACTGCGTGCGCACGTACTCCGAAGGCCAGGGCCTGGACGCCGTGCCGGCGATCGCCGGACGCTACGGCATGAAGGTACTGCTGGGCATATGGATCGGTCGTGACCCCGTGGCCAACCAAAGGGAGATCGCCCTGGCAGCGGCGGCGGCGCGGGCGCATCCCGAAGTGCTCCGTGGAGTCATCGTCGGCAATGAGGTGCTGCTGCGTGGCGAGCAGTCTTCCGCGGCGCTGGCCGGCTACCTGCGCCAGGCGCGGGCGTTACTGCCGCCGGCCGTGCCGGTGAGCTACGCCGATGTGTGGGAGTTCTGGCTGCGCCATCCGGAGCTGGCCAGCTCGGTCGACTACATCACCATCCACGTGCTGCCTTACTGGGAGGACGATCCGGTACCGCCGGAGCGTGCCGTGCAGCATGTGGCCGATGTGTATGCACGGGTGCGCGCGGCGTTTCCCGGCAAGCCGGTGATGATCGGCGAGACCGGCTGGCCGAGTGCCGGCAGGCCTCGCGAGGCGGCCACGGCGAGCCTGGTCAACGAGGCGCGTTACCTGCGGGAATTCCTGCGCTATGCCGCCACGGTGCGGATGCCGTACAACGTGATCGAGGCCTTCGACCAGGCCTGGAAGCGCGAGCAGGAAGGCACGGTGGGCGGCTACTGGGGCATCTTCGACGCCCACGCCCGGCCGAAATTTCCGATGCAGGGACCGGTGACCGAGATACCGCGCTGGTGGCTGGGCCCTCTGGCGGGGCTGGCGATGGCCGGACTGTTCGTCATGGTCGGCGGTTGGCGTCGCCACTGGCGTGGCGGGCGCGGCTGGCTGGCGCTGACCGGCGCGGGGCTCGGATCCGGCACGGCGCTGGCGTGGCAGGTGCGGCAGATGATCTATGCCTGCGGTCCCTGGTGGGAGTGGGCGATCAGCCTGGGCGCCTGCCTGCTTGCGCTGGGCACCGCACTGGTGCTGGCCCGTGCACTGGCGGCATGGCTGGCCGGCGCGGCGGCGGTGCCGGCGGGCGCGCGCCTGCGCTTCGGCTGGTTGTTCGCGCTGGCTTACTACGGCCTGCTGCTGGTGTTCGACGGCCGCTATCGCGACTTTCCGCTCGGCCTGTTTGCCCTGCCGGCGGTGGGCTACGCATTGCTTGCGCTGCTCGGTCGTGTGGCGCAGGCCCCGTCCACGCGCGAGGAACGGTTCCTGGGCGTGCTGCTGCTGGTGCTCGGGGCGGTGGTGCTGGTGCAGGAGCTGGGGCTCAGCCCGGCGGCCTGGTTATGGTTCGCTCTGAACGTCCTGCTGGCCGCGCCGGGCTGGTTCGGCCGCCCACGCCGGATCGTTCACCCGCACCAATAGCAGGGCGCCAACGAGCAGGGCCAGGGCGCCGCTCTGGTAGCAGTAGAGCTCGATCGCCAGCAGGCCCAGCGAAGCGGCAAGGGCCGCACTCCAGCGGCGCCGGTACAGCAGGGCGAGGGCCGTCGCGAAGAGCGCCGCGGCACCGTAAACATCATGCAGGAAGCCCTGCACGACCAGGTCGCGCAGGCCGCACCAGGCCGGCGCCCCGGGGCCGCCGACGGCACACCGGTCACCCAGGCCGGGTGGTTCGACCAGGCCGTAGCGCAGCGCAGCGGCGATCGCGCCGACGAGCAGGACGACGATCCAGGCGAAGGCGGCCCGGCCCCGCTGGCCGCGCATCAGCGACGCACCCGGTGCAGCCGCGGCGCCACATGCGCGGGCAGGCGCACCTCGGCGGCGATGGGCAGGTGGTCGGAAAACGCCTGCGGGAGGGTCCAGACCTTGTCGAGGTGGATGTCGGCGGAGGTGAGGATGTGGTCGAGCGCACGGCGCGGCTTCCAGCTGGGGAAGGTGGGCGTCGGTTGCTCCGGCGGCTGCAGCCGGCACTTGGCGAACAGGTGCTGCATTTCCGTGCTGTGTGCCTCGGTGTTGAGGTCGCCCATCAGCACCGCGTGCGGGAAATCGGCCAGCAGTTCGCCGATGAAGGCCAGCTGCCTGGCACGGGCCGGCGCGCTGAGCGAGAGGTGCGCGATCATCACGGCGAGCGCATCGTCGCCTTCGCCGAAACGCGCCAGCATGGCGCCGCGACCGGGGATGCGGCTGGGCAGCGGGTAATCGTAGACGCTGTGCGGCTCCATCCGGCTGATCAGTCCGTTGGCCGAATGCGCGAGCTTGGCCACCGGACGGTTCGGCTGGTGGCTCCAGAACGGCATGCCGGCGGTCTCGGCGAGGTAGCGCGTCTGGTTGAGGAAGCCCGATCGCAGGCTGCCTGCGTCGGCTTCCTGCAGACCGATCACGTCGAACTGCGGCAGCAGTTCGGCGAGGCGGTCGAGGTTGTCCAGCTTGCTGCGGCCGGGCAGCACCGCATTGATGCTGCGGGTGACGTATTCACGGTACTTCTGCACGCTGCCGCCCGCGAGGATGTTGCAGCTGAGCAGTCGCAGGCGACGCTCGGGAGCAGGAGGGGCGGATCCGGTCATGGCAGGGTCGGGCATCGCGGCGGGAGGAAAAACGGTCGACAGCATGCCGCGCGCCGCGTGAACGTCACGGCAGTCGCCTCGCGACTGCCGTGACGCAGGCTTACTTGGCGGCCAGTTCGCGCTTGGCCAGCCACTGGGTCAGGGCGGACAGCTGGTCGAAGTTGTGCACGTCGGCGCTGCGGTACTTGCCGTCCACAACGATGGTCGGCGTGCCGGTGACGCCCCATTTCTGGATCAGCGCCAGGTCGCTCTTCATCTGCTGGGTGACGGCATCCGAGGTCGCGATGCGCAGGAACTCCTCGCGATTCACGCCCTCGCGGGCATAGAAATCGGCCAGCTCGTCCAGCGTGTTCATCGGGTAGTGCTGGTCGAATTTCTCCTTGAACAGCTCCAGGTGGGTCTTGTCGACCACGCCCAGCTTCTTCGCCGCGTAGAAGGCGCGCGCGAACGGCAGCCATTCGGCGCTGAACGGCGCCGGCACCAGCTTGAACACCACACCCTTGGGCAGCGCCTGGCGCAGCTTCTCGGCATAGGGGGCGAAGTGGTCGCAGTGGATGCAGCCGTAGGAAAACACCTCGACCACTTCGACCTTGCCCTCCGGGCTGTAGCGCTGAGCCGGGCCGGGGATGGTGGCGTACTCGACGCCGTCGGTGTAAGGCGCCGACGGATCCTGGCCGGACCCGGCCGAGCAGGCGGTAGCCAGCAGCAGGCCGCCGACCAGGGCGAACAGCCGGACACGGGAGAGGTGTTTGAGCATGGAACGACTCCGCAACGGAACAGGAACAGGCAAGACCACGCCGGGCGCGAAAGGTGCCAGGCAGGGCTTACTTGCCAGCCGCTTCCTTGGCCACCAGGTACTTCGCCAGCTCGACCATCTGCGCATAGCCACCGGCCGCGCGCAGGTCGATGCGGTACTTGCCGTCGACCACGATGGTCGGCGTGCCTTCCACGCCGTAGGCCTTCACCAGCTCGTCGGCGCGCTTGACCTGGGTGTTGATGCTGAAGGAGTTGGCCACCGCAAGGAATTCCTTCGGGTCGGCGCCGTACTTCGCGTAGACCTTCGCCGCGTCGGCCAGCGTGGGCAGCTCGGACATCGGCTTCAGGCCCTGGCCGCTGGCGTTCTCGGAGCTGAGTTCCTTGGTCTTCCATACCGCGTCGTACATCGCGTCATTGGCCTTGTCGGCCACGCCCAGCGCCTGCGCGGTAAGGAACGCGCGCTGGAACATCGGGAAGTTCTCCTGCGGCATGAACGAAACCGGCAGGTAGGCCATCACCGCATCGGAGGGCAGGCTCTTGGCCAGCTGGTCGACCATCGGGTGGAAGGCATTGCACGAGGGGCAGGCGTAGGAGAACACCTCGGCCACTTCGATCTTGTCGGTGTTGGAAACCTTCGGCTGCGCCGGCTCGATGCGGAAGTAGTTCTTGCCTTCCACCCACTTCGGATCCTCGACGAAAGTGCTGGCTTTCGCCGGAGCTGCAGGCGTGGCGGCGGCTGCGGCAGTGGTTGCGGCGGCGGGCGCGCTCGCCGCTGGTGCCGGGGTTGCCGCTGCGCTCCCGGTGGTCGCCGGTGCCGTTGCCGGTGCCGAGGTGGCCGGCGCCGCGGTCGGCGCGGGAGCGGAGGAGGCCGCCGGCGCGCTGCTGTCGTTGGAGTGGCTGCAGGCAGCCAGGGCGAGCAGGGCGATACACAGGAACGGCAGGCGCTTCAGCATGGGGATGTCCTTCTGATCAGCAGCGGGGCGCAAAAAATCGCGGGCTGGAAACGATCACGCCGACCCGGGGGTCGGCGTGATGGAGGTTACGGCGCCGATGCGGCTGCCGTGTCGCCGGTATCGGCTGGGTGCAGGCCCTCGATGTAGCTGGCCAGTGCGGTGATGTCCTTGGCGTCGAGCTTCTTGGCGATCGCCGGCATGATCTGCGCGTGGGCGTCGGTACCCCAGACAGTACCGTCGTGCCAGGACTTCAGCGTGGCCTCCACGTACTGCGAGTGCTGGCCGGCGAGCTGCGGGTAGATCGCGCCGGGGTTGCCACGGCCGTCGATCAGGTGGCAGGCCATGCAGGCGGGGATGCCGCGGGTCGGGTCGCCCTCGCGGTAGAGCGTCTCGCCCTGCTTCACTACCGCATCGTCGGCAACGCCCGGGCGCACGGTCTGCGAGGCGAAGTAGGCGCCGATGTCGTGCATGTCCTGCTCGGACAGCGGCGTGGCCATGCCGAGCATGATCGGGTTCTGGCGCTTGCCGGCCTTGAAGCTGGTCAGCTGGCGCGCGATGTACGACTCGTGCTGACCGGCCAGCTTCGGGTACTGCGGATCGGCGGAGTTGCCGTCCATGCCGTGGCAGGCGCCGCAGACGGCGGCCTTGCCCTGGCCGGCAGTGGCGTCACCGGGTTTCACCTCGGCGCTGGCTGCCGGAGCGGAGGCCGGGGTGCTGGAGGCTGCCGCAGCGGCGCTCGCAGCCGCAGCGGGCTTGGCTTCCTGGGCAGTCACCGCACTGGCAGACAGCGCGAACGCGAGGGCAGCAGTCGCCCCAAGCACAGCGTGCCGAAAATCGGCGAGCCGAAAACTCATACACTTGTCTCCCGAAAGACCTTGCAGATACTGCCGCCAAGCCAGCCGCGCATCGCGCGCGACAGGCAGAAACTGCAGGATTATCCCCGTGGCACCCTGACCGGTCAAACCGCTCCCATGTCCCCTAATCCGCTCCAGGGCGCGCAGTTCACGCTCGCCGCCCATCGTTTCCGCCAACTGCCTGCCGACCAGGGGGCCGAGGTGGCCTTTGCCGGTCGATCCAACGCCGGCAAGTCCAGTGCGCTCAACGCGTTGACCGGCCATCGCGGCCTGGCCCGCACCTCCAAGACGCCGGGCCGCACCCAGCAGATGGTGTCGTTCGCGCTACCGCCGCTGGCGCAGGGCGAAGGCGAGCCGCCGCTGGAGGCGCGGCTGATCGACCTGCCGGGCTACGGCTACGCCAAGGTGCCGGAGGAGCTGCGTGAGCACTGGAAGCTGGAGATCGACTCCTACCTGCACCACCGCGCCAGCCTGCGCGGCGTGGTGCTGATCGCCGATATCCGCCATCCGCTGAAGGAGTTCGACCGGATGATGCTGGAGTTCTGTTTCACCACCGGTCTGCCGTGCCATCTGCTGCTGACCAAGGCCGACAAGTTGTCGCGGGGCCAGGCCACGCAGGCGCTCGCGGCGATGCGCAAGAGCTTTCGCGATGGGCTGCACGCCACCGCGCAGGTGTTCTCCTCCACCGCCGGCACCGGCGTGGAGGAGGCGCGCACACGCGTGGTCGAGCTGCTGCGGACGCCGCGCGAACGCTGAGGCCCGACCGGGCGCTCAGGCGTCGACGGCCTGCATGAACAGCGCGCACAGCGCTTCCATGCCGACGCGGTCCTCGTCGTCGAAACGGCCGACCAGCGGACTGTCCACATCCCATACGCCGAGCAGGGTGCCGTCGGCCTTCACCAGCGGCACCACGATCTCCGAGTTGGACGCCGCGTCGCAGGCGATGTGCCCCTCGAACGCATGCACATCGACCACCAGCTGGGTCTGCCGGTCCTGCGCAGCCGCGCCGCACACGCCGCGCCCGAGGGCGATGCGGATGCAGGCCGGCTTGCCCTGGAACGGGCCGACCACCAGCTCGGTGCCGTCGAAGAAGTAGAAGCCGGCCCAGTTGAGGTCGGGCAGGCTGTGGAACAGCAGGGCGCTGAAGTTGGCGGCGTTGGCGATCAGGTCGCGCTCGCCAGCCAGCAGGCCCTGCGCGAGTTCGGCCACTTCGGCATACAGCTCGCGCTTGCCGGCGTGCGGATGGGAGGCAACGTGGAACATGGGCGGTCCATCGGATGGGGCCGTCCATTATGCGCCGGGCGGCGGTTTCGCCGCTGCCGGCTTGCCTGGCGCGACCGACGCAGAGACCATGCCCGGCTTTCTCCATCGAGGATCCTCGCCATGTCCACGCATGACCGCCTGTTCGTCGCCGGCACCGACACGGGCATCGGCAAGACCCATGCGTCGTGCGCGCTGCTGCATGCGCTGCGCGCCGCGGGCCGGGATGCGGTCGGCATGAAGCCGGTTGCCAGCGGCTGCGAGGAGACGCCCGCGGGATTGCGCAACGAGGACGCGCTGGCGCTGCAGGCGGCGGGGCCGGCCGGCGTGACATATGCGGCGATCAATCCGGTCAGCCTGCGGGCGCCGCTGTCGCCGCATCTGGCAGCCGCGCGCGACGGCGTGACGGTCGCGTTGCCGCCACTCACGGCGGCCTTCGAGCAGTTGCGTGCGCGCCATGCTCCGGTGGTGGTAGAGGGCGTCGGCGGCTGGATGGTGCCGCTGGCTCCCGGGTTGATGGCGTCCGCCCTGGCGCAGGCGTGGGAGCTGCCGGTGATCCTGGTGGTCGGTCTGAGGCTGGGGTGCCTGAATCACGCACTGCTCAGTGCGCGGGCGATCGCCGCCGACGGTTGCCGGCTGCTCGGCTGGGTCGGCAACCGCATCGATCCGGCAATGGAGGCGGTCGAGGACAACCTGGCGACCCTGCGCGAGCTGCTTCCGGCCCCTTGCCTCGGCGTACTGCCGCACGGCGAGCCGGCCGCATCTGCCGCAAGGCATCTGGCCGCGGCGGTCGCAGCGCTGGGATGATCCGGTTGCCGGGCGTGTCATGCTGCGCCTTCCGGCACCCTCCAGCAGAGGAACCGCATCCATGCCGCTGCGCAACCACTATTACCTGTCCATCGACGATCTGGCCCATGCCCGCGGACCGGTTGCCGAGCTTGCCTACGACGGAGCCGGCCCCGACGATTTCGCCGAGGCCTTGCGCGAGGCATTGCAGACGTCGTCGCTGTTCGAGCGCTGGCGTGCCATGCAGGACGAGCCGGACGAGGTCGATCCGGCGCTGGGTGCGATCGATCCGGTCGCCACGGTGCGGGCCTCGGTCGACGACGTGCAGCGCGTCGACGTGGACCTGGTCACCGTGCTGCCGATGAGTGTCGTGCGCCATCGCATGAATTTGCTGATTGGCGCGAACTGGACCCTGCGGGACATGCGCGCCGCCTGAGCATGGCGCACCGCCGCTTGGAAGCGGTGGTGCAGACTCGGTAGAGTCGGAGGCTGTCACCTTTGTGCGCCTGCCCCAGGGCGCGTTCTCCAGGGAATCTGCATGCTTCGACTCCGAACCCTTGCCATGGCCACCACCATCGCCCTCGCCGCCTGCTCGCAGCACGGCAACGAACCTGCCAAGTCCTCCGCACCGGCCCCCGCGCCGGCCAGCACGGCGCCGGCCAAGGCTGCCAGCACGGCCAGCGTGGCGCCGTTCACGGACGCCAACCCGTTCGCCAAGGCCAGCACGCTGGACTTCCAGGCGCCCCCGTTCGACAAGATCACCGACGCCGACTACCAGCCGGCGATCGAAGAGGGCATGCGCCAGCACCTGGCCGAGATCCAGAAGATCGCTGACAACCCGGAGCCGGCGACCTTCGACAACACCTTCGTCGCGATGGAGAAGTCCGGCGAGCTGCTCAGCCGGGTGATGATGGTCTTCAACGGCGTCACCGGTGCCAACACCGACGACACCCTGCAGAAGGTGCAGGAAGACGAGGCGCCGAAGCTGGCCGCCCACGAGGATGCCATCTACCTCAACAGCAAGCTGTTCCAGCGCGTCGAGACCGTCTACAACGAGCGCGCCTCGCTGAAGCTCGATCCGGAATCGCTGCGCCTGGTCGAAGTGGTCTACCGCAACTTCGTGCATCACGGCGCCAAGCTGTCCGACGCCGACAAGGCCAAGCTGAAGGCGCTCAACGAGGAGGAGTCCACCCTCAGCACCAAGTTCACCAACACCCTGCTCGCCGCCACCAAGGACGGCGCGCTGGTGGTGGACGACAAGTCCAAGCTGGCCGGCCTGTCCGAGGGCGACATCGCTGCCGCTGCGCAGGCGGCCAAGGCCCGGGGCCTGGACGGCAAGTGGGTGATCGCGCTGCAGAACACCACCCAGCAGCCGGCGCTGCAGGACCTGACCGATCGTGCCACCCGTGAGGCGTTGTTCAAGGCCTCCTGGGACCGCGCCGAGAAGGGCAATGCCGACGACACCCGCGCAATCATCGAGCGACTGGCGCAGATCCGTGCCGAACAGGCCAAGCTGCTGGGCTTCCCGAACTACGCCGCCTGGAAGCTCGACGACCAGATGGCCAGGACGCCCGAGCGCGCGATCAAGTTCATGCAGGATCTGGTGCCGGCCGCCACGGCGCGCGCCGAGCGCGAGGCGAAGGACATCCAGGCGGTGATCGACCAGCAGAAGGGCGGCTTCAAGCTCGCCGCCTGGGACTGGGAGCATTACGCCGAGCAGGTGCGCAAGGCCAAGTACGATCTGGACGAGAACCAGATCAAGCCGTACTTCGAGCTCGACAACGTGCTCAAGAACGGCGTGTTCTACGCCGCCAACCAGCTGTACGGGCTGACCTTCAAGGAGCGCAAGGACATCCCGGTGTACCAGCCGGACGTGCGCGTGTTCGAGGTGTTCGACAAGGACGGCAAGTCGCTGGCGCTGTTCTATTGCGACTACTTCAAGCGCGACAACAAGGGCGGCGGCGCCTGGATGGACAACTTCGTCGGCCAGTCCAAGCTGCTGGGCACCAAGCCGGTGATCTACAACGTCGCCAACTTCACCAAGCCGGCACCGGGCCAGCCGGCACTGCTCTCGTTCGACGACGTGATCACCATGTTCCACGAGTTCGGCCATGCGCTGCACGGCATGTTCGCCGACGAGGAGTATCCGACGCTCTCGGGCACCAACACCGCGCGCGACTTCGTCGAGTTCCCCTCGCAGTTCAACGAGCACTGGGCGACCGATCCGAAGGTGTTCGCGCACTACGCGGTCAACTACAAGACCGGCAAGCCGATGCCGAAGGAGCTGGTCGACAAGATCAAGAAGGCCCGC
Source organism: Dyella ginsengisoli LA-4 (assembly GCF_000334915.1). Lineage (GTDB taxonomy): Bacteria > Pseudomonadota > Gammaproteobacteria > Xanthomonadales > Rhodanobacteraceae > Dyella_A > Dyella_A ginsengisoli_A. The sequence continues at coordinate 88,456 of NZ_AMSF01000085.1, read as the reverse complement.
AACTTCAACAAGGGCTACGACATGACCGAGCTGGTCTCGGCGGCCCTGCTGGACATGGGCTGGCATTCGCTTCCGGCCGACGCGCCGAAGCAGGACGCCGATGCTTTCGAGGCGAAGATCCTCAAGGACGACAAGATCGATCTGAGCTACGTTCCGCCGCGCTACCGCTCCAGCTATTTCCAGCACATCTGGGGCAACGGCTACGCGGCCGGCTACTACGCTTACCTGTGGACCGAGATGCTGGCCGATGATGGCTTCGAGTGGTTCAAGGAGCACGGCGGTCTGACCCGCGCCAACGGCGACCGCTTCCGCGCCATGATCCTGTCCCGCGGCAACACGGAGGATCTGGAGAAGATGTACGAGGCTTGGCGTGGCAAGGCGCCCAGCGTGGAGCCGATGCTGATCGACCGCGGCCTGAAGGACGCGCCGAAGGGCAAGTAAGCGCACCGCGCGCTTCGACGAAAAAGGCCGGCGCAAGCCGGCCTTTTTCTTGCGCCTCACCGCCGGTGCCGTCTCCGGTAGGAGCCCGCTTGCGGGCGATGCTCCTGGCTTTGATGTCGATCAGGAGCGGAAGCATCGCCCGCGAGCGGGCTCCTACGGTTCAGCAGGCGAGTCAGTAGGCGAACTCGCGGAACACCGGGTCCACACTGCCGCCCCATGCGCCGTGGAACAGCTCCAGCTTGCGTTCGGCCGGTGTCTGGCCGGATTCGACGATCTCCAGCAGCGGCTCCAGGAAGGTGCGCTCGTCGGCACCGCCGGCGTTGAGTCGGGCGCGGCGCTTCAGTCCGTGGGCAGCGATCTTCAGCGTCTCGCGGGCCAGGTCGCGCACCGTGCCGTTGCGGAACGGCAGCTTCAGTGCATTTCTCGGCACGCCGTCACGCAGGGCGTGGCGTTCGGCCAGCGAGAAATCCTTCACCAGATCCCAGGCCGCGCTCAGGGCCTCGTCGTCGTACAGCAGGCCGACCCATAGCGCGGGCAGGGCGCACAGCCGGCCCCACGGGCCGCCGTCGGCACCGCGCATTTCCAGGTACTGCTTGAGGCGCACTTCGGGGAACGCGGTGGTCAGATGGTCGGCCCAGTCCTTCATCGTGGCGCGGGTGCCAGGCACAGCAGGCAGTTCCCCCGCCATGAAGCGCTTGAAGTCCTGTCCGGCCAGGTCGATGTAGCGGCCGTCCTGGTAGCTGAAGTACATCGGCACGTCGAGGATGTAGTCGACATAGCGTTCGTAGCCGAAGCCGTCCTCGAACACGAAATCGAGCATGCCGGTACGGTCGTTGTCGGTATCGGTCCACACGTGCGAGCGGTAGGAGAGGTAGCCGTTGGGCTGGCCGTCGGTGAACGGCGAGTCGGCGAACAGCGCGGTGGCGATCGGCTGCAGGGCGAGGCTGGTGCGGAATTTCTTCACCATGTCGGCCTCGCTGTCGAAGTCGAGGTTGACCTGCACCGTGCAGGTGCGGGTCATCATGTCCAGGCCGAGCGAGCCGACCCTGGGCATGTACTCGCGCATGATCTTGTAGCGGCCCTTGGGCATCCACGGCATCTCGTCGCGGCGCCACTTCGGCTGGAAGCCCATGCCGAGAAAGCCCAGTCCCAGCTCGTCGGCGACCGAGCGCACGTCGGCCAGGTGGGCGTTCACTTCACGGCAGGTCTCGTGGATCGTTTCCAGCGGTGCGCCGGACAGCTCCAGCTGACCTGCGGGCTCCAGCGTGATCGAGGCCTTGCCTCGCGACAGCGCCACCGGCAACTCGCCTTCACGAGCGACCTCCCAGCCGTAGCGCGAGGCCAGCTGCTCCAGCAGCACGCGGATGCCGCGGTCACCCTCGTAGGCAGGCGGCCGCAGGTCGTCGGTGCGGAAGCCGAACTTCTCGTGCTCGGTGCCGATGCGCCAGGCTTCGCGTGGCTTCTCGCCGGCGGCAAGGTAGTCGACGAGTTGCTGGCGCCCCGTGATCGGGGTGCCCTTGACGGCACTGGGGATGGACACGTGGGAGGACCTTGTCTCGTTCGAAGCAGCGGTTATGGGGACGGTCGCCCGCGCCCCAAGAGGAGCGGAGAGGATAATTGTACGCGATGGTTCAATAGTTCGGCGGACAGGAACTCGCCGATGCGGCAGGCGTCGGTCCGTATCCGGTTCCGTGCCGGCAAACGCAAAGGGCCGGCTTGCGCCGGCCCTTTGCTGCCTTCTGGCTTCCCGAGGAGGCTCAGCGCTTCATCGAGTTGAAGAACTCGTCGTTGGACTTGGTGCTCTTCATCTTGTCGAGCATGAACTCCATCGCGGCCAGCTCGTCCATCGGGTGCAGCAGCTTGCGCAGGATCCAGATCTTGGCCAGCAGGTCCGGGTCGATCAGCAGGTCCTCGCGGCGGGTGCCGGAGCGGTTGATGTCGATGGCCGGGTAGACCCGCTTCTCGGCGATCCGGCGGCTCAGGTGCACTTCCATGTTGCCGGTGCCCTTGAACTCCTCGTAGATCACCTCGTCCATCTTCGAGCCGGTGTCGATCAGCGCGGTGGCGATGATGGTGAGCGAGCCGCCTTCCTCGACGTTGCGCGCGGCGCCGAAGAAGCGCTTCGGGCGCTGCAGGGCGTTGGCGTCGACGCCGCCGGTGAGCACCTTGCCGGAGCTCGGCACCACGGTGTTGTAGGCGCGGGCCAGGCGGGTGATCGAGTCGAGCAGGATGATCACGTCCTTCTTGTGCTCGACCAGGCGCTTGGCGCGCTCGATCACCATCTCGGCGACCTGCACGTGGCGCACCGCCGGCTCGTCGAAGGTCGAGGAGATCACCTCGGCGCGCACGGTGCGGGCGATCTCGGTCACTTCCTCCGGTCGCTCGTCGACCAGCAGGATGATCAGGTGCGCCTCGGGATGGTTGTACTGGATCGCCTGGGCGATGTTCTGCAGCATCATCGTCTTGCCCGACTTGGGCTGGGAGACGATCAGGCCGCGCTGGCCCTTGCCGATCGGCGCGACCAGGTCGAGGATGCGGCCGGTGATGTCCTCGCTCGAACCGTTGCCGCGCTCCAGCTTGTAGGCCTTGCGCGGGAACAGCGGGGTGAGGTTCTCGAACAGCATCTTGTTCTTCGACGCCTCCGGCGGATCGCCGTTGATGTCGTCGACGCGCAGCATGGCGAAGTAGCGCTCGCCTTCCTTCGGATGGCGCACGCGTCCGGTGATGTAGTCGCCGGTGCGCAGGTTGAAGCGGCGGATCTGGCTGGGGCTGACGTAGATGTCGTCGGGACCGGCCAGGTAGCTCTCGTCGGCCGAGCGCAGGAAGCCGAAACCGTCCTGCAGGATCTCCAGCACGCCCTCGGCCCAGATGCCGCCGCCGGCGCGGGCATGCGCCTTGAGGATGTTGAAGATCACATCCTGGCGTCGCTGGCGGGCCACGCCTTCCTGGATGCCCAGCGACTCGGCGAAGCCCAGCAGCTGCGGCGCCTTCATCCGCTTGAGTTCGGTGAGGTTGATCAGGTTGTCGTTGCTGCCGACGTCGCCGGTCTCATCGTCGTCCATCGGCAGGCCGTTCGGGTTGCGCTGGCCGCCTCCCTGGTTGCCGCGCGGTCCGCGCTCGTGGCGCCGGCGCCGGCCGCGGTCGTTGCGATCATTGCGGTCGTTGCGGCGTTCGTTGCCACCCTGGTTGCCACCGCCTCCCGCATTGCCGCCACCCTGGGGCGCCTGGCCCTGCGGCTGTCCGCCTCCCTGGGGGGCCGGGGCGGGACTCGCCGCCGGTGTGGCCTGAGACTGCGTCGACGGGGCGGCGTTTGCCGGAGCCGGGCGATCGACCGGCAGACTTGTCTGGACCGGTGCCGGGGCTGGGGCAGGCCGGGCGGGCGCGGCAGACGCCGGTGCGTTCGCCGATGCTTCGGCGGCTGCGGACTTGGCGGCCGCGCTCTTGCGTGGTGCACGCTGGCGGGGTTCGCTGGCAGGCCGGTTCTCGGCGCCGTCGGCGTCGTTGGGTGCTTTGCTTTCGATATCAGACACGGGCAAACCTCGTCGGGGCGCCGTTGGTACAGGAAGGAAGGGAAGACATCGCGCGATGCGCGCGGCGGAACGGGACCGTTCCGTGCAGGGCAGCGAATCTAGCACCCGCCGCGCGGCCCCGTAAAGCGCGGCGGCGGGTGTCGGTGGCGCCTCAGAGCGCCTTGTCGATCATCTGGGTCAGCTGGCCCTTGCCGACGGCGCCGATCTGGGTCGCCTCGACCTTGCCGTTCTTGAACATCATGAGGGTGGGAATGCCGCGCACGCCATAGGTGCGGGGGGTCTGCTGGTTCTGGTCGATATTCAGCTTGACCACGCGCAGCTTGCCTTCGTACTGCCTGGCCAGCTCGTCGAGCACCGGTGCGATGGCCTTGCACGGGCCGCACCATTCGGCCCAGAAGTCCAGCAGGACGGGGGTGTCGGACTTGAGCACTTCCTGTTCGAAAGCGGCGTCGCTGACGTGGGTAATGAGATCGCTCACCGGTGATTCTCCGAGGGTAGACGGTGGGGTGAGGGCGACCGCGCGGCCTGCATCGGCTACACTGGGGCGCCCATGAAGCGCGGGTCGTTCCGTAATGGGGAAGCTGGATCGCCGTTGCGGCGCATTTCCATTCCAGCCTAACTCGGGGCGCGATTCAAGCGATTCAAGGCACCGGCCAGCAGGCGGTTCCGTTGACATAGGCAAGGGTCCGGCCCAACCGCCCATCCTTGCCTATGCCAGCGGAGCTGCCGGCCCGGGCCACCCCACGCCGGCGCCCGCCATGGTGCGCAACGGCGCTGCGCGCACCTCAGGTCCGCCCGGCGCCCGCGCCTCCCTCCCGCGCCGTACCACCACCTGTCCCAAGGCCATGCGGCGGCGGGACCGGGCAGGCGCCCTGCGCCGCCCGCCAGAGACTGCTATCCGACATGTCCGAAACCGTTCTCACCGATACCTTCTTCACCAATTTCGATCTGCATCCGCTGCTCGCCCAGGGGCTGGCCGACGCCGGCTTCACCCGCTGCACGCCGATCCAGGAGCTGACCCTGCCGGTGGCGCTGACCGGCCGCGACGTCGCCGGCCAGGCGCAGACCGGCACCGGCAAGACCTGCGCCTTCCTGGTCGCGATGATGAACCGCCTGCTGACCCAGCCGGCCGCCGCCGACCGCAAGGATTCCGACCCGCGCGCGCTGGTGATCGCGCCGACCCGCGAGCTGGCCATCCAGATCGACAAGGATGCCCGCAACATCGGCCGCAATACCGGTCTGAAGACCGCGCTGATCTACGGCGGCGTCGACTACGACAAGCAGCGCCAGCAGCTCAAGGACGGTTGCGACATCATCATCGCCACCCCCGGCCGCCTGCTCGACTACTACAAGCAGAACGTGTTCGGCCTGGGCAGCGTCGAGGTGATGGTGATCGACGAGGCCGACCGCATGTTCGACCTCGGCTTCATCAAGGACGTGCGCTACATCTTCCGCCGCCTGCCGTCGCGCGAGCAGCGCCAGGTGCTGCTGTTCTCCGCCACGCTCAGCCACCGCGTGCTGGAGCTGGCCTACGAGCACATGCACGAGGCCGAGAAGCTGGTGGTGGAGACCGACAACGTCACCGCCGACCGCGTGCGCCAGGTCGTCTACTTCCCGGCCAAGGAAGAGAAGATGCCGCTGCTGCTGAACCTGCTGGAGCGGACCCAGGCCGAGCGCAGCATCGTGTTCGTCAACACAAAGGCGGCCGCCGAGCGCATCACCGACCGGCTCAAGCGCCAGGGCTACCGCGTCGGCGCGCTGTCCGGCGACGTGCCGCAGCTGAAGCGCCAGAAGTTGCTGCAGCGGTTCCAGGACAGCCAGCTCGACATCCTGGTCTGTACCGACGTGGCCGCCCGCGGCCTGCACATTCCGGCGGTCAGCCATGTGTTCAACTACGACCTGCCGCAGGACGCCGAGGACTACGTGCACCGCATCGGGCGTACGGCCCGCCTGGGCGCCGAGGGCGACGCGATCAGCTTCGCCTGCGACCTGTACGCGATGAGCCTGCCGGACATCGAGACCTACATCGGCCAGAAGATCCCGGTGGCCACGGTGGAGCCGGAGCTGCTGGTAATGCCGCAGCCGAAGGCGCTCGATCCTCAGTTTGCCGCCGATGCCGCGGCCGACAGCGCCGCATTCGGCGATCGGGTCGAGTCGCGCGATGGCGACAAGCGGTCTTCGCAAGGTGGCCGTGGTGGTCGTCGCGAGGGTGGTCGCGGCGAGGGTCGTGGGCCGCGTCCGCCGCGACAGGCGCGGCCGACAGCCCAGGCGCCGGCCGCGGACGAGGTGCAGGCCCCCGCCGATGCTCAGCCGGCGGTTGCTCCGGACGGCACGCCGACCGATGCCACCGGTGCGCCGCGCAAGCGTCGGCGTCGGCGCGGTGGCCGCAACCGGCGTCGCGATGGCGAGGCAGCGGGAGCCGAGGCCGCGCCGGCCGCGGCGACCCCGAAGCCGGGCGCCGGTGGTCATGCCGAGCGCGGCAACCGTCGTCCGCCGCGCGAGCGGCACGGCAACGAGTCCACGCCGCGCCCGTCGCGCCAGGTTGCGCTGCAGTCGGGAGTGGCGAGCGAGACGCCGGCACATAAGAAGCCCGGCTTTTTCCGTCGGCTGACCCGGTTGTTCACTGGCCGCTGAGCGTGCCCCGCAGGCGGGCTACCCCGGTTGTCCGGGGTGCCCCAACTTGCGCTGCGCATCCCGTATCCTTGCTGCTTGGTGGGACGGCAGCGTCGGGGAATGCGGTGATCCGCTTTGACCAGGTAAGCAAGCGTTACGAAAGCGGCCACGAGGCCATATCGCAGTTGTCATTCGAGGTGGGCGACGGCGAGATGGCCTTCGTTACCGGGCACTCCGGTGCCGGCAAGAGCACCCTGCTCAAGCTGCTCGCGCTGATCGAGCGTCCGTCCCACGGGCAGATCCATCTCGATGGCCAGAGCCTGGGCAAGGTCGGTCGCGGAAGCATTCCGAAGCTGCGTCGCCGCATCGGCATGGTGTTCCAGGATCACCGGCTGCTGATGGACCGCACAGTGTTCGACAACGTCGAGTTGCCGCTGGTGATCGGTGGGCTGGCACCGGCCGAACGCGCCAAGCGGGTGCGTGCCTCGCTGGAAAAGGTCGGCCTGCTCGCATACGAGCGCCAGTTGCCCGACACGCTCTCCACCGGCGAGCAGCAGCGCGTAGGCATTGCGCGCGCCATCGTGGCGCGCCCGGCGCTGCTGATCGCCGACGAGCCGACCGGCAACCTCGACCCGCAGCTGGCAGTGGAGATCATGGGGCTGTTTGCCGAATTCCAGCAGGTCGGCACGACCGTGCTGGTGGCCAGCCATGACCTGCCGCTGATCAAGCGGATGAAGAAACGGGTGGTCGTGCTCGACCACGGACGCCTGGTGGCCGACGTGCCTGCGCAGGAGGTGCTGTGAGCGGTCGTCCCGACGCCCCGGCCGAGGCCGCCGTGCGCGATGCGCACAGCCGACGCAGCGAAACCCGGCGTGTCGGAGGCTGGGCCGAGCACCATCGCTGGAGTGCCGCGGCGAGCCTGCGCCGATTGCTCGGCCGTCCTTTCGGCACCCTGATGACCGTCACCGTGATCGGCCTGGCGCTGGCCCTGCCATTGGCCTTCTATCTCATGCTCGGCAACGTGCAGCGGATGGGCGATGCGATGGGGCAGCGGCAGGCGGTCAGCGTGTTCCTCAAACCCGGGCAGAGCGAGGCGGTTGCGCAACTGCTGGCCAAGGATATCGGCGAGCGGGCGGATGTCGCCGGGGTGGTGGTCAAGACTCCGCAGCAGGGAATGGACGAACTGGCCGCGATGCAGGGCTTCAGTGGTGCACTGCATGCGCTGGATGACAACCCGCTGCCCTACGTCCTGCAGGTCATGCCCAAGGACGCGCTGGATGCCGGCGCGGTGCAGGATCTGGTCACCGCCCTGCGCGAGCAGCGCGGTGTCGACATGGTGCAGGACAGCGGAAGCTGGCGTCAGCGGCTGGATGCCCTGCTGGGGCTGGGCAACCGCATCGTCGCCGTGCTCGCCCTGCTGCTCTCGCTGGCGGCCGTGCTGGTGGTGGGCAATACGGTGCGTGTGGATATCGCTGGGCGCGTCGACGAAATCGGCGTGCTGATGCTGGTTGGCGCCAGCCGACCGTTCGTGCGGCGGCCCTACCTGTATGCGGGCATCTGGTATGGCTTGTTCGGCGGCGTCGTCGCATCGCTGGTGGCGGTGGCCATCGAGCTCTCGCTGGTGGCGCCCGTCGAGCGATTGAGCGCGGCCTATGCCGGCAAGCTCTCGATCGGCGGACTTCCGCTGTGGCTGCTGCTGGCCACGCCGGTGGCCGCAGCGCTGCTCGGCTGGGTCGGCGCGCGGTTGGTCAGCGCCTGGCAGCTGCGGAGGGTGGCCTGATGGTCCGGCGTCGCACTGCGGTGATGGCGGTCGCAGCCGGCCGGATCGTCGATGAGGCAGGATCGGTGGCTGCGACAACGGCGACGGGGGCGGAAGAGATCGTGAGTGGGAAGCTGTGGACGACGACCCGGTGGCGCGGAGTGTCCGCATGAATACCAGTATCAGCAGCCGCAGCATCGGCGAGGCGCCTCGCGTGCTCGTCGTCGACGGCTCCAAGGTGGTTCGCCAGCTGATCACACGGGTTCTGGCCGCCGATCTGCCAGCCGCCGAAGTGGTTGGTTGTGCGACGGGTGAGGAAGCCCAGCGCGAACTGCAGTCCGGCGCCTTCGATTTCATCACCGTCGCCCTGCGCCTGCCCGACATGGATGGCCTGGAACTGGCGCGCTACGTGCGCGAGTCGGCACCGCAGGCCTACGTTCCGATCGTGGTGGTTTCCGGCGATGTCGACGACCGGTTGCATCGCCGGGCGCTCGGTGAACACGTGACCGACTATTTCGACAAGTCGCTGGGTTTCCCCGCCTTGGGAGCCTTCATCCGCGGCTATGTCAGTCCGGAGGCCTCGGCCACGGGTACCGTGCTTTACGTGGAAGACAGCCGTGTCGTGGCCCTGGCGACCCGCCGCATGATGGAGCGTTGCGGGCTGACCGTGCGCCACGTGGTCAGCGTGGAGGATGCGATCGCGCTGCTCGAGGCCGACCGGGAATTGGGCTGGGTCGGGGCGGACGTCGTGCTTACCGATGTCAGTCTCAAGGGCAAGCTCACGGGCGGCGATCTGCTCGAGCACATCCGCACCGAGTTCGGCTACGGGAAGGGGCGCCTGCCCGTGCTGGTGATGACCGGTGACGAGAATCCCGCCAACCAGGCTGCCCTGCTCAAGGCGGGCGCCAACGATCTGGTCGAGAAGCCGGTCGAGGAAAGCCTGCTGATCACGAAACTGCTGTTCCAGCTGCGCGTAGCCCAGCACATGCGCTCGCTGAACGATCCTTCGACATGAGCGGTGACCGCGTGCGCCTGGAGCCGGGTTGGAAAGCCCGTATCGGCGACTATCTGGAGCGGCCCGAGATGCAGGCGCTGGCGGCATTCCTGAGGGAGGAAAAGCGCGCCGGGAAGGTGATCTATCCCCCGGGGCCGGAGATCTTCGCGGCGTTTGACCACACCCCGTTCGACACGGTGCGGGTGGTGATCCTTGGCCAGGATCCGTATCACGGCCCCGGGCAGGCCCACGGCCTGTGCTTCTCGGTGCGTCCCGGAGTGCGGATCCCGCCGTCGCTGGACAACATCTTCAAGGAGATCAGTCGCGACCTCGGGCTGCCGCGGCCGGATCATGGCTGCCTGACCCCGTGGGCCGATCGCGGGGTGCTGCTGCTCAATGCGGTCCTTACGGTCGAGCGCGGCGTGGCCGGTTCGCATCAGGGCAAGGGCTGGGAAGGTTTCACCGACGCCGCGATCGATGCCCTCAACCGGGAGCGCGACGGGCTGGTGTTCATGCTCTGGGGCAGTTACGCCCAGCGCAAGGGGCGGCTGATCGATACCCGGCGCCATCGCGTGCTGACCGCGGTACACCCCTCCCCGCTGTCCGCGCATCGCGGATTCATCGGCTGCGGGCACTTTTCCGCCGCCAATGCCTGGCTGGACCAGCATGGCCAGGCTCCGATCGACTGGTCGCTGCCGCCAAGGGCCCAGCTGGACGCCTAGTCCGGTTTCACGGGCGCCGCACACCGGCCATGCACAATGGCGGGCCTGCCCCGGAGCACTGGACAGTACGGCACAGTTTCTGTACCATTTGGTTCATTAAGTCGACGCGGCGACCGATTCGCCGCGCCGGAACTTTGCGGTGGCTTTAGCACTCCAATGATGCGAGTGCTAAGCTGCCCCTCATCAGGAGGTTCCGTCCATGTCCCAAGCTTTGGTCACCGCCAACATCCCGGTTCCCAGCGTCGTCGGCAGCCTGGATGCCTACATCTCGGCGGTGCACCGCATCCCGGTGCTCAGCCAGGAAGAGGAGCAGGCGCTTTCGCGCCGCTACCTCGAGGAAAACGACCTGTCGTCCGCCCGCAAGCTGGTGATGTCGCACCTGCGCTTCGTCGTGCACGTGGCCCGCGGCTACAGTGGCTACGGCCTGCAGCTGGGTGATCTGATCCAGGAAGGCAACATCGGCCTGATGAAGGCGGTCAAGCGTTTCGATCCGGACCAGGGCGTGCGTCTGGTCAGCTTCGCCGTGCACTGGATCCGTGCCGAGATGCACGAGTTCATCCTCAAGAACTGGCGCATCGTGAAGGTCGCCACCACCAAGGCGCAGCGCAAGCTGTTCTTCAACCTGCGCAAGAGCAAGAAGCGCCTGGGCTGGATGAACGCCGAGGAAGTGCGCACGGTCGCGAAGGATCTCGGCGTGCCCGAGGCCACGGTGCGCGAGATGGAGTCGCGCCTGTCGGGCCGTGACGTGGGCTTCGAGGCCCCGGTCGATGCCGACGAGGATGCCAAGCCGGCCCCGGCCGCGTTCCTGGTCGATGACGGTGCCGATCCGTACGACACTGTGTCCGACGCAGACCAGTCCGACAACGAGCTCGAAACGCTCTCTGCGGCACTGGAGAAGCTTGACGACCGTTCGCGTGACATCATCCAGCGGCGTTGGCTGAACGACGAGAAGGCTACCCTGCAGGATCTGGCCGACGAGTACGGCGTCTCCGCCGAGCGCATCCGCCAGGTCGAAGCGAACGCGATGAAGAAGATGCGCGGCCTGTTCGCCGCCGCGGCCTGATCCGCCGGTCGGGCAAATCGGGAGAAAGAAAAACGGCCCCTCAGGGGCCGTTTTTCGTTGCGCCGTCCGGGGCCCGCGTTACAGCTTGTCGGCGAGCAGCTTCTCCAGCTTCAGCTGGTCGGCGGCGAACCTGCGGATGCCGTCGGCCAGCTTGTCCGTGGCCATGGGATCCTCGTTGTGCCCCCAGCGGAAGGCCGGTTCGTCGAGGGCATCCGGCGGCGTCGCCTGCCGGCCCCCGTCCTCGAGCGCGCGCGGCAGGGGATCGTGGCAGGAGTCGAGCTTCTCCAGCAGCTCCGGGCTGATGGTGAGCCGGTCGCAGCCCGCCAGCGCGCGGATCTGCCCGGTGTTGCGGAAGCTGGCGCCCATCACCACCGTCTCGAAACCGTGGCGCTTGTACCAGTCGTAGATGCGCCGCACCGACTTCACGCCCGGATCCTCGTGCGGCTCGAAGCCGTCGGCGTCGGTGTTGGCGATGTACCAGTCGTAGATGCGGCCGACGAACGGCGAGATCAGGAACACCCCGGCCTCGGCGCAGGCCACCGCCTGTTCGAACGAGAACAGCAGGGTCAGGTTGCACTGGATGCCGCGCCGCTCCAGTTGCTCGGCGGCGCGGATGCCGGCCCAGGTGGATGCGACCTTGATCAGGATCCGGTCGCGCTTCACCCCCGCATCTTCGTACAGGCCGATCAGCCGCTCGGCCTTGGCGATGGTTGCGTCGGTATCGAAGGACAGGCGTGCGTCCACCTCGGTGGAAACGCGGCCCGGCACCAGGTCGAGGATCTTGCGCCCTACCGCGACGGCGAGGTGGTCGCCGGCATCGGCGAGCTGCTGCTCGCGGTCGTTTCCGCGCCCCTTGGCGAACGCCACGGCTTCGTCGAGCAGGGAAGCGTAGGCCGGGATGCTGGCGGCCTTGAGCAGCAGCGAGGGATTGGTCGTGGCGTCGACCGGCTTGTAGCGGGCGATGGCCTCGATGTCACCGGTGTCGGCAACCACGGTGGTGTACTGGCGAAGTTGTTCGAGCTGCGATGCCATGGGGCCTCCTTCAGGTGGACCTGAAATTATAAGGCCCGCTGGTCGTTCTGCCGTGAGGGCAAGGTTCAGTAGAGGTCGATGGGGTCGACGTCCAGCGACCAGCGTACCCGCCGCGATGACGGCAGGGCGCCGAGCTGGAGCCGCCACGGCCGTGCGACCGAATGCAGCCGGGCACGACTGGAGGATTCCAGCAGCAATTGGCCGCGATGCCGGCCAGCACGCAACGGCATCGGCGCCGGCATCGGCCCGGCCAGTTGGACTTCCGGATCGTTCGGCAGCGCCGCGGCCGCAGCGGCCAGGAAGGTGTCCACGTCGGCGCGATGGTGCGCATCGGCGCGGAGCAGGATCTGATGGCTGCAAGGAGGCAGCTGCACCGCCTCGCGCTCGGCCAGCAGGGTTGCTGCCGCCGTTCCGTAGCCCGAGGCGAGCAGCGTGCGCAGCAACGGATGCTCGGGATGATGGGTCTGCAGCAGCACGCGACCGGTGCGATCGGCCCGCCCGGCCCGCCCGGCGACCTGCACGAGCAGCTGGGCGAGCCGTTCGCCGGCCCGGAAATCCACGCTGTGCAGCCCTTCGTCGATGCTGACGATGGCGACCAGCGTCAGCCGGGGAAGGTCGTGTCCCTTGGCCAGCATCTGCGTACCGACCAGGATCGCCGGGCCGTCCTGCCGCAGGTCGTCCAGCAGGTGCTCGAAGGCATCGCGGCGGCGGGTGGTCTCCCGGTCGATGCGCCTCACCGGCACGTCGGGGAACAGTGCGCCAAGCGCCTCCTCCAGTCGCTCGGTGCCGTGGCCCTGCGGCCAGAGCGCACCGGCGCCACAGGCCGGGCAGTGCGACGGCACTGGCGCGTGCCGGTCGCAATGGTGACATCGCAACTGCCGTTGCCCGGCATGCAGGGTCATCGGGCGTTCGCAGCGCGGGCAGTCGGCGTGCCAGCCACAGGCGTGACAGAGGAGGACCGGCGCATAGCCGCGACGATTGCGGAATACCAGTACCTGTTCGCTCCGCGCGACCGTCTCGCGCACTGCGGCCAGCAGCGCGGGCGACAGACCATGGTCCAGATACTGGGCGCGCACGTCGACGATCTGCACCTGCGGCGTGGGCCGCGCGGCGCCAGGTCGGGTACGAAGACGCAGCGTCCGGAAGCGTCCGCTGGCGGCGTTGGCCAGCGTCTCCAGCGAGGGCGTGGCGCTGCCGAGCACGATCGGCACGCCTAGTTCGCGGGCACGGACCAATGCCAGGTCACGCGCGTGGTAACGGAAGCCTTCCTGCTGCTTGTAGGAGGCGTCATGTTCCTCGTCGACCAGTATCAGGCCGGCGCGCGGCAGCGGAGTGAACACCGCCGAACGGGTGCCCAGCACCACCGTGGCCTCGCCGCTGCGCGCGCGCAGCCACGCCCGCGCCCGATCGCCCTCGGCCAGGTTCGAATGCAGCACTTCCACCGGCACGCCCAGGCGCTCGCGCAGCCGGCGCAGGGTCTGCGGCGCCAGGCCGATCTCGGGCACCAGCAGCAGGCTCTGCCGGCCTTCGGCGAGTGCCTGTTCGATCAATGCCAGGTACACCTCGGTCTTGCCGCTGCCGGTGACGCCATCGAGGAGGAACGGCTGGAAACGTCCGAAGGCCTCACCGACGGCGGTCACCGCATCGCGCTGCTCCGCGCTCAGTGGCAGGGATGTTGGCGGTTGTCGTCGGGGTGGTGCAGCTGGCGGGGGGCAGCGCTCGACCAGGTGGGCGGTGGCCAGACGACGTGCCGCGGTCCGCCACGCAGGCAGCGCGGCGGTCAGCTCGTCCGCGTGGCGCGGCCCTTCGATCAGCAGGCCAAGCAGATCCCTGCTGCCGCCTCGCCGTCGGCCGGCGGCGTGCTCCTGTTGCCCGGCCGGCGTGAGCTGCCAGTATTCCTCGGCGATGTCCGGCAGCGGCCGCGGCTCGCGCAGCGCCAGTGGCAGCGCCTGCGCGAACGCTTCCCCCGGTGCGCCCAGCCAGTAATCGGCGGCCCAGGCCAGCGTGCGAAGCAGCTCGCCGTCCAGCAGCGGCTCGTCATCCAGCACTTGCAGCACCGGCTTGAGCCGGGAGTCATCCCGTTCCGATGTCACGGCCGCGTCGACCACGATACCCACCTGACGACCCCGCCCGAACGGCACCAGCACGCGCTGGCCAGCCATGATCCGGCCGTCGGCCGGTGGCAGATAGTCGAACAGGGTCGGGAGCGGGACGGGCAGGGCTACGCGGACGGCGGTGGACATGGCTACCTCGGGGTGCGCCAGTGTAGCCGGCCGGGGACCGGACCCCGCTCAGGCCGCATCGCCGGCGGAAGCGATCATGGGTCCGTTCGTTGCCGGCGATTGTTTCGCCCGACTCTAGGAAGGCGGGATAAGTGCCCCCTCTCCGGGCATTTTTCCGCTTATCCACAGCTGCTGTGGATAACTTTGTGGATGGAGCGGGGAAGGGGGCGCCTGAGGCCCGTCACGGCGGCCTTCACGACACACTGCGCAAGATTTGGCCATCAGAAAAACATGATGTTTTTCAGCTGTTTGCGTTGCCCGTTCAACTTTGCTTCACACCGATGCCATGAAACCGTCGCGTGGGTTGACACTCCGATGACGCTGTGCAAAACCCCCGCTGCCTCCGCCCGCGCCATGCGGCCGGATGTGATGGACGTCACGGTTTGCGGCGCGCCACACCCTCAGTGTCCGGCACCCAGCACGAGGGCAACGCCGAGCACCGTGAAAAGCAGCCAGAAGTAGCACCAGCCCACGCACCAGTACTTCAACAGGGTCATCCCCCAACCCTGCCGATAGATGCGCTTCTGCATCACCAGCAGGTAGGCGAACATCCACACGATGAGCGCGAATCGCACGACGCCCAGTGGATAACCCATCCAAGGCGCCAGGGGGCGCAGCCACGTCGACAGCATGCCGACCATCAGGACCAGCAGCAGGGCCAGGAACAGGAAAGCGTGGCTGTGCAGGGCGACGATCACGTGTTCCATGTAGAGCCTGCGCCGGAACACGTAAAACACTTTCAGCAGCAGTGCGAACAGCGGAATCATCACCAGCATGCTCTGCGGCAGCACGCTGAAAAAGCCGGCGACCATCCGCTCGCGGGCCTCCTGCCGCTCTCTGGCGTCGCGGCCATGCAACGCTGTCTTGAGGTTGATCTTCAGGTGGCGCTCGAACTCGGTCAGCCGGCGGTTGGCGAAGTCCGGCAGCCAGGCGATGTGCACCGGCTCGACTTCATCCCATTTCGCCTCGTCCGCGTCAGCCGCGTGGCCGCGAGTGCTCGACCCTGGAGTCGTCGTGGTGACCGGGATGGCCGGTGTGCCCGCCGCGCTGCCGGCACCGGCAGGGATGGGCGCAGCGCCCAGCTCGATCAGACGTTTGTCGGCGTCTTCACGGAGCTTGCGTTCGGCGAGATGCAGGCCCTGTTCCGCGCCCGGCAGGCCCTCGGTCTGGGCGCCGGCGGTGTGCAGGCTGGCCAGCTGGCTCTCGAGGTGCCGGTGCACGTCCTGTGCGGTGGCGTCCGCAGCGAAGGCGTTCCGCTTTTCCTGCTGTACCAGCTTGGAGCTGATCGGCTGATTGGCCCCTCGGTCGAGCAGGCTGTCCGCCGCCAGGTGGAAGGCAAAGAAGCTCAGCAGGCACAGCACGAACATCAGGCGGAACGGGGCGACATAGCGCTGGCGACGTCCGGCGAAGTATTCCAGCGTGAGGAAGCCCGGCCGGGTCATCAGTGGCGGCAGGGTGTGCAGGATGCGGCCGTCGACATGCAGGAACATGTCCATGCCGTCTTCCAGCATGTGGTGCACCGGCTTGAGCACGCTGTGAACCGATTGCCCGCAGTGATGGCAGAACTCCCCCTCCATCACGGTGCCGCAGTTGGCACAGTGCACGATGGTGGCGTGGTCGAGCTGGTCCATCGATGGTTCCTCCCCTGGAAGCCGAGGATGGTGTCACAAGGATGCGGCCGGAGGGCAGCCCTGCCGTGAGGCCCGGTCCGCTAAAATGCGCGGCCGACCCGAACGAACCCGCCATGACCGCTTTCCGTCCCGACCGCGCGCGCATCGCGCACGAAGTCGGCGCCACCGTACGTCTCGCCCTGCCGCTGATCGCCGCGCAGCTGGCGGCGATCGGTTCCAACGTGATCGATGCAGTGCTTTCCGGCCACTACAGCACCCACGTGCTCGGTGCGGTGGCGGTGGGCGCCAACGTGTGGTCGCTGGCCATCGTCACCGGTATCGGGCTGATGATGGCTGTGCCGCCCTCGGTGGCGCAGCTCGATGGCGCCCGGCGTCGCCACGAGATCGGTGCGTTGTTCCGCCAGGCGCTGTGGCTGGCGCTGATGACCGGGATGGTGCTGTGGTTCGCGGTCCGCCACGCCAGTCCCCTGTTCGCATGGATCGGCGTCACCCCGGACCTGCGCGTCGACGTGGACGCTTTCCTGCATGCGATCAGCTGGGGCGCGCCGGCACTGACGTGCTACTTCGCCCTGCGCGGCTTGTCCGAGGGGTTGTCGCTGACCCGGCCGTCGATGTTCTTCAGCCTGGGCGGGCTGGTGTTGCTGGTGCCGCTGGGCTACGTGTTCATGTACGGCAAGCTGGGCCTGCCGCCGCAGGGAGCGCGTGGCTGCGGCATGGCCACCGCGCTGGCGCTGTGGCTCGAGCTGGCCGGCTTTGCGACCTATGTGCTGCGCCATCCCAACTACCGGGGGCTGGGCCTGGTCGATCATTTCGAGTGGCCCGACTGGCGTCGCATTGCCGACCTGCTGCATGTCGGCGGGCCGATGGCGGTGAGCCTGCTGGCCGAGGCCGGCCTGTTCGTCGCGGTGGCGCTGGGCATCAGCCGGCTCGGCGACACGGTGATGGCCAGCCACCAGGTGGCGATCAACGTCGCCTCGCTGTTCTTCATGATTCCGCTGGGCCTGGCCATGGCGATCACCGTGCGGGTCGGCAATGCGGTGGGGCGTGGCGATGCGGTCGGGGTGCGCTATGCGGGCTTCTGCGGGATCGGCCTGAGCCTGGTCACCCAACTGGTGTCGGCGGCGGTGATGTTCGGCCTGCCGCATCGGATTGCCGGGCTCTACACGCACCAGCGGGAAGTGATCGACCTGGCCGCGCAGTTGTTGTTGCTGGCGGGCGTGTTCCAGTTCTCCGACGGTATCCAGGTGGCATCCAACGGCGCGCTGCGCGGCCTGAAGGACACCCGGGTACCGATGGCCATCACCCTGTTCTCCTACTGGGGTGTCGGCATGCCGGTCGGCTGGTGGCTCGCCTTCCAGCATGGCCTGGGCGCACGTGGCATGTGGATGGGCCTGATCGCCGGCCTCAGTGCCTCGGCCGTCCTGTTGTTCACCCGGTTCTGGCGGAGCGCGCGTCGCGGCCGCTGGGTCGGCGCGCCGCAGCCTGACCACCCACACATGACCGCGCCGGTGCAAGCCGGTACGCTGCCCCTCGATCCGTGACCTCCCACCTTCCGAACAGGACGGCTGCATGACCGCTTCGCGCCCCAATGGCTTCTGGGCCTTTCTCCGCGTCTTCGGGCGCGGCCTCAACGTGGTGCGACTGGTCATCATCAATGCAGTGTTCTTCACGCTGCTGTTTCTGGTGCTGCTGCTGGCGATCGGCGTGACGGCCGGACGCCATGCCGGCATGGGCATCGACGCCGACTCGGTGCTGGTGCTCAAGCCGGAAGGGCGACTGGTGGAGCAGTACAGCGTGGCGCCACTGCAGCGGGTGTTGTCCGGACTGTCGGGCGACGAGCCGAAGGAAGTGCAGGTGCGTGACCTGGTGCGAGCGATCGACGCCGCGACCACCGACAAGCACATCACCCGCATCCTGCTGCTGCCGGACCAGTTGCAGGCCGGCGGCTTTGCCGCGCTGCGCGAGGTGGGTGCGGCGCTGGACCGCTTCCGCGCCGCCGGCAAGCCGGTGATCGCCTGGGGCGTGAACTACGACCAGGGCCAGTACTACCTCGCCGCGCACGCCGACCGCCTGCTGGTCGATCCGCAGGGCGGGGTGATGATCACCGGCCTGGCCAACTATCGCCTGTTCTACAAGGACCTGCTGGACAAGCTCGGCGTGCAGGTGCACCTGTTCCGCGTCGGCCAGTTCAAGAGTGCGGCCGAGCCGTACATCCTCGACCATGCCTCGGATGCGTCCAAGGAAGCCGACAGCTACTGGATGGGCGGCCTGTGGGACAACTACATCGATACCGTCGCCAAGCTGCGCAAGCTCGATCCGGCCACGCTGCGCGATGACGTCGACCACCTGCCGGACCACATCGCCAGCACCCGGGGCAACCTGGCCCAGCTCTCGCTCAACGAGCATCTGGTCGACGGCCTGGCCACCGAGGCCGACGTGGAGGCCATGATGCGTCGCGAGGGCGTGCCGGCCGGGCGCCAGGGCAAGGGTTTCCGCTCGGTCGGCCTGTCGCGCTATGTCGCCCAGTTGCCGGACGACAGCGGTGCGCTGTTCAAGCCCGGCGTCGCGGTGGTGGTGGCCGAGGGCGAGATCAGCGGCGGCAAACAGCCGCAGGGCCGGATCGGAGGCGAATCCACCGCCGCGCTGATCCGCGCCGCGCGCGAGGACAAGAAGACCAAGGCGCTGGTGCTGCGGGTGAACTCGCCCGGCGGCGAGGTGTACGCCGCCGAGCAGATCCGCCGCGAGGTGGAGCTGACGCGCAAGGCGGGCATCCCGGTGGTGGTGTCGATGGGCGACGTGGCGGCCAGTGGCGGCTACTGGATCTCGATGGATGCCGACCGCATCTTCGCCGAGCCGAACACCATCACCGGTTCGATCGGCATCTTCGGCATGTACTACTCGATCCCCGACACGCTGGCGAAGCTCGGGGTGCAGAGCGACGGTGTGGCGACCGGGCCGATGGCCGGCGCGTTCGACATCACCCGCCCGCTCGATCCGAAGGTGGGTCAGGTGATCCAGGCGATCATCGACAAGGGCTACCGCGATTTCGTCGGCGGCGTGGCCAAGGCGCGCGGCAAGGATTACGACGCCATCGACGCGATCGCCCAGGGCCGCGTATGGACCGGAAAGCAGGCGCTGGACCGGGGTCTGGTCGACCAGCTCGGCGGGCTCGACGAGGCGGTCGCCTATGCGGCGAAGAAGGCCGGGCTGGCCAAGGGTTATCCGGTCCGCTACATCGAGCAGCCGCTGGGCGGCTTCGAGCAGTTCGTGGTTGGCCTCAACCGCACTGCGATGGTGCAGGCGGCCCTGTCCTACGGCGTGCATCTGCCGCGCTGGATGGCGGAGCTGCCGCGGGCGATGCCCGAGCTGCAGTTGCTGCGCGATGCGCGGCCCGGTCGGCCGAACATCTACGCCTACTGCTTCTGCGCGCCGCGCTGACCGCTCAGGCCAGCGCGGCGCTGTACCAGCCGTCGCGCTGACGGACCGACACCGCCGCCTCGAACGCAGCGCTGAGCGGCTCGTCGCGCAGCACCCGCCCGCATGGGCCGTCGGCCAGCACGCGGCCGCGGTGAAGCAGCACCACGCGGCCGATCTCGGGCACGATCTCCTCCACGTGATGGGTCACCATCAGCAGCGTCGTGCCGCCTCGGGCCAGCCCGCGCAGCTGCTCGAGGAAGGCACGCCGGGCCGTCATGTCCAGGCCGGCGCAGGGCTCGTCCAGCAACAGCGCCAAGGGGCGGTGCACCAGCGCCCGGGCGATCAGCACCCGGCGTGCCTCGCCGGTCGACAGGCTGGCCAGCGGGCGACCGATCAGGGACGAGGCGCCTGCCAGTTCCAGCGCCTCACGTGCGTGCCGACGCATGGTCGGAGTGACCGTGCGACCCCAGGTGTCGTGGGCAGCGAAGAAGGCCGATTCCACCGAGGTCAGCACTTCGTTGCCGGTTTCATTTCCCAACAGCTGCTGCAGGGCGGGCGAGACGATCCCCAGTCGTCCGCGCAATTCGGCGATGTTCCAGCGTTCGCGCCCCAGCACGCGCACCGGTGCGGTTGCTCCGGTGCGGGCCAGTGCGTGCAGTTCGCGCGCGACCAAGCGCACCAGGGTGGACTTGCCCGAGCCATTGCGGCCGAGAATGGCAGTGTGCTCGCCGCGGTCGATGCGCAGGGTGAGGTGATCGAGCGCGGCGTGATCGCCCCGCAGTACGGTGGCGTCGTCGATCTCCAGCAGGGGGGCGCGGTCGATCCCGGTGGCCGGATCGCTCACTGGCTGGCGGCTTCGATCTGTTTGCGTTGCTCGGCAGCCTGCTGGTCGACCACCTTCTGGACATCCTTGGCGCGCTGCTCGTCCTTCTTCATGCCGTCCCACGGCGTGGCCACCCGCTTGGCCTGGGCATCCTGCCCAGCGCGGGGTGCCGGCGGCTTGCCCGAGCAGGCGGCGAGCACCAGCGTTGCCGACAGCGCAACGATCATCGGACGTACGTTCATGGCATCGACTCCCGGCGTGGATGCGATCAGTGTCCCGCCCCTCGGCGACAGCGGCAAGGCCGCTGGCACGGCGTGCGGATCGCGCTTTAAGCTCGCCCCATGAACGCACGTATCGACGCCTGGCAATTGCACGGACACGCGGCGCTGGTCACCGGAGCCAGCAAGGGTATTGGCCATGCCACGGCGAGGGAGCTGGCCGGTCTGGGGGCCGACCTGCTGCTGGTCGCGCGCGACGAGGACTACCTGGAGCAGGTCCGGCTCGACCTGGCCGACGACTTTCCGGACATCGAGGTCCTCGCCTTCGCCGCCGACCTGGCCGAGCCGGAGGACCGGCTGGCCGTGTTCGACTGGGTGCGCGACCTGGACATGCCGCTGTCGCTGCTGGTCAACAACGCAGGCGGCAACCAGTCGATGCCCACGCTGGATTATGCGGCCGGCGACTATCGGGCGATCTTCGAGCAGAACCTGTTTTCCGCCTTCGAGATGTGCCGGCTGGCGCATCCGCATCTGGCCGAACATGGCAACGCGGCGATCGTCAATGTCGGCTCGGTGTCCGGCACGACCCATGTGCGCACCGGCTCGCCGTACGGCATGACCAAGGCGGCGTTGCACCAGTTGACCCGCAACCTGGCCGTCGAGTGGGCCACCGACGGCATCCGCGTGAACGCAGTCGCGCCGTGGTACATCCGCACCCAGCGTACCGACGGGCCGCTGGCCGATCCGGATTACCTGGAGGAAGTACTCGATCACACCCCGCTGCGGCGCATCGGCGAGCCGGAGGAAGTTGCCGCGGCGATTGCCTTCCTGTGCCTGCCCGCCGCCAGTTACATCACCGGCCAGGTGCTGGCGGTGGACGGAGGCTTTGTCAGCTACGGCTTCTGATGCCCGCGTTTTCCACAGCAGCTGTGGATAGCTCCCGGACAAGCTTGTGGATGGGCCCTGCAACGTCTCGCCACGCAAGGGTTTTCAGCGGATCGATGACGTTCTGACCAATGTCGGCGGGTGTTTTCCACAGCTTCTGGGGATCGCCTGTGGACAAGCCTGTGGGTGGTTCCGGCAAAGCCCCGTGCTGCAGTCGGTTGCATCACCTTGCGCAGGAATCGCTCAGTGCGAGGCGCAGTTCGCCAGTTGTGCCTCGAGCTCGGCCTCGCGTTTGACGAAAGGGGCCTGCTCGCTTTGAAAGGCCTGCTGGAGCTTGTGTTCGTTCTCGTCGTACTGCTGTTGCAATGCCTCGCAGGTTTCCCGGGCGTCGAGAGGGCGGCAGGCATCGCGCACCCACACGTAGTTGTTGGCGACCAGGCCCGGGGTCACCTTGCCCCGGTTGAGTTCCGGCGCCGAGGCACCCGCGCCACCGAGTCCGTAGACCGACCCCAGGGGCTGGCTTGCCGCTCCGAGCACTCCGAACGGAACGGCATAAGGTGCCGGCTGGCCATTCGCGCTCGTATAGAGGGAGCCGTCTGTCGCTTTCTGGCAGCGGTAGAGCATGGGCAGGGGCGCGGCAGGTGGGGGGGCTGCCATCGGCATCGTGACCGCAACCGGGGGCGGCGCCGGAGCCGCGGTATCGGGCGGAGGCGGGGCGGCCGGCCCGGGCGCGGCGAGCGTAATGGCCTGCTGCTTCGCCCGGGCAGGGCACGGTGCATCCTGGTAGCTCACCCGGCCGTTGGCAGCCGTGCACTTGTAGGCGGTTTCCGCCGCGACCGGTACCGACAACAGCGTGGCGACCAGCATCAGCAGCAGGCGGCGGGCGACCATGGCGTATGCCGTGCAGGCTCGGGGCTGGGCCGGGTCAGAACTCGGCGACGTGCTCTTCCGCGGCAAAGCCGACGGTCAGGGCGCCCTCGCCGACGTTGACCATGCCGGTGATGCTCATCGGGGCGACCATCAGTTCCACCTTGCACTCCTCGCAGGCGGCCTTGAGCGCCTCGAATCCCGCCAGCTTGGGCACGTCGGCCAGGTCGCCGCCGTAACTGATGCAGACCACCGGTACCAGCAGGCCGGCATGCACCCGCTTGCTGACGTAGTCGAACAGCGTCTCGGCGCCATGCTCGAAGCCGCGGACCTTGCCAACCGGGGCGGTCTCTCCGCGATAGCCGCGCAGCAGCGGCTTGATGTCCAGCGCCGAACCCATCACCGCGCTGAACAGGCCGACGCTGCGGTCGCCCTTGGTCTTGGCGCGGGCGCGCAGGTAGTACAGGTCGCGCGGCAGCATGTAGCCGTAGGAATTGTTGGCGATGTAGGTCAGCCGCTCGCGGATGGCCGCCGGCGCCTCGCCACTCTTGAACAGCCGGGTCGCTTCGACGATCGCCGGCGCAGCGCCTGCGAACAGCGTGCGGGTGTCGATCACCCGCATCAGGAACGGGCCGGGCATGGTGGTCTGGTCGCGCACGTCGCGGTAGTGCTTGAGCACCGCGAAGCTGGCCTTGATCACGTGGTCGTTGATCGGGCTGCGCGTGGCGGTGATGGTGAGGCAGAACACGCAGTCCTTTTCCAGTACCAGCTTCTCGAGGAAAAGCTTCTGCACGTCTTCCACCGAACAGGGTTCGGTCGAAGCGGAGTGACTCCGGCTGCCCATCTTCTGGTCGAGGAAGCGCTGGATTTCCGCCGGGTTTCGGTCGTCCTTGAACGTGTCCTTGTCGACATGCACGGCAATCGGCATCACCGCGATGTCGTGTTCTTTGATGAACGCCTGCGGCAGGTCGCAGGATGCGTCGATTGCAAGGCCCATGCGCATAGTCTTGATAACCCTCCCGGAAGGCGCGCCGAACATAACACGGCCCCCGGTGCCGTGACGTACCTCGCATCCATGCGCCCAGTGGGAGCCTCGTCGCCAGCATATCGACCCGGCTCCGGGCGTCTTGAGCGGTCCCTTCACTGGCGGTCGCTGTCGCCGCCCGCCTAGAATGCCGGGCTATAACATTTGGCATCTTGCCGGCGTGGCGTCGCCGGTAACGCGCGGCCGTTGCGACCGCGCCGACCTCCCGAGGTCCCATGAAAAACAAGCAAGAAATCGTCTCCAACTGGTTGCCACGCTACACCGGCACCCCGCTGGAGGAGTTCGGCCAGCACATCCTGCTGACCAACTTCGGCCACTACGTGGATCTGTTCGCCCAGTGGCACGGCGTGGAGGTGCGTGGCCGCGACCGGCCCATGCCCAACGCCACCGCCGATGGCATCACCCTGATCAACTTCGGCATGGGCAGCCCCAACGCCGCCACCGTGATGGACCTGCTAGGCGCGATCAGCCCCAGGGCGGCGCTGTTCCTGGGCAAGTGCGGCGGGCTGAAGAAGAAGAATCAGATCGGCGACCTGGTGCTGCCGATCGCCGCGATCCGCGGCGAGGGCACCTCGAACGACTACCTGCCGCCGGAGGTGCCGGCGCTGCCGGCTTTCCAGCTGCAGCGCGGCGTGTCGACGATGATCCGCGACCTCGGCTACGACTACTGGACCGGTACCGTCTACACCACCAATCGCCGGGTCTGGGAGCACGACGATGGTTTCAAGGATTACCTCAGGCGTACCCGCTGCATGGCGGTCGATATGGAGACTGCCACGATCTTCGCGGCCGGATTCGCCAACGGCATCCCCTGCGGCGCACTGCTGCTGGTATCCGATCAGCCGATGATTCCCGAGGGCGTGAAGACCGAGGCCAGCGACCAGAAAGTCACCGGCCAGTTCGTCGAGAGGCACATCCGCATCGGCGTGGAGGCTCTGAAACTGGTACGTCGGCACGGGCGCAGCGTGAAGCACCTGCGCTTCGAGGAGGACATCGAGCCCTGAAGCGCCGCCGAATGGCGCCCTGATGCGGTTTTCGGCAGGACAACTCCCCTTCCTGCCTCGTCCGGCTTCACAAATCAACCGTTGACCGGATGTAAGAAAAACGTGATAAAGGGGAGTCTCGAACTTCAGAAGGAGACTGTAAGTTCTTGCGCAACCATATGTATCCCCACGTAAAAAAACCCCTTTTTTTTGTATTGCCTTTCTTGGGAGGGTTGTTGTGAATATCAATACGAACAAACTGGCCACGTCCGTGCGGACGGCCCTGACGATCGGCGCCGTGATTGCGGCCGGCGTCGCCATGCCTGCGTTCGCGCAGGACGCCAATCAGAAGCCGGCGGACCAGAAGGACGCCACCACGCTTCAGACCATCACCGTCACCGGTTCGCACATCCGTCGCGTGGACCTGGAGACCTCCAACCCGGTGGTCACCATCGACGCGGCCCAGATCAAGGCCACCGGCAAGCTGACCCTGGGTGACATCGTCCAGCAGCTTCCGGCGGTGACCGGCGGCAACGTCAACCCGCAGGTGAACAACGCCGGCGGCACCGGTGGCAGCAGCGTGGGCCTGCGCGGCCTGGGCAGCCAGCGCACCCTGATCCTGATCGACGGCAAGCGCATCATCAACGGCGATCCGAACTCGATCCCGGCCGACATGATCGAGCGCATCGAAGTGCTGACCGACGGCGCGTCCTCGGTGTACGGCTCCGACGCGATCGGCGGCGTGGTCAACTTTGTCCTGAAGAAGGACTACCAGGGCGCCCAGTTCGCCGTGAACTACGGCCAGTCCGGCCATGCTGACGGCCGCTCGAAGGGTTACACCTTCACGTTCGGCCAGACGTCGGACAAGGGCAGCATCATGGGCGGCATCGACTACAACAAGACCGAGGCGGTGCTCGCGAAGAACCGCGACTTCTCGAAGAACTCGGTGTCGGTGTTCGGCAGCAGCCAGACCCCGGTCTACAGCTACGTCGGCGGCTCCAGCTTCCCGGCCTACGGCAACATCCAGCTGCCGGGTGTCAATCCGGACGGCTCGTTCCAGGCGGGCAGCCTGGCCGCCCAGTACGGCTGCAAGAACGTTGCGCTGAACCCGGGTGCCAGCGGCCAGAACGCGGCGACGGACTACCACTGCTTCACCAATGCCGACAAGTACAACTACGCGACGGTCAACCTGATCCAGACCCCGCAGGAACGCACCAGCATGTTCCTGAAGGGCACCTACAACCTGGGTGACCACGTCCAGGCCTACTTCGACGGCTACCACAACAAGACCAGCTCGGGCTTCCAGCTGGCTCCGGCGCTGCTCGGTGCCCCGTACGGTGCGGTGATCTCGGCCAACTCGTACTACAACCCGTTCGGCGTGGAGTTCTCCTCCGCCGGCAACGACTACCGTGCGCGTCTGGTCTCGGCCGGCAACCGCTCGGCCAACTACGGCACCAGCACCGACCAGATCCACACCGGTTTCAAGGGCGACTTCACCTTCCTTGACCACGACTGGAACTGGGACGTGGGCATGGGGTACGGCCACTTCTCCCAGCAGATCGTGACCCGCGGCCTGCCGAATCAGGACAAGCTGAACGCCGACCTGGGCCCGTCGCACCTGGATCCGGCCACCGGCCAGGTGGTCTGCGATTCCGGCGCCAACGGCTGCACCCCGTTCAACCCGTTCAACCTGTTCGATCCGAACTCGGTCGCCGCCCTGCAGGCAGCTGCCGTTCCGGCGATCAGCAACAACTTCTCGATCGAGCGCACCTACTCGGCCGACGTCAACGGTGGCCTGTTCGAGCTGCCGGCCGGCACGGTCCAGCTGGCGGCAGGCGTGTCCTACCGGAAGGAGTACACCCACTCGGAGATCGATCCGCTGCTGCTGATCGACCCGGCCACCGGTAACTGCACCCTGGGCAGCCAGTGCTCCTCGCCGCTGCGTGGTGGCTACAACGTCAAGGAAGGCTACGCCGAGGCGTTCATCCCGGTACTGAGCGACCTGCCGGGCGTGCAGGCGCTGAACGTCACCATCGGTGACCGCTACTCCAAGTTCAGCACCTTCGGCAGCACCAACAACACCAAGTTCGCGGTGGAATATCGCCCGATCTCCGACCTGCTGCTGCGCGGCACGGTGTCGAAGGTGTTCCGTGCGCCGACCATCGGCGACGTGTACAACTCGCCGATCAGCGACGCGCCGAAGCTCGCCAGCGATCCCTGCGACGGCACCACCACTGCCGGCAACCCGGCCTGCGTGGGCGTGCCGACCGATGGCAGCTTCGTCAACCGCGACGTGGCCCTCGGCCAGCAGATCAAGGGCGTGATCTCCGGTTCGCAGTACGCGAACTTCCCGCTGGGTCCGGAGCGCGGCAAGTCGTTCGACTGGGGCTTCGTGTACTCGCCGAGCTATGTGCCGGGCCTGTCGTTCAGTGCCGACATCTGGAAGGTCTACCTGAATGACACGATCTCGGCGATCGGCGCCCAGACCGTGCTGGACCTCTGCTACAACGGCGCGACCCAGTACTGCCCGCTGATCAGCCGTGCCCCGGCCGGCAGCGCCAACCCGGGTCAGATCACCCAGATCGTCGAGCCGACCGGCAACCTCGGCCGTACCGACGTGGGCGGTGTGGATATCTCCGGTCGCTACAAGCTGCCGCAGTTCTCCTTCGGCACCTTCGTGGTGGGCCTGGATGCGACCTACCTGTCGCGTTACGACCAGCAGACCGCACCGGGTACCGCGGCGAACACCGTCTACCACGACGCGGGCCACTTCCAGCCGTTCGGTTCGGGTGCGGCCTCGACCTGCCCGAGCGGCGGTGGCGTGTGCCTGTTCCCGCGCTGGCGCGGCAACACCTTCGTGAACTGGAACCTGGACAACTGGAGCGCCTCCTGGCGCATGCGCTACATCGGCGCGTTCCGCAACGGCTCGAAGAGCCCGTCGCAGGACACCAACCCGGTGCAGGGCCTCGCAGGCTACGAGTTCAAGTACGGCGCCACGGTCTACAACGACGTGCAGGTCGGCTACAACTTCGAGCCGCTCAACACCCGCGTGGATCTCGGCATCAACAACGCTTTCGACAAGAAGCCGCCGTTCCTGTACGCGAACAACACCCTCAACGCCAACACCGATCCGAGCGATTTCGATCTGCAGGGCCGCTACTACTGGGCTCGCGTGACCGTGACGTTCTGATTGACTGGAACGCATTGAGTAGCTGAAGCTGGAGGGCCGCGCGGGGCAACCCGCGCGGCCTTTCCTTTTCCGAAAAGCGTTTCCCGTGATCAACGACATTCTCAGCGCCCTGCAGACCGGTCGGCCGGAGCTTGCGGAGCGGCTGTCCCGCGATGCCCTGGCCGCTCGTCCGGGCGATTCCGATCTGACCCTGTTCCTGGCGATCAGCCTGCAGCAGCAGGCGCGTCTTGCCGAGGCGGTGCCGCTGTATGCGGCGCTGGCCGAGAGCCATCCCGACAGTGGATTGCACTGGGGCAATTACGCGACTGCGCTACGCAGCGCCGGGCGCGAACAGGAGGCCGAGGCCGCTTATCGACGCGCCCTGCAACTCGATCCGGACAATGTCGAGCAGCTGCTGAATTTCGGCCTCCTGCAACTGCATCGCCGCGAGTTCGTGGCCGCCCGCGACACGCTTCTGCGCGCCCACGCGCTCGATCCCGCGTCCCTCTCCGCGCGCATCCATGCCGCGCGCGCGTGCGCCGTGTGCCGTGATTCGCGGATCGAAGACCTGCTGCGCCCCTGGCGCGAATGGAAGGATCTGGACAACGACCTGCAGTTCGAACTGGCCGATCTGCACCTCGTGCTAGGCGAGGCGAATATCGCCCGCGTGCTGCTGGAGGAGCTGCTGGAGCGGAACCCCGGACACCTGCCCACGCGGATGCTTCTGGCCGCGGTGTACGAGCGCATCAACGACCTGGATGCGTCCGACGCGATGCTTGCCACCATCGAGAGCGAGTACGCGCAGCTGGACGGCGACATGCAACTGGAAACCCTGCGTCTTCGTGCCAAGCTGTGCCTGCGTCGTGGTCTGCCCGATGAAGCGCGGTCCCTGCTCGAGCGCGCCGGCCCGCGTGCGGACGACGACTACGGCCACTTCTTCGTACTCGCCGAAGTCTGCGACAAACAGCGCGACTACCCGGCCGCGATCGCTGCACTGCAAGAGGCGCACGCCCGGCAGCTGGAAGAGTTGCGCGTGGCGGTGCCCCAGCGCTTCGCCCCGGGCGCCCCGATTTTTCCCGCCGCGGAGGGGCACATCAGTGTCGAGGAGTATCGGCGCTGGCCAGTACTCCAGGCTCCCGATGCTTCCCACTCGCCGGTCTTCATCGTGGGCTTCCCGCGTTCGGGCACCACCCTGCTCGAGCAGATGCTGGACGCGCACCCGGCCCTTCAGTCGATGGATGAGCGCCCATTCTTCACCATCCTCGCCGACCAGCTTTCCGACTATGGCATCCGGGTGCCGCGTGATCTGGACAAGCTCGATCAACATATCTGCGACGAGCTGCGCAAGGGTTACGTCAGCCTGGTCTGCGCCAAGATCCAGCGTCGCTGGGACGCCCGGCTGGTCGACAAGAATCCGTTGAACATGCTGTGGCTGCCGTTGATTCACCGGATGTTCCCCAACGCGAAGATCATCCTTGCGTTGCGCCACCCCTGCGACGTGCTGATAAGCAACTACATGCAGAACTTTCGTGCCGCGCCGCTGGCAGCGGCCTGTGCTTCGCTGGAAAAGCTGGCCGAGGCCTATGTCACCGCGATGCGGTGCTGGCTGCACGACGTGGAAGTGTTCCAGCCGGACGTATTCGTCTCGCGTTACGAGGATCTGGTTGCCGATCCGGAAACCCGGACGAGGCGCATTGCCGACTTCCTCGGGCTGGAGGACGCCACGCCGCTGCTGCGCTTCGACCAGCGCGCACGCGACAAGGGCTTCATCGCCACACCCAGCTATGCACAGGTCACCCAGCCGGTGAACCGCAAGGGGCTGGATCGCTGGCGTCGCTACCGGCAAGCGCTGGCGCCGGCGCTGCCCGTACTGGAGCCGATGCTCCGGCACTGGGGTTATTCGGTGGACTGAGTCCGGTTCAGTCCACGCGCAGGCGCTCCAGCTCCGGGATGACCGGCGCGTAGCGCCGCCAGCGCTCCACCGAGCTGCGGTAGACCGGCTGGCGGGCCTGCCACAGGCTGGCGGTGCTCAGTGCCGCGGTGTCCGCGCTGGCGTGCGGCGCGGCCTCGGGCAGGCCCAGCCAGTGGGCGAGCGATCCGGTGCACGCGTCCGGATCGGTCACCAGTGCCTCGTAGTCCACCGTGCGCACCGCGTGCGGATAACGCGTCTGCCAGTGCGCCATCATCCGCCGGGCGTCGCGCATCACCGTGGCGATATCGCCGAGGTCGTAGGCGAAATCCTGGCTGCCGGGGTGGAAGCTCTGCATCCAGAGTGACAGTGCGTTGTCGCGTGCCTCGCGTCGACAATGAACGATCCGCGCGTTCGGGAAGAGCGCGAGGATCAGGTCTACGTGCAGGAAGTTGTTCGGCTGCTTGTCGACATACCAGCCCACCGGCGTATCGTCCTGCAGCAGCTGTCGGGCATAGGTATGCGCGGCGTCACGCATCGCGGCGATCATGTTCGCATGGCTGCTTGCTGCGCCGACGCGCGACGCGAGCATGGGCAGCCAGGGCAGTTCGCCGCGATGACGTACCTGCGGGTGCCTTGCCAGCCGCTCGGCGAGCAGGGTGCTGCCCGCGCGCGGCATGCCCACGACGAACACCGGCGTCCACGCCGGGGGCGCGAGTCCGGGGTCGGGTAGCGGGCCCCGGCCCAGCCGCATCTCGACGCCTCGCCTCCACGCCTTGCGTTGCCAGCGCAACTGGTCACGCATGATCGCGTTGGCCTCGCGCAGCAGGGCCGCTGCGCGTTCGATCTCGCCGATGTCATCGAATGCCTTGCCCAGCGCGAAGAGCAGGCTGCTTCGCGGGTAAGGCGCGAGGTCGTCGCGCTCCAGCCAGTGCCGGAAGCGGGCGAAGTCGGGATGATCGGCGGACCGGTAGCGCTGAAGCGACGACAGGCCCAGCGGCACGTGCCAGTCGGCCACACGCGGGCTGCGTGCGAGCACTGTCTCGTAGTGTTCACGCGCCAGCTCGAAACGGCCCAGCTGGGCCGCCAGCGCGGCAGCGTGCACGTGCAGTCGGGGATCGTCCAGCCCTGCGGCGAACGCCTGTTCGCAGAGTGCCATCGCGTCCTGCTGCCGGCCGCCGTCGTCGAGTAGCTCGATCGCGTCGATCCGCCGTTCCACCTCCTCGGGGGCGTGGATGAAGGCCCCGCGCAGCAGCGTGCCGGCGGCAAGCAGGCGTCCCTGGTCGTGCAGTGAGCGGGCCAGCTGGAGCGCTGCAGCCAGGTGGCCCGGTTCGCGCGCCAGCACGGCTTCCAGCTGCGCATCCGCTGCCGCGGTGTCGCCCGCCTGGCGCTGCAGGCCGGCGAGCGCGAACTGCAGCGCACTGGAGTCGGGGTGCTCGGAAAGCCCCTGCACGAGCAGGGAATGCGCGCGGAGTGCATCGCCGGCCAGCAGGCGCTGTTGCGCCTGCTCCAGCCACGCTTCCGCGGGCACGGGCCGATGGTTCACCGGGGAGCCCGGCTGGATGCCTCGTCGTGCCAGTGCGGCAGGCCGAGGGCAAGGCGCAGCGGATCGAGCAGGGCTCCGTAACGAGTGCTGTGCCGGGTGTCGCGGCGCAGCGGCTGGCGCACCTGCATCGCGCTGGGCGAGCGGACCTGGCGGGTGTTTTCGTGGAACTCGAGGCAGGCCGGGTCGAACGGCAGTCCGCAGTTTTCGAGCAGATCGCAGATGCGTGATTCGGGTTCGTCGAGCAGTGCCTCGTAGTCGTGCAGGTAGACCCTGTCGGGGTAGGTTCGGGCAAGACGCTGCAGGTGCCGGTCGCAGTCGCGCCAGAAACTGGCGAGGTCTTCGAAGCTGCGGGTGTACTCGTTGTTGTCGAGCTTCTGCCGGTAGCAGGAGAAACAGGTCTCCAGCGGATCGCGTAGGCAGCCGACGATGCGCGCACCCGGAAGCATGGCGCGGATCGCATCGCCATAGATCCAGTTGCTCGGCAGCTTGTCGGTGAAGCGGGGGCGCTCGCGGCGCCAGTGCCGGGTGCGTTCCAGATAACGTTCGCCGAGCCGCTGCCAGTCGGCCGGCTTCATCTGCGGCACCCAGCGGGGAAACGGCAGGCCGCGTCGCCGCGACTCTTCCGCCAGTACCTGCGGCAGGTCCGGAAGCTCGCCGGAGCCCTCGACCTGGGGGTGCGAGGCGAGGATCTGTTCGGCCAGCGTCGAGCCGGAGCGTGGCAGGCCGACGATGAAGATCACTTCTTCGCCCAGTCGCCGATCGGGGGCGCCGTCCGGTGGTGGAGCGAAGAAGCCTGCCAGTGCATCGACCGCCTGCGAGTAGCCGGCCGCGTTCCAGCGCCGGCGCTGCCGCGCGATCGCGTTGGCCTGCTCCAGCGTCTGCAGGGACTCGGCGTAGCGCCCGTGGTCGTCCAGCGCGCGGGCCAGCGCGAAGCCCATGGCGATGCGATCGTCGTCGCTGGCCCGGGGCGACCGCAGCGCCTGCCGCAGGTCGCGGATGTCGGACTCGGCCATCTGCACCGTCTTGAGGTCCGCCAGACCCCACCAGGCCATGCCCGCCCAAGGGCGCTCGGCCAGCACCTGGCGGTAGCTGTCGGCGGCCTCCTGCGACTGTCCGCGCATGCGCAGCAGGTCGGCGAGCAGGGCGCGAGCGTCGACCGAGTGCGGATCGATCAGGACCGCCTGTTGCAGCGCGTCTGCGGCTTCCTCGTTGCGCACGCTGCGGGTGAGCATCACGCCCAGGTTGTACCAGGCCAGCGCCATCTTCGGCTGCAGTCGGCAGACCGCCTGGAGCATTTCGATGGCGGCGTCGTAATCCCCGGCCTGGCCGAGCAGGGTTGCCAGGGTGTTGAGGCCGGGCGCATGTGCGGGATGGCGGCGAACCACCTCTCGCATCAGCGCGATGGCATCCTGGTTCCGCCCCTGCATGCCCAGCAGCCCGGCCTGCATCCGCTGCACCTCGGGATGGTCGGCGTGGCTCTGCAGCAAGGTGGGCAGCAGGCGAGCGGCGTCGTCGATGCGGCCGGCATCCAGCGCCTGGCCGATGCGCGAGAGCAACTGGGACTGTGCCGGATCGAGCCCGGGCTGGAACGATGACATCGGAAGAGGCATTTCCATCGTGCGGGCGACGCGCTGCCCGAGGCAGCTATTATGCCCGGCCATGGCAAGCCGCCGCGTCTGCGGCCAAGTGCGGCAAGGCCGCTATCCGGAGTATCACCCTCGATGAGTACCCAGTCCCAGACCGATTCCGCTCCGTTGCACGAGCGGGCGCGCGGCCATCTGCAGCGCGGCGAGATGGCCGCCGCCGAGACTGCCTACCGGCAGCTGCTGGAGCAGGCGCCGGACGATGCCGAGGCGCTGATGTTCGTGGCCAACCGGGAGATGGCCCGCCGCAACGCGCCGGTTGCGATGATGTTGCTCAGCCGCGCCGAGCGGGCCCACCCGGAGCACGCGGGCGTCGCCCACCAGATCGGCAGTGCGCATCTGGCGGTGGGTGATGTCGAGGCGGCGGCGATCAGCCTGCAGCGCGCGCTGACCCTGGCGCCGCGCCTGTTCGTCGCGCGCCTGCAACTCGGCATTGCCCTTGAGCAGCTGGGCCAGGCCGATGATGCACTGCGGGCCTATTTCATCGCCGTGCGCACCGCGCAGGAGCAGGGACGCTGGCTCAGCGATGCGAACACCGCGCCGGGGTTGCGCGATACGGTGAAGTACGCAATGGGCTATGCCAACGCCGGTCGCCGCCGCCTGTTCGACCAGGCGCTGGAGCCATTGCGTCAGCGCTACGGGGCGGATGAGCTGCGCCGCGTGGAGCGGGCGCTGGCGATTCATGTCGGAGTCGAGCCGATGCCTGCGATCGATCCGCGTCAGCGGCCGCTGTTCCTGTACTTTCCGGATATCCCGAGCCAGCCCTACTACCCACGCCATCGCTTTCCCTGGCACGAGGCACTGGAAGCGGCGACCTTCGCGATCCGCGAGGAACTGCTCGCGGTGCTGGCCGGCGAACAGCCGCTGGACTCGTTCCTGGGCGTGGACAGCCCGGAGCAGGCTGCCACGATGCTGCGCGCCTCGGGCGCCGAGGCGCCGGCCTGGGACGCGTATTTCTTCCACCGCCACGGGCAGCGTTACGAAGACCACGCGCGGGCGTGCCCGCGGACCATGGCCGCGCTGGATGCCTGTCCGCTGGTCCGCATCCGCGACCACGCGCCCGAGGCGCTGTTCTCGGTACTGCGGCCGGGGACCCACATCCTGCCGCATACGGGGGTGACCAACACCCGCCTGGTCACCCATCTCCCGCTGATTGTTCCCCGGGAATGCGCGCTGCGCGTGGGCGGTCAGGAGCACCACTGGCGCGAGGGCAGCTGCGTCACCTTCGACGACACCTTCGAGCACGAAGCGTGGAACCACAGCGACGTGACCCGGGTGGTATTGATCCTGGACAGCTGGAACCCCGATCTGACCGAGGTGGAGCAGATGGCGGTGACCGACCTGGTCGCCGCGATCGGCGACTTCAACACCCGTTGCGAGCTGCCGCCGGCGAGCGTCTGAGAAAGCAGCTCCGGGGAACTTTCCGGCCGCGAGCAGCAAGCCGCCGCCCGAGGGCGACGGCCGGTTGGATCCGGGCGGTACGGAAATCCGGACCGCCCCGGGGCTCAGCCGCTGCAGGCTTCCATGCCGCCTTCCACGTTGAAGACCTGGCTGAAGCCGTGCGAGGCGAAGCGCTCGGCGACGCCCCGGCTGGAGATGCCCCGCTGGCAGACGAAGGCGATCGGCGTGTCCTTGGGCAACGCGGCAAATGCGTCGTAGCCCTCGTCCTCGAGGATGCGTGCCTCCGGCAGGGGCGGCAGCATGGCGCGGGCCGCCGCCGGGCGCACGTCGACCAGCGTGAGGTTGCCGTCGGCCAGCCGCTGGCGCAGTTCCTGCACGCTCATGTCATGTACCTGCTGCGCGCCGGGAAACTTCAGGCTGAGGCCCTCGCCCTGCACGGTGGACACCCAGTCGATCACGATGCCCTTGGCGCGCTGGGCGCTGGCCGGGTCGAAATGGATGGTCAGCCCGTTGGACTCGGCCACGATGTCGAAGTCGCCGGCCGGGGCGAGCTGGAAGCCCGCGCTGAAGTCCGGGCCGATCTCCAGGTGGATGACCACACCCTGCGCGTCGGCGGTGCCCTGGCGGATCATCTCGGCGGCCTTGTCGGTGATGGTGATCTCCGGCGGCGTGCGGTCCGGCGGCGCCGCGCCGAACAGGCTGTGCAGCTCACCGCTGGTGTACATCTGGCGGATGATGTCCGAGCCACCGACCAGCTCGCCCTCGACGTAGAGCTGCGGGATGGTGGGCCATTCGCCGAAGATCTTGATGCCCTCGCGGATCGCCTGGTCTTCCAGCACGTTGACGGTGTGGTAGTCGTCCAGCAGCTCGTTCAGCGTATTGGTGGCGGCGGCCGAGAAGCCGCACATCGGCTGCTGGCGGGTGCCCTTCATGAACAGCACCACGCGGTGCTCGCTGAGCAGGGTCTGGATGCGTTCGCGGGTGGCTGGATCGAGGGACATGGACGCGGTTCCGTAGGGGGACATGAGACAGCGGTACATGGTACCGCGCGGGCGGCGGTGCAAGGCGTGCTTGAAAACTGACCGATGGTCACTTATAAATGACCCATGGTCAGTAAAAAGACATGCCCGCTGGGCCGCGGCCGCCGGGCGGTGGACGAAGCGATGAAGGAACGCCGCCGGCGCGACCTGCTCGCCGCCGCGCTGCGCCTGCTCGAGCACCGGCCCTACGAGTCGATCACCATGGGCGCGGTGGCCGCGGCCGCCGATGTGGCCAAGGGCACCACCTACCTGTACTTCCCGACCCGCGAAGCCCTGTTCCTGGCGCTGCTGGCCGAGCACTACCAGGCCTGGTTCGACGCTCTCGACGCCCGGCTGGCGGACGGCGTGCCGACGGCGACATCGTGGGTGGACGCGGTCGCCGACGAACTGTCGGCACGGCCGATGTTCCTGCGCCTGGCCGCACTGCTGCACGTGGTGCTGGAGGCCAACGTGCCGGTGGCCGACGTGCTCGACTTCAAGCGCTCGCTGCTGGCCCGGGTCGCCGCCACCGGCGCGACACTGGACCGCACCCTGGCGTTGGCGCCGGGGCAGGGTACGCGGCTGCTGCTCTGGCTCCAGGCGGTGGCGCCCGGATTGGCGCAGATGGCCGCGCCGGCGCCGGCACTGCACCAGGCCCTGCGCGCCGACGCGGCACTGGCCGGCTTCCTGATCGACTTTTCCACCGAACTGCGCGCCCTGCTGCGGGCACTGATCCGCGGCCTCGAGGCCGCCCGGGAGACTCCACCATGATTTCGTCACTGCACGGCCGGACTGCCCTGGTCACCGGCGCCTCCAGCGGACTGGGCATCGAGTTCGCGCGCGAACTGGCGCGGCGCGGCGCCGACCTCGTCCTCGTCGCCCGCAGCGAGCCGCCGATGCAGGCGCTGGCACGGGAACTGCGCGAGGCCGGACGCACCGTCCACGTCCGGCCGGCCGACCTGTCGGACGCGGCAGCCCGCGAGGCGCTGGCCACCGGACTGGCCGCCGACCGCATTGCCGTCGATGTACTGGTGAACAACGCCGGGTTCGGCGTGTTCGGTGCGTTCGCGGATACGCCGTGGGAACGGCTGGAAAGCATGCTCGCGGTGGACGTGCTGGCGCTGACCCACCTCACCCGGCTGCTGCTGCCGGCAATGCGCGAGCGCGGCTTCGGCCGCGTGCTGCAGGTCGCTTCCACTGGTGCGTTCCAGCCCACGCCGTACTACGCGGCCTACGCGGCGGCGAAGAGCTACGTGCTCGAATTCAGCTATGCCGTGGACGCCGAGCTGCGCGGTACGGGCGTCCGCTGCACGGTGGTGTCCCCGGGCGTCACCGCCACGCAGTTCCTCGACGTCTCCGGGCAGAAAGCCACCTGGTACCAGCGCCTCACGCGCATGCAGGCGCCCGCAGTGGCCCGCGAGGGTGTCGCGGCGATGCTACGTGGGCGCAGCGGCGTCATCACCGGCTGGGTCAATGCACTGATGGCCCAGGGCACACGCTTCATGCCGCGCCGCCTGGCCGCGCGGGTCGCAGGTCAGCTGATGCGCAACTGATCAGGCTGCGGGTCGGAGTTCTTCCAGGCTGCGCTGGCGTCGGGCCAGGGGTGCCAGCGCCAGCGCCGCGGCCGGCGTCGGCAGCACCAGCTCGCGGCTGGCGCGCCCGAGCTGGGTCGGCTGCTCGCTCCAGTGGATCAGCTCCATCGCGCCGGTGTGGTCCTCGACCAGAGCCGTGCAGTGCTCGACCCAGTCGCCGTCGTTGAGGTAGAGCAGCCCGTCCATCTCGCGCACCTGGCCGAAGTGGATGTGGCCGCAGATGTGCCCGTCGAAGCCCCGCTCGCGGGCATCCCCGGCCACGCGCTCCTCGTAGGCGCGGATGTAGGCCAGAGCCTTGCCAACGTGCGACTTCACGATGATCGACAGTGGCAGGTAGGGCAGATCCATCCGGCGCCGCCACGCGTTGACCCGCCGGTTGCTCCAGCAGATGAAGCGGTGCATCGCTTCGCCCAGGTGCAGCATCCAGCCGCGGCCGACGTGCTCGGGGTCGTACTCGTCGCCGTGGCTGACCCGGTAGCGGCGCCCGTCGGCGCCCTCGTGCACCGCATCCAGCGCGATGCGCACGCCGCCGAAGTCCTGGCCGGCCAGCCCGCGCAGGGCGGCATCGTGGTTGCCGGGGATGTAGGTGACCTCGACACCGCGCCGCGCCAGGTCGAGGATCTCGGCGATCACTGCGCCGTGGTCGGCATGCCACCACATGCGCTTGCCCAGCGCCTCCAGGTCGATGATGTCGCCGACCAGGTAGAGCTTGTCGCAGCGGAGCTGGCGGAGGAAGTCGAGCAGGTAGCGCGCCTTGCAGTCGGGCGTGCCCAGGTGCACGTCGGAGATGAAGGCGCTGCGGCAGCGGAGCGTGGCCATGGCGGCGGTTCCCGGTGGTTGCCCGGGGCGCCAGTATTCGTCGCGCGGATCACCGCGCGATGGCGGCGAGGTTGCAGCCCGGTTGCGGCCTCAGGTGGCCAGCGCGGTCCGGGCGGCGGGAGCGATGCGCGCGATCCAGCGGGCGTACTGCCGGGCATCAGGGTGCAGGCCGTCGTCGGCAAGCTCGTCCGGATGGGCGCGCGTGAGGTCGGTGATGTCGACGAACGCTGCCCCCACCGCGCCGGCCTCGGCGCACGCGATGGCGTTGAACCGGTCCAGCGCCGCACCGATCGCCGCGCGGTCGCGTCCCGACTCGCGCGCGAAGCGCGTCACGCCCCAGTCCGGGATCGACACCACCACCACGCGGCCCGCCTGTCCGTCCGCCAGCGCCACCGCCCGCGCGAGCAGGCCGGTGAACTCCCGCCGGTATTCGTCCTCGCCGCGACCGCGGTACTGGTTGTTCACGCCGACCAGCAGGGTCACCAGGTCCCAGCCCGGCGGCAGCGCGGCGGCGTCCATCCCGGCGGCCAGCTCATCCGTGGTCCAGCCGGTCACGGCGACGATGCGCGGTGCCTCCACCGGGATCCCGGCGGTGGTGAGATGGGCGACCAGCTGCACCGGCCAGCGGCCGGCCTCCGGAACGCCCTCGCCGATGGTGTAGGAGTCGCCCAGGGCGAGGAATCGCGCGGCCACCGTCAGGCGACGGCGGCCGCGCGGGCCGGCTGCTCGGCAGCCATGGCAGCGAGCACGCGCTCGATCCGCACGAACACCTCGCGCAACTCGTCCGGCTGCGGCAGCAGGGTGAGGCGGAACTGCCGGCTCGCCGGCACGTTGAAGCTCGCGCCCGGCACCACCAGCACCGACTCCTGCTCGAGCAGGCGCAGCGCGAACGCGCCATCGTCGAACACCGGCAGGCGGTCGGCGCGCACGCCAGGGAACGCGTAGAGCGCACCGTCGGGGGCGGCCAGTTCCAGGTAATCGCTGGCCGCCACGCCTTCGATCACCGCTCGACGCGCTTCGTGCAGCCGCCCGCCGGGCGCGGTCAGCGCCTGGATGGTCGGCGCGCCCTGCAGCGCCGGTACCACCGCCCACTGGGCCGTGGCGTTGGCGCACAGGCGCAGCGCAGCGAGCAGCTGCAGCGCGTCGCGGTACTCCGCCGTGCGTGCCGGCTCGCCGGACAAGCTCATCCAGCCGACCCGATAGCCGCAGGCGCGGTGCACCTTGGACAGGCCGCCGAAGCTCACGCAGGGCACGTCGCCGGCGACCTCCGCCAGCGGCTGGAACACGGCGCCGTCGTAGAGGATCTCGTCGTAGATCTCGTCGCACAGCAGCAGCAGGCGGTGTCGCGCGGCGATCGCCACCAGCTGCTCGAGCAGCTCGCGCGGGTAGACCGC
Source organism: Dyella ginsengisoli LA-4 (assembly GCF_000334915.1). Taxonomy (GTDB): domain Bacteria; phylum Pseudomonadota; class Gammaproteobacteria; order Xanthomonadales; family Rhodanobacteraceae; genus Dyella_A; species Dyella_A ginsengisoli_A. The sequence continues at coordinate 49,659 of NZ_AMSF01000085.1, read as the reverse complement.
GCCGGTGGGATTGTTCGGGTTGATCAGCACCAGCGCGCGGGTGCGCGGGGTGATCAGGCTCTCGATCTCCGCCGGGTCCGGCTGGTGGCCGTTCTCCGGCAGGCAGCGGTAATAGCGCGGCTTGCCGCCGTTGAGGATGGTCGCGGCGCTCCACAGCGGGTAGTCCGGGCTGGGCAGCAGTACCTCGTCACCCGGCTGCAGCAGGGCGCGCAGACTGATGTCGATCAGCTCGCTGACGCCGTTGCCGATGAACACCCGGTCCATGTCCACGCCGCGCGCGCCCCGGGCGCGCTGCAGGTCGGCGATGGCGGCGCGCGCCTCCTCCAGACCCTGCTCATGGCCATACGCCTCGCTCTCGGTGAGCTTGGCGGCGATGGCTTCGCGCAGGTGGGGCGGCGTCTGGAAGCCGTAGCGGGCCGGGTTGCCGATGTTGAGCTTGATGATCGGCAGGCCTTCGGCCTCCATCTCGCGGGCGCGGCGGGTCAGCGCGCCACGGATCTCGTAGCGCACGTTGGAAAGATGCGGGCTGGGTTTGATCGGGGCCAACGACGTAGGTTCCTGTGCTTTGCTGCACCGGCGCTTGCGGCCGGCGGTGCAGGCATGCTAACAGCGACCGGGCGGCCCGTGTGGGCCAGCCAAGAGTCGGATATCGGCCCGATCGGGGGCCGGGCATAATCGGGCCCCATGAGCGAAGCCACCCTAATCGACCGACTGCGCCATATCGGCTGGCGCGGCGACTCCCTCCCCTCCGGTGGATTGCGGCTGGCCCGCGTGGTGGCCCAGCACCGTGCCGGCTACGAGTTGCACGATGGCGAGCACCTGTTCGGTGCCCAGCCGGCCGGACATTTCCTCAAGCGCGGGCTGGATCCTGCCGAGCGGCCGGCGGTGGGCGATTTCGTCGAGTTCGAGCCGGGATCCCCGCCGCATATCCAGAAGGTGTTGCCGCGGCGCACCGTGCTCTCGCGGGCGGCCGCCGGCGAGCGTTACGAGCGTCAGGTGATCGCCACCAACATCGACTACGTGCTGGTGCTCACTGGCCTGGATGGCGATTTCAACCCATCGAGGATCGAGCGCTACCTGTCGCTGATCGAGGATTCCGGTGCCCGTCCGGTGGTGCTGCTGAGCAAGCTGGACCTCACCGACGATGCGGCCGATCGCGTCGCCGAGTTGCGTGGACGCCTGCCCGGTGAGGTGCCGATGCATGCCATCAACGGCAAGGATCCGGCCAGCATTGCCGTGCTGGCGGAATATCTGCGGCCGGGAGACAGCGCGGTGCTGGTCGGCTCGTCCGGAGCGGGCAAGTCCACGCTCACCAACACCCTGCTGGGTGTGGACCGCATGGCGACCAGTGCCGTGCGCGCCCATGACAGTCGTGGACGTCACACCACCACCCATCGCGCCCTGCTGCAGCTGCCGACCGGTGGCTGCCTGATCGATACGCCGGGCATGCGCGAGCTGAAGCTCACCGGCGACGAGAACCTGGACCTGTTCGCCGATATCGACGAGCTGGCCGAGCTGTGCCGTTTCGCGGACTGCGGCCACGGCAGCGAGCCGGGTTGCGCGGTGCAGGAGGCGCTGGACAACGGCGGGCTGTCCGCCGAGCGCTGGCGCAACTACCTGAAGCTGCGCGACGAGCGCGAAGACCAGGCCGCCACGCTCGAGGCACGCCTGCGCCGCCAGCGCGGCGGCCGGCCGATCGACCGCCCGCATGGCCATCGCGGCCAGCGCGAGCGCGACTGAGCGCGCATCGGCGGCGCGCCTTCATGCAGCGACTCTCCTCCGCGGGCACCGTCTGGTACAAGCGGGCGTTTCCGCTGCTCTGGTTCGGTCTGCTGACCGTCTTCCTGGGGATTGCCTGGCTGCAGCCGGGAGGGGGCGACAAGGTGCCGCCGCCGGTCGTGATGGTCGTCCCGCTGTTCATGATGGGCTTCGGCTATGTGCTGATGCGCAAGCTGGTGTTCGACCTGGTCGACGAGGTCTGGCTCGATGGCGACCAGGTGGTCGTCGTCCAGCGCGGCGAGCGCACGCGCATTCCCTTGCTGCGGATAATGAATGTCAACGCGACCACCATGGTCAATCCGCCGCGGGTCACCCTGATGCTGCGGCAGCCCGACGCGCGGCTGGGTGATTCGGTGAGTTTCGTTCCGGTCGGGCCGCGCGGCCTCTTCCGCAGCTTCAAGCCCAATCCCGTGGCGATGGACCTGATCCGTCGCATCGACGCCCTGCGGCAGCGCTCCGCGTGAATCCGTCGCCACCGGGCATTCCGGAGGGGCTGGCGCGCTACGCCGCGCTCGACCAGCGCCTGCTGGCCGCGGTGCGGCCGATCCGCATCCTGCCTACGGTCGCCTGGCCGGCGTCGCTCGAGGACCGCATGATCGGCGACTACGCGGCCGGCCGGCTGGCCCTGCCGCAGTTGCCTTATGCACCGCCGGACCTCTCGGCGGCCCGTGCGGAGCTGGTGGCGATCGAGCGCGAGGCGGGACATGAGGATCCGCTGGGCGACTACCTCTGTCGCACCGCCGAGTCGTGGCGAATCGCCGCCGAAATGCTCGAGGCGGCGGGTACGGCAGGGGTCACCGCGCCGTCGATCGTGCTGTATGGCCATCCGGGCGACCTGATCCCGGGCAGCAGCAAGAGCAACCTCGACGCCGCCCGCTACTTCGTCGACCTCGCCGACGAACTGGGTGCCGATCTGCTGGCCGACGAGGTCGCCGGGACCATCGCGGCGGAGCAGTTGCGCGGCGACCTCGCGCAGACCCTGGATGGGTTCTTCGGCGCAGGTGTGATTGCGGTGGAAGTGGATCCGGAGCTCACCGCCAAGGCGGCGGCCGGGGCGACCCGCATCCGGCTGCGCGGCGGCACCACGTTCACCGACTACGACCGTCACCAGTTGCTGGCGCACGAGGCTTACGTCCACTCGCTGACTGCCCTGAACGGCCGTGCGCAACCGTTGCTGGCCTCGCTGGCTCGCACCTCGCCGCGGGTCACGGCCACCCAGGAGGGGCTGGCGGTATTCGCCGAGCTGATGTCCGGCGCCATCGACATCTCGCGCCTGAAGCGCATCAGCCTGCGCATCCTGGCGATCGACATGGCCCTGCGCGGGGCGGATTTCGTCGAGGTCTACCGCTTCTTCCTGGAGCGGGGCCAGAGCGTGGCGGACAGCTTCCACTCGGCCCAGCGCGTGTTCCGCGGCGTGCCGCCCACCGGCGGCGCGGCGTTCGCCAAGGACAATGTGTACCTGTCCGGATTGCTCGCCGTGCACACGTTCTTCCGCTGGGCGCTGAGGCAGCGCCGGATGGACCTGCTGCGCCACCTTTTCGCCGGCAAGCTGGCGCTGCACGATGTGATCTCGCTCGAACCGCATTTCACCTCGGGCGCGATCGTCGCGCCGCGCTGGTTGCCGCCGTGGATGCAGCACGTACACGGCCTCGCCGGCAAGCTGGCGTTTTCGCTGTTCGTCAACCGCATCCACATGGGCCGGGTGCAGGCCGAGGAACTGTCGCTGGGCCTGTGACCTGCCGCTCCGGTGCGGCGCCGCACAGCGGCCGGCAAGGATCGCGGTGCTACCATGCGCGCCTCTTCGTCCCCCGGTAAACCGACCCGCTCCCATGGCCAATCCCCCCGAGGAACTCAAGCACGCCGCGCTCGAATACCACCGGCTGTGCCCGCCCGGCAAAATCAAGGTCAGCGCGACCAAGCCGATGGTTACCCAGCGTGACCTGGCGCTGGCCTACTCGCCCGGCGTGGCCTACGCCTGCGAGGCCATCGTGGAGAACCCCAATGCGGCCAGTGAGCTGACCGCGCGCGGCAATCTGGTGGCGGTGATCACCAACGGCACGGCGGTGCTGGGCCTGGGCGACATCGGTCCGCTTGCCGGCAAGCCGGTGATGGAAGGCAAGGGCGTGCTGTTCCAGAAGTTCGCCGGCATCGACGTGTTCGACATCGAGCTCAACGAGCGCGACCCGGACAAGCTGGTCGAGATCATCGCGGCGATGGAGCCGACCTTCGGCGGCATCAACCTGGAAGACATCAAGGCGCCGGAGTGCTTCATCGTCGAGCGCAAGCTGCGCGAGCGGATGAAGATCCCGGTGTTCCACGACGACCAGCACGGCACCGCGATCATCGTCGGTGCCGCGGTGCTCAACGCGCTGGAAGTGGTCGGCAAGAAGATCGAGGACGTGAAGCTGGCCACCGCCGGCGCCGGTGCGGCCGGCATCGCCTGCCTGGACATGCTGGTGGCGCTGGGTCTCAAGCCCGAGAACATCCTCGCCTACGACCGCGAGGGCGTGCTCTACACCGGCCGCGACCACCTCGATCCGGACAAGGCACGCTACGCCCGCGATACCGACAAGCGTACGCTGGCCGACATCGTCGCCGGTGCCGACGTGTTCCTGGGTCTCTCGGCCGGCGGCATCCTCAAGCCGGAGATGGTCGCCACCATGGCCGACAAGCCGGTGATCCTTGCGCTGGCCAACCCGAACCCGGAGATCTCGCCGGCCGACGCCAAGGCGGTGCGGCCGGACTGCATCATCGCCACCGGCCGCTCGGATTACCCGAACCAGGTCAACAACGCGCTCTGCTTCCCGTACATCTTCCGCGGCGCGCTGGACGTGGGCGCCACCGGCATCAACGAGGCGATGAAGCTGGCCTGCGTGCGCGCCATCGCGCAGCTGGCGCGCGAGGAGGCGGCGGACCTGGGCAGCGCCTACGGCGAGGACAATCCCTCGTTCGGTCCGGACTACCTGATCCCGCGCCCGTTCGACCCGCGCCTGCTGGTGATGCTGGCGCCGGCGGTGGCGCAGGCGGCGATGGACTCGGGCGTGGCCACCCGGCCGATCGCCGACATGGACGCCTACCGCGAGAAGCTCGGCCAGTTCATTTACCGCACCAGCCTGATCATGAAGCCGGTGTACGAGCGTGCCCGCGCCGACCGCAAGCGTGTGGCCTACGCCGAGGGCGAGGAAGAGGTGGTGCTGCGCGCGGTGCAGACCGTGGTCGACGAGAAGCTGGCCCACCCGATCCTGATCGGCCGCCCGGACGTGATCGAGGCGCGCATCCAGCGCCTCGGCCTGCGCCTGCGCCAGGGGGTGGATTTCGAGCTCACCAACATCCACGACGACCCGCGCTTCAACGACTACTGGCAGCAGTACCACACGCTGACCGAACGCCGCGGCGTGACTCCCGCCGCGGCGAAGAACCTGATGCGCTCGCGGCACACGCTGATCGCCGCGATGATGGTCGAGCGCGGCGAGGCGGACGCGATGATCTGCGGTCTGGTCGGGCGCTACCACAAGAAGCTCGGCTACCTGCGCAGCGTGTTCGGACTGGACCCGGGCGTGCAGTGCACCTCGGCGATGTCGGCGGTGATCAACGACCGCGGCGCCTGGTTCTTCGTCGACACCCACGTGCAGTGCGACCCGACCGCCGAGCAGATCGCCGAGGCCACGCTGCAGGCCAGTTACCGCCTGAAGCTGTTCGGCATCGAGCCGAAGGTGGCGCTGCTGTCGCATTCCAACTACGGCAGCCACGAGAACGCCAGCGCGGCGAAGATGCGCAAGGTCTACCAGATCCTCAGGGAGCGCTATCCGAAGCTGGAGATGGACGGCGAGATGCAGGCCGACACCGCCTGGGACGAAGTCCTGCGCCGGCGGATGTTCCCGCACACCACGCTGACCGGCCGCGCCAACCTGTTCGTGCTGCCCAACCTCGATGCCGCCAACATCGTCTACAACATGGTGCGGGTGATGACCGACGGCGTCGCGATCGGCCCGATCCTGATGGGCGTGGACAAGGCCGCGCACATCCTCACCCCGGCTTCCACCGCGCGCCGCGTGGTCAACATGACCGCGGTGGCCGCGGTGGATGCGCAGATCCGCGCCGCGCAGGGCGATCGGCGCGGCTGAGCGCCCAGCGCTGCCTGTTCCGGCCCCGGTCGCCCTTACAGTGACCGGGGCCTTTCGTTTCCAATGCGACCGTCAGCCGGGGGCGGCCGGTACCATGCGGCACAGCTCGACCGGATGGGGCGGTGGGCGGCCGTGCCGGTCCCGCTCGAGGTTGGTGGTCACGGGTCGGCAGTCGTCCATCCGGTAGCCCGGCAGGAGCCGTCCGAGCATGTCCTGATCCCGGACGGTGGCATCCGGGCTGAGCAGCGCGTAGCGCGGCCCCTTGTGTGTCCGCACCGCCTGCTCGATCGCGTCATACAGGCGGTAGCCGCGTGTCGCATCAGTGAACCAGTTCAGGCCCACGTAGCGCGCGTCAGGATCGTGCGGCAACAGCGGTGGCAGGTAAGCCAGCGGCATCCCCACCAGCATCACCAGGCTGTGCGCCGGCAGTCTGGGAGCGGTCACCTCGACCGGCTGGTGCGAGAACGGTACGCGACCCCAGTTCGGATAGTGCGTCAGTGCAAGGCAGAGCAATGCGCATGCCCAGATGCCGCGGCGAGCGGCTCTGGAGAAGCCCCCATCGGGATCGGGCCAGGCATGGCGCAGGACGCCCAGCGCCAGCACGCCGGAAAGGGACTCCAGTGGGATCGCGTAGCGCAGGATCGAGAACAGTCCCAGCCATTGCAGGTAGGCCAGCGCCCAGAACGCCGCCAGAAAGCCCAGCGCAGGTGCACCCAGCGGGTCGCGCCTGCTCCGCAGGCGCAGGGCTGGCAGCGCCAGCACCGCAAGAAAGGCCAATGCATAGCGGGGGTCGGCGAACCGCACCTCGGTCACCAGGGCCTGGTTGCGGTGAAGCCAGTAGAACGGATAGGCCAGCCACTGCCCGGGACTGCGGGGCAGGAAGCGCGTATCGGTCATGCTGGCGGCGGGTGCCCAGGGCGAGTGAAACCATTGGTTGAACATCGGGAACGCCGGGTCGCCGATGCTCTGGTACAGATGCCAGCCCCACCATCCGTAGGCCAGCAGGAAGCCGCTGCCGCCGCCCAGTGCCAGCGCGAAGAAGCTGCGTCCGGCGGATCGCCATGGACGCAACGTGGCCGCTGCGGCGAACCCGGCGGCCACCGGATAGACGATCGCCGTCGGCTTGAGCCCCGCAGCCAGCCCGGTACACAGGCCGGCCAGCAACAAGGTTCGCCAGGGTGGCCCGTCGGGTTTGCCGAGCGCGTGCAGCAGCAGCGCGATGCCGGCCAGTACCAGGCAGGCGGTCGGCAGCTCGTTGGTGGTCAGGCCGGTCTGCGATACCGCCATCGTGCCGGTGACGCCGATGGCCACGGCGACCGCGTCGGCCGGGCCGAAGCGTCGTCGCTGCAGGTGCGCGAGAGTGGCGGCAATGCGGAATACCAGAAACGCCAGCAGGCCGAACCACAGCCCCTGCAGCGCCGCCAGCCAGCGCGGAGCATGCTGCAACGGACCGGTTGCCAGCAGGTAGTAAGGCAGATCGAGCGCGGGATTGAACCAGCTCTGCAGCCCCGCCGCGGCGATGTCGATCGCCTCCCGTCCGTTCAGCCAGGCCCAGGCGTTGTACAGGTGATAGTTGCGCAGGTCCCAGCTCGCATCCTGCCCGAGGCACAGGGCGAGCAGGGCGCCGGCGGCGAGGCAGCTGCCGAGCACCCCGGGCCAGCGCTCGTCCAGATGCTTCCGGCGTGGCGCGGTCATGCGGCGTCGGTGGTCGCGGGAAGCCGGTCGCAGGCCAGATAGGCCAGCCATTTTTGCTCCCGCCGCCCGACGGTCACGGTATCGAGGATCAGGCCGCAGGCCAGGAACACCGAGCCGAGCACCACCAGCGAGGCGCACAGGATGGCGGTGGGGAAGCGTGGCACCAGCCCGGTCTGCACGAAGGTGGTGATCAGCGGCACGGCCAGTACCACGGCGGTCGCGACGGCCAGCCCGGCCAGGCTGGAAAAGAACAGCAGTGGCCGGGCGTTCTTGGCCAGCCGCACGATCGTCATCAGGATCCGCCAGCCGTCCCTCCACGTGTTGAGCTTGCTGTGCGATCCGGCCATGCGGCTGCCGTAGCGGGTAGGGACTTCGGTCACCGGCAGTCGCAGCTCGAGCGCATGGACGGCCAGCTCGGTCTCGACCTCGAAGCCGCCGGACAGGGGCGGGCAGGAGCGCACGAAGCGTCGTGAAAACACCCGGTAGCCGGACAGGATATCGCTGAAGGAGCGGCCGAACAGCCACGAGGTAAGGCCGGTCAGCAGACGGTTGCCGAAGCGGTGACCCTGTCGGTAGGCCGTGGCCTCGTCGGTGTGGCGGCTGCCCACCACCATGTCCAGCCCGTCGCTGCGCAGCAGCCCGATCATCGCCGGTGCAGCGGCGGCGTCGTAGGTGGCATCGCCGTCCACCAGCACATAGATGTCGGCCTCGACGTCGGCAAACATGCGGCGCACCACATGCCCCTTGCCCTGCAGCCGCTCCGTGCGCACGACCGCGCCCGCGGCGGCGGCCTTCGCCCGCGTGTCGTCGGTGGAATTGTTGTCGTAGACATAGACCGTGGCCTGCGGCAGGGCCTGCCGGAAGTCGGCGACGACGCGCCCGATCGCCACGCCCTCGTTGTGGCAGGGCACGAGAACGGCGATGGTCGGCGAGACGGGATTTCCCATGTCATTCCCTTGATGGCTGTGTTCCGGCGAGCGGGGAAGTATCGCAAATCCACGAAAACAACCCGCCACCCCTGCTTTCATGCGGGTTTGGACGGCCATCCGCCGGCGTATCGCATTGGCGCGCTGCGTCATTGGCGATAGACTCGGAAGGCTATCGGCCCGTCCGGGCGGCGTTCATACCCCCTACGGCGGCGTATCCCCTGACGCTGCGGAGACCCAATCCCCATGGATCAGCTCGACGACATCCTCCATCAGGACATCGATCCCACCGAAACCAGCGAGTGGATCGAATCGCTCAATGCGGTGATCAGCCATGACGGCACCGAACGCGCGCATTACCTGCTGGAAAAGATGGTCGACTCCACGCGGCGCGCCGGCGGCTACCTGCCGTTCGACCCGACCACCGAGTACGTCAACACCATCGCGCCGCAGAACGAGGCCAAGTCGCCGGGCGACGCCACCATGGAATGGCGCATCCGCACCCTGATCCGCTGGAACGCGATGGCGATGGTGGTGCGCGCCAACCGCAAGCCAGGCGAGCTGGGCGGCCATATCGCCAGCTTCGCCTCCTCGGCCACGCTGTACGACGTGGGCTTCAACCATTTCTGGCGCGCGCCCAGCGCCGATCACCCGGGCGACCTGGTGTTCCACCAGGGCCATTCCAGCCCCGGTGTGTATGCACGCTCCTTCCTGGAAGGCCGCATCGGCGAAGAGCAGATGGACCTGTTCCGCATGGAAGTGGTGGGCAAGGGCCGCGGCCTGTCGTCCTACCCGCATCCGTGGCTGATGCCGGACTACTGGCAGGTGCCGACGGTATCGATGGGTCTGGGTCCGATCCAGGCGATCTACCAGGCGCAGTTCTGGAAGTACCTCGAGCACCGCGGCCTGATCCCGAAGTCCGATCGCAAGATCTGGTGCTTCCTCGGCGACGGCGAGACCGACGAGCCGGAGAGCCTGGGCGCGATCGCGCTGGCCGGCCGCGAGGGCCTGGACAACCTGATCTTCGTGATCAACTGCAACCTGCAGCGCCTGGACGGCCCGGTGCGCGGCAACGGCAAGATCATCCAGGAGCTGGAGGGCGTATTCCGCGGCGCCGGCTGGAACGCCATCAAGGTGGTCTGGGGCAGCTACTGGGATCCGCTCCTGGCGCGTGACACCTCCGGCCAGCTGCGCAAGCTGATGATGGAAACCGTCGACGGCGAGTACCAGGCGTGCAAGGCGTTCGGCGGCAAGTACACGCGCGAGCACTTCTTCAACAAGTACCCCGAGACCGCGCAGCTGGTCGCCAACCTGTCCGACGACGACATCTGGCGCCTGAACCGCGGCGGCCATGACCCGCACAAGGTGTACGCGGCCTACCACCAGGCGGTGAACACCAAGGGCATGCCGACGGTGATCCTGGCCAAGACGGTCAAGGGCTACGGCATGGGTGCGGCCGGCGAGTCGCAGAACCCGACCCACCAGCAGAAGAAGCTCGACGCCGATGCGGTGCGCCACTTCCGCGACCGCTTCAACATCCCGGTGCCGGACGACAAGCTGGCCGACGTGCCGTACTACCACCCGGGCAAGGATTCGCCGGAAGTGCAGTACATGCTCGAGCGTCGCAAGGCGCTGGGCGGATCGCTGCCGCAGCGCCGCCGCAAGGCCGACCAGAAGATCACGGCGCCGGAACTGTCGGCTTTCGAGCAGATCACCAAGGGCTCGGGCGAGCGCGAGATCTCTACCACCATGGCGCTGGTGCGCGGCATGAACCTGCTGCTGCGCGACAAGCAGCTGGGTGAGCGCGTGGTGCCGATCGTCGCCGACGAGGCGCGCACCTTCGGCATGGAGGGCATGTTCCGGCAGATCGGCATCTATGCGCCGTTCGGCCAGAAGTACCGCCCGCAGGATGCCGACCAGCTGCTGTACTACCGCGAGGACATCAAAGGCCAAGTGCTGCAGGAAGGCATCTCCGAGGCCGGCGGCATGGGCGCCTGGATGGCGGCGGCCACCAGCTACAGCATCTCCAACGTGGCGATGCTGCCGTTCTTCATCTACTACTCGATGTTCGGCTTCCAGCGCATCGGCGACATGTGCTGGGCGGCGGGCGACATGCGCGCGCGCGGCTTCCTGGTCGGCGGCACCGCCGGCCGCACCACGCTCAACGGCGAGGGCCTGCAGCACGAGGACGGCCACTCGCACCTGATGTCCGGTGCGATCCCGAACGTGAAGTCCTACGACCCGACCTTCTCCTACGAGGTGGCGGTGATCCTGCAGGACGGCACGCGCCGGATGATGCAGGAGCAGGAGGACGTCTATTACTACCTGACCGTGATGAACGAGAACTACCAGCACCCGGACATGCCGGCCGGTTGCGAGGAAGGGATCATCAAGGGCATGTACCTGTTCCGCGACTGCGGCGTGTCGACCAACGGGAACGGCAAGGGCAAGGGCAAGGCGAAGGCGCCGTGCGTGCAGCTGCTGGGCTCGGGCACGATCCTGCGCGAGGTGATCGCTGCCGCCGAGCTGCTGGAGAAGGATTTCGGCGTGCACGCCGACATCTGGTCCTGCCCCAGCTTCATCGAGCTGCGTCGCGACGGTTTCGATGCCGAGCGCTGGAACCGCCTGCATCCGGAAGCCGAGCAGCGCGTGCCGTACGTCACCGGCCTGCTGCAGGACCGCGCCGGTCCGGTGGTGGCCGCGACCGACTACGTGCGCGAGTTCGCCGACCAGATCCGTGCCTTCATCCCCGAGGGCAAGCGCTACACGGTGCTGGGCACCGACGGTTTCGGCCGTTCGGACACCCGCGCCCACCTGCGCGACTTCTTCGAGGTGGACCGCTACTGGATCGCCCATGCCGCGCTGGCCGCGCTGGCGAAGGATGGCCTGGTCAACGCCAAGGACGTGGCCCGCGCGATCAAGGAGTACAAGCTCGACCCGGAGAAGCCGAATCCCATCACCCAGTGACGGGTTCTTCTCCAGCAAAAAGCCCGCCGTCCGGCGGGCTTTTTTTTGGGGATGTCGCGGACGGGGCGCTCAGTCCTCGTCGCGGCTGGCGAACGCCTTGCGCAGCAGCAGGAACGCACCAACCGTGCCGGCGACGATGGCCACGGTGGCGGCCGGGTGCCGTTTCACCTGCCGCCGCAGGCGGCGGTACTGGTAGTTCGCCTCGTCGGCGAAATCCTCCGCGGCGCGGGTGATCTGGCGGCCGTAGTCGTGGCCGTGGCGCCCGAGGCGGCTGGTGGCGCGGCGGCCGCGCTCGACCAGTTCGTGGGCGGTGCCGGCGGCGCCGTTGGCGTACTGGCGCACCCGGTCGCCGGCGTCGCTGAGGTGGCGTTCGATATCGCGGGTTCGGCTCATGGTCATGGACTCCTCAAGGGCGCAGCTCGAGCGCGGGGCCGCGGTCAGCGGCAGAGTCCCTACTTTGCGCCCGATCGCGTGACCGGCGTGTCGAAGCGACAAATCGCCGCCCGGTCGCCGTTCAGTCATGTCAGCCCAGCCGGTAATCCCCGCCCCGCTCCAGGGCGCGCCGATAGGCCGGCATGGCGTGGATGCGCTCGAGGAAGGCAGCCAGGCGAGGCCAGCTTGCAGCGGTGAGTCCGCCGCGCGCGGCGGCGGCCTCCAGCGGGAAGCTCAACTGGATGTCGGCGACGCTGAAGGAGTCGCCGCCGAACCAGGTCGCCTTGCCCAGTTCGCCTTCCATGTAGTCCAGGTGCGTGGCGACCTGCGGGTCGACGAAGCCTCGCTGTGCCTTGGTTGCCACGTCGCGGACGATCGGCCGGGCGAAGAACGGAGCCGGTGCCTTTTCGATCCGCTGGAACACCAGCTTGAGCAGCAGCGGCGGCATCGCCGAGCCCTCGGCGTAATGCAGCCAGTAGGTCTGGCGCCGTCGCTCCGGCGTGCCGGGGGCGGCCAGCAGCCGCCCGTCGTCGTAGCGATCGGCCAGGTACTCGACGATGGCGCCGGACTCGGCCAGCACGAGTTCGCCGTCGGTCACCACCGGCGATTTGCCGAGCGGATGCACCTCCCGCAGCTCGGCTGGCGCCAGCATGGTCTTGCGGTCGCGGGCGTAGCGCTTGATCTCGTAGGGCTGGCCGAGTTCTTCCAGCAGCCACAGGATGCGCTGCGAGCGCGAGTTTTCGAGGTGGTGGACGGTGATCATCCCGGGGATCAGAGCCGATCGGCCCCGATCCCGCAAGCGCGGCCGTCGCTGACGGCTACGGATCGAGCGTGATCGTGCGCGACAGGGTAGACACGCCTCGTTCGTCGAACGCCTCCACCGCCACCACGTAGCGCACGCCCTTGCTCAGCGCGCGCAGCTGCAGGGTGGTCGGCTGGTCGGCGAAGCGCTGGTAGGTCTCGTGCAGGCGATCGGCGGTGAGGCCCCAGCGCACGTTGTAACCCACCGCGCCCGGCACCGGCTTCCAGGTGATGGTGGCGTCACGGGTGTCCTTGTCGCGGGTGGCCGAGACCAGTACCGGCGCCGGCGGCGGCGGACCGTCTGCATGGCCGAACACGCGCAGGTCGGAGATGGCCAGGTGCTTCGCACCGACGTGCCGATGCACATAGCGTACGTAGCGGATGTGGGCGGGGGTATCGAGTTCGACGTAGGCGTTGGCGTGGTCGCGCGTCTCGTGCGAAAGGTCGGCCAGGGTCTGCCAGTGGTTGCCGTCGCCCGAGCCTTCCAGCACGAACTGGGTCACGAGGTCGGGCGCGTCGCCGTAGCGGTCGGACTGGTAATCGGCATAGTTCACCTGGATCGCGTCCACCGTGCGCGTGCCGCCGAGGTCGAGCGTCAGGGTCTGGCCGGGGGTGTTGGAGGTCGCCAGCCAGAAGGTGCGCGGGTTCTCGTCGGTGACCTGGTCCGGGCCGTGTCCGGGCATCTCGGATGAAGCGGTGGCGTGCTTGTGCCAGGACAGCAGCATCCAGCCGGTGAAGGTGCTCTCGCCGGGCCTGAGCTTGTGGTCGGGCATGTGCTGCGGGAAGTCGCCGAAGCGGGTGTCCACCCACATCTGGCCGTCGTCATGGAAGCCGGCTGGATAGAGGTCGATGCGCCGCTCGAAATTCCAGTTCAGGCCGATCCAGTTGGTGCCGGTGTTCCACACGTTGCCGTAGGCGTCCTCGAAGGTGGAACCATGGCCGGCCCCCTCGACGAAGCCGCCCGGCTTGTAGCCGACCGGGTTGTACGGCGCGTAGGTGAACGGACCCAGCGGGTGATCGCTGGTGTAAACGCCGGTGGCGTAGGCGTTGTACTCGGTGCCGGGTGCGGCATACTGCAGGTAGTAGCGGTTGCCGTGGCGGTTCATCCAGGCGCCTTCGATGTAGGGCTTGGTGGTCTCGTCGGTGTGGTCGCGACCGAAGCGTTCCCAGCCGTGCTGCTCCGGGTGCAGCCGCAGCAGCGATTTCGCCGCGCCGAGCCAGGCCAGCCGCTTGCCTTCGCCTTCGGTCTCGTCGCCGAGCTTGAGGTCGATCTGCTGCCCGTACATCGGATAGACGTTGGACGAACCCCAGTACAGGTAGACCTTGCCGTCGTTGTCCTGGAACAGGCCCGGATCCCATGGTCCGGGCGGCAGCTGGCCGGGCTTGATCCTGTATTCGGTGGAAGAGCTCACCGCGTTCGGCAGCGGCGGCATCAGCCGGGTCCAGAACTTCCAGTGCCCATGCGCCGGGTCGGTGGAGTAGAGCAGCGGTTCCGGGTCGGTGGTCGAGCGCATCAGGAACAGCTTGCCGTCGGCGACCAGGGTGGCCGGCGCCACCTCGCTGTCGAACGGCCACTTGTCGGGTGTGACGAAATCCCAGTGCACCAGGTCGGTGGAGTGCCAGTAGCCGTCGGCCAGGGTCTGGAACAGGTAGTACGCATCGCCGTAGCGCACCACCGCGGGGTCGGCGCCGGTGCGGTAGGAGATGCCCTGGTTCATCTGCTCGAAGTTGTAGCGGTAGTCCACGTCCATCGGATTGGCCCAGGTACGGCCGTGCGGATTGACCGCGGCACCGGCGGCGGGGGCGATCGAGGCCAGTGCAAGCGGCAGGGCGCAAGTGAGGCGGGAGCGGAGCAGTGTCGTCATGCGGGCCATGGATCCGGGAGGGCGGCCGGTACGGGGTCTCCTTGCCCGCTGCGGCGGCTCGTGCAGGCGCGGCGACCAGGCTGCCGCCGCGGCATCGCCGGGTGCCCACGCGGGTCGCCCGGTCGCAGGGAATCAGTAGATCCAGTCGGTGGAAGTCTTCGGCGCGTGCTGGCGCATGTAGCCGGTCATCAGGTCGTACAACGCCTCGCCGCTCGGCCCCCAGCAATGCGGTGCCATCGGCTGGTAGGTGATGGAACCGGCGAAGCGCGGGTTCGTTGCGGTCTTGAGGAACGCGTCCATCGCACGCACGCCCATGTTGAGGTTGAAGGTGTCCGCATCGCCTACGTAGAGGTGCAGCTTGCCGGTGACCAGCGGGCCCAGCGTGGCCCAGTGGGTCTGCAGCAGGTAACGCAGGTCGAAGTGCTGCTTCCAGTACTCGGCCACCTGGTGGTCGATCACGCCGGTGCGCTTGTTCCAGAGCCGTTGCGGATAGCCGTCGGCACCGATCGGCCCCCAGGCCGCCTCCCAGATGTCCCACTGGCCGCCGGAGCGCGAGTGGTCGCCGACCGCCAGTTCGTAGTGGTTCTCGTCCTTCATCATCGCGTCGACGTTGCCGTCGGGCTGGCGGGTGTCCACGCGCTCGACCTTCATCCAGCCCTTGTCCACGTAATACGCGTTGGCGTCGTCGTAGATGTTCACTACCTCGTGGTGGCGGAAATCCAGCGGATCGGGGCACATCGCATAGGTGCCGCCGTAGAAGCGTGGGTGGAACAGCTGCTGTGCCACGGCGATCCAGCCACCGGTGGAGCCACCGGTGAGCATGCGTGCCCAGGGCTGCTCGATGGTGCGGAAGCGGCGGGCGATCTCCGGGTAGAGCTCCTGGTGGATGGCGTCGTCGAACGGGCCCTCATTCGGCGAGTTGACCGCGTAGGAGTCGTCGTAGAACGGCGACGGATGCTGCAGCGTCACCACGATCACCCGCGGCTTCTTCGCGTCGTCCAGCCAGAACGCACGCATCTTCGAGTCCTTGCGCTCGAAGCCGAACGGCGCGTCGGTAGAGAAGTGGCCCTGGTCGTAGACCACCGGGTAGCGCACGTTCGGGTGCTCCGCGTACCCCTTGGGCAGCAGCACGGTGGCGCCGAGGTAGATCGGGTGGCCCCAGAATTTCGTCAGCAGCTTGCTCTGTATGCGGAAGCGCCTGACGTACTCGCTGTCCTTCGGGAACGGGATCGGCGCGATCACCTGGTCGGCGACCAGCCGGATCGGTGTCGCCGCCGCGGGGTCGTAGTGCACCTTCACCGGCTTGCCGTAGAGGTTGCCCGGCGAGTGCTTCCAGTCCTGGCCTTCCCACTGGTCCATGTGCATCCACAGCGTGTGCCCGTCGGCGCGCCTGAACTCGGTGTAGACGTTGACGAACGGCTGCATCCAGTAGTCGCCGGCGGGCAGGTCGCGCAGGCTGGCGAGCGGAGCGCCGTAATCGTTTACATCGATGGTCGCGAAATGACCGGGCTCAAGGCCGGTGACGTCATGCCCGAACAGCGGTACGCCGGTGATGTCGGCTTCCTCGATCGGCGGCGCCTTGTCGTCGCGGCTGACCGCCACGTAGACGCGGCCGGTAACCGGCTGCGCGTGCGCGCCCGCGGCAAAGCTCACCTCGATGCGTGGCGTGGCGGCTCCCGCATCGGTGGCGGATACGTGGAAGGGCGCGGCGGCCAGCAGGCAGGCGGCGGCGAGCGAGGTCAGGGGCAGGTGGGCTCGGTTCATCCCCCCGATGCTAGCCGCCCCCGCCGCGTGCACGCCACTGCCGATGGCCGGCGTGCGCTACGCAGGTTCTTGCAGTTGCTCGCGGCGTCGCAGCGAGGGAAACCAGGCCATCCACAGCGCCACCACGACCAGGGTGCCGAGGCCTCCGATCAGGGTCGCCGGCACGGCGCCGACCCAGGCCGCCAGCATGCCGGACTCGAACTCGCCCAGCTGGTTGGAGGTGTTGATGAAGATCGCGTTCACCGCGCTGACCCGGCCGCGCATGTCGTCCGGCGTGTCCAGCTGCACCAGCGCGCCGCGGATCACCATGCTGACCATGTCGAACGCACCCAGCGCGAACAGCGCGGCGAGCGAAAGCCACAGCGTGGTGGATACCGCGAACACCAGGGTGGCCACGCCGAAGCCGGCCACCGAGGCGAACATGGTCATGCCGACCCGGCGCTGCAGGGTGTGCCGCGCCAGCCACAGCGACATCAGCAGTGCGCCCACCGCCGGCGCCGCGCGCAGCAGGCCCAGCCCCCATGGGCCGGTGTGCAGGATGTCCCGGGCGAAGATCGGCAGCAGTGCGGTGGCGCCGCCCAGCAGCACGGCGAACAGGTCCAGCGAGATCACGCCCAGCACGTCCGGGCGCCGGCGGATGAAGTGCACGCCGGCGAACACCGTCTTCAGCGTGGCCGGTTCGCGCCGCGGCGGCGTGCGTTCGTAGCGCAGCCAGGCCATCAGCCCGGCGGCGACCAGGTACAGCGTCCCGGCCACCACGTACACCACGCCCGGCCCCGCCACGTAGAGGAAGCCGCCCAGCGCCGGACCCATGATCATCGCCGCCTGGCCGGCCGAGGCGCTCATTGCCATCGCACGCGGCAGGATCGGCGCCGGCACCAGCGCCGGCAGCATCGACTGCATCGCCGGAAACTCGAACGCCTTGGCCACGCCGATCACGAACACCAGCGCCAGGATCGTCGCCTCGTGCACGCCGCCGGTGAGGGTGAGCCCGGCCAGCAGGGCGATCGCCACGAACTCCACCAGCTGCCCGAGCAGTACGATGCGGCGGCGCTCGAACTGGTCGGCGACGTGGCCGGCCGGCAGCGCCAGCAGCACCGAGGGAATGAACTGCGCCAGGCCGATCAGGCCCAGGTCCAGCGCGCGTCCGGTGATCGCGTAGATCTGCCAGCCGACGGCCACCGAGAGCATCTGGAAACCGAAGCCCGAGGCGATGCGGGCGAACCAGAACGCAACGAAAGCGCGGTGCCGGAACAGCGCGTCGCCGGCGGGAGCAGGGGAGTCGGACATGGGGAATCCTGGCGGGAGCGGCGATTATCGGGGCGCCCGCGGCCGCGGCCAAGCCGCCGCGGTTGCGCGCGCGGCGTGGCTCGTTCCACTCTAGGGATCTGTCCTGCCACGCGGATGCATTCCATGACTGCCGGTTTCCTGCGCCCTTCGCTTTCCATCCTCGGCCTGGCCCTGCTGGCCGCGGGCTGCTCGCAGCAGGGCGGTGGCAACGCCGCGGCGCCGGCGGCGAACAAGGCGCCGGCCATCGACCAGGCGGCGCAGCGGGACCTGGACACCTACCGCCAGCTGGTGCGCATCCACAACGACGAGATGGCCACCACCTTCGGCGAGCAGATCGTGCACGACTACCCCGGCAGCGCCGCGGCAAAGGAGGTGCAGCAGACCCTGCCGGAGATCGCCAAGCGCTACCACGAGAATGCGGAGAAGAACCGCCTGGCCGGCCTGTGGCTGTACCAGGTCGCACCGATGGCCGGCGGCACGCAGTCCACCGCGGTGATCTACAACAGCGAGCCGGCGGCGGGCGACAAGGTGCGCATGGTGCTGCGCCGGCATACCGAGTGGGGGCAGAGCGCGTTCCTGTTCGGCAGCGGCAAGGGCTTCGTCTGCAAGGGCACCTGCACGCTGCCGGCCACCTTCGACGGCAAGCCGGTCGGCATCAAGGCGTTCGCCCCGCCCTCGGGCGAGCCGGCGCTGATGATCAAGGACGACAGCGCCTTCATCGCCATGCTGAAGAAGGCGAAGAAGATCACTCTCAAGGTCACCCGCAAGGACGACGATCGCAGCGAAGAGCTGGTGTACGAGGTCGGCGGCTTCGATCCGGCCAAGTGGCTGCCGCTGGAGAAGAAGAGAAAGTAAACTCCGAAGCCGCTGGTGCGTTAGCAACGCGTGACTTCGGCAGAAGCATCATGGACGAGAGAGGAGAACGGCGATGAAACACCTGCGAATCCTTGCCTGGCTCGCGTTGCCAATGACTCTGGGCGCATGCGCGAGCCTGTCCGGTCGCCCCAGCGACCAGCAGCGGCGGGCCGACTACGAGGCAGCGGCCGGTCCGGCGCAGAACAGTTTTCTCTTCTACAACTCGCTGTGGTCGTGGGAGCCGCTGGGTACCGACCGGGTGGTGGTCTACGCCCGTCCCAAGCAGGCCTGGCTGCTCGACGTGCCCGGCTGCATCGACCTGCCGTTCACCAATACGATCGGCTTGACCTCCAACCTGCACCGGGTCAGCGTCGGGTTCGACAAGGTGCTGACCGGGCGCGGCGGCTTCGGCATCGACAGAGTGCAAGCTGGGCGCAGCGGCATCCCCTGCACCATCACCCGCATTCGCCCGGTGGACGTGGCCAAGCTGAAGCAAGCCGAGGTGGAGCGTCGCCCCGTGGAGGAGAAGCCGCGCGACAGCGCGACCGTTCCACCGTCCAAGCCCTGATCGTCGCCCGGCGCGTCGACCTCAGTGCAGGAAAAGCTTCTCGGCCAGCTTGGCCAGGGGCTTCTCCAGCGCGCTCTGCAGGCGCGCCGGAAAATCCAGTGGCTTGAGCAGCATCTTCACGGTCATCTCGGCCGGGATGTTGCGCTTCAGGCGGGCCTGCGCACGGGTGTTGACGCGGCGGAACTCCGCGTCGTCGCCTGCGTGCTGGGGATAGCAGCGGTTGAACACGTGGCGCATCGCCACGTCGCCATCCTCGCTCTTGATCTCGTTGACCCGGCGCAGGATGGCGCGGAACACCTTGTAGCGGCCGAAACCCTCGCGTTCGCGGTATTGCCGGTAGTGCTGGTAGAAGTGCTTGTAATGACGCACTTCGTCACTCTTGATGTGGCTGGTGAGCTGCTTGAGCACCGGCTCGTCGGTCAGGTCGTTGAGTGCCCGGTAGAGGCTGGCGGTGCCGGTCTCGACCACGCAGCGGGCCGCCAGCTCCAGTCCGCGCGAGGATTCGAGCTGCTCGCTGGTGCACATCGCGCCGTACTCGTCCCAGAACGCCTTGAAGCCGGCGTCCCAGTCGAACTCCGGCCACACGGCCCGCACGTACGCGGCCAGCGCGCGGCCATGCTGCAGCTCCTCGTGCTCCCAGTGCTGACTGAGCCAGGTCTGCAGTTCCTGGTCGCCGGCGAAATGGTCGACCAGGTTGTGGGTGTACAGGTCCGAGCCGCTCTCGACGAACGAAGCACTGCACAGCAGGAAGAACAGGTCTTCGTCATGGCGGACGCGGGCCTTGTCGATGCGGCTGAAGTCGATGCTCTCCAGCGTCCAGGGAAGCGATTGGGTGTAGCTCAACGGTGGATTCCTTGCCGGGGGCGGCGGGCGGCGGCGCCGCGTCGCGTGACAGATCGATGACGCCAAGCATACGGCCTGGAACGGGCGAAGGAATTAACCCCTGCCGACCCCGGGTCCGCGTGGCTCCGGCACGCGCTCCCCCTAGGCAGGTGCGGCCGCCCTGCGGGAATCCCCGCGGCGGCTGGACGGGTGATGCCTAGCGCACCACCGTGACCGGCACGTGGGCGCGCGCCAGCACGTCACCCGAGACCGAGCCGAGCAGCCAGCGGGCGAGTGCACCCCGCTCCGTGTGTCCGATCACGATGTGATCGCAACCGTGCTGTTCCAGCTGGCCGATCAGCACGTCGCCCGGGCTGCCATGGGCAAGCTCCAGGTCGACCAGTGCCCCGGCGTCGGGTTGCAGTGTCTTCAGCTCGTCCAGCAGCTCGCGCGCCCGTGCCGTGCCCGAGTCGGCCATCATCAGCGCGCAGGCGTCGGCCCCGGCCTCGGTGACCTGCAGTACCGACACCACGCGAACGCGTCCGTGGAAGGCGCGCGCCACCGACATGGCCAGATCGAATGCGCGCTTGGAAGTGTCAGAGCCGTCGTAACCGACCAGGGAATACTTGAACATCCGGGGCACCTCCGCGACTTGCCGTGGACAACGGCCCGATCATGCCACGGTCGCCGCGCGGGAGAGATCCGGATGGCTCAGCGGTGGTCGACCCAGTGGCAGCGCCGTTCGATGTGCGTGCCGGCATGCTCGTCCTGGTGGTGCTCCTGCACCTTCTTGCCGGCATAGCCGCCGGCCACCGCGCCACCGATCGTGGCCAGGGTCTTGCCCTTGCCGCCCCCGACCTGATGGCCGAGCAGGCCGCCGGCCACTGCGCCGATCGCGGTGCCGGCGATCTGATGCCGGTCTTTCGGCGTGTTCTTCACGCGGACGTTCTCGCAGACCTCGTGGCGCCCTTCGTGGTGATGGTCCTGCGCATGGACGGGCGAAAGTCCGGCCAGCAGGCTGCCGGCGAGCAACGGAACCAGCAGGCGATGAATACGTGGCATGGCGAACTCCTCATGCATGACCGAAACCGAAGGCGCAGTCTTGCGGTCGCGCCGTGAGCAGTCGGTGCAGCGGGTGTGCTCAAGGAGTCTCCGAACGTCGATGGCGCCATGCCGCATGGGCCCGCGGCACGATCGGGTGACCGCGCACCTCCGCGACGGCCTGGGTGAGCTCGGCCCCCAGCAGCAGGATCAGCGCCGAGTAGTAGACCCATACCAGCAACACCACGACGCCGCCGGCTGGTCCGTAGGCACCGCCGACGTCGCTGCGGGACAGATAGACGCCGATACCGAGCTTGCCTACCGCGAACAGCACCGCGGTCAGCGCTGCCCCCACCAGGGCGTCGGACCAGGCGATCTGCGCGTCCGGCAGTACCTTGAAGATCGCTGCGAACAGTGCGCTGAACAGGCTGAGGGAAATCAGCGTCTCCAGTGCCTGCCAGGCCAGCGAGTCGCCGCGGACGAACACGGCGATCAGCGCGCTGGCGGCGAACGACACCACCATCAGGAATGCCAGCGAAAGCAGCAGCCCCAGGGCCATCATGCGCGCGCGCAACCAGTCCTTGATCGCTCCACCGGGGCGTGGAGCCAGGTTCCAGACCCGGTTGATCGCGCCCTGCAGCTGGGCGAACACGGCCGATGCACCGGCCAGCGTCACCCCCAGGCCGATCAGCCCGGCCCAACTGCCTACCGTGGGCCGCTCGCGGGCATTGGCCAGCACCAGGGTCACCGCGTCGGAGGCGCGTGGGCCGACCAGCTGCTGCAGCGAGGCGGTCAGCTGCTGCTGCCATTCCGGTCGCAGCGATGCGGCGATCCACAGCAGCAATACCAGCAGTGGTGCGAACGACAGCGCCGAATAGAACGCCAGCGCCGCGGCCCGCGTGCCGAGTTCGTCGTGGGCGAAGCCGTGGACCGTGCGTCGCAGGATCTCGCGGCCCTGCGCGAGGCGCGGTCGCGGCGAAGCGGTGGGCTCGATACGGGACGGCATGACGCAGCTCCGTGTTCTCTCGTGACCGGGTGGGGCGTCGCCCGGAACATGAACGACAGCGTAGCTGCATCCATGGTCGCATCGGCGGATCACTGAACGCTCGCTCCGACTGCACGCCTCCATCACGCCGGCGTCCCGATCCTGCCATCCCACCGCGGTCCGGCGACGAGCTGAGCAAGGCCCGCCGCGGCCGGGGGCCCCGACGGGGCGTTCTTCCAGACACAGACAGGAGATCACCATGATCAAGCGCAATCACGCTCTCGCCGCCCTTCTGCTGGCCACGGCTGGCGCGATGGGCGCCACCGGCGCCCAGGCCGCCGAAGCCAGCGTCAAGTGTGACCTCACCTACAGCCTCTCCGGCTGGTCGATCCTCTACAAGCATGCGGAGGGTTCGGGCATGGTCACCTGCGACAACGGGCAGTCGGCCCGCGTGAAGATCACGGTGGTCGGCGGTGGCCTGACCGCCGGCAAGTACCACGTCGACAACGGCAAGGGCGAAATCAGCAAGGTACACAGCATCGACGAGGTGTTCGGTTCCTACGCCCAGGCGGGCGCCGAGGCCGGCGTGGTCAAGAGCGGTACGGCCCAGGTGCTGACCAAGGGCACCACCTCGCTGGCGCTGGCCGGCACAGGCGAGGGCGTCAACCTCGGCATCTCGGTGGGCAAGTTCACCATCACCCGGGAGTAAGCCGTCGCAGTGCGGCCGTTCTGGCCGCCGGCTTTGCCAAGGGCGCCTTCGTGGCGCCCTTGTGCGTTGTGGGCGATACACTGCGCGGTCTGTTCCGGAGGAATCCATCCATGCGCATGTCGTCCGCTTCGCCCGTCCGTCCCGCTTCGAAGGGGCGCGCCTGATGGACCACATGCGCAATCCGGGACAGGGCTTTGCGTTCTGGCGTATAGGCCTGTGGCTGGTGCTGATGCTGTCGGCGTTCGGTGCGCTGCAATACGGCGTGCATGCCCGCCGGGTCTGGCGCGTGCTGACCCAGCCCGCGCTGGCGGACGAGGCCCGGACCATGTTGCACGGCATGCTGGCATGGGATCTCGGCTATTTCGTCGCGGCCGCTGCGCTGGTGGTGTTCTGTGCCGCCGGCATCCTGCGCCAGGGTTGGTCGCGTCCCGTGCTGCGCGTCGCGCTGGGCTTGCTCGCCCTGGGCCTCTTCGCCAGTGGTGCGACGCTGTTGCACCGCTGGCGTGCCTGGAGCAGCACACCGCACGACGTGCCCGACGCGCCGGCGTTGCTCGTCCAGCAGGCACGCACGGTGCACCTGTCACTGGGGTTTGACGCGGTGGCCATCGTGCTGTTGGTCTGGCTGATCTGGCAGCTGGGCAGGTCGCAGGTGCGGGCGCAGTTCCGGCGGCGGTGACGGCGCCGCCCGCGCAGGCATAGACTGCAGTGACATCCACAGGGAGGTGTGAGCATGCGTCGGATTCTGGCGATCGGCATCGTTGCAGGCCTGACATGGGCTGGCCTGCTCCTTGCTCCCCCGTCCGTGGCACGGACGACAAAGGTGCAACGGCCCGAAGCGAGCATGCTCGTGCTGGGTTCGCTCACCGTTGGCAGCGATGGTCGGGTGGTTGGCCACACGCTGGACGATGTGGCGCAGCTGCCCGCCCCGGTAGTCGATGTGATCGACCGCAATATGGCGCGCTGGCAATTCCAGCCGGTGGTACGTGACGGACATGCAGTGACGGCGCGCTCGCAGATGAGCCTGAGGGTGGTGGCGCAGCCCTCGGGCCAGCACGATTATGTGCTGTCGATCCGCGGTGTGCACTTCGGTGACAGCACGAACGGCCGTGGCGGGCTCGTCCGCAATATCGACCCGGAATATCCGCCCCAGGCCATGGCCGCGCACGTGGCCGGCACGGTCTACCTGGCGTTGCGTATCGATGCGCAGGGGCGGGTGCAGGACGTGGCGACCGAGCAGGTCGATCTGCGCTATCTCGGCAACAACTGGCAGATGGAGCGCTACCGCAAACTGCTCGGCCGGGCCGCCGAACGCGCGGCGCACGGCTGGTTGTTCGAGCCGCTGCGGGCCGGGCAGGCAGCGGTCGCGCGTTATGCCATGGTGCCGGTGGTCTTCGACATCCACGTGTTCGGCGTCCCGGGCATGCCCTCGGATGGACCCGGGCACTGGGTCAGCTACATGCCGGGTCCCGTGAAGACGGTGCCCTGGTTCGACGCACCGCGCATGCTCCCGGGCCTTGCCGGTGATCTCGACGCGCTGCCTGGCCAGGGCGTCTACATGGCCGACCCGGACGGCAGCCTGCACCTGCTCAGCAAGCTCGGCGGAAGCTGACCCCGTCGCGCCGGTGCGATTCAGGGTGGGTTGGCCGCTGGCCGGTTATCGGTGGGCGCTTTGGCCTTGGTACGGTTCGATGCGCACCCGACTCATTCTCCTCGCGATGTCCGCCGTTGCCGCCAGCGGTGCGGTGACAGCCGCGCCCCTGGCACTGCACTGCCCGGCCAGCAGCAGTTACGACCTCACCGTGCAGCCGGACCGGCTGGTGTTCGATCGCACCGGTCCTGCGCCGACGCGTGTGGTGATGGAGCGGGGTACGCTGGCCACCGACGGCACCCCGGTAGCGCTGAATGCCGAGGATCAGGATCGCGTGACGCTGTTCGAGCGCGACCTGCGTGCACTGTTGCCGCGGGTGCGCCAGGTGGCGCAGCGCGGCGTGGATATGGCGGTGCAGGCCATCGGTGACGAGGCGTCCACACTGCAACTGTCGCCCGCCACGCGCCAGGCGCTGGACCAGCGCCTGGCGATCGATGCCGACGCGTTGCGCAGGCGCATCGACGCCAGCCACAGCACGCACGACTGGCAGGGGGACGCTGCCCGTCAACTCGGCAACCAGTTCGCCTCCGATCTGGCCCCGATCGTGGCCGCCGACCTCGGCCAGCAGGCGCTGCAGGCGGCAATGAGTGGTGACCTCGACACCGCAGCGCGCCTGCGTGATCAGGCGACCGACCTCGCCACCACCCTGCAGCCGCGGCTCGAGCGCCGGCTGCTGGCGCTGCAGCCGCAGGTGGATGCGTTGTGTCCGTCCGTCGAGCGGCTGGCCGGGCTGCAACAGGGGCTGCGCGATGCGCAGGGACGACCGCTGCACCTGCTCGACGTGTCCGGCAGACCGGAGCCGCAACGGTAACGGCAGCTAAAGGCCGGATCGCGACGCCGGCCGGATTAATCCGTCGCTAAGCGGCGGCTGTCGACCATGGACGGCAATCCTTCCCACCCCGGAGGCCAGACGCCGTGGCGCTGGCAACACAACCGCTCTACAACGCGCTGATCCGGCGCAGCATCGACCTGCAGCGGCTGTGCCAGCTCGCCGCGCAACAGGTCGTGGAGCCGGGCCTGCGCGTCGTGCTGTTGGAGAACGCGGCGGCGCTGGAGCTGTTCGTGCTGGACCTGCAGATGGAGCTGAGCGCGCGCGGCGGCCGCCCGGCCACGACCGGCCAATGGCGCGGCCCGCTGCAGCGGCGGCTGGCCAGCTGGTGGGCGCGCGGCATGCCCCTGAAAGACACCCAATGGATCCGTCTGCTGTCGCGTCGCGAGGCGGTCCTGGTGCGGCATTTCGAGGAGACCATGGCGCTGGCACCGATCGATACCGCGCAATGCCTGCATCGGCTGGCGCCGCGCCTCCAGGCGATTCACCTCGACATGGGCATGCTGGCCGGCGTCACGCACTGAGCGCGTCGGCATCCCTCCAGTGACTGATGGCACGGCATGACGGCTGGCCCATGGCCCGGTCGCGCCGGCGGAGCATCGTGATGCGCAGGGTCGGCATTGCCGCCGACGGTCACGGGGAGGCGCAGCATGCGCACGATGATCTTCACGCTGGCGCTGGCCGCCGGGTCGACGTTCGGCTCGCCGCTTCAGGCCCACGATTTCCACGGCTCCATGGGGCACTGCAGCTTCAACACCGACTACGACGTGCGCATCAGCGATGCAGGCATCGCGTTCAGCCGCGACGACGGCACGCCGGGCCGGGTGTTCATGCATGACGGGACCCTGCGCATCGACGGCAAGCCGGTGACGGTCGATGCCGCCGATGCCGCGCGGCTGCGCAGCTACGAGCACTCGGTGCGCGCGCTGGTGCCGGAAGTGGCGTCGATCGCCCGCGACGGGCTGGACATCGGTTTCGACGCGCTGACCACGGTCGCCACCACCTTCGCCGAGGATGGCGAATCGAGGAGCCGCCTGATCGATCGCCTCAACCGCAGCCGCACCCGCGCGATGGCCCAGCTCGACGCGGGCATCGGCAGCGGTGTGTGGACGCGCCAGGCGATGGAGGATTCGTTCGAGGGCGGCATCCAGGACGCGGTCTCTGAGCTGGTTGGTACGGTCACCGCCGGCGCGGTGAAAGCGGCGCTCAGCGGCGACCAGGCAAAAATCGCCGCACTGGAAGCGCGTGCAGACTCGCTCGACAAGGCGATTGACAAGGAGGTGGATGCTCGTGCCGATCGCCTCGAGGCGCGCGCCGAGACGCTCTGTCCGAAGCTGCGCGAGCTCGACCAGCTGCAGCGCCAGTTCGGCTTCCGCCTGCCGGACGGATCGCCGTTGCGGCTGATCGGCGAAGGCCAGGAGCATGACGCGGGCAAGGACAAGCTCGCCGCCCGCTGACATGCCATGACACGGGTCGCGAGCGGCGCCGATGCCCGGCATCGGCGCCGCTCGCGCTCGTGAAGCCTGCAAAATCTTGATCTGCCGGCTGTTAGTCTCCTCGCGTTTTCATAGCGAGAGAGAGCCCGCCGATGCGATTTTCCAGCGCCCTTGCCATCGACCCGACGTCCACCTCCAGCGCGATGGGTCGCGTATCGCATTATTTCGTCGCGAACTGGGACAAGTACGCCGATCAGGCGGTGCAGATGGGGCTGAACCTGGCCGAGGCGCTGCTGGTGCTGCTGGTCGGCCTGTGGGTGGCGCGGCGGCTGGCCAACGTGGTCGAGCGCGCGCTCGGTCGCGCGAGTTTCGACGTCACCCTGTCCAGCTTCCTGCGCAATCTGCTCTATGGCGTGCTGTTGACGCTCTTGATCGTCACCGCCTTGCAGGTGGCCGGCGTGCCCTCCGCGCCGCTGGTCGCCGCGCTCGGCGCCAGCGGTCTGGCCGTTGGCCTGTCACTGCAGGGTTCGCTCAGCAACCTCGCCTGGGGCGTGCTGCTGGCGGTGTTCCGGCCGTTCCGCGTGGGGGACTTCGTCACCGTCGGCGGCGTGATGGGCACGGTCGAGTCGATCAACCTGATGTACACCCAGCTGCTGCTGCCTGACGGTCGTGAGGCGGTGGTGCCGAACGCCAAGGTGGGCGGCGATGCGATCACCAATTTCAACCGCCGCGGCACCCGTCGCTTCGAGCTGACCGTGGGAATCGGCTACAAGGACGACATCAGGGCGGCCAAGGCGGAGATCCACAAGCTGTTCGATGCCGACGAGCGCATCCTGAAGGATCCCGCGCCCGGCGTGTGGACCACCAATCTCAACGAGAGCTCGGTGGATCTGGTGATCCGCGCCTGGACCGTCACGGCGGATTTCTGGGCGACGCAGACCGACTTCCTGCAGGCGGTGAAGGAAGCCTTCGACGGCGCCGGCATCAGCATTCCGTTCCCGCAGCGCGAACTGACCGTGGTGCAGGGCAGCCTGCCCGCTTCGGCCGACAGGCAGAGCTGAGAGCGCGGCGGCGGGCTCCGTCGCCAGCCTACTGCACGGCCACCGCGTGGCGGTTGTCCGACGGGATCCGGTCGATCAGCTCGTTGTAGGGATCGACCCCCGCCTCGGCCGGCACGCCGTCCACGGTCACGGTCACCGTGCTGTCGCCGGCCGGAAGTACGCGCTTGGCCAGGTACAGCGGCTTGCCGTCGAGGCCCTTGCCGGGGGATTTGGCGAACACGCCGATCTCCACCGGGATGTCGGGTGTGGCTGGGGTCTCCTTGCCGTGTTCGTCCACGTACGACTTGCCGGCATGCACCTTCATGGTGACCTCGTAGCGGCCGTCCGGCAGTTTTCTCGCAGTGGCGTCGGTGGTGCGGTTGTCGAAGAAGGTGATCTTCCAGAACAGGTCGTCGATCAGGTGGTGCCACTTCGGATCGACACCGCGCTCCAGGTAGCCCATGAACTCCTGCGAGGTGGTGTAGGGCGGGTTCTGGAAGGCCTTGTCGTGCAGGAACTGCTTCAACACCGCGTCCACGGTGTCCTCGCCGACGTAGTCCTGCAGCGCATAGAACACCAGCGATGCCTTGCGGTAATGGATGTACAGCTGGTTCTGCTCGACCTTGGCCAGCGGCTCTTCCTGGGCCGGATCGCCGGCTCGGCTGGCGAGGTAGTTGTCCAGCTCGTACCGGAGGAATCGGCGCATCTGGTGCTCGCCGTAGCGATGCTTCATCACCATCAGCGCCGAATACTGCGCCAGCGATTCGCTGAGCATGGTCGAGCCCTGCATGTCCGCACCGATCACCTGGTGCGCCCACCACTGGTGAGCCACCTCGTGGGCGGTGACATAGTACGGGTAGTCGATCTTTGCCGGGTCGCGCAGGTCGGCAATGAAGCCCACCGACTCGGAGAACGGAATGGTGTTGGCGAACGACTGCGCGAAGCTGGCGTAGTTCGGGAACTCCAGGATGCGCAGCTGGCGGAACTGGTAGGGCGAGAAGTGGGTGGTGTAGTAGCTCAGTGCATCCTTCGCGCCGCGCAGCATGTCGTCCACGTTCCAGCCGTGCTCCGGGTTGTAGTAGACCTCCAGCGCGACGTCGTGCCAGCGCTCCTTCCTCACCGCGTAGCGGCCGGAGATCCACGAGAAGAAGTCCAGCATCGGCTGGTCCATCACGTAGCGGAAGTAGTGTCGGCCGTTGGCGTGCCACTCCTTCTGCAGGTAGCCCGGCGCCATCGCGATCTGGCCGTCGGCGGTCGAGACGGTGGTCTCGAAGTGGATCCAGTCCGAGTCATTGCTGATATAGGTATTGGCACGCGCAGCCTCGTCGCCCAGCGGCGGCATGCGCGGTACGTCCTCCTTCAGGCCGTATTTGCGACGGGTATTGCGGTCGGTGAGCCGGTTGTCCGGCTGGTAGCCGAAGCGCGGCAGCACGGTGCTGTTGAAGAAGGTGCCGTTATGGGCAAGGAACTGGCCTTCCGGCGCGTTGGTAAAACCCCTGGGGTCGTAGTCGAGGGTGGCATCGAACGGCATCGATGCACCTGGCGCCAGCGGCGTCTTCAGCTTGTAGATGGCGTAGCCGAGGCGGCGGTCCATCGATACCGTCTCGTGCGGGGCAAAGGCGAGCGTGGTCTTGAAGCCGGTGTCGGTGTTGACGTGCAGCTCGCTGATCGGCGCGTCGTGCCGGTTCACCAGGGTCATGTGCGCGACGATGTGCAGGCGGCGTTGCGTCGGGTCGATGTCGACGTCGGCGTTCACCGCGGTGATGCGTGGCTGCGCCACACCGGCGTAGCGGGCGTACTGCTTCTCGTAGTCGGCGCGCTGCTGGTTGAGCTCTTCGCTGTTGCGATACGTGTTGAGCACGTTGGTGTTGTAGAAGATCCAGGCGCCGGTGGCGATGAAGGCCAGCAGGGCGACCGCAATCAGCATCCGGACCGTGCCATGCAGTCTCGCGCATGCCTCGCGCCAGCGACCGCGCCAGCCATCCGGTGTGCCGCGCACCCAGAACAGGGCGGCGATGCCGGCCAGCGCCACGGCCAGGCAGGTCCAGTAGCCGTCGAACCAGAGCACTGCCGGCAGGAAGTGACCGAAGCCGTTGAGATCCGAATAAGGCAGCGCCGGTGTGGTGCCGTAGTTGTACAGGTGATGTTCCCAGTGCAGCAGGCCGAAGCCGATCAGGCTGGCCACCAGCCACAGCACGGTCAGCAGATAGCCGAGGAACTTGTTGTTCGCCAGCGTCTGGAAGAACACCGCCAGCACCGCCAGCAGAAGATAGGGCACCGCGTCCAGCAGGAGGGTCGCCAGGTACAGGCCCGGCTCAAGGTGCGTGTAGCCATGGGCAAGCTGCCAGCCGATGCCGACCAGTGCCCCCAGGCCGAGGAAGCAGCCCACCACCGCGAACAGCGCCAGCAGCTTGGCCAGCAGCGGTACGAGATCGGGTACGGGAAACGCGTCGCTGACCTGGGCCACGCCGACGCCGCGCTCGCGCCACACCAGTTCGCCGGCATAGAAGGTGATGATGATGTATAGCATCACCTGGAACCCGCCTTCCACCGTTTCCACCATGCGGTGGGTCACCGGATACGTCGGCGTGCCATAGAGCTGCCCCGACAGGGCGAGGATCGCCAGTACGTTGACCAGGGCCAGCGCCGCCATGACCACGAAGGGCACGCCGCCGAGCACCGCGCGGGTGTCGAAGGCCCATTGCGCCCGCAACTGCGCCATTGCGGCACGCAGTCCGCTGGCCTGTTCGGTCGGGACGGGAGTCGCCGACGGCGGCGCCAGCACCGGTGGTTCCGCGCGATGCCTGCGCAGGGTGGGCTGCCAGCCGGTGCGGTCGGCGCGGAACAGGAGCAGCGACGCGACCAACATCGCCGCACCGATGCCGCCCCACAGCAGCCGGTTGAACAGCAGCACGCCGGATACCGCCGGCAGGTCGTGGTTGAGCTGGTCGGCCGACCAGTAGCGCGTGACGATGGCCAGCGTGCGACCGCCAAACGGGTCGAGCATGGCCGCCAGCCAGTGGTTGTTGACGTCGCGGGTGAGCAGGCCGGTGACGATCTGGAGCACGAAGTACACCACTACGCCGATGTAGGCGGCGAGCAGCGAGCGGGTGGTTGTGGCGATCAGGTACAGCAGGCCGGCGATGAACAGCATCGCCGGCGCCACCATCACGCCCAGCGACCACAGGTAGCCGGCCCAGCGCGACGGGCCCAGCCGCGCGGCGTCGACCCACGGCATCAATCCACCCAGCCACAGGCCCAGCGCGCACACGACGAGGATCGCCAGACAGGCCAGGTAGCCGGCCACGAAGCGTCCGCCCACGTAGGCGCCGCGCGAGACCGGCGTGCTGAACATCAGCTCGGCCGTGCGCGCCTCGAAATCGCGCAGCGCCGCACCAGCGACGAACAGCGTAACCAGGAAGATGCTGAAGACGGTCAGCACCGACATCAGCTTGATCGTCACCATCGGCGCGTTGCGCCAGACGTTGCCGGCGGCGCCACCCAGTGCGACCGCGTCGGTGCTGGTCAGGGCGAAGGCCATGGCGCCGAATACGGCGGCGACCAGCCAGAACAGCGGCGAGCGCAGCTGTTGTCGCCATTCGAAGCGGAAGATCTCGAGGAACATGTGGGGTGTCCTGTGCGAAGCGTGACGTCGCGCGCTCAGGCGGCGCGGGTGGTGGCCTGCGCGCGCAGGCGGCCGAAGTACACGTCTTCCAGGTCGGGCGCCACGGCGACGAAGCCTTCACCGGGCGACTGGTCCGCCAGCACGTGGATCTGCGTGCGGCCAGCCAGCAGGCGGGTGGACAGGATGGTCATGCGGGCGCGATAGCCGTCCAGCTCGGCCTTGTCGATGGTGCGGCGCCAGACCCGGCCCTCCAGGCTGGCGATCGCTTCCAGCGGCTCGCCGGCCAGCAGCACCTGGCCCTGGCCGAGGATCGCCATGCGCGGGCACAGGTCGGTGACGTCCTCCACGATGTGGGTGGACAGGATCACCACGCAGCGCTCGCCGATCTCGGCCAGCAGGTTGAGAAAGCGGTTGCGCTCCTCCGGATCGAGGCCGGCGGTGGGTTCGTCCACGATCACCAGCTTCGGCTCGCCGATCAGCGCCTGGGCGATGCCGAAGCGCTGGCGCATGCCACCGGAGAAGGTGCCGAGCTTGCGCTTGCGCACGTCCCACAGGTTCACCTGGCGCAGCAGCGCCTGCACCAGCTCCTGACGCGGCCCGCGCGCGGTGATGCCCTTGAGCACCGCGAAGTGCTCGAGCATGGCCTCGGCGGTGACCTTGGGATACACGCCGAACTCCTGCGGCAGGTAGCCGAGCAGGCGCCGGGTGGCCGGCTTGTCGGCCAGCAGGTCCTGGCCGTCGAGGGTGATGCTGCCGCTGTCCGGATCCTGCAGCGTGGCGATGGTACGCATCAGCGAGGACTTGCCCGCGCCGTTGGGTCCCAGCAGCCCGAACATCCCGCGCGGGATGTCCAGCGACACCTCGCGCAGGGCGCGCACGCCGTTGGGATAGGTCTTGGACAGGTCGCGAATGGCCAGCATGGGGTCCCTCCTGCGCTGCGGATGCGGCGCCTGCGGGGCCAGCTTACGGTGGAAGAGCCGGGGCGGCATGCGCCCAAGGTCATGCCCATACGTCGGCGAACGGGCGTTATGACAACGTTTTCAGTGCCGTCCGCGGCCCGGCTTGGTTATCATGGAAATCTTGCCGCGGTCGCATCCCCGCGCCCCGTCCCCATCTGCAGGAGTCCCCATGGCCGACCTCAAAGAAGCACGCGTTCCGGATATCGGCGGCGACAAGGTGCCTGTGATCGAGGTGCTGATCAAAGTCGGCGACCGGGTGGAGAAGGAACAGGGCCTGGTCACGCTGGAGTCGGACAAGGCCACGATGGAAGTGCCCGCGCCGTTCGCCGGCGTGGTGAAGGAGATCAGGGTCAAGCTCGGCGACGAGGTCGGCGAGGGCACCGTGATCGCGATGATCGAGGCCGAGGGTGCTGCCGCACCGGCACCGGCGCCCGCACCGGCCGCCACTCCCGCCAAGGCCGAGGCGCCCACGAAGAGTGCCCCCGCACCGGCTCCGGCCGCTGCGTCGGCACCCGCCGCCAGTGGCGGCGTGCGTGAAGCCCGCGTGCCGGACATCGGCGGCTTCGATGCCGTTCCGGTGATCGAGATCCTGGTGCAGGTCGGCGACCGCGTCGCCAAGGACCAGGGCCTGATCACGCTGGAGTCGGACAAGGCCACCATGGAAGTGCCCGCGCCGTTCGCCGGCGTGGTGAAGGAACTCAAGCTCAAGCTTGGCGATGAGGTTTCCGAAGGCAGCCTGATCGCGCTGATCGAATCGGCCGAGGCGGCGCCTGCCGCCGCACCGGTCGCTGCGCCCGCCCCTGCGCCGGCCGCCGAGAAGCCCGCGCCGATCGGCGGTCGCTCGGTGCAGCCGGGGGTTGCACCGGACGGCGACCTGCCGCCGCAGGCGCGGCCGCCGTTCGACGCGAAGATCGTCATGCCCGGCGATGCGCCGTATGCCAGCCCGGCGATCCGCGCCTTCGCGCGCGAGCTGGGCGTGGACATCCACCAGGTGAAGGGCAGCGGTCGCGGTGGCCGCATCCAGCGCGAGGACGTCAGTGCCTACGTCAAGCACGCGCTGGCTTCCGGCGCACGCCCGGTGCAGGGCGCACCGGTGGCAGCCGGTGGCGGCCTCAATCTGTTGCCCTGGCCGAAGGTGGACTTCGCCAAGTTCGGCGAGATCGAGGAGAAGCCGCTCTCGCGCATCCAGAAGATTTCCGGCGCCAACCTCGCGCGCAACTGGGCGATGATCCCGCACGTCACCCAGCACGAGGATGCCGACATCACCGAGCTGGAGGCCTTCCGCAAGGCCCTGGGCGCGGAGAACAAGGATCTCAAGATCACCCCGCTGGTGTTCCAGATGAAGGCGGTGGTTGCGGCGCTGAAGCAGTTCCCGCAGTTCAATGCCTCGCTCGACGAGACCGGCGAGAAGCTGATCCTGAAGAAGTACTTCCACATCGGCATCGCGGTGGACACGCCCGACGGCCTGGTGGTGCCGGTGATCCGCGACGTCGACAAGAAGGGCCTGCTCGACCTGGCCCGCGAGCTGGGCGAGATCTCGAAGAAGGCGCGCGAGAAGAAGCTCGGCCCGGCCGACATGTCCGGCGGCTGCTTCTCGATCTCCTCGCTGGGCGGTATCGGCGGTACGGCGTTCACGCCGATCGTCAACGCGCCGGAGGTGGCGATCCTCGGCGTTTCCAAGGCGGCGATGAAGGCGGTGTGGAACGGCAAGGAATTCGCACCGCGGCTGATGCTGCCGCTGTCGCTGTCCTACGACCACCGGGTGATCGACGGCGCGCTGGCCGCGCGTTTCGCCGCCTTCCTCGCACAGCAGCTGGGCGACATCCGCCGCCTGCTGCTCTGACCGGGGGCGCCGGGTGACCGCCCTCCGCTCGGGCGATCCGCTGACCCAGGTGCGCGCCGCCGTGCCGCACACCTGGGAGGACGGCGTGCGCCAGTTCAACGAGTGGATGAACGTCAAGCTGCTGGACATGAGCGGGGTGAAGGTCACCGTCGGTTCGCTGCTGGCGGCCGTGCTGGTGCTGGTGCTGTTCCTGCTGCTGTCCTCGATCGTCCGCCGCCTGCTGCGGCGCTACGTGGAGCGGCACGACAACCTCAATCTGTCCTCGGCGTACACGGTCGAGCGGCTGACCCATTACGTGCTGCTGCTGGTCGGTGTGCTGATGGCGCTGAACGCGTCCGGCATCCCGATCGCCAAGTTCACCGTGTTCGCCGGCGCGCTGGGCGTGGGCCTGGGCTTTGGCCTGCAGGCGATCTTCAACAATTTCGTGTCGGGCCTGATCCTGCTTTTCGACCGCAGCCTGAAGGTGGGGGATTTCGTCGAGCTGGCCTCGGGCGTGCACGGCAACGTGCGCGAGATCCGCATCCGCGCCACGCTGATCACCACCAACGACGATATCGACATCCTCGTGCCCAACTCCGAGTTCGTCACCGGCCGGGTGGTGAACTGGACGCTGCGCGAGGCCGCGCGCCGGCTCAAGGTGCCGTTCGGCGTGGCCTACGGCACCGACAAGGAGCTGGTGAAGAAGGCCGCCCTGGAGGCTGCCGCCGCGGTGCCGTTCACGCTGGCAAAGGACGGCCCGCGCGCGCCGCAGGTGTGGCTGACCGGGTTCGGCGACTCGTCGCTCGATTTCCAGCTGGTGGTCTGGCTCGACGCGGAGGCAACCCGCCGGACCGGTTCGATCACCGCCGCGTACAACTGGGCGCTGCACACCGCGCTGGAAAAGTACGGCATCGAGATCCCGTTCCCGCAGCGCGACCTGCACGTGCGCAGCTGGGCCCGACGTCCCGCGCCGGAGCCGGCCGCAACGGCGGAGCAACGCGCGCCGTCCGGTGCCACCGACAAGGGCAATGACGCCGCGCGCGACGTCACCGACCACATGAAGCCGCCCGCCGCGACGGCGCCCCGATCCTCCGAACCCGACCCGGGCGTCACCCGCTGACGCCTCGCACCGCAAAGGAAACACGCCATGGCCAACACACTCGAGATCAAGGTCCCCGACATCGGCGGTCACGACAACGTGCCGGTGATCGAGGTGCTGGTAAGCGTCGGCGACAGCGTCGCCAAGGACCAGAGCCTGATCACGCTGGAGTCGGACAAGGCGACGATGGAGATCCCTGCCACCGCCGCCGGCGTGGTGAAGGAACTCAAGCTCAAGGTGGGCGACGAGGTGTCCGAGGGAGCATCGATCCTGGTGCTGGAGACGAGCGACGCGGCCGCCGCACCCGCTCCGGCGCCCGCTCCGGCTGCGGCTTCTCCGGCTCCCGCCCCCGCTCCCGCTTCCGCTCCGGCAAAGGCCCCGGCCGCCGCCGGCGCCTCCGGTCGCACCCCCGACATCGAATGCAAGCTGGTCGTGCTCGGCTCCGGCCCGGGCGGCTACACCGCCGCCTTCCGCGCCGCCGACCTGGACGTGGATACGGTGCTGGTCGAGCGTTACGCCAGCCTCGGCGGCGTCTGCCTCAACGTCGGCTGCATCCCGTCCAAGGCGCTGCTGCACGCGGCCGCGGTGATCGACGAGGCCGAGGCGATGGCCGCCCACGGCGTCAGCTTCGGCAAGCCGACCATCGAGATCGACAAGCTGCGCGACTTCAAGACCAAGGTGGTCGGCAAGCTCACCGGCGGCCTGGCCGGCATGGCCAAGCAGCGCAAGGTGCGCACGGTGCAGGGCACTGGCAGCTTCATCTCGCCGAACGAGATGGAAGTGCAGACGGCCGAAGGCAGCAAGCTGATCCGCTTCGAGTACGCGATCATCGCCGCCGGTTCACAGGCGGTACGCCTGCCGGCGTTCCCCTGGGACGACGAGCGCATCATGGATTCCACCGGCGCGCTGGAACTGAAGGACGTGCCGAAAAAGCTGCTGGTGGTCGGCGGCGGCATCATCGGCCTGGAGATGGCCACGGTCTATTCCGGGCTGGGCAGCGAAGTGACCGTGGTCGAGTTCATGGACCAGATCATCCCCGGCGCCGACGCCGACCTGATCAAGCCGCTGGCGCAGCGCCTGGGCAAGAAGCTCAAGGGCGTGCACCTGAAGACCAAGGTGGTCTCGGCCAAGGCGACCAAGAAGGGCATCGAGATCGGCTACGAGGGCGAGAGCATCCCCGAAACCACGCTGTTCGACCGCGTGCTGGTTGCCGTGGGCCGTTCGCCCAACGGCGGCAAGATCGGCGCGGAGAAGGCCGGCGTGGCGGTGACCGACCGCGGCTTCATCGACGTCGACACCCAGATGCGCACCAATGTGCCGCACATCTTCGCGATCGGCGACCTGGTCGGCCAGCCGATGCTGGCGCACAAGGCGACCCACGAGGCGCGCGTGGCCGCCGAGGTGGTGGCGGGCATGAAGAGCCACTTCGACGCGCGGGTGATCCCGTCGGTGGCCTACACCGATCCTGAAATCGCCTGGGTCGGCGTGACCGAGCGCGAGGCGAAAGAGAAGGGCCTGCACGTGGGCGTCGGCAAGTTCCCGTGGGCGGCGTCGGGTCGCGCCATCGGCATCGACCGCACCGAGGGCTTCACCAAGCTGATCTTCGACGAGGCGACCCACCGCGTGGTCGGCGCCGGCATCGTCGGCCCGCACGCGGGCGACCTGATCTCCGAGGTGGCGCTGGCGATCGAAATGGGTGCCGAAGCGGGCGACATCGGCATGACCATCCACCCGCACCCGACGCTGAGCGAGTCGGTCGGCATGGCGGCGGAGGCCTACGAAGGCACCATCACCGACCTGTACATTCCGAAGAAGAAAAAGTAGGCCGCATGTGGCACGCGAAAAGGCCCGGGATTTCCCGGGCCTTTTTTCATGCGTCGACTGCCGGCGTCGGCTGGGTGGAGGACTGCAGCAGGTAGGCCAGCTTGCGCTCGCGCGGCAGCCGCTTGACCGCCGCCTCGGCGCGGGACGCGCTGGCGCGATCGGGGTGGGGACACCAGCCGAGGAGTCGCCGTGGCGGGTTGGCCCGCGTGTAGCGGGCGCCGCGGCCAGCGGCGTGCGCAACGTAGCGGCGCTGCAGGTGGTTGGTGATCCCGGCGTACCACGCGCCGTTGGCACACTCGATCAGGTACAGGCACCACTGGCCGGGTGCCGGCCATGTCGGCGCGGCGGAGCCTTCGATTGCGGCGGGTGCTGTCGGTCCAGCTTTGGAGACGGTGCGGCTGCGCATGACCTGATGTCATAGCGCAGCCGGTGCCCGTCGCGATAGTCCCTGATGCCCTCAGACCACCGTCAGGGTGACGTCGATGTTGCCGCGGGTGGCGTTGGAGTAGGGGCAGACGACATGCGCCTTCTGCACTAGGTCCTCGACCACGGCGCGGTCCAGGCCCGGGATGCTGATCTTCAGCTCGACCTCGATACCGAAGCCGGTGGGAATCGGGCCGATGCCGACGCTGCCCTCGATGCTGGTGCTGGCCGGCAGGGCGATCTTCTGCTGGCCGGCGACGAACTTCAGCGCGCCGATGAAGCAGGCCGAATAGCCCGCGGCGAACAGCTGCTCGGGATTGGTGCCGTCGCCGCCGGCGCCGCCGAGTTCCTTCGGCGTGGTCAGCTTGATGTCGAGCACGTTGTCGGACGACACGGCGCGGCCGTCGCGGCCACCGGTGGCCTTGGCATGGGCGCGATAGAGGACGTTTTCGATGGACATGATGGTTCTCCTTTTCTGGGGTGCGGCAGCGTATGCTGCGGTTTTGAGTAGCAAGCTATAAAATAGCGCGCGATATATATGGCAAATGCAAGCGGTCACCCGCTCTGCGCCAGACGCCCGCGCAGGCGGTCGAGCCGGGTCTTCAGGTCGATCAGCTCGTCCAGCTCGCAGCCGGTGGCGCAGAAGATGGCCTCGGGCACTGCGCCAGCCTTGCGCTTCAGCGCACGGCCTTCCGGGGAGAGGCTGACCACCACCTGGCGTTCGTCCTTGGTGGAGCGCTGGCGCTGTACCAGTCCCGCCGCCTCCAGCCGCTTCAGCAGCGGAGTGAGCGTGGCCGAATCCAGGAACAGCCGCTCGCCGATCTGCGACACGGTTACGCCGTCGCCTTCCCACAGCACCAGCATCACCAGGTACTGCGGATAGGTCAGTTCCAGCTCCGCCAGCAACTTGCGATAGACCTTGGTCATCGCCAGCTGCGCCGAATACAGCGAGAAGCACAGCTGGTGATCGAGCTGAAGCGGCGACATGGCGATGGCGCGTCGGGAGGACATGTGCCGCAATATACATAGCGCGCTATTTAATAGCAAGTGCTGTTTCGCTCGCCGCCCCTCAGCCTCCGGGGAACAGGTCGGCCTGGGTTGCCTCGTCGTCCGCATCGATGAACCCGGACAGCCCCACCCCCACCAGCCGGTAGCGCGTTTCTGCAGGGAGATCGACGCGCGCACGCAGCGCGCAGGCGATGTCCGCCAGCTCCCGCGCAGAGGCCGGGCGCGCGACTGGCGTCAGGCTGCGGGTCAGCGTCTGGAACTGGGCGGTCTTGAGCTTGAGCACCACCGTGCGCGCGACCCGTCCGGTCTCGCGCTGGTGCCCGCTCCAGGTCTTCTCGGCCAGCCGCCGGATGTGCGGTTCCAGCGCGTCGA
Organism: Dyella ginsengisoli LA-4; assembly: GCF_000334915.1. Lineage (GTDB taxonomy): Bacteria > Pseudomonadota > Gammaproteobacteria > Xanthomonadales > Rhodanobacteraceae > Dyella_A > Dyella_A ginsengisoli_A. The sequence continues at coordinate 10,951 of NZ_AMSF01000085.1, read as the reverse complement.
GCGGCAGGTCCTGCTCGAAGGTGTCCTCGGCGGACACCTGCACGCTTGGCCGCTCCGGCTGCACCGGACGCTCGTCGATGCCGAGCGACAACTCGTGCAGGCGTCGACCCCAGCGGCCGAAGCGCTGCTCCATCTCGGCCGGCGGCAGGGTGCGCAGCTGCGCCACGGTCTCCACGCCGAGCTCGGCCAGCCGCGCCTCCATCACCTTGCCCACGCCGGGCAGCCGGCCGACCTTGAGCGGGAGCAGGAACGCATCGACCTGGTGCGGGCGCACCACGAACAGGCCGTCGGGCTTGCGGTGGTCGGACGCGATCTTGGCCAGGAACTTGTTCGGCGCCACGCCGGCCGAGGCCGTGAGCCGTGTTTCCTCGCGGATCGCTGCGCGGATCGCCTCGGCGGTCGCGGTGGCCGAGCCCAGCCCGGTCTTGGTCGTCGTGACGTCGAGATAGGCCTCGTCCAGCGACAGCGGCTCGATCAGGTCGGTATGCCGGGCGAAGATCTCGCGGATCTGCCGCGACACCGCCTTGTAACGCGGGAAATCCGGCGGCACGAAGATCGCCTGCGGACACAGCCGCTCGGCGCGCACGGCCGGCATCGCCGAGCGCACGCCGAAGGTGCGTGCCTCATAGCTGGCCGCACACACCACCGAGCGTGCCCCGCGCCAGGCCACCACCACCGGCTTGCCGCGCAGTTCCGGCGCATCGCGCTGCTCGACCGAGGCGTAGAACGCATCCATGTCGACGTGCAGGATCTTGCGGGGCGGCGGGTTCACGGTGGCCTCGTGGCAGCGGCAGTCAGCCAGCGACCGTCTGCGCGCGCCGTCGCCGCCGCAACCGCCACTCGAACGCGCCGAACGCGAGGCTGCCCAGCACGAAGGGTCCCGCCGTGTAGGTCAGCCGGTAGCACAGGATGGCGGCCAGCACGTCCGGCCGCTGCGCCTGGGGAAACCCTGCCAGCAGGATCGACTCGAACACGCCCAGCCCGCCAGGGGCATGGCTGACCAGTCCGGCCAGTACCGCCGCGACATAGACCGGCAGGAAATCGACGAACGACGGCGCGACGGCCGCCGGCAGCAGTACATGCAGGGCAGCGATGGCGCCACACATCTCCACGCCGCCGATCGCCATCTGCAGCCCGGCTGCGCGCGCGTCGGGAAACTTCAGCGTCCACCCGAACAGCCGCAAGGTACGTGGTGAGCGCCCCAGCCACGCCAGCAGCCCGGCCAGCGCCAGCGCCAGGCCCAGTCCCGGCCAGCGGCCCCAACCGTCGACGATCGTCGGCTGCCAGATCAGCGCGCCGGTGATCACCACGGCGAAGCCCAACCCCACCCCCATGCCGGCGAGGCCGACGATGCGCGCGGTATCGCCCGCACCGAGGCCCACGGCGCCGTAGATCCGATAGCGCACTGCGCTGGCGGTGATGGCGTGGAAGCCGAGCATGTTGCCGATCGCGTTGCACACCACGCCAGCGAACGCCGCCCGGCGCAGCGAGACCCGGCCATGCGCACTCAGCCGCGCCGCCTGCATCTCGAACGCGGCGAGCATGGCGAAGCTCACGCAGGTGGCGGCAGCCGAGGCCACGATCGCGCGCGCCGACAGGGCTTGCCAGGCGGCGGCGAAGTCCCGCCAGCGCATCGCGTGGAGGTAGCGGTGCAGCAGCCACGCGGCGAGGCCGATCACGCCCAGCGCGAGCGTGGCGGAGAAGAGACGGCCCCACAGCGGCGAGGAGCGACTCATGCCGGCAAGGTTCGGCGCGGCGCCGGCGAGCGGCATGGCAGGGTTCGAGGCATGGCACCCATCATGGCTGGCAAAGCCCCATTCTAAGGTCGCGTTCCCCGGACGAGGCCACAAACGCGGCGCTTCGTGTCAGTCTACGGAGCACTTCCGTCGACCCGAAGCGCCCGTGACCCAAGACGATTCCTCATCCGGCAGCTACCTGCGCCGCCTCGGTACCTGGGATGCCGCCGCGATCGTCATCGGCGGCGTGATCGGCGCCGGCATCTTCCGCAATCCGGCCACGGTGGCCGAACGCACGTCGGCAGGCTGGCAGGTGCTGCTGCTGTGGGGGATCGGCGGCCTGCTGACTCTCGCCGGGGTGCTGCGCTACGCCGAGCTCGGCGCGCGGCGCCCGCAGGCCGGCGGTACCTATGTCTACCTGCGCGAAGCGTTCGGCAAGTTGCCGGCGTTCCTGTTCGGCTGGACCATGGCACTGATCAATTACCCCGGCAGCGTGGCTGCCGTGGCTACCACGTTCGCCGACTATTTTTGCGCCGCGCTGGGTTTTCCGGCCGGCTTCATCAAGCCGGTGGCGGTGGGGGCGATCGCCTTCATCGTCGGCATCAACTTCTTCGGCATCCGCGCCGGCGCCTGGGTGCAGAACCTGTTCACCGTGCTCAAGCTGGCCGCGATCGCGTTGCTGGTGGTGGTGGGACTGATCCTGGCCCGGGGCCACCTCGGCGGCGCGTTGGCGGCGGATCCGGTGCACCCGGCCTCGGCGGGAGCCTTTCTCGGCGCGTTGCTGCCAGTGCTGTTCGCCTACGGCGGTTTCCATTACCTCAACGACCTGGCCGGCGAAGTGCGCGAGCCACAGCGCACCTTGCCGCGGGCCCTCACCCTGGGCATGGCTGGCGTGGTGGGCAGCTACCTGCTGGTCAATTTCGCCTATCTGGCCGGTCTTGGCCATGCCGGTCTGGCCGCCAGCTCCGCGCCGGCGGCCGACCTCCTGCGCAACCTGATGGGACCCAGCGGCGCGACCCTGATGGCCGTGGGTATTGCCTGCTCCACCTTCGGCTACTGCGCGATCGCCATCGCCGGCGGCGCGCGTGTGCTTCAGACCATGGGCAAGGACGGCATGTTCTTCAGTGCAGTCGGCCGGATCGACCGCACCAGCCGGGCTCCCCAGGTCGCACTGGCCACGCTGGGTGCATGGGCGATCGTGCTGACGCTCTCCGGCAGCTTCGGCCAGTTGCTGGACTACACCACGGTCGGCGAGTGGCTGGCGCACGCCTTCGGCATCGCCACGCTGTTCTGGTACCGCCGCCATCTGGCGCAGGAGCCGTCGCCGTACCGGGTGCCGTTCTATCCGGTGCTGCCGCTGCTGTTCGTCGGCACCGTGCTTGGCGTGATCGTGGTGACCTCGATCCATGCGCCGCGCGATGCGGGCATGAGCCTGCTGATCATCGCCCTGGGGGTTCCGGCCTTCTATGGCTGGCGCTGGCTGGAGCGACAGACCACCGGCTGACGTTCCGTCGCCACTGAGCTCTGCGCTACGCTGGGCGAGCCACGATCCAGGGCCGGGGCGTACGTGGCATCCACTTGGAGAACGTGGAATGGGCAGCTTGTTCGGAGTCCTCGCGGGCATGAGCCTGCTTGCCGTACTCGTGGTGATCGGACTGGGCCTGCTGATCGCGGCCTTCCTGCAGGCGTTGTCGTTCCGCTGGGTGATGGGCTACATGCCTTCGCTGCTGCGCTCCTTCGGGGCGGTATTGCTGACTGCGGGCGCCTCCGCCGTGGTGCTCGGCCTGGCGCGCGCGATCGCCGGCGACGGCCGTCTGCTCGGACTGGTCGTGCAGTTCCTGATCGGCGCGGCGATGGTCAACCTGCTGCTGCCGGGGCGCGAAGGACTGCGCATCGGCTTCGCCAGGGCCAGCCTGGTGCAGCTGGTCTATACCGGCCTGTGCATCGTGGCGGGGCTGGCGCTTGGCGTGGCGATGGTGACGATGCTCGGCGGCATCACGGCATCGGTGCACGGCTGACGCCGCGCCGGAGGATGGGTCAGGCCAGGCTGGTGGCGACGCCGAAGGACACCGCCATCACCGCCGCAACTGCCAGGCATGCACTGGTCGGCCGGATGCGGCGTGCATCGCTGCGCGGGATCAGCCGCCAGAGCAGGGCGGCGCCGAGCAGCATGTCCACCACCAGGGCGATGCGAAGTCCGCCGGAGGCCAGCAGCGGAGCAAAGGGCGGACGCACGTGGCCCTCGTACAACGCCACGCCGGCGACCATCGCCATGCCGGCCAGCGTCCACAGCAGGCAGGCGAGGTACACGCGGTTGAACACTACGTTGGCGCGCTCGATCCAGCGCAACACGGGCCAGGCGATCAGGGCGCCGAAGAGGGCGAGGATGGAACCGTACAGCACCCACCAGACCAGGGTGCTCAGCAGGGTCAGCAGCGTCATGGAGAAGCCCTGAACCCGATCCGGCGCAGCAGTTTTTCCATCAGCCACGCGGGTCCGACCAGCAGATAGGACAGGTCGGTGAGGAAGCTGGGGCGGCGCCCTTCGTACATGTGGCCGACGAACTGTCCGATCCAGGCCACCACGAACACGGCCAGCGCCAGCCAGCGCAAGTTCGCGGGGCCCAGGCGGGCGAACAGGAAGCCGGTGAATACGGCGAGCGCCGCGAACGCCAACAGCAGGGCGATCCCCAGTCGATGCGAGCGCTTCCAGTACCAGGCAAACGCCGCCACCATGACCAGTACGGCCCACGCACCGGGTTGCAGGAAGCGCGCCGGCACGGGAATCGTCCATAGCAGTGCCGTGACGCTCCACACGATCGGCGGTACGCAGAGCCAGTGCAGGCGCTGGTTGATCGGGTTCTGGTGATCGGCGCTGTAACTGTCCAGCCAGTCCTGCATGGTGCGCATGGCGTACCTCCCCCAGGTTGCTTCAGTCGATGGTGATTCCGGCCAGTCGCTGCAGTGCCTCGGCGTACTTGGCCGAGGTACCTGCGATCACTTCCGGTGGCACGTGCGGGCCCGGCGCGGTCTTGTTCCAGTCCAGCGTCTCCAGGTAGTCGCGGACGAACTGCTTGTCGTAGCTGGGCGGGCTGATGCCCACCTGGTACTGGTCGGCCGGCCAGTAGCGCGAGGAGTCGGGCGTGAGCATCTCGTCCATCACGTACAGCTTGCCGTCCCCGTCGGTGCCGAATTCCAGCTTGGTGTCGGCCAGGATGATGCCGCGCTCGGCCGCGTAGGCGGCGGCCCAGCGGTAGATCGCCAGCGTCGCGTCGCGCACCTTTTCGGCCAGCTCGCGGCCGACCGCGTCGACCACGGCGTCGAAGCTGACATTCTCGTCGTGGTCGCCCACGGCGGCCTTGGTCGACGGGGTGAAGATCGGCTCGGGCAGCTGCTGCGCCTGCTTCAGGCCCGGCGGCAGGGCAATGCCGCAGACCGTGCCGGTGCGCTGGTAATCCTTCCAGCCCGAGCCGATCAGGTAACCGCGGGCGATCGCCTCCACCGGCACCGGCTTCAGGCGGCGGGTGACCACCGCACGCTTGGCGTACAGCGCCAGGTCGGTGCCGGCGGGCAGCACGTCGGCCAGCGGCACGTCCAGCAGGTGGTTGGGCACCAGGTGGGCGGTCTTGCCGAACCAGAAGTTGGAGATCTGGGTGAGCATCTCGCCCTTGCCCGGAATCGGGTCCGGCAGCACCACGTCGAACGCCGACAGGCGGTCGGTGGCCACGATCAGCAGGCGCTGGCCGGGCAGGGCGTAGACGTCGCGCACCTTGCCGCGGTGGATCAGTTCCAGGCCGGGCAGGTTCGATTGGGACAGGGTGGTGGGCACGGTTCGGTTCCGGGGTGAGGCGGGCGCGGCATAGTGTAACGGGTGCGCCGGGTTGCACCGCGCGGCCGGCTGCTAGACTGATGCGTCTCCAACCCCATGTGTTGCCGATGCGAAACGTCCTGATCGTGGCGCTGAGCCTGGCTGCCGTCGCAGCGCCGCTCCGGGCCGAAATGCCCCCGAAACCCGCCCGCCTCGGGCTTTGCGCTGCCTGCCACGGCGAACATGGCATGGCGCAGATACCGGGTGCCCCGAACCTCGCCGGCCAGCGTCTGGACTACCTGCGCGAGGCGCTGCGGCAGTACCGCGATGGGCGCCGCAACGTGGCGCTGATGAAGGCCGCCATCGGCCCGATCAGCGACGAGGAACTGGACCAGCTCGCCCGCTGGTACAGCGCGCAGACGCCGGTGGCGCCGCGTCCATGAGTTACACCTACACGTTCTGGCTCGCGGTGGTCGGCCTGTTCCTGGGCCACGGCCTGCCGGGTGCGATCGTCGGCGCGCTGATCGGCTTCGTGCTCGACAACATGCGCTACAGCCAGCGCCGCAGCGCGGTGCCGGAGGCCGGTGGATTCATTCGTCCGTTGTTCGAGCTGCTCGGTGCGGTGGCCAAGAGTGACGGCCGCGTTTCGGAGGCAGAGATCGCCATTGCCGAGCGCCTGATGACCCGCATGGGCCTCGAGCAGGGCAAGCGCCAGGAGGCCATCGCCAGCTTCAACCGCGGCAAGGCGCCGGAATTCGACGTGACCCGCTCGATCCACGAGCTGCGAGACTGGGTGGGCCTGCGCCGTGACCACGCCTTCCCGGTGCTCGACGTGGTGATCGAGACGGTGCTGGCCGAAGGCAATCCGCCACCGGAGAAAATGGCGATCCTGCGCCAGCTCGCCTTCGCCATGCGCGTCAGCGACATGGAGTTGATGGCGCTGATGGCGATGAAGGGTTACGCCTGGAACGCCACGGGTGGCGGCCCGCGCGGGGGGCACGGTGGCGGCGGCTACGTTCCCCCCCAGCGTAGCAATCGTGGCCCCGACCCCTATGCCGTACTCGGCATTTCCCGCGACGCCGACGAGCGGGCGATCAAGCGTGCCTACCGAAAGCTGATTTCCGAGCACCACCCGGACCGCCTCGGCGACCTGCCCGAAGACATGCGCAAGCAGGCCGAAACGCGGGCCAGCGAGATCAACGCGGCCTACGAGCGGGTCAAGGCGGAGAAGGGTTTCAAGTAATTGCGTGCAGGAGCGCCCCAGCGCGCGAAAGCAATGCATTTCCGGTACGTCGCAATATCGGTCGCGCACGCGGTGCGCTCCTACTGAGGTCCGTTCCATGAGCAAGCAGTCCCCGATCATCGCCCCCTCCATCCTCTCGGCCGATTTCGCCCGGCTCGGTGAGGACACTGCCAGGGTGCTCGCCGCCGGCGGCGACTGGGTGCATTTCGACGTGATGGACAACCATTACGTGCCCAACCTGACGATGGGGCCGATGGTGCTCAAGGCGCTGCGCGACTACGGCATCAGCGCGCACATCGACGTGCACCTGATGGTCAAGCCGGTCGACCGCATCGTGCCGGATTTCGCCAAGGCCGGCGCCGATTCGATCAGCTTCCATCCGGAAGCCAGCGAGCACGTCGACCGCACCATCGGCCTGATCCGGGACGCGGGCTGCCAGGCCGGCCTGGTGTTCAACCCGGCTACGCCGCTGAACTGGCTCGACCACGTGCTGGACAAGCTCGACTTCGTGCTGCTGATGTCGGTGAACCCGGGCTTCGGCGGACAGAAGTTCATCCCCTCGGCGCTGGACAAGCTGCGCGAGGTGCGCCGTCGCATCGACGACAGCGGCCGCGCGATCCGGCTGGAGGTCGACGGCGGCGTCAGCGCGGACAATATCGGGGCCATCGCCGCGGCTGGCGCGGACACCTTCGTCGCCGGCTCGGCGATCTTCAATGCCCCCGACTACGCCGCCGCGATCTCGGCCATGCGCGCCGCGATCGGCTGAAAAAGAAATCCCGGTGCCGGGGCACCGGGAAAAGCGTCGCGGGACGCGTTCAGGGAGATCACCTGGATGGGCGCCGCGCTACCGCCCGCCGGTTGGCCAGGCGGAAGCGTTCCACGGCTTGGCGCGACGCGCATCCACCGGATTGGATCGGCGCGGCGCCCATTGGTTCCTGCCCGTTCATCTTTCTGCAGCCAAAAAAAAGCTCCCCTCATCGAGGGGAGCAAGAGGAACGTCCATGAAGGGCGGGTCAGAGCGGGTGCCAGTCCGGATCGGGCTCCTGCCTCTGGTCTCCCATCGCGCATCCCTGCGCGGCCGGGAGTGGCGAGCCGTCCGTGGCAAAGCTGTCGAGCCAGTGGTCGAAATGGGACATGATGGATCTCCTCAGTGCAGCGCCATCAACAGCCCGAGCGCGAGCCCGCCGATGGCCAAAACCACGCGCAGCGGCTCGAAGCCCTGCAGCTCGTTGTTTTCCTGTGCGTCTTCGAACTTCTTCATGTCGGTGATCCCGGTAGCGCCTGGGTGCATCTCAGCGCGCCGGTCTGATGCGGCGGTGCTCAAAACATGGCAAGTTGCGGGCATCGGCTGGTGCGAGCCCGGTATGTCCGGCAACGGGAAAGCCGCGCCCGGGCAGCCAGTGCCGCGCATTGCGCCCGGAGAACGGGCGGAACCCAGGGAAAGGGAGTTCTGGATGAATGTTCGAGCCCGTATCGTGGTGCTGGCGGTGTCCGCCGTGGTCATGTTTCATGCCGCGATGGCGGCCCCCGCCGTTCAGCCCGGTCAAGCCGGCGCGGGCAACCGGATGCCGCTGGCTGATGTGGCCAGGGCGAACTGCCCGCAGGGTCTGGAGCGCTATGTGCCGGGTGAGTACTACTACTGCGTCGGCGTGAGGGATCTGGCCGCAGGGAAATTCGCGCGCGCCAGGGAGATGCTCGATGACGCCGCCCGGTGGGGCAACAAGCGGGCGCAATTCCTGCTTGGCGTGGGCTATTTCAAGGGCGATGCCGGCCAGCTCAATCGCCCGCTCGGGCTGGCCTACCTGCAACTGGCCAGCGAGAGGGATACGCCCTTCTATCTCGCGGTGTACCGTTCGGCCGCGAAGCAGGCATCGGTGCAGGAGCAGGGGCAGGCGCGGCATCTTTTGCAGGCGATGATGCCTGTCTACGGCGATGCCACGGCGGCGCGGAGAGCCGAAAGGCACTATCGCCACGAGCGGTCCGATCTGACCAGCCAGGCGGGCTTCGACGAGAAGGTATGCATTGACGGGATCACCGGTGAAAAGGTCCCACCGCTGCATCCACTGAAGGACCCTTCGGTTACCGTGCTCTGCCCGTCGGCACAACCGGTGGATCAGGTGCTCGTCCGGCTCGACCGCTATGCGGATCGCCTGCTCGAAGGGTGGGTCGGACGTGTTACGGTCGGCGACGCCCAGCGGGTGTCTGCACCTGGCAAGTAGGCCGGAAGCGGCGAAACGGTTTCCGTTCTGTGGCTAAGCCGTGGCAGGTGCGGGTATGCGTCTTGCGCAAGGCGAGGCCGCCATGCACGCTGCGCGCCACCACGAACCGGATTGCACAGGGAAACTGCCATGGGACGCAGCGTCGCCATCGTCGAGGACGAACCGCTCATTCGCGCCAACTACGTCGAGGCGCTGAACCGCTTCGGCTACGACACCCGCGGCTACGGCTCGCGGCAGGAGGCATCGAGCGCCTTCGCGATGCGCCTGCCGGAGCTGGTGATCATCGACATCGGCCTGGGCGATGAGCCCGAGGGTGGCTTCGACCTGTGCCGCGAGCTGCGCGCCAAGTCGGACACGCTGCCGATCATCTTCCTCACCGCGCGTGATTCGGATTTCGACGTGATCTCCGGGCTGCGGCTGGGGGCCGACGATTACCTCAGCAAGGACACCAGCCTGCATCAGCTCGCGGCGCGCATCGCCGCGCTGTTCCGCCGTATCGCCTCGCTGCAGGCGCCGGCGGCGAGCGAGACGGTGATCGAGCACGGCCCGCTGAAGCTCGAGTCCGAGCGCATGCGCATCACCTGGAACGGCGAGGAAATTCCGCTCACCGTCACCGAGTTCTGGATGGTGCACACGCTGGTGCGCTTCCCCGGCCACGTGAAGAACCGCGACCAGCTCATGCGCGAGGCCGAACTGGTGGTGGATGACGCCACCATCACTTCGCACATCAAGCGCATCCGCAAGAAGTTCGTCGCGGTGGCGCCGGAGTTCGACGCGATCGAAACCGTGCATGGCGTGGGCTATCGATGGAAGCCGTGAGGCGCTGGTGGCTCGTGCTGGCGGTCGCCTTGCTCCTGGCTGGCCCGGCACTCGCCGGCGAACCGGTCGTGGCCAGTGGACAGGCCGATGGCGCCACGCCCGCCTGGACCCTCACGGCACGGTCCCCGGACGGTTGGACGGCTGACTGCTGCACCTATGCCCGCGCCATCGGCGTGGCCGCGGTGGTGTATCGCGGTGAATGGAGCGGCGAGCCGCAGCGGGTGATGGTGCTCAACGCGTGGCCCGCCAAGCTGGCGTCGCTGGACGACGAACTGGCGGCCGATCGATCCGGCTACCTGCGCCGCGATCCGGCGGGTCGGGCGCTCACCCTGCCGATCGCGCATCCGTCGATGCGCTGTGCGGCGAACGTCTACGAAGGCAGCGACCGCCTCGACGACATGGTCGTGTTCTGCGACCCGGGAAAGGCCTCCGGTATCCGTTTCAGCTGGTCGATGACGCTGGCCGCCAGCGATGGTCAGCGCCGTGCACTGCTGGACGAGCTGCTGGCGGTGGTCCGCAGCACCGTCTACCGGCGCGGGGCGACGCCGCCGGCGGCGGCCAAACACTGATCATGCACCAGGCATGACGCTTCGCCGCAAGCTGTTGCTGGTTGCCCTCTGCACCCTGGCGCTGCCGGTGGCCGGCTGGCTGTACGTGCGGCAGATGGAGAACCTGTTGCGCGATGGTCAGGCGCAGGCGCTCACCGCTTCCGCTCGCGCGGTGGCGCGCAGCCTTGCGGTCGCGGGTGCCGGGCTGCCCGAGGGTGATCGAGCCTGGTACGTGCAGCCGGTGCAGACCCCGATCACCGTCGACGGCTACGGCGACGACTGGGCGCCGCTCACTCCCTGGAGCCAGCCAGTGGGCGCGCGCGGCAAGCTTCTGCTGGCGCAGGATGCGAGCGGTCTCTACCTGTGGCTCGATGTGCGCGACAGCCGGCGCACCCGCGCCGACGTGGATGATCCGCTGGTGCTGCGCGCCGATCACGTGGTGCTGACGCTGTCGCGCGGCGATCTGCAACGGCGCTACCTGCTGGCCAGTTCCGGCCCCGGGTCGGTGACCGCCAGAGCGCTCGACCCGCCGGTGGCGGGACTGCCGGATTCGCTCGGCGCGCAGTGGCAGGGGGACGG
>NZ_AMSF01000084.1 GCF_000334915.1 Dyella ginsengisoli LA-4 | reverse complement strand
CCGAAGCGCACGCCACGCCCCACTGTCGAACGCCACACAAACCCGGTAGGAGCCCGCTCGCGGGCGATGCTTCTGCCTTTTGTGGCGCATTGGTGTGAAGGGCATCGCCCGCGAGCGGGCTCCTACGGGGAGGGCGTGGGGTGTCCGGTGGGATGACAGGTCGGTGGACAGCTCGGAGGCTGGGGCGAGGCATGCTTCTGTGTTTGCGTGGCGCATGCGTTTCCGCTCA
>NZ_AMSF01000083.1 GCF_000334915.1 Dyella ginsengisoli LA-4 | reverse complement strand
ATCTCTTCTTCCATCACGATGCTCATGGTGTCTCCGTCTAAACGTAACACCTGAGCAGGAAATCACTGGGTCATTACAATCGAACAGTGAGCTCCGGGTTCTCCCTCGTCACCACGAACACTTCAAGGAAGCCTCATGATGAGGCGGGTGCGAGGCCTGTCACCAGCGTTTTGGCTAGCGATTAGGGAGCATTATCGTGGGTAGCCTCAGTGCCCCCCTTGAGGTCGCTCTGGCAGATCTGGCGACGAAATTCGGGA
>NZ_AMSF01000082.1 GCF_000334915.1 Dyella ginsengisoli LA-4 | reverse complement strand
AAAAGCGCTTTTTCACGTCCAATCTCCATCAGTTGGGGGATTGGACTCCAAACCACGGTGCTACTCAAAAGTGGGGGGGCGTCGCCTATTCAGCTTCGTGCGATGGAAGCTGCGCTCGATGCGATGAGGGGCGCTCATCCATCCAGAGTGGCGCAAGTTCATGCTCTTACACGGCTGATTTCACAGCAATTTGCGAAATGTCGAGGGGGTGCTCAAGTTACCCTTGAGGTGGCCGACGCCGGTCATGGAGCCTTTTCGCTCCGCTCCCTGGCAATTGGAGGTTTTGCATGAACGTTTCATCCGTTGGCTCGAATTTCCCGACCCCTGCCGCAAGCCGGCCGGAGTCCGCCGAAGCGGCAGGCATGGCCGATCACGATGGCGATCAGGATGATGGCGGCGCCGCCGCAGCCGCCACGGCATCGCCCCCGCAGGCATCCGTCAATCTCTCCGGCCAGGCGGTTGGCCGGTTGCTCAACGTCAAGGCCTGAGTCGCCCGGGCAGCTGCGGCCCGGGATGGCCGCAGCCTTCAGCCGCCGGTCGCGACGTTCCCGTCCGCGCCGGGGCGGGTCAGGCAGCTTCATGTGCTGCCGATGCACGCCATGGTCTGGGCGTCGGATGCCCTTTCACCGCGCACCCGACCCGCGTTGGAAACCACCACGTTCAGGGCTTTCGCATCACGTCCCGGCAGGCACAGGGTGATGGTCAGGTTCGTCCCCGCGGCGCTTCCGTCCGGATGGAAGCGCACCCGGTATCGCCCGACGCTGCTCCTCACGTGCATCCCGGCCGGCGCGTGGGGCCCGGTGACGATCGCCGCCTGGTCCGGATGGTTGTCGCCGTTTCGGTCCATTCCGATCAGCCAGCCGTTTTCCCAGCGGGAAGTGCGTACACAGTCCGAGCCGTCCCTGCTCGGGCAGAACACTGCCGGCAACCCCCGGGAGACGGCGATATAGCGGGCATGCTGCAGCCCGGCCATGAGGTCCATCTGGGCGCTCTGCAGCCGGCTCCTGGCCAGCATGTCGCCCATCGAGGGTAATGCGACGGTCGCCAGCACGGCCACGATGGCCAGGGCCATCAGTTGCTCGATCAGGGTCCAGCCCTGCGACGTTCGTGTACGGCGAAGCTGTCCTGCATGCGTGGGCTGCCGGTCCATGGCGGGCTCCATCGGGCGGGTGACCGGACACAGGGTAGGCACTGCGCGGTATCGCGCATGCCGTCGCGTCCATGGCGGTTCCGTGGGTGGCTGCTGACGCAGGCTGTCAGCAGGGGCAATTTAAAATGCGCGTCGCTGCCCGCATGCTGTCAGGTCATGACCGAACGATTCGAGCTTGTTTCCCCCTACCAGCCCTCCGGCGACCAGCCGCAGGCGATCGCTCGCCTCAGCGAGGGCTTCGAGGCCGGGCTGGCGGCGCAGACGCTGCTGGGCGTGACCGGCTCGGGCAAGACCTACACCATCGCCAACGTGATCCAGCGGGTGCAGCGGCCGACCATCGTGATGGCGCCGAACAAGACCCTGGCGGCGCAGCTGTACGGGGAGTTCAAGGAGTTCTTCCCGCACAACGCGGTGGAGTACTTCGTCAGCTACTACGATTACTACCAGCCCGAGGCCTACGTGGTCGCCTCGGACACCTTCATCGAGAAGGACGCCTCGATCAACGAGCACATCGAGCAGATGCGGCTGGCGGCGACCAAGGCGCTGCTGTCGCGGCGCGACTCGATCATCGTGGCCACGGTGTCGGCGATCTACGGCCTGGGCAATCCCGAGGACTACCTGTCGCTGCGACTGATCCTCGCCCGCGGCGAGCGCATCGAACAGCGCCAGCTGATCCGCCAGCTCACCGAGCTGCAGTACAGCCGCAACGAGATGGAGCTGCGCCGCGGCACCTACCGCGTGCGCGGCGAGATCATCGACGTGTTCCCGGCCGAATCGGAAACCGAGGCGCTGCGGATCGAGCTGTTCGACGGCGAAGTGGAGAACCTGGCGCTGTTCGATCCGCTCACCGGCGAGGTGCTGCGCAAGGTGCCGCGCTACACGGTGTACCCACGCACGCACTACGCCTCCACCCGCGAGAGCGTGCTCAACGCGATCGAGACGGTGAAGGTCGAACTGAAGGAGCGGCTGGACCAGCTCTACGCCGCCAACAAGCTGCTCGAGGCGCAGCGGCTGGACCAGCGCACCCGCTTCGACATCGAGATGATGGCCGAGGTCGGCTACTGCCAGGGCATCGAGAACTACTCGCGCCACCTGACCCGCCGCCTGCCCGGCGAGCCGCCGCCGACCCTGTTCGACTACCTGCCGCCCGACGGGCTGCTGGTGATCGACGAGTCGCACGTCACCGTTCCGCAGCTCGGTGCCATGTACAAGGGCGACCGTTCGCGCAAGGAGACGCTGGTGGAGTTCGGCTTCCGCCTGCCGTCGGCGATGGACAACCGCCCGCTGCGCTTCGAGGAATGGGAGCAGCGCGTGCCGCGGGCGATCTACGTGTCGGCCACGCCGCGCGACTACGAGCTGCAGAAGTCCGGCGATGCGGTGGTCGAGCTGGTGGTGCGCCCGACCGGCCTGGTCGATCCGGAAGTGGAGGTGCGGCCGGTACGCACCCAGGTCGACGACCTGCTCGGCGAGGTGCGCAAGCAGATCGCGATGGGCGACCGCACCCTGGTCACCACGCTGACCAAGCGCATGGCCGAGAACCTCACCGAGTACCTGGCCGAGCACGACATCAAGGTGCGCTACCTGCACTCGGACATCGAGACGGTGGAGCGCAGCGAGATCATCCGCGACCTGCGCCTGGGCGAGTTCGACGTCCTGGTGGGCATCAACCTGCTGCGCGAAGGCCTGGACATGCCCGAGGTGTCGCTGGTCGCGGTGCTGGACGCGGACAAGGAGGGCTTCCTGCGCTCCACCGGTTCGCTGATCCAGACCATCGGCCGCGCCGCCCGCAACGTGCGCGGCCGGGCGATCCTCTACGCCGACGAGGTGACCCGTTCGATGCAGGCGGCGATGGACGAGACCGCGCGCCGCCGCGAAAAGCAGATCGCCTGGAACGCGGCCAACGGCATCACGCCGCAGACCGTGGTCCGGCGTATCGCCGACATCATGGAGGGCGCCCGCAGCGAGGCGCCGGCCCGCGGACGGGGCAAGCGCGGTGCCGGGCGCGACCGAGACAAGGCGGTGGCCGAGCCGGCGGCGGGCTACGAATCGCTCAGTCCGCAGCAGCTGTCGGCGGCGATCAAGAAGCTGGAAGGGCAGATGTACAAGCACGCCCAGAACCTCGAGTTCGAGGAGGCGGCGCGGATCCGCGACCAGATCGGCAAGCTGCGGGAGCAGGCGCTGCGCTAGCCGGTCTGGCCGGTCCGGGCGTGGCCCTGTTGCGCCGGTTTCAGGGCTTTGGCTATACTTCGCGGCTCTTGGGCGGTTAGCTCAGCGGTAGAGCACTACCTTGACATGGTAGGGGTCACAAGTTCGATCCTTGTACCGCCCACCAAGATGCCGACGGTCCCGGTTCCTGCCGGGGCGGTCGAAGCAGGATCCAGCAAGACGGCGCCGCCCGCGAGGTCGGCGCCGTTTTTGTTTGCCCGTTGCCGACGTGTCCCGGAGCCGATGCGATGACCTACCTGTGGATCAAGTCCCTGCACCTGCTGTTCGTGATCGCCTGGATGGCGACGGTGTTCTACCTGCCGCGGATCCTGGTGAACGTGGCCGAGGCGGGTGACGACGCGGCGGTGCGGGCGCGGCTGCACCTGATGGGGCGGCGGCTGTACAGGTTCGGGCACAGCATGTTCGGCATCGCCTTCGTGTTCGGACTGGCGCTCTGGCAGGGGTGGCGGGTGTTTCCTCGGCAGTTGCCGAACGTGGTGGCGGGCATGCACTGGATCGACGCCAAGCTGACCCTGGTGGCCGTGCTGCTGGCCTATTTCATCTGGGCCGGCCGCCTGCTCAAGCGCAGCGAGAAGGGTGGCCCGCTGCCTGCGTCGCGGGCGCTGCGCTGGTTCAACGAGCCGCCGGTGCTGCTGCTGCTGGCGGTGATCTACCTGGTGCTGGCCAAGCCGTTCTGAGTCCCGCCCGGCGGCTGACCGGTCAGCGTCCGGAGTAGTCGCGATACCAGGCGACGAAGCGTGTCACGCCGTCCTCGATCGAGGTGTTCGGCGCGTAGCCCACGTCGCGCCGCAGCGCCGAGACGTCTGCCCAGGTATCCGGCACGTCGCCCGGCTGCATCGGCAGCAGGCGTTTCTCCACCGTGCGTCCCAGCGCCTGCTCCATCAGCTCGATGAAGCGCAGCAGTTGCACCGGCTGGTCGTTGCCGATGTTGTAGACCCGGTAGGGTGCGGCGGAGGTGCCCGGGTTCGGCTGCATCGGGTCGTAGGACGGATCCGGCTGCGCCGGGTGGTCGAGGGTGCGGATCACGCCTTCGACGATGTCGTCGATGTAGGTGAAGTCGCGGCTGTGGTTCCCGAAATTGAACACGTCGATCGGCTCGCCGCGACTGATCCGGTCGGCGAACAGCATTGGCGACATGTCCGGCCGGCCCCACGGGCCGTACACGGTGAAGAAGCGCAGGCCGGTGGTCGGCAGGCCGTAGAGGTGGCTGTAGGTGTGCGCCATCAGCTCGTTGGCCTTCTTGGTCGCCGCGTACAGGCTGACCGGATGGTCGACCGCGTCCTCCACCGCGAACGGCAGCTTGCGGTTGGCGCCGTAGACCGAGCTGGACGAGGCGTAGACCAGGTGCTGCACGCCGCCATGCCGGCAGGCTTCCAGGATGTTGCCAAAGCCGACCAGGTTGCTCTGGATGTACGCCTGCGGGTTCTGCAGCGAGTAGCGCACGCCGGCCTGGGCAGCGAGGTTCGCCACGCGTTCGGGTGCGAACGCGTCGAAGGCTGCCTGCAGTGCGTCGCGGTCGGCGATGTCCGCACGCACGTGCCGGTATCGCGGGTGACCGGCGAAGCGCGCCAGCCGCGCCTCTTTCAGCGCGGGGTCGTAGTAGTCGTTGTGGTTGTCGATGCCGCACACCTCGTCGCCACGCGCGAGCAGGCGTTCGACGAGCGCGGCGCCGACGAAACCGGCCGAGCCGGTGACGAGGATGCGCATGGGAAAGTCCGGTACTGGATCCCGCCTAGTCTAACTGCTGGCGCCATCGCACCGTCGCCGCGAGCGGCATGCGGGGATCTTCGAAGGCGGTGCCCATGGTGCTCGTGCAGGCCGCTGCGCGACCCGCGCGGGTTGAGCCTTCGCGCCCGAGCGACTAAGGTAAAAAGATCACTACATCCGCGACGCAAGGCCCACTCATTCGAGTGTCCGGCCCCGTCAGGCTGTCTGCCTTGCGTCCCGACCCCGCCTTCCGCGGGGTCACCGCCTTCACATGGAGCGGGAGCGACGCACCCATGATCAAGATCAAAGTCGACCGGCTGACCAAGATTTTCGGCCCTCGCCCCGAGCAGGCGCTGAAGATGGTCGCGCAGGGCGTCAGCAACGCCGACGTGCGCGAGAAGACCGGCCATGCGGTGGGCATCGCCGACGTGTCCTTCGAGGTACGCGAAGGCGAGCTGCTGGTGGTGATGGGCCTGAGCGGCAGCGGCAAGTCGACCCTGATCCGCTGCCTCAACCGGCTCAACGAGCCGACCCGCGGCCACATCTACGTCGATGGCGAGGACATCACCACCTACAACCGCGAGCAGCTGCTCAAATTCCGCCAGCACAAGATCAGCATGGTGTTCCAGCACTTCGCGCTGTTTCCGCACCGCACGGTGGCGGACAACGCCGCCTACGGACTCGAGATCCAGGGCGTGGAGCCGGACGAGCGGCGCCGGCGCGCGGAGGAGGCGCTGGAGCTGGTCGGCCTGAAGGGCTGGGGCGACAACTTCCCCGGCCAGCTCAGCGGTGGCATGCAGCAGCGGGTGGGGCTGGCGCGCGCGCTGGCGGTCAATCCCGACATCCTGCTGATGGACGAGGCCTTCAGTGCGCTCGATCCGTTGATCCGTCGCGACATGCAGCACGAGATGGTGTCGCTGCAGGAGCGCATGAAGAAGACCATCGTCTTCATCACCCACGACCTGGACGAGGCGCTGCAGATCGGCGACCGCATCGTGCTGATGAAGGACGGCCGGGTGGTGCAGATCGGCACACCCGAGGAGATCCTCAACAACCCGGCCAACGCGTACGTCGAGCGCTTCGTCGAGAACGTGGACATGTCGCGCGTGCTCACCGCCCGTTCGGTGCTGTCGCGGGCCCGCGTGGTGGCATTCCCGCAGGACGGTCCGCGCACGGTGCTGCACAAGATGTCCGAGGAGAACTTCAGCAGCATCCTGGTGGTGCGGCGCGACTACACCCTGCTCGGCGCGATCAGCCTGGAGCGGGTGTCCGAGGCGGTGAAGTCCGGGGCCACGTCGATCGAGGGGCTGGTCGAGGAGGCGCCGGCGGTATCGCCCGACGAGCCGCTGATGGGGATCATCAACGTGATGGCCGCATGGCGCTACATCACGCCGGTGGTCGATGCACAGGACAAGCTGCTGGGCGTGGTGACCCGCGCGCGGCTGCTGACGGCGCTGGCCGAGAGCGGCCGCGAGACGGCTTCGTCGCCGGACGCCGAGCCGGGGAGTGCCGCCGCATGAGCCTGCTGATTCCGGAGATTCCCAAGTTCCCGCTGGCGCACCTCATCGACGTGGCGCTGGACTGGCTCACCAGCCATTTCTCGTTCATCACCAAGGCGCTCAGCCACGCCACGTCGGTGGCCATCGACGGGGTGGTCGCCGGGCTCGAGTGGCTGCCGCCCTGGCTGCTGATCCTCGCCGTGGCGGCGCTGGCGTGGCGCATGGCTGGTCGACGCGTGGCCATCCTGTCGGCCCTCGGTCTGCTGTTCCTGTGGAACCTGCGGCTGTGGGAGCCGACCCTCGAGACGATCACGCTGGTGCTGATGTCGACCCTGATCGCCGTGGTCATCGGCCTGCCGCTGGGTATCGGGGCGGCGCTGAGCCAGCGGACGTCGCGGGTGGTGATGCCGGTACTCGATTTCATGCAGACGATGCCGGCGTTCGTCTACCTGATCCCGGCGATCCCGTTCTTCGGGCTCGGCGCGGTGTCGGCCAGCGTCGCCACGGTGATCTTCTCGATGCCGCCGGCGATCCGGCTGACCGCGCTGGGCATCAGGCAGGTGCCCGCGGACCTGATCGAGGCGGCCGACGCCTTCGGTTCCTCGCCGCGCCAGAAGCTGTTCAAGGTGCAGCTGCCGATGGCTGTGCCGACGATCATGGCCGGCGTGAACCAGACCATCATGCTCGCCCTGTCGATGGTGGTGATCGCCGCGATGATCGGCGCCGGCGGGCTCGGCGGCGAGGTCTGGAAGGCGATCCAGCGCCTGGAGCCGGGCAAGGGCTTCGAGTCGGGCATCGCCATCGTCATCCTCGCGATGATCCTGGACCGCATTACCCAACGCATCGGGCGTCGTTCGCAGGCGTCTGCCGGAAAGTAGTCAAAGGAGACGATCCATGAAGATCAAACCCCGTTTCGGCCGGTACGTGCCGGTTCTCGCGCTGGCCGTCGCCGCGGCCGGCTGCTCGCCGTCCGGGGCGCCCTCGTCGCAGGGCGCCGGTGCCCCCGCGTCCTCCGCCACGTCGGCGGCGGCCCCCGGCCTCGGCAAGAAGGACATCAAGCTCGCTTACGTGGAGTGGTCCAGCTGCGTGGCGGCGACCAACGTGGCGCGCGCCGCGCTCGAGCAGAAGGGCTACGACGTGCAGACCGTCTCGGTCAGCGCCGCGGCCATGTACGCGGCGGTGGCCGACGGAGACGCCGATGCGACGGTGTGCGCCTGGCTGCCCAGCACCCAGGCCAACTACTACGCCCGGACCAGGGACAAGCTCGACAACCTCGGCCCGAACCTGGTCGGCACCCGGCTCGGCCTGGTGGTGCCGGACTACGTCACCATCGATTCGATCCCGCAGCTGGCGGACCACGCCGAGCAGTTCCAGGGGCGCATCGTCGGCATTGACCCGGGGGCCGGCGAGATGGGGCTGACCCAGCAGGTGGTCGAGCAGTACAAGCTGCCGCTCAAGCTGATCGACGGCAGTGGCGCCACGATGACGGCGGCGCTGAAGAGCGCGATCGACAATCATCAGTGGATCGTGGTCACCGGCTGGACCCCGCACTGGATGTGGGCGCGCTTCAAGCTCAAGTATCTGGCCGATCCGAAGGGCATCTATGGCACGGCCGAGGACATCGACACCCTCGCGCGGCGTGGGCTGAAGCAGGATGCGCCCGACGCCTACGCGGTGCTGGACGGCTTCCACTGGACGCCGGAGCAGATGCAGCAGGTGATGGACGCCGACCGCGAGCCGGACGCCAGGCCGGACGAGGTGGCGAAGCAGTGGGTCCGGCAGCACGCCGACGTGGTGGCCGGCTGGAGCCACTGAGCCCGTTCGCGCCCGGGTCGATGGCGGCCCGGGCCCTGCCGCCACCGACCATGCCGGGGGCGTCGCCACGCGCTGATGCTTGGTGGTTGCGTGCCGACGCGGCGAACCGGTCCGCGCGTCCAGGGGCGCGGAACTCCCTCCCAACCAGGGGACGACCATGACGATTCATCCGATCAGGGCAGCGATCCTCGCGACGCTGTGCGCGACCGCGTCGCTGCCGGCCCGGGCCGGTACCGACGTGTCCGCCCCGCCGGCCACGGCGGTCGACCAGAAGATCGCGCAGATGCAGGCGCGCATCGACGAGCTGCAGAAGGAACTGCTCCAGCTCAAGCAGGCGCAGGCCCAGGCGGCCAGCGAACGGTCGCAGGCGGCGACGAGCCGGCAGGTGCAGGCGGCGAAAGTCGACAAGCTGGCCAAGGCCGCCGATGCCTCCGCCGACGGCATCCACGTCGGCGGTGCGATGCGCTTCCAGTACTCGTACGAGGACTACAACCACGGCAACCGCCGCCGCATCGGCGACACCGACTTCGACATCTTCCGGCTCAACCTGCGCGGCAAGGTGGACAACATCGAGCTGCAGGCGGAGTGGCGCTGGTTCCAGTACATGAGCGCGATCAAGTACGCCTGGCTGGGCTACGACTTCGGCAAGCATTCGCAGATCCAGGCGGGGATCACCCGCATCCCGTTCGGCAACCAGCCGTACGACTCGCACAACTACTTCTTCAGCTCGAACTACTACCTCGGGCTGGAGGACACCTACCACGCCGGTGTCGAGTACGTGTACGCGGGCAGCCCGTGGAACGTGCAGCTGGCCTTCTTCAAGAACGACGCGATGGGCGGCGTCGACGGCTATGTCAGCAATCGCACCGACAGCTACTCCTACAACGTGCTCGGCGTGCGCGCCCCCGGTGAGGGCATCTACGACGCACCGCGACAGCCGGCGGGCAGCGCCAACACCGCTGCCGCGCGCGTGGCCTACACCTTCCACCCCGATGACGACCTGTCGCTGGAGCTGGGCGCCTCGGCGCTGCACGGAGGCCTGGAAGGGGCGACCTCGCGGATAGGGCACTACAGCGCCTATGCCGTGCATCTGAACGCCAATTACCTGCAGTGGAACGTGCAGGCCCAGGCCGCGCACTACGGCTACCACACCGACAGCGGCGCGACCCGGCTGGCGGTCGGTGCGTACCACTTCTACGACACCATCGCCGCGCGGGCGGACTCCTACACGTTCAACGTGAAGTACCACCAGCCGGTGAAATGGGGGCCGATCCACGGCCTGGACTTCTACAACGACTACTCGATGGTCACCCACAAGTCCGGGATGCTTCCCAGCACCTTCATGAACGTGCTGGGCGTGGGGGTCTCCGCCGGTGACCTGTACACGTATTTCGATTACGTGATCGGCCGCAACCAGCCGTTCATCGGCGGCAGCATGGCCGGCGATGGCGAGGTCGAGCACCGTTTCAACATCAATCTCGGCTTCTATTTCTGACGGACCGGCGGGCCGGGGTCTCCGGGAGCGGTCCGCCGCTGGCCCCGGCGTCCGGCGGCGTTGACAGCCTGCCGGGGCCGGGCTAGCTTTGCCGCGATTCCTTCAACGACAAGGTGGCCCGCAGGCAACTGCCGGTCGAGCGTGCGACATGGAGACTATCCGGCCCCCCCGCTGACCTTCCGCGCCACCGTTTCCGTTCGACGAAAAGGGCGCGCGGCGTCCTTTTTTATTGCCCGTGGTTCAACGACATGATCCAGATCACCCTTCCCGACGGCAGCCAGCGGCCGTTCGACCATCCCGTCACCGTGCAGGACGTGGCCGCCTCGATCGGCGCCGGCCTGGCCAAGGCCACCCTGGCCGGCAAGGTCGACGACAAGCTGGTCGACGCCAGCCACCTCATCGATCGTGACGCCAGCCTGCAGATCGTCACCGACAAGAGCCCGGAGGCGCTGGAGATCCTGCGCCACTCCACCGCGCACCTGATGGGCCAGGCCGTGCAGCGGCTGTTCCCGGGCGCGCAGGTGACCATCGGTCCGGTGATCGAGAACGGCTTCTACTACGACTTCGCCTACGAGCGGCCCTTCACCCCGGAGGATCTGCCGAAGATCGAGGCGGAGATGCACAAGATCGTCGACGAGCAGCTGGCGGTGACCCGCAGCGTGAAGTCGCGCGACGAGGCGATCGCGTTCTTCCGCGGCCTCGGCGAGGAGTACAAGGCGCAGATCATCGAGTCGATCCCGTCGAACGAGGAGCTGTCGCT
The DNA here is from genome assembly GCF_000334915.1 of Dyella ginsengisoli LA-4. Lineage (GTDB taxonomy): Bacteria > Pseudomonadota > Gammaproteobacteria > Xanthomonadales > Rhodanobacteraceae > Dyella_A > Dyella_A ginsengisoli_A. Next base: position 44,527 of record NZ_AMSF01000082.1, on the reverse strand, counting down.
GTATTCGCAGGGCGAGTTCACCGACCTGTGCCGCGGCCCGCACGTGCCCAACACCGGCAAGCTGCGCGCGTTCAAGCTGATGAAGGTCGCCGGCGCCTACTGGCGCGGCGACTCCAACAACCAGATGCTCAGCCGCATCTACGGCACCGCCTGGCTCAACGACAAGGATCTGAAGGCCTACCTGCACCAGCTGGAAGAGGCCGAGAAGCGCGACCACCGCAAGATCGGCAAGGCGCTCGACCTGTTCCACCAGCAGGAAGAGGGTCCCGGCATGGTGTTCTGGCACCCGAAGGGCTGGGCGATCTGGCAGCAGGTGGAGCAGTACATGCGCGGCGTGTACCGCAAGTCGGGTTACCAGGAGGTGCGCTGCCCCCAGGTGCTGGACGTGTCGCTGTGGAAGAAGTCCGGCCACTGGGACAACTACGCCGAGAACATGTTCTTCACCGAGTCGGAGAAGCACACCTACGCGCTGAAGCCGATGAACTGCCCGGGCCACGTGCAGATCTTCAACCACTCGCTGCACAGCTACCGCGACCTGCCGATCCGCTACGGCGAGTTCGGCGGCTGCCATCGCAACGAGCCCTCCGGCGCGCTGCACGGCATCATGCGCGTGCGCGCGTTCACCCAGGACGATGGCCATATTTTCTGCACCCCCGAGCAGATCGAACCCGAGGTGACCGCCTTCCACCAGCAGGCGATGCAGGTCTACACCGACTTCGGCTTCGACAACATCGCGCTGAAGATCGCCCTGCGTCCGGAGAAGCGGATCGGCGCCGAGGAGGTCTGGGACAAGGCCGAGGAGGCCCTGCGCGCGGCCCTGCGCTCGGCCGGCGTCCAGTGGGAAGAGTTGCCGGGCGAGGGCGCCTTCTACGGCCCGAAGATCGAGTACCACATGAAGGACTCGATCGGCCGTGCCTGGCAGGTCGGCACCATGCAGGTCGACTTCATGATGCCGGAGCGGCTGGGTGCCGAGTACGTGGACGAGCACAGCCAGCGCCGCCATCCGGTGATGCTGCATCGGGCCATCGTCGGCTCGATGGAGCGCTTCATCGGCATCCTGATCGAGCACCATGCCGGCCTGCTGCCGGCATGGCTGGCCCCGGTGCAGGCGGCGGTGTTCTCGATCACCGACGCCCAGGCCGACTACGTCCGCGAGGTGACGCAAACCCTTGTCGACAAAGGTTTCCGGGTGGAGGCCGATTTGCGCAACGAGAAGGTCGGCTATAAAATCCGCGAGCATACGTTGCAGAAGGTGCCGTACCTGCTTGTCGTGGGTGATCGCGAGAAGGAGGCCGGCGCCGTTTCCGTGCGTACCCGTTCCGGCGAAGATCTGGGCAGCATGCCGCTGGCCGCTTTCGTCGAGCGACTGAAGGCCGAAGTGGAGCGCTGAGGCGCTCCACCCGGTCAACCGAAACATCTTCTGGAGGATAGTGGTATCGCTACCACCGACACTAAGGGCAACCGCCGCAACCTCGAGATCCGCGTCCCGCGGGTACGAGTCATCGGTCCGGATTCCGAGCAGATGGGCATCCTCACGCGTGATGAGGCGCTGCGTGCTGCCGAGGAATTCGGCCTCGACCTGGTCGAGATCCAGCCCAACGGCGACCCACCGGTCTGCCGCATCATGGATTACGGCAAGTTCAAGTTCGAGGCCCAGAAGAAGGCTTCGGCCGCCAAGAAGAAGCAGAAACAGGTCGAAATCAAGGAAGTGAAGTTCCGCCCGGTCACCGACATCGGCGACTACCAGATCAAGCTGCGCAACATGCTCCGCTTCCTGGAAGAGGGCGACAAGGTCAAGGTGACCATCCGCTTCCGCGGTCGCGAAATGTCCCACCAGGATCTCGGCCAGGCGCTGGCCAAGCGGATCCAGGAAGACGTGGGCGAGAATGGCCAGGTCGAGTCCTTCCCCCGCCTGGAAGGCCGCCAGATGGTCATGATGATCGGCCCGAAGAAGAAGCAGTAAGCCCGGTCCATCGGACCAGGCAAGGCAGGACGGCCGGGGATTCCCGGCCGTTTTCGCGTCCGCCGGCATGACCGGCGGGGTGATCGTGTCGGGTGCCGCGCGGCTATGGCAAATGCTCCCGGTCACCCGTATAATCGCCGGTTCGACCCACCAGGACGGGTCGTGCACCGATCCCGGCAGGATGGAAAGCGTGGCTCACCGGGCCACCGCCGGCTCAGTCAGAAACCGGGCCCACAAGCCCACCCAGGAAGCATTCCCATGCCCAAGATCAAGACCAACCGGGCGGCGGCGAAGCGTTTTCGCAAGACCGCATCCGGCAAGTTCAAGGCAGGCCACGCGTTCAAGTCGCACATCCTGACCAAGAAGTCGACCAAGCGTAAGCGCGGTCTCCGTGCCACCAACCACGTGAAAGCGTGCGACACCAAGTCGGTGGCCCGCATGCTGCCGTACCTCTAAGGCAGGAGACGAACCATGGCTCGTGTTAAGCGTGGCGTTACCGCCCGTCGTCGTCACAAGAAAATCATCGGCCGCGCGAAGGGCTACTACAACGCCCGTCGCAAGGTCTTCCGCGTTGCCAACCAGGCCGTCATCAAGGCCGGTCAGTACGCCTACATCGGCCGCAAGCAGCGCAAGCGCCAGTTCCGCGCCCTGTGGATCGTGCGTATCAACGCCGCTGCCCGTCAGTTCGGCCTGTCCTACAGCCGCCTGATCAATGGTCTGGCCAAGGCCGGCATCACGGTCGACCGCAAGGTGCTGGCCGACATTGCCGTCCACGACATCAAGGCCTTTGGCGCGATCGCGGAAAAGGCGAAGGCCAGTCTGGCCGCTTGATCGTCGAGGCGCTCGCGCGCCGACGATATGATGTAAAGCAAGCGGGGAGGAGGCCAACGCCTCCTCCCCGTTTTTGTTTGGGGCACTCACCGGAATCGCATCGATGGACGATCTGGACCGCCGCGCCGCGCAGGCGCTGGCCGATATCGAAGGCGCTGCCTCGCTCGACGCGCTCGACGCCCTGCGCGTCGGCCTGCTCGGCAAGAGCGGCATCGTCACCGCCGCATTGAAATCACTGGGCGCGCTGGCGCCGGACGAGCGCAAGGCGCGCGGCGCCGAGGTCAACCGCGTCAAGGAGCGGCTCGCCGACGCGCTGTCTGCCCGCAAGGCAATGCTGGAACAGGCCGAACTGGACCGCCGCCTCGCCTCCGAGACCATCGACGTCAGCCTGCCCGGCCGCGACGGTGAACGGGGCGGTATCCACCCGATCACCCGCGCACTCGAGCGCATCGCCTCGATCTTCGCGCGGCTGGGTTACCAGCGCGCCGACGGCCCGGAGATCGAGGACGACTGGCACAACTTCGAAGCGCTGAACTTCCCGCCGCACCATCCGGCGCGCGCCATGCACGACACCTTCTACTTCGGCGACGGCCGCCTGCTGCGCACCCACACCTCCCCGGTGCAGGTGCGTTCGATGCAGGGCCGGCAGCCGCCGATCCGCATCATCGCGCCGGGCAAGGTCTACCGCAGCGACTCGGACCAGACCCATTCGCCGATGTTCCACCAGATCGAAGGGCTGCTGGTCGACGAGACCTCCAGCTTCGCCGACCTCAAGGGCACGCTGGCCGAGTTCGTGCGCGCGTTCTTCGAGCGCGACTTCGAGATGCGCTTCCGTCCCAGCTATTTCCCGTTCACCGAGCCCTCGGCCGAGGTCGACATCCGCTGGGAGACCGAGGATGGCCAGAGCCGCTGGCTGGAGGTGCTCGGCTGCGGCATGGTGCATCCGAACGTGCTGAGGAACTGCGGCATCGATCCGGAGCGCTACACCGGCTTCGCCTTCGGCCTGGGCGTGGAGCGCTTCGCGATGCTGCGTTACGGCGTCTCCGACCTGCGCGCGTTCTTCGAGAACGACCTGCGCTTCCTCAAGCAGTTCGCGTAAGCCGGCAAGGAACCCACAACGATGAAATTCTCCGAGAACTGGCTGCGCGAGCTGGTCGAGATTCGCGCCGACCGCGCCCAACTGGCCCACGCGCTGACCATGGCGGGGCTGGAGGTCGAGGAACTCACCGCACTGGGCGAGGGCCTGGACGGTGTGGTCGTGGCCGAGATCGTCGCCGCCGAAAAGCATCCGGAAGCCGACCGCCTGCAGGTCTGCCGCGTCGATGCGGGGCAGGGCGAGCCGCTGCAGATCGTCTGCGGCGCGCCGAACGCGCGCGTCGGCATCAAGGTGCCGCTGGCCACGGTCGGCGCCACCCTTCCCGGCGGCATCAGCATCAAGACCGCCAAGCTCCGGGGCGTGGCTTCGTCCGGCATGCTGTGTTCGGCAAAGGAGCTGGGCGTCGACGCCGATGCCTCCGGCCTGCTGGAGCTGCCGCTGGACGCCCCGGTCGGCCAGCCGCTGGCGGCCTGCCTCGGCCTGCCGGACGCCAGCTTCGAACTCAAGCTCACCCCGAACCGGCCGGACTGCCTCGGCCTGGTCGGCCTCGCCCACGACGTGGCGGCGCTGTTCGGCAGCCACGTGAAGGTGCCGGCGCAGTCGCCAGCGGCGGTGACCAGCGATGCCCGTCGCGGCATCCGGCTGGAGGCCGGCAAGGATGCGCCGCGCTACCTGGGCCGGGTCATCGAGGGCATCGATGCCACCGCGCGCACGCCGCTGTGGATGGCCGAGCGCCTGCGTCGCGCCGGCCTGCGCCCGATCAGCGCCGTGGTCGACGTGACCAACTACGTGATGCTCGAGCTGGGCCAGCCGATGCACGCGTTCGACAACGATGCGCTCAGCGGCGACGTGGTGGTCCGGCACGCCCGCGTCGACGAGACGCTCAGGCTGCTCGACGGCAGCGAGGCCGTGCTGGATCCGTCCTTCGTGGTGATCGCCGACGAGGCGAAGGCACTGGCCGTGGCGGGCGTGATGGGCGGGTTCGACTCGCGCGTGACCGACGGCACCGCCAACGTCTTCCTGGAGTCCGCGCATTTCGCGCCCGCCGCGATCATGGGCAAGGCGCGCAAGCTCGGGCTGCACACCGACGCCTCGCACCGTTTCGAGCGCGGCGTCGATCCAGCGCTGCCGCAGCGCGCACTGGAACGCGCTACCGAGCTGCTGCTGTCCATCGTCGGCGGCCGGGCCGGCCCGGTGCTGGTGGCCGAACGCGCTGGTGACCTGCCGCAGGCTGCGCCGGTGCCGCTGCGTCGCGACCGGCTGCGCCGCGTGCTCGGCATCGTCGTCGACGATGCCGAGGTGGCGCGCATCTTCACCGCGCTGGGCATGCAGGTGACGGCGACCGCGGACGGCTGGTCGGTCACCGCCCCGAGCAGCCGCTTCGACATCGAGCGCGAGGAAGACCTGATCGAGGAAGTGGCCCGCATCCACGGCTACGACCGGATCCCCACCCACACGCCGGCCGGCGCGCTGGCGCTGTCGCCGGAACCGGAGGCCCGGCTCGGCGAGCTCGCCGTGCGCGAGCAGCTCGCCGCCCGCGGCTACTTCGAGGCGGTGAACCTGTCCTTCGTGCCGGCCGAGCTGCTGGCGCGCTGGGGCTTCGAACGCGATCTGGTGCCGCTGGCCAATCCGCTCTCGGCGGACCTGGCGGTGATGCGGCCGTCGCTGCTGCCGGGGCTGATCGAGGCCCTGCGGCATAACCGAGCCCGCCAGCAGGAGCGCGTGCGCCTGTTCGAGCTTGCCCGGGTGTTCGGCGCCGGCGACCCGCCGGTGGAGACGCCGAGCCTGGCGATCGCCGCCTGCGGCAGCGCCCGTGCCGAGCAGTGGGGCGAGCCGAGCCGCCCGTTCGATTTCTTCGACCTGAAGGGCGAGCTGGACGCCCTGATCGCCTGGGGCGGCGAACCGCATCGCTGGGCCGTTCACACCGACAACCTGCCCGCGTGGCTGCATCCGGGGCGTGGTGCCCGTATCGCCCGCGATGGCGTGACGGCCGGTTACCTGGGGGCGCTGCATCCGCAACTGGCCAAGGCGCTGGACCTGGGGCCCGATGTGCACGTACTCGAGGTGGCGTTGGAGCCGCTGCTGGCTCGTCGCCTGCCGCGGGCCGCAGCAGTGGCGCGCTTCCCGGCGGTGCGTCGGGATATCGCCCTGGATCTGCCCGAAGCGGTCGCCTGGTCACAGATCGACCAGGTGGTCCGTGCCACCCTCGGCGGGCTGCTGCGCGAGCTCCGGCTGTTCGACCGGTACAGCGGCAAGGGGGTCGAAGCCGGCCGAAAGAGTCTCGCTATGGGCTTGATTTTGCAGGACGCTTCACGCACGCTTACCGACGACGACGCGGACCGCTGCGTACGTGATGCGGTCTCTGCGTTGGAGAAGTCATGCAAGGCAAGGTTGCGGGGTTGAAATGGCGCTGACCAAGGCGGAAATGGCCGAGCGCCTGTTCCTCGAGGTGGGCCTCAACAAGCGTGAGGCGAAGGAGTTCGTGGACGCCTACTTCGAGGTGGTCCGCGAAGCGTTGGAAAAGGGGGAGCAGGTCAAGCTGTCCGGTTTCGGCAACTTCGACCTGCGCATGAAGAACCAGCGTCCGGGACGCAACCCGAAGACGGGCGAAGAGATTCCGATCTCCGCCCGCAGGGTCGTGACGTTCCGTCCGGGTCAGAAACTCAAGGTGCGGGTCGAGGGCTATGCTGGACCAAGGGAATAACACCGAGCTTCCAGCCATCCCGGCCAAGCGCTATTTCACCATCGGTGAGGTCAGCGACCTGTGCGGGGTGAAGCCGCACGTCCTGCGCTACTGGGAGCAGGAGTTTCCTGCCCTCAATCCGGTCAAGCGCCGGGGCAACCGCCGCTACTACCAGCGCCACGACGTGCTGATGATCCGCCAGATCCGCTCCCTGCTTTACGACGAGGGCTTCACCATTACCGGTGCGCGCGCTCGTCTGGAAGGTCCGCAGGCGCGGATGGAGGCCAGCATGTCCCACCAGATCGTGCGCCAGGTGCGCATGGAGCTGGAGGAGATTCTCGGCCTGCTGCGCCGCTAGGCTTCCGGCACCACCGGGCAAGCTGTTAGACTTGCCGACTTGTTTGATCGTCGGGGCGTAGCGCAGCCTGGTAGCGCATCTGCCTGGGGGGCAGAGGGTCGTCGGTTCGAATCCGGCCGCCCCGACCAATCAACCGCTTCATGAAGACGGCGCCCCTCGGGCGCCGTTTCCGTTTCCGTGGATCGACCCTCAGGCGGCCTTTGCCAGTCCGCCATGGTCCTGGACCCTGAAGAACGCCACGCTGTCGACCAGTGAGCGGGCACGCTGCTGGACCGCATCCGCGGCGGCGGCGGCCTCTTCGACCAGGGCTGCGTTGCTCTGGGTGACCTCGTCCATCTGGCTGATCGCGCGGTTGACCTGCTGGATGCCTGCCGCCTGCTCCTGGCTCTGCGAGGCGATCGCGCCGACCGTATCAACCACTTGCCCGACGCTGTCCAGCAGCCGGCCTACCATCGACTCGGCCTGCCCGATCATCCGGCTGCCCCCGCCGATGATGTCCACCGACTCCTCGATCAGCGCCTTGATCTCGTCGGATGCCGAGCGCGAGCTGCGGGCCAGCGCCTGCACTTCGGACGCGACCACGCTGAAGCCCTTGCCCGCCTCCCCGGCGCGGGCGGCCTCGACGGAGGCATTGAGGGCCAGGATGTGGGTCTGGCTGGCGATGCGGGTCATCGTTGCGGTGATCTCGGCGATCCGGTCAGCCACGCCCTGCACGCGTGCCATGGCGTCGACCGCCTCGGTCATTGCCATGCCGCTCTGGCGCGCGATGTCCGAGGCGGAAGCTGCGATCTGGCTCGCCTCCCGGGCCCGCAGCGCATTCGCATTCACGCTGCCGGTAAATTCCTGCATCGACGCGGTGGTCTCTTCCAGTGCGGCGGCCTGCTCGCTGGTGCGCGCAGAGAGATCCTGGTTGCCACTGGCAATCTGCCGGGTCGATGCGGAGATTTCGTTCGAGCCCCTGCGGATCGTGCCCACGACGCCCGACAACTGCTCGACCATGCGATCCAGTGCCGCCAGCAGCTGGCCGGTCTCGTCGCGGGTGGTCGCTTCGATCTGCATGCTCAAGTCGCCTTCGGCGACCGCCTCGGCCAGTTTCACTGCACGCCCGATCGGAGCGGTGATGCTGTACGCCAGCAGCCAGATCAGCACGGCACAGGCGACCAGCGAGCAAAGCACGACCATGGCCAGCAGCCGGGCGGCGCTGCGATAGGCGTCCTCGCTCTGACCGTCAATGCGGCGGCTCGCCGCCGTAGCCGCGGTCTTCATGCCGTTGACCAGCGCGTCGATCGCATCGGTGGGCGGCCGGTCCATGCCTTTGACCAGGCCATCGACCACATGCACGCTGTCCGGTTTGCGGCCGTCGTAATGCTGCAGGGCTTCCTCGTAGCGTTTCTGCAGTTCGCCGTGGGTGGCCAGGGCGGCGTCGACGCCGCGGGTGTCCAGGTCGAGCGCGGCCATCTGTTTCTTCAGCGATGCCAGATCGGCGTCCACGCGGTCGCTCTGGGAGGTGAACTCGCCGTGGTATTTGGTGAACGCAGCCGGGTCATTGCCGCGCAGCAGCGTGTCCTTCCAGTTCTGCACCTGCTTCTTGAAATCCACCTGGGCCACGCGGGCCGTGTCGACCGCAGCGGCAAAGGCCGCGGCAGTCCTGGCGGAGTCCTGCTGCAGGGTGTGGGTCCGGACCAGACCACGCCAGCCACCGATGCCGACCAGGGCGGTGGCGATCAGCATGATCAGGCCAAGCAGGCTCAGCCGTACGGCAATACGGAGGTCGCGAAAGCGGAAACGCATGGGAGATCGCAGGGAAGCGGGGGAGGCGGCCTATCGGCATGCACTGCCCCGGACTTGAATGCCGGGGCCAGGAACGGCCTGCCCGCGTGAACCAGATCCCGGTTTCCGGCGCTCCCGGCGAGTGACCGTAGCGGCACCATACGCCGTTGGATGGTGCCGGATGCCTGCCTCGCGGGGCAGGCATCCGGCAACCGGCGTCAGTAGAGAACCCGCGTGCGCAACGTGCCCTGGATCGCGGCCAACTGGTCCTTGAGCGCGCTGGCCTGGGCCTCGTCGGCGGACACGTCGATCACCACGTAGCCGACGTCCGGGTCGGTCTGCAGGAACTGCGCATCGATGTTGATGTTGCCCGCCGAGAACAGCTCGTTGATACGCGAGAGCACGCCCGGCACGTTGCGGTGGATGTGCAGCAGGCGGCGGCTGCGCGGATGCTCGGGCAGCGACACCTCGGGGAAATTCACTGCCGACAGGGTCGAGCCGTTGTCGCTGTAGCGCACCAGCTTGGCCGCCACCTCGATGCCGATGTTGTCCTGCGCCTCCAGCGTGGAGCCGCCGATGTGCGGGGTGAGGATCACGTTGTCCATGCCGATCAGCGGCGAGACGAACGGATCGTCGTTGCCCTTCGGCTCGGCCGGGAACACGTCGATCGCCGCGCCGGCCAGGTGCTCCGTGCGCAAGGCCTCGGCCAGCGCATCGATGTCCACCACGGTGCCGCGCGAGGCGTTGATCAGCAGCGCGCCCTTGCGCATCCTGGCGATCTGCGCGGCGCCGAACATGTTCTGCGTGGCGGGCGTCTCCGGCACGTGCAGGGTGACCACGTCGGAGCGCTCCAGCAGGTCGTCCAGGCTCGCCGCGGCGCGGGCGTTGCCCAGCGACAGCTTCGACTCGATGTCGTGGAAGATAACCTGCATGCCCAGTGATTCGGCCAGCACGCCGACCTGGGTGCCGATGTGGCCGTAGCCGATCACGCCGAGCGTCTTGCCGCGTGCCTCGTAGCTGCCCAGCGCCGACTTGGTCCAGCCGCCGCGGTGGCACAGCGCGTTCTTCTGCGGGATGCCGCGCAGCAGCATGATCGCCTCGGCCAGCACCAGCTCGGCCACGCTGCGGGTGTTGGAGTAGGGCGCGTTGAACACCGGTACGCCCAGTGTCTTGGCGGTCTGCAGGTCCACCTGGTTGGTGCCGATGCAGAAGCAGCCGATCGCGATCAGCCGCTTGGCCTCGGCCAGCACCTCGGCGGTGAGATGGCTGCGCGAGCGGATGCCGACGATGTGCGCCTCGGCCACGCGGGCCTTCAGCTCGGCCTCCGGCAGCGATTTCTGGTGGTACTCGATCTGCGTGTAGCCGGCCTGGCGGAAGGTTTCCACGGCGTTCTGGCTGACGCCTTCGAGCAGCAGCACCTTGATGTCTTGCTTCGGGAACGAGGTCTTCATGCCGGGTCCGGACGGGCGGGAAAGTCACCACTATGCCAGAGCCGCGGCGGGAATGCGGCACCGCACCACTGGACCGGCCTGCGGCCCGATGTCACCCTAACCGCCTGCGCCAGGACGACTCCATGACCGATTCCCGACTCGCCGATCTCGCCACCCGCCTGCCAGCCCTGCGCCTGCTCACCGACGCGGCGGACCTGGAGCATTACGGCCGCGACTGGACCCGCCGCTGGGCGCCCGCGCCGCTGGCCATCGCGCTGCCGGCCAGCGTGGAGGAGGTGCAGGAGGTGATGCGCTGGGCCAGCGGGCACGGCGTGGCCGTGGTGCCCTCGGGCGGGCGCACCGGGCTGTCCGGCGGCGCGGTGGCGGCGAACGGCGAGCTGGTGCTGAGCCTGGAACGGATGAACCGGATGCTGGCCTTCGACCCGGTCGACCGCACGCTCACCGTGCAGGCCGGCATGCCCCTGCAGGCCCTGCAGGACGCGGCGAAGGCGCACGGGCTGGTCTATCCGGTCGATTTCGCCGCGCGCGGCTCGTGCACCATCGGCGGCAACATCGCCACCAATGCCGGCGGCATCCGGGTGATCCGCTACGGCAACACCCGCGAGTGGATCGCCGGACTCACCGTGGTCACCGCCGCCGGCGAGCGGCTCGAGCTCAACCGCGGCCTGATCAAGAACTCCAGCGGCTACGACCTGCGCCAGCTGATGATCGCCTCGGAGGGCACGCTGGGCATCGTGGTCGAGGCTACGGTCAGGCTGACCAACCCGCCGCCGCCCGCGCAGGTGATGCTGCTGGCGCTGCCGGACCTGGATGCGCTGATGCAGGTGTTCGCGCTGTTCCAGTCGCGGCTGTTGCTGCAGGCGTTCGAGTTCTTCACCGATGTGGCGTTGCGCCACGTGCTGGCGCACGGCGCCCAGCGCGCACTGGACGGCGACTATCCGTACTACGTTGTGACCGAGTTCGACGCCGCCGACGAGGCGGCGCAGGAGGCCGCGCTGGCCGCCTTCGAGGCGGGCGTGGAACAGGGCTGGATCCTCGACGGGGTGATTGCCCAGAGCGAGGCCCAGGCTGCCGCGCTGTGGCGGCTGCGCGAGGGCATCACCGAGAGCGTGGCGCCGCGCAAGCCGTACAAGAACGACGTGTCGGTGCGGATCAGCGCGGTGCCGGCCTTCCTGCAGGCGATGCAGGAGCTGCTCGGCCGCGAGTACCCGCAGTTCGAGGTGGTCTGGTTCGGCCACATCGGCGACGGCAACCTGCACATCAACGTGCTCAAACCGGACGACCTGGACGACGCGGCCTTCATCGCCCAGTGCGAGCAGGTCACCAAGCGGCTGGCCGCCACGCTGCAGCAGTTCGGCGGCAGCATCTCGGCCGAGCACGGCATCGGCCTGGTCAAGCTCCCGTATCTGGACAGTACCCGTGGCGCGGCGGAGATCGCGCTGATGCGTGGCGTGCGTCGGGCGTTCGACCCGCAGGGCATACTCAATCCCGGCAAGCTGTTCGCACCTGAGCCGATCTAGGGCCGGCTCAGGGCCTGACCTGATCCGACAAGGAAGCAACCATGAAGACACCCGTCGACCCCGAGTCCATCGAGGGCGCCCACCCGCCGCACGGCGGTATCCACCCGTTGCCCGGCACCCAGGTGCTGGAAGCGGAGAACCTGGCCGAAACCGATGAGGTACGCCATGACGAGGCGCTGCGGGAGTCGGCGCTGCGCGTACCGCGATGAGCCCGACGGCGGCTGCGTGCTAGCCTAATCGGCCCCCATCCGCCGGAAGGAGAGCACCGCATGTCGCAGGAGCGTCGTTCGCTGTATCCCGAGATCGAGCCGTTCGACAGCGGCTTCCTCAAGGTATCGGACCTGCACACGCTGTACTACGAGCAGAGCGGCAATCCGAACGGCAAACCGGTGGTGTTCCTGCATGGCGGCCCGGGCGGCGGCGTGAACCCGAAGTGCCGGCGCTTCTTCGATCCGGCACGCTACCGCATCGTGCTGTTCGATCAGCGTGGCTGCGGCCGCTCCACTCCGCACGCGGAGCTGACCGACAACACCACCTGGCACCTGGTCGCCGACATCGAGCGGTTGCGCGAGCAGCTGGGCATCGACCGCTGGCAGGTGTTCGGCGGCTCGTGGGGCTCGACGCTGGCGCTGGCCTATGCCGAATCCCATCCGGACCGGGTCAGCGAACTGGTGCTTCGCGGCATCTTCATGCTGCGGCGCTGGGAGCTGGAGTGGTTCTACCAGAAGGGTGCCGACGCGCTGTATCCGGATGCCTGGGAGACCTATCTCTCGGCCATCCCGGAGGCTGAACGCGGCGATCTGATGAGCGCCTATCACCGCCGCCTCACCGGTGGCGATCGCGCCGGGCAGCTGGCTGCGGCGCGCGCGTGGTCGGTGTGGGAAGGGGCCACCAGTTTCCTGTGGCAGGACCAGGGCCACATCGACGCCAGCGGCGAAGACGAATTCGCACTGGCCTTCGCCCGCATCGAGTGCCACTACTTCGTGCACGGCGGCTTCTTCGAGCACGACGACCAGTTGCTTCGCCATGTCGATCGCATCCGCAGGATCCCGGCGGTGATCGTGCAGGGCCGCTACGACGTGGTGTGTCCGTTGCGCAGCGCCTGGGACCTGCATCGCGCCTGGCCGGAGGCGGATCTGCGCATCGTGCAGGACGCCGGTCACTCGGCGTTCGAGCCGGGCATCCTGCACGAGCTGGTGGAGGCCACCGACCGCTTTGCCGGGGCGGCCGTCGCGCACCGGGCCTGAGTTCCACCCGGCAGCGTTTCGCCGCAAAAGGAAAGGCCACGCCCGTTGCCGGGCGTGGCCTTTTGCGTTGAAGCGCGGCCAGATCAGTGGATGTGGTGGCCGTTGTCGCGGTGATCCCTGTCGTGATCGCCATGGCGATCGTGGCGGTGATGGCCGTGGCCGAACACCAGCGACGGATCGAGCAGCTCCACCACGAAACCGTCGTGGTCGGAGACACCGATCGCCTTGTCGATGCCGGTGGCGCTGGCCGCGTCATCGGCCGTCTGCACCGGCGCGTCGAGGTCGGCGCGGCCGTACTGCATGCGCATGAAGCGCCAGCGGGCCGGCAGGTTCAGCAGCGCGTGGTCCAGCACCTGGAAGGTCGGCACCGAGCGGCCGGAGTTGCCCGAGCCGGCCTTGGTGTAGCCCTGGATCTCGCCGAAGTTCTGCGTGAACTGGAACGAGTAGCGATCGTTGCTGGGCACCGACTCCACCGCGTTCCACAGCGCCGGATGCACGATGTTCGGCTCGCCCAGCTTCAGCAGGTTCTGGCTGTCCTGGTAGCGGCCGGAGATCAGCCCGACCATGTCAACGAAGCCGTCGCTGAACTGGTAGCTGTTGAAGTCGCCCACCACCATCAGCGGGGTCAGCGGCGAGGCCTGCTGCAGCAACTGCACCTGGGTGGCGATCGACTTGGCCTGCAGAAAACGCTTTTCGCGGTCGCGATCGGTGGCGCTGCCGCTGCCATCGACTTTCTGCCGCGCCTTGGTGTGCACCGAGATCACCTGGAAGCGCATCAGGCCGGCCTGGGCGGTCAGCAGCAGCGGCGGATGGTCATGGATGTACGCCGTGCTGCCGTTGTCGTCCCAGGTCTCGTCGGCGGCCAGCTGGCGTACCGAGAGCACCTTCACGCGGTCGGTGCGGACCAGGAAGCCGACATCGATGCCGCTGGGGTCGTGGCCTTCCATCAGGTAGGCGTCGTAGCTCGCGCCGTAGTCGTCGCCCAACTGCTTGGCCAGGCGCTGCAGCAGCGGCAGGTTCTTCACCTCCTCCACCGACAGCACGTCCGGCAGGCGCAGCACGCCGCCGATATAGGCCGACAGCCGCTCGATCTTCAGCTGCACCTCGGCCTCGGTCGGCTCGGAGCTGGCGCCGCTGCAGGTGTAGGTGGTGTCGAAGGTCGAGTCGCAGAAGCGCTCGGTGTTGAGCGCGCCGATGCGCAGGGCGATCGGCGGCGCCTTGTCGACCGGGCGCGGCAGTTCGACGGCGCGGGTCAGGCGGAACGTGGTCGGGATCAGGGTGTAGGCGCCGAAGTCATAGGAGATGACGCCCGTGGCCTCGAAGGTGGAGCCGGCATTGAACGGGGTGTTCATGGGTACCGCGCCGAAGTCGGCGGTGTTCATCTTGAACACTTCCGGGTTGCCGTCCCAGTTCGGCAGGTCCACGCCCGCCGGCACCGGCACGCCGTACACCACGCCCGGCTCGCGCAGCGAGCGCCGGCCGCTGGCGGTGATGCTCACCTCGGCATACGGCTCGCCGCTGAAGCGCTTGTTGCCGGTGTTGATCATGCCGTGGCGCACATGCACGCGCATGCTCATGAAGCACTGGAAGTTGGTCGCACCGCAGGACAGGTGGTCGGGATCCATCGACGGCGTGCCGGCGTCGAACTCGACCGCCTTCGGCAGCTTCGCGCCGTGCGATACCACGGTGATCTCCGGGCTTTTCAGCTCGGTCAGGTGGTAGTAGTCGTCGATCCGCCCGTTCACGTCGACCACGTCGCCGACCGCCACGGTCGGGGCGCTGCCGGTGAACACGTACAGGCCGTTGGAGGTCAGCGGATCGGCATCGGCGCGGGCGTCCGGCGTCTGCATGGTGAAGCCGGCCGGGCCCACCGCGGTGACCACGTTGTCGTGGGTGATCACGCGCTTGCCGAGCAGCGGCGAGGTCTGCTCGCGGCCCTGGATCTCGTACAGCTCGGCGGTGACCGGGATGTCGTAGAGGATCGCGCCGATCGCGCTGGCACGGGCCAGGGTGTAGCCGCCGCTCGGGTTGCTGAGGTTCACGGTGAACGCGCGATCGGCCTTGCCGACGCTGCTGCCGTGCACGGTGACATCGAAGCTGGCCGAGCTCTGGCCCGGCGCGACGGTGACGTCGGTGTCGAGCGCGTCGTAGTCGCCCGCGGCGGCCGAGGCGGTGTCGTCGGCGGTGGCCACGTGCACGGTGACGCCGCTGCCGGCCGGAGCCGGTTCGGACAGGGTCACGGTGAACGGCATCTGCACGTCGCCGGCGCCGGTCACGGTGGCGCTGGCGTCGGCGATCGACACGCTGGCGCCCATCGCCACGCACGGGCTGGCGCTGTTGTGCGGTGCGCTCGGGCTCAGCGTGACGAAGTCGGCGCTGTTGTCGCCGCTGTTGTTCGGCAGGCCGGCGGCATTGGTGGTGCGGATGTAGGAGGTGTCCGAGTTGCTCGAGCCCAGCGAGGCCAGCGGCGTGCCGGCCTGGTAGGCCGAGCCGCTGCTCAGGCCGACCTGGTCGAGCACGGTGCCGGCGGCATCCAGGATCGCCAGGCCGCCGGTGTCGGTGACGCCGGTGTTGTAGGTCAGGTCACCGGCCACGCTGCCGGAGTAGCCGCTGCTGGCCGCGTTGGTCAGCAGCAGGTGGCAGCCCGGCGCGATGCTGGTGCCGGCCGGCAAGGTCAGCCGCGTGCCGACCGTGCCGCTGGCATTGGAGGCGTTGAGCTTGTAGCCCGACACGTCGATCGCGGTCGGGCCGGCGTTGATCAGTTCGACGAATTCGTCGTTGCCGCCGGCCGGTCCGCGGACGCGGAACTGGTTGATTTCCAGATCGCTGGCGTAGGCCGAAAACGACAACGCCAATCCGGTCAGCGTCGCCATCACGGCGCGCCGCACGTTCATTCCCTGCATGTTGTAGTCCCCTCTGGCGGGATCCCTTGTGGATCCGTGACGCGCCGGACGCTAGCAACTTATTGCGACAGTTTCGCTAAAGCTCCCCCCGGAGCGTTGCGTACGGCGATGCCGACGCCCGTCGACATCGCAACACTCTGCGCCGAGTCGGCGCCGGAGGAAAGGGGGTGTCGGTTCAGTCCCCGTCGGGCAACTGCTTGGTACCGAAGATCTTGTCGCCGGCATCGCCCAGGCCCGGCAGGATGTAGCCGTGCTCGTTGAGCCGCTGGTCGATGGCCGCGGTGAAGATCTCGACGTCGGGGTGCGCGGCTTCCATGCGCGCGAGGCCCTCCGGCGCGGCGACCAGGAACAGCCCCTTGATCCGCTTGCAGCCCGCGGCCTTGAGCATGTCCACGGTGGCCAGCAGGGTACCGGCGGTGGCCAGCATCGGGTCGACGATCAGCGCGATGCGTTCGTCCATGCGGCCGGTGAGCTTCTCGTAGTAGGTCACCGGCTTGAGCGTTTCCTCGTCGCGCTGCAGCCCGACCACGCTGACCTTGGCGGCGGGGATCAGGTCGAGCACGCCCGGCAGCATGCCCAGGCCCGCGCGCAGGATCGGCACGATGGTGATCTTCTTGCCCTTGATCTGCTGCACCGTGAGCGGGCCGGCCCAGCCGTCGATCGCCTGCTCGACGGTCTCCAGGTCCTTGGTCGCCTCGTAGGTCAGCAGGGCGGCCACTTCCGAGGCCAGCTCGCGGAAATCCTTGGTGCTGATGCCGGCCCGGCGCATCAGGCCGAGCTTGTGCTGGATGAGCGGGTGGCGCACTTCGACGACGGACATGGGGCAACCTGGCATTGAGGCGACGCGGCGCGTCGCGGGCAGCGCCCAAGCTTATCGACGCAGGCCGGCGCGTGCATCCGCACCGGCCTGCGCGGGTGGCTTCAGCCCTTCAGGCAGGTACTCATGAAGCTCTTGCGGGCGTCGCCCTTGAGCCCCTGCTTGCTGGCGTCGACGTTGCACTTCTTCATCTTTTCCTGCTGGGTCATCTTGCCCGGCGCCGCGGCGCCACCCTTGAGGCAGGACTTCATGAAGGCCTTGCGCTCGTCGCCCTTCTTGCCGGCAGCCTGCTTGTTGCAGTCGGTCATGCGCTGTTGCTGCGCGGTCATCGGCTTGGCGGCCGCGACCACCGGCGTGGACAGGACGAGGGCGCCGGCGACGGTGAGCGAGGCGGCTAGCAGCAGACGGAACGGTTTGCCCATGGTGCGATCCTCCCGAAGTGACCGGCGGCTGCCGGCAGCGCAGTCTCGCGCCGGAAGCCCGGCGCGCGCTACCGCAATTTCATGCGTGGCGCCGGGCCGGGTGTGGGCGTGTGTTTGCCAGCCATGCCGGGTGTCGCCCATGCTGCCGGCCGGGGATGGGCGCAGGGGGGACGGGTATGGCCGGATCAGCGACCGCCGCGGCCGGGCTGCCGGCGCGGCAGATCGCCGCCGTGGCGGCAGGCAACGCGATCGAGCTCTACGACTTCGTCACCTACGCGTTCTTCGCGGTGCAGATCGGCCGCAGCTTCTTTCCCTCCGACGAGCCGGCGGTCAGCCTGCTCGCCTCGCTGGCCACTTTCGGCGCCGGATTCCTGACCCGGCCGCTGGGCGCCTGGGTGATCGGGCGCATGGGCGACCGGCGCGGCCGCAAGCCGGCGATGCTGCTGTCGTTCGTGCTGATCGGCGTGGCGGTGATCGGGCTGCCGCTGGTGCCGCCGTATGCGTCCATCGGCGTGGCGGCACCGGTGCTGGTGGTGCTGCTGCGATTGCTGCAGGGCTTCGCGCTGGGCGGCGAGGTGGGCCCCAGCACCGCCTTCCTGATGGAGGCCGCGCCGCTGCACCGGCGCGGGCTGTACATCGCGATGCAGGCGATGAGCGCGGACTTCGCGGTGCTGGTCGCCGGGCTGGTCGGCATGGCGCTGGCGCACCTGCTGACCCCGGCCCAGCTCGACGCCTGGGGCTGGCGCGTGGCGCTTGGGCTGGGCGCGGTGATCGTGCCGTTCGCGCTGGTGATGCGGCGCACGCTGGCCGAAACCCACGTGCCGCAGCTGCAGCCGGCAGCCGCCGCCGGCCACGGCGCCCATCCGCTGCGGCTGGCGCTGCTCGGGTTGGCGATGCTGGCGGCGGCGACCACCGCCAACTACGTGCTGGAGTACATGACCACCTACGCCAGCACCACGCTGGGCCTGCCCGAGCGCATCGCGCTGGGCGCCACGGCGATGGTCGGCCTGTGCGGCCTGTGCTGCGACCCGCTCAGCGGCTGGCTGTCCGACCGCTTCGGCCGCAAGCCGGTGATGCTGGCGCCGTGGATCGTGCTGCTGGTGGCCATCCTGCCGGCGTTCTGGTGGCTGCAGCACGCGCCGGGCGGTCCGGTGCTCTACGCGGTCACCGGCATCCTCACGGTGGCCTCCACGCTGTGTACGGGCACCATGCTGGTGTCGGTCACCGAGTCGCTGCCGGCGCGGATCCGCTCCGGCGGCTTCGCGCTGATGTACGCGCTGGCGATCTCGGTGTTCGGCGGCGCCACCCAGTTCATGCTGGCGTGGCTGATCCGGGTCACCGGCAACCCGCTGGCGCCGGCCTGGTACATGACCGGCGCGGCGCTGCTGGGGCTGTTCGCGATCGTGCAGGTGCCGGAGACCCCGCCGGTGAAGGTGGGCCCGCGACCGGCATGAAAAAGGGCGCGCCCGGCCGGGCGCGCCCTTCGTCGCGACGGCAGGAGAGGGGCGTTACGCCGCCTCGGCCTGCGCGCGCTTCGGCCCGTGCAGCAGCGCCTGCTTCACGCTCGCCACCACCAGGTCCACCTCGGCACTGGTCACCTGGAAGTGCGGGGTGAAGCGCAGCGAGTTGGTGCCGCCGTGGATCACGCCCATGCCTTGCTCGCGCATGTACTCCTCGGTGGAGTTCTCGCCGTAGCACTTGAACTGCGGCGCCAGCTCGCAGGAGAACAGCAGGCCGGTGCCCTGCACCTTGGTGATCAGCCCGCCCAGCTCGTCCTTCAGCGCGTTGAGCTTGGCCACGAACTCCTGGCCGCGCTCGCGGATGTTGGTGCGCACGGCGTCGTCCAGCATGCCCAGCGTGGCGCAGGCCACGTCCAGCGCGCGCGGGTTGGCGGTCATGGTGTTGCCGTAGATGCCCTTGCGGTACAGCTTGGCGGTGCGCTCGTTCACCGCCAGCACCGACATCGGGTACTGACCGGCGTTCAGCGCCTTGGAGTAGGTCTCCATGTCCGGCGCCTCGAACTGCTGGAAGCCCGGGTAGTCGACGATCGACAGCACGCCGTGGGCGCGCAGGCCGGCCTGGATCGAGTCGACCAGCAGCAGCGTGCCGTGCGCCCGGGTCAGGCGGCGGGCCGCTTCGTAGAACTCCGGCGTCACCGCGCGGCCGGGGTCGCCTTCGCCCATCACCGGCTCGAGGAACATCGCCTCGATGTGCCAGCCCTGCTTGTCGGCCTCGGCGAACGCCTGCTCCAGCTGCTCGACGTTGTACGGCTCGACGATGATCAGCTGGTCGTTGTGATGCTTGAAGCTGCCCAGGTGCTGCAGGTAGGTCTTGCGGGTGGAGTCCGAGTACAGCGCCGGCAGCTCGGTGCGGCCGTGGAACGCGCCGCGCACCGCGATGCGCTTGACCTTGCGGCCGGCGTGGGCGCCGCCCTCGTCGGTCATCAGCTTGGTGTTCACGTCGGCGAAGCGGCCGGCCAGGCTGACCGCCTCGGAGCCGGAGTTCAGGCACAGGAAGCGGTCGTACGGGCAGCCGCCGCGGGTGCGGCCGATCTCGCGGCGCAGCGCCTCGGAGGCGCGCATCTGCGCCACGCTCGGGGTCATCACATTGGCCATCACCTGCGGCCGGCTCATCGCCTCCAGCACCGCCGGCGGGTTGTGACCGAAGCCGAGCATGCCGTAGCCGCCGTTGTCGTGGATCACGGCACCCTTCAGGGTGACGACCCACGGGCCGCGCGCGGCGGCCGGCAGGTACGGGTTGATCGCGTCGTCGGGATAGAAATTGACGTAGCCGGCCTGGGCGCGGGCCAACTGCTCGGCCTCGTCGAGCTTCAGGAAATCGGCCAGGTCCGCGCGCAGTTCGCGATGGCGCGACACCGCCTCGGATACCGCCTGCCCGAGCATCGGATCCTGCGCGGCCATGCGCTCGATGGTGGCATCGTCCAGACCGGTGGTCCGCGGCTTGCCGCCGAAATCGCGCAGTTCGCGCAGCTGTTCAATGACGTGCATAACGCTCCTCCTCAACCTCCAACGGCGCCTCGCTCCCAACGCAAAGCAGGCCGGTGGATTCGTGATATGGGCGGGAACGCCGCACCGCGCGCGGCGCGCTTCCCGCAGGCCTTTCGGGCCGTCTGACGCACCGCCGCATAAGGGCTGACGGGCTTCAGGCATCCCCCGAGCATAGCGCGAGGGGCCTTTTCCCGGTACCCCGCATGACGCCTGTCAGGTGCGTCGGCTGATGTCCGCGAGTGGCCGCAAGTGCCTGCCATGGCTAGTTTTGTGACCATCCCAAGGAGGCCTGCATGAACCCCTCGATGCCCCCCGTTGCCGAGCTCGTCGGCGTCACCCAGCGCTACGGCGCGCTCACCGCCCTGGACGCGCTCGACCTGGCCGTGCGCCCCGGCGAGCTGCTGGCCCTGCTCGGCCCCAACGGGGCCGGCAAGAGCACCTCGATCGGCGTGTTGCTCGGCCTGGTGCGGCCGCAGTCCGGCCAGGCACGGCTGTTCGGTCGGGATCCGCAGGATGTCGCCTCCCGTCGCCGCATCGGCGTGATGCTGCAATCGGCGGCGCTGCCGGCGACACTGCGCGTGGGTGAGCTGCTGCGCTTGACGGCCAGCTATTACCCGGCGCCGCGGCCGCTGGCCGAGAGCGCCGGGCTGGCCGGCGTCGACGACCTGCTGACCCGGCCCTACGGCAAGCTTTCCGGCGGCCAGCAGCGGCGGGTGCAGTTCGCGCTGGCGCTGTGCGGGCGGCCGGACCTGCTGTTCTTGGATGAACCGACCGTGGGCATGGACATCGAGGCCCGACAGAAGCTGTGGGCGGCGATCCGCACGCTGGTCGGCGAGGGCTGCGCCGTGGTGCTGACCACGCATTACCTGGAGGAGGCCGAAGCGCTGGCCCAGCGGGTGGTGGTGATGGGGCAGGGGCGGGTGCTCACCGAAGGCAGCGTGGACGACCTGCGCGGTCGCGTCGGCATGACCCGCATCCGCTGCCTGAGCGACCTCGACGCCGAGGCGGTGGCGGGCTGGACCCACGTTGCCGCCGCCCAGCGCGAGGAGGGGCGGCTGGTGGTCACCACCGCCGCCGCCGAGTCGGTGCTGCGTCGCCTGCTCGACGCCGACACCGCTCTGTCGGAACTGGAAGTGCGTCGTGCCGGCCTGGCCGAAGCCTTCGTCGAACTCAGCCGCCAGGACCGGGAGGCCGCCTGATGGACGCCACAATCACGATGTCGCCGCGCCGAGTCGCCGGCGCCTACCTGCAAGAGATCCGCAGCGAGTGCCTGCGTTACCTGCGCGCGCCCTCTTTCATCCTGCCGGTGACGCTGTTCTCCACCGTGTTCTACCTGATGTTCGGCGTGCTGCTGAACCATTCCGGCAGCGATGCCTCGCGCTATCTGCTGGCCAGCTACACCACCTTCGGCGTGATCGGCCCGGGCCTGTTCGGCTTCGGTGCGTCGCTGGCGATCGAACGCGAGGGCGGCCTGCTCACCCTCAAGCGCGCGCTGCCGATGCCGCCCGGGGCCTACCTGCTCGGCAAGATGGTGATGGCGATGGGCATGGCCACACTGGTGGCGGCGCTGCTGCTAACCCTCGGCCTGACCCTCGGCGGGGTCACCCTGTCGCCGGCGCGGGTGCTGGCGATGCTGCTGGCCGGTGCCTTCGGCGTGCTGCCGTTCTGCGCGCTGGGCATGTTCGTCGGCACCCTGATCAAGGGGCAGGGCGCGCCCGGCCTGCTCAACCTGGTCTACCTTCCGATGGCCTTCCTGTCCGGCCTGTGGCTGCCGTTGAGCATGCTGCCCAAGCCGCTGCAGGCGATGGCGCCGGTGTGGCCGAGCTACCACCTGAACCAGCTCACCCTGGCGGCGGTCGGCATGGGCCAGGGCGCGCTGTGGCCGCACGTGCTGGCGCTGGCTGCGTTCGCGGCGGCTTTCCTCGTGCTGGCGGCCCGCCGCCTGCGCCGGGTAGGCTGATGGCTTCCGCCTCCGTGCGCCCGACCGGCAGGGGACCGATCATGCGCCTTGCAAACCTGCCTGCCTGGATGAAGCCGGCGCCGGACTCGCTGGTGGCCGAAAGCGTGTCTCGCGGCAAGTCGCCGTGGACCGATGCGGTGCACCTGCTGTGGTCGGCCTGGATCTTCATCACCCCGGTGTTCGACCGCGACGCGTGGAACCTGCGCTGGGTATTGCTCACGCTGCTGTCCTACCCGGTGTTCCTGGCGCTGTACGGCATGTGCTGCATCGCCTCGCGCCGCGCTTCGCCCATCTACGCGGCGGGGATGCTGGTGCTGTGCATGGTGCTGCTGCCCTGGTATCCCAGCGGCCTGACCTACTTCGTGTTCGGCTGCGTGATGCTGCGCGTCTGCCGGATGTCGTTCCGCACCTACATGCTGGCCCTCGCCGGGCTCAACGTGGCCTTGCTTGCCGAGGCCTGGCTGCTGCACTACCCATGGCAGGCCACGTTCACGATGCCGATCGTCACCTACATCATCGGCCTGATCATCAACGCCGAGACGACCAGCAGCGAGAAGGATGCCGAGCTGCGCCTGTCGCACGAAGAGGTGCGCCGGCTTGCCGCCACTGCCGAGCGCGAGCGGATCGGTCGCGACCTGCACGATCTGCTCGGTCACACGCTGTCGCTGATCACGCTGAAGCTGGAGCTGTCGCGCAAGTTGTTCGACCGCGACAGCGAGGCGGCGCGGCGCGAGATGAGCGAGGCCGAGGCGGTGGCCCGGCACGCGCTGGCCGAGGTGCGTGCGGCGGTGACCGGCATCCGCGCCACCGACCTTGCCGCGGAGCTGGCCTCGGCGCGCCTGTTGCTGGCCTCGTCGCGGGTGCACCTGGATTACGAGCTGGGCGTGTCGGCATTGCCCGAAGACGTGGAACGCCACCTGGCGCTGGTGATCCGCGAGGCTTCGACCAACATCGTGCGGCATGCCCGCGCCAGCGAGGCGCGGATCCGTCTGCGCTGCGACCACGGCGACGTGGTGATGGAGATCTGCGACAACGGCCGCGGCGGCATCGCCGAGGACGGCAACGGTCTGCGCGGCATGCGTGAGCGGGTGCGTTCGCTGGGCGGGCAACTGGCGATCGATTCGCCGCGCGGGCGCGGCACCCATCTCACCATCCGGGTGCGCGCGCCGGCGGTCGAGCCGATCGTTGCGCCGGAACAGGGCGAGGCAGAGGCCGCGGCCGTCGTGTCTCTCCCCGCCGCGGGCAGGAGTGCCGCATGAGCACGCCGATGCATTCCGTGGCGCCGTGCGTCCGGCAAAGGCCTTTCGCCGGGGCCTTCCACCGCCTGTTCCGGCCCGATCCCGAGTCGCTGCTCGGCCAGCTGCGCTCACCCACCTACCTGCGCTGGCAGGCCGGGTTGCAGCTGTTTTCGTTCATCGCGGTGATCATGCTCCCCCTGGAGAAAGGCTTCAGCTGGCACTGGATGGGTCCGACCCTGCTCTCGCTGGTGTTCTACCTGTTCTTCTACATCCGCATGTACATCATGCCGGTACGGCAGATGGTGGTGAACGCCGCCGGGCTGGTGGCGATCGGCCTCTTGCTGTGGCCGCTCAACAGCGCCGCCTTCATCTATCTGATGATCGCCAGCATCAACCTGGCGTTTCATCCTTCCTGGCGGTTGTGGCTGCTCGCGGTGGCGGTGGCGTCGCTGCTTGCCGTGCCCGAGGTGCTGCTGATCGACGGCCACAAGAGCCTGCTGCTGGTGGTGCCCATGACCTCGCTGTTCGGCGGCTTCAGCAACTTCATCTACATGCGTGGCGTGCGCCGCGACGCCGAGCTGCGGCTGTCGCAGGAGGAGGTGCGCCGGCTGGCCACGCTGGCCGAGCGCGAGCGCATCGGCCGTGATCTGCACGACCTGCTCGGCCATACGCTGTCGCTGGTGGCGATCAAGTCGGAGCTGGCGCGCAAGCTGGCCCTGCGTGATGCGAACGCGGCGCAGCGCGAGATGGAAGAGGTCGAGCGCGTGGCCCGCCATGCGCTGGGCGAGGTGCGCGCCGCGGTCACCGGCATGCGTCGTGGCGACCTGGCCGCCGAACTGATTTCCGCGCGCCTGATGCTTGAGGCGTCCGGCATCCTGCTCGGCGGCGGTACGCCCGAATCGCTGGCGCTGCCACGCGAGGTCGAGGCGCCGCTCGCGCTGGTGCTGCGCGAGGCAGTCACCAACATCCACCGACACGCGCGCGCCACCGAGGCGCGCATCGAGATCTCCAGCGAGGAAGGCGAATTCAGGATGCGGATCAGCGACAACGGTTGCGGCGGGCTGGCCGCGCATGGCAACGGCATCAGTGGCATGCGCGAGCGGATGCGTGCCCTGGGCGGGAGCCTGGTCATCGATTCCCCGCTGCGCAAAGGCACCACGATCACCGTTGCCGTACCGATGGCGATCTCCGCACAACCGCCAGCCGATGCTGGCACGCGCCGTCACGCGGCCGGGAGCGCCGCATGATCCGCGTGATGCTGGCCGAGGACCAGGCGATGGTGCGCGGCGCGCTCTCGGCGCTGCTCAACCTGGAAAGCGACATCGAGGTGCTGGGCAGCGCGCCGGACGGCGAGGCGGCCTGGCGCGAGCTCCAGCGGCTGAAGCCGGACGTGCTGGTCACCGACATCGAGATGCCCGGGCTCACCGGGCTGGAGCTGGCCCAGCGCATCCAGCGTCACGAGCTGCCGATCAAGGTGATCATCGTCACCACCTTCGCCCGCCCCGGCTTCCTGCGTCGCGCGCTGGAGGCGGGCGTGTCCGGCTACCTGCTGAAGGACGCGCCGGCGGAGAACCTGGCCGAGGCGCTGCGCATGGTCCATCGCGGCGGGCGCTCGATCGATCCGCAACTGGCGCTGGACGCCTGGTCGGAGGCCGATCCGCTCAACGATCGCGAGCGCCAGGTGCTGCGCCTGGCCGGCGAAGGCCAGAGTGCCAGCGACATCGCCACCCAGCTGCACCTGTCGCACGGCACCGTGCGCAATTACCTGTCCGAGGCGATCGGCAAGCTCGGTGTCGGCAATCGCATCGAGGCGTATCGTCTGGCACGGCAGAAAGGCTGGCTGTAATGCCCGCTTTTTCGGTCGATTAATCGGCGTCCCGAAAATTAATCGAAAAAAGTGCTTGCAATGACGAAATGCCGCGCGTAATCTTCGCGGCCTCCGACCCCTTGTGGGCGGTAATTCCCTTTTCTTCGAGTCGAGCCATGAACGCGTATTGCCTCATCGCCCATATGCCAAGCACATCGCTCCTGAAGCGCGATGCGGGCGTGTGCGCGCTGCCGCTGCGCCGCTGGTTCGAAGGGCGTCTGCCCCACCTCGACTGATCCCGCCTGCGGAGATCGGTCACCCCGATCTCCCGAGGCTCAAGCGAACGCCCTCGGGTTCCCACCCGGGGGCGTTTTGTTTGTGGCGTTCGAAAGGGATCTTCATGCCCCGAAAAGTTTTGAGGTCATCCATCTCGCCCTGAAGCATCCGGCTGTATCCAGCCGGGGCAGGGGCACGGCTGCTACCGGCGCAGGTGCGCTGCGTCCCGATGCTTCGGCGCGGGCTGTGCTTGAAATGGATTCCCACGGACAGGGTCGCTTGCGACCTGCACGAATGGCCGGTTGGCGACAGCCGGTCATGCGAAGCATCGACTCAAAAGCCTTCAGCGGTGCGGGTTCCCAAGGCCCGCCCGGTGCGCGCGGCGCTGCCGTGATGCGTATGCCGAGGGCCGGCGGACGGTGTTCCACGATGACGTTGGTCCAGGGGAGGGCAGCAGCGCAGGCTGCATCCGGTTCGATTCCGGCAACGTCAGCTACTGGATAGCTCAGTCGGGTAGAGCATCGGTTTCAGATACCGAGTGTCGCGG
Source organism: Dyella ginsengisoli LA-4 (assembly GCF_000334915.1). Lineage (GTDB taxonomy): Bacteria > Pseudomonadota > Gammaproteobacteria > Xanthomonadales > Rhodanobacteraceae > Dyella_A > Dyella_A ginsengisoli_A. Next base: position 18,630 of record NZ_AMSF01000082.1, on the reverse strand, counting down.
GTTCGACTCCCGCTCCAAGCATGACTTGTCACGTCATGACACCAGGGACGCAAGTCCCGACCAGGAAACGCCCCGTGCCCCGCACGGGCCGGCCGCCAGGAAGGCAGCCGGTTCGTGCGGGGCAGCGGGGGCGGGACCGGGCCGCCGCCCTCGAAGCGGACGGCCGCCGGGACCCGGGCATCGGCAGCACATCGCCGGGCCGGTTCTCCCGCGTCGGCTCTCCGTGGACAGCGCGATAGCTCCGTCCCGTTCGCGTCAAGGGGCGTTTCCGCCTAATTCGAATAATCGCCGACGGGATCAACTCGGCGATTTTCATCCCGCAAGGGAAGGGGTGGTTTTTGCCCCGATAAAGATAATCCCGGTGGCGACTCGATCCGCTGCCGCCGGGAGGATTTTGTCCGCGGATCGAAACCGTCAATGAAGAAGGAGTTTCCCCATGTTCTGGATCAAGCAGATCGTGGTCGGCGACGGCGAGCGCGGCCTGCTGTACCGCAACCGTCGCTTCGAGCGCGTGCTGGCGCCCGGCGTGTACCGGGTGTTCGACCCGCGCAACCGCGTGGCCGTGACCGTGCACCCACTGGTCCGCCCGGAGTACGCCGGCAGCGATGCCGAGGTGCTGATGGCGCGGATCGATGGCCCGCTGGCCGAGCACTTCGTGCTCGCCGACATCGGCACCGACCAGGTCGGTCTGGTGCTGAAGAACGGCAAGCTGGAAGACGTGCTGGCACCGGGCACCCGGAGGCTGTACTGGAAGGGCCTGGTGGCGGTCGAGGTGGTGACGGTATCGCTGGTCGACTCGCTGCGGGTGGATCCGCGCGTGGCCGAGCGCCTGCGTCAGTTGGGCGTGCTGGCCAAGGTGGCGGTGACGGTGGACGTGCCGACCGAGTCGGCCGGCCTGCTGTTCGTCGACAGCACCCTGGTCGAGACGCTGGCGCCCGGCGCGTACGCGTTCTGGAACTTCCGCAGGAATGTCTCGCTGGAGGTGATCGACCTGCGCGTGCAGTCGCTGGAGGTGTCGGGCCAGGAATTGCTGACCCGCGACAAGGTGAGCCTGCGGGTGAACCTGGCCGCCAGCCTGCGCGTGACCGATCCGGTCGCCGCGCGCACCAAGGTGGCCAAGTACGGCGACTACGTCTACCGCGAACTGCAGTACGGCCTGCGCAAGGCGGTCTCGGCCAAGACGCTGGACGAGCTGCTCGGCGACAAGGCCTCGCTGGACGCGGACATCTTTGCCTACGCGCGTGGTCGCGTGGTCGAGCTGGGCATCGAGGTACTCGGTGTCGGGGTGAAGGACGTGATCCTGCCGGGCGAGATGAAGGACATCCTCAACAGCGTGGTGCAGGCGGAGAAGGCGGCCCAGGCCAACGTGATCCGTCGTCGCGAGGAGTCGAACGCCACGCGTTCGCTGCTCAACACCGCCCGCCTGATCGAGGAGAGCCCGGTGCTGATGCGCCTGAAGGAGCTCGAGGCGCTGGAAAAGGTCACCGAGAAGATCGACAAGCTGACCGTGTTCGGTGGCCTGGACGGCGTGCTGAAGCAGTTGGTGAGTCTGAAGACGTAGGCCACATGGCGGAGCGCTTCCTTGCCGTCGCCCCAGCGAACGCTGGGGCCCAGCGACTTTCTCCCGAGCTTGACGGGACAGGCACTGGATCCCAGCGTGCGCTGGGATGACGGTGAGGAGGCGCCTTGCTTCACCGAAGGAATGGAAAAGATGAGCAATCAACACTACGAATGGCTCCACGCCGAAGGCAGCACCACGCCGATCAAGGGCTGGGTGCACGGCGTGCCGCTGGAAGACCAGGCCAGGCAGCAGCTGCGGAACATCGCCACGCTGCCCTTCGTCGGGCCGTGGGTCGCGGTGATGCCGGACGTGCACCTGGGCAAGGGTGCCACCGTGGGATCGGTGGTGCCGACCCAGGGCGCGATCATCCCGGCGGCGGTCGGCGTGGACATCGGCTGCGGCATGGCCGCGGTGCGTACCACGCTGAGCGCCAAGGACCTGCCGGACAACCTGGCCCAGCTGCGTTCGAGCATCGAGCGCGGCGTGCCGGTCGGCAACGGCCGCGGCGGCGATCACCACCGCCTGCCGGACAGCATCCACACGCGGCTGGTCGAGTCGGGCCTGGCCGCGCGACTGGAAATGGTCAAGGCGAAGCACCGCAAGATCCGTACCGACAAGGTCGATAGGCAGCTGGGCACGCTCGGCGGCGGCAACCACTTCATCGAGGTCTGCCTCGATGAGTCGGACGCCGTGTGGGTGATGCTGCACTCCGGTTCGCGCGGCACCGGCAACCTGATCGGCAGCTACTTCATCGAGCAGGCCCGGCAGGAGCTGGGCAAGCGCGTGCTGGGCTACCACGTGCCGGACAAGGATCTCGCCTTCTTCATGGAGGGCGAGCCGCTGTTCGACGACTACGTCGAGGCAGTGTCCTGGGCGCAGGACTACGCCCGCGCCAACCGCGAGGCCATGATGGCCCGCGTGCTGGCCGAGATGCGCCACCGCCTGCCGAAGTTCCAGCTCGCCGCGATGGCGGTGAACTGCCATCACAACTACGTGCAGAAGGAGACGCACGGCGGGCAGGAGTTGCTGGTCACCCGCAAGGGCGCGGTAAGCGCCCGCGAAGGGGAGCTCGGCATCATCCCGGGCTCGATGGGCACGCGCAGCTACATCGTGCGCGGCAAGGGCAACCCGGACAGCTTCCACAGCTGCAGCCACGGCGCCGGCCGCGTGATGAGCCGTACCGCCGCGCGTCAGCAGATCACCCTGGCCCAGCACCGCGAGGCCACGGCGCACGTGGAATGCCGCAAGGACGCGGCGGTGATCGACGAGTCGCCGGCGGCGTACAAGTCGATCGACGCGGTGATGGCCGCCCAGACCGACCTGGTCGAGGTGGTGCACACGCTGCGCCAGGTGCTGTGCGTGAAGGGCTGACCGGCCCACGGGCAAGACCGGACGCCGTCCCGCGAGGGGCGGCGTTTTTTTACGCGGCGACCCAGCCACCGCGGCGCGCGATGCGCCGGGCCATCCACGCCATCGCGCCGGCCCGCACCGCCATGAAGCCGAGGAACGCCAGCCACAGCCCGTGGTTGCCCAGCGGATGCAGGACAACCGCCATCGCCAGAAACGCCGCGCCGGCGAACAGCATGGTGTCGCGCATCTCGCGGGCACGGGTGGCGCCGACGAACAGCCCGTCGAGCAGATAACTCCACACCCCGACCAGCGGCAGCACCGCGAGGTAGGGCAGGTAGGCGTAGGCCACCGCACGGACCGGCGCGATGTCGGTCTGCAGGTCGACGAACAGGCGCCCGCCGACGGCGAAGAGCACGGCGAACGCCAGGCTGCCGAGCAGCGACCAGCCGCCGGCGACCACCAGCGCGCGGCGCAGCGCAGACCCGTCGCTGGCGCCCACGGCGTGGCCGGCCAGCGCTTCCACCGCATTGGCCAGCCCGTCCAGCGCGAAGGCGGCGACCATCAACCCGTTCAGCAGCAGCGCATTGGCGGCAACCACCGTGTCGCCCAGCCGCGTGCCCAGCACGGTGACGGCGAAGAACACGCCCTGCAGCGCCAGGCTGCGGACCAGGATGTCGCGGTTGACCCCGAGCAGCGGCCGCCAGGCGGCCCAGCGACGCAGCACCGACGGATGCAGCTGGCCAGGGAAGCGTGTCAGCTGGCCGCGAATCGCGGCCAGCCCGGCCAGCGTGCCCAGCCACTCGCCACAGGCCGAAGCGGCCGCGATACCGGGTACGCCCCAGCGCAGCCCCAGCACGAAGATGAGGTTCAGCACGATGTTCGCGAGGTTGGTCAGCACCGTCACCCGCAGTGCCAGCCGTGGCCGGTGCATGCCCAGGAACCAGCCGGCCAGCGCCGCGTTCATCAGCGCGGCGGGCAAGCCGAGCAGGCGGATGTGCAGGTAGTCGCGCGCCAGCACGCCCAGCGTGGCGGAGGGCTTCATCAGGTGCAGCAGCGGGCCGAGCAGGGGCAGCGCGAGCAGCCACGTGGCCAGCGCCAGGCCGGCCGCCAGCGCCAGGGCCTGCGCCAGCAACTGGCGCAGCGCATCGCCGTCGCGGCGCCCACCGGCCTGGGCGGCGAAGCCGATGGTGCCCATCCGCAGGAAGCCGAAGATCCAGATCGGCAGCCCGTACACCGCGCTGCCCACCGCCACCGCGCCGAGCTGGCCGGCGTGGGCGAGGTGGCCGGCCACGGTACTGTCCACCAGCGCCACCAGCGGCACGGTGAGGTTGGAAGCGATCATCGGCGCGGCCAGCGCCCACACCTTTCGATGGGTCGGACGGTCGCGCCAGTCGGAAAGCCATCGGGACATGCGGTGGACGGTGGCAGGCGGAGTGGCCATTGTTCCACGCGGACGTGCCCCTCACGGCCCGGTGCGGGATAATCGCCGCTTTCCCGCGCCGCGCGGGGTCGTTGCGAAGCCAGCCGTGAAGAAGTCCGATTTCGATTTCCATCTCCCGTCCGAGCTGATTGCCCAGGCACCGTTGCCGGAGCGTTCGGCCAGCCGCCTGCTGCACCTGGACGCGGCCGTCGGCACGATGACGGACCGGATGTTCCGCGAGCTGCCCGACTTCCTGCGCCCGGGCGACCTGCTGGTGTTCAACGACACCCGCGTGCTGCCGGCGCGGCTGTACGGGCGCAAGGACACCGGCGGCGCGGTGGAGATCCTGATCGAGCGGGTCACCGGTGCGCACGAGGCGGTGGTGCAGCTGGGCGTGAGCAAGAAGCCGAAGGAGGGAGGGCGGATCGAGCTCGGCGATGGCAGCCACGCGGTGGTGCTGGGCCGCGAAGATGCGTTCTTCCGGCTGCGCTTCGAATCGCACGAGCCGCTGGAGAAGCTGTTGCACAAGCTCGGCGAGATGCCGCTGCCGCCGTACATCGAGCGCGGTGCCGACGACAGCGACCTGGAGCGCTACCAGACCGTCTACGCCCGCGAGCCGGGTGCCGTGGCCGCGCCGACGGCCGGCCTGCACTTCGACGAGGAGATGCTCGCGCGCCTGCGCGACATGGGCGTGCAGTCCGGCTACGTGACGCTTCATGTGGGCGCAGGCACGTTCCAGCCGGTGCGGGCCGACGACATCAAGGACCACCAGATGCACCGCGAGTGGCTCAATGTCGGCGCCCACCTGGTGGAACAGGTACGTCGCACGCGGGCGGCCGGCGGCCGGGTGATCGCGGTCGGCACCACCGTGGTGCGGGCACTGGAAAGCGCCAGCGTGGACGGCGAGCTGCACCCGTTCGCCGGCGAGACCCAGATCTTCATCTTCCCCGGCTACCGCTTTTCCAGCATCGACGGGTTGATCACCAATTTCCACCTGCCGCAGTCGACCCTGCTGATGCTGGTGTCGGCGCTGGCCGGGCGCGAGTTCATGCTGGCGGCCTATCGCCACGCGGTCGCCGAGCGCTACCGCTTCTTCTCCTACGGCGATGCCATGCTGATCCTGCCGCCGGTGCCCGAAGCGCTGCGCTGACGGAACGCTGACGCCGGACCCGTCGGGTTCGGCACGATGCCGTCGCGAAGTCGACGCGCGGGCTTTCCGGCGGGCGTCAAGAAACTGCCGCGACCGCCGCCATGGCGCATTCCCGTGCGGTTCGGTCCGCATGGCACGCCGTTTGCTAATTCCCCCTCGGAATGTCCCGCCCGGCGCGGGACCCGTCACATCCGCATCCATCCGAGGGCTACATGGACAACGACGCACCCGAATCTGCCAGCGCTCCGCCCAAGCCGAAGCGCGGCCGGCTGATCATCCTCATCATCGTCGCCTTGCTGGTGCTCGGTGGCGCGGGCGCCGGGTTGTACGCCGCCTTCGGACCCAAGCACGCGCCGGCGGACAAGTCCGCCGAGCAGGCCGCCGAGAAGAAGAAGCCCGAGCTGTTCCTGCCGCTGGATCCGGCCTTCGTGGTCAATTTCCGCGACGACCAGTCCGCGCGCTACCTGCAGGTGGGCGTGACCCTGATGAGCCACGAGCAGTCCGCCCTGGACGCTGCCAAGGAGGCCCAGCCGGTGATCCGCAATCAGCTGCTGCTGCTGTTCAGCGGCCAGAGCTACACGAGCCTGATCGATGCGGCCGGCAAGGAAAAGCTGCAGGCGCAGGCGCTGGCCGCGGTGCAGAAGATCGTGCAGGAGCGCACCGGCAAGCCGGGTATCGACGCCCTGTACTTCACCAGTTTCGTGATGCAGTGATCGACGGAGACCGGCGATGAGCGACCTGCTTTCCCAGGACGAGATCGATGCCCTCCTCAACGGCGTGGAGGGCGGCGCGGTCGAGACCGAGACCGACGAGCCGATGCCGCGCGATGCCGTCATCCAGTACGACTTCACCCAGCAGGACCGCATCGTGCGCGGCCGCCTGCCGACGCTGGAGATGGTCAACGACCGTTTCGCGCGCTACTTCCGCACCGGCGTGTTCAACGTGCTGCGCAAGACCTGCGAGGTCTCGGTGCTGGGCGTGAAGATGGTCAAGTTCGCCGAGTACGTGCACGGCCTGGCCGTGCCCAGCAACCTCAACCTGGTGCGGATCAAGCCGCTGCGCGGCACCGCGCTGGTGGTGATGGAGCCGCGGCTGGTGTTCACCGTGATCGACAACTTCTTCGGTGGCGACGGACGCTTCCATGCGCGCATCGAGGGTCGCGACTTCACCGCCACCGAGAACCGCGTGATCCAGATCATGCTGGTCGAGCTGTTCGCCGCCATGGTCGAGGCCTGGGCGCCGGTGCTGCCGCTGGAGTTCGAGTACCTCAACTCCGAGATCAACCCGCAGTTCGCCAACATCGTCAGCCCCACCGAGACGGTGGTGGTGTCGCGCTTCCACGTGGAGCTGGACGGCGGCGGCGGCGAGATCCACCTGACCCTGCCGTACGCCATGGTCGAGCCGATCCGCACCCTGCTCGACGCCGGCGTGCAGAGCGACCGCGTCGACCGCGACGACCGCTGGAGCGAGACCCTGCACGAGGAAATCCTCGACGCCGAGGTCGAGATCACCTCGCTGCTGCTGGAGACCGAGCTGGCGATCGGCGACTTCCTGCAACTGCGCCCGGGCGACGTGATCCCGGTGCAGATGCCTGACCTGACCACCGTATTCGCCGAGGACGTGCCGATCTTCCGCGGCCGCTACGGCCAGACCAACGGCCACAAGGCCGTGCGTTTCCAAGCCCCCGCCGGCCGCCGCGAGGCGCGCCTGAACAGTGATTTCTCCATGGAGCAGAACCCGTCATGAGCACCACGCCCGAAGCCGCCCAGGCCGCCGCCGAGCGCGTTCCGCTGGAAAACATGGACCACCACGACGTCAACCTCGACATGATCCTCGACGTGCCGGTCACGTTGGCGATGGAGGTCGGCCGCACCCGCATCAGCATCCGCAACCTGCTGCAGCTCAACCAGGGCTCGGTGGTGGAGCTGGACCGCGCCGCCGGCGAGCCGCTGGACGTGTTCGTCAACGGCACCCTGGTCGCCCACGGCGAGGTGGTGGTGATCAACGAGAAGTTCGGCATCCGCCTGACCGACGTGATCAGCCCCGCCGAGCGCGTGCGCAAGCTGCGCTGAGGCGGACCGCATCGTGCTCGCCCTCCTTGCCCAGGCCGCTCCGGCAGCGGCTGCCGCCGCCAACACCGCCACCGACTTCAATGTCGGCGCCGAGCTGTTGCGCGTGGTGCTCAGCCTGGCCGGCATCATCGGCCTGATCTTCGCCGCCGGCTGGCTCAGCAAGCGCCTGCAGGCGCGTACCGTGCCCGGCGGCCGGCGCATCCGCTGCGTGGAGACGCTGGCAGTCGGTGCTCGCGACCGCGTGCTGCTGCTCGAGGCCCACGGCAAGCGCCTGCTGGTCGGGGCCGGCCCGGGCGGGTTGCGCACCCTGCACGTGTTCGACGGCGAACTGCCGCCGCCGGAAGAGGCCGCCACGCCGGCCGCCCCGGTGCCCGGCTTCGCCGAGCTGCTCCATCGCTGGAAGCGCACGCCATGATCGCGTCGCGCCTCTCCCTCCGTCTCTCGCAGCTGGTGCTGCTGCTGGTCCTGGCCCTGCTGCCGCTGGTCGGCCACGCCGCGCCGCAGTCCGCACCGGCCGCGGCCCCCTCGACGTCGGCGATCAGCATGCCGACCCTGCCGTCCGCCACGGGCGCCGGCATCCCGGTGCTCACCGTGAAGACCGCTCCGGGCGGCGGCCAGAACTGGACGCTGTCGCTGCAGGTGCTGGCACTGATGACGGTGCTGACCCTGCTGCCGGCGGTGCTGCTGATGATGACCTCGTTCACCCGGATCATCATCGTGCTCGGCTTCCTGCGCCAGGCGCTGGGCACCCAGTCCACGCCGCCGAACCAGGTGCTGCTCGGACTGGCGCTGTTCCTGACCCTGTTCGTGATGTCGCCGGTGCTGAACAAGTCCTACGTCGACGGCGTGAAGCCGTACATGGACGGCCAGCTCACCGCCGAGCAGGCGCTGCCGGCGGCCACCGCGCCGTTCAAGCGCTTCATGCTCGACCAGACCCGTGACGCCGACCTGCAGATGTTCACCCATCTGGCCGGCGACCAGCCCTACGCCAGCAAGGACGCCGTGCCGCTGCGCGTGGCGATGCCGGCGTTCGTCACCTCGGAGCTCAAGACCGCCTTCCAGATGGGCTTCCTGCTGTTCATTCCGTTCCTGATCATCGACCTGGTGGTGGCCAGCGTGCTGATGTCGATGGGCATGATGATGGTCTCGCCGATGATCATCTCGCTGCCCTTCAAGATCATGCTGTTCGTGCTGGTCGACGGCTGGACGCTGCTCATCGGCACCCTGGCGGGGAGCTTCTACACATGACGCCCGCCCGCCATCGACGCCCCGTAGGAGCCCGCTCGCGGGCGATGCTCTCCAAAGGCCTCCCCCTCTCTCCAACCCTCTTCCCCGGCGTGGCCAGGGGAGAAGGAGCGAAGCTGCCATGACGCCCGAATCGGTCATCCAGTTCGGCCAGCACGCGCTGTACGTCGCCATGCTGGTCGCCGCACCGCTGCTGCTCACCGCGCTGGCCGTCGGCCTGCTGATCGGTGTGATCCAGGCCGCCACCCAGATCAACGAGATGACGCTGAGCTTCATTCCGAAGCTGATCGCGATGGCCGCGGTGGCGCTGATCACCGGCCCGTGGATGCTGCGCACCCTGGTGCGCTTCACGCATGACCTGATCACCGGCCTGCCCGGGGCGATCAAGTGACCGAGGTCGACCTGGCCCAGCTGCAGCAGTGGGTCGGCTCGCTGCTGTGGGCGCTGGGCCGGGTCGGCGGGCTGGTGCTGGTGGCGCCGGTGTTCGGTAACCCCATGTTGCCGGCGCGCATCCGTGTCGGCGTCACCGTGATGCTCACGCTGGTGCTTTCGCCGCTGTCGCCGGCCGCGGTCGATCCGCTGTCCGCCGCGGGCGTGGGCACGATGGTCGGCCAGGTGCTGATCGGCGCGGCGATCGGCTTCGTGCTGCGGCTGGTGTTCGAGGCGGTGACCTTCGGCGGCCAGCTGGTGGCGCAGAGCATGAGCCTGGGCTTCTCCGAGGTGGTGAACCCCGAGGGCGGCGGCAGCACGCCATCGCTGAGCCAGCTCTACATGATCCTGGTGACCCTGATCTTCCTGGCGATGAACGGCCACCTGCAGCTGGTCGCGCTGCTGGCCGAGAGCTTCCGCACGCTACCGCCGGGGCACGGCATCCTGGGGCCCGACGCGCTGCATGCGGTGGTGATGTTCGGCACCCAGCTGTTCGCTGGCGCCGTGCGCGTGGCGCTGCCGGCGGTGACCTCGCTGCTGGTGGTGAACATCGGCTTTGCCGCGATCAGCCGCGCCGCGCCGTCGATGAACCTGTTCGCGGTGGGGTTTCCGATCACCGTCACGCTGGGCATGGTGGTGCTGTGGCTGTCGCTGCGCAGCCTGCCCGGTGCCTTCGAATCGTTGACCGACAAGGCCTGGTCGCTGATGGGCGATCTGGCGAGGGGCGCGCCGTGAGCGAAGAGAGCAGCGCCGAAGACCGCACCGAACAACCTTCCGAAAAACGCCTCAAGGAAGCGCGCGAAAAAGGCGACGTTCCGCGATCGCGCGACCTGTCCGGCGCCCTGGTGGTGCTGGCCGGCGTGGCCGCGCTGATGGCCACCGCGCCGTCGGCGATGGGCCATGCCCGCGCGATCTATGGCCTGGGCCTGCATTACAGCCGCGACGCGCTGTTCTCCGAAGCCTTGCCCGGCCGGGCGCTGCACGAGGCGTTGAGCGAGGCGCTGGCGATGTTCGCGCCGGTGGCGATCGCCACGGTGCTGGCCACGGTGGCCGGCCCGATCCTGCTCGGTGGCCTCAACTTCAGCGCCGAGGCGCTGCAGCCGAAGTTCGAGCGGATGGACCCGATCGCCGGCCTGGGCCGGATCTTCGCCATGCGAGGCCTGGTGGAACTGGGCAAGGCGCTGGTCAAGCTGGCGCTGATCGGTTTCGCGCTGGTGCTGCTTTTACGTCACTGGGAAGGCGAATTATTGACGACCGGCCGTGGTGACGTCGGCTTCGGCATCGCCTCCGCGATCGGCCTGCTGGGCCGCGCCGCGCTCACCTTCGGAGTGATCCTGGGACTGATCGGCGGCTTCGACGCGCTGTACCAGCGCTTCGACCACAACAAGCGCCTGCGCATGACCAAGCAGGAGCTGAAGGACGAGGCCAAGGAGACCGAGGGCAACCCCGAGCTCAAGGGCCGCATCCGCCAGGTGCAGTACCAGATGGCGCAGCGCCGGATGATGCAGGACCTGCCCACCGCCGACGTCGTGGTGACCAACCCGACCCACTTCGCGGTGGCCCTGAAATACGACGAAAACCGCTTCGGCGCGCCCCGCGTGATCGCCAAGGGCGTGGACGTGATGGCCCAGCAGATCCGCGCCGTGGCGAGCGGTCACCGCATTCCGCTGGTCGAGGCGCCGCCGTTGGCACGCGCTTTGTATGCAACGACCGAGCTGGGCCGGGAAATCCCCGCGTCGCTGTATGTCGCGGTGGCGCAGATCCTGGCCTACGTCTACCAGCTGAAGACGGCAACCACGCGGGGCGACGCCCCGCCGAAGCCGCCCCAGCCGGACATCGATCCGGACCTGATGGGTCCATACAAGCTCTAGGGATACGCGCATGGCCACCGTCGCACTCGATAACCTCAAGCAGATCGGACGACGTGGCATAGGGGCACCGGTGATCCTGCTGGCGGCGCTGGCGATGATCATGCTGCCGCTGCCGCCGTTCCTGCTGGACATGCTGTTCAGCTTCAACATCGCGCTGTCGCTGGTGATCCTGCTGGCGGTGATCTACGTGATGCGGCCGCTGGAGTTCGCGGCCTTTCCGACCGTGGTGCTGATGGCCACGCTGCTGCGCCTGGCGCTGAACATCGCCTCCACCCGCGTGGTGCTGATGCATGGCCACGACGGCCCCGGCGCCGCCGGCAAGGTGATCGAGGCGTTCGGCGAGTTCGTCATCGGCGGCAACTTCGCGGTCGGCCTGGTGGTGTTCGCGATCCTCACCATCATCAACTTCGTGGTGGTCACCAAGGGCGCCACCCGCGTGTCGGAAGTGACGGCCCGCTTCACCCTGGACGCGATGCCCGGCAAGCAGATGGCGATCGACGCCGACCTCAACGCCGGCCTCTTGACCCAGGAGCAGGCGCGCGAGCGCCGCCAGGAAGTGCGCGAGGAGGCGGACTTCTACGGTTCGATGGACGGTGCGTCGAAGTTCGTCCGCGGCGACGCCACCGCCGGCATCCTGATCCTGATCATCAACATCGTCGGCGGCTTCTTCGTCGGCGTGCTGCAGCACGGCCTGTCGGCCAGCGAGGCGGCCAGGACCTACACCCTGCTGACCATCGGCGACGGCCTGGTGGCGCAGGTGCCCTCGCTGATGCTGTCGATCGCCGCCGCGGTGATCGTCACCCGCGTGTCCAAGGCGCAGGACATGGGCAAGCAGCTGGTGTCGCAGATCTTCGGCCAGCCGCGCGCGCTGGCGGTGGCCGGCGCGGTGCTGGGCGTCATGGGCCTGGTGCCGGGCATGCCGAACATCGCCTTCCTGCTGCTCGCCTGCACCTGCGGCGCGGCGGCGTGGCTGATGCTCCGGCGCGAGCGCGATGCCGCCGCCCGCGTGGCGCAGCAGGCCGCCGAGGTGCCGGCCCCGGCCGCCCCCGCCGAGCGCCTGGAGCTGGGTTGGGAGGATGTGGCCAGCGTCGATCCGCTGGGCCTGGAAGTGGGCTACCGTCTGATCCCGCTGGTGGACACCCACCAGGGCGGCGAGCTGATGGGGCGGATCAAGTCGGTGCGCCGCAAGCTCTCGCAGGAACTGGGCTTCCTGGTGCCGCCGGTGCACATCCGCGACAACCTGGACCTGGGCCCCAACACCTACCGCATCACCCTGATGGGCGTGCCGATGGGCGAGGCCGAGGTGCACACCGAGCGCCTGCTCGCGATCAACCCCGGCCAGGTGCACGGGCAGGTGCCCGGCATCGCCACCCGCGACCCGGCGTTCGGGCTGGAGGCGGTGTGGATCGAGCAGGGCCAGCGCGACAACGCGCAGTCGCTCGGCTACACGGTGGTCGATCCGGCCACCGTGGTCGCCACCCACCTGTCGCATATCCTGGGCAACCACGCCCACGAGCTGCTCAGCCACCAGGACGTGCAGCAGCTGCTCGACCGTCTGGCGCAGAGCGCGCCGAAGCTGGTGGAAGACCTGGTGCCCAAGCGCCTGCCGCTGGGCACGGTGGTCAAGGTGCTGCAGAACCTGCTGGCCGAGCGGGTGCCGATCCGCAACATGCGCTCGATCGTCGAATCGTTGGCGGAGCACGCCAGCCAGAGTCAGGATCCCGGCGTCCTCACCTCCGCCGTCCGCGTCACCCTGGGCCGGCAGATCGTGCAGGAGATCACCGGGCTGGGCACCGAGGTGCCGGTCATCACGCTGGCGCCGGAACTGGAGCAGATCCTCACCCAGTCGCTCACCGGCAGCGGCGGCACCGGCGCCGCGGTGGAGCCGGGCCTGGCCGACCGCCTGCAGCAGGGCGTGGCCGAGGCCGCGCGCAAGCAGGAAATGAGCGGCGAACCGGCCGTGCTGCTCGTTTCGCCGCCGCTGCGGCCGTGGCTCGCGCGCTTCACCCGCCACGTGGCACAGAACCTGCACGTACTCGCTTACAACGAGGTGCCTGACAACCGCCGGGTGCGGCTGGTGCAGGCGCTGGGACGCTGAGCGAGGAATCCGACATGAGCACTGACCGAGACGTCACGAGCGAGCCGAACGCGGGTCACCGCGGTCCGGCCGCGCAGGACTGGCACCGCGTGGCGGGTCATCCCGCCGGGATCCTCGTCCTGACCGACACCCCGGTTCGCCGCGCCGCCACCCGTGCGCCGGCGCCGGTCCTTCGGCCTTCGCCGCGGAGCAAGCACGCATGAAGATCAAACGTTTCGTCGCCGCGGACATGCGCCAGGCCATGCGCCTGGTGCGCGAGGAGCAGGGCCCGGATGCGGTGATCCTGTCGACCCGCCGCCTGCCCGAAGGCATCGAGATCATCGCCGCGCTGGACTACGACGAGGCGCTGGTGCGCGAGGCCGCCCGTCACGGCGCGCCGCCGTCCGGCGACGTGGCGCCGACGCCGGAAGTCAAACTGCCGACGCCGGCCGAACACGTGCCGGCCGCCCGTCACGGTCGCCTCGGCCGTCGCCTGCTGCAGGACACCCCGGAGCCGACCGCCGAGGCAACGCCCGCCGCCGCTGCGCCGGCCGATCGGCTGCAGCCGGCATCCCGGCCGGCGGCGCCGACGCGTCCCTATGGTGAGGATGTAGCGGAGGACACCGTGGCCCTGTCGCAGGCGGTCCGCCGCGCCCCGGTTCCGCCGGCCGCGCCCGCATCGAATGCCTCGAACGCCTCGAACGCCCCGGCGCGCATCGCCATGCCGGTGGCGCGTCGCAGCGCCGCCCCGGTGACCGCGGAGACTGCGCCGGCGCCGAAGCCTGCCGCGGCGATCCCGTCGGCCCCGGCTCCGGTCCCCGCCCCCGCGCCGGCCGAGGCGAAGGCCGCCGCGAACGAGGCCCCGACCGTGCACCCGGCGATCGAGCGCGCCATGCAGGACACCGCGCGCATGCGCGCCGAGCTGGGCTTCCTGCGCGAGATGCTGGAAATGCAGCTGTCCAGCCTGGCCTGGAACGACATGGAGCGCCGCCACCCGCTGCGCGCCCGCGTGCTGCGTGAACTCACCCGCCTGGGCATCGATGCCGACGTCGCCCGCAAGCTCGCCGACGACCTGCCCGAACAGATCAGCGCCGAACAGGCGCGCTACCTGCCGCTGGGCATGCTCAGCCGCAGCGTGGCGATCAGCGGTCGCGGCGACAGCGATGGCGGGATGACCGCCCTGGTCGGTCCGACCGGCGTGGGCAAGACCACGACGATTGCCAAACTCGCCGCCAGGGCGGTAGTGCGTCACGGCGCCGCCAACGTGGCGCTGGTCAGCACCGACCACTACCGCATCGGCGCCGCCGCCCAGCTGGAGCACTACGGCCGCCTGATGGGCGTGCGCGTGTACCCGGCCGACGACGCGGCGAGCCTGCGCCAGGTGCTGGAGATGTTGAAGGGCAAGCACACCGTGCTGATCGACACCGCCGGCGTGTCCGGCACCGATCCGCGGCTGGAGCAGCAGATGGACGTGCTCAACGAGGTCGCCCACAGCGACGGCATCGCGCTGCGCATCTCGCTGGTGCTGGCGGCCAATTCGCAGTCGCAGTCGCTGGAGGAATCGGTGCGCGCCTACATGCCGCTGGAGCCGGCCAGCGTGGTGCTGACCAAGCTCGACGAGGCGCCGAACCTCGGTGGTGCGCTGTCGGTGCTGATCCGCCACAGGCTGCCGCTGGACTACACCACCGACGGCCAGCGCGTGCCGGAGGACCTCGCCGTGGCCGACGCCCGCGTGCTGGTGCTGCGCGCCGCACACGCGCTGAAGACCGTCGCGCCACCGCTGGACGACGGCATGCTGGCCGAGCGCTTCGGTTTCCAGGTGGCCCACGCATGAGCGCGTTGTCCACCCTCAACGACTTTTCCGGCGCCGCGGCGGTTGCGCACGCGCCTTCCATGAATCAGGCCTGGGGACTCAAGCAGATGGTTTCGTCGATCACCGACACCGGCATCGTCACCCCCGACCATGGTGTCGGGACGCAGGCGGCCAATCTCGATCGGCGCACTTCCGGCCACCGCTGCCGCACCATCGCCGTATGCGGCGGCAAGGGCGGCGTGGGCAAGACCACCGTGGCGGTGAACCTGGGCATGACCCTGGCGATGATGGGGCGCGACACGCTGCTGCTGGACGCCGACGTGGGCCTGGCCAACGTCGACGTGCTGCTCGGCCTGGCGCCCTCGCGCCACCTCGGCCACATGCTCGACGGCCAGTGCAGCCTGCAGGACCTGGTGATGGAGGCGCCGCACGGGCTGAAGGTGATCCCCGCCGGCTCCGGCGCGCGCCGGCTGGCGCAGATGGGCTCGGGCGAGCAGGCGGCGGTGATCCGCGCCTTCGACGAGCTGCCGCAGGTACCGGATTTCCTGCTGGTGGACACCGCCGCCGGCATTTCCGATTCGGTGTCGATGTTCGCCGCCGCGGCCGACGACGTGCTGCTGGTGGTGTGCGACGAGCCGGCCTCGATCACCGACGCCTATGCGATGGCCAAGGTGCTCAGCCGGGATTTCGGGGTGAAGCGGCTGCACATGGTGGCCAACATGGTGCGCAACCTGGGCGAGGCCCGCGCGCTGCACCAGAAGCTCGCCCGGGTGACCGACCGGTTCCTCGATGTGATGCTGGATTTCATGGGTTGGGTGCCGCAGGACGAGCGTCTGCGCCAGGCCATCCGCCGCCAGAACGCGGTGGTGGACATGGCGCCGGGCAGCCGTTCGTCACAGGCATTCAAGCAATTGGCAGGTGCGGCCGATACATGGGCAGAACCCGATCGTCAGGGGCTCGGCCGCATCGCTTTCTTCAGTGGTCAGGCTGCACCGGCGACGGGGTGGTGAGATGAGCGTGGCAACGGAATATCTGCAACTTCAACGGCAAAGCGCCGACGAACTGGTGAAAACGCATGCGCCGCTGGTCAGGCGCATCGCCTATCACCTGATGGGGCGACTACCCCCGAGCGTCGACGTGGGCGATCTCATCCAGGCGGGCATGATCGGCCTGCTGGAGGCGGCGCGTAATTACGCGACGGATCGCTCGGCCAGCTTCGAGACGTATGCGGGTATCCGCATCCGTGGCGCGATGCTCGACGAGTTGCGACGGACCGACTGGACCCCGCGCTCGGTTCACCGCAAGGCGCGTGAAGTCGCCGACGTGGTGCGCCAGGTCGAGATCGAGACCGGTGCGGACGCCGACGATGCGGAGGTCATGAAGCGACTGGGCATGACCGCCGACGAGTACCACCAGGTGCTGGCCGATGCCGCCAGCGCCCGGTTGCTGAGCCTCACGGCGCCGGATGACGGCGACGGAAGCCCGGCGATGGACGTGGCCGATGCCAGTGGCCTCGGTCCGGCGGAGGGACTGGAGCAGCAGGGCATGCGCCAGGCGTTGATCGATGCGATCACCACCCTGCCGGAACGCGAGCAACTGGTGATGTCGCTGTACTACGAGCAGGAACTCAACCTGAAAGAGATTGGCGCGGTGCTTGGCGTCACCGAGTCGCGGGTCTGCCAGATCCACGGCCAGGCCATCATCCGGTTGCGCGCGCGCATGACCGGATGGCGGGACGACGACTGAGCAACGCACGGAAACACTAGGGCTGGCGCACGACCGCGAGGCGTGCAAGTGGAGACGGGCTTGAACAAGAACATGAAAATCCTGGTGGTGGACGACTTTTCCACCATGCGGCGCATCGTGAGGAACCTCCTCGTGGAACTCGGCTTCGCCGGCAACCTGATCCAGGAAGCCGACGACGGCGAGGCGGCCATCGCGATGCTCAAGGCCCAGCCATTCGACATGGTGGTGACCGACTGGAACATGCCGAACATGACCGGCATCGACCTGCTGCGCGCGATCCGCGCCGAGCCCACGCTCAAGACCATGCCGGTGCTGATGGTCACGGCGGAAAACAACCGCGACCAGATCATCGCCGCCGCGCAGGCCGGCGTGAACGGCTACATCGTCAAGCCGTTCACCGCCGCCACGCTGGAGGAAAAACTCACCAAGATCTTCGAGCGGCTGGCTGCCGCAGGAGCAGCCGCATGAGCGCCCAACTTTCCCTGACCCGCGAGACCCTGCCGGACGAGCTGCACCAGCTGCTGACCAGCCCGGACGGCCCTGCGTTCGAACACGCGCTCGACTCCCTCGTGCGCCAGCGCGAGCAGAAACTGTTCCGCGCGCTGGGCGTGCTCGCCCGCGACCTGCACGACGCGGTCAGCCGCCTCGGCGGCGACCTGGTGCAGGACGGCTATCCGGACAACGTCACCGACGCGCGCAAGCACCTGCAGGACGTGCTGGAGATGAGCTCGCAGGCGGCCCACCGCACCATCGACTTCGCCGAGCGCATGCGCCCGGAGGCCGAGTCGCTGGCCAGCGGCGCCAAGGCCATGCTGGAGGCCTCCGGCGAGTCCTCGCCCGCGCCGGTGGTGGCGCTGGCGCAACAGGCTACCGAGTTCGCCGAGCACTGCACGGCCGGTCTCAACGACATGGTGATGGCGCAGTCCTGGCAGGATCTTTCCGGCCAGCGCATCAAGAAAGTGGTCGGATTCATCAGCTCGGTGGAGTCGGCCATGATCGAACTGGTGCGGCTCACCGGTGCGCTGTCCGGGCGCGAGACCGAAGAAGCGGTCGAGAAGATCAACAGCCAGGACGAGGCCGACCGCCTGCTCAGCGAATTCGGCTTCTGAGGCGCACATGATGCCGATGCCGCCCTTGCCGCGACGTCCGACCGCCGCCACGGCGGGGGGCGAAGCGATGCGCCCGTCGGGGAGGGAGATCTAGATGGATCCCTCCTTCGATGCCGAATTGCGCGACGACTTCCTGGTCGAAGCCGGTGAGCTGGTCGAGCGTCTCGGCGAGCAGCTGGTGGACCTGGAGTCGACGCCGCAGGATGCCGAGCTGCTCAACGCGGTGTTCCGCGCGTTCCACACCGTCAAGGGCGGCGCCGGCTTCCTCAGTGTCGAGCCGATGGTGCAGCTGTGCCATCACGCCGAGGATCTGCTCAACGCCGCCCGCAATGGCGCGCTGCTGATCGATCCGCCGCGGATGGACGCGCTGCTCGAGGCGCTGGACCTGCTGCAGGCGATGATGGCCGCGCTGGCCGCGGGCCAATCGATGGACATGCCGCCGGCCGACCTGCTGGCGCGTCTGACGCCCGGCACCGCGAAGCCCGCCCCGGCGCCCACGCCCAAGCCGGTCGCGCCGCCGCCGCAGGCGGGTGACGGCACCATCGACGACAGCGAGTTCGAGGCCCTGCTCGATTCGCTTTATGGCACTGCCGCGCCCGGCGCGGTGACGCCCGAACCGGTCGCTGCCGCGCCGTCCGGCAGCATCGGCGATGACGAGTTCGAAGCCCTGCTGGACCAGTTGCACGGTGGCGCCGTCCCGGGGGGGCAACCGCCCGCCGCTGCCGCGGCCCCGGCGACCGCCTCCGGCGCGATCAACGACGACGAGTTCGAGGCGCTGCTCGATTCG
>NZ_AMSF01000081.1 GCF_000334915.1 Dyella ginsengisoli LA-4 | reverse complement strand
ACCGCTTACTTGATGATCTTGGCCACCACGCCGGCGCCGACGGTACGGCCGCCTTCGCGGATCGCGAAGCGCAGACCCTCGTCCATCGCGATCGGGTGGATCAGGCTCACCACCATCTTCACGTTGTCGCCCGGCATCACCATCTCCACGCCTTCCGGCAACTGGCAGGCGCCGGTCACGTCGGTCGTGCGGAAGTAGAACTGCGGACGGTAGCCCTTGAAGAACGGCGTGTGACGGCCACCCTCGTCCTTCGACAGCACGTACACCTCGGCCTCGAAGTCCGTGTGCGGCGTGATCGAACCCGGCTTGGCCAGCACCTGGCCACGCTCCACGTCGTCACGCTTCAGGCCGCGCAGCAGCAGACCCACGTTGTCGCCCGCCTGGCCCTGGTCCAGCAGCTTGCGGAACATTTCCACGCCGGTCACGGTGGTCTTCTGCGTGTCGCGGATACCCACGACCTCGATTTCCTCACCGACCTTGATGATGCCGCGCTCCACGCGACCGGTCACCACGGTGCCGCGGCCGGAGATCGAGAACACGTCTTCCACCGGCATCAGGAACGGCTTGTCGATGTCGCGCTGCGGCTCCGGAATGTACGTATCCAGCGCATCCACCAGCGCGATGATCGCCGGCACGCCGATTTCCGACTGGTCGCCTTCCAGCGCCTTCAGCGCCGAACCCTTGATGATCGGGGTGTCGTCGCCCGGGAAGTCGTACTTCGACAGCAGCTCGCGCACTTCCATCTCGACCAGCTCGAGCAGCTCGGCGTCGTCCACCATGTCCGCCTTGTTCAGGAAGACCACGATGTACGGCACGCCCACCTGGCGCGACAGCAGGATGTGCTCGCGCGTCTGCGGCATCGGACCGTCAGCGGCCGAGCACACCAGGATCGCACCGTCCATCTGCGCCGCACCCGTGATCATGTTCTTCACGTAGTCGGCGTGGCCCGGGCAGTCCACGTGCGCGTAGTGGCGGGTCGGCGATTCGTATTCGACGTGGGCCGTCGAGATCGTGATGCCGCGCGCCTTCTCTTCCGGCGCCGCGTCGATCGCGTCGTACGCCTTGAACTCGCCACCGAAGCGCTCTGCGCCGATCTTCGTCAGCGCTGCCGTCAGCGTCGTCTTGCCGTGGTCCACGTGACCGATCGTGCCCACGTTGACGTGCGGCTTGGTGCGCTCGAATTTACCCTTTGCCAT
>NZ_AMSF01000080.1 GCF_000334915.1 Dyella ginsengisoli LA-4 | reverse complement strand
GAGCCCGCTGGCGGGCGATGCTTTTGGCTTCGATGTGGATCAGGAGCAGGAGCATCGCCCGCCAGCGGGCTCCTACCTGCCGCGTCGGAGCTACTTCTGGCAGCGCGGGCACCAGAACGTCGAGCGCTGTCCCAGCGTGGCCTGGCGGATTGTCGCGCCGCAGGACCTGCACGGCTCGCCCGCGCGGCCGTAGACGAACAGTTCGCGGAAGAAATAGCCCGGCGCGCCGTCCGGGTTGAGGAAGTCGCGCAGCGTGGTGCCGCCGCGCTCGATCGCCCAGGCGAGAATGCGCTTGATCTCCCCGGCGAGCCGCGCGTAGCGGGCGCGCGAGATGCTGCCGGCGGGCTTGCGCGGATCGATGCCGGCGGCGAACAGCGCCTCGCTGGCGTAGATGTTGCCCACGCCGACCACCACCGCGTTGTCCATGACGAACAGCTTCACCGCGGCGCTGCGGCCGCGCGAGAGCTGCCACAGGAGGTCGCCGTCGAAGTCGTCGGTGAGCGGCTCCGGTCCCAGCGTGGCGAGCAGGTTGTGGGTCTCGCCCGGCCACTGCCACAGCAGGCAGCCGAAGCGGCGCGGGTCGGTGAAGCGCAGCACGCGCGCCGGCTTGTTTGGCGCCGCATCGATGGCGATGTCCACATGGTCGTGCGTGTTGACCGGCGTGTCCGGCGGCAGCACGCGCAGCACACCGCTCATGCCCAGATGCAGCAGCGCGCTGCCGATCTCCGTGCGCAGCAGCAGGTACTTCGCCCGTCGCTCCACCGACTCGATGACCTGCCCGGGCAGCAGCTCGGCGACCTCGCGCGGGATCGGCCAGCGCAGGTCCGGCCTGCGCAGGGTCACCGCGCCGATGCGCCGGCCGACCAGATGCGGGGCGATGCCGCGGCGGGTGGTTTCGACTTCGGGGAGTTCAGGCATAAAGGCGAGGAGTGAGTGGAGAGGAGTGAGAAGTGAGAAGTGAGAGAAGGCTGGCTGAGGCGATCGGGTGGTCGTGCGATGCAGACCTGCTTTTTCGGAAGATCTGGCTCGGCGGAAGAGCCTGGGTTGTGACGAACCCGCCTCTCACTCCTCACTCCTCTTCCCTCACTCCCGCTCTGTCAGCTCCAGTCCGCGTGGAAGCTGCCTTCACGATCGATGCGTTCGAACGTATGCGCGCCGAACAGGTCGCGCTGGGCCTGGATCAGGTTGGCCGGCAGGCGTTCGCTGCGGTAGCCGTCGAAGTAGGCGATGGCCGAGGCCAGGCCCGGCACCGGTACGCCCGCCTGCACCGCGGTGGTGACCACCTCGCGCAGCGCGGCCTGGTAGTCGGTGGCGACCTTGGCGAAGGTCGGCGCCAGCAGCAGGTTGGCCAGCGACGGATCGGCGGCGAAGGCGCGGGTGATGTCCTCCAGGAAGCGCGCGCGGATGATGCAGCCGCCGCGCCAGATGCTGGCGATGGTGCCGTAGTCGAGGTTCCAGTCGTACTCGGCGGACGCGGCGCGCAGCTGGGCGAAGCCCTGCGCGTAGGAGATCAGCTTGGCCAGGTACAGCGCGCGGCGCACCGACTCGACGAAGGCCGCGCGGTCACCGCTGAATGCCTGTTTCGCGGGACCGGTCAACTGCTGGCTCGCCGCCACGCGCTCGCTCTTCAGCGAGGACAGCACGCGGGCGAATACCGACTCGGTGATCAGCGGCAGCGGCACGCCGAGGTCCAGCGCGCTCTGGCTGGTCCACTTGCCGGTGCCCTTCTGCGCGGCGCGGTCGAGGATCACGTCGACCAGCGCCTGGCCGGTTTCGTCGTCTTTCTTGCCGAAGATCTGCGCGGTGATCTGGATCAGGTAGCTGTCCAGCTCGCCGGCGTTCCAGTCGGCATAGACCTTGGCCAGCTCGTCGTTGGACAGGCCGAGCACGCCCTTGAGCAGGGCGTAGCTCTCGGCGATCAGCTGCATGTCGCCGTATTCGATGCCGTTGTGGACCATCTTCACGTAGTGACCGGCGCCGCCGGGGCCCATGTATGCCACGCAGGGCGTGCCATCCGGGGCGCGGGCGGCGATCTCCTTGAGGATCGGCGCGACCAGGTCGTAGGCGTCGCGCGGACCGCCCGGCATGATCGATGGCCCCTTCAGCGCGCCTTCCTCACCGCCGGAGACGCCGGTGCCGATGAAGTGCAGGCCGGCCTCGGACAACTCCGCGGCACGGCGCACGGTGTCGGTGAACAGCGTGTTGCCGCCGTCGATCAGGATGTCGCCCTTGGCCAGCAGCGGCTTGAGCGCGGCGATGGTGTCGTCGGTCGGCTTGCCGGCCTTGACCATGAGCAGGATGCGGCGCGGGCTCTCCAGCGAGTCGACGAACTCCTGCAGCGAGAACGTCGGCACCAGGCCGGCGTCGGGGTACTCGGCGACGACCTCGTCGGTCTTCTCGCGGCTGCGGTTGTAGATCGACACCGCGTGGCCGCGGCTGGCGATGTTCAGCGCCAGGTTGCGGCCCATCACGGCCATGCCGACGACGCCGATGGC
Source organism: Dyella ginsengisoli LA-4 (assembly GCF_000334915.1). Classification (GTDB taxonomy): domain Bacteria; phylum Pseudomonadota; class Gammaproteobacteria; order Xanthomonadales; family Rhodanobacteraceae; genus Dyella_A; species Dyella_A ginsengisoli_A. The sequence goes on along the minus strand of NZ_AMSF01000080.1, from coordinate 54,362 downwards.
CTGCTTGCTCATGGGGCTTGCTCCGGAAAAGGTCAGTGCGGGGGAAGATGGGGCGTCCCGGCGCGCAGGCAAGCCGCGCGGCTCAGGGCTGGAGTTGGATCGCGTCGCGCTTCGGCGGGCGCGGGGTGGCGAGGATCGGCACCAGCGCCACCCGGTCGCCGACCTGCACGTAGCGCAGCGGACCGGTGGCACTGGTGTCGCCGAAGCGCAGCGTGCGGTCGTCCAGGGTCAGCGTGGCCACCGGATGGGTCAGGCCGATCCGCGCCGGATCGAAGTCGGACAGCGGGCGCCAGCCAAGGGCCTGGGCGGCAGCGATGCCGGTGAGCTGCTCCAGCCGTCCCTCGTCGGCCGCGACCGGCGGTTCGCCGTCGCGCCACCAGTGGCCGTCGTGCCGCACGTAGCGCTCGGTGGGATGGCCAGGCAGCGCCAGCGTGACGCGGGTGATTGCGTCCGGGTCGAGCGGCAGCAGGGTGGCCGGCGACGCGGACGCGTCGTGCCGCCACTGCCACAGCGCGGTGACGGCAAGCGCGGCGACGACAAGAACCAGTGCAAGTTGCTGGCGAACGGCGCGACGCATCGCTCAGTACCGCCGCCGGCGCCAGACCACCAGGCCGCCGGCCAGCAACAGCGCCAGCGGCAGTCCGGCGAGAAAACCGAAGGTCACTGCGTTCAGCCCGCCCTGCGACAGTTGCAGGAAACGATCGGGCGCGCCGCGCGGCGGCAGGTTCACCAGCGCGTCGTCGCCGAGCAGCCAGTCGAACACCCGCTCGCCCAGCGCGCGGTTGCCGCCGTTGCCGAGATAGGTGTTGGAGAGAAAGTCGCCGTCGCCGATCACCGCGGCACGCTGCTCGCGCTTGGCCGGACTGGGCGAGAGGCGGCTGAGCGCGAAGCCGAAATCCAGAGCGTGTCCGGGTTGGCCGTCCAGGTCCGGCTGGCCGGTGTCGATCCGCGTCTGCGGACCGGAGCGCAGGAACGGCGCCGCCGACCAGTCCGTTCCCGGTCGCGCGCCCAGTGCCGCCACCTCGGGAAACAGCGTGGTCAGGGTGAAGCCGCGGGTGATCGCCTGCGCGGGGTAGTCGCCCAGCGCGATCATGTGCGGATCGTGCAGGCCCAGCGCGCTGCCCGAGGGGTCGGACAGCGTGCCCGGCAGCACGGTGATCCCCAGCGCGTCGGACAGCGGCTGCAGGCCGAGGTCGTTGCCCAGCACCTGACGGCCCTGCGGATCGGTCAGCCACAGCAGATTGCCGCCGTCCGCCACGTAGTTCACCAGTGCCTGCACGCCGCCGGGCGGCAGCGGTGCGCTGGGACTGGCCAGTACCACCAGGTCGGTATGCTCGGGTACCGCGGTGACCTGGGCGAAGTTCAGCGGCACCGCGCGCATGCCGCGGCCTTCGAGCTGATGCATGAAGGTGCCGAGGTCGTCGTTGCCCTGGCCATCGGCGCGGCGCTCGCCGTCGCCGGTGACGAAGGCGACGATGCGGTCGCCGCCGCGCGCCAGCCGCTCCAGCGCGTTGGTCAACGGCGCCTCCGAGGACAGGTCGTCCAGATGCTGTTCGCGGCCGTGGTAGCGGATCACCAGCTCGCCGTCGACGGTGATGCCCTTTTCGCGCATCGCGCCGGGGTCGAGCTGCGGGTCGACGAAGCGCAGCGAGATGTCCGGCTTGGCCTGCTGGTAGCGCGCCACGAAGGTGGCGATGCTCTGCCGCAGCGAGCCCTGCGGGTTGGCGTAGCTGGTGATCTCGACCGGACCGTCCAGCCGGGCCAGCACCGCCCGGCTCTCCTTCGACAGGCTGGCGCGGGCGTCGTGGGTCCAGTCCGTCACGTGGTGGTAGCGGGTGGCGAGGTAGCCGGCGGCGGCGAAGGCAAGGATCGCCAGCGCGGCGAACAGCCAGCCGTCGAGGCGGCGCAGGGTGCGTCGAAGCGTCGTCATCAGCCGCGCTCCCGGTCGGCGTCGAGGCGGCGGATGGCCAGCGCCAGGGCCAGCGCGGTGAGCAGGACGAACCACAGCACGTCACCGCTGTCGACCAGCCCGCGCAGCAGCGGCTCCAGGTGCGTACCCAGTGCCAGCCAGTGGATCACTCCGCTGTCCACGCCGGCCGCCTGGGCGCCCAGGTTCACGCAGCACAGCGCCAGTGCGATCACCAGCGCGGCGGTGGCGGCGATCGCCGGGTGCGAGGCGAAGGCCGAGCAGGCCAGTCCGATCGCCGCCAGCAACGCCAGTACCAGCACCAGTCCGATCGTCGCGGCGGCGAGCTTGCCCCAGTCCAGCGTGGTGCCGTGGGCCAGCGACAGCGGCATCGCCAGCACCAGCGCCAGCCACAGCACCAGCCAGGCCAGCGTGGCCAGGTACTTGCCCAGCACGATGCCGGCGGGCGACTGGCCGCTGGCCAGCAGCAGCGGCAGGGTGCCGTTGCCGCGCTCGCCGGCGATGCTGGACATGGTCAGCAGCGGCACCACCAGCAGCGCCAGCTCGGTCAGGCCGAACGGCACCAGCGAACCGGTGAACAGGCTGCTCAGCAGCGGCACCGCGACCAGGTCGGTGTAGCCCGGTCCGGCCGGCAGCGCGGCCAGCCGCACCTGGGCGGCTAGGAAGTTGCCCAGCAGCAGCACGAAGCGCCAGGCCAGTTCGCCCAGGGTGAGGGCGCCGAGCACCCAGCCCAGCGGGCGGACGAACAGGCGACGGAGTTCCAGGCGCGCCACGGCCAGCGCGCTCATGCGGCGTGGCTCCGGCCGTTCATGGCGATGTCGAAGAACTGGCGCTCCAGCGTCGGCAAATCGGCGGCTTGCACCAGGCCGGTGTGGCGCAGCCGGCCCTCGTGCAGGATCGCTACCCGCCCGCAGACCGTCGTGACCTCGGCCAGCAGGTGGGTGGACAGGATTACCGCGGCGCCGCGGGCGGCTTCTTCGCGGATCAGCTGGCGAAGGGCCGCCACCTGTACCGGATCGAGCGCGTTGGCCGGCTCGTCGAGGATCAGCAGGTCCGGCCGGTGCAGCATCGCGCAGGCCAGGCCAAGGCGCTGGCGCTGGCCCTGCGACAGCACGCCGGCCAGCCGACGCGCCATCGGCGCCAGCTCCAGGCGTTCCAGCATGCTGCTGCAGGCGTTCGCCAATGCCGCACCACGCAGGCCGCGCAGGCGTCCGTGGGCCTGCAGGTGTTCGCGTACGGTCAATTCCTGCCACAGCGGGGCGCGTTCGGGCAGCCAGCCGATGCGACGACGGCCCAGCTCCGGGCGCTCCAGGAAATCCTCGCCGTCCAGCCGGATGCTGCCGCTGTCCGGCCGCATGGCGCCGGCGATCATGCCCAGGGTGGTGGATTTGCCGGCGCCGTTCACGCCGAGCAGGCCGAGCACCTCGCCCCGGTCGACGGTCAGGCACAGATCCTGCAAGGCCATTCGGCCGGCGCGTTGGCGGGTCAGCCGGTCGATCTGAAGCAGCGGGGGCGGCGTGGTCATTGCATGATTGTCACGGCGCCCCCACTTTCAGACAACCGGCAAGGGTTTGCGCCAGGCGTGCACACGTCACGCTGCGACATTGCGCGCACCGCCCATGCTGGTGGGTACGGAGACCCGTGCACTAGACTGCTTTTTCAACGACATAGAGACGTACTCCGATGCTCGACGCCGTACTCAACTTCCTGTCCAACGGGCTGACCCACATGAGCTGGGTCGGCATGCTGGTCTACATGCTGGTGGTGACCCAGCTCACCATCTTCACGGTGACCATCTACTACCACCGCTGCCAGACCCACCGTGGCGTCGACCTGCATCCGGTGGTGCAGAACTTCTTCCGTTTCTGGGGTTGGCTGACCACCGGCATGGTCACCCGTGAATGGGTGGCGGTGCATCGCAAGCACCACGCCAAGGTGGAGACCGCCGAGGACCCGCACAGCCCGCAGATCTACGGCATCAAGAAGGTGTTCTGGGACGGCGTGGCGCTGTACCGCGACGCAAGCGAAGTGAAGGAAGACCTCGAGAAGTACGGCCGCGGCACCCCGGACGACTGGATCGAGCGCAAGCTCTACACCGGTCATCCGTACTGGGGCCCGGCGCTGATGCTGATCATCAGCTTCGCCCTGTTCGGCGTGATCGGCGTGGCCTTCTGGGCGGTGCAGATGATCTGGATCCCGTTCTGGGCCGCCGGCTTCGTCAACGGCATCGGCCACTGGTGGGGTTACCGCAACTTCGAGAGCGCCGACACCGCGACCAACCTGATCCCGTGGGGCTTCTGGATCGGCGGCGAAGAGCTGCACAACAACCACCACGCCTTCCCCAGCTCGGCCAAGTTCGCCCTGCGCAAGTGGGAGTTCGACATCGGCTGGGCGGTGATCTGCGCCCTGCGCGCGGTTGGCTTGGCCAAGGTGCTGCGCGTGGCGCCCACGCTGGACGTGCGCCCGAACGTGAACCTGCCCGACGCCGAGACGCTCAAGGCCGTGCTCACCCATCGCTTCCAGGCGATGACCGACTACTACCGCGGCGTGATCGTGCCGACCCTGCGCGAGGAAGCGGCCCATGCCGGCGAGAGCATCAAGGCCGTGCCGCGTCGTCTGCGCCGCGCGCTGGCCGACGGTGGCCGCTGGCTGGACGGCGAAGGCCACGACCGCCTGCAGGCGGTGCTGGCCAAGCGCCCGACCCTGCGCACCGTGGTCGACTTCCGCAGTCGCCTTGTTGCCCTGATGGAGCAGCGTGGCACCGACCAGGCGCTGAAGGGCCTGCAGCAGTGGATCCACGAAGCCGAGCAGAGCGGTATCCGCGCCCTGCAGGAGTTCGCGGCCAAGCTCAAGGGTTACGCGATCGCCAGTTGATGCCATATCGCGGCATGCGAGAACGAAAAAGCCCGCCATCCCGGCGGGCTTTTTCTTTGGCTGGTGGCGCGAATCAGAGCTGGTCGGGACCCTTGCGCAGCCACCGGTCGATCAGCTGTTTCTCGTAGCGCAGGTTGTCGTCGCTGGTCGGTGCGGTATTGCTGGTAAGGAAGCCCGGATCGCGCAGCTTGCGGGTGCCTTCGCGGATCACCTTGCCGTCGGCATCGAGCAGCTTGAAATGGAGGTCGATGCGCGGCGGGTAGATGTCCTTGATGATACGCACCTCGCGCAGTGCACCGCCGCGCCACGGCTCGAACGAACCGGCGCGGTCGATGTCGGTAACCACCACGTCGAGCTGTTGGCCGGGTTGCAGCATCTTCGCGCCGCGCTTCTCGATGTAGGCCTTGAGCGTCGTCAGGTAGTCGTTGCTGGCGCGGGTCGGTGCGAGCGCCTTTTCTTCGCGGGTCTCGGTGAAATGCTCGGGGTGGTCGTAGCTGACCGTCACGCTCTGAGGCGCCGCCGCGCCGGCGAGGACGAGCGGTGGCGTCGCCAGGCCACTGGCGGCGAGCAGGGTGAACAGGGCGGTCCGCACTTTCATGGCAGTTCTCCTGGTCGGGGATAGGGTGGGAGCGGCTGAAGGTTCGACAATAGCCCGGCGCGAGCGGTTCGGCGCATCGGCCAGGGAGGGGGGAAGGGTATGGCGTTCAGGGTGTTGCTGCTGGGGGCGACCGGGGTGTTCGGGGCGCGTTTGGCGCGGCGACTGGCGTCCGACGGGCGCTTCGAGCCGATTCTTGCCGGCCGCTCGCTGGGCGCGTTGCAGGTGCTGGCCGACGAGGTCGTTGCCGCCGCGGGTCGATCGGTGACGGTCGCGTCGCTCGACGTGTTCGCCGGCGACTTCGCCGCCCGGCTGGCCGCCCTGCAACCCCAGCTGGTGATCCATGCGGCCGGCCCGTTCCAGGCCCAGGACTACCGCGTGGCGGAGGCATGCCTGGGCTGTGGCAGCCACTATGTCGACCTGGCCGATGGGCGGGATTTCGTCGCCGGCATCGGGCGGCTGGATCCTGCGGCACGTGCCGCGGGCCTGCTGGTCACCAGCGGGGCATCCAGCGTGCCGGCGCTCAGCAGCGCGGTGGTCGATGCGTTGATGCCGCGCTTCGCCAGGCTGGACGGGATCGAGAGCGCGATCAGCCCCGGCAACCGGACCCCGCGCGGCGATGCCACGGTGGCGTCGATTCTCGGCTACTGCGGGCGGCCGATCCGCGTCTGGCGCGATGCGCGCTGGCAGGTGATGCACGGCTGGATGGATACGCGGCGCGTGCGACTGGCTCGCTCCCGCCGTTTCGTCGGGATCTGCGAAGTGCCTGACCTCGAACTTTTCCCCCATTGCTATCCGGGGGTGCGCACCGTGCTGTTCCGTGCGGGGTTGGAGTTGCCCCTGCTGCACGGCGGTACCTGGCTGGCGGCGGCGCTGGTGCGGTTGGGTCTGATTCGCGATCTGCCGCGCCATGCGGCACGCCTGCGCCGCTGGAGCGAGTGGTTCATGCGCGGGGGCAGCGACGTCGGTGGCATGGTGGTGGAGCTCACTGGCGAGGGTGCGTCCGGGTGCCCGCTCCGCTTGCGCTGGTGGCTGGAGGCCGCGGCAGGCGAAGGGCCGGAGGTGCCAGTGACACCGGCGCTGACGCTGGCGCAGCGACTGGCCGACCGGTCCCTGCGGGCGACCGGGGCGATGCCCTGCGTCGGCCTGCTGGAACTGGAGGAGCTGATGGCGGCGCTGGTACCGTTCGCCGTCACCAGCGGAGTCGAAGTGCTTGCCTGAGGTGTGGAGCGTTCAGTCGAGGAAGCGCCAGGCCTCGGCGGGGTCCGGCATCCGGCAAGCGTCGCGTTGACCGAACAGGCGGTAGCGGTGCCGCGCCACCCAGCGGTAGGCCGGATCCGCGAACCACCGCAGCAGTGCGGACGGGATGCGCCACGGTCCGTCCAGCCGCTGCAGCACGCCGGCAATGGCCGCGGTGTCGATGTGGCCGACCCCGTCGGCGACCAGCAGCAGCGACGCCGGATCGTCGGGCGACAGTCCGTGGGCGGCGAGCAGTGCGCGGCCGTGCCGGCCCTGCATCGCCGCCAGCCGGAACCGGCCGGCGCGATCGTGCCTGAGAATGAAGTCCACCCAGCGGCTGCACAGCACGCAGACGCCATCGAAGACCACCACGGCCGGTTCATTCGCCATCATCGACCTCCAGCGTGCCGCGGTAACCGATCCAGCGGCCGATGCCAGGCAGGCTGGCCTCGACAGTAAAAGCGTAACGGTCGCCCTCGGCGCCGCTGCATGCCAGCACGTGACCGAGCCACCGACGGGGCAGGGGCAGGCCGAGCAGGCGCGCGCCGAGCAGGTGCCAATGGATCGCGCCACCGTCTGCTTCGAGGCGGAAGCGCAGTAGCACCGGTCCCAGCCGTTCGTGCAGCAGCCGGTCCGGCCCGGCGCTCAGCCGCGAGCGCATGCGTCCACGGGCAAAGCGGCGTGTCCACCGCTCGCCGTCGTCGTCACGCGCGATTTCCACGATCAACGGTTGCGCCGGTCCCGGCGCGGGCACGCCCAGCAACTGCCGCAGCAGGCGTGCCGTCCGGCTGTCGCTGCCCACCACATCGGCCTCACCGCGCAGGGCGATGCTGCTGCGGCCGCCATGCGCACGACGCACCGGGGCTGCAAGTCCGGCCCAGGCGGGCCCCAGCAAAGCGGGGAACAGCGACTCGTCCGTGGTCATGCCGCGCATGATCGCGGTCGTCCGACGGGCGGGCAAGAAAAAACCCGCCACGGTGGGCGGGTTTCGGAGGCTGGATCCTCGGCTTTCGCCGGGATGACGTTCCGGCCAGCCGTCCGCGCGGGCGCGGACGGGGCGTCACGTCACTTGATCTTGCCTTCCTTGTAGATCACGTGCTTGCGCACGACCGGATCGTACTTCTTGAACTCGAACTTTTCCGGGGTGTTCTTCTTGTTCTTCTGCGTGGTGTAGAAGTGGCCGGTACCGGCCGACGAGATCAGACGGATCTTGTCCTGGGTCTTGTTCGCCATGGTCTAGCTCCTCAGATCTTCTCGCCGCGGGCGCGCAGCTCGGCAATCACGGCCTCGATGCCATTCTTGTCGATGGTGCGCAGGGCGTGGTTGGACACACGCAGCTTGACCCAGCGGTTCTCGCTGGCGACCCAGAAGCGACGCTCATGCAGGTTGGGCAACCAGCGGCGACGGGTCTTGTTGTTCGCGTGCGAGACGTTGTTGCCGGTCCGCACACCCTTTCCGGTGACTTGGCATACACGGGCCATGATGACCTCCGTATTCGTGGTGTAACGCCCGTTGGCCAGGGCGACGTCGGCCCAGCGGCGCCTTGGCGCCACGCGATGCTGGAGGGTGCAGCTCTCTAGGCTTGCCGTGAGGTCCGCATCGCGTCGCGGACGGCCCACATGAGCGGGCGGCAGGAGTCGAGCCGCGCATTATCGCGGAATTTCATCCGGTTGCGCAATCCTTGAGCAGTACGCCGGGCGGTGGTGCCAGTGACGGCGCGCCGGCTTGTATGGAACAATCGCGCTCTTTGCGGTTTTCCGTCCGCCCGCGGATGGAGCCAGCCCGTATTTTCGAAGAGGACCTCCGATGTCAGACGTGACCACCAACGGCCAGGCCGACGGCCAGGCCAACCAGCCGCAGCTCGCGCTGCAGAAGATCTACGTGAAGGACGTCTCGTTCGAGGCCCCCAACGCGCCGCAGATCTTCCAGGACATGGGCGTTACCGAGGAACAGCCGCAGGTGCAGCTCAACCTCGGCCAGCGTGCCACCGACCTGGGTGATGACCTGTACGAAGTGGTGCTGAGCCTGACCCTGACCTGCACCATCGGCGAGCGCACTGCCTACCTGGCCGAAGTGCACCAGGCCGGCCTGTTCGGGATTGCCGGTTTCGCGGCCGAAGACCATGCCGGGATCATCGGCAGCTACTGCCCGAACCTGCTGTTCCCGTACGCGCGCCAGGTGATCTCGCAGCTGGTGCTGGAAGGCGGCTTCCCGCCGTTCCTGCTGCAGCCGATCAACTTCGACGCGCTCTATGCCGAACAGATGCGCCGCAACGCCATGGGCGGCGAGACCGCGCCGACGCTGAACAGCTGATCCAGCCATGAGCACCCGACCGACCCTGGCGGTACTTGGTGCCGGTTCCTGGGGCACGGCGCTGGCGGCGCTTGCGGCACGCAACGGCGTGCCGACCCGGCTGTGGGGCCGCGACCGGCAGGCGCTGGAGGCGATGGCGCAGACCCGTCGCAACCAGCGCTACCTGCCGGATCTGGAGCTGCCGGCCGAGCTGCACTACGAGAGCGATCTGGCCGCCGCCCTGCGTGGCGCCCAGGTCGTGCTGATCGTGGTGCCGAGCCATGCGTTTGCGTCGATGCTCGACCAGATCGCTCCGCTGCTCGAGCCGGGCGCGGCGATCGCCTGGGCGAGCAAGGGCTTCGAGCCCGGTACCGGCCGGTTCCTGCACGAACTGGTCGCCGAAAAGCTGCCTGGTCGGCCGGCGGCGGTGGTCACTGGCCCTTCCTTCGCCAAGGAAGTGGCCGCCGGCCTTCCCAGCGCGGTCACCGTGCATTCGGACGACGAGGCGTTCGCCAGGGAAATGGCGGGCATGCTGCACGCCCCCAACTTCCGCGCCTACACCGGCAGCGACGTGCTGGGCGGTGAGCTCGGCGGCGCGATGAAAAACGTGCTGGCGGTCGCCACCGGCGTGGCCGACGGCATGCAGCTGGGCCTCAACGCCCGCGCCGGCCTGATCACCCGCGGCATGAACGAGATGCTGCGGCTGGGCCTGGCGCTCGGTGCGCGGCCGGAAACCCTGATGGGGCTGTCCGGCCTGGGCGACCTGGTGCTCACCTGCACCGGCGACCTGTCGCGCAACCGCCGGCTCGGCCTGGCGCTGGGCAAGGGCATCGCGCTGGACGAGGCGGTGCGCCAGATCGGCCAGGTGGTCGAGAGCGTGCTCACCGCCGACGAGGTGGCGCGGCTGGCTGCCAAACACGGCCTGGACCTGCCCATCGCCAGCGGCGTGCGCGCCGTGCTGCACGGCGAGGTCACCCCGGTCGAAGGCCTGCGCGCGCTGATGGCACGCGAGCAGAAGCCGGAATACCCGCAGGGACTGTTCCCCGGCACCTGAGCGAGCGGGGCGGTTCGCCGCACGAGTTTGCGGCACGGGCGTGGGCACGCCGTGACAAGCCTTGCTAAGCTCAAGGTTTTGATCGCCCAACGGACCGCATGCCCATGCAGCAACCGGACGACCGAAAGCCTGGCGATCCAGCCCCCGCGCGCGTTTCCGCCGTGTCGGGCCTGTCGTCGGTGTGGCGCCGCGTGCTGGAGCCGCCGGTATCCCCGGCGCCGGCCGAACGCGGTGTGCTTGGCTTCTTCCTGGACGTCGTCCATGAGGACGGCGCGCCGTATGGGCGCGTCGACGTCGCGCCGGCCGTGCTGGCGGTGGCCGAGCACGGCCGCTTCGTGCGTCCGTCGCCGCTGGACAGCAAGCATCTGGTCACCGCCCAGCTGGAGCCGCACGAACAGCGGCTGGCGGCCACCGTGCTGGGCCTGCCCCAGAACGTGCGCAAGAGCCGCAGCTACGCCCGGCTGTCCGGTCATGTGGGCGACGCCCTGCTGGCCGAGATCCTGGACACCGCACCCTGCTTCCTTGGTGGCCTGGGTGGCCTGCGTCTGTCGCGCGGCAAGTCGCATCAGCTGAACTGGCACTGGCACCTGGAGAGTGACGGCAGCCAGCGCCTGCTTCCGGCGCTGGCCACCGGCCAGCGGCTGCTGCGCATCGATGGCCTGTGGTATCTCGATGCCGAACGCGCCGAGGTGGGTCATCTGGAGGCGCCGGTCGAGGAGATCGCCTGGCTCGACCTGCCGGCGCTCAAGCACGACGACAGCCATCGTCTGCGCGATGTCCTGCCGCACAGCCGGCTGGCGCAGCGGGTGCCGCTGCCGCAGGTGTTCGAGGACCTGCGGCGGGAGGATCTCGCCCCCAAGCCGCTGCTCACCCTGCACGCGCTGACCCGGCACGCCCGGCTGGCCGCCGGCACGCCGCCGCTGGCCTACGCGCGGCTGGCCTTCGACTACGCCGGCGAGCGCCTGCCCGGTCGCGGTGGCGAGCCGCTGGTGCGTCGCGTGCGACAGGGCCAGCTGGTGGAGATCGTGCGCCGACGCGCCGACGAACTGGCGGCGATGGAGCAGCTCGAGCGTGCCGGGCTCACTCCCGCCGTGGACACCGAGGGTCTGCCCTGGGACCTCGCCGACACGTTGCCGGAAGACGCCTGGCTGTTCCCCGGCAAGGGCTACGCCGGCGCGCTGGAGGTGAACACCCCGGCGCGCTGGCTGGCGCTGCGGGCGCGACTGGAAGGCGAGGGCTATCTGGTCGAGTACGCGCCCAGTTTCCCGTTCGAGGTGCTGGAAGGCCCGGTGCGCTGGTACGGCGACGCCACCGAGGACGCCGACGACCACGCCTTCGACCTGGAAATCGGCATCGAGGTCGAGGGCAAGCGGCACAACCTGCTGCCGGCCGTGGCGCAGGCGCTGGCCGAGCATCAGCTCAGCCTGAGCCCGGTGCCGAACGAGCCGGAGGACGCGGTATGGTATGCCCCGGTGGACGACCGCCGCCGCGTGCCGGTGAAGCTCAAGGAGCTGCGCGACCTGCTGGCGCCGCTGGCCGAGTACCTGGAGAAGCCGCGCAAGCAGCTGCACCTGCCGCGCGTGCAGGCCGGCCGGCTGGACGAGCTGGTCGACGTGATGCCCGAGGGCGGCCAGCTGCAGGCGCCGGAGGCACTGCGCGGCTTCACCACGCGCCTGCGCGACGCCGCCGAGCGCGCCAGCGATGCGATCCCCGAGGGGCTCACGGTGGAATTGCGTCCCTACCAGCGCGAGGGCCTGCGCTGGCTCAACGCGCTGGCCGAGGCGGGTGTCGGTGGCGTGCTCGCCGACGACATGGGCCTGGGCAAGACGCTGCAGCTGATCACCCACCTGCTGGCGCTGAAGCAGCGTGGCGCGCTGACCCAGCCGGCGCTGGTGGTGGTGCCGACCAGCCTGATCCCGAACTGGCAGGCCGAGTGCGCGCGCTTCGCGCCTGCGCTGAAGGTGCTGGCGCTGCACGGTCCGCAGCGCAGCGGCGACTTCTCCCAGCTCGGCCAGCAGGACATCGTGCTGACCAGCTACGCGCTGCTTCCGCGCGACGTGGTGGCGCTGCGCAAGCAGCCGTTCGCGCTGATCGTGCTGGACGAGGCGCAGCAGGTGAAGAACCCGCGCACGCAGGCGCGCCGCGCCGTGCTCAGCCTGCGCGCGCCGCGCTGCATCTGCCTGACCGGTACGCCGCTGGAAAACCACCTGGGCGAGCTGTGGTCGCAGGTCGACCTGGCCGTGCCGGGCCTGCTCGGCGACGAGGGCGCGTTCCGCCGCCACTATCGCGGCCCGATCGAGAAGCAGCGCGACGAGGCCTGCCAGGCGCGGCTCAACCGCCGGCTGGCTCCGTTCATCCTGCGCCGGACCAAGAGCCAGGTGGCCGCCGAGCTGCCGCCGAAGACCGAGATCACCCGTCGCGTGGTGCTCGACGGCCGCCAGCGCGAGTTGTACGAAAGCCTGCGCCTGTCGCTGGCCGACGAGCTGCGCCAGGTGATCGCCCAGCGCGGCATCGCGCACTCCGGCATCGTCGTGCTGGACGCACTGCTCAAGCTGCGCCAGGTCTGCTGCGACCCGCGGCTGGTGAAGCTGGAGGCGGCCCGCGGCGTGCGCGACTCGGCCAAGTTCGAGCTGCTGATGGACATGCTGCCGGCGCTGCTGGCCGAAGGGCGCAAGGTGCTGCTGTTCTCGCAGTTCACCGAGATGCTCAAGCTGATCGCCCACGAGCTGGACCGCCGCCGTATCCCCTACGTCACGCTGACCGGCGAGACGCGCGACCGCGCCGAGCCGGTACGCCAGTTCCAGGAAGGCGACGTGCCGCTGTTCCTGCTGTCGCTGAAGGCCGGCGGCGTGGGCCTGAACCTCACCGCCGCCGACACGGTGATCCACTACGACCCGTGGTGGAACCCTGCCGCCGAGGCGCAGGCCTCGGACCGCGCGCACCGCATCGGCCAGGACAAGCCGGTATTCGTGTTCCGCCTGATCACGGCGAACACGGTGGAAGAGCGCATCGAGGAAATGAAGGCGCGCAAGGCCGAGCTGGCCGACGCGGTGCTGGAAGGCGGCGGCGCACGCGAGAAGCTGAGCTTCGACCAGGAAGATCTCGACGCGTTGCTCGCACCGGGCTGAGTCCGCGCCAGGCCGGTGGCATGGCTATCTGGCGTCGATGACTGCCTTGGGCGTCCCGCGAGCCGGGTGATCGTTCCGGCTCAGCCCGACGATGGCGGGTTGCCGCGTGTACGCAACAGCGCATCGACCGACTGCTGCCATTGCGGCGAACCGGGGGTTGCCTGCGGGGCTTCCTGCCCCAGCTTGCGCTGCACTGCCTGGTTCCACTCGGGCGAGCCGTGGTCGGGGCCATGGCCGTCGCTGGAAATTCCCAGCGAGCGGTCGACCCAGTCGTACCAGGCGGGTGAGCCGAGGGCGGCATCGCCGGGCGTGCCCGACGCGGGGGAGCCGGCCAGGGGCGCGGGGGGCGACGGGGAGCAGGCAGTGGCGAGCAGGGTGGCCAGACTGGCGGCGAGCAGGCGGCGCATCGGCATGACTCGGTGGGGAGCGGGAGCTTCCCGAGGCTAGCCGTATTGCGTTCAGTCCGTGTCAGGCCGACGCGAAGAAGCGGTTCACGCGCGCGCCGCGACCTCGTCGACGTGGCGCAGCAGGTCGGCCGGGTCGTCGTACACCCGCAGTGCGCCGGCGTGCTGCAGCTCCTCGCGGCCGTAGCCGCCGGCGAGCAGGCCGATGCCGATGGCGCGCGCGCGCTGCGCGGCCAGCATGTCCCACACGCTGTCGCCGACCACCAGCGCGTGGCGGATGTCGAAATCCAGCCGGTGCGCCGCGGTGACGAACAGATCCGGGTCCGGCTTGGCGTGGCGGACCTGGTCCCGCGTCACCACCGGCACCTTCGACGGATCCACGCCCAGCGCGGCGAGGTTGTGGGCGGCGGTTTCCATGCGACCGCTGGTGGCGATCGCCCAGGGAATCTGCTGCTCGGTGAGGAAGGCCAGCAGCTCGCGCGCACCGGGCAGCGGCTTGACCGAGCCCTGCGTGTGCTGACGGTTGAACGCCTCGGCGTGGCGCCGGCGCAGCCGCTCCAGCCGGTCCTCGGTGATGTCCAGCCCGGTCTCGCGCAGCAGCATGTTGGCGAACAGGCCGCCGCTCATGCCGATCTTGCGGTGGATGCGCCACACCGACAGCTCGACGCCTTCGGCGTCCAGCGCTTCCTTCCAGGCGAGCACGTGCTGATAGACGCTGTCGACCAGGGTGCCGTCCAGATCGAACAGGAAGGCGGTATCACTGCGGGGCATGGGTTTCTCCTGCAACACCGGCGCACCGTGCCACGGATCGCGTGACGGCCGCGCCATCGCGCGGTGGCGAGGCTCAGCGGCCGAGCAGCGGCCGGCCCGACTCCATGATCGCGATCGCGGCGGCGCCGAGCAGACCCGGCTCCGGATTCATGATCGCCTGCGTGGGCACCTTTTCCATGATGTCGCGGAAGCGGCCCTTGGCCTCGAAGCGCTCGCGGAAGCGCCCGCGCTCCAGCCACGGCAGCAGGATCGGGATCAGGCCGCCGGTGAGATACACGCCGTCCCACGCGCCGAGCGTGAGTACCAGGTCGCCGGCGACGCTGCCGAAGATGCCGGCGAAGGTCTCCACCGTGCGCGTGCACAGCGGGCAGCTGCCGTCCTTCGCGCGGGCGGTGATGTCCTCCGGCTTGAACGGCTGCGCGGTGGCGCCGGTGATGTGGCAGATCGCGTCGTACAGGTTGACCAGGCCCTGGCCGCAGATCAGCCGCTCGTTGGAGACGCGGCCGTACTTGTGGTTGAGGTAGTCGAGGATGGCGATGTCCTCGGGCGAGTGCGCGGCGAAGCCGGCATGGCCGCCTTCGGTCTGCAGCACGCTGCAGTGGCCCTGGCGCACCAGCAGGCCGCCGACGCCCAGGCCGGTGCCCGGGCCGACGATGGCGAAGGTCTGCTCGTCGTGCGCGCCGATGGTCGGCAGCGGCAGCGGGCCGACCGCAACCAGGTCGTCGCCCTTGAGCAGGGTCACCGCCATGCTCTGCGCGGCGAAGTCGTTGACCAGGTGCACGCCGTCCAGGCCCAGCGCCTCGGCGGTCTGGCGGGCGGAGATCGCCCACGGGTTGTTGGTCACCTTGACCGTCTCGCCGTCCTCGATGCGGCCGGCGGCGGCGACCACCGCGCGCTTGACCTCCAGGCCGGTGTCGGCCAGGTACTGCTTCGCGGTGGCGACCAGCGATTCGTGTTCGGCTACGCGATAGCGCCGGATGCTGTCCCCGAGCAGCGGGTCGGTGCGCGACGGATCGGCCACGCCGAAGCGGACATTGGTGCCGCCGAGATCGACCAGCAGGGTGGGAACGGAGGCGTGGGCGTCAGCCGGCATGCTCAAAACCTTCAGCACAAGCGAATAGGTAAGGTTGCCCTGCCCCAGGGCGCGAGTCCAGTGGGCCGGGCAGGATGGCCATCACGGGGCCAGGCAGGCTCCGCCGCTGCCGATCACGTCGGCGTAGAACCTTGCGCTCGCCTTGGGCGTGCGCTTCTGCGTGGCGAAGTCGACATGGTAAAGCCCGAAGCGCTTGGCGAAACCCAGCGACCACTCCAGGTTGTCCAGCAGCGACCAGGCGTAATAGCCCTTCACGTTCACGCCCGCGCGTATCGCCGCGTGCACCGCCTTCAGGTGGCGCCGGAAGTAGTCCACCCGCAGCGGATCTTCCAGCAGTTCGCCCTCGACCACCGGCGGGTCGTGGAAGGCCGCGCCGTTCTCGGTGACGTAGAGCGGGAGGTTGCCGTAGCGGTCCTTGAACCAGGTGAGCGTGTCGACCAGCCCCTGTTCGTACACCTCCCAGCCGGTCTCGGTGTAGGTGCGGTCGGGCTGGCGCACCGGCGAGGCGCGCAGCGGGTGCTGCGCCGGGTCGTGCCGCACCACCGCGCGGGTGTAGTAGTTGATGCCGACGAAGTCGACGGTCTGCCGGGTCAGCCCGAAATCGCTGGCCGGGAACGTCGGCCAGGCGTCGCCGAAGCATTCCTTCAGCTGCGGCGGGTAGCTGCCGAGCAGCGCCGGGTCGGCGAACTGCTGGTTCATGTAGGCATGGGCGCGGGCCGTGGCCGCCACGTCCTCGTTGCGGTCGCTGGCCGGGTACTTCGGCTCGATGTTGAACACCACGCCGATCTGCTGCCGGCCAACCGAGCGGTAGGCCTGGATCGCCGCGCCGCTGGCGCGCATCAGGTTGTGCGCGGCGAGCGGCGCCTCGTAGGTGTTGCGGTGGCCGGGGGCGACGGTGCCGTGCAGGTAGCCGCCGTCGGTCACCACCCAGGGCTCGTTGAGCGTGCTCCACATCGGCACGCGGTCGTCCAGCGCCTTGAACATGATCTCGGCGTACTCGGCGAACCAGTGCGCGCTGTCGCGGTTGAGCCAGCCGCCGCGATCGTCCAGCGCCGCCGGCAGGTCCCAGTGGAACAGCGTGGCGTTTGGCGCGATGCCGTGTTCGAGCAGGGTGTCGACCAGGCGCGAGTAGAAATCCAGCCCGGCCGGGTTGATCCGCCCGGTGCCCTCGGGCAACACGCGTGCCCAGTTGATGCTGAAGCGGTAGCTGGTGAGCCCCAGTGCCTGCATCAGCTTCACGTCGTCGCGGTAGCGGCGGTAGTGGTCGCAGGCGACGTCGCCGTGGTCACCGTTAGCCATCATGCCCGGGGTGTGGGCGAAGCGCTGCCAGATGCTCGGTCCGGCACCGTCGGCCAGGGGCGAGCCCTCGATCTGGTACGCCGAGGTGGCGGCGCCCCAGACGAAGTCCGCGGGAAAGAGAAAGCGTCCTGACATTGACGGGTCCGATGGCCGCACCGCGGCTTGCTGTAAACGATTACGCCGCGAGAATAGCCGAACGCCGCTTTGCCATGCACCATGGCGGCTTCGGGCTCCGGGGCGGGCCCAATCGCGGAGAACCCGATGGCGGTCGTTCGGCTGGAGGCGTTGCGCAAGGAGTATCCGGGCGGCCAGGTGGCCGTGGCGGACGCGACGCTGGAGATCGCCGATGGCGAACTGCTGGTGCTGGTCGGACCCTCCGGCTGCGGCAAGACCACCCTGCTGCGGATGATCGCCGGGCTGGAGCCGATCACCGCCGGCACGTTGAGCATCGGCGGGCGGGTGATGAACGACGTGCCGCCGAAGGATCGGGACATTGCCATGGTGTTCCAGAACTACGCCCTCTACCCCCACATGACCGTGGCCGAGAACCTGGGCTTCGGTCTGCGCCTGCGTGGACAGCACCGCCACGAGGTGGCGCGGCGCGTGCACGAGGTGGCGCGGCTGCTGGAGATCGAGCCGTGGCTCGATGCGCGGCCGGGCGCGCTGTCCGGCGGCCAGCAGCAGCGCGTGGCACTGGGCCGGGCGCTGGTGCGCAACCCCCGCGTGTTCCTGCTCGACGAACCGCTGTCCAATCTCGACGCGCGGCTGCGCCTGTCGATGCGGCTGGAGATCGCGCGGCTGCACCGCCGGCTCGGCGCCACGATGATCTACGTCACCCACGACCAGATCGAGGCGATGACGCTGGGTCAGCGCATCGTGATGCTCGATGGCGGAGTGATCCAGCAGATCGATACGCCGATGAATCTCTACCGGCGGCCGGCCAACCGCTTCGTCGCCGGCTTCCTCGGCAGCCCGGCGATGAACTTCCTGCCCGGCACGCTGCGGCTGGCCGACGGCTGGGCGCTGGACGGCCCGCACGGCGTGCTGACCCTGCCGGGGGTGACCGGCTGGCCGGCGTCGTGGGACCGCCGCGAGGTCACCCTCGGCGTGCGGCCGGAGGACCTGCATCCGGTGGACGCACCGGGACTGCACACGCTCAGCGCGCGGGTGGAAGTGGTCGAGCCGGTCGGCAACGAGGTGTTCCTCAACCTGCGCACCGGCGGCAAGCCGCTGGTGGTGCGGCTGCCGCCGCGCACGCTGCCCGAGCCCGGCACACTGGTGCACCTGGCGCCGGATCCGTCGATGCTGCACCTGTTCGACGCGGCCAGCGGGGAGCGCATCGGCGACTGAAGGCTTGCGGTGCGAACTTTTTTCCCGCAAGACTGACAAAAGGACACTTGGCTTCAGGGGGAAGGTCCAGGCCCATGGTTCGCATGGAAGCGATTACCCGCCACTACCGCGTGGGCGGGCAGACGATCGCCGCGCTGGATGGCGTCGGCTTCGAAGTCCCGAAGGGGCAGTTCACCGCGATTGTCGGTCCGTCCGGTTCGGGCAAGTCGACCCTGCTGAACATGCTCGGCTGTCTGGATCGCCCGGACAGTGGCCGCTACCTGCTCGACGACGTGGACGTGTCCACCTTCGACGACGAGCGCGCCAGCGATTTCCGCAACCGGCGCATCGGCTTCGTCTTCCAGTCCTTCCATCTGCTGCCGCGGCTGAGCGTGCTGGAGAACGTGCTGCTGCCGCGGCGCTTCCTGCGTGGCGACGGCAACGGCCTGGACGAGCGCGCGCACACCCTGCTCGAGCGGATGGGACTGGGCCAGCGGCTGGAGCATCGTCCCGGCCAGCTGTCCGGTGGCCAGATGCAGCGCGTGGCGATCGCCCGCGCCCTGCTGATGCAGCCGGCCCTGCTGCTGGCCGACGAGCCCACCGGCAACCTCGACTCCAAGAGTGCCGCCGACGTGCTGGCGCTGATCGATGAGGTGCACGCCGATGGTCAGACCGTGGTGCTGGTGACCCACGACGCCGACGTCGCCGCGCGGGCACAGCGGCAGATCACCCTGCGCGACGGGAGGATCGAGCATGATTCGGCGGCGTGACTGGTTCGGTCTGGCGATGGTGCTCGCGATGCCGTTCGCGCGGGCGTCCGCCACGGTGTTCACCGGCGAGATCCGCCTGGAGGGCGCCCAGCGCATCGAGACGCCGCCCTCCAACAGTTCGCCGGTGGTGCTGCGCTACTACGTGCCCGATGGCAGTCACGTGAAGCCGGGCGATGTGCTCCTGCGCATCGATGCCGGGCAGGCGGAATCGCAGGTGCGCAAGCTGCAGGCGGAACTGGCCGCACAGCAGGCCAAGGATGCCAAGGAGGTCGCCCAGCTCGAGCTCAAGGCCAGCGATGCCGAGCTCAAGCTGGCCGACGCGCAGGCCGAGCGCGACACGGCGGCGGTGGACGCCGCGCTGCCGCGCCACCTGATTTCCGCCCTCAACTACGACCGCTACCAGAGCGAGATGCAGCGCACCGAGCGCGCACTGGCAGTGGCGCACGAGCAGGCCGACGAAGCGGAGGCAGCGGTGAAGCGCCGTCGCGAGGACGGCGCCCTGCAGCAGCGCAAGAAACAGATCGAGCTGGACTTCGACCGTCGCCAGGTCACCCGCGCCGTGGTCAAGGCGACCCGCGCCGGCACCGTCGTGCACGGCTTCGACAACATGTTCGGCAACGGCGGGCGCTACGAAGAGGGCTCCTCCAGCTACCCGGGACAATCGGTGGGCGAGGTGGTCGGCGGAGGGCACGACTACGACGTGCGCGCCTGGGTGCTGGAGCCCGATCGCGTCGGACTGAAGACCGGGCAGCCTGTCGCACTCACCGTCGATGCCTTGCCCGGACACCTCCTGCACGGTCGTATCCGGAGCATCACCGGCGCGTCGGTCGCGCACAAGGACTGGGGTGACGGCCGCTATTTCGAACTGGCCATCGACCTGGCCGACGGCAACACGTTGGCACTGCGGCCCGGCATGAGCGTGCGTGTGGACACCGATCCGGCCGACCTGGCCGCCGATCGGCCGGTGGTGGCCGATACCCATCCATTGCATGCCGATGGCGAGACGTTCGCGCGCGACAGCATCGCGATCTCCCCGCCGGCGGTGTCCGGCCTGTGGCAGATGACCGTGACCCAGATGGCCGGCGATGGCGAGACGGTGAAGAAGGGCGCGCCGGTGGTGGTGTTCGACGGCAGCCAGGTGATGAAGCAGCTCACCGCCAAGCGCAGCGAACTGGACGAGAAGCTGCGCAAGCAGGAGCAGACCCGGCTGGACCTGGCCGACCGCGCGCGCGAAGCCGAACTGGCCACGGCGCAGGCCCGTGCCGAACTGGAAAAAGCCCGCCGCAAGGCGAACCAGCCGAAGGAGTATGTCGCCGGCGTGGAATACGCCAAGCTGGTGATCGCGCGGACCAAGGCCGAGCGCAAGCTCGCCCTCACCGTCGAGCGCGAGCGGGTGGCGGCGGCCGAGCGTCGCGCCGAGCAGCAGGTGGCCGATGCCGACGTCGACCAGGCGCGGCATGAGGTCTCCGTGCTTACCGCCGCGCTCGCCTCGCTCACGGTGAAGGCGCCGCGCGCCGGCATCGTGCTGCACCAGAGCGCCTGGGACGGCAACAAGATCGATACCGGATCGCAGGTGTGGATGGGGCAGTCGGTGGCGCAGATGCCGGATCTTTCCACGCTCGCCGTGCGTGCCTCGCTGCCGGAACGCGAACTCGAGCGCGTGCACCAGGGGCAGCGCGTGCGCGTGGTGGTGGCCGGCGGCGGCGACCGCTCGGTCGACGGCACCGTGGCATCGGTGGGCGGTACCGTGCACAGCAAGTCGCGGGTGGAGGCGATCCCGGTGGTCGACCTGGTGGTCACGCTCGATCCCAACCATCTCAAGCTCAAGCCCGGGCAGGCGGTGCGGGTGGATTTCCCGGTCGATGCGGCGAGTGCCGCGGCCACGAGGCAGGCGCCATGAGCCGCCGTATCGCATGGATCGCCTGCCTGACGCTCGCGCTGGCCGGCTGCGGCAAGCCGGACACCGCACGCGTGGTGCTGGAGCGGGTCCACGCCGGTCCGCTCGATTTCGTGGTCAGGGGGGAGGGTGAGCTGCGTTCGGCGAAGGCCACGCCCCTGCTGATTCCCGGTCAGGTGTTCACGATGCGGCAGGTGGCCTGGATGCTGCCGGACGGCAGCCCGGTCACCAAGGGCGAACTGGTGGCGCGATTCTCCGCCGAGCAGAGCAAGCAGGACCTGGACCAGGCCGAGATCGACCTGGAGCGCAACCTGCTCGCGCGCGCCGCCAAGCAGGCCGAACTGGACGACAAGCGGGGCCAGCTCGGGGTGGACCTGACCCAGGTCGCCGGGCAGCTGGCGATCGCCCACCGCTATGCCAACGCCAGCCCGGATGCGATGGCGCGCAACGACATCCTCGACGCCATCCAGGACGCCAACTACCTCACCGTGCGCCAGCGGATCCTGGAGTGGCGCGAACAACAGTCCGGTGTGCGCGGCAAGGCGGAACTGGCCGTGCTGGATGCCCAGCACAATACGTACGCCACCGTCGCCGACCAGAAGAAGGCCGATCTCGACGCGCTGGAACTGCACGCCCCGCACGATGGCGTGCTCGTGCTCGAGCGAGACTGGATGGACCAGGCGCCCCACGTCGGCAGCCGCCTTTTCGCCGGCGACAGCTTCGCCAGCCTGCCCGACCTGTCCCGGCTGGAGGTGCAGCTGGCGGTGCCGCAGATCGAGGCGCAGGGCGTGCAGGTGGGCGATGCGGTCGAGCTGCATCCCTGGGGCGAACCCGCGCAGAAAGTCGCCTCCCGGCTCAGCTGGGTGGCGGCGGCCGCCCAGTCGCGCAGTCGGCAGAATCCGGTGAAGTACCTGATGATGAAAGCCAGTGTGCCCGCCGAGGTGGCGCGCCGCTATGGCTGGACGCCGGGTCAGCGTTTCGTCGGCACCGTGGTGCTGCTGCACGCGGACAAGGGCCTGGCGGTGCCGAACGTGGCGCTGGCCAGCGACGGCGATGCCAGCACCGTGCAGGTGCTCGCCGACGGCAAGGTCCAGCGGCGCACCCTGCAGCTGGGCGTGCGCGGATCGTCCCGCAGCCAGGTGCTGTCGGGTCTGCACGAGGGCGACGAGGTACTGCTCGGCCAGTCCGGCGGCGACGGCGCACCGGCGGGCAAGGGAGTCGCGCCATGATGCTTTCACCCGCCTGGCGCGAGGCCGTCGAGGCGCTGGCGCGACGCAAGCTGCGCACGCTGCTGACCCTGCTCGGCATGATCTTCGGCGTCGCCGCCATCGTTGCCATGCAGGGCGTGGGCGAGGGCAGCCGGCGCGAGGCACTGAAGCTGGTGGAGAGTCTCGGCCTGCACAACCTGATCGTCGAGGCCAAGCCGCAGGACCAGGACAGCCTCAAGGAAATCCGTGCGCGCAGCCTCGGCCTCAGCGAGGCCGACGCCCGCGCCGCGCTGCTGGTGGTGCCCGGCGCGGAGCGATACGCCGCGGAGAAGCAGGTGCATCGCTGGGCGGTGTTCAGCGACGACGGCCAGAGCACCGCCGAGGTCAGCGGCATCACGCCGGACTATTTCCGGCTGGCCGCGCTGCGGGTGGCGCGGGGAAGGGCGCTGGACGCCCACGACAACGATTCGCTCGCCGCCGTCGCCGTGCTCGGGGCGCAGGCCGCGCACGACCTGTTTCCCGACGGCAAGGCGCTGGGTCGGCTGGTCAAGGTCAACCAGGTGTGGCTGCGCGTGGTCGGCGTGCTGGCCGACCGGGATCTCGGCCAGGACAAGTTCGAGGGCGTTTCGCTGGGAGCGGATGCCAACCGCGTGTTCGTGCCGCTGCAGAGCGCGCATGCCCGTTTCCGCTTCCAGCCGATGGAGGATCCGGTCGACCGCTTCCTGCTGCAGCTGAAGGATCCGGACACGCTGGCGGCCGGTGCGCGCGTGCTCACCCAGGTGCTGGACCAGCGGCACGCCGGTGCCGCCGACTACCGGATGATCGTGCCGCAGCAGCTGTACCGGCAGAACCAGAAGACCCAGCGCATCTTTTCGATCGTGATGGGTTCGATCGCCGGCGTCAGCCTGCTGGTCGGCGGCATCGGCATCATGAACATCATGCTGGCGAACGTGCTCGAGCGCCGGCGCGAGATCGGCCTGCTTCGTGCGATCGGTGCGCGGCGCGGCGACATCGTCAAGCGTTTCCTGCGCGAAGCGGTGGTGATCTGCACTTCTGGTGCGGTGATCGGCCTGGTGTTCGGCGCCCTGCTGGCTTACGCCATCGCCGTGTTCGCCGGCTGGAAGGTGGCGTGGCAGCCGGTCGGGGTGCTGGCCTCGGCGGTGGCCTGCGTGCTGATTGGTCTGGCTTTCAGCATCTATCCGGCGCGTCAGGCGGCGGCGCTGGACCCGATTGCGGCGATCCGCGACGAGTGAGGCGGGGCCAGCTGCGGCTGCGTGCCTCGTGGGACGCGGCCACCGCGGGCGTACAATGCGTGGCTGAGTTTTCCTGCAGGAACGATCCATGAGCTACCCCGCGATCCGCCCCCGCCGCATGCGCCGCGACGCGTTTTCCCGCGCGCTGATGCGCGAGCACACGCTGCAGGCGACCGACCTGATCATGGTGGCGTTCGTGATCGAGGGCGAGAACCGGCGCGTGGACGTGCCGTCGATGCCCGGCGTGCAGCGGCTGTCGATCGACCTGCTGCTCGAGCTGGCCGGTGAATGCGTGCGGCTGGGTATCCCGGCGCTGGGGTTGTTCCCGATCACCGATGCGCCGAAGACCGAGGATGCCGCCGAGGCCTGGAACCCCGAGGGCCTGATGCAGCGCGCGGCACGCGCGCTGAAGTCGAAGTACCCGGAGCTGGGTCTGATCGGCGACGTCGCGCTGGATCCGTACACCATCCACGGCCAGGACGGCCTGATCGACGAACACGGCTACGTGATGAACGAGCCGACCATCGAGGCGCTGGTGAAGATGTCGCTGGCGCAGGCCGAGGCCGGCATGGATTTCGTGGCGCCCTCGGACATGATGGACGGCCGCGTCGGTGCGATCCGCGATGCGCTGGAAGCGGCCGGCCACATCCACACCCGCATCCTCGCCTACTCGGCCAAGTACGCCTCCAGTTTCTACGGCCCGTTCCGTGACGCGGTCGGCTCGGCCGGCAACCTCGGCAAGGGCAACAAGCACACCTACCAGATGGACGTGGGCAATGCCGACGAGGCGCTGCGCGAGGTCGAGCTGGATATCCATGAAGGCGCGGATGCGGTGATGGTCAAGCCCGGCCTGCCGTACCTGGACGTGCTGCGCCGGGTGAAGGACGCCTTCGGCATGCCCACCTTCGTGTACCAGGTCAGCGGCGAATACGCGATGCTCAAGGCTGCCTGCCAGAACGGCTGGCTCGACGAGAAAGCGGTGGTGCTGGAAACGCTGACCTGCTTCAAGCGCGCCGGCGCGGACGCCATCCTCACCTATTACGCGGTCGACGCCGCACGCTGGCTGCGCGGCGAGTAGGACGCGCCGGAAAGCCCGCGACGGCGGACTGCGGACTCAGTGCTTCGGGCCGGTCAGCCGGATCTCGTAGATCTTCGGCCACTGCTTGCCGGTGACGAACAGCCGGTCGCCCTTCGCGTCGTAGGCGATGCCGTTGAGCACGTCGTTGGCCGGGTCGATCATCTCACCTGGCTTCGGGCCGAGGCCGGCCAGGTCGATCCAGCCGACCACGTGGCCGCTGACCGGATCGATCCGCGCGATGCGTGAGGTGAGCCACACGTTGGCGTAGATCTGCCCTTTCACCCATTCCAGCTCGTTGAGGTTCTTCACCGGCGCGCCGTCGGCGGTGACCATGATCGAGGACACCTGTTCGAGCGTCTCCGGATCGAGCACGCGCAAAAACGGCGTGCCGTCGCTCATGTAGATGTGCCGGCTGTCGGCGGTCAGCGCCCAGCCTTCGCCCGGGTAGTGGAAGCTGCCGGTGGGGCGGAAGCTGTCCAGCTCGTAGGTATAGCCCTTCTGCGATTGCCAGGTCAGCTCGACCAGCTTGTTGCGCCAGGCGACGATGCCCTCGCCGTAGTCCGGCGGCGCCAGGTCGCGCTGCTGCAGCACGTGGCCGGTGGCCAGATCGACCTTGCGGATCGAGGAGGCGCCGATCATGCCGGTGCTCTCGTAGAGAAAGCCGTCACGGTAGAACAGGCCCTCGGTGAAGGCCTGCCGGTCGTGCGGATAGGTGTGCACCACCTTGTAGCCATAGACCGGGACGGCGGCGTCGGAGGCGCAGGCGGTCAGGACCAGGGAGGCGGCGAGCAGGAGGCGGGTGGCAACGTTCATGCCCGTGATGATTCCACACTTGCCGTGGAGTTGGTCGCGGTCACGGAGCCGCCGCAGGCGCGTGACATAATCCGGCGACCTGCCGAGGAGCCCGCCGCTTGCACAGTCCGCACTATCTCGAGACCGCGCTGGTGTTCCTGCTGGCGACGGTGATTGCCGTACCGCTGACCAAGCGCTTCCGCCTCGGCGCCGTGCTCGGCTACCTCGGCGCCGGCGTAGTGATCGGGCCGCAGGTGCTGGGCCTGGTGCGCGACACCGACGGCGTGGCCACGATCTCCGAGTTCGGCGTGGTGCTGATGCTGTTCGTGATCGGCCTGGAACTGTCGCCGCAGCGTCTGTGGGTGATGCGCCGCTCGGTGTTCGGTACCGGCGCGCTGCAGGTGATCGCCAGTGCGCTGGTGATCGGTGGCGTCGGGTACGCGCTCGGCGGGCTCACCGGCAAGGTGGCCGTGGTGGTCGGCGGCAGCCTGGCGCTGTCGTCCACTGCGTTCGGCCTGCAGATCCTCGCCGAGCGCAAGGAGGCCGGTTCGGCCTACGGCCGCCAGGCGTTCTCGATCCTGCTGTTCCAGGACCTGGCGGCGATCCCGTTGATCGCGATGGTGCCGCTGCTGGCCAGCTCCTCGGCGCGGCACGGCGTGGACCTGGTCGGCATCGCGCGTACCGTCGGCATCATCGTGGTGGTGATGGTGGGGGGGCGCTACCTGCTGCGCCCGGTATTCCGCTTCGTCGCCAAGGCCAACGCGATCGAGGTATCCACCGCCACGGCGCTGCTGGTGGTGATGGGCACGGCGTGGCTGATGGAACGGGTCGGCGTGTCCACCACGCTGGGGGCGTTCCTGGCCGGCGTGCTGCTGGCCGATTCGGAGTACCGGCACGAGCTCGAATCGCACATCGAGCCGTTCAAGGGCCTGCTGCTGGGCTTGTTCTTCATCAGCGTGGGCATGTCGATGGACCTGGGGCAGCTGCTGCACCAACCGTGGCTGGTGCTCGGCCTGGTGGCGGCGCTGCTGCTGATGAAGGGGGCTCTGCTGTGGCCGCTCGGGCGCACCCTGGGCGGGCTGGACGGCGCCGACGCGCTGCGGCTGGCAGTGCTGCTGGCCTGCGGTGGCGAGTTCGCCTTCGTGGTGCTCAAGCAGGCCGGTGATCGCCATCTGCTGGAGCCGGGCCTGCACGGTGTGCTGGTGCTGGCGATCACCCTGTCGATGGCGCTCACGCCGCTGCTGGTGGTCGCTGCGGCCAAGCTGCTGAACGTGAAGGCGCGGGTGCCCGAGCGGGAGTACGACGTGATCACGCCGGACGCGCCACCGCGCGTCATCATCGCCGGCTTCGGGCGGATGGGGCAGATCGTCGGCCGCATGCTGCGCGCGCAGAACATCCCGTTCGTGGCGCTGGAATCCTCGGTGGAGCAGATGGACACGCTGCGCCGCTTCTCCAACACTTCGCTGTTCTTCGGCGACCCGGCGCGGCCGGACCTGCTGCGTGCGGCGCAGGCGGACAAGGCCGAGGTGTTCGTGCTGGCTACCGACGATCCGCAGGCCAACCTGCGCATCGCGCGGCTGGTGCGCCGGCAGTTCCCGCACCTCAAGCTGGTCGCCCGCGCACGCAACCGCCAGCATGCCTTCCGGCTGATGGACCTGGGCGTGGACGAGCCGGTACGCGAGACCTTCCATTCCAGCCTGAAGATGACCCGCAAGACGCTCGAGGCGCTGGGCATGCCCACCGCGCAGGCGGTCGACCGGGTCGAGCGCTTCCGCCGCCACGACGAAAAGCTGCTCAAGGCGCAGTACCTGGTCTACGACGACGAAACCCGGCTGGTGCAGACCTCGCTGGAGGCGCTCAACGACCTGCAGAAACTGCTCGACGCGGACATGTCGCCCGAGGCCGAGGAAGAGCGTCGAAGCGCCTCGGCGCCGGTCGGGGCGGTCGATCCCGACTAGCCGGGTGGCCCGGAGCCGCCGGGCTCCGGGCCTGTCTCATTCCGCCGGCTGGGCCGGCTGGCGCAGCGTCTGGCGCACGCTGGGCACGATCGACGCGCCGCGGGCGGCCAGCTCGTGGGCGATGTCCACATAACCCAGGTGTCGGGCCACGTCGGCGGCAGTGCGGCCGAAGCCGTCGGCGGCATTGCGGTCGGCCCCGCGGGCCAGCAGCACGCGGGCCGCGGGCAGCAGGGCGTGCATGGCGCAGGCGTGCAGCGCGGTCACGCCACGCTGGTCGGCGTGTTCGAGCCGTGCGCCGGCGTCCAGCAGTACCGGCAGCAGCGCACCGATGTGGGTGGCGTCGCAGTCGCTGCCCGGGCGCAGCTGGGCACCGAGCAGCATCAGCAGCGGGGTCTTGCCTTCGAGGTCGGCGCGGTTGACGTCGGCGCCGCGCTTGAGCAGCACGTCGAACAGCCGGCGTGCGCGCAGGCTGTCCTGGCTCTCGAAGCCGAACTGCGCCGCGGCGTGCAGCGCACTGCGGCCGCGGGCATCGACCGCATGCACGTCGGCTTCGCCATCGAGCAGTCGTTCGACCAGCTCGGGGTAGCCCATCGCCGCAGCGACCATCAGTGCGGTGCTCTCGCCGGGCAGGCGCTGGTCGACGGTGACGCCGCGTTCGAGCAGCAGCGCCACCAGCGGTTCGCGTCGGGCTGCCACGGCCGCGCCGAGCGCGGTCATCCCGTTCTGCGCGGTCGAGGAGGCATCGGCGCCGGCGTCGAGCAGCCGCGCGGCGACGTCGCCATGACCGGCACCGCAGGCGTGCAGCAGGGCGCTGGCGCCCTGCGCGTCGCGACTGTCTACCGGCGTGCCCAGCTCGAGCAGTCGTTCCACCGCCTGCGCCGCACCGGCCGCCGCCGCCGCCGGCAGGTCGCTGTCGCGCAGCGCACGGCGCGGCAACGGCCAGTGACCCCAATCCAGCCAATGCTTGAGTTCGGGGTGCTCCATCGACAGGCCCAGCGGTGTCTCGCCGCGGGCATCGCTGGCCTCCGGGTCGGCGCCGTGTGCAACCAGCGACTTCACCACCGGTAGCGCCCGGGCGCCAGCGGTCAGTGCATCGAACAGCGGCGTGCGGCCGTGTGCATCCCGGGCGTTCGGATCGCAGCCGCGTGCCAGCAGCGCCTCGGTCATGGCCAGATGTCCCGATGCCGCCGCCAGATGCAGCGGGGTGCGTTGCTGGACGTCCGGGCCGAACGGATCGGCACCGCGCTCGAGCATCGCCAGCGGCAGGCCGAGCGCCTGGGCATCGCCGTCCAGGTGGGCCAACGCCACGCCGAGCAGGCCTGCGCCGGCCGGAGTGGCGCCAGCGAGCAGCAGATCCTCGATGGCCTCGGCCGAGGAGGGCAGCCGTTTGAGCAGCGCGTCGAACAGGCGCGGCCCGCCGGCGTCCTCTTCGCCGGCCATACGCGCCTCGGCCGACAGCCCGTGCTCGAGCAGCCAGCGTCGCGCACCGCCCAGGCCCGGCTCGGCGAGTTCCTGGTACAGCCGCGCCAGTTCCGACTCCGGCCACTCGCGCACGCGCTGGACGAAGCTGGAGACCACGGCCCAGTGGCCGAAGCGCAGCGCATCGAGCAGATGGCCCGGGGTGTCCTCGCCGGCGGCGAGCGTCTCGGCACTGAGGCTGGCCGGCAGCGGAGTATCGGGGTCGAGCAGGGCGACCAGGTCCCAGCGTCCGGCGGCGGCGGCGTGGTCCAGCGCGCTGCGGCCATCGGCGCCGGCGGCCTTGGCATCGGCACCCAGGGCAAGCAGTGCCCGCACGGTGTCCGCGTGGGCGCGCGGCGACTGGCAGGCGAGGGTCAGTGCGTCGCGGCCGTGCTGGTCGCGCAGCGAGGCATCGGCCCCGGCCTGCGCCAGCAACTGGACGATGCCTACCGCGCCGGCGCGGGCGGCTTCCATCAGGGCGGTGCTGCCGTTGCGGTCGGCCAGATCGACCTCCGCGCCGGCGGCGCGCAGGGCGCGTGCGATCTCCTCGTGACCTTCGGCCGCGGCGACCATCAGTGCGGTCCTGCCGCGGGCATCGGTGGCATTGACGCCCGCACGCTGCTTGAGCAGCAGACGCACGCCGGCCGGGTCGTCGTCGGCGATGGCGGCCGCGGCAACCAGCGCGGGCTCGCTGTCCGGCAGCAGGGGCTTCGCGCCACGTTCGAGCAGGAACCGGGCCAGCGTCCAGTTGGCGGCACGGCATGCGGTTGCCAGCGGAGTGAGACCGGCGCGGTTCGGCGCGTTGAGGTCCGCGCCTGCATCCAGCAGCATCGCCGCCACGATCGGCTCCTCGCTGAGTACGGCGCCGTGCAGCGGGGTGTTGCCGTCGGCGTCGCTGACGGTCGGGTCGGCGCCGTTGGAGATCAGTGTCATGACCGCCTCGGCGCGTCCGGACAGGCTGTCGCGGGTGGCCGCCAGCAGCGCGGTAAGTCCGCCCTGTGCGCGGTTCACGTCGGCGCCCCGCGAGATCAGTGCGCGCAGCAGGCGGATGTCCGGCAGCAGCGCGGCAAGCAACAGCGCCGGGCGCTGGTCGCGATCGTCCGGGGGCGGGGTGGTGTCCGGGGCGGCGCCGCTTTCCACCAGCGCCAGTGCGCGCTCGATGTCGCTGTCGCGGATCGCAGCCAGCAGTGCGGCGGACTGCTCCGGGCTGCCGGCAGTGCGCTCGGCCTCGGTCAGCGGCGCCACCGGCGCGCGCTTCACCGGCGCGGGCCGGTCCAGATCGGCTCCGGCCGCCATGCGCGGGCGGTGACGTTCGCACAGCAGGGCGCGCAGCGTACGGTTGGCGATCACCAGGCAACCCAGCGGCATCAGCACCAGGCCGTACAGCACCATCGCGGCGGTGCGCAGCTCCGGCGGCAGCACGCCGTACAGGCCGGTCAGTGCGAGCGCCAGGAAAGCCAGCACCAGCAACGAGAACGCGGCCGGCAGGAAATGCGAGAAGAAGCGCTCCTCGCGCGACAGGTGCCGGCCGAACGCGATGCTCCGTGCGGTGGCCGTGAAGATCCACGAACCATCGCTCTGCGGTGGGTAGGCGTCGTCCCACACGAACACCAGGCCGAATGCGGGCCACAGCCGCCACAGCAGGCTCAGCGCGATCACCAGTGCCGCCGCCAGCAGCAGCGCGGCGCTCAGGCTCGGCGCCTGGCTCAACTTCAGCATCGGCCAGGCCACCAGCAGGAAAACCAGCGCGACGTAGGTGCTGAACATCACCAGGTACGCGGCGCCACGACGCAGCACGGTGCGCCCGAAACGGGGCTCCGGGTCGAACCCGATGGCGTGGCATACCGCGGCCATGGTCAGCGCGTTGGCGGCCAGCAGGGGAATCAGCACCAGCGGGTGGGTGGTGGCCGCGGCGATCGCCACGGCGATCCATCCGGGAATGAACCAGGCCAGAGCCTGCAGGAGGGGTGGCGGCCGGCGCCGCAGCTTGGGGGGAGTCATCGGGCGAGTATAGAAACCGGAGAAGGAAACGGCGGTAACCCGGTGTTAACGGAAACCGGACGCGGTGGGCTCAGTGCGTGGAGTCGCCACGCGGACCGCGGTGATAGTCCGGCTGGTGACCGGCGAGGCCATCGGCCGGCGGCAGCTGCAGGTGCCAGCCACGCTCGCGCAGGTTGGCCAGCACATGCCGCGCGTCTTCCAGGGGCAGGCGCCGGTGCTCGTCCAGGTCGACTTCGAGCGCGAAGCGCAACTGGCCGAGCAGCGCGGCCAGGTCGGCGGGAAGCAGATCGAAGGCGTCCCGGCGGGCCAGCCAGAGATAGCTGTCTGCCTTGCGCAGACTGGCGTAGACGTAGCAATGCATGGCGATCACCGTCGTGCGGGAGGCTAAGGGAAACCGCTGCAGCGGCCCGGCAAGCTTAGCAGTCCCCCTTGGACGCCCCCGAACGGCGCGGTCACGGTGGACCGGGATCGATCGGAAGGTTTTGCTGCAACCGCACTTGCAATGCCCGGCAGGCAGTCGGCACAGTGCCGCGCGGGGACATCAAACGCGCGTATGAAAATAACAACGCGAAGGGGTTCCCGCTACTCGTCCCGAGACGCATCCACGAACAGCAGGAGCAACCGATGCAGATGTCCATCCGTCCCTTCCAGGTGGCCGCCCGGCCGCTCGCGCTGGCCGCGCTGAGCCTGGCTATCGCCGGCGCACTGGTGGCCCCGAACGCCGCCCATGCAAGCGCGTTCCAGCTCAAGGAGAACAGCGCGAAGGGCATGGGTCGCGCCTACGCCGGTTCCGCTACCGCCGGCGGTGATGTTTCCGTCGTGGCGAACAACCCGGCCGCGATGAGCGAGCTGGACGGCACCTATTTCCAGGCCGACGTCACCGCCATCAATTTCAGCGCCAAGTTCAGCGGCAGCGCGCACGACGTGCTGGGCCGCCCGATCAGCGGTGGCAACGGCGGCGACGCCGGCACCACGCTGCCGGTACCGGCGCTGTTCTTCGCCACCAAGGTCAACGACAAGCTGCACCTCGGCGCCGGCTTCTCGGTGCCGTTCGGCTTCCAGACCGAGTACGACCGCAACTGGATCGGCCGCTACAACGGCATCAAGTCCAAGTTCGAGTCGCTCGACGCCACGCTGTCGGCCTCGTACGACCTGACCGACACCTTCGCTCTGGGCGTGAGCGCGATCGCGCAGCGCACCTCGGCCGAGCTGACCAGCGCGGTCAATTTCAACGCGATTGGCCTGCAGGTGCAGCAGGGCATCCAGCAGCAGGTCGCGGCGGGCGTGGCGCAGATCCAGGCCGGCATCGCCGCCGGCCAGATCCCGCCCGCCACCGGTGCCGCGATGATCCAGGCGGCCGTGCAGCAGGGCCAGGCATCCGCTGCCGGCGTCGCCGCGCTGACCCCGCAGGGCGTGGACGGCTATGCCCGCATCAAGGGCGACGACTGGGGCTACGGCTACCAGGTCGGCGGCTTCTGGAAGCTCACCCCGAACGACAAGCTGGCGGTGAACTACCGCTCGAAGATCAGCCATCGCCTCACCGGCACCGGCAACTTCACCACCACCGCGGGCTACCAGCTGCTGCTGACGAACCCGGCGCTGGCCGGCAGCCTGCCGCCGTTCGCCAACACCACCGGTACCGCCGACTTCACCACGCCGGCCGTGCTCAGCGGCAGCTACTGGCACCAGGCCGACAAGTTCGGCTTCGGCATCGACCTGGCCTGGACCAAGTGGGACGTGTTCAAGGAACTGCGCGTGAAGTACGGCAATCCCGGGCAGCCGGACACTGCCGAGGAGTTCAACTGGCGCAACTCGATCTACGCCTCGATCGGCGGTGACTACTACCTCAACGACAAGCTGACCCTGCGCGCCGGCATCGCGGTCGACACCTCGCCGACCTACAACGCCGTGCGCGACGTGCGCGTGCCGGACTCCACCCGCAAGCTGGCTACCGTGGGCCTGGGCTACAAGGCCAGCGAGCACTTCGAGATCAACGCCTCGTACGCGCACATCTTCGTGAACAACGCGCACATCGACAGCACCAGCTCCACCGGCGACGTGATCTCCGGCAACTACAGCGATTACGGCAACCTGCTGAGCCTGTCGGCGATCTACAAGTTCTGATCGTCGTTCACGCGAACGAAAAAGCCTCCCCTGCAAGGGGGAGGCTTTTTTTCGGCCGGATCCGGATTCAGCCCCGCCGCAGCAGCAGCCCGAGCACCCTGCGGAAACGCTCGCCGTACGGCGGATTGAGCAGCCCGGCGCCGTTGAGGCGGGCCTGGCGGAACACCGGCTTGAGATGGGAAAACGTGCGGAAGCCCGCCTCACCGTGGTAGCCACCGATGCCGGATGGACCCACGCCGCCGAACGGCAGGTGGTGCTGGGCGATGTGGTACAGCGTATCGTTCACCGTCACACCGCCGGCAGCCGTCCGGCCGAGCACTTTCTCGATGGTGCCGGCATCGTGCTCGAACAGATACAGGGCCAGCGGATGTGGGCGGCTGGCCACGTAGTCGATCGCCTCGTCCACCGTGTCGTAGGACACCAGCGGCAGCAGCGGACCGAAGATCTCTTCCCGCATCACCGCCATGTCGTCGCGCACGCCGGTCAGCAGGGTCGGCAGCAGCCGGCGCGGACCGGGCCCTGCCGCCTCCTTGCCCAGCACCAGCGCCGAGGCGCCTCCCGCTACCGCGGCATCGCGCAACGCCCGCAGCCGATCGTGCTGGCGATCGGAGGCGATGCTGGCGTACTGGCGGTTGCCGGCGATGTCCGGGTAGAAGCGCTCGACCGTGGTGCCGGCGATGCGGACGAACTCGTCCAGACGCTGGCGGGGCAGCAGCACGTAGTCCGGCGCGATGCAGGTCTGTCCGGCATTGATCAACTTGCCGAACACGATGCGCTCCACCGCATGCGCGAAGTCCGCGCCCGGGCCGATGATCGCCGGTGACTTGCCGCCCAGTTCCAGTGTCACCGGGGTGAGGTTGTCGGCGGCTGCGCGCATGACGTGGCGACCGACGGCGGTGGAGCCGGTGAACAGCAGGTGGTCGAACGGCAGGCTGGAGAACGCCTGGGCCACGCGGGCGTCGCCATTGACCACGGCGACTTCCTCAATCGGGAAGTGGCGCGCCACCAGTCCGGCGAACAGTGCGGAGAAGCGGGGTGTGTACTCGCTCATCTTGATCATGGCGCGGTTGCCGGCGACCAGTGCGTCGACCAGCGGGCCCACCGCCAGGTAGAGCGGGTAGTTCCACGGCACGATGATGCCCACCACACCCAGTGGCTGCGGCCGCAGCTCGGTGCGGGCCGGCAGGAAGGCCAGGTCGGCGAGGTGCCGCCGCGGGCGCATCCAGCGCCGTCCATGTGCCAGTGCGTGGCGGATCGCCGAAAGGCATGGGAAGACCTCGAGCAGATCGGTCTCCTCGGCGGGGCGGAAGCCGAAGTCGGCGCTGATGGCCTCGGCGATCGCTTCGCGATGTTGCCTGAGCAGGGCTTCCAGCGCGCGCAACCGTCCCGACCGTACCGGCCAGGAGGGTTGCGGGTCGCGTGCCTGCGCTTCGCGCTGGCGCCGCAGCAGGTCGGGGAGGTCAGGGCTGTCGGTCATCGGATGCTCAGAGTCTGGTGCGCAGTTCCACGCCCCACATGCGCGGCGGCGTCACCGAAGCATACGGGGTTCCGAACACGCTGCTGCTGATGTTGTTCACGCCGGTCACGTAGCGCTGGTCGAACAGGTTGTTGACGTAGAAGGCCACCCCCCAGCGCCCGCCGGACGACTGCCAGTCCAGCCGGGCGTCGGTGCGCTGCTGCGCGGCGCCGACGGTGAAGTTCGGGCTGATCTGGCAGCTGCCCTGCAGCTGCGAGTCGCGGTTGCAGCGCGACTTGCCGCGATAGGCGTGCGACAGGTCGAAGGTCAGCGCCCCGCCGGCAACGCCCTGCCAGGTGTAGGACAGTCCGCCGGCGAAGGCGTATTTGGGCTCGCCCGTCGGCTGGCCGCTGAGGTCGGCGCCCGAGGCCGCGGTCGCATGACGGTAGGTGGCGTCGATGTAGGTGCCGTTGAAGTGGGCACGGAAGGCCTCGACCGGCTGCCACTGCGCCTCGACCTCCAGCCCCCTGGCCTGCTGGTCGGTGCTGCTGACCAGGTAGCGCGGCACTCCACTGCCGGCGCTGTTGGGATCGAGCGTGAGCGCCTGCCGGTTGTCGTAGCGGTAGGCATAGACCGATCCGTTGAGCAGCAGGTTCTGTTCGGGGAACACGGTCTTGATGCCGGCTTCGTAGTTGATCACCTTCTCAGGCGCGAAGCGCGAGCCGATCTGCACACTGTTGTAGCCGCCGGCCTTGTAGCCCCTGGTCACCGAGGCGTAGCCCATCACGTCCGGGGTGAACTTGTAGCTGAGCACCGCGCGGGGGCTGAGGTCCTGCCAGCTGTCGCGGCGCTGCACCGGCACGCCGACCGGCGCGCCGCTGGCATCGGTGAAGATCACGTTGCCACCGAATGCGGCCAGTGCCATCTGCGCCTCGGGCGGCAGCATCGCCAGCACGCCGGCATCGTTCAGCGCCTGCACGGTGGCGTCGAACTGGGGCGCACTGCGCGGGCGGTTGTACCAGGAGAACTGCTTCTGGTCGTGGGTGTAGCGGATGCCGGTGGTCAGGTCGAGTCGGTCGTCCAGGTGCCAGATCACGTCGCCGTAGGCGGCGTAGGCCTTGAAGTGGCCGACGTTGTCGATCGCCTCGTGCCAGGGGTCGCCGAGCAGCGTGTACGGCAGTCCGAACGAGGCCAGCGCGGCGCTGATGTCGGTCAGCGGCGTGCCCACGCCCATCACGTTCTGCGCCAGCGTATCCAGACTGTCGGTGGTGACGTTGGTCTGGCTGGTCTGGTGGGCGCGCTCGTCGTAGTAGCTGACGCCGGCGACCCAGTCGGTCAGGTCGGTGGTGCCGGCCAGCTTGAACTCCTGGTACCAGCTCGTGTTGCGCTCGACGTTCGCCGTGTCCAGGTAGCTGACGATGTGGTTGGTGCCGTCGTAGTCGCCCAGGTTGAGCGTATTGAAGTGCCGCCACGCGGTGATCGAGGTCAGGCTGCCCCAGCCGAAGGCGTGATCGATGTTGAGCGTGGCGCCGTCGAAGCGCCGCGTCTCGGCCGCACCGACCGCATCGTTGTAGAGCGGCGCATGCAGTGGGTTCAGGTAGGTCGACGGGTCGGCCGGAAACGGCGGCCGCTGGTGGGTGTCGTTCGACAGCGCGACCAGGCCGATCGCGGGCTGCGGCGGCTGGTTCAGGCGTTCATGGTCCCAGGACAGCAGCACGCGGGTGTCCTTGTCCAGGTTCCAGCGCCAGGCGATGCGGCTGCCCCAGTCGTCGTCCTTGCCGTAGTGCCTGCCGGTCGCCGCATCCTTGATCCAGCCGTCGCTCTGGTTGTCCAGCACGCTCACCCGCAGCGCCATGTCCCGGTTCAGCGGCAGGTTGAGCAGGGCGTCGGCATAACGCTTGCCGTAGTTGCCGAAGCGCAGCCGCGCCTTCGCCTTGAGACGGTCGGACGGCTCGTTGGTGATGATCGAGATCGCACCGGCCGCCGCGTTGCGACCGAACAGCGTGCCCTGCGGACCCTTCAGCACCTCGATCCGCGCGATGTCGTTGAAGGCGAGCAGGGCGCCGCCGGAGCGGGCGGCGTAGACGCCGTCGATGTACACGCCCACGGCCGAATCGGTGCCGACGCCGAAGTCGTCGGTGCTGATGCCGCGCAGTTCGTAGCGCGGCTGGGTCGGCTGGTCGCCGCCGACCACCAGGCCCGGCACGAACAGGCTCATCTTGCTAAGGTCGGTGGCGGCCAACGTATCGACTTGCTTGGCGGTGACGATCTGCAACGGGATCGGTACCGACTGCATTTCCTGCGAGCGGCTCTGCGCGGTCACCGTGATGTTGCCCAGCAGCTTCGCCTTGGCCGGACTGGCCGTGGACTGGGCGGTGCTGCCGTCGTTCTGCCGGCCGCTGGCCGGTTCGTCTGCCAGCGCGACGGCGGGTGCCATCGCCAGCAGCGCGATTCCCGGCAGCAGCCGGCGCAGGCTGACGGTCAGTGGACGTGGACGCATGCTCATGCCCTGCTCTCCCCTAATGCAACGCATCGGATGCGCGCGGCCACCCACTGCCGCGCGATGGACCGGTCGCGACGACCGGCGGTGTCAGTGGATCGGCGTGCAGCTCCCCGACTGCGCCGCGATCCACGCCTTGATCAGTGCCACGCCTTCGCGGTGCACGGTGCTGCGCCCCAGCTCGGGCATCATCACGCCCGGTTCCTTCGACGACAGGCGGTAGGGAATGATCGATTCGTCGGGCAGTCCCGGCACGATGTCGAACAGGTGGTCGCCGGTGCCGCGACCGGCCGCCGTGGGTGGCTTGCAGATACCCAGGTGGCGATCCTCCGGCGTGCCGTAGATCAGCGACAGACCGGTGGTGTTGGCCGCCCCGTGGAGGTTGTGGCAATGCCCGCAGTTGATGTCGAGGTAGGCGCGGGCGCGCGCATCGAGCGGGGCTTTCGGATCGTTCCAGACGGCGTCGCGCGGCACCCCGGCCATCGCCGGCAGTCCGCTCAGGTAACCGACCTTGACCAGGTGCTCGAGCTGGTTCTGCGTGCCGTCGGTGTAGGCGTAGTCCTTGTTGATGTGGCGCGCCTTCGGACCGATCGGGTGCACCTTGCGGCTGACCCAGTCCTGCGCGTGGCAGCTGGCGCACTGGCTTTCGTCGGGCACGACGTAGTTGAAGTCCTCGCGGCTGCCGTCGGCGGCGACCAGGGTCAGCGGTTCGACCGCGCCGGTGCGCTGCAGGGTGGCCTCGGTCTGCGCGTCGTTCCAAACGTAGGGGAACGCCACCCAGCCATCCTTGCGGTGCGCCAGGATGCGCGTCTCGACCAGGTGCACGCGGGACAGGTCCAGGCCCTGCCCGGCAAAGTCGCGCGAATAGTCGTCGGTCCGCAGTACGTCGGTGAACGTGCCGTCGGCGGCGCGCGGGTAGTAGAAGGTCTTGCTGATCACCGTGCCCACCGGAAAGTCGAGGGTGTCGACCGGCTGGTACTTCGCCGATTCCCCCTTCGGCATCCAGATCGTGCGCAGCTTGTGCGCGTAGTCGGTGAACAGCGGCGTGTTGAGGTCGTAGGGCACCACGCCCTGGTTCAGTTCGAGCTTGCCGTCGCGGACCTCGACCACATGCCAGTCGCTGAGCCGGGTCGGTCGTCCGTCGGCGTGGAAGGCGACCGGCGGCATCGGGCGGTTGCAGCCGCCCAGCAGTGCCGCCAGTCCGACGACGAGGAGGATTGCGCGGTACGTCATTCCCACCCCCTCAGGCCTTCGGCGCCGGGTCGAGCACCACGGCGGGCAGCTTGGGCAGGTCGCACTGGTACGCCTTGGTATCCGTGCTGGGGTTCTTGTAGTCGTGCGGGCCGTCGGCGTTCAGCACGCCGTTGACGTCGTGGATGCAGATGCGGTCGTTCGCCGGCGGCAGGCCGTCGACCAGCGATTTGGCGTCGACGTAGCCGTCCCACAGCACGTCCGGGAAATGACCGCCCAGCCCGTACACGGCGGTCTTGAGCGTCTTCAGCTTCAGCCCGTCGGGCGAGTCGCCGCCGCCCTTCAGGCGGTTGCCGTAGATGTAGATGCCCTTCGGGTACGGGTTGTAGTCGGCGGCCACACCGCGGGTGTTGTAGTAGTTGGTCGAGAAATAGCTGGAGATGATGATGTTCGCCGTCTTGTTGTCGGCGATGTCGTTGTCGAAGATCTCCACCTTGTCGTTGGAGTTCACCACCACGCCCGAGCCGGCCGGCACGCTGGCCACCGCCGCGCCCTTGGCCGCGAAGTTCTCCGTGTCGTTGGCGAACACCTTGTTCTTGAACACGCGCGTGGCGTGCCCGGCCTGCGACAGGTTGGGCATGTTGAACACCAGGATGCCGCCGGTGTTCTTCGTGGCGGTGTTGCCGTAGACGTCGGCGTTGACCGAGTTCTCGATCTCGATGCCGGCGACGTTCTGCTCGGCGCGGTTGTTGCGCACCACGATGTTGTTCGACTGGCCGACGTAGATGCCGGCATCCGAGGCGCCGATCACCACCGAATCCTCCACCAGCACGTTCTGCGTCTTCACCGGGTACAGGCCGTAGGCGCCGTTGGTGGTCTTCGGGCCGCCGGTCCACTCGATGCGCACGCCGCGGATGGTGATGTTGCGGCCCTGGTTGATCTTCAGTGCATCGCCCTTGGTGTCCTCGATGGCGAGGTTCTCGATGGTGAAGTCGTTGGCATTGACCAGCAGGCCCTCCGGGCCGACCACCTGGCCCTTGAACGAGAGCACGGTCTTGTCCATGCCGGCGCCCTTGATGGTGACGCCGTCGGTACGCAGGCTCAGGCCGCGCTTGAGCGCGTAGTGGCCGGCGGGGATCTCGATCACGCTGCCGGGCTTGGCGTCGAGGAACTGCTCCTGCAGCTTCGCCTCGAAGCTGGCGTCGCCGGCACTCTGCTGGGCCGGCTGCTGGCCGCCGCCGCAACCGGCGAGCGCCGCGGCCAGCGCGGCGGTGATGATGGTCTTGCGCATATGTTGTCCCCTTGCCCCCGACGCGGATGCCGCGGATGGTTCACTGTCCCCCAAGCCGGTCCGGGCGGGGAGGGGGAAACGGCCAGTGCAGGGGGGGCAAGCCGGCCAGCTTTTGCCGTCCGGCGTCAGCCGGCGGGCTGGCGGGCGTCCTGCGGCGCCATGCCGGTCCAGCGCTTGAAGGCGCGCCGGAACTCGCGCGGGTCACTGAAACCCACCTCGCTGCCGATCTCGGCCACGCTGAGGCTGCCGGCCTGCAGCAACTGCAGCGCCCGCTCGGCGCGCACCCGGTCATGGATCTCGCGGAAGATGCGCCCGCTCTCGGCCAGCTTGCGGCGCAGCGAGCGCTCGCTGAGGTTGAGTCCGCGCGCGACGTCGTAGAGGCGCGGCTGCTGGCGCAGCTGGCAGCGCAGCAGGCGCTCGACGGCGGCGACGATCTCCTGGTGCGGCTCGCCGCCGTCCGGCGTGCGCTGCTGGGCGCACAGGGCCAGTGCCTGCCTGGCGGTGAGCGGGTTGAATCCGGGCAGCGGCCGGGCCAGCCACTGGGCATCGATCAGCAGGCGGTTCTGCGGCATGCCGAAGCGGATCTCGCAGTCGAACAGCTGGGCGTACTCGTGCGCGTAGCGTGGCTCCGGATAGGTCAGCTCCACGCGCAGCGGGCGCAGCTCCGGCCCCACCAGCTCACGCGCGATCATCAGGCAGCTGGCAAACAGCTCTTCGCAGAAGAACGGCAGCAGTTCGGTGTCGCCGAACTGCGGCCAGGCGACCAGCGCCGCCTCGCGCTCGCTGACGGCCTCGAAGTTGAGATCGAGCAGGCAGCCGCAGATCTTGTGATGGGTGATGCCGGCGAGCATCGCCTCGCCCAGCGTGCGCGAGGTCATCATCGCCAGGCCGAGCAGGCCGAAGCCGCCGATCGTGCCCTGCCTGCCGATCAGCAAACCGGCATCGGGCACGTCCAGCGCCGCGAGCGCACGCCGCACCAGCACGCTCGCCTAGCGGTAGGACACCCGCAGCGCCGGGTCGGCGACCTGCGCGCGGGTGAGCGCGAGCCCGGCGAACCAGGGGCGACAGTCGATGCCCCGGGCATCAGCCAGCTGCACCAGGTAGAGCAGCTTGTTCGGCGGGAACTCGGCAGCGGTGTAGCGCGGATCGTCGGCGGCCAGGACGGCGCCTTGGTGGATGCCGAGCATGCCGGCGGGTCGAGCCATGGTGGAATCGCTCCGGAGTCGTGGCCTGCCGTGGCCAGGTGGGAGCCATTTCTATAGCACGCACGTCGGTGCCGCGTTGGCGCGGCGCACCATGCACGGGCCGGCCGGGAGGCCGGCCCGTGCGGGGCGTGTCACTCGCCGATGGTCAGCAGCGAGGCGTTGCCGCCGGCCGCGGTGGTGTTGATGGTGAGCGTGCGCTCGCCGGCGAAGCGCAGCAGGTAGTGCGGGCCGCCCGCCTTCGGGCCGGTGCCCGACAGGCCCTCGCCGCCGAACGGCTGCACGCCGACCACCGCACCGATCTGGTTGCGGTTGACGTAGCAGTTGCCCACGCGCGCGTGACGGCTGATGTAGTCGATGGTGGCATCGATGCGGCTGTGCACGCCCAGCGTGAGGCCGTAGCCGGTGGCATTGATCGCGGCGATCACCTGGTCCAGCTCGCTGGCCTTCCAGCGCAGCACGTGCAGCACCGGGCCGAACACCTCGCGCTTGAGGATGTCCAGCGACGGGATCTCGTACGCGCGCGGGGCGAAGAAGGTGCCGTGGGCGGCGATCTCGGGATCCAGCGGTGCCTCGGCGATCTTCTTCGCTTCGGTGTCCATGCGCGCGGCGTGCTCGACCAGGATCGCCTTGGCGTCCTCGTCGATCACCGGGCCGACGTCGGTGGACAGCAGGCCGGGGTCGCCGACCTTCAGCTCGGCCATCGCGCCGGCCAGCATGGTGATCACCTTGTCGGCGATATCGTCCTGCACGTACAGCACGCGGGCCGCCGAGCAGCGCTGGCCGGCGGACTGGAACGCCGAGGCGATCACGTCCTTGACGATCTGTTCGGGCAGTGCGGAGGAGTCGGCGATCATCGCGTTCTGGCCGCCGGTCTCGGCGATCAGCACGGCGATCTGCGAATTGCGTGCGGCCAGCGCGCGGTTGATCGCCCAGGCGGTGTCGGTGGAGCCGGTGAACACCACGCCGGCCACGCGCGGATCTCGGGTCAGCGCAGCGCCGACGGTGGCGCCGTCGCCCGGCACGAACTGCAGCACGTCTTCCGGCACGCCGGCCTCGTGCAGCAGGCGGGTGGCGAGGTAGCCGATCAGGCTGGTCTGCTCGGCGGGCTTGGCGATCACCGGGTTGCCGGCCGCCAGCGCGGCGCTGACCTGGCCGACGAAGATCGCCAGCGGGAAATTCCACGGGCTGATGCCGACGAACACGCCGCGACCTTCCAGGTACAGCCGGTTGCTCTCGCCGGTCGGGCCGGGCAGCACTTCGGGCTCGGCGAACAGGCGGCGCGCCATGGTGGCGTAGTAGCGCAGGAAGTCGGCGGCCTCGCGGATCTCGGCGATCGCATCCGGCAGGCTCTTGCCCGCCTCGCGCACGCACAGCGCGATGAACTCGGCGCGACGTGCCTCGAGCTGTTCGGCCGCGTATTCCAGCATCGCCGCACGGTTGGATACCGGCATGTTGTTCCAGCGGTCCTGCGCGGCATGGGCGTTGGCCAGCGCCTGCTGCACGGTGGCGTCGTCGGCGCTGAGGTAGCTGCCCACGCGCTGGCGGCGGTCGGCCGGGTTGGTGACCTCGACCATTGCCCCCTGGCTGGCTGCGCCGGGCACCAGCGGGCCGGCGGTCCAGGGGCCGGTGCATGCGTTGACTGCCTCGGCGAGCGCGGTCAGTTCGTTGTCGTTGGCAAAGTTGACGCCCATGGAGTTCTTCCGAAGTTCACCGTAGAGATTGGCCGGCAGCGGGATGCGCGGATGCGGAATCGATTCGAACGCGCGCACGGTGTCGCAGGGATCGGCGACGAGGTCGCGGGCCGGTACGTCCTCGTCCACCACGCGGTTGACGAAGCTGGTGTTGGCGCCGTTTTCCAGCAGGCGGCGCACCAGGTAGGGCAGCAGGTCCTCGTGGGAGCCCACCGGTGCGTAGACGCGGCACGGCACGTCGAAGCGTTTCGGCCCGATCACCTCGGCGTACAGGTCCGCACCCATGCCGTGCAGGCGCTGGAACTCGAACGGACGCCCCTGCGCGATGTGATGCACTGCGGCGATGGTGTGCGCGTTGTGGGTGGCGAACTGGGGATAGATCAGGTGGCTGCCGGCGGCGAACAGGCGGCGCGCGCAGGCCAGGTAGGAGACGTCGGTGTTCGGCTTGCGGGTGAACACCGGATAGCCGGACAGACCCTGTTCCTGCGCCTTCTTGATCTCCGCGTCCCAGTAAGCGCCCTTGACCAGGCGCACGTACCAGCGGCGGTCGTGCATCAGCGCCATCTCGACCAGCCAGTCGATCACGAACGGGGTGCGCTTGGCATACGCCTGCACCACGATGCCCAGGCCGTTCCAGCCCGCCAGCGACGGATGCGCGAAGACCTCGCCGATGATGTCCAGCGAGAGCTCGAGGCGGTCGGCCTCCTCGGCGTCGACCGACAGTGCGATGCCGGCTTTCATCGACAGCTGGGCCAGCTCCAGCAGCTTTTCGGTGAGCGCGACGCGGGCACGCTCGCGCTGGGCCACCTCGTAGCGCGGGAACAGCGCCGACAGCTTGACCGAGATCGAGGGCGCATCGGTGTGGTTGGCGAAGGGCCCCCGCTTGCCCAGCGCGGCGATGGCGTCGCGGTAGGCCTGCTGGTAGCGCTCGGCATCGGCGGCGGTCAGCGCGGCCTCGCCCAGCATGTCGAAGGAATAGCGGTAGGCCGCGTTCTCCTTCTTGACCGAGCGGTCCAGCGCTTCCTCGATGGTCCGCCCCATCACGAACTGGTGGCCCATGATGCGCATGGCCTGGCGCACGGCGCCGCGGATGGTCGGTTCGCCGATGCGTGCGACCAGCCGGCGCAGCGCACCGGTGAAATCGTCGCGCGTGCCGTCGGCCAGGTTCACCAGTTGGCCGGTGAGCAGCAGGCCCCAGGTGGAGGCATTGACCAGCAGCGATTCGCTGCGGCCCAGGTGCTTGCGCCAGTTCGCGTCGCCGAGCTTGTCGCGGATCAGCTTGTCCGCGGTGCGCGTGTCGGGGATGCGCAGCAGCGCCTCGGCCACGCACATCAGCAACACGCCTTCCTCGCTGGACAGGTCGTACTGGCGCATGAAGGACTCGACCACGCTCTGATCCTTGGCCCGCGCGCGGACGCGGGTAACCAGGGCGGCGGCGCGGTCGACGACCTGCTCGCGTTCGTCGTCGGGCAGGCTGGCCTGATCGAGCAGGTCGAGCACGGCCTCGGTCTCGTCGCGCAGCCAGGCGGCAGTGATGCGCGCCCGCGCGGGCGTGGTGCGATCGGGGAGTTCGGGACTCAGGATGGGAGCGGTCACGGGTCGTTCGATCCGTTGGTTGACGTGCGGGTGGGGGAGGGCGAAAGCGCCGCATTGTACGCGTGTGTCCCGGCCTCACCCAAGCCGCCAGGCCTTGTCTGATGCTGCGTTGCAACGCAGCGCGTGTCGTCGATAGGGCAAAGTGTCGCACCCTCGCGTCCATCTTCCTGCCGCGGGCGTGGATGCCGGGCATCGCGATGTCTTGCCGGCCCGCGCCGCGGTTGTTGCGGGCGGGCACGGAAGCGCGCGCTGATCCGCGTCAGTCCCCTGCGGCAATGTTGCCCACCGGACGGGGGCGGCCTATGATTCGTGCGTTCCAGGCACGCCGGTTTCGCCATGATCGTGCTTCGACCCGCCTCCGAAGGCTTGCCGTGCGCGATGTGGCTTCGTCCCAATCGCGTGCTGAGCCGCAAGGGTTTGCGTCGACTGATCCTGGTGCTGGCTGCGCTGGCGCTGACGACCGCCGGCTTGGGGGCGTGGCAGGGGAATGTCTTCGCTCCGCTGTTTGCGCTGATCGAGTCCGTGGCTATGGCCGTCGCGCTGAGCGTGGCCTGGCGGGCTGGCGACCGTGGGGAGCGCATCACCCTCGACGAATCGTCGCTGGAGGTGCGATCGCTGCCGGGGCAGCGGCGCATCCGTTTCCAGTCGCACTGGGTGCGGGTGAAGCTGGTTCCGGGTGCGGGGCGCCGTCGTTTGCTGCTGGCATCGCATGGTCGCGAGCTGGAAATCGGGGCTTTCCTCGCTGAAGAGGAGCGTGCCGAGCTGTCGGGGAAACTCAAGGTGCTGCTGGCCGAATCCACGGCTCCGTGGCGCAGGTAGGTTCAACAAAGGTGCAAGACATGACATCTGGCGGCATCAAGCCTCACGGTATCAAGCGCGCGGTGTTGGCCGGCCTCGGCGGGGCGCTTGCCCTGTTCGGCGGCTCGGCGATGGCCAATCCGAAGCCATGGCAGCTCAACATGACGCGCGGCGCCAGCGAGTGGTCGTCGGTGCCTTACCACCTGAACAACATCGCCCTGGGCGTGTGCGTCGGCATCGGCATCCTGGTGTTCGGCGCGATGTTCATCGCCATGTTCCGCTTCCGCAAGTCGCGCGGCGCCGTCGCCGAGAAGTGGACGCACAACACCATGCTCGAGGTGGTGTGGACCACCATCCCGGTGATCATCCTGATCACGCTGGCCTACCTGGCGACCGGTGGCCTGACCTCGTTCGCCAACACCACCGGCTCGC
Source organism: Dyella ginsengisoli LA-4 (assembly GCF_000334915.1). Taxonomy (GTDB): domain Bacteria; phylum Pseudomonadota; class Gammaproteobacteria; order Xanthomonadales; family Rhodanobacteraceae; genus Dyella_A; species Dyella_A ginsengisoli_A. The sequence goes on along the minus strand of NZ_AMSF01000080.1, from coordinate 9,658 downwards.
AGATGACCGTGAAGGTCACCGGCTACCAGTGGAAGTGGCGCTACGACTACGTCGACTACAAGGGCAAGCCGATCGACCACGTCGGCTTCATGTCCAAGCTCGACCGTCTCTCCGACGAAACCCGCCAGCTGGATTCGGGCATGGATCCGAACGCGGTGCAGACCGACGGCGAGAACACCTATCTGCTGAATGTCGACAAGCCGCTGGTGGTGCCGGTGGGTACCAAGATCCGCTTCGTGATCACCGCCGGCGACGTGATCCACTCCTGGTGGGTGCCGGCGCTGGGCTGGAAGATGGACGCCATCCCCGGCATCGTCAACGCGGCCTGGACCAACATCGAGAAGCCGGGCGTGTACCGCGGCCAGTGCGCCGAGCTGTGCGGCCAGGATCACGGCTTCATGCCGATCGTGGTGAAGGCGGTGCCCAAGGCCGAGTTCGAGCAGTGGCTGGCCCAGCAGGAGGCCGCAAATGCGCCAAAGCCGGCTGCTGCGGCTCCGGCCACCGCACAGGCAACCACTCCGGCCCAGGGCAACCAGGGTTGATTTTCCGGACCGCGCCTGGCGCGGTCCCACGTCATTACGTATCAGGTAGAGGTGCAAGGCCATGGCCCACGCAGCCACCCACGACCACCACGATCATCACGGTGCTCCGAGCAACTTCTTCGTGCGCTGGTGCATGTCCACCAACCACAAGGACATCGGCACCCTGTACCTCGTGTTCGCGCTGACGATGTTCTTCATCGGCGGCAGCTTCGCGATGGTGATCCGCGCCGAGCTGTTCAAACCCGGCCTGCAGCTGGTGCAGCCGTACTTCTTCAACGAGATGACCACCATGCATGCGCTGGTGATGATCTTCGGCGCGGTGATGCCGGCCTTCGTCGGCCTCGGCAACTGGATGATCCCGCTGATGATCGGTGCGCCGGACATGGCGCTGCCGCGCATGAACAACCTCTCGTTCTGGATCATGCCGTTCGCGTTCGCGCTGCTGCTGTCCACCCTGTTCACCGCGGGTGGGGCGCCGGCCGGCGGCTGGACGATGTACCCGCCGCTGGCGCTGCAGGGCGGTTCGGTGGCGCAGATGGTGTTCGCGATCCACCTGATGGGCATCAGCTCGATCATGGGCGCGATCAACATTATCGCCACCATCCTCAACATGCGCGCGCCGGGCATGGACCTGCTGAAGATGCCGGTGTTCGTGTGGAGCTGGCTGATCACCGCGTTCCTGCTGATCGCGGTGATGCCGGTGCTGGCTGGCGCGGTGACGATGCTGCTGACCGACAAGTACTTCGGCACCAGCTTCTTCAATGCCGCCGGTGGCGGTGACCCGGTGCTGTACCAGCACATCTTCTGGTTCTTCGGTCACCCCGAGGTGTACATCATGATCCTGCCGGCGTTCGGGATCATCTCGGAGGTCATCCCGACCTTCGCGCGCAAGCCGATCTTCGGCTACAAGGCGATGGTGTTCGCGATTGCCTCGATCGCCTTCCTGTCGTTCATCGTGTGGGCGCACCACATGTTCGCCGTCGGCCTGCCGCTGGGCGCCGAGGTGTTCTTCATGTACGCCACGATGCTGATCGCGGTACCGACCGGCGTGAAGGTGTTCAACTGGGTATCCACGATGTGGGGCGGCTCGATGACCTTCGAGACGCCGATGCTGTTTGCCATCGCGTTCGTCATCCTGTTCACCATCGGCGGCTTCTCCGGCCTGATGCTGGCGCTGGCCCCTGCCGACTTCCAGTACCACGACACCTACTTCGTGGTGGCGCACTTCCACTACGTGCTGGTCACCGGTGCGGTGTTCTCGATCATCGCGGCCACCTACTACTGGCTGCCGAAGTGGACCGGCCGGATGTACTCCGAGTTCTGGGGCAAGATGCACTTCTGGAACTCGGTGATCTGGGTCAACGTGCTGTTCTTCCCGCAGCACTTCCTGGGTCTGGCCGGCATGCCGCGCCGCATCCCCGACTACAACGTGGCGTTCGCCAACTTCAACATGATCAGCTCGATCGGCGGCTTCCTGTTCGGCGCCTCGCAGCTGATTTTCGTGGGCGTGGTGATCCACGCGGTGTGGGGCTCGAAGAAGAAGGCGACCGACCGCGTGTGGGAAGGCGCCAAGGGCCTGGAGTGGACCGTGCCGTCGCCGGCGCCGTTCCATACCTTCGACGTGCCGCCGGTGATCAATGACGACGAACTGGCGCACGGCCACGTCGACCACTGAAACAGCCAGGGTGCCGTCACCACCGGTGGCGGCATCGGAGAGAGTTAGCCGGTCATGCAAGAGACTTCGCAGCAGGCCATGATGGATGCACGTCGCCGGGGCGCCCGGCGTACCGCACTGATCGTGGCGGGGATCGCCCTGGCGATATTCGCCCTGTCGTTCCTGCAGATGGTGCGTTGAGCCCGGCCTGTTAGAGCAAGTTCCCCGCACGACATGGCGGGGTGGTCGTTAGAGAGACATCCACGGGAACCTTCACGATGGGTCAGCAGCAAGGCGCTTACTACATACCAACCAAGAGCTCGTGGCCGTTCATCGCCGCCGTGGTGATGTTCGTCACCATGTTCGGCGCCAGCCACTGGCTCAGCGCGCAGCCGAGCGACACCTCGTTCGGCAAGACCGTGCTTACCATCGGCATCGTCGGCGTGCTGGCGATGTTCTTCGGCTGGTTCCGCTCGGTGATCCGCGAATCGCTGGCCGGCAGCTACAACGACCAGGTGGACCGCTCGTTCCGCATGGGCATGATGTGGTTCATCTTCTCCGAGGTGATGTTCTTCGGGGCGTTCTTCGGCGCGCTGTTCTACGCCCGCATGTTCGCGGTGCCGTGGCTCTCCGGCGAAGGCCATGGCGTGCTGACCAACCAGTTCCTGTATCCGGCCTACACCGGGGGCTGGGGCGCGGCCGGCGGCAATGGCCCGGCGCACATCGGTGGCGGTTTCGAGACCGTGACGGCGTGGGGTCTGCCGCTGCTCAACACGCTGATCCTGCTTACCTCGAGCGTCACCGTGACCATCGCGCATCACGCCCTGAAGTCGGCCCACCGCGGCCGCGTGCTGCTGTTCCTCGGCCTGACCGTGCTGCTCGGTGCGCTGTTCCTGTACTGCCAGGCGCACGAGTACATGGAGGCCTACAAGGAGCTCAACCTCACCCTGCACTCGGGCGTGTACGGCTCGACCTTCTTCATGCTCACCGGCTTCCACGGCATGCACGTGACGCTGGGCACGATCATGCTCGCGGTGATCTGGTTCCGCGTGCTGAAGGGCCACTTCAACAAGGAGCACCACTTCGGCTTCGAGGCGGTGGCCTGGTACTGGCACTTCGTCGACGTGGTCTGGCTGGGCCTGTTCATGTTCGTCTACATCCTCTGAGTCGTTCGCGATCCGGAAACGAGAAAGCCCGCCGAATGGCGGGCTTTTTCTTGCCCAGGCGACGGGCGCATCGCCGCATCGACCGGGTGCGGAAGACAGGCTCCAGCTACAATGCCGGATCGGTGTCAGCCATTCACGCCGTGCGGATGCAGCCAGCCCATCCAGATGCCGAAGATCACCATCAGGATGAGCAGCACCGACAGGCCGATGCGGCGGGTCAGTGCCCAGGCGGTACGACGACTGCTGCCGTCCCGGTCGGTCATCATGAAGTACAGCGCCTGCCCGAGATTGAACAGCACCACCAGCAGCAGAACCACCAGCGCATATTTGTAGACGGTTTCCACGTGACTGACTCGTACGATTTCGACGCCCCGAGTATAGCGTTCGTCCGCGGGACGTCTGCGTGAGCGCGTTTCGCCGTCCCGCCTGGTGGTCGGTGCTGCTGACCGTGGCCGGAGCGCTGCTTTTCGTACGCCTGGGCGTCTGGCAGCTGCACCGTGCCGCCGAAAAGGAGGCCCTGCTGCGGCGCTATGCCACGGCGGCCACCGCGCCGCTGCAGGATTTCGATCGTGTCGCGCAGTCGCCTCCGGCATCGGCGTATCCGCGCGTGCGGGTGCACGGCCGTTACCTGGCTGGCCGCGTCTACCTGCTGGACAACCCCAGGCACGACGCCCTCGGTGGCGTGGAGGTGTACGCGCCGGTCGAGCTGGATGGGCACGCCCCCCTGCTGCTGGCCGACCTCGGTTTCCTGCGCGGCAACGGTACCGACGCCACGCCGCAGGTACCGCCGCTGCCGACCGGTCCGGAGCAGTTGCAGGGCCTCTACGTGCCGCCGCCCGGTGTGGCGCTCGAGATGGGGGGCGATGCGCTGGCCCGGCAGCAGGCGTATCCGAAGAAGACGATCTATCTCGACCTTGGACAGGTCTCCCATGACCTCGGTCGCCCGATCTACCCCCGCGTGCTGGCGCTGGACCCGGATCCGGCGTCGATCTACGAGCGCAAGCGCACGCCCGATTTTTCCTCGATGCCGCCCTCGCGGCATCGTGCCTACGCCTTCCAGTGGTTCACCTTCGCCCTCGCGGCGGTGGTGATCTTCCTGGTGCTCCACCGCAAGCGCCGGCCGCGGCCGCGGTCTTCCTGAGAGCCGAACCATGACGCCTCCTTCCTCCGACCGCGCCGTGCGCAACAGTCGCCTCAAGCTCCTGCTGATCGCGGCGGTGTTCGCCGCGCCGATGCTGGCCGCCGGCCTGCTCACGCTCAGCGGCTGGCAGCCCGGCACCAAGGGGCACGGCGAACCGATCCTGCCGCAGCGCAATTTCGCCGACGAAGCGTTGCCGGTCACGCTTAACGACGGCTCGGTGTATGCCTGGCGCGACGCGAAGCCGCGGATGACCCTGGTCGCGCTGACCGGCCCCGATTGCGCCACACGGTGCCTGCGTCAGCTCGAGGCGATGGCCAAGGCGCGGGTGATGCTCAACCGCAACCAGCCGCGCCTGCGCCTGCTGCTGGTCGGTGCGCTGCCGCCCGGGCAGGCGGTGGTCGGCAACCGCCTGCAGCTCGGCGCCAACCCGGATGCGTCGTATCTCGTCGGGCACGACACCGGCGGCAAGCTCGCCGCATTCGCTCCCGGCACGCCGGACAGCGTCAGTGCGCTGCTGGTGGAATCCAATGGCACCGCGTTGTCGTTGTATCCGACCGGGTTCGATGCCGCCGGGCTCGCCCAGGACCTGCAGAAGGTGATCCGCTGATGACCGATCGTTCGACCCTCGTGCTGCGCCGCCTGTCGCTGCTGGCGGCGGTATTCGCCTTCGGGCTGGTGATGTTCGGCGCTTTCGTGCGCCTGTCCAATGCCGGCCTGTCCTGTCCGGACTGGCCGACCTGCTACGGCAAGGCGACCTGGCCGACCGCACCGCACGAAGTGGCCAAGGCCGACGCGGCGTTCCCCCAGCGTCCGTTCGAGGACAACAAGGCGTGGCGCGAACAGGTGCACCGCATGCTCGCCGGCACGCTGGGCTGCGCGGTGTTCGCCATGGCGCTGATCGCCGCCTGGCGCCAGCGCGCCCGGGCGGTGGCGGTGTTGCTGGGCGCCGGTTTCGCTGTGGTCGGCATCACGCTTTACATGCATCACGACTTCCTCTGGTCCACCGCCGCATCGGCACTGGCGATCGGCTTGCCGCTGGCCGTCGCGCTGACCCTGCCGCGGCCCGGCGCCTGGCGGGCGAGCGTGCTGGCGTTCGCGGTGATCATCTTCCAGGCCATGCTCGGCATGTGGACGGTGACCCTGCTGCTGAAGCCGATCGTGGTGATGGGTCACCTGCTCGGCGGCCTGACCACCTTTGCGCTGCTGGCCTGGTCGGCGCTGCGCTACGCCGGCGTGGGCGCCGATGATGACCGGTACGCCGGCCTTCGCCGCGTGGTGGTGCTTGGCCTGGTGCTGCTGGCCGTGCAGATCGCGCTGGGCGGTTGGACCTCGTCCAACTACGCCGCGCTGGCCTGCGGCACGGACTTCCCGAAGTGCCTCGGCCAGTGGATGCCGCCCACCGATTTCCACCAGGGCTTCGTCCTGTGGCGCGAGATCGGGGTGAACTACGAGGGTGGCGTGCTGGACCTGGCCGCCCGCAGCGCGATCCAGATCGCCCACCGGATCGGCGCGCTGGTGGTGTTCTGCTACCTCGGCTGGCTGGCGCACAAGGTGGCGCGCGCCGGTCTGCGCCCGTTCGGCATCGCCATCGGCGCGGCGCTGGTGACCCAGGTGCTGCTGGGCGTCAGCAACGTGCACTTCGGCCTGCCCCTGTGGGTGGCGACCGCGCACAACGGCGTCGCCGCGGTGCTGCTGTTCACCCTGCTGGCGACGCTGGCGCGCACCCAGCGCCGCCGGGTGGACGGTTTGCCGCTGGTAGAATCGACCGGATGACCGCCCATTTCAAAGAGTATCTGCAGCTCACCAAGCCCCGCGTCGTCGCGCTGCTGGTGTTCTGCGCCGTCATCGGCATGTTCCTGGCGGTCCCCGGCATCCCGCCGTGGCGCGCCCTGGTGTTCGGCACGCTGGGCATCTGGATGGCCTCCGGCTCGGCCGCGGCGTTCAACCACCTGATCGACGAGCGCATCGACAAGCTGATGGCGCGCACCGCGCGCCGCCCGCTGGCCACCGGCGCATTGAGCGTGCGCCAGGTGCTGGTGTTCGCGGTGCTGCTGGGCATCGCCTCGATGCTGGTGCTCGGGCTGCTGGTCAACACGCTCACCGCCGTGCTCACCTTCGGCGGCCTGATCGGCTATGCGCTGGTCTATACCGCCTACCTCAAGCGGGCCACGCCGCAGAACATCGTGATCGGCGGCCTGGCCGGCGCGATCCCGCCGGTGCTCGGCTGGACCGCGGTCACCGGGCACCTGCACGCCTTCGCCCTGCAGCTGTGCCTGATCATCTTCGTGTGGACGCCGCCGCACTTCTGGGCACTGGCGATCTTCCGCCGCGAGGACTACGCCCGTGCGCAGGTGCCGATGCTGCCGGTGACCCATGGCGTGGCCTACACCCGCTGGCACGTGCTGCTGTACACCGTGCTGCTGGTGGTGGTGACCCTGCTGCCGGCCCTTACCGGTTACACCGGTCTGGTCTATCTTGGCGGCGCGGCGGTGCTCGACGTGGTGTTCCTGTACTACGCGATCCGCCTGATGAATCCGCCGGACGAGTACTTCGCGATGCGCGTGTTCCATTACTCCATCGTCTATCTGATGGCGCTGTTCGCGCTGCTGCTGGCCGATCACTGGCTGCTTCCGGCGGCCTCGTCCGGCCTGGTGCTGCAGCCGGTCGGCTGAGCGGCGCGAGCGAGAGGGGGAGACCGTGCGGATATTGATCGCCGAGGACTCGCCCACACTGGGACGCGACCTGCGTGACGCGCTGGTGCGTGACGGTCACGTGGTGGATCTCGCCACCGACGGCGAGCAGGCCATGCATTTCCTGGCCAGCTTCAGCTACGACGTGGTCACGCTGGACCTGATGATGCCGCGTACCGACGGCTGGGCCGTGCTGCGCAGCCTGCGCGACCGGCCGGATCGCCCGCGCGTGCTGGTGCTTTCGGCCCGCGGGCAGGTCGAGGACCGCGTCGACGTGCTGAACCTCGGCGCCGACGATTTCATGGTCAAGCCGTTCGCCTATGCCGAGCTGCTGGCGCGGCTGCACGCGTTGATGCGTCGAGGCGAGAGTGCACCGGTGCTGCTGCAAGCCGGGCGGCTGGTGGTGGATCCGCGCGCCCGCACCGCGTGCGTCGGCGACGCGCTGCTGCCACTGTCGCCGAAGGAATACGCGCTGCTGGAGATGCTGTTGGCGCACCGCGGCCGGGTGTTTTCACGCGCTGCGCTGTTCGAGGGCCTGTACGACGCCCGCAGCGAGGCCTCGGACAAGGTGATCGAGGTCCTGGTGAGCACGCTGCGCACCAAGCTCGCGCAGGCGGGGATCGAGCAGCTGATCGAGACACGGCGGGGTTTTGGCTATGTCGTGGCCGCGTAACCTGCTGTTCGGCTCGATCCGCGCGCGGTTGCTGCTGCTCATGCTCGGCGGTCTGGGCACGTTGATGTTCGCGCTGTTCCTGCTGCTGGACTTCAGCATCGACAAGCAGATCTTCGGCCGCCTCGACGCCACCCTGCTCAGTCGCGCGCGCGGCGTGGTGGTGTTGCTGGAGTCCCATCCGCGCGACGACGCCTGGCAGGAGCTGCACGAGCTGAGCCCGGAGTACGCCACCGGTGGCCATACCGACTTCGTGCAGATCTGGGACGCCGCCGGCAGCACGCTGCTCAGCTCGGCCAGCAATGCGGCGAGCAACCTGCAGCCTCCGCCGGCGCCGGTGCCGGCCAACGCCCCGCTGTTCTACGACCTGCGCCTGCCGGACGGCCATCGCGGTCGTGCGGTCGGCTTGCGCTTCTCCATGCTGGGGCGCGCCGATGAAGCGATCCTGGTGGTGGCCGAGGAGCGCGAGCAGGTCGACCAGCTCGAACGCCACGTGCACCTGGCACTGGTGATCGGCGTACTCGGCATGGGACTGCTCGCGGCGCTGCTCTCGGTACTGGCGGTGCGCGGTGGGCTGCGTCCGCTGCTCGCATTTGCCGCCGATACCGGGCCCGACGGCGCGCCGCGCGTGGAGCCGTTGCCGGTGGCGCGCATGCCGAGCGAACTGAAGCCGTTCGCCAACACCCTCAATTCGGCGTTCGCACGGCTGCAGGCCGCGCTGGGGCGCGAGCGCCGCTTCGCCCGCGACGTGGCACACGAACTGCGCACGCCGCTGGCCGAGACCCGCATGGCGGTGGAACTGGCCAGTCGCGGCGCGCCCTCGCCCGAGGTACTGGCCGGGGCGATCGCGTCGATCGACCGCATGCAGCGCTGCATCGACGGCCTGCTCGCACTGTCGCGCTATGAGGCGGGCATCGACCAGGCACAGGTCGAGCCGCTGGAACTCGCGGACCTGCTGCGCCGCTCGCTGGCGATGGCCGCGGGACCGGCGGGCAAGCGCGAAGTGACGATCGCGGCGCAGCTGCCGGACGAGTGCTGGGTGATGTCCGATCCGGCACTGCTCGAACGCATCGTCGACAACCTGCTGCTGAATGCCGCCGAGTACGCCCCGGCCGGCAGCGACGTGCGGGTGGAGCTGGCGTCGGGCGACGAGGGCTGGAACCTGCGCATCGGCAACGCCGCGCCCGACCTGTCGCCGGAGGATCTGGCGCGCCTCGGCGAGCGCTTCTGGCGCAAGTCGGCCGCGCGCGAGGCGAGCAATCACGGTGGCCTGGGCCTGGCGCTCTCCGGCACCCTGGCCGGCCTGCTTGGCCTGCGCCTGGAGTTCACGCTGGAGCGGGCGGTGCTTTGGGCCAGTCTCGGCCCCCTGCGACCGATTGCCCTGCCGGAAGAGCCGGCCTCTTAAGCGTCCCTGAAGTTTCGCGCCCCACGCTTGGCGGAAGAACCGTCATGCCCTGGAGTGCGCCATGTCCCGTCGGCTGTTGCCGCTGCTGATCCTCCTGCCCGCCCTGGCCAGCGCGCCGGCCACGGCTGCCGAGGTGGTCAAGACCCTGACCCCTGCCCAGAAGCAGGCGCTGGACATCCGTACCGGCACCGCCCAGCCCGCCGCGCACGTGCCGCTGGATGGCCTGCCGGCACGGGTCAGCGTGCCGCTGACCGGCAGTGCGGTGGTCACTGCGCCCTACGAGGGCGTGGTGGTCGAGTTGCTCGCCCGCGAGGGCCAGACGGTGAAGCAGGGCCAGCCGCTGGCGCGCGTCCGCAGCCGCGAGGCGATGACACTGGGCGCCGACCTTGC
>NZ_AMSF01000079.1 GCF_000334915.1 Dyella ginsengisoli LA-4 | reverse complement strand
CTTTTTCACGTCCAATCTCCATCAGTTGGGGGATTGGACTCCAAACCACGGTGCTACTCAAAAGTGGGGGGACGTCGGCTGGAACGTTGTATGTCGTCTACGCGAGCAGCTCTTGATGCATCTCATCAGTGCCGCGAGCACGCATGTTGCGCGTCCTGGCATCGTGCAGCTCTTTGCCGCCCCGTGAAGAATGGACAGCCTTTCGCCCGAAGATCGTTCGAGATTGATGGCGCGGATTCGGAGAAAGGATACGAAACCGGAGATGGTTGTCAGGCAGCTGACTCATGCGCTGGGATACCGATATCGCCTCCACGATCAAAGGCTTCCTGGAAGCCCGGATCTGGTCTTCCCATCGCGCCAGAAGGTCATCCTTGTTCACGGATGCTTCTGGCACCGTCATGTTGGATGCAGGCTTGCATACTTCCCCAAGTCGAACATCGAATTTTGGCGAACTAAGTTTGATGCGAACGTCCAGAGGGATCAGCGTGTGATAAAGGAACTGGAGGAAATTGGCTGGGACGCCTTGGTGATCTGGGAATGTGAGACCAGGGAGATTGAAGCGTTGGACTCGCGCCTGATTGGTTTTCTAGAGAACAAGAAAGAGGGCGATGTCCATGTCGATCGCTAGCCAGTTGGCACGAGGAAAGCTTGAGAGAATTGCTCAAGGCCACAAACCCAGGGTTCTTGAGCTCTGCTCGGGTTGCGGGGGGCTTTCTATGGGATTGAAGGCTGCCGGGTTTGAGCTCGCCGCACACGTAGAGCTCGATCGCGAAGCCAACGAGACCTACGCGCTTAACTTCGCGCCAGAGGGCGAGGATAAGCGTGCACAGTGGTCTCGTCCGCGTGACATGGTCAGACAGAACATGGCCGATCTCGTGGATGACTTTGGCCTGCCAAGCTCACCGCGTGATGCTTTCGATGTGCTAGCAGCAGGTCTCCCGTGCCAGGCGTTCGCGCGGATAGGTAGATCAAAGCTACGCTCGGTGACGGGCGATGTGGATGCGTTCAAGAACGATCCTCGCGCATCTTTATACCGGCGCTTCCTTCAGATTGTTGACGAGACGAGGCCGCTAGCCATTCTGATTGAGAATGTCCCTGATATTATGAATTTTGGCGGGCACAACGTCCCTGAGGAAATTGCTTCAAGCTTGGCGAGTCTCGGGTATGTGGCTAGGTACACGCTTCTAAATTCAGCGTTCTACGGTGTCCCGCAGCTGCGTGAGCGACTCTTCATTGTTGCTTTAGACGCGAGCCTCGGTGTCACCCCGCAATTTCCAATCCCGACGCACTTCATGAAGCTGCCTCGCGGCTACGAGGGTACGCGTGCAGTAGCGCTCAAACATGTCAAAAGGGAAGGTTCCCACTTCGTGCCGATCCTTACGCCCGATGAGGCGCTCCCACGTTCGGTGAGTGTCATGGACGCGCTCTCAGACCTGCCGTTCATTTCTGATCATTTGCGTGACACGTCCGTGATCCGCAAACGCAAGGTTCAAGATCGGATGTCTTATCGGGAGCAAGTCGCTCTGTCCTCCTATGCAAGGCTGATGCGCAACTGGAGCGGGTTTGCGACCACTGGCGATGTTAGTGGGAACGTCGTGAGGCTGACGGCACGGGACTTCCCCATTTTTGGCCGTATGCCGCGGGGGGGCGACTACCCGGTGGCATTGAGGATTGCCAGGAAAATGCTGGAAGAAAGGCTCTCGCAGGAGCGAGTGCGCCCCGGGCCGCTCACGCAGCGCTACATCGCCCTGGAGAAGGCGACTGTTCCACCATATAACGGAGACAAGTTTCCAAATAAGTGGTGGAAGCTGGATCCTGATGCACCGTCTCGGACGCTTACGGCTCATCTCGGAAAGGACACTTACTCCCATATTCACTACGACGGACGTCAGAAGCGCATGATCTCGGTGCGCGAAGCTGCTCGGCTTCAGTCCTTTCCTGATGCGTTCGAGTTCGCTGGTGCGATGAATGCGTCGTTTCGCCAGATTGGCAACGCAGTTCCTCCGCTGCTTGGCTTCTCCGTTGCAGATTCACTCCAGCAGACGCTTCGTCAGGCCGCCGCATGTTTGGTCCTGGATGAGTCAATTGCAGCTTGATCGGAGTCCACATTGAGGAAAATTTCCAACGATCAGCTCTCGACCGCGGATCTCTTTGTGGACTGCCTGTATCAGGGGGGGCGGAAGGGTAATGCAGGAGATGATCCCCTGCACCTGTTGCTCCCGGTGAGCAACCAGGGTGGCTTCCGTATCGTTGGCACGAAGCATCGGCCTAGACTGGTGGTACTCACTACTGGCCAGGATGATCCGGATTGGCCAGATGAAATCGACAAGGAGGTCGGCCAGTTCACTTACTTCGGAGACAACAAGCTCCCAGGCAGTGGCTTGCACGACACGCCCCGCTACGGAAATTTTTTGCTGAAGAACATGTTCGATCAAGCTCACGGAGGCGTTGATAAACGCATCGGCGTACCACCTGTTTTGATTTTCGCCAAGGGCGGCGCTGGGCGTGACGTAGTCTTTCTTGGGCTGGCAGTGCCGGGGAGCGAAAGTCGAGACCAGAACAGTGACTTAGTTGCAGTCTGGCGGCTTCGCAACGGGAGCCGGTTCCAGAACTATCGAGCGACTTTTACGATCCTCGATGCGCCTGTTATCAGTCGTCAATGGATAGCTGACGCGGCAAGCGGCAACCCGTTAGGGCCGTCTTGCCCAGCTGTCTGGAGAGCCTGGGTCGAAAACGGTGCGTTCTTTCCATTGAAGGCGCCGCGAGCGCTTGAATATCGGACGCGCAGTGAGCAACTACCATCCGATGCTTTCGGCAACGCAGTTCTCGCGCGCATACATACTTACTTCAGAGATGACCCTTACCGCTTCGAGGCATGTGCCGCGCGCTTGGCTCAAATGATGCTGCCGGCCATCGCAGGAATCGATATGACCCGTGCGATGCGTGATGGGGGAAGGGACGCAGTGGGTCGTTACCGAGTTGGTGAAGGTGCATCCTCAATTTTGGTCGACTTCGCGCTGGAAGCGAAGTGCTACCACCCTACAAAGTCAGTCGGTGTCAAGGAACTCTCGCGATTGATATCGCGGCTGCGTCACCGTCAGTTTGGCGTCCTTGTCACGACTTCATTTGTCGCATCTCAGGCTTATCAGGAGATCAAGGAGGATAAGCATCCTGTCTTGCTAATCTCTGCCGTCGACATCGTGAGACTTCTGGTTAGACATGGGATCAGGGGAGTTCCGGAGCTTGATGCTTGGTTAAGTGCCTTTTAGTTGTAGGAGCTCACGGAGGCCGTCGTCGCGGTGCCATGCACACGATCTTGATCTAAGGGGCCTGCAGCGATGATATCTGCATAGCTGAATTGACGCCGAGCTGTTGGCGCGCGTTGAAAATTGACCAGCAAAACAGGGTTCTGCTCGCTGAAAATTGACCAGGGTGTTCAACCTAGCCTGCCGGTGGTTCTGACTGGCAGGGAGACGAGGTGCACACCGCCAAAACCGGGGCCAGAGTCGACTTTCCGAGAAAGTGCACTTTGACCCCGGTTTTGCAGCTTTGCTTTTGCTACAGCGCTATCGGTTTGGCGCCAGCCGCCTTCAGCCGGGCATTGAGGTCGGCCAGATCGCTGCTCTTCAACCGCTGCCATGCCTCGATCGTGGCATCCAGCGTCGTCGACAGTTCGGCATACGATGCCTTCGCATCCTGGCTGGGGTCGGCGTCGGCGCCGTCGACCGCCTGTTGCAGCTTGGCCAGGTTCATCGACAGGGCGCGCAGGCTGTCGGTGCGTCGCGGTGGGGTGCCCATCGAGTTGCGCGGGTCGGGATGCACGACCACGCCGGACAGGTCCTGCGCCTTGGCCATCAGTGCTTCGACCTGGGCATGCAGCGTGGTCGGCGGCAGGGCGTCCAGTGCCTTGAGCAGCTTGCCCGCTTCGGCGCTGGCGCGGGCGGCGCGCGCCGAGGCTTGCTCCACCTTGCGCGCCAGTGCGAACTCGCGCTGCAGCGCGTCCGGGGACACTCGCACACGCGGGTCGGGCTTGACCTGCAGCGGCTGCCGGTAGCGCTGACCGTTCACCTGCAGCTCCACGGTGTACTGGCCGGGCGGTGCCCAGACGCCGCTTTTCTCCTGCGGACTGCCGGGTTCGGCGGGCAGCTGCGACGGGTAGTGCAGATCCCACACGAAGCGATGCATACCCGGTGCGGTGGACAGGCGCATCGGTGCCGGCACCCACTCCGGGGCCACGGCGAGCTTGGCCGGATCGGGCGTGGTCACCGGCTCGGCGCTGCTGAAACTGCGCACCGGCTTGCCCTGGGCATCGAACACGGTGAGCGTCACCGCGCCCTTCACCGTCTTCGGTAGCGCGTAGTCAATCATGGCGCCGTCCGGCGGATTGGCCGCCATGGGCTCGTCCTTCGGGAACGGCGTGCCGGTGAAGCTGGCGCGGCGAACGCGGATGGCGTCGGCCGGCCTGAACAGGGTCGCCGTGTCCGCGTGCAGGCCGGCCATCTGCCGCAGCGCGCTGACGTTGTCCATGATCCAGAAGCCGCGGCCGTGGGTGGCGATCACCAGGTCGTCCCCGTGCACGTCGATGTCGCGCACCGAGGTCATCGGCAGGTTCTGCTGCAGCGCTTGCCAGTGCGCGCCGTCGTCGAACGAGACGTAGATGCCCCGTTCCGTGCCGGCGTAGAGCAGGCCGCGGTGGTGCGGGTCCTCGCGCACCACGTTGACGAAGCTGTCGCGCGGGATGCCGGCGTCGATGCGCGTCCAGGCCTTACCGCCGTCGGTGGTGCGGTAGAGGTAGGGCGTGTCGTCGTCCAGCCGATGGCGGTCGATCGCCAGGTAGGCGGTGTTCGCGTCGAAGTGCGAGGGCTCGATGCCGGCCACCTTCGACCACGGCGTGAGCACCTGCGGCGTGACCTGCTGCCAGTGCGCGCCCTCGTCGTTGCTGCGCCAGACCAGGCCGTCGTCGGTGCCCACCCACAGCGCCTTGGCGTCGAGCGGTGAGGGCGCGATGGTGTAGATCACGCCGCGGCGCTTGTCGAGGTGGCTGTCGTCGGCCGCGGTGGGGGCGTCGAGGTTGGCCGGCACGCCGGCGTCCACGCGGGTCAGGTCGGGGCTGATCGGCGCCCAGTGCTCGCCGCCGTCGTCGGTGCGGAACAGGCGCTGGTTGGCGAAGTACAGCACCTTGTGGTCGCGCTTGGAGAAGGCCAGCGGCAGCGTCCACGCGGCACGGTAGTGCGCGGCGGGGTAGGCGAGGGTGGGATCGACGCTGCGGGTCTGTTCGGTGCGGGTGTCCAGCTTGTCCACCCGGCCGCCGTAGACGATGTCGGGGTCGTCCGGATCCGGCGCGATCATGTCGCTCTCGCCGCCGGCGGTGACCTCGTGGAACTGCTCCATGGTGATGCCGTCGCCGTTGCCGGTGCGGCTGGGCAGCGCCACCGCGCCGGAATCCTGCTGCGCGCCGTACACCCAGTACGGGAAACGGTTGTCGGTGGCCACGTGGTAGATCTGCGCGGTGGGCTGGTTGTACCAGCTGCTCCAGGTCTTGCCGCCGTTGAGCGTGACCAGTGCGCCCTGGTCGACGCCGAGGATCTGTCGGTCGGCGTCGGTCGGGTCGATCCACATCTGGTGGAAGTCGTCGCCGGTAGGGTCGCCCTTGAGCGCGATGAACGTTTTTCCGCCGTCGTCGGAGCGCAGCACGATGGTGTTCATCACGTAGACGCGGTCGGCGTTCTTCGGGTCCACCGTGAGCCGGCAGAAATACCAGCCGCGTTGCCAGATGCGCTGATCGGACGTCAGGTGCTTCCAGTGCGCGCCGCCGTCGTCGGAGCGGTACAGGCCGCCTTCGCCGGCCGGCGCATCGACCAGGGCGTACACCCGGTCCGGTTCGCTCGGCGCCACCGCGATGCCGATGCGGCCGGGATGGGCCGCAAAGCCGTTGCCCTGCAGCTGGGTCCAGTGCTCGCCGCCGTCGTGCGATACGTACAGCCCGCTGCCCGGGCCGGCCGAGGGAGGGTAGACGCTCCACGGCGGGCGGCGGGTCTGCCACAGCGCGGCGTAGATCGTGTCCGGATCGCCGGGCTTGAAGGCCAGGTCGATCGCGCCGGTGTCGTCGTTCTTGAACAGCACCTTGCGCCAGCTCTTGCCACCGTCGCGCGAGCGGAACACGCCGCGTTCGGCATTCGGGCCGTAGGCATGGCCGAGCGAGGCGACGAACACCACGTTCGGATCGCGCGGGTCGACCAGCACGCTGGCGATCTGCCGGCTGTCTTCCAGCCCGATGTGCGACCAGTGCCTGCCGCCGTCGGTGCTCTTGTACATGCCGTTGCCGTGCGCGATGTCCGAGCGCATGTCGGCTTCGCCGGTGCCCACGTAGAGCGTCTTCGGGTCGGACGGCGCCACCGCCAGCGCGCCGATCGAACCGACCTTCTCGTCGTCGAAGATCGGCTGCCACGTGCGACCGGCGTCCTGGGTGGCCCAGACGCCGCCGTCCACCGCGCCGAAATAGAAGTGCCGGTTGTCGCCCGGCACGCCCGCCACGGTCAGCACGCGCCCGCCGCGGAAGGGGCCGATCAGGCGCCAGTGCAGGTCCTGGTACAGCGACGGATCGACGGAGGCCTGCGCGGCCAGCGCCGTGGTGATCCCGAGGGTGAGCAGGGCGAGGCGATGGCGCAGACGCATGGGGGGGCTCCTGGGGCAGCAGGTTGAAGCGCTCAATCCATGCACTTTGCCAGTTAACCGGATCAGGTTCACTGGCTCCGCGGCCGGACGCGCGTCGCGCCGGGTTCTCGATGCGCGGAATCCGGAAGAACGTGCGCTCTCACTGTGAAAAGAGGGCGAAGAGTGCACTCTCTTGAGAGGCGACGCTGATCCCTGTTCTCTACGGCGAGGGCGCTTGTTCGTCGGAGCCCGTTCGGCCGCAGCCGCTTCTTGGCACGGGTTGGCACGATATCCGGCAGGCGCGCCTCGGTGCGGCGCGGCACCCTGGAGAGATCCCGCCAATTAAAAAAGGGGACGTGGCCAATCAAATGCGGCGCATTGCCATGGTCGGCCGAAGTGCTCGACGAAGTTGATTCGCCACGTCCCCATTTCCGCTGCTTTTTCCTTCGGGATGCCTGCAGTCTTTGACGCTGCGCCAATGCGCGAGATCAGCGCGATGCCGGTTCGCTAGGGGATCGCTTCATTCCCTCCCTCCCTTATGCTGTGGATCCAGCAAGAGGGGGAGGAGTCGCGCGTGTATCGGAACCGGCGACCGACGTGGATGGGATGTATCCGGGCGGCCTGCTTCGCGGTGCTGCTCGCCTGCGGTCCGGCGTTCGCGCAGGAAGCGCCGCGGTTCGAGAACCTGACCGTCGATGACGGTCTCATCGACAACTCGGTGTCGGCGATCGCGCAGGATGGGTTCGGGTTCATCTGGGTGGCGGGCCCCGAGGGACTGAGCCGCTACGACGGCCATGAGGTGCGGACCTACATTCATCGTGCGAGCGACCCGCATAGCCTGCCGCACAACGATGTTCGAGCCCTGGCCGTCGATGCCTCGGGGCGGCTGTGGATCGCCACGCTGGGCGGGGGCCTGGCGCGCTACGACATGGCGCATGACCGCTTCGACGTGTGGCGTGCCCAGCCGGACCATCCGACGGGCCTCCAAAGCGACGCGTTGACGGCACTCGCCTTTGAAGGCGATCGACGCTTGTGGATCGGCACCAGGAACGCGGGCGTCGCGGTCCTCGATCTCAAGTCGGGCGCGTTCTCGCGCTTCCTCCCGGATCCGAAGGCCGTGGGAGCCTTGCGCGGGAGTCGCGTCGACGACCTGTTGACGACGCGCGACGGGACGCTATGGGTCGCAGGTGCCGGTCACGGTCTGTACCGCTTCGATCCGGCCACGAAGCACTTCGAGGAGGTGCTGGGCAGTTCGCAAGGCGGTGCGTCGACGGTGGATCGGCGGATCCGTCGACTGGCCGAAGATGCCCGCGGCCGGCTGTGGCTCGGGACGTCGAGCGGTCTGGTGGAATGGGATCGCAACGCCGGTCGAGCGATCGTGCACCCCGGCGCACCGCACGGCGCCGTGCGCGACATGGTCGCTGCCGACGAGGGCCTGTGGCTGTCGGTGCCGGGAGAAGGCCTCGAACTGTTCGATCCCGGAACGGGACGGACGCGCGTGTTCCGACACCGGCCCACCCAGCGTTCCAGCTTGCTGTCGCCTTACACGTCGGCGCTGCTCATCGACCGCGGCGGGGTGTTGTGGATCGGCACCGATCTCGGCGCGAGCCGTCTCGATCGCCGCCACCAGGCGTTTCGCAACTACCAGGTCGATCCGGGTCGCCCCGGAGCCCTGCCGGACAACAACACCTGGGCGGTGGGGCAGCGGAAGGACGGCAGCCTGTGGATCGCGACCAACGGTGGCGGCGTGGTTCGGTTCGATCCGGCGACGGACAGTTGGCGCCAGTACCGCCACGACCCTGCCGATCCCGGCAGCCTGGCCAGCGATGCGACGCAGGCCATACTGGTCGATAGCGCCGATCGGGTTTGGGTCGGGACGGCGGACGCGGGCCTCGACCTCTACGATCCGCAGCGCGATCGATGGATCCACCATCGCGCCAGGAAGGGCGATCCCGGCAGCCTCTTCAATGACGCGGTGTATGCCGTGCGCGAGGCGCGCGACGGCACGATCTGGGTCGCGCTCGAGCACGGCTTCGATGCCATCGATCCGGCGACTGGAAAGATCAGCCACCCAGCGGTCATCAAAGGGGATCCCGACGGCGGCGTCCTGGCGACGATCTTCGACGTTGCCGAGACGCCCGATGGCCTGGTCTGGGTCGGCAGCTTCCTCAACGGGCTGTATTCCCTCGACCCGGCCACCCGCACCTGGACCAAGTTCCGACCGGACCCGCAGATTCCCGACAGCCTCGGGTCGATGCGCGTCAACGTGTTGCTCGCCGATCGCCAGGGCCGGCTGTGGGCCGGCACCAATACCGGGCTCTACCGCCACCTCGGCAAGGGCAACCACTGGCAACGCTATGGGGTGGCCGAGGGTCTCGGCAGCGACAATATTTCCTCATTGTGTTTCGATGCGGCGGGCCGGCTCTGGGTGGGCACCACCCGGGGCCTCAGCCTGCTCGACGTCGACACCGGTCGTGCGACCACGCAACGCGCCGAGGACGGGCTGCCGTCATCGGAGATCTCGTTCCATGGCGTGACGGAACTCGCTGACGGCCGGCTCGCCATCGCCACCGCCAACGGCTTCTCGATCTTCGATCCGTCGTTCAAACCCGCCGCCAGGACGAGCGCGCCGAACGTGGTGCTCACCGGGCTCGAGCTGTTCAATCGTCCGGTGGAGATCGCTCGCCCCGGCGCGGGTCGGAAGTCGGGCGAGGCGGATGGCGCCTTTCGCCTCGACCAGTCGATCACCACCAGCAAGCAGCTCACCCTCGGCCATCGCGAGAACCTGGTCAGCTTCGAGCTCGCGGAGCTCGATTTCGGGCGTCCCGCGGCGACGCGGTATGCCTACCGGCTCGAGGGTTGGGACAACGAGTGGCTCGAGACCTCGGCCGGTCGCCATACCGCGACCTATACCAATCTTCCCGGCGGAACCTACCGGTTCCTGATCAAGGCGGCGCCTTTTGGCGAAGACTGGGGCAAGCCTCGATCGGCCCTCCAGCTGACCGTGCTGCCGCCGCCGTGGAAGACCTGGTGGGCCTACACCCTCTACGCCTGCCTGGCGTTCTCGATGCTGGCGGCGCTGGTGATCGGGCTCTACCGCCGCGCCGAGGCGCAGCGTCGGCGCGCGGAGCGGGAAGAGGCGATCAACGACCAGTTGCGGCGCATCGACCGGCTCAAGGACGACTTCCTCGCCAATACCTCCCACGAGCTGCGCACCCCGTTGCACGGCATGATCGGCATCGCCGAATCGCTCGCCGACGGGGTCACCGGCACGTTGCCCGAGGCGACCCGCAGCAATCTCTCGATGATCATCGCGAGCGGGCGCCGTTTGAGCACGCTGATCAACGACCTGCTCGACTTCTCCAAGCTCAAGCACCACACGGTGGCGCTCGAGCGCAGCGCGGTCGACCTGCATCCGCTGGTCGAGGTGGTGCTGGCCCTCTCGCGCCCCTCGGCACGGGGGAAGCAGCTCGCGCTGGTGAACGAGGTGCCGGCGGATTTTCCGCTGGTGGACGCGGACGAGGGGCGTATCGAGCAGGTGCTCTTCAACCTGGTCGGCAACGCGATCAAGTTCACCGACTCGGGCAGCGTGACCGTGACGGCCGCGATGGCGGACAGCGGCGATGCGCCCGGGTGGGTCGTGCTGTCGGTGCGTGACACCGGCATCGGCATCGCGCCGGAGGATCAGGAGCGGGTGTTCCTGTCCTTCGAGCAGGTCGACGGCGGGGCGACCCGGCGGTTCGGCGGGACCGGACTCGGTCTCGCGGTCAGCCGGCAATTGGTCGAGTTGCACGGGGGCGCGCTGACGCTCGAATCCACGCCGGGCGTGGGCTCGACGTTTTCGTTCACCTTGCCCGTGGCCGCAAGCCAGGCCGCTCGCGATGATGTTGCGGCGGTCGCCGGAGCGCAGCCATCCATGCGTGCCGTCGAGGAGGCCGACGCATGGGAGGCGGCGTTACCGCAGAAACAGGAGGCGTCAGGGCCCGGCGGGCATTCGGTGCAGTCCGGGGACGTGCCATCGGAGCGGTTCACGGTGCTGGTGGTCGACGACGAGCCGATCAACCGCCAGGTGTTGCGCAACCACTTGCTGCTCGAGGACTACCACGTCGTGGAAGCCTCCGGGGGTGAGGAGGCGTTGGCGGCGTTCGCGGACACGACGCCGGATCTCGTGCTCCTCGACGTCATGATGCCGCGCATGTCCGGTTTCGAAGTCTGTCGTCAACTGCGGCAGGCGCACCGTCCCGCCGACCTGCCGGTGATTTATCTGTCGGCACGGACGCAACTGGCGGATCGGCTCAGCGGCTTCGAGAGCGGCGCGAGCGACTACCTGACCAAACCGGTTGCCAAGGCCGAGCTGGTGGCCCGGGTTCGCACCCATCTCCACCTGCTCGACACGCATCGCAACCTGGAGAACAAGGTCGCCGAACGCACCGAGGAACTGCAGCGCCTCAACGCCATCCTGGAGCGGTTGGCGGCGATCGACGGCTTGACCGGGCTGGCGAACCGGCGGCGCTTCGACGAGGCCTTCGCGCACGCCTGGGCGGACCACCAGCGGCGCGGTGCGTGGCTGTCGATCCTCTTGGTCGACATCGACTATTTCAAGGGATTCAACGACCAGTACGGGCACCAGCACGGCGACGCCACCCTGGTGGCGGTCGCGCAGGCCCTGGCTAGTGGCGTGGAGCGCACGATCGATGTCGTGGCCCGCTACGGCGGCGAAGAATTCGTGCTGCTCCTCCCTGATACGCCGCCTGCCGGCGCGCAGCGTGTGGCCGCCGGCCTGCTCGATGCCGTGAGGTCGCTCCAGATCGAGCACGTCGCGAACCAGGCCGCACCCCACGTGACGATCAGCATTGGCGTTGCGGCCGAAGTACCGTCCGTGACTGCGAACCCTGCAGAGCTGATCGCGTCAGCCGATGCCGCCCTGTATCGAGCCAAGGAGACGGGCCGGGACCGCGTCGTGATCGCTGGCTCCTAGGAGCCCTTGGCCAGGCTCGCTGCAAAAAGGGGGCTGAGTGCACTTTCTCGAAAAGTGGATGGTGCCCTTACCCCTTCCGACGTCGAGGTTTTCAACCCGCGCAAGGCGGACTGGCCTCCTTCCGGCGCAATGGAAAGATCAAGGGCGGCGCCTGCCGTGGCGTTTCACTTCTTTGCCGGCCGCTTCCCCACGCCCGGCTTCGAAGTGATCTGCCGCATCCACGCCGTGATCTGGTCTTCGTCGATGTCGTCCAGCGAGGCCAGCTCCACGCCGCGCGTCGCCTTGCCCATGGCGACGGGCGTCACCGGCGGCACCGGGTCGAGCGTCGTGCCGTTGACGAACATCAGCTTGACGTGGCTGGCGAAGGCGCCGCAGCTGAAGCACCAGCCGTCGCCGACGCCGTAGTACGCCATGCCCCATTTCACGCTGCGCTGCAGGCCGGGCAGGGTGTTGGCGGCCAGGCGGTCGATGTGTTCGGCGATGGCGCGCTGCGGTTGCGGCAGGCTGGCGATGTAGGCGAACACCGGCTTGTCGCCGACGGCGGCCTTGGCCTGGCTGGCCTTGCCATTCATGGTTTCCGGCAGGGCGATACCGGCGGGGGCGCGTTTGGCGGCGGGCTTGCTTACGTTCACCGTTGCGGGTCGCTGCGGCTTTTCTGTCTTGCGGGTCACCATGGCGGACTCCGGACGGCTTCGGGCTCCCTTGGGCGACGATCAAGCACCTGCCGGATCGACACGAGTACGCAAGATGGGGGCGGGCAGGGTGCGCTCTCTTGAAGTGTCGACGCCGCCTCTCGTTCTTCTCCCCCGCACTTGCCCGTCGTGACAAAGGCTAACGCTTGCAACCCAATTGGGCTCTCACGGCGGCCATGCGGTCCGGGGGAATGGTGGCTGCCTGGGACGGGGTTAGTTTTCCTTCGTCCTCGCGGATCATCGCGAAGCTGCCGTCCGGTTGGCGCATCCAGGCCAGGTAGCCGCAATAGAACGCAGCGCTTGCGTAGGTGGCGGTGTAGTCGGCCGTCGCGTACCAGCCTGGTGGGGCCCCGGGCGGGTGGTCGTACCAGCTGATGGCGATCACCTCGCGGCTGCTGACGGGGCCCGCTGCTGCGTTGAATGCGCGTCGCGCATCCTGCCA
This sequence comes from Dyella ginsengisoli LA-4, assembly GCF_000334915.1. GTDB lineage: Bacteria > Pseudomonadota > Gammaproteobacteria > Xanthomonadales > Rhodanobacteraceae > Dyella_A > Dyella_A ginsengisoli_A. Next base: position 23,936 of record NZ_AMSF01000079.1, on the reverse strand, counting down.
TTGCGAGTGGGCCATCATGCCGCGCGTCGGTTCGGCCACCATCGCCAGGGCACTCTTGAAGTCGCCTCGATCCTTGGCCTCCAGGTAGGCGAGCGAGCGCTTCCGGATGATCTCCTGGTCGGCCGGGCCGGGGTGCCAATCGTCGTTCTGTTGCGGCCGAATCGGGTCCGCTGATCCGGAAGCACCGCAGATGACCTGTTGGACGATGGTGATCTGCGGTGTCGCTTCACTGTTCCCTGGGGCTGCCGGCGCAGAAGTCGAAAACGTGTAGTGGCCCAGCGAGTAGGGCTGCTTGCCGCAGCGCCTCGCCGCCTCGGGCGCCAGAAGCCGTTGGGCGGTCTCCACGTCGGTGCTGCCATCGAAGGTAGCGGTGAGCTCGTAGTGGCCAGGAGACGGCTGCTGCACCCGGATGGCTTGCCCGGTGCTGGCAAGTGCGAATGCGGGCAGGGCGACCAGGACACCGAGACAGAGACGGACAAGCATGCGAGATCCTTTCGAGCATGGGCTGGTGCAGCTGGCGCAGGCTAGCACTGCGGCGTGAGGTCGTTGTGCGGACGGCTGAATCGGCAGGGGTATGGCGTTCTCCGGTGCGCTGGACAACCTCGCCTGTGCGGCAGTGGCCCGGTCGGTCGAGCTCGGCAGGGCGGTCAAGGTGATTCAGGCAAGCGATGCCAGCGGTATGGGAGCGGCTGCGGACCGACATGCGGCCGCTCGCAAACGGTACGGAGGGAATTATGCCGAGCGGATGGCGCCCGTTTCGTCCCTCTTTCATTTTCCGGCTGTCGCGCTGCGCTCTTCCTTCCTCCCCGCAACCGTTCCTGTGGCAGCGGTATCTCCTTCGGGCACACCCCTCTGCGAGTTGCTGCCATGTCTCTACGTCTTGTCCTGCTGTTGTTCTGCTGCCTGCCTCTGTCGGCGCTGGCGCAGGCCATGCCCACGCCGCACGCTGAAACTGCCCCCGACCGGCAGGCGATTGCACTGCGGACCGATCCGGCGCGGCAGGCGCTGGATGCGTGGCTGGTTGCATTCAACAGCAACGAGCGCAAGCAGCTCGAAGCCTTCCGCGATCGTTACCAGCCGACGATGGATGTCGACGGCATGCTCGATTTCCACCGCATGACCGGCGGTTTCCGGCTTCTGCGGCACGAGCTGGCGGCATCGGGTTCAGCGCAGATGCTGGTGCAGGAGCTCGACTCCGACACGGTGGCGAGGGTGAAGGCAACATGGCGGGCGGGCCAGCCGCTGGTGCTCGACATCGACAGGATCGAGCGCCCCGCGGACCTGCGCATCCCGCGCCTGGATCAGGCCGCCGCGCTCGATGCGCTGGCTGCCAGGGCCGACGCCATGGCCAAGCAGGACGCGTTCGCCGGCGTGCTGCTGGTGGCGCGTGGCGGAAAAGTGTTGCTGCAGCGCGCCTGGGGCCTGGCCGATCGCGAAGCCGGCAAGCCGGCGACGCTGGACACGAAGTTCCGGCTCGGATCGATGAACAAGATGTTTACCGCGGTAGCTACGCTGCAACTGGTGCAGGCCGGCAAGCTATCGCTCGATGGCAGCGTGGGCCAGTACCTGCCTGACTACCCGAACGCCGACATCGCGAAGGTGACGATCCGCCAGTTGCTCACGCATACGGGCGGCACCGGCGATATCTTCGGGCCGGAGTTCGACAAGCACCGGCTGTCATTGAAGACCCACGACGACTATGTCCGTCTGTACGGCGCACGCGGTCCGGACCATCCGCCCGGCAAGGGGTTCAGCTACAGCAACTACGGCTTCGTGCTGCTGGGCGACATCATCGAACACGTCAGTGGCCAGTCTTACTACGACTATGTGAACCAGCATGTGTTCGCGCCGGCCGGCATGCGCAACAGCGGTTCGCTGCCCGAGGAGGTGGACGTGCCTGGACGCGCACAGGCCTATACCCGCAAGGATGGCGACACCGCGTGGACCAATGCGGCCGACACCCTGCCGTACCGTGGCACCGCGGCCGGGGGCGGATACAGCACCGCCGGCGACCTGTTGAAGTTCGCGCAGGCGCTGCAGTCCGGCAAGCTGCTGTCGCCTGCGCTCCTGGCGGAAGCTACCCGCAAACAGACGCTGGTGTGCGGCTACGGTTTCAATGTCGCCGATGAGCAGGGCGTGCCGGTCTACGGCCATGGCGGCGGCGCGCCGGGCATGAACGGAGAACTGCGGATCTTCCCGACGCTCGATGAAGTGGTCGTCGCCCTGGCCAACGTCGACCCGCAAAGTGCCACGCGCCTGGTTGAGTACTATCAACTCCGGATGCCGCTGTCGAAGTAGGAACGGCTCCATGTCCCCGGGCGCGGTTCGATGATGGCTGCGAACACGCGCAGAGCCGGGACGAGGGCAGGTTCACTTGTCCCATGGCCGGACGTGAACCTGCCCCAGTTCTCGAGACGCGGAATCAGGGTTGGGGCGAACGTGCACCATGACGGTGGCCGTGTGACATGGACAGCCGCGCGGCGGCGCGCTAGAAAGGTCGTTTTCCGCCAGCCGGGGAGTTCTCCATGCGTGTAGCGACATCAATCCTCCTGGTCGCCGCGACGTTGGCGGCAGGCGCCGCACAGGCCGGCACGCCGTCGGCCGCGTCGCCTGCAGCGGCACCTCCGGTGGCGCTGGCGCCGCAAATCAATGCGACTGATTTCGCGACGTTCGACAAGACGCTCAGCTCCGATGCGTTCGGTGGCCGCAAGCCCGGCACGCTCGGCGAGCAGCGCACCACGGCCTGGCTGGTGGAGCAGTTCAAGCGCATGGGGCTCAAGCCCGGCAACCATGGCTCGTGGTTCCAGACCGTGCCGGCCGACTCGATCACCCTGCTCAACCCCGACGTGACGTTGCGCATTGCGGCGCACAGCAAGGAAACGAGCTTCGCCTATCGCACCGACATGATGGTGCAGACGCTGCAGGCGAAGCCGCTGGTCGACCTGAAGCATTCGCCAGTGGTGTTTTTGGGCTACGGCGTGGATGCGCCCAATTGGCACTGGAACGACTACCAAGGCGTCGACGTGAAGGGCAAGACGGTGATCGTGCTGGTCAACGATCCGGGCTTTGCCAGCGGCGATCCCAAGCTGTTCAACGGCCGCGCCATGACCTACTACGGGCGCTGGACCTACAAGTACGCCGAGGCGGCGCTGAAGGGCGCCGCGGCCTGCTTCATCGTGCACACCAGCGATGCGGCGGCGGGTTACCCGTTCAGCGTGCTGCAGAACAGCGGCAGCGGTCCGCAGCTGAGCCTGCCGACCCGTGTCGACCCGGCACCGCGGCTTCCGGTGGCCGGCTGGCTCACGCATGACGCGGCCACGCGGCTGTTCGCAGCGGCGGGTTTCAACTTCGACCAGCTGGCGGCAGCGGCCGGCAAGCCGGGCTTCAAGCCGGTGCCGCTGAACGCCACCGCCTCGGTGACGCTGCACGACAAGATCGGCCACATCGAATCGCACAACGTGCTGGCGATGGTGAAGGGCCGCACCCGGCCGGACGAGGCGGTGATCTACACCGCCCACTGGGACCACCTCGGCACCGACCCCAACCTGAAGGGCCACCAGGTCTACAGCGGCGCGATCGACAACGGCACCGGCCTCACCATGCTGTTGGAGCTGGCCGACGCCTTCGCCCACCAGAAGACGCCGCCGCAGCGCAGCGTGCTGTTCTTCATGCCCACGCTGGAGGAATCGGGCCTGCTCGGCTCGCAGTACTACGCCGCCCGGCCGGTGTTCCCGCTGGACAAGACGGTGGCCGACATCGCCGTGGACGCGCTGCCGATCATCGGCCGCGCGCACGACATGACGGTGATCGGCAAGGGCCAGTCGCAGCTGGAGGACATGCTGGCCGGCGTGCTGAAAACCCAGGGCCGGGTGATCTCGCCCGAGACCACGCCGGAGAACGGCTTCTACTTCCGCTCCGATCATTTCAACTTCGCCAAGGCCGGCGTGCCGGCGATGCTCGCCAGCTCGGGCCTGGACCTGCTCGATGGCGGCAAGGCCGCGGGCGAGAAGGCCGCCGAGGACTACACCGCGCACCGCTATCACACGACGAACGACGTGTTCAATCCGAACTGGGACTACTCCGGCATCCTCGAAGACACCCAGGCGCTCTACGACCTGGGGCGCGAACTGAGCCGCACAGGCGTGTGGCCGCAGTGGTATTCCGACAGTCCGTTCCGCGCGGCGCGCAGGAAGATGATGGTGCCGGGTCCGAAGGGGAAGCCGGGCGGCTGATCTCCAAGCGGGTACTCGAACGGGGCAGGGTCGATGCCCCCAAAAGCGCTGGAGGCCAGCCCGCGAGCGGCCTCTCCGCGCAAACCCGTCACGACATACGCCGCCCTCGTCTGCACAAGCCAAGGAAGCGCCCAGATGAGCGGCCAGGAACAACTGCCCAGGCCAAAACGTGTCGGCCCGCCCAATGTCGCTGCGGTGGTGTTGGGCACCGTGCGTTACGAAGCGCTGCCGTGGGGGCGTGAGCACGGCCTTGGCCAGAACCGCGGTTACGTCGTGGCAAACGACCTGACTACAGGGCACGAGCTCTGGCGCCCGGGTCTACCGGATCGACTACCTACCAGCACTGGAAGCCGATGTGCAGGACATTTTCGCGGCGGATAACGGTAACGCACTGCTCGTGACAGACGAACGTGGCAGGGCATTCCTGCTCGACTTGTCGACCCGCGAAGCGCGGCCGGTGCTCATATTGCCATGGCAGGGAGAGGAGGTATTTCCTCGAAAAGTCGATTCTTCCGACGTTTCCCTCCCCCTGTTTTCTGAGTCTCGGACCCGGGTGCCATCCGATCACTTGCCGGTTGCGGTCCGGTCGGCCTGTTTCATGTCCGGTGTGGCCGCGTGCTCCCGACCGCACGGCCGCTGGGACATCCAGTGGCCGGAGCAAGCTTCAGTCGCCAGTGCGGTGATCGTTGCTTGAGTAGGAGCGACTGAGCCAAACGCAAGAACTTGGGTGGCGTGTATGGGGGGGCTCTTCTGTGAGCATGCGATACAGACTTCCGAGACGCAGGAGCCTATCATCGAGCGGTGGTTGGGGACGTGCGCGCGCTCGTTGTTTGTCGTAAGGAAACGGTGCGAGGAGCGAATCGGATCATTGGACTGCGGCGGAGGGGCACGGCGCTGCTGTGAGCTGGTCAACGGCCCACGTCTGGTTGGCTGAGAGCGCACTCTGACCCTCGTTTTCTGTTTGGATGTCGCAAGAAGGTCTTTTCCACAAGGACTCTTCGAGGAGGCGCGACGATGAAGTCGGTGGCGCTCGATCCGTTAGATGCCGGCTCCGCCGCGTCCTTGGCCGGCATGCTAGGCGAGCCTGTGCTTCGGGCATCCCTGTTTGGTGGTCGCGGCCGTATCAATGAAGAGCTTGCCGCGCGACTCTGGTCGCCTATCGCTGGTGATGACGCTCGGTGGGCAGTGCGATGTGTTGATTCTGGGCGCGTTGTCGGTGGCATAGGCGTTGCGTGCGAGCAGGTGAGCATGTTCGTGGGCACCGATTTCCAGGGGCAGGGTTACGGCCAAGCTTCTTTGGCTGCATTGTTGTTGTTATGCCAAGCCCGGGGACCCTGGTCCGTTTTGAATGCGTGGACGGTTCGCGGTAATCGTGCTGCGCGGCGTGTGTTTCAAGCAACGGGTTGGCGCGAACTCGGAGTGTGTAAGCAGGATCGAGGGATGCCAACCTTGGTGCATTACTGCAGTCTTCCCATTCGATAAGTCACCCGCAGGGAAAAGGCCATGGAACAAGTCAAGGAAAAGACCGAGGTAAAGCACGACCCGGCATTGACCAAGGATACTTGGTGGCACAGCTTCAACGCCGAACGCGTGGATGCTGACTACACCGCCACGTCGGACCTGGAAGAGCTGCCGTCTGAGGTCCAAGTTGCCTTGGGCCTATTCGTTTGCGACTTCAAGGGGCTGGGCGAGGAGGACGTCAATTGGAACGTGACCCGCATTAGCAAGGACGGCAGGACCCGTTTGAACGGCCCCAAACTGCTCAATGGTGGCCAGCGTTCGGGCAAAAAGGGGTGTGGCGAGGACGCGCTTTGGGCCGTGCCGAAGGATCCCAAAAATAAAAAGAACATAGTCGTTGCAAAGGGCTCTGCCGAGTTCTGCTACCTCGAGATCATCTACCTGATCGATGCTGGCCTTTGCCCGTGTAGGCGATGTTGCAAGTCTTTTATTGCCTTGGCGGAACGCACGAGGTCGATCATCGTGGTCAGGCCGATGGTGGACTATGAGTTGATCAGCAAGAACCGCACGGAGCTGGCGCGCGACCAGACCTTTCTTCTGCTGTTCCGTCCGGGCGTGAATACCTTCCTGGTCTGCCATACCGCGGCTAACGAGGCTCCCGCATCGCCGCTCCCACGCGATCTGACCGTGCATCCGACCAAGGCCTGGTGCACTTGCACCAGTGCCACCTGCGGGCTCGCCTTCACTGCCAGGTTCTCGCACGAAAACGTGAAGGCACTAAGGGTGAAGAAGAGCAAGCACGGCGGTTTGGTAGTAGAGGCCACTTGCCCTCATTGCCATATGACCGGGGAGATGACGGTCGTCGCGCAGGGGATTGGGGCATTCCCGCCAAGTACTGTCGACATTTACCACTGACGAAAGCGGGGAAAATAGAAGGTCAGAGCGCACTTTATTCCGGCCGCTGCGCCATCGAGGTGGCGAAGTTCGGACGTGATTCTTGGTCCTGATCGCGCAGTGCTTGGCCAAGCAGCGCGTCGTAAAGCTCCAAGCGAAAGCGTAGGCTCAGCTGCAGCATGCTGGCCCAGTAGCAGAGCATCAGGAAGGCGATTAGCAGGATTTGCGGCCAGTGCAACTGGAGGGGCCAATGAAGGTCTTTGAGCTGCAGAAACAACCCTGCGATGAGCGGAAGGGCTCCCAGCTTCTCGACCCCTCCGGTCAGGAGCGGCAGCTTGTTCCGCATCCGGTCCAACCGATGGGCGCAGTAGGTACTCAGAAGCTCCAATCGTCCTCTGGGGAATCTCTTTAGCCATCCAATGAGCCCGATGTAGTGCGGTAAGTCGAAGTCCAGTGTTTCGGCATACTGCTGGCGCTCTTTGGATGGTCGCAGGTTCAGGGTCGGAAGCTCGGCAATCCACGCGATCGCAAAGGCGATCACCTCCACGGCAAGCAGCACGCCGGTCACGATCAGAGCCGTGATGCTGGTGGGGAACATCTTGGCAAGGAGCAGCCCAGCTAGCGCTGCGGCGATGCCGATCCCCGTGCCCCATATCGTGCGGCGAGTGGAAAACACCTGGTATGAGGGATGCTCCGGTATCTCCTCGATACGTCTTTCCAATGCGCTGAAAGTGAGCTTTTTCGTTCCCATGCGCGAAAGCGCTCCTTGTCTTTCGTATGAGGTCCTTGACGCTGGCTAGCTGCCAACCCGTGCCAAGTAGGTGGTTGCTTCCAAGTGGCAGGCGTCTTCAATCGCGCCGGACAGGGCGAAGATGCGGGGCCTGTCCCTGAAGCTGAAGACGCGATGGAGCTGATAGCGCTCGGCGTCAGCCCTGGATCGTGCCAGTTCGTTACGGCTGACGTAGAACGGCGTCAGCTCGCCGAAACCGGTCGTCTTGACCTCGATCAGCCGCTCGCGGCCGTCTTCTTCGAACGACAGCACGTCGAAACCGAGGCCGTCGCCTCGTGTCGCGGCGACGTGCTCGATGCGCTTGCTGAGCACCTTCTTGCCGGCGGCGTGCAGGCGGCGCGCTTCCAGTTCCAGGACGAACAGTTCGCCGGCGCGCCCGAGCGAGCGGTTGCGTGCTTCCTGGGCGAGGTAATCCCGTTTGGCGGGCGAGAAGCTGGGCGCGTAGTTCGCTGGGGCTTCACGAATGCGCGAGGGTTTGGGCATCGATACCCAGACAGATGCTCCGTCGGCGATGGCGATGGCGGCCGCGGGGCGTAGCACGGCCGCCTGGGCGGCGTCCTGTAGATCAGGGCGCAGCTGGACTTGCGCCTCAACCACGTCCAGCAACATGTGCTGGTAGTTGCCGCGCGGTTTATAGCCAGGGATGTAGGGGTAGTTCAGTTCCAGCATCACCGCACTGATGTTGCAGTGCTTGAACTCGATGGATGGACGGCTGCGCCCCTCGAGCTTCTGCATCAAGCGTATGGCGTGCTCGGTCTTGCTGTAACGCTGGCCGTTGAGCTGAAGCGTCAACATCGCGAGGTAGTCGGCCACGCAGGCTTCCACCTCCAGCCGAGACCATTCCTCTCCTGTTGCCACGTGCGCCCCCTGATCAGCCAGGCCAAGCGTAGCCAATTTCAGCGCGGGCGTGCGCTTTGACATTGGGACCAGGCGATACAGGCGGGGAGTGGCGGAGGTAGTGAAGAGCGATCAATGGTCTCTTTTCGCTTTGTGCTCGACCTGTCCCAGGTGGCAGGCGCGGCTGGCGGCTTGCCCGCTGTTCCGCTTGCCATGCCGACACGTGTCGAACGGCGACGAGTCCGTTCGTCGTGATGAGAGTGGCAGCCATCGGGGTTGCGTGGCCTCGGGGCATGACATGAGCAAGTACCTCATCTACTTCAACCAGGCGTGGGTCGGGGAACACAGCGACGCATGGTTCGCCGCCCGCGTTCCGTTGGCGCGTGCGGTGGTGGGCGAGATGAAGACGGCGGGCGTCCATGTGTTCGCCGGGGGATTGGAGGAAGACCCGCTGGAGGCGTTCAGCGCGGATGCCACCAGCGGCACGTTGAGGTTCACCGACGGGCCGTACGTGCGCCATCCGCAGTTCCTGGGTGGGTTCACCGTGATCGACGCGGCCGACGAGCAAACGGCAAGGCATTGGGCCGGCAAGCTGGCCGAGGCCTGCGGCTGGCCGCAGGAAGTGCGCCGGTTCAAGCCCTGAGTCCGGGGGCGGACGGAAGCGGGTGGCAAGCATCCTCGACAAGTCGATATTGCTTCCTTTCCCTGCTGCTCGGAGCGTCGAGAGGGAGCATGTGACCGCGCTCGCCCCACCAGTCGTCCACGCGGCTGCCTGGGTTACTTGTTCAGCCTTTCACGCGCGCGCCAAGACCAAGCCGTTCTGACCGAGGGGAATCCACGTGGATACTGCGACAACGTCTTCCGCCGTACACGCCGCAAGCGACGGGCTGCCGGCCGGGCGCCTCCGCCTCGAATCGATCGACCTGCCAGGCCGGCGCGCTGGATATGACCTGCAGGATGCGCATCGTGTACTGGGGACGCTGTCGACAGGATCCAGCGTTTGGCGGGGCTCCGTCGCATCGACGATTTCATGGCCTTGCATGTTCAACGATTACTGAGCGACATTTGTCGAGGCGGGTGCACGGGACGCCGGTTTTGAAGGTTTACCCCTTGTGGAGCAGTCATGGAGGAGTGCGATGAACCAGTGGAAATGGTGTGTGGTAGGCGTGTTGGTACTTGCAAGTGGCGGCGTCGCTGCGCAGAAGCTGTCTCAGGCACAGGCCGCCGATCAGCTCATGGGTTTGGCGAGCCAAAGGGCCGCGTTTAGCCGCGGAATGACCTTCGGTGTTCGCTACAACGAGCACTGGGAGACGGGAATGGTCACCCTGGCCGATGCCCGCAAGAGTCTGTTCGAGGATTGGCAGAAGTTGGGACTGTCCGCTGCGCAGGCGAAGGTAGTCGCGGACGCTTATGTCGGGGACACAGATGGAATGGTGACCCACCCTCCGCTGGAGGGAAGGAACGACGAGCAGATCTCGGCAATGATCCGTAGAGCTCTGTCAGCCAACCGCTATCGAGATGCCAACCAGTTGCTGATCGACTACGAACGGAAGCGGCTGCGCATGGAGCCAGTGTCAGCCAAGGCCCCCTCGCACTGACACGCGATCGTTCGTCATGAAGCGGACATCCAGGCCCATCTCATGGCGTCCTTGTGCTTGCCTCCTGCGTGTGCGAGCCGATGCAGGGGTGCTTCCCACCCTGGCCAAAGGATCAGGGGCCATTCCATTTGGGGCGCATCGCTTTCGTCTTCACCGGGAGCGGAACTTGGGGCCGACCACATACGGTTCCCCCAGGCAGTTGGCCGCGGTCAGGGCGCGCGCGCGCTGCCATGCTGTGCCCAACTTGAGGAGGGCATGCGCATGAAATCCAACGCCGGGGGTATGGGCAAGTGGCTTCGCATCGCAGCCGGTCTCTTGCTGATCGCGTGGGCGGTCACCGGCTGACGGGTGCGGGCGTGGATCGGGGTGGTGCCGCTGGCTACGGGGCTGCTCAACTTCTGCCCGCTGTGCAAGCTGGTCGGCGTCAACACCTGCAAGCGCTGATCCGGCCAGCCGAAGGGGCGAACCGGGGTTGCCTGTTCGCCGGCGGAGTCAACCACAGGCGCGCGGTTGCTATTCGACTTCAATGACGAGGGGCATCTCCCCGTCTTGTCGCTGACCACCTGGCTCCGGGTTGTCGACGGCGCCAGGATCGTGCCCGTAACGGCGACCGCTCCTGCATGGTGTTACCTGGGGTATCCATGCCCTGGACCATTTCCTGCCAGGGCCGCGCGAGCGGCCCCTTTGCCAAGGTCAGCAAAACGGGGGCGGGCTCATTTGCCCGTCTGAATGGGGCCTTGGGGGACTGTGCCAGTCCCGGTTCTTGCCGGCCGTCGGAAGGAGCTTCCGCGCCCCTCTTGAGGCAAGTTGACGTCACCTGTGCGGTGACGTACACCCTCAAGCGTTGCGTCCACGGCCGTCGAGCTATTTCTTGCGTCTGGCGTGCGGGACGGTCATCGCTGGTCCCAGGGGGTTCAAGTGAAATCGGTATCTGTTCGTCAGGGCATCCAGGCGCTTGCCCTGGTCGCAGGGTGTGTCGTGTCCATGGTGTGCGTCGCGCAGGCGTCGGCGCCTGACGCGTCGAAGGACACCCCATATCCAGGAACGTTGGCCATCACGATGGACCTGCGCGATGCGCCGCGGCGCATCTACCGCATGCACGAGACGATTCCGGTGTCGCCCGGGCCGTTGACTCTGTACTACCCGAAGTGGCCGCTGCCCGACCATGCGCCGGATGGTGGCATCGCGAACATCGCGGGGCTGATCGTCACGGCGAACGGCAGGCAGCTGCCGTGGCGGCGCGACGTGGTGGACATGTACACGTTCCACCTGGACGTGCCGCAGGGCGCTGACCGCATCGAGCTGGCCTTCCAGTACCTGTCGCCCGGGCCGGGCGTCTGGTACGGCTACGAGGTGTGGTCCACGCCGCATCTGGCGGACCTGAATCCGACGCAGGTGGCGTTCTATCCCGGCGGTTACTACGCACGGGACATCCCGATCCGGCCCACCGTGGTGCTGCCGTCGGGCTGGCAGTTCGCCACGGCGATGGAGGTGGCGAGCCGCTCGGAAGATACGGTGCATTTCAAGCCGATGAGCTTCAACAACTTCATCGACTCGCCGCTGATCGCGGGCGAGCACTTCCGGCGCGTCGATCTGGCCCCGGGGGACAAGACGCCGGTGCACCTGAACATCGTGGGCGACAGCGCGGCGTCGGTGCAGATCAGCGATGCGCACGTGGCCGCGTATCGCCGCATGGTGAAGCAGCTGTATGCGCTGTTCCACGCGCACCATTACGACCACTATGACCTTCTGCTGACGGTGTCCGATCACGTCGCCGGCACCGGGCTGGAGCATCACCAGTCGAGCTTCGAGATGACCGGCGCGACCTTCCTCACCGATCCCGACGCGTTCCTCGCCTCGGCCACGCTGATCCCGCACGAATTCACCCACTCCTGGAACGGCAAGTTCCGCCGTCCGGCCGACATGTGGACGCCGGCGTTCAACACCCCGCAGCCCGCCGACATGGTGTGGTCGTACGAGGGCCTGACCGAGTACTGGTCGGCCGTGCTGGCGGTGCGCTCGGGCCTGCTGACACCTTCACAGTTCCGCGATTCGCTGGCCTCGGTCGCGGCGAAGATGGCCCACCGCACCGGACGCGCCTGGCGCCCGCTGCAGGACACTGCGACCAGTGCGCAGTTGCTGTATTTCAACGGCGATTACTGGGCCAACTACCGCCGTGGCACGGACTTCTATCCGGAAGGCGAGCTGTTGTGGCTGGATGTCGACACTCAGATCCGCCAGCTCAGCCACAACCGCCGCTCGCTGGATGATTTCGCCCGGTTGTTCTACAGCATGGACAACGGCAGCTACGTCACCCGCACCTACACGTTCGACGACCTCGTGGGCGCACTGAACCAGGCGCAGCCGTTCGACTGGGCAGGCTTCCTGCGTCAGCGTCTGGACGACACCGGCAAGGTGCTGCCGGAACACGGCATCGAGCGGGGCGGCTGGAAGCTGGTGTATACCGATACGCCCTCCGACTACGACCAGGCCGTGTCGCGCGCGGACCACCGCATCGACCTGGCCTATTCGATCGGCGCGACGATGTCCGACGAGGGCGAGGTGAGCGACGTGCAGTGGGATGGCCCGGCCTACACGGCCGGCCTGGTGCCGGGCATGAAGATCGTTGCCGTCGACGGCGAGCATTTCACCGGCGATGCGCTCAAGGACGCCATCCGGCAGGCCAAGGGCGGCCGCGCACCGATCACGCTCACGGTCTCCTATCTCGACACCTACCGCACGCTCGCGGTCGATTACCACGACGGCCTGAAGTACCCGCATCTGCTGCGCGATGGCAGCAAGCCCGATTACCTCGGCGATATTGCGAAGCCGGCAGGGGGCTGAGCCGAAGCAGGGGCGCGCGCGATTTTCCGGGAGGCGGCATCCGCCGCCCGGGTCGGTGTTGCCCACTCCCGCGGGTCGACTCGACGAACGCGGATGAGTATCGGGTCACCACGCAGCCGCGCCGGGAAAACCCAGTCCCCGCCCGGCGGCGTCCGGGAGAGCCGGGTCAGCCCCGGGTGCTCATGTCGTGGCGGAGACAACCCCTTGGGGTAAGGTTCCCCGCGGGCTTTGCGGCTTTCTCCTTTGAGCCATCTCGACGACAGGGATTTCGATGACATGAAGATCACCATGCTCGGCGGCGGGGTTGCAGGGGTCGGTTGCGCCATTGCGCTGAAGCTGCAGGGGTTCGACGTCGAGGTCTACGAGCGACATGCCGTTGCATCGAACATCGGTGCCGGCATCGTCGTCTGGCCGAACGCCGCGTATGTGCTGGACCAGCTCGGCGTCTGGAGCGAGCTCGAGTCCGTGTCCGGGCAGCCCTCGCGGATGCGCCGGTTCTCCAGCGACAACGAGGATCTGGGCGCGATCGATATCGAGCTCATCAATCGCCGCCTGGGTTACCCGAGCCTCTCCGTTCTGCGAAGCGATTTCCTCGGCATTCTGATCGCCAGGTTCGAATCCCTGGGCGGTGCGATCCGCTACGCGCACGACGTCGCGGAGATCGAAGCCGGGCTCGCCGGCCGTGCCCGGGTCCGGTTCGGGAACGGAACGTGGATCGAGCCGGATGTCGTCGTCGGTGCGGATGGCCGCATGGCTTCGCATGCCCGTCGATTCGTGCACGGAGACGCGACCCCGGTCTACCAGGGCTTCGTCAATTGGGTCGGCGTCTGCGAGTCCGCGGAGGACACGTTCGAGGACATCGTGGTCGACGACTACTGGGGCGTGGGCGAGCGCGTCGGCATCGTCCCGGTCACCCGGCGCAAGGCGTACTGGGCGGCCGGAGCGGCCTGTGCCGAGGTGGGGGTGAGCGACCGGTCCCGATACCGGGACGAGTTGCGCAGCCTCCTCTGCCGCTGGCCGCGGCGGGTGCGACGGATCGTCGAACGCACCCCGGTCGAGCGCATCAACAAGATCCACGTGCATGACCACGATCCGATCCGCCGCTGGCACAGGGGCAACCTGATCCTGGTCGGCGACGCCGCCCATGCGCCGCTGCCGACGTCCGGCCAGGGCGCCTGCCAGGCGCTGGAGGATGCCTGGCATCTCGCGCGGTATCTGAAGGAAAGCCCTGGCGACCTGCAGCGTGCGTTCGCCGGATTCACGCAGGCGCGACTCGAAAAGACCACGAACATCATCATGGCCGGTCGGGGCCTGGCGGCGTCCCTGTTCAATCGCGACGAGGGCTTCTGCAGGGCGAGAAACGAAAGCAGCCGATCCACGGATTATCCGGCGTTGGCGACGGCCATGGCCCGGGGCTGGGCGCAAGGGCTGCCCATCGGCGCGTAGCCGGGAACGGATGGCCAGAACGGGCGGCTAGAACGGGCGTTGGGGTGCGCGTTCACTTCGAAAGCTTTGTGCCGCGGCTTGCTGCGCCAGGAAGGGCGTTCGATATCACCGCACCGTCAGCGGTGTGGGTCCCGTCGGCCATCGCTGCGACCGCGCGTTCGCCGAGGCGCGCGCCGATCATCGACTGGATCGGGCGATGGCTCGATGCCGGCGACAAGGCTCCGGGTGGGACTTCCTCAGGTCGGTTCGTCCGCCCGGGAGAAGACACCTGTGCCGGCCATGGACTGTTCTCGGCCGCAGTTGACCGTGATCAAAGGGAGCCCGATCCCGAACTGCCATGCTGCGCCCATCTTCAGGAGGGCATGCGCATGAAATCCAACGTCGGTTCGGTGGACAAGTGGCTTCGTATCGCAGTCGGTCTGCTGCTGATCGTGTGGGCGGTTACCGGCGGCCCGGTGTGGGCGTGGATCGGGGTGGTGCCGCTGGCCACCGGTCTGTTCAACTTCTGCCCGCTGTACAGCCTGATCGGCGTCAATACCTGCAAGCGCTGACCCTGCCACCACGACAGGGAGGCGTGCGCTGCCGCTGAGCCGGCGCATCCTTCGGTACTTCCGGCACAGTCCCCGGCCCGCCATCGGGTCCAGCATTCCCCCGCATCGATCCGAGCGATCCGCCGCGGGGAGGGGACCTCATGCCAACCATGGACCGCCGCCAGTTCCTGAAGCTTTCCGCCACGCTGGGTGCGGCGCTGGCCCTGGGGTGCACGCCGGTGCGCCCGTCGTCGAGCGGGTGGCGCGAGCGTCGGGATCTTTACCCGCAGGGCGTCGCCTCGGGCGATCCGGACGAGAACAGCGTGCTGCTGTGGACGCGGCGCCCGTACGGGGACGCCCGTACGAGCGCGACGTTGCGGGTCGAAGTGGCCGAGGATCCTGCCTTCGGTCGGGTGATCGCGACCACGGCGGCGCGGGTGTCGGCGGCGTCCGACTGGACCTGCCGGGTGCTGGTCGGCCAGCTGTCATCGGCCCGCGAATACTGGTACCGGTTCGTGGACGAGGAGGGCAACGGCAGCCGCATCGGCCGCACGATGACCGCTCCTGGCCCCGACGATCCGCGACCGGCCCGCTTTGCCTTCGTCAGTTGCCAGGACGTCTGCGAGGGGGCCCTGAACGCCTACCGCCGCATGATCTTCGAGGACGAGCGCGCTGCGCCCGGAGACCGGCTCGGCTTCGTGCTGCACCTGGGCGATTTCGTCTACGAGGTCGTGCAGTACCCGGACCAGGTGAAGAACGGCCATCGCTACGACCGGCTGATCAAGTTCCCGATCCACTTCGCGAAGGGCAAGGTGGTTGCCCATGACCGCTTCTGGGTGCCCGATTCGCTGGAGGATTACCGCGCCCTCTACCACGCCTACCTGCAGGACCCGGATCTGCAGGATGCGCGCGCGCGCTGGCCGTTCGTGGCGGTGTGGGACAACCACGAGTATTCCTGGCAGGGCTGGCAGTCGCTGCAGGAATTCGGCGACGGGCCGATCCCCGCGCAGACGCTCAAGGTGGCGGCCAACCAGGCCTGGTTCGAATACCAGCCGGCGCGGGTGGCGGTGCCGGGCGCCCGCCTGGACAGCTTCGACGCGCCGCACGTGGTCGATACTCCGGTCACGGCATTCGACGACGATGGCCTGGGGCGCGAGCCCAACAACCTCGCGGCCATCAACAGCCTGATCGTGTATCGCGCGCTGCGCTGGGGCCGGCACATCGACCTGATCCTCACCGACCAGCACAGCTTCCGCTCGCGCGACCCCGGCTCGCACAAGGAGCTCAACGCGCTGTTCGACGGCGACGCGCTGGGCTGGGTGCCGGAGGAGCTGGCGATGCAGATCGACGGCGGTCGCGACTACGCCGATGGCCATCCGCCGGCACAGCTGTCGTTCCGCGACAAACGCGTGGCCAACTACCGCGCCGGAGAACCCGCACAGACCCTGCTGGGAGCGACACAGAAGGCCTGGCTGCTCGAGCGCCTGCGCGGCGCGCAGGCCACCTGGAAGATCTGGGGCAACTCGCTTGGCACGCCGGACTGGCGCGTGGACCCGCAGCATCTGCCACCCGCGCTGGGCCGTTGGTCCGGTGCCGGCTATGCCGTGATGGCGACCAGCGACTGGGGCGGCGCGTACCACGAACGCGCCGAGATCTTCGACGCCGTGCGCGATGCCGGCATCACCGGTTTCGCGATCGTCTCCGGCGACCGCCACAGCTTCTGGGCCGGCTACGCCGCCAAGGCCCTGCCGCCCGCCGCCTTCGAGCCGGTGGGCGTCACTTTCGTGGGCGGCTCGATCTCGTCTCCGGGACTGGTCGAAGCCTCCGAGCACAACTTGAAGAACGACGATCCGTTGCGCCCGCTGTACGTCGCCAACCCGGGTGGTGGGCCGACGCTGCCGACCGTCAATCTGCTGTTGCACCATGGCGTACGCTCGGCGCTGGAGTTCGCGCGCAGCGGCGACCTGGAGAAGGCGCACGCCGTGAGCAATCCCGACCTGGCGCCGCACCTGAGCTTCGTCGACATGGGCGGACACGGTTACGCGACCGTCCGCGTCGACGCCGCCACGATGGTCACCGAGTTCGTGTGCATCCCCCGGCCGATCGAGCGCAGCACCCGCCCGGATGGCGGGCCGCTGCGCTACCGCGTCCGTCACGAAGTGCCGCTGTGGCAAGCCGGGCAGCGGCCGCGGATGCGCCAGACGGTGGTGGAGGGCGATCCGGGTCTGGCGGTGTGAGGTCGCTCGTTGCGCGGTTTGCGGCCTGCGCTTACCCGCCCACGCGGGCCAGGTAGGTGGCCGCTTCCAGCCGGCAGGCGCCATCGATGGCGCCCGGAATGGCAAACAGCCGGGGCCGGTCGCGGAAACCGAAGACCCGATAGAGCTGGTAGCGCGCGGCGTCCGTCCGGGAACGCGCCAGCTCGTTGCGGCTGACGTAGAACGGGGTCAATTCGCCGAAGCTGGTGGTCTTGACCTCGATCAGCCGCTCGCGTCCGTCTTCCTCGAACGACAACACGTCGAAGCCCAGGCCGTCGCCCTGGGTGGCGGCAACGTGCTCGACGCGTTCGCCAAGCGACTTTTTGCCGGCCGCGTGCAACCGGCGTGATTCCAGCTCCAGCACGAACAGCTCGCCGGCTTGCCCGAGCGAACGGTTGCGCGCTTCCTGGGCGAGATAGTCGCGTCGGGCGGCCGAGAAGCGGTGCGCTTAGGTGGCCGGAGCTTCACGAACGCCCGGGGACCTCGGCGCGGATACCCACGCGGACGCATCACCGGCCGCAGCGACGGCGGTCGCGGGACGCAGTACGGCGGCCAGCGCGGCATCCTGCAGATCGGGGCGCAGCGGCGCCTGCGCTTCGACGACTCCAGCAGCAGGCCCTGGTAGTTGCCGCGTGGCTTGTAGCCGGTGATATAGGGGTAGCCGAGGGCCAACATCACGGCGCTGATGTTGCAGTGCTTGAACTCGATGGATGCCCGATTGCGGCCATCGAGCTTCTGCATCAGGCCGTTGGCGTGCCCTGTCTTGCTGTAGCGTTGGCCGTTGAGCTCCAGCGTCAGCATCGCGAGATAGTCGGCGACGCAGGCTTCGACCTCCAGTCGGGACCATTCTCCTCCTGTCGCCATGCGAATCCCCCGATGGCGATGGTCCCGGACGCAGGGCAGAAACGCGCGCCGGGGTAGTCAGTCCTCCACGGTTCGGAATGTCTGTTTCCGTTCTTCTGCCTTCGGGCCCGAGCGGGAGGGTGGCGCCATGCCACGGTCCCTGCGCGTGGCTCAGGCACTACCCGACACCTTCCACCACGCCGGCGCAAAGCGCGACCGTCGATGCACCTCGCCGATGAAGCGATAGCCGATGGTGTGCACGGTGGCGATGTACCGCGGATTCAGTGCCGAGTCGCCCAGGGCGTGGCGCAGTTGCGAGATCGCGTGGGCGAGCACGCCAGCGGTGACGTGGCGGTGGCCCCAGGCGGTATCGAGCAGGGTCATCTTGTCGACCACGTCGCCGGCCTGCTCCAGCAGCGTCAGCAGCACGGCATAGGCCTTCGGTTCCAGCGGACGGTCCTGGCCGTCGCGCTCCACCCGGTGCGCGTAGGGATCGACGATGATGTCATCGCACTGGTAGAACCAGTGTTCGTCCAGTTCGGAGCGCGGCATGACGGTGCCTCTCGGAGACTGACCCTGCCGGCGTAGTGTGCGCCCGTCGCCGATCGCCGGTCGTCTGCCAGAGGTCATTTCTCTCACGACGGCCAGCGTCCGGTCAGGATCGGGGCGCGGAAGATCCGCGTGAGCGCGGAACCGCCGCGGCGGTGCGACGGCGGTCCGGGCGAAGGTTTCATGGGCAACGGCTGGGGTGGTGGGCAAGGACGTGCCGGAAGTCACCCCGTGAATCCACGCAGATTCCTCATGGATTCCTCACGTAAACGCCGCGGCACCGCCCCAGAATTTCCCCGACGGGCATTGGCGCTCGTCAGGAGGCTCCCATGAAGCACACCATCGTTGCTGCAATTGCGACTTTCGGCCTTGCATGCGTCCCCAGCATCAGTGCCGCCCAGGACCAGACCACCAAGTTGCAGGATGTCACCGTCACCGGCGAGCCGGCACCGTACGCGGTCTACGCCGTCGATTTCGACACGGGCTACGGACTGAAGGCCCTCGTCGGCCACACGCATCGGCAGTACATCCACGCGCAACGGGCGGCCGCGGCCTCCGAGGCGCTGCGGAGGCAGGGGCTTGCCATGAGCCCCTATGTCACCGTCGCCATCGACAACTCCGGCTCCGGCCTGGCAAGGCAGGTCCAGTTGCTGGACGCCGGACGGAACACGGTCGCCATCGTGAACGTGTACTGCAAGGGCGGCGATCCATCGCAGGGCCGCCGCTGCAGCCTGGTCTCCGTGCCGGTATCGGGCGGCGGCGCACTGAGTCCGCGCATGGCGTCGACCTTGTCGGTAGCTGCCGTCGACGAAGGCGGGTGAGCGGCAAGGCAGGGGTCGGGGAGCACTTTCCATCACGTCGTCCCTGACTCCTGCTTCCCCCGAGGCGCGATTGAACAGCCGTTGGATGAGCGACAGGGGCATCGAACACGCCCTTTCCCGGCTTCCTCCGTCGTCACTCGCCGTTGGAACGCATCACGCCGCAGGGGGCTGCGCCATCCGCATGGCTTGCTCCACCGCTCTGACCACCGCCTCGGGCTGATCGATCTGGATGTCATGCGAGGTATCCGGCACATGCACCAGCGTGCCGCGGGAAGAGGTGGCGACAATCTGCGCCTGCGTGTGGTCCCGGGCCTCTTCCAGCCCCTTGCGGTCACGGGGCAGGGCATCGGCATAGGTGTTGGCGGCGGACAGCACGATCAGGGGCGTGGCCCCGTGTGTCTCGTTGGCCGGCACGGGGTGCCTGAACACCCGGGCGTTGTCCTGGAGCACCGACATCACGGTGCGCCAGAACGCCGGCGTCGACTTGTGGGCCAGGTTCACCGCGTTGAGCCGGGCGCTGGCGAGCGGGTCGGCTTCGTCAAGGCAGTGGCTCAATTCCGGATCGTGGGACGGCAGTTCATGCTTTTCGGCGGCCGCCTCGCAGTGGCGCAGGAACGCGAACCGCTGCATCGACAGGGTGTCCTCGTCCTTCTGCCAGCCGGGAGCGAACCGGCCGATGTCCTGAGCGGGAGGGTCGAGCAGGACCATCGCGCTCACATCCGCCGGGTACCGGCTCGCATACCGGCGGACGATGTTGCTGCCCAGCGAATGCCCCACCAGCACCAGCGGCGGGGTGAGGCCGGCGTGCTGGATCAGCGCATGCAGGTCGGCCACGTCGGCGTCGAGGTCTCGTGGCAACGGCCCTTCGCTGCTGAAGCCGAAGCCGGCGCGGTCGTACGCGCAGACCCTTGCGTGGGCGGCCAGCAACGGTTGCACCTTGTACCAGGTGGAGGAGTCGGCAATGGCCCCGGCCTCGAGCATCACGGTCTGCGGTCCGCGACCGGAGCAGCGCAGGTTGAGCTGGCGGCCGTGGCCGAGGTCGATCCGTCTTGCCGGCTGTGCATAGGTGTCCGGCAGGCGCTGCGGCGCGGCCGTGGCGCTCGCGCCGCTGGCCTGGGCCGGGCCCAGCATCGCGGCCAGCAGCAGGGCAGGGCCCGCTTTCAGGTATGTCCTGTTCAAGGCGCTTCTCCCTTCGATGGCCCGGTCAGGGCGCCGGGCCGGTGCCTTCATCGACTGGTGCCCATGCAGGAAGTTCAGGACGCGAAGCCAGGAAGCGGGGAACGACGATGGCCGCGTTTTCCGGGAGTCCTTGCCGGGCGATGCACCGGGACGTCCCGAGTCGTGAAAGCCCGACCGCCAGGCCGCCAGCCGGCCAGGGGCTGCCGTACGCGTGGACACGGGGAAACGTGCGGTCGATCGCTCGGGACATGCGGAGCAACTGCGGCCAAGGCTGAACGAATGACACCCGGGTACGCCCGAGCTGTTTCGCCGCCGTCGCGGCGCTGGTGGCTCCGCCCCCCCTGCGCCCATCGACCGACCGCATCAACGGCATGGGCGCCTGGCCGTTCCACGACCCCGGGGCCCCGGAGCGGTGACCCGTCCGCACGTCAGCGCGTCGGTGGCGCGCTGACATCAGCGATGCGCGGCTGCGGCGGGCTCGGCCCGGAGCCGCGGTGGCCGCACGGGTAGGCCACCATCGCGTTCGTGTCGGGTTCGGGTAGCCAGGCCCTGCATCCACCCTGGCGTACCGGCCGGTGGCTGGGCATCCGGTGCTGCTCGAGCCGCGATCGCGCCACAGGGCGCTCCGCGCCATCGTGGCGCCGGGAGTCGCGCCGCCGTGCGGCCCCGGCCGGGACGTCCGGGCTCTCGGTCCGGCGGCGCCTTCACGGCGTCCCCGGATCTGTGGCCGCGCGCGTACCGCATCAGACAAGGCCGCGGCGGGCGAGCAGGGGACGGCGGTCGGTCACACATCGCGAGGGGCAGGTACCCGGCCGGAACCGGGTGCTCAGACCGCTGCGCGCAGCTTGCGCAAGGGGGTGCAAGGGGAGATTTCCTGCCCAACTTCGCGAAGCGTGCGCGTCATCACGGTCCTTTCACATCGCTATGTGAGGTGGCTAACAATTGACCAAGACGCTTCTGCGTAACGTGCCACCTCAGATCGACCCCGGATCTAGCTCTACCCCACAAACCCACATTCCCCCACCCCCAACCGTGTGACAGACGAAGGCACGTCACAAGCGTCCGCGGCAGCGAAGAGTTTTGGAGTCCCTGAATGAACTTTCCCCGCAATAAGAAGGCGGGGCGTGCATCGTACGCCCTCGTTTCGGCCCCGGCCGTGTCCAGCGACCGTCGTCCCCTGGGCCAGCCGTCCAAATATCTGCGCGGCGTGGGCGCCGGTACGTGCGCCATGCTCTTCACGCTGCTGGCAACCACGGTGTCTTCGAGCGCTTTCGCCGCGACGGCGCCGGCGGTGACCGCGGCCCATCCCCGCATGATCCTCGATACGTCGACCCTTTCCGCCCTGCGCCAGAACGCTGCCGCCAACACGCCCGAGTGGCAGATGCTGAAGTCGGTCTGCGATTCGTACATCGGCGGCACCGTGAACTACCCGACGGGCAATGCCTATCCGAACCTGCCCAATATCGGTTCCGGTTACCAGGGCGAGTCGTACCTGCCGGCCCTGATGTCCGAGGCGCTGTGCTACCAGACCCTGAAGACCAGCAATGCGACCGCGGCCGCCACCTACGGCGCCAAGGCGGTCGACATCCTGATGAAGATGGCCACGCCGTACTCCACGGCCAGCGGCAACCAGGGTTGGAACCCGAACAGCGACGACGGCTACGCCATGCGCAACTACGGCGTGGGCTTCGGTCTGGGCTACGACTGGCTGTACGACCTGCTGACCCCGGCGCAGCGGACCCAGGTCTACACCACGGCCAACGCCTGGGTGACCTCGTTCGAAACGAAGACGTTCGAATACAACCACCCGCAGAGCAACTATTTCGCGGGCTATTTCCATGCCAAGGCGGCCATTGCGCTGGGTACCTACGGGGACAACCCCAGCGCCCCGACGCAGTGGAACGACTGGTACACCAACCAGTTCGCCCAGCGGGTGCAGCCGTACTACGCGCAGCACCTGGCCGGCGGTGGCTGGCCGGAGGGTTTTGCCAACTACGCACCACTGGGCATCCTCAACATGAGCCTGCCGGCACGTGAGGTGATGACGGCCACCGGCACGGACATCGTCCACGCCTCGGCCGCGCCTTTCAGCTACCCGACGGACAACGCCGACTACCTGATCCACTTCACCTGGCCGTCGCGCGCCTACTTCGACGACCGCGACATGAATCACGCGGACGGCTCGCCGATGGGTATCGGCATGCCGGGCACCACCCAGGTGGGTCTGGCGGAAGTGGTGCTGGGTGAGATGGGCTTCTGGAAATCGCCCAAGGCGGGTGTGTTCCACCAGTACGTCAACGAGGTCAGCGCGGCCACCAACGGCTTCAACTCCTCCGCGCCCTGGCTGCTGTTCCTGGAGACCAATCCTGCCGCGCCGAGCACGTCGCTCGACTCGCTGCCGGTGTCCTACTTCGCGCAGGGCATGAACGCCGTCTCGGCGCGCTCCGACTGGAGCACCTCTGCCAGCTGGATGTCGTTCCGCGCCGGCCCGTACACCAATGCCCCTTCGCAGGGTGAGCAGTATTTCGACCAGGGCAGCGTGGCGCTGACCCGTGGCAACACCCCGCTGCTGGTGAATGCGGGCGGCTGGATGGTGCATGGGTCCACCGGCAGCGCGGACGAGGACAAGATCTACAACGACAACTATGGCAGCGCCGACGGCACGCTCTACATGGGCAACCGCGAGCTCTACAACATCTTCTACGTGTTCAACAAAAGCAGCGGCAAGATCGTCGAGCCCGGCGGCCAGATCGCGGCCACCACCGAGGACAACCAGGTCCGCACGCACGTGGCGGCCTACGAGGATGGCGGCGAGTACGTCTACACCCGCGCCGAGCACATCGAGGACATGTACCGCAGGCTCTCCGCCGGTCCGGCGGTGGCAGGCTGGTCGCGCGAGGTGGTCTACCTGCGGCCGAACCGGTTTGTCGTCCACGACCGGACCACGGCCGGCAGCACGGCTTATGACCAGTACCTGGCCTGGCACTTCCCGGCCAATCCGGTGGCGGGCTCGGCGCCCGCCGGCGAGACGCGGCTGGACGTCACCTACAACGGGACCTATGCCGGTGCCATGACCACGGTGCTCCCCGCCAACGCGGCCACGACCACCACGGGCCTGTATCCGGGCAGCAATCCGGTGAAGGTGTGGCAGGTGCAGGAGCGCGCGCCGACGTCGGCGCTCAGCCAGCAGTGGTTGAACGTGTTCGATACCTCGTCGTCGGCGGCGAGCGTGGCGACCGCCAGCCCGGTCACCGTCAATGCCGGCAACATCGTGGGTGTGTACCTTGCCGCAAGCAACGGCAACGATGTCGTCATCAACAGCGCCGGTGCTGCCGGCACGCCGATGAGCGGCACCATCAGCTACACCGTGCCCGCTACTGCGGCCAGCCACGTGATCACCGAGCTGGTTCCCCAGACCGGCTATTCGGTGACGGTGGCCAGTGTCAACGGGCAGCAGCAGGTGAGCGTCAAGGCCGGTGGCACTTTCATGGCCAGCGCCAACGGCGTGCTTGCCTTCGACGTGAGCGGTGGCGGCTCCGTGACGCCGTCCGCGACGGTGGCCCCGGCTCCCGCCCCGGCCCCGGCTCCCGCCCCGGCCCCGGCTCCCGCCCCGGCCCCGGCTCCCGCCCCGGCCCCGGCCCCGGCCCCGGCCCCGGCCCC
>NZ_AMSF01000078.1 GCF_000334915.1 Dyella ginsengisoli LA-4 | reverse complement strand
CCCCCGCCGCTGCCAAAACGATTCGAATCGTCAAAGTCAGAGTCGGAAAACGAAAGTAAGGAGCTGCCGGACGCGACCATGTTCGGGCCTGATTCTTTCGTGGATGTCTTTGCGGCTTCGGAGGCTGTTGACTACAAACGGCGGGGCGAGTTCTTCGCCTCCTGGCTCAACCACTGCCGTGAACAGGGGGCTGCGACACAAGCATTGCATTGCGTTTGGTCTTACTTCGAGAGCTCCGAGCAAACGTACGGCGCTGACGAGGTGCTAGATGAAGCATTTCGCCTTAGCCTGGAGGTAGAAGGTAAGGACGCGGCATATCCATGGTTGGTGAAGGCGCACATCCATCGTAGCGGGTGGCAGAGCTGGTTCACATCCGAAAATGAGGCGATGGGCCGACTCGAATTGGCTGCAACCCATTTCGCGGACCGTTGGCTTTCCTACATCCGAGACACCTCAGTTCCGGTCCCCTACTACCGACGACGCGGCCACGGGTTGGTCATTGGCTATAAGTACCTGGTGCGATTCCTCGTCTTGGCTGGCCAGGTTGAGGTCGCAAGCGCCGTAACCGACACCTTCGTAGAAACTCTGGCCGATGAGGTGCAAGACCAGCCGATTCCGCCGTCCGCTTGGTTCAAGCCAAACAGCCCTGGGATCTCGAATGGCCTCGCTATGCTTTTCACTCGGCTGAAGTGGCCCGTGCCGAGGGCCCGCTTTCTCGTAGCAAGAAAAATTCGAGAGTTGTTGGAAAACGTTGTAACACGACCTGCGGCTACGGCCGCCTTGCTCGAGCATCTTCAGCGCTGTAGGTACGAATCTGAGACCTGCGAGATACTTAATCTGTTGATGCTCGCATCAGATGATGCTCGCCCACCTCATGACGTTGTGGCGTGCCGCATCAAGCATCCCTCAATCCTTGCTGACCTCCTGCTTGAGAAGACATTTGGGAACGGGAAAGCGATAGGCGGGTGGAGGCGAACATACTCCCCGGAGTTTCCTCGGGATTTCGAGCCGGCTTCCTATTTCGAAGAGCACAAGACAGCGCACGTGCCACCGGTGTATCGCAATCACTTCGTGGAGCTGGAGCGGCAGAGCGGATTTCCTTTTGAAACGCAATGGGCATTTGAATGGAAGAACATTTGCGAGTCGCTCGGCACTCGCTACACACGATATCCGTATTACTTCGGCGACTTCTCTGAGTTTCGTGAGGGCATCGTTGGACAGTTCTGGCAAAGAATGCGCGAGGCATATCTTTCGGCCTACCTGAGAACGCTCGCATTTGCCGTCTCGGAATTGGGCTTGCCCCAAAAGTTTGCAGAGAACTGGTGCCTAGAAATGGTTAACGGTATCCATGGCCTGAATGAGCTAACGCCAGTCCGTCGGCCAGATTGGCTCGGCGACTTTCCCGAAAGGGCTCTAGCGTCAGGAGACGAATTGGAGACAGTTGCTCGCGAGTTCATCGCTGCTATGCACAGAGATGGCATGCGACTCGCCTCCTTGAGGACACCCCTCGAGTCCTCGGTTGATAACTACGCGATATTGGACATCAGCTCTCACCTTGTAACTTCCGACTACGAGCCAGACGCCGACCCAAAGCTTTACGAGATGAGGCGAATTCTCCCGGTCGACAACCTGAGACTGGAGGGCGAGTTGTCGGCGCTACCGCTAAAGTCGATAGAGACCGAAGGGCAGTCAGGGTCCGAATTTGCTGTATGCGTGAACCTGACGCCCTTGCCCTTCGGTTGTTGGCAATCTGATGTGATTAGCGTCGGATTGCCCGTCCCTGAGCCGCATGTGGCGTCAGGCAATCTCCGTTGCACTACAGATGCGATCGAGTTGACAGACGCTTCAGGGGCGGTCATCGGAAGAACGATCACCTGGAACGATCACTGGGGGCCGCTGTATCCGCGCGAAGGCAGGACACGGTGCGGCGTGGCTGCATTTCTCAACTTAGCCGCGCTTGACGTTTCGCAAAAGCGCACGAAGCGAGAGTTGGCTTGGTCCATCGCAATAACCACCTGGCGACGCGAGGAAAGTCAGGAAGCCTATTCGGCCCACCGTCGATCCGTTTTCTTTAAGGACGTGTAGGTGCGGGAGAGCGTAGGGCCTGGCTGATCCTTGCTACTTGCCCTTCGCCATCCGCTTGCGAACCAACTCTCGAAAGATTTCGGCCGAAAATGCGCACCTGCGGCAATGGCAGCGACAATTACAGGAGACGGACGCCGCGGCGATGTTTGGTACTTTGGCTCGCCCGAGAACCTGATCGAAACAGCGGACTACCGCGTCAGCAAGTCACGGAAGAGTCCGCTGATCTCGGGCGCTGCGCCAATCAACCCTGAGCCGTAACCCACTTGGCTTCATTACTGACAGACCCTCGGAACACTGATGTCTGCTTTTGGCCGGTTCCGGTCGGTGGGAACTCGCTGGTCGACGTGCTGGCGAGTTGATCACGACCGATGGGTTCGAATGATCAACTCCATCGGTCTGCGCACAGGGCACGTAGTCAGGCCGCGACCTGGTGCTCGTAGTACGGGTGCCGCTTGTCGTCAAAAATCGCGTAGAGCGCGGC
This sequence comes from Dyella ginsengisoli LA-4, assembly GCF_000334915.1. Lineage (GTDB taxonomy): Bacteria > Pseudomonadota > Gammaproteobacteria > Xanthomonadales > Rhodanobacteraceae > Dyella_A > Dyella_A ginsengisoli_A. The sequence goes on along the minus strand of NZ_AMSF01000078.1, from coordinate 9,869 downwards.
CAGGTTGGCCGGGTCCGGCCGCAGCCATGCGTCGACATGCTCGGGCTTGATGCTGATGATTGTCCGGTCGTGACCGGCGGCGGCGACCTCGGGCTCCGGGTCGTCGGTGATTGCGGCGAAGCTGTCCAAGTCTGGCAGCTTGCCGGCGGGGTCGGTCCAATGTGACCAGAGGCAGGCGACCAGCATCGGCTCGCGGTCGCGCGGGGTGAATTGGATCACCTGATTCTTACCGTCCGGTCCCTCGACGTTCTCGTAGAACGTGTCGACCACCAGCAGCGCGTGCGTGTGGCCGAATAGGTCCTTCCAGAAGCCCTCGAGATTGTCGCGCCGGGCGTTGTAGGTGCCCGGGTACTTCGTGTCGTACATCGCCGGCTTGCCGGCGGGGCGGCACTGGTAGCGCATCGGCTTGACCACGTAGCGGTCACCCTCGGCCACCAGGACCGGAACGTAGTTCCCTGGGTAGATGCGGCTGTCGCGGTTGAGCAGCTCGGTGCGCACCAGGTCGTCGAGGTCGCGCTGGGCGCGTGAGATCTTGTCGGTCGCGATGCGCTGGTCGTTGGTGGCCTTCTTCGTTGGCTTGGGCCCGGCCAGCACGGCCTCGGCCGCGGTCAGGCGATCGGTCTGCGCCTGCAGCTCGTCGCGGAGCATCACTTCGGCCGCCCGGTTCGCCTCGCGCACGGCCTTGGCTAGGGCCATGCCTTCCTCGTTGCGCACGTCGAGCAGCGAGTCGCGGGTGGCCTTGGGCAGCTTGCGGATCCAGCCGGGTCGGCCACCCATCTCGTCGATCAGCCGGACGAAGCCTTTGATGTCGAGCTCGCCACCCTGCTTGCGGTAGCGCCGCCAGTCCGCCCACACCTGCGCTGAGTAGCACATCAGTCAAACTCCATGGCGCCATGCTTGAGCAGCATCTCGCGCAGGCGCTCACGGGCCCATTCTCCGTTGGCCTCGCCGGCTTGGTCCAAGATGTAAATTTCTCGGGGAAGATATGCCTCCGCGAACAACTCATAGGTCGGCGATCCGCGGACCATGTCCGGCATCAGCGCGTCGAGCTGATCGAGGTGTTTCTGAAGGGTGGCCCTCGAGGCACCCCGCACAGGCGCGCCGTGGCGGCGCAGCATGTCTGCTAGGCGCTCGTCCGCCCAGTCCCAGTCAGCCGGTGCCACGCGCGAGGCGAAGTGATCTGCCTCTTCCGCGAATGTGTCCCAGAAGTCCGCGGGGGCCTCTTGCTCGGCGAGCAGTTGCACCACCATCTGCTCCAAGGCCGCAAGTTCCGCTTCCAGTTCAGCGCGTGTGTGCATCATCCGCGAAATCTAGCACCGCTTTGTCGCCCGGCGTGAGACGCCAAGTTCGTAGCGTTCGCCCCATGCCCAGACGCGAACCCAAGCCCGCCCCAGACTTCGCCGTCGACTTCCTGGCCGACTGGCGCACCGTCGTGCACGTCGACAACCCGCCAGCAATCGCCCAAGGCTGGACGCTGCACGGCACAGTGAGGAAGCACGGCAAGACCTATGCGCTCGCCTGGCGGAGAGGGATGACGAGTGCGTGCAACGAGCGTGGCGACCTGTTGAGCCTGACCGCGCTGGAGCGCAGCCACGTATCCCTAGCGGTGGAGTTCAAGTCGGCGCCAGGCTGGGAGACCGTTCCGAAGTACGAGCAGCCGCCAGGCCCCTTCATGTTCACGTGGGGCGGGTGAGGCGCATAGAAAGACGGCGCCACAAGGGCGCCGCTGGTGCTCAAAGGGGGCGGTGAGCTAACCCAAGGGGAGTGCCCCGCGCATCGGTTCCGCCTGGACGTTCCGTGCCGGCTGGCTTACGCCTGGCAGCTTGGTCGGTTTGGGCCTGACGTGCGGGGCAGGGACAGGTTAGGGTATGCGCATTCAGGTGAGTGCCGGCGATCAGCGGCCGAAGCTGTAGGCGGATCCCTGTCGTCCAGGCGCGAAAAAGCCCGCCGAAGCGGACTCGACAATTGCGGCGTGGCAGCGCCTCTTGTTCCGACTCCACCGCTACGAGCGGCCCACACTCTAGCCGAACCCGGCGAGTGGCTATCGGGTAATCCAGCAGCTATCGATCCCGAGCGGTACCGCCACTAGAAGCTGCAGCCCTTACTTGGCAGCTCCGCCTCCGTCTTCCCCCTGCCCCCCCCACAGCGTCCCGGGGGGTAGCCGCCAAACCATGCCACCCCTCGTTCTATGTGGAGGCGGCAAGGCGCGGAGACGGCGCGTCAGTTTGAATTTCTATTCATTAGCGGAGACTGACGCTGGTAGACAATTTGGACGTTCTATTACGCAGTTGGAACTTCTCTTAGGTCACACCAGATCAGCTTCTCGATCATCCGTCGTTATTCCACCGTCACCGACTTGGCCAGATTGCGCGGCTGGTCCACGTCGGTGCCACGCAGCACGGCCACGTGGTAGGCGAGCAGCTGCAACGGGATGGTGAACACGGCCGGCGCGATGAACTCGCCCACCGGATCGAGCCGCAGGGCCACGCCCTTGCCGGTTTCGGCATCCATGCCGGCGTCGCCGGCGGCGAACACGATCAGCTCGCCACCGCGGGCCTTCACTTCCTGCAGGTTGGACTTGAGCTTGTCCAGCAGCGGACCGCTCGGGGCGACCGCCACCACCGGCATCTCCTCGTCGACGAGGGCCAGCGGGCCGTGCTTGAGCTCGCCGGCCGGGTAGGCCTCGGCGTGGATGTAGGAGATCTCCTTGAGCTTGAGCGAGCCTTCCAGCGCCACCGGGTACTGCGCGCCGCGACCGAGGAACAGTGCGTGCTGGCGGTGGATGAAGCGTGCCGACAGCTCCACCACCTGCGGCTCCAGCGCCAGCGCGCGCTCGATCGCGCGCGGCAGCGAGATCAGCTGCTGGCAGAGGTCGGTGTAACGCGTGGTATCCAGCCCGCGCTGCTGCGCCAGCTGCAGGGTGAGCAGCGCCAGCGCGGTGAGCTGGGTGGTGAATGCCTTGGTCGAGGCCACGCCGATCTCCGGGCCGGCCCGGGTCATCAGCTTGAGGTCGGCCTCACGCACCACCGAGGATTCCGGCACGTTGCAGATCGCCAGCGTGCCGAGGTAGCCGCGGCGGCGCGATTCGCGCATCGCCGCCAGCGTGTCGGCGGTTTCGCCGGACTGGGAGATGGCCACGAAGAGGGTACCCGGCGGCACCACCACCTCGCGGTAGCGGTACTCGCTGGCCACCTCGACGCTGACCGGCAGGCGGGCGAACTCCTCGATCCAGTAACGCGCGACCATGCCGGCGTGATAGCTGGTGCCACAGGCGACGATGTGGATGCCCTGCACCTTGGCCAGCAGCTCGTCTCCGCCTACGCCGAAGATGTTCGGCAGCACGCCGTGCGGGCCGATGCGCGATTCCAGCGTGTCGGCCACGGCGCGCGGCTGCTCGAAAATTTCCTTCTGCATGTAGTGGCGGTATTCGCCACGCTCCACCGCGTCGGTGGACAGCTCGCTCTCGTGCACCGCGCGCTCGGCCGGAGCACCGTCGAGCGTGAACACCTGGACCGACTCGCGGGTGATCTCCACCACGTCGTTCTCTTCCAGGTAGATCATGCGGTTGGTCACCTGGATCAGCGCCTGGGCGTCGGAGCCGAGGAAGTGCTCGCCGATGCCGACGCCGACCAGCAACGGCGCACCCCGCCGCGCGCCGACCACGTGACCCGGCTCGTCGCGGCTGATCACCGCGATCGCGTACGCACCCTCCAGCTCGCGCGCCACTGCCAGCACCGCCTCGCGCAGGCTGCCGCCCTGGCTCAGACGCGACTCGACGAGCGCGGCGATGACCTCGGTGTCGGTCTCGGAGGTAAAGGTGTGCCCCTTGGCCTGCAGCTCCGCACGCAGCGGTGCGTAGTTCTCGATGATGCCGTTGTGCACCAGCGCGACCCGACCGGCCATGTGCGGGTGGGCGTTGGCCTCGTTCGGCACGCCATGGGTGGCCCAGCGGGTGTGCGCGATACCGGTGCCGCCCGGCAGCGGGTCGGCCAGATACAGCGCCTCCATCTCCCGCACCTTGCCCTTGGCGCGTACGCGGCGGATCTCGCCATCGTCCAGCACGGCCAGGCCGGCCGAGTCGTAACCGCGATACTCGAGCGCCTTGAGCCCTGCGATGAGCAGGGGCGCGACGTCGCGCTGGGCTACGGCTGCAACGATTCCACACATGTCGTCATTCCTTAGCTGGGGTCGGGCTCCTGGCCCGGCGGCCGCATGGTGGCGGCGATGGTTTCCAACATCCTTTCGTGCGGGAGACAGCTGCCGTCAGGGCACCCGCCGGCGCAGGTAGTTGAGCAGGTCGATGCGCGTGATCAGGCCCATGAAGCGCTCGCCATCCATCACGATCGCCACCAGCCCGCGCTCGAACACCGGCAGCAGGGCCTCGATCGGCGAATGCACGTCGATCTTCTGCAGCGAGGTGATCATCGCGGTGGACACCGGATCGCGGAAGCGCGACTGGTCGGCATGCACGTGCATCAGCACGTCCGATTCGTCGACGATGCCGACCAGCTGGTCGCCGTCCATCACCGGCAGCTGCGAGACGTCGTACAGCTTCATCCGCGTGTAGGCGGTCATCAGCAGCTCGTTCGGTCCGACCACCACGGTGTCGCGCTGGGCGAACGGGCGCAGCAGCAGGTCGCGCAGGTCGCCGTGCTGCTCGCGCTCGAGGAAGCCGTTGTCCAGCATCCAGTAGTCGTTGTACATCTTGGACAGGTACTTGTTGCCGGTGTCGCAGACGATCGATACCACCCGCTTCGGGCTGGTCTGCTCACGGCAATACCGCAGCGCTGCGGCGAGCAGGGTGCCGGCCGACGAACCGCCGAGGATGCCCTCCTTGGCCAGCAGCTCGCGTCCTGCCAGGAAACTCTCGCGATCGGGGATCGCGTAAGCCTTCCTGACCCGCGAGAAATCACTGATCGAGGGCAGGAAGTCCTCGCCGATGCCCTCGACCATCCAGCTGCCGGACTTCTCCGACAACGTGCCCTCGTTGATGTACTGGGCAAGGATCGAACCCACCGGGTCGGCCAGCACCAGCTCGGTGTGCGGCGAGTGCTCCGCGAAATAACGCGACAGGCCGGTCATGGTGCCGGACGAGCCGCAACCGAAGACCACCGCGTCGACCCGGCCATCCATCTGCTCGAGGATCTCCGGCCCGGTGGTCTCGTAGTGCGCGCGCGGGTTGTCGGGATTGCCGAACTGGTTGATGAAGTAGGCGCCGGGCGTCTCGCGGGCGATCCGCTCGGCCATGTCCTGGTAGTACTCCGGGTGCCCCTTGGCCACGTCCGAGCGGGTCAGCACCACCTCGGCGCCCATCGCCTTGAGGTTGAAGATCTTTTCCCGGCTCATCTTGTCCGGGACCACCAGGATCAGCTTGTAGCCCTTCTGCTGGGCAACCAGCGCCAGGCCGATGCCGGTGTTGCCGGCCGTACCCTCGACCAGGGTGGCGCCGGGGCGGATCTTGCCGGCCTTTTCCGCCGCCTCGATCATGGACAGGCCGATGCGGTCCTTGATCGAGCCGCCCGGATTGGCGCTCTCGAGCTTCAGGAACAGCTCGCAGCCCCCCGTCTCCAGATGGTTGGCACGCACCATGGGTGTGTGGCCGATCAGGTCGAGAACGCTGGCGTGAACCGTCATGGAAGCTCCGTGGCAAAGAACCGGGACAGGCAACCGGCCAACCCGCGGGTCGCCATGATAACCGAGTCCCTCCGGCCAGCACCGGGCAAGAAAAAAGCCCGGCATCCATCGGATACCGGGCCGTTGCCGCTGCCAACCGGCGTGACGTCAGTGCTGTCGCTGCGTTTGCGCATCCCAGATGCGTTGCAGGCGGTCCTTGGCGTAGAGCTTCTCGCGCTTCATCACCGCGAGCTTGGTTTCGGGAATGGGGAGCACGCCGATATCCGCATCGTGCACCTTGCTGTCGAGTTCCCGGTGGCGCTGGTACAGCGCGCGGAACTCCTTGTTGGACTTCAGCAATGCTTCGACGTCATCACGCGACTGGTTTTCGAACATGGGTCGACCTCCTCGCTGGGAAAGCGGGCGCGTGACCGGTGCGCCCGCGGCGTGGTGAGGCATGCGCAAACCGCCCGCACCGGGGAAACGGTGCGTGACAAGGACGGTTGGGGATACGGTGGGCGCATGCGACGGGTCAGGTTGTCCGCGCGGCGCATGTGCCCCGCGGATAACCGACGCTACTCCGCCGCCGGGGTGGGTGCAAGATCGTGCCATGGCACGACTGATGCTACTTGGGGGTTAGGCGAAAAACCTGTCGAAACAGCTTGTTGGGATCGCGGCGCACCCCGGGGACGGAGCGCGCCGGAGCGCCTCAGGGCTTGCCTTTCTTCTTGGCGGGCTTGGCCTCGGCCGGTGCCTGATCGCCCTCCATCTGGGAACGCAGAGCCCGTGCCGCCTGGGCCGCCAGGGCCGCCTCCCGCCGGGCGGCATTCGCGACCCGGCTCTGCGCCGCCGCCAGCTTCTTGGCATGCTCGGCCTCGGCCTTGGCCTGCTCGGCGGCCTGCGCCGCCTCCATGCCCTGCTGCTGCAGGCGCTGGGCCTCTTCCTGGGCGAGCTGATACTGCAGGCGCTGGCGCTCCAGCTCCAGCCGGGCCGCCTCGGCATCGCGCCGGGCCGACTCCAGCATGATCTGGTCGTGCTCGCGGTCGAGCTTGGCCAGCCGCGCCTGGGCATCCTGCAGCTGAGCGGCCGCCCGGGCCAGATCGACCCGGCGCTCGGCCAGGTAGAGGGCATGCGGACGCTCCTTCGAACGGGCGTCGGCCAACTGCGCCAGGGCGTCGCGGGCGCGCGCCTGCTCGGCCGTGGCGTAGTGTCCGAGCACCGGATCGTGGGCGAGCTGGTCGAGGCTGGTGGTCAGCCGGGCCAGGTCGATGTCGTCCTTGGCGGCGCTGGCGATACCGCTGCCAAGCAACAGGCCCAGGGCGAACAGGGCGGTCGTGAATCGCTTCATGGCTGACCCTCCTGGGCATTGCCTGCCGAGGTCGACGTGGCTGGCTGGGGCACGGTCTGGAAGCCGCCATCACCGCTTGGCATGGGCGCCGACAGCACCGAGGCGGAAGGGGCCGGCATGTCGCCGGTCAGCGCCGCGGCGGGAAGAGTGGCAGGCATCTGCGAGCGGCTGGAGAGCTCGGGATGGGCTTGCTCCATGGCCTCGCGCAGCCGCGCGTTTTCGTTCGTCTTGGTCTGGATCCTGGCCCGGACGTCGCCCAGCCGCGCCTTGGCCGTGGCCAGCTCGGCATCGGCCTGGGCCTCGGTGGCCAGATCGGCCGCATCGGCATACTTGCGCGAGGTCATGGCCGCCTGGGCCTGCTGGAACTTGTTCTGGGCGAAAGTCAGGTCCACCGGGGCGTAATCGGCCGCATCGGCGTCACGGGCTGCCTGCAATTGCGTCTGGGCAGCGCTCATCGCAGCATCCGGAGGCGGTACGCTTGCGCAGCCGCCCAGAACCATCAGGGCGACCAGGGGCAGGCTGCGCGTCCACCCGCAAGAACGGGGGGTACCGGCCTCAGGCCGGGAAAAGCTGTGCACCATCACTCAGTACCTCGTAGTGTTGCGTCGTATTGTCCGTGGGCATAATCGCCGGTGCAATGTAGTTGAATCCAGGGGACTTAAGGTGGATATCGGTTACTTCCTCAAGCTGATGGTGGACAAGGGTGCGTCGGACATGTTCCTGACCACGGGCGCTCCGGTGAACATCAAGGTCGAGGGCAAGCTCTACCCGCTGGGGAACACCGGCCTGCCGGGCGGCATGGTCAAGAAGATCGCCTACTCGCTGATGGACGAGGGCCAGGTGCCCCAGTTCGAGCGCGATCTCGAGCTGAACATGGCCCTGGCGGTGAAGGAGGCTGGCCGCTTCCGCATCAACGTGTTCAAGCAGCGCGGCGAGGTCGGCATGGTGATCCGCGCGATCAAGAGCGAGATCCCCAACGTCGAGCAGCTGCAGCTGCCGTCGATCTTCCGCGAGCTGATCATGGAGCAGCGCGGCCTGATCCTGGTGGTCGGCGCCACCGGCTCGGGCAAGTCGACCACGCTGGCGGCGATGCTCGACCACCGCAATTCCAACTCGCCCGGCCACATCCTCACCATCGAGGATCCGATCGAGTACCTGCACCGGCACAAGAAGTCGATCATCAACCAGCGCGAAGTAGGCCTGGATACCCACAGCTATCACGAGGCGCTGAAGAACGCGATGCGCGAGGCGCCGGACGTGATCATGATCGGCGAGATCCGCGACACCGACACGATGGAGGCAGCGATCGCCTTCTCCGAAACCGGTCACCTGTGCCTTGCGACCCTGCACTCCAACAACGCCGACCAGACGCTGGAGCGCATCCTCAACTTCTTCCCCGAGTCGGCGCACAAGAACGTGCTGATGAACCTGTCGCTCAACCTGCGCGCGGTGATCAGCCAGCGCCTGGTGATCGGCAAGGACGGCCGTCGCCTGCCGGCGGTGGAGGTGCTGCTGAACACCCCGCTGATCCGCGACATGATCCGCCGCGGCCAGATCCACGAGGTGAAGGAAGCGATGGACCGCAGCCTGCAGGAAGGCATGCAGACCTTCGACCAGTCGCTGTACCGGCTCTACAAGAGCGGCCGCATCGAACTGGACGAGGCGCTGGCCAAGGCCGACTCGCGCGACGGCCTGGCGCTGAAGATCCGCCTGGCCGAGGGCGGTGGATCCAACACCGACACCGAGCTGGCCGGCAACGACCCCTACGGCCTGGGCTTCTGAATCCCCTGCCTCGTCGCCGGCGCCTCAGGCGCCGGCAGGCGGGGCATCCGGCTGCCGCTCCGGCACCGCCGCCTGAAAGGCCGGCAAGGCCATGCACTCGGCCTGGATCCGACGGATCGCGGGGTAGGCATCCAGCGGCAGCTGCCAGCGAACGGCGTTGTAGAGCTGCGGGATCAGGCAGATGTCGGCCAGTCCCGGCTCGTCGCCATGGCAGAACGTACCGGTGGCCACGTTGTCGGCCAGCATCGCCTCGAACGCAGCCAGGCCCACGGCCATCCAGTGGCGGTTCCAGTCGGCCCGCTGCGCCTCGGTGGCGCCGAAGCGCGCCTCCAGTGCCTGCAGAACCCGCAGGTTGCCCAGCGGGTGGATGTCGCAGGCAATGGTCTGCGCCAGCGCCCGGACGCGTGCCCGGCCGCGCGGGTCCACCGGCAGCAGCGGCGGCTCCGGGACCATCTCGTCCAGGTATTCGACGATCGCCAGCGACTGGGTGAATACCCGCTCGCCGTCGACCAGCGCCGGCACCAGTTCCTGCGGGTTGATCGCCCGGTAGGTGGCCCCGTGCTGCTCGCCGCCATCGCGCACCAGGTGGACCGGGTGGTTTTCCCAGTCCAGCCCCTTCAGCGCCAGCGCGATGCGCACGCGGTAGGCGGCGGTCGAACGCCAGTAGCCATAAAGCGCGAGATCCTGAAGCATGGGCTGTCTCCTGCCGGGCCGGTGGGCGCCAAGCATACCCGGCCGCGTTTGCATCGCCGGAGGGGCGCCACGAAAATGAGCGGCCACGGCATCCCTTCCGGGTGCGGCCCCGCCGGCCGGCCCGCCATGCAGCAGCCCAACCCAGGAGTCCCGACGTGTCCTTCCTCCGCATGAGCGACCTCGATCTGCGCGGCAAGCGCGTGCTGATCCGCGAAGACCTGAACGTGCCGATCGAGGACGGCCGGATCACCTCCACCCAGCGCCTGGACGCCTCGCTGCCCACCATCAAGGCCGCGCGCGACGCCGGCGCCCGGGTAATGGTGCTGTCGCACCTGGGCCGGCCGAAGGAAGGCCAGTTCGACGAGGCCTCCTCGTTGGCGCCGGTCGCCGCCTGGCTCGGCGACAAGCTCGGCAAGCCGGTACGGCTGGGGGG
>NZ_AMSF01000077.1 GCF_000334915.1 Dyella ginsengisoli LA-4 | reverse complement strand
CCAGCGGCGCCAGCCGGTCTCGTCCTGCGGCCGGCGCCAGTCCACGGTGAGGTCGCCGTGGATGGCGAAGGGGCGGCCGATCGCCTGGCTCACCTTGTCGTCGATGAAGGGCTTGAGGCTGTTCCAGTTGAAGAAGACCGCCACCAGCACCAGCACGACCAGCAGCGCACCGACCACGCCGGCGGTCCAGGCGACGATCCTGCGGCTGCGCTTCATCCCGGTCTCCGGAAGTGGATGAGGTGCCGCCCGCGGTGGCGGGAACGGCGCGCTCCGGGATAGCGGTTCGCGCGGCAAGATTTCGTGGTCTTGCCGTGGATGGGCTCAGCGCCGATTCATCGCCGCGAGCCGGCGTGCGTCAGCCTTCCGCTTTCCAGTAGCCAGTGGCCTTCACGCCGTCTTTCCGCACGCCGCGTTCGACCAGCGCCTGCCGCATGCGACGGGCGCGCGCGGATTCGGCGGCGATCCAGTGGAAGGTTTCGCCGGGCGGCGCCGCCCAGTGGGCGAGTGCCTGTTCCAGCCTCGTGCTGGCCGCGGCTTCGGCGCCGTCGCGCTCCAGCCAGGCGAGGCGCAGCTCGGCGCGCGAGGTCAGGGCCTGGCGGTCGGCGCGCTCGGGAATCTCCACGAATACCTCGGCGCGCTTGCCGGCCGGCAAGTCCTCCAGCCAGCGGCCGATCGCCGGCAGGGCGGTCTCGTCACCGAACATCGCGTAGGTGTCGAAGTCGTCGGCGACCAGCATCGAGCCGCGCGGGCCACCGGCGCCGATGGTCTGCGCCGGCGCGGCCTGCGCCGCCCAGCTGGCGGCCGGGCCGTCGCCGTGCAGCACGAAGTCGATGGTCAGCTCGTTGGCCCCGGCGTCGTGGCGGCGGGGCGTGTAGTCGCGCATCGGCGAGTAGTCCACGCCAGGCGCGTGGATCGGCCCGTCCGGGCCGATCGCCGGACGCACGATCTCGCCGCGGCTGTTGGGGAAGAACAGCTTCACGTGGTCGTCCGGCGCGGCGCTGACGAAGCCGCGCAGCTCGTCGCCGCCGAACACGACGCGGCGCATGTGCGGGGTCAGGGTTTCGACGCGCTGCACTTCCAGTGTGCGGAACACCAGCGGATGGCGCAGGGAGGTATGGACGTGTGTGGTCATCGTCGCGTGTTCACTCCCCGCCACCGCTGGCGATCTCGCTGGCGGCGCGCTCGAGGATCTTCGCCACGCGCTGGCCTTCGGCCTTGTTCCAGTCGGTGCCGCGCATCAGCAGCGCGTGCTTGAGCGCGTGCATCGCCTTGTGCACGGCTTCCGGCATGGCGGCGCGTGCGGCCATGCGGGCGGTGTGACGGGTCTGTTCCATGACCGCCTCGACCGCCGCGCGGTTCTCGTCCAGAAAGGCCTTGCCCTCGGTGGTGATCGCGTAGCGCTTGCGACCGCCGGCCTCCGGCTGCACCTCGGCGTGGCCCAGCTCTTCCAGCATGGTCAGCGTGGGATAGATCGCACCGGGGCTGGGGCTGTACTGGCCGTTGAACATCTCCTCGATGGTGCGGATCAGTTCGTAGCCGTGGCGCGGCTGCTGCTCGATCAGGGCGAGCAGCAGCAGGCGCAGGTCGCCGTGGCCGAACATGCGGCCGCCTCCACGACGGCCGCCACCGCGCAGGCCGCCGCCCAGCTCGGCGAAGGCATCGCCGCGGTCGCCGCCGAACGGGCCGCCGCGCCAGCCGTGGCGACCGGCCTCGCGCAGGTGCTCGCGGGCGTGTTCGAAGAAGGCGCGCCAGTCGCCGCGGTGGAAGGGGCGGTGGTCGTGATGGTCATGGCGGTCGCCGTGGAAGCCGTGGTGATGGCAGCGCATGATGTATCTCCGATATATCGTTGTTGACCCGGAAAAGATATATCGCAAGAATATCGAAAGACAAGTCCCGCCCGTCGGCGGTATTCCTTACCCGATCTTCCCAAGGAGCATCGATGCCTCCTCCCGGTCATGGCATGGGTGGCGGTCGCCACCAGCCGCCGCCCGCGCCCAAGAGCCTGCGCGAGCGTTTTGCCGCCCTGCGCAACGTGCCTGCCTTCCTGCACAGCATCTGGACGACCAGCCGCTGGATGACCCTCACCAGCGTGCTGCTGCGGCTGGTGCGCGCGCTGTTGCCGGTCATCACGCTGTACGTCGGCAAGCTGATCGTCGACGAGGTGGTGCACCAGGTCCGGCTCGGCGGATTCCCGGGCGACCTCACCACCGCATTGCACGACGGCCGCTTCGATCACCTCGCCACGTTGCTGGCGCTGGAGTTCGCGCTGGCGGTGCTGGCCGACCTGCTCGGCCGCGTGGTGGCGATGGTCGACTCGCTGCTCGGCGAGCGCTATGCCGACCTCACCTCGATCCGGCTGATGGAGCATGCCGCCTCGCTCGACCTGGAGGACTTCGAGGACGCCGACCTGCAGGACCAGCTCGACCGGGCCCGCCGGCAGATCGCCGGACGCAGCTCGCTGCTCTCGCAACTGCTGCAGCAGGCGCAGGACGCGATCACGCTGGTGAGCTTCGCGGTGGGGCTGGCCGTCTATGCGCCATGGCTGATCGTGCTGCTGGCGGTGGCGCTGGTGCCGGCGTTCCTGGGCGAGTTCCACTTCAACGCGCAGAGCTACGCGGTGAACTACCAGTGGACACCTGAGCGGCGCGAGCTGGACTACCTGCGCATGGTCGGCGCCAGTGCGTCCAACGCCAAGGAGGTGAAGAGCTTCGGCCTCAACCGTTTCCTGATCGACCGCTACCGTGTGCTGTCGCAGTCGATCTACCTGGCCAACCGCCGCATCGCGCTGCGCCGTGCCAGCTGGGGCGGGCTGTTCACCACGCTGGGCACGATGGGCTACTACGCGGCCTACGCGTTCATCGCCTGGCGCACGGTCACCGGCGCGTTCTCGATCGGCGACCTGACCTTCCTCTCCACCTCGTTCCGCCGCCTGCGCACGCTGCTGGAAACCCTGCTCACCGGCTTCTCGCAGGTGGCCGGCCAGGCGCTGTACCTCGACGACCTGTTCTCGTTCTTCCGGATCCAGCCGGAGATCCTCTCGCCGCCGAATCCACGGCCATTCCCGCGGCCGCTGCGCGAGGGCTTCGTGTTCGAGGATGTCGGCTTCCGCTATCCCGATGCCGAGCGCTGGGCGGTGCGCCATCTCAGCTTCACCCTGCGCGCCGGCGAGGTGCTGGCGCTGGTGGGCGAGAACGGCGCCGGCAAGACCACCCTAGTCAAGCTGCTCTCGCGCCTGTACGACCCGGACGAGGGTCGCATCCTGCTCGACGGCCACCCGCTGGCCGAATACGACCTGGACGACCTGCGGCTGAACATCGGCGTGATCTTCCAGGACTTCGTGCGCTACTACTTCAACGCCTCGGACAACATCGCGGTCGGGCGCATCGAGGCGCGCGAGGACGCGCCGCGCATCGCCGATGCCGCCCGGCGCAGCCTGGCCGACCAGGTGATCGGCAAGCTGCCGAAGGGCTACGCGCAGATGCTCGGCAAGCTGTTCAAGGGCGGCGTGGACCTGTCCGGCGGCGAGTGGCAGAAGGTCGCCATCGCCCGCGCCTACATGCGCGATGCGCCGCTGCTGATCCTCGACGAGCCCACCGCCGCGCTCGATGCGCGTTCGGAGTACGAGGTGTTCCAGCGCTTCAAGGAGCTGTCGCACGGCAAGACCGCGGTGATCATCTCGCACCGCTTCTCCACCGTGCGCATGGCCGATCGGATCATCGTGCTGGAGGGCGGGCGGGTGGCCGAGTCCGGCTCGCACGACGAACTGGTCGCCGCCGGCGGCCACTACGCCGAACTGTTCGAGCTGCAGGCGGCCGGCTACCGCTGAGCGCCTCGCCGGGCCGGCGATGCTGCATTGCGTCGGTACCTGCGGCGTCGAAAGTGCTACCAAGGTCGGCGCGGCAAAACGGCGGGATTCGTAAAGTTTTGCTGTCCACGACCGACATGCGGAGACCACCCGCGATTCCGGCAGAGGCCGGAGGCCGGTGGACGATGTCCCGCCGTTCGGCCGGTACATCCTCGCGACAGGACAAGGGCCGTCTCATGCGCACGTGGTTGGTACCGCTGAAAAACCGCATCGAATCCCTGGCGACGGAGTTCGCCGGCCGCTTCCCCGGCGACTTCGCGCTGGACGGCGGCAAGACCATCGCCGTCGGCGGACGCGATACACCGGTGTTGCGCAGCGGCGGCAAGCCGCTGAACCTGGACTTTTCGCTGCCGGACGGCTTCACCGCCGATCGCGGCGCCACCGCCACGGTGTTCGTGCGCAGCGGGGACGACTTCGTGCGGATCGCCACCTCGGTGAAGAAGAAGGACGGCACCCGCGCGGTCGGCACGCTGCTCGACCGCTCGCACCCGGCCTGGGCGAAGCTGCTGGCGAGAACGCCGTTCACCGGCTACGCCACGATCTTCGGCACCCAGTTCATGACCCGCTACGACCCGGTGCTGGACGCCGGCGGTGAGGTGATTGGCGCGCGCTACGTGGGGCTGGACGTCAGCCACATGCGCAGCCTGGGCATGCCCTGGCGGGTGGCGCTGGCCACCGCAGCCTGCAACCTGGCGATCTGGCTGGTGCTGTGGTGGTGGCTGCCGAGCGGGCACACGACCAAGGTGCTGCTGCTGGCGCTGTTGTCGTGCGGACTGGTGCCGGCGCTGGCCTGGTGGCTGGTCCACCGCAACGTCAGCCGGCCGATGGTCGAGTGCCGGGAAGCGGCGGGCAAGATCGCCGCCGGCGATCTCAGCGCCCAGGTCGCGGTGGACCGGCGCGACGACGTCGGCCAGCTGCTGCAGGCGATCAACGGCATCAGCGTCGGCCTGGCCGACGTGGTGACCCAGGTGCGCCAGGCCAGCGACAGCATCCACACTGCCACCGGCCAGATCGCCGCGGGCACCGCCGACCTCTCGCACCGCACCCAGGACCAGGCCGCTTCGCTGGAGGAGACTGCCGCGGCGATGGAAGAGCTCACCGCCACCGTGCGCCAGAACGCCGACCACGCCCGCCAGGCCGACACCCTGGTGGCCAGCGCGGCGCAGCAGGCGAAGGAGGGCGGCGCGCTGGTCGAGCAGGCCGTGGCCAGCATGGGCGACATCAAGACCAGCTCCGAGCGCATCGGCGACATCGCCGGCCTGATCGACGGCATCGCGTTCCAGACCAACATCCTCGCGCTCAACGCCGCGGTGGAGGCCGCCCGCGCGGGTGAGCACGGCAAGGGCTTCGCCGTGGTGGCCGCCGAGGTGCGCGAACTGGCCCAGCGCGCCGCGGCGGCGGCACGCGAGATCAAGGAGCTGATCCAGAGCGCAGTGGCGACCGTCGATACCGGTGCCGACCTGGTCGACCGCGCCGGCGAGTCCACCCGTCGCATCGCCCAGGCCATCCAGAAGTCCGCCGGGCTGATGAGCGAGATCGCCGCGGCCAGCGAGGAGCAGAGCAAGGGCATCGCCGAGGTCGGCTCGGCGGTCACCCAGATGGACGAGGCGACGCAGAGCAATGCCGCGCTGGTGGAAGAATCCGAAGCCGCCTCGCACAGCCTGCAGGAGCAGGCCGAACGCCTGCGTCAGGCGGTGTCGGTGTTCCGCACCGCCGACCAGGTATCGCGCGCGCCCTGATCTTCCAGGGCGCGAAGCGGCTTACTGCTTCGTGTCGGGGTCGCGCGTCGGCACGCTGATACTGCACAGGTCGATCTTGCCGGCCGGGCGGGTGTAGAACGCATCGCGGCGGTTGCGCTTGGCCTCGATCAGCCTGGCGAAGCTGGCGCTGTCGGTGCGCAGCACCTGCACCTTCGGGCGCGCGGCCGGCGGCAGGTCCGCGGCCAGCCGCACCGAGACGATCGGCGTGCGCTGTTCGGCCTTCTCGTAGAAGCCCAGCGGGCCGGTGCCACGCGGCAGCGCCGAGAGGTATTGCATGCCCTCGATCACCCGGCCGGCCACCGCCAGGTTGCGGTCCAGCCCGCGTGGCGCCTGGCCGATGATCGCGTACAGCGAGTTGCCGTTGCCGGTGGTCGGGCCGACGTCGCGCGCCACGCCCACGGTGCCGTAGCAGTGGGTGATCCACTCCTCGTGGCTGGCCGGGTCGCGCGCCACTGGGAAGCCCTCGGAGAAACCCACTTCCGGCGCGTACATGTCGCCGTCCGGCAGCCGGGTGAAGGTGAGCTTCGGGTCCAGCGGGCGGGTGAACTCCGGCGGCAGCGTCTTCTTCGCGGTGCCCAGCGGCTTCATCTTCGAGCGGTCCGCATTGTCGTCGTCGTTCGGGTCGCCCCACTGCGTGACGAAGTTGTCCTGCACGCGGATGATCGCCAGCCCGTCGAAGTAGTGCTCATGCGTCATGGTGCGGATGTTCGCCGCATGCAGCGGCGTGAAGTCCGGCGCCAGCTCGATCAGCACCCGATGCCCGCCGGCCAGCGTCATCACCAGCAGGTTGTCCGGATCCGGCGTGCGCCACTCGGCCGGCTTCGACGCGGCGAGAATCTCCTTGGGCGTCAGCGAGGGCTTCGGCTTGGCCTGGTCGCCCAGCGCGGGCAGCGAGGCGAGCAGGCAGGCGGCGAGGGCAAAAGCGGTCGGGCGAAGGCTAGGCATGACGTCCCCTGGGTGGCGGTAGTGCAGGGGAGGGACGGTAGCAGACGCCCAAGGCGTGGCGTCACTTGGAGTGATGGATGTTCCCCGGCGAGGCCCAGATCGGCAGCGTCTATCTCTTCGGGTTCTTCGGCGGGAACTTCCCAAGAATCGCTTTGCACTCCGCGATGAGGCCTGGCAGGAAAGTCTGGTCCAGACCTTCCGTGTAGGTATGGGACTCCGCCAGCTGATTGGGTGTCAGAGAGATCCTTACCTCGATATGCCCACCCGTCAGCGCCCGCAGCGAAACGTCCAGATTGGGCTCCATGCATTCCAGTCGAGCCTGCCCGTGCAGGCTCCGGTAAAGAACTTCGAGCTGCTCGATCAGCATCTGGATTTCGCCGAGATGGACGATCGGTCCATCCACGCGGACGGAGGTGCCCGGGGACCGGCACTCCGCGGTGACATTGAGCCAGTTGCCGTCCCAGTAGTCCTCGGATTCGGGAAACTGGCGGTTGTGGACCCATAGCCGGAGTCCGGCGATACGGAGGTCCGGATCGCCGAGGGTGTGCGTGCTGCGAGCGTCCATGCGTCGTGTCCGGGCTCCAGTGAGGGCTTGGCGACCTTCATGCGCCGCGACTTGGGGACGGGGCGGACGCATGTGCAGCCGAGAGGGCAGGATCACCTATTTCGTGTCCGGAAGGTAACCGGGTCACGTTGGGTGTTGTATCGCCACGCTGGACGATCGCGAAAGAACTTCGGCTTCCCGCGGATAGTGCGTTCCGATGCGGCTGCGTGGATTGCGGCCCGGACCGGCCCTATCACCGCGCCTTGGCTCGGGAAAGCGCACCTTATCCGGCCCGCAAGAACGCCCAGGCGGTACCGACAACCAGCCACGCCGCCCCCGTGAGCATGGCCGCCCACATCGCCTGACGCCGTGGCCGCACCGCTGGCGTGTGGCGTGAGGCCCCGGCCAGCATTGCTGCGCCGGACACCACCACCACGCTGAGTCCCGCGAAGCTCCACACGATCCAGCCCGGAATCACCACGAAGGTATCGTGGTAGCTGCCGGCCAGGTGGACATGCCAGGCGAGCGTGGCGCCGAACAGCAGCGCAACTGTCAGGACTACGGCGCCAAGGGCGAGGAGGGTGATGGCCCAAATTGAGCGTCTGGATTTCATGCCTGACGATGCCGGTTGCTTGAAGAAGGGCTGATGTCCAGCGTGGGTGTGGGCCTGACCCTTTCAGGTCGGCGTCGATCTGTTGCTGGTGTTACGGGTCGCGGGCCGCACGGTGTGGGCGGTGCGGACGGCCTCCAGCCGCGCGGCCTGTGCTTCACTGAGTGGTGCATGCCGGGCCTTCCTTAGCAGCTTCTCGAACAGGTATCCCGATCGGAAGAAGTACGGGCGGAGCTCGACGAAGCAGATCGCCGCCTCCATCGTCTCCGGGTCGCCCGCGGCCAGTCGTTCGAAGGCCCCGTCGAGCCCGCCCGGGAACGCCAGTCGATCGTAGCGGGCATGAAACTCCTCGCAGGCGCGCTGCCATTGCTGGCGCTTTGCCTCGCTCTGGTCGCGCTTGCGAACGGTCGCGTGGATGCGGTCGTGCAGCCTCGCGATCTCGTCCGCGTTCCTGCGGATCTGCGCTTTCAGGCGGTCGGTGGTGTCGGTCATGGCGGCGCCAGCGGCTTGGTCATGGAGATGCAGGCCAGGGTGACGCCAAGGGTCGAGCGATAGGTGGATGTGGCCTCAACGGCGAATCCGAGGCGCCGGTAGAACGGTGCGGCATTGAGGGTGGCGTCGAGATGGATGGAGGTCAGGCCGGCATCCCGCGCGAGACGTTCGAGGTGATTCATCAGCGCTCGCCCCACGCCGTGTCCCATCCAGTCCGGCCGCACGAAGATCGCATCGATCTTCCCGGAGGCGAGGTCGATCATGCCCGTGCCCACCAGGCGGTCGTCGATCTCCGCGACGTGGAATGCATCGGCCACGCAACGGGCAAACGACGCGGACATTGCACCTGAGGTCCAGATCTCCAGGTCCTGCTCGGCATAGCAACCCGCGCACTGCGCCAGGATCGCTTCGCGCCGGATGGCGAAGGCTATGGGTGCGTCTGCGGCGGTGGCTTTGCGGATGTGCATGGTTTATGGAAATTGCCTGATCGGGGTGGGGTCGCAGCTTATTTATGCCGACTATGTGGGCCTGGTCTCGTTCGGATTAAAATTGCGGTTTCATTTACCCGAAGCTGGCATTCGTATCGTGTTCGTAAGCGACCTTGAATAATTTGGCATCTATTTGAGAGATGCCAGCCAATCTCGAAGTCGTTCCACGGAGGTCCACCACGCTGCAACTTCATCTCGATCTGGTTGATGTGATTGGCCGGAGTCGTCTTTGTATATGAGTTCACCGCGGTGCGCGATCTTGTTCCTGCAGCGGAACAGGTGATCGATGCTTTGGTAATCTTTGAGGGATGCTTCTTTGTAACTAATGCCAAAGGCTTCGCGTGCAATGGGGTCCAGTAAATCCGTCACCCGAACAGATATCTTTGCTCGATCTTCCAGATAGTCGAAGGCCGATCCGGCAGGTGATGCCGCCGCGAAGTAGTGCCGTTTAACCAGTATCTCTGCACAGATGGCTAGCTCTAGCACCGTTCGACGAAGGTTGCCCTCGAACCACGCCGTCTGAGCATCAGATAGCAGCGTAAGATCGAGTGGTAATTCGCGTGGTGATTTCAGATGTTCGATAAGTTCCGGTATCCGGCTCGTCGTGAGTTTTTGGACACCCAGCTCTCCATGTAGGCCGGGGATCGGCTCAGCCACTATGACACGCGACGGCGCAAGCCTTGCACCATGCGCGTCATACCAAACCGGCGAGGAAAGAGATTGATCCCAACTGGGGATGGGGTGTAGCAAAGGTGTCATAAGAGAATAGCGAAAGTAATCAATAAATCGATTCGCTACTTCTCTGGCAAAGTTGTTGTAGTTGCCGAGGCGATTGCGGAGAAATGTATCTAAACCCGTAGAATCTCGTACGCCTTCGGCGTTTTGAATGACGCTTGGAATGTCTTCTGACTCGTGGCGAGTTATAGAGATTTGGATGGCGCGAATGCTGGTTGTCCAGTCTGTCTCGTCTCTCCCTTTCATTTTCCATGACGCGGATGGAAGGATTTGGATGGCTGCGTGAAAATCTGCCTCGGTTATTTCTATTTTGACATCATCATTTGATGGAGTCTTGATCAGGCACTCGCCTGGTATTGGGATTTCAAATCGCGCGGTAAGGAGGGGCATGTTGGGTTGCCGTAATTGATTGTTGGAAGTGTCGTGGTCGATTGGTTTGGTTCGCCTTCACGAGGGATCAAAGCCACCTCCAGGACTTTTTTTTTCTGAGAACAGTTCCAGGAGGCGGGAATTTTCGCTCCTAAGAGCATTGTCGCGAGCAGTAAAGGAGAGCCCGTTGGGATCGTCCATCGTGGCGCCAGCTTTCAGCAGGCGCTCGACACACCGGATACGCTCGAACGAAACCGCGTTGTACAGGGGTGTGGTACCGAGATCCCCTTGCGCGTTGACTTCGGCGCCGCCAGCAAGCAGCAGGTCGATCGCTCCGATGTCTCCCCAGACGCAGGCGACGTGCAGAGGGGTGTCGTCGTCAGCCCTGGTCGAACGCGCGGTGACCGGCGGTTCGAACATCATGTTCTCGCCCATGTATTCCAGCAGGGCGTCAAGGCTCGACCAGTGGGAGTCGTGCTCGAACCGGGTGCCCCAGATGTGCTCGTTGAAATAGGCCTGCGGCGTGCTGGACTGTTGCAGGGCGGCAACGGTCTCCGGGGGAACGTCGAACACCTCGTAGCAGGGAAACCCGGGTAGCTCGACCCAAAGCGTGCGGGACTCTTCGTCGTAGGAAAGAATGCGCATGCGTCGTCCTGCGTTGAAGTGGAGATATCTCTCGTGTCGGCTTTGCCGAGGTCATGCCGGGCGGGCGGGTTCCGTGTGAAGGGCCGGCCGCATGCTTTGTTGCTCGCAGCGCGCGTCATGGCGGCGGCATAGCCCACCGCGTACGGCGGAAAACGCCTTGCCGCTTGTTCCCACTAGAACCGCTTTGCAGTTGAACGGGTCTCCGAGCGTACTGAAAAGGTCAGGGTCGCGGGCGTCTCCGAAGGAGCCGAATTCGACCAGGATTCTTGCCCGGATAACCCGGGATGGCGGGAAGCCGGCTCTGGCAAGTGAGGCGGAAAGGTAGCCCCCGTACCTGACGATGAGGTTGCTGGCGACCGGACGCTTCGGATCCGTCTCCCTGGACAGGAGATCCAGCTCTACCGTACGAGATTCGCGATCTTCGGTCTCGTTTCGAAGCTGTCCGATACCCCAATAACCGAAGACGTCATTGTTCCGGCTGACGAAGGTCTCGACGAGACCGCTCGCGATGCTTTTCAAAGCTCGGGATCCGGGCATGTGTATGCCTCCTTACTTCACATGCGCAGGTTGCAAAGGACCTGTTCCATAGTCCCTAGGGTCCCCAGTAGTCGAACCTGAAGGTCGTGCCTGTGGGAATGTCAAAAGCGGCATCGCTGCCGCACTCGATCTTGTGGCGACCTGGAGAGACCAAACCCGACTCGCCGATCCTGTGGGGCCAGATTCTGCCATCCAGCTTGATCGGGCCACACGCCCCGCCGTTGTCGTCTGCGACCACCAGATAGGTCCTTCCGTCGACCGACTTTTCAACGGACCCTCTGAGCGGTCGATCAGAGCAGTCAGTCAGGCAGATCAACGCCACATACACCACGACAAGTTTGCGCATCCATGCCTCCATGGCCCGGCGGTGCCGACGCCCCCTGTATCGTCACCTGCGGTCATCAAACGGATTTGACGTCGTTCGCGGCGAGGGCGGGCAGGCCCGATTCCTCAATGCAACCGGTATCAATCATTGCATTTTGCTCCCGCTGTTCCCGGCGCCGGAATCGCCAGATACACCGTGCTCCACAGCTGCGCCGCGTTCGATTCGTCCGCGTCCTTGCCGCTCGCGCCGAAGGCGGCGACCTGGTAGCGGCCGTCGGCGTAGTGCCAGGACCACAGTTCCGAGTTGCTCATGTCGCGGGTGGCGTCGATGGCGTGCCACAGGCAGGCCTGTGCGCTTTCGAGGTGCCTGCGGGTGTTGACCGGCAGGTCGGTGCGGGTGAGCTGGCGGGCGAGGCCGGCGGCGGTGAGGGCCTGCTGCCAGGACCACACCACGGTGCCGTGGTAGGCGCCGGGAGTGAAGCGCGCCTGTTCCGCGGCCGTCGCGAAGGCGGGGTTGGCGACCAGCATGCCGACCGGGGTCATCAGGCCGGCGGGGAACGGGCGGCGCAGCAGTTCGGCTTCGGCGTCGAGCTGCGCGGGACTCGGGTGGCCGAACAGCAGGGCGAAGCCGCCGTCGCTGTTCTGCACGCGGATCGGGTGGCCGTCGGCATCCAGCGACAGCGCCTGGAATCGCAC
The DNA here is from genome assembly GCF_000334915.1 of Dyella ginsengisoli LA-4. Classification (GTDB taxonomy): domain Bacteria; phylum Pseudomonadota; class Gammaproteobacteria; order Xanthomonadales; family Rhodanobacteraceae; genus Dyella_A; species Dyella_A ginsengisoli_A. The sequence continues at coordinate 26,149 of NZ_AMSF01000077.1, read as the reverse complement.
GGGCCGGTCGCCGACGGCTTTCAGCGCGGGCGTGTTCGGCACGCCCATGGCCTTGGCGTAGGCGGCGATGTCCTGCTTCGCGGCGGCCGTGTCGACGTGGACGGTGAACAGCGCGGGGGCCTTCTCGCGCCACACCTTGGCGGCGCGGGCGAGGCCGTCGAGCATCGCCTTGTCCTGCGCGTTCGCATACGGCGCGAGCAGGCCGCTGCGGTTGAGCGCGTTGGCGGCGTCGAGCGCGGCGGGAATGAGGATCGCGTTGACGTCGTAGGCGTAGCGTCCGCCGCCGAGACCGTCGTTGCTGTCGCGCCAGTCGCCCACCGGCACGCCGGGCTTGAGCGAGACCAGATTCGCCGCGACGGGATCGGCGGCGAAGGCCTTCGTATGCGCCGCGATGTAGCGCAGGTTGCGCATCAGCGCATCGCCGGCGTGGGCGTCGCCCAGCTTGCCGGCGAGGAACGCCTTGGCGCGGGTCTGGCCGCGCGCGTCGTCGAGCAGCCAGGCCTGCGTCACCGGGGCGAGCAGGTAGTCGCTGTCGACCATCTTGTAGTCGTACACCGGGGCGTCGGAGCGCGAGCCGTCGGTCTTCATGTGGTCGAGGATGGCGAACTCGCCGATGTCCTCTTCGTGCGCCACCTGGCCGTCGGGCGACAGGCGCTCCAGCACCGAGCGCAGGCCGGTCTCCACCGCCTGCGGCTGCAGGGCCGGCATCAGCAGGCGCACCGACATCAGCGTGTCGCGGCCGAAGTAGGTGTCGAAGCGCCAGGAACCGGCGAGGTACTTCTCGCGGTAGCTGAGGAAGGCCAGTGCCTCGCGCGCGGCGCGGTCGTTCTGCGCGTGTCCGTTGAGCAGGGCTTGGCCGGACACCGGCGTGAGCGGCTTCTCGCCGGAGAGTGCGGTGATGGTCAGCGTGATGTCGCCATCGGGGCCGGCGACGAAGCGGCCGTCCTTGAGTGCGCCGTGCACGGCGGTGAGCGAGAGCGCATAACCGGGGGCGCCGTCGAGGCGATCGCGCGACCAGGCGAGGGTGTTGCCGTTTGCGCGCGCGTCGGTGAGCACGGGCTTCGGCGCGGTGCCCAGGCCCTGGTAGTCGCGCAGTACGCGGATGCTGGAGAGCACGGCCTGCTTCGGCGCCAGCGCGGCGGTGTGGAGGGTGGCGGTGAAGCGCACGCCGTGCAGCGGACGTCCCTTCGCGTCGGCCTGGGTCAGTGGCGTGGCCGGGCCATCGAAGCGCCATGTGACCGGTGAGGGCACCGCATCGAACCACAGCCCCACGCCGCTGTTGCCGGCAGGGAAGGCGACGATCAGCCGTGGGTCCGTGCCCGAGCGCAGCACGATGTGCGCGGCGACGTCGCCCTGGCGCACGAAGCGGTTGAGGTTGAGGCCTTCGCTGCGGTCGAAGGTTTCCGCGCCCGTCGCCAGCGTCGCCTGCGCCACGCCCAGCACCAGTGCGCCGATCGCGCCCACCCATTGCCTTACCTGCATCGGATCGTCCCGTCGTGTTCGCCGGTCGGTGCCCGGCCGAACGGCCATGCTAGCGCGCTGGCGGACGCAAGAACGTCGTACTGTCGCCCATGGGGTGGGGCGGGTGTCTTCCCGTGCGGGTCAGAGCGCCGGCGGGCGTCGGGCCAGCGTGCAGTCGACGTCCTGCAGTTCTTCGGTGTTGGCGCGGTCGTCGGGACCGATCCGGTCGCTGAGCAGGATGAAGCCGGGTCGGGCCGGGCCGCGCGAGGCGCCGACCACGGCGAGCCCGTGCATGGCCATGTGGTCACCCGCGGGCAGGGCGCGGGCGAGGTCGGCGAAAGGATTGATGTGCAGATCGACACCATCCACCCAGCGCGCCATGTAGCGATGGCCGTGGGGCGGCAGGCCGACGGGCAGCCAGCGCCAGCGGTAGGAGATGTGCCGCAGCTGGCGGGCGAGCGCATCGCGCACGTCGCGGCGCATGCAGTCGACGTGGATGTGCAGCTGGTTCTGCGAACGCCCCTCCGGCGAGTTCACCACCAGGCCGAGCGACTCGCGCGGCTGCGTCGAGCCAAGCGCGGCCTCCACGTACAGCCGTGCGCGCCAGGCTGCGGCGAGGTAGTTGGGCGCGTCGGGCCGGATCAGTTCCGGGCTCTCGATGCCCTGCGTGCGGGCCAGCGGCAGCACCAGGTACTGGTAGGCGCCGTGGCGGTCCTTCAGCACGGCGTAGCCGCCCGGCCCCTGGTGCACGGCGGCGCAGGGCGAGGGCGGGTAGACGCCGCTCGCTGCCGCGGGGGCACAGTGGTCGTGGACGATTTTCCAGAGAGCGTCCGGATCCTCGTGATGCGTGGCCTTCCAATCGGCCTGCGGCACCATTGCCGCTCCAGCCTGGGATTGCGCCTGCGCTGTCGCGCTCAGGCCGAAGGCCAGGGCGAGGGCGGCGAACACGGTGCGGGAGGCGAGGGAGGTCACGAAGTCTGCTGCACGCTGGCGATGAGGTGGCGGAGGCGTTTGCGCTGGTGGGTGTCGAGCCGCGCGGCGACGGTCAGTGGAGCGTGGCGCAGGGGGTCGACGCGTACACCATGTTCCCAGATCTCGTAGTAAAGGTGGGGTCCGGTGGAGAGCCCGGTGCTGCCGACGTAGCCGATCACCTGCCCCTTGTGCACCCGGCTGCCCGGGTGCAGCTTCGCGGCGAAGCGACTCAGGTGGCCGTAGCGTGTACGCAGCCCGTGGGCATGTCGGATCTCCACCACCCGGCCGTAGCCGCCGTGCCAGTCGCACAGGCTGACGGTGCCGTCCATCGCCGCATGCACCGGGGTGCCGATGGGGGCGGCGTAGTCGATGCCGCGATGGAACTCGCGTCCGCCCAGCACCGGCTGGATGCGCCAGCCCCAGCCGGAGGAGATCCGCGCGTGGTTCACCGGGTGGCGCGGCCGCAGCACTTCGAAGCCCCGGCCGTGGGCGCTGACGACGTAGTCGTGCCCCTTGGCATCGATGTAGTGATACGCCCGCCACATGTGGCCGTGGGCTTCCAGCGCCACCATCGCCAGCCGGTGGCCCGCGCCGTGGCGAGGATCCTCCAGCATCGCGAGGCGGTAGTGGCTGTCCTTCGGCAGGGTCGCCGGCAGGTGCCAGACGTGGTGCGCGTAAGCGGCCAGGGCCTCCACCACCGGACGCCGGCCGACCACGTCGGCCAGGGCGCTGGCGAGCCGCGTGGCCGCCGGCAGCGGCTCGGTGACAGTCACCTGCGAGCGCAGCGGGTGCGTGGCCGACGCTCCGGCGCCGGCGAGCGGCACGGTGACCACCGACGCACGGATGCCGACCAGGCTGGCCACGGTCGGCTCCTGCGCGGCTCGATGTCGCCCGGCGCGATCGGACCGCACGCGCAGGCGGTCGATCGTGGCGGGGTGACCGTCGACCCGGGCGATGCACAGCTCCAGATGATCGCCGGGGCGCATGCTGCGCAGCGCGTGGCGGTCGGTGTCGCCGGCGCGGGCCAGCCAGTTGGCGAAGGCATGCGCGTCCACGCCATCGCGGCGCGCCAGCGCCACCGCGGTGTCACCCGGGCGGATGTCGTGATGGTGGGAAATGCAGGAGGTTTCGACGGGATGGGCCGGCACGGCGGCAACGCACATCAACCACAGGGAACACGCCAGGAGCCATCGCTTCATCCACTTCCTCGTCTGCTTGGTTGCCGGCCGATCGTCATCCCGGCAACGCGGTCACCGCTGCGCTCGCCGTGACGACGGGCCGCAGGCCGGTGCGCTGCGCGTGCAGCGGGATGAGGTTGGTTGCAGATGCCCCCAGGGCCACGCGTGCGGTCCGCAGGCGGGCAAGCGGCAGGTGGGACAACGCTCCAGCGCTGGTGTTCCCCCGATCCGGCGCAGCTTCCTGCGAAATGTGTGTGCCGTGTCGATGCCGCAAAAAGCGACGGCCCGGGAAGCGCCCTTCCCGGGCCGTCGTGGTCACATTTTCGCGAACGATCAGCCCCAGAGCGTGCGGCCGAAGAAGGTCAGCGTGCGGTCCCAGGCCTGCGCGGCCCACACCGCGTCGTACTGCGTGGCGGCGATGCGGCCGGGGCCGACGGCCTCCTCGTTGGCGAAGGCGTGATGCGCCAGGTAGCGGTGGAACTCGGTGCTCACGCCGGCCTCCTTCAGCTTCGCCTCCAGCTTGTCGACGTTGTCGATGGCGAAGAACTCGTCCTGCGTGGCCCAGTGGCCGAGCACCGGTGCGGTGATCTTGCCGGCGTCGATGTACTCCAGCGGCGGCATGCCGTACCAGGCGGCACCGGCGTCGACCGCCACGCCCTGGCCCATCGCCAGCAGGGTCAGCGCGCCGCCCATGCAGAAGCCGGTGATGCCGACCTTGCCCGCACGCTGGCGCAGGAACGTGACGGCGCCGGCGATGTCCTGCGTGGCGGCGTCGGCGAAGTTCAGGCCTTCCATCAGGTGGTGGGCCTCTTCCTGCTCCACCGTGCTCTTGCCGCGGTACAGGTCGGGCACCAGCGCGAGATAGCCGCAGCGCGCGAGGCGGTCGGCGACGCCGCGGATCTGGTCGTTGAGGCCCCACCACTCCTGGATCACCACGATGGCGGGCGCGCCTTCGGCGTGGGCCGGCGTGGCCAGGTAGCCCTGCACGTCTTTGCCGTCGGGGCGCTTGAAGGTGACGGTGGAACCGGAATGAGTCGTCATGGCGATGCCTCGCTGGTTGATCGGGGGAGATGGGGTAGGGCGGGCCGCGTGCGGCGCCCCGCGCATGCGATGCGGCCCGACGCCAGGGCGGGGCCGATCATCGCGGCCGCAAACCTACGACCCGTCCAGCATATCGGATGCGCGCCCGCCCACGCGTGGCCTCAGTGCGCCACTTCCAGCACCACGAAGCTGCCCGGCTCGGCCATCGGCCAGCCGCGGGCGTTGCGCTTGCTGCCCAGCGTGGCGGCGGACAGATAGATGCGCTGCGCGGCCGGATCCAGCGCCATGGTGCGCGCACTCTTCTGCGTCGGCACGGTGGCGGCCACGGTGTAGTGGTCGGCATCGACCTGATGCACCACGGTCAGCGTGCCGCTCTCGCCATTGGAGCTGTAGACCGTGCCGGTGGACGGATCGAACGCTGCGGCATCCGGGCCCTCGCCGATCGGCACGGTGGTCACCACGGCGCCCTTGTCGACGTCGGACACCGCCATCACGCGGTTGTCGCAGACCGAGAAGGCACGGCGATGCGCGGCATCGAAGGCCAGGCCGCTGGGCGATTCGCACGGCGCCAGCGACCAGGTGCGCAGCAGCTTGTCGCTGCCGGTGTCGAGCTCGGCGAGCTCCGACTTGTCCTCGATGTTGACGTACAGGTGGCCCTTGCCGTCGGCCGCCGCGAACTCGGGTTTGCCGGGCAGGGTGATGGTCGCCACCACGGCGCGCTTGGCCGGATCGATCACGCTGGCCGAGTGGCCGTGGCCGTTGAGCGTGAACACGTGGCCGGAAGCCGGATCGAAGGCGATCGCGTCGGGGTTCTCGCCGGTACCGCGGATCGTTGCCAGCACTTTCAGCGTGTCGAGGTCGAACACGGTGACCGCGGCGGCACGGCCGTCGCTGGTGAAGCCCTCCCGGCGCGCGGGGTCGAAGGCGATGCCGTGCACGCCGCTGGTGCCGGGGATGGTGCCGGCCAGCTTGCCGGTGGTCGTGTCGACCACCATCACGCGGTCGCCGCGGCTGACGAAGAGGTGGTGATGCGGCGCGTCCACGGCGAGGTAGTCCCAGCCACCGGGGCCGCCCAGAGCGAGGCGACCGACGACATGCAGAGGCTGGTTGCCGGCGGTGCTGGCGGCGAAGGCTGGCGCGAGAACGCCGGCAAGCAACAGGGCAAGGGCGGTGCGCGGAAGGGCGAGCATGGCGGGTTTCCTCGTCGGGTTGGAGGTGGGGTCAGGTCGATGCGCGCCGGCGCTGCAGCAGCGCGTAGAGCACCGGCATCACCAGCAATACAAGGGGCAGCTGCAGCAGCATGCCGGCGATGATCGCGATGGCCAGCGGCTGCTGCATCTGCGAGCCCTGCCCGATCGCCAGCGCCAGCGGCAGCAGGGTGAGGATCGCCGCCAGCGTGGACATCAGGATCGGCCGCGTGCGGTGCTTGCCGGCGCGGTGCAGGGCGTCGTGCAGCGGCAGCTTTTCGGCCGTCTCGTCGGCCTCGGCCTGCTGCAGTTCGGAGAAGTAGAAGATCGCCACCTCGGTGACGATGCCGACGATCATCGTCATGCCCATCATCGAGGAGATGTTGAGCTCGATACCGGTCACCCACAGGCCGATGAACACCGCCGGCAGCGCCAGCAGCGGCATCGCCAGGATCGCCAGCGCGACGCGGAAACTCTCGTACAGGAACAAGAGCAGGGTGAACACCAGCGCGATCGCCGCGACCATCACGATGGTCAGGCCGCGGAACGCCTGCTGCTGCTGCCGGTACAGGCCGCCGAGCTGGTAGAACATGCCCTTCGGCAGCACGCCCGGCTTGCCCAGCGCGGCCTTCACGTCGGCGATCGCCGAACCCAGGCTGCGCCCGCTGATGCGGCCGGTGACCGCGACCATCCGCTTGAGGTTGTCGCGGGTGATCTGCGGCTGGCCCTGCACCGGGGTGATCGTGGCCAGCTCGGACAGCGGCAGGTGATGGCCATTCGCGGTGCGGATCGGCAGCGAGGCGATGGAGCCGACGTCACGCCGCGCGCTGTGGTCCAGCCGCACGCGCACGCCGACCACCTTGCCTTCGGCCGGCAGCTGCGCGGCCACGGTGCCATCCACGGCGGCGTTGACCTGGGCCACCACGCCGGCCGGATCCAGCCCGGCCAGTGCGGCGCGCGCCGGATCGACGTGGATCTCCAGTGCGTCGCCGGCGGGATTGATACCGTTGCGTACGCCGACCACGCCGGGGATCTTGCCGATCAGCGCGGCGACCTTGCCGGCGGTGTCGTTCAACTGCTTCGGATCCTCGCCGTACAGCTGCACTTCGATCGGCTGAGGCACCGCCACGAGGTCGCCGATCAGGTCTTCCATCAACTGCGACAGCTCGATGTCCAGGCCGGGCACCTTCGCTTCCACCTGCTGGCGCACCTGCGCCATCACCTGTTCGGTGCTGGGACGCGAGCCGTTCTTCAGTCGCACGAAGAAGTCGCCTTCGTTGGCCTCGGTGAGGCCGCCGCCGAGTTGCAGGCCGGTGCGGCGCGAATAGGTGTCGACGTAGGGGTTGGCGCGGATGATGGTCTCCACTTGGCGCAGCAGGCGGTCGGTCTCTTCCAGCGAGGTGCCGGGGGGCGAGATGTAGTCGAGGATGAAGCCGCCCTCGTCCATCTGCGGCATGAAGCCGGTGCCGACCCGCGCATACGCCAGCCCGCCCAGCGCCAGCAGCGGCACCACCAGGGCCAGCACCAGCACCGGACGCTTCAGCCATGCGGCCAGCGTGCGCTCGTAACCGGCCATGATGCGCCGGCCGAAGCGGCTCGGTGGCGGCTCGGCGCGGTGTTTGCGGTCGAGGAAGCGCTCGGCCAGCAGCGGCACGGCGATCCAGGTCAGCAGGTAGGAGATGATCAGCGCGCTGGCCATGGTCAGCGACAGCGCCTTGAAGAACGCACCGGTGACGCCGGAGAGGAACGCCAGCGGCAGGAAGATCACCACCGTCGCCGCACTGGAGCCGGTCAGCGGGCGGGTGAACTCCCACGCGGCGCCGGCGATGCGCTCGTGCACCTGCGCTTCGTCGGTGCCGCCGCCGAGCCGGCGCATGATGTGCTCGAGCATCACGATCACGTCGTCGATGATCAGGCCGACCGCCGCGGCCATGCCGCCCAGCGTCATCATGTTGAAGCTCATGCCGAGCACGCGCAGCAGCAGCACGGTGACCGCCAGCACCGCCGGCACCACGATCAGCGCGACCAGGATCACCCGCGTGTTGCGCAGGAACACGAACAGCACCAGCCCGGCCAGCACCACACCGATCAGGATCGCGTCGCGCACGCTGCCGGCAGCGTGGGTCACCAGCTGGGTCTGGTCGTACCAGTTGGCCACGTTGACGCCGGCCGGCATCTGCGGCGCAAAGTCGGCCAGGCGCTGCCGCACCTCCCTGGCGATCTGCACGCTGTTGCCGTCCGGCTGCTGGTAGACCTGCAGCAGCACGGCGTTCTGGCCGTCGGCGTTGACCTTGATCCACTGCGGCACGTGGTCGAGGCGCACCGTGGCGACGTCGCGAAGGCGCACCGCACCGGACGGGCCGGCGCGCAGCACCACGTTCTCCAGTGCCTGCACCGTGCGCGGCTGGTTGTTCGCCAGCAGCAGGAACAGCTTGTAGTGGTCGGACACGCGGCCCATCGCATCGATGGTGGCGGCCTGTGCCACCGCCCGGGTCACTTCGTCCAGGCTGAGATCGAGCGCGCGCAGCTTGTCCGGATCGACGTCGGCATGGAACTCGGCCACCTCGCCGCCCTGCACGCCGACGTGGGCCACGCCGTTGATGCCGCTGAGCAGCGGACGCAGCTGGTACTCGGCCAGGTCGTGCAGCTGGCTGGGCGAGAGCGTGTGCGAGCGCAGGCTGTAGGCCAGCACCGGAAAGGTGGTGGGGTCCATCCGCCGGGTGCTGAGCTGGGTGCCCGGCGGCAGCTGCGGCAGGATCTGCCCGGCGGCCGCATTCACTTCCTGCAGCGCGCGTGCCATGTCCGCGCCCCAGTCGAAGCGCACCGCGATGTCGGCGCTGCCGCGGCTGGTGGTCGAACGCACGTCGCGCACGCCACGCACGCGGCGCACCGCTTCCTCCACCGGCGTGGTGACCTCGATCGCCATCTGGTCGGCCGGCCGGTCGCCGGCATCCAGCGTCACCTGGATGCGCGGGAAGGCCACGTTCGGGAACAGCGCCACCGGCATCAGGAACGCGCTGGCGATGCCGCCCAGCGCCATCATCAGGGCCAGGAACAGCAGCGAGCGCCGATGCCGCTGCATCCACAGCGACAGGTTCACTTCGTCGCCTCGCGCACGCGGTCGCCGTCGGAAAGCTCGTACACGCCCTGCACGATCACCTTCGCCTTGGCATCGAGCGGGCCGTCGACACCGACCGGGTCACCGTCGCCGCTGCGCAGGGTGACATCGACGCGGTGCGCCTTGTCGCCCTCGACCTGGAACAGGTAGTCGCCATGGTCGTCGTGCAGCACGGCGGCGCGCGGCACCGACCACGCGGCGATGTCCGACACCTGGATGCGCGCGTGCACCGCGGTGCCGTCGGCCAGCGCGGCGTCGGCCGGCAGGGTGGCGCGCACCGGCAGCAGGCGCGACTGCGGATCGACGGCCTGGCCGACCACCGTGACCGTGCCGGTCAGCGGCTTGCCGTCGCCATACACGCTGTCCAGCTCGACGGTCTGGCCGGGCTTCAGTTGCGGCCCCGCCGGCGGCGGCACGCCGAGTTCGGCGACCAGCGCGTGGTCCGGCGCGAAGCCGAGCAGCGGGGCATTGGCGGCGAAGCGTTCGCCGCGCGCCACCGCGATCGAGGTCACCACGCCGTCGGTCGGTGCGGAGAGCGTCTCGCGCGTCGCGCCGCCGCCGAGCGCACGCTGCGCCTGCAGGGACGCCTCGGCGTCGGCGAGGTTCTTGCGCGCGGCGGCCAGTTGCGACTGCGTGGCGAGTTGCTGTGCGGCGAGCTGGCGGGTGCGCGCCAGCTCGTTCTTCGCCAGGGTCAGCGCGCTCTGTGCCTGCGCCACCGCGGCCCGCGCGGCCGGGTCGGGGGCGATCGCCAGCAGCATCTGGCCGCGCTTCACGCGCTGCCCCGGGGCCACGTCCAGCGCCTCCACCTGGCCGCCGTGGCCGAGGCTGAGCGTGCGCGAGCGGGCGGGATCCGTCACCGCGCGGCCCCAGGCTTCCACCGTGGCGTGGAAGGCGGCGCGCACAGGCTTCACCGTCTGCACGGCGACCACGCCCTTCGCGCTGGGAGCGGCGTCATCGTCGTCGTCACCGCCCGCACTGCCGCCGCACGCAGCGAGCAGGGCGGCCAGCAACAGCGGCGAGGCGAGCAGCAGGAGGCGGATGGGGGGGAGTTTGGGATTCATGGCGTCGCGGCCTTGCGGTCGTCGGAAGGAGTGGCCAGATCGGTGTTGCCGAGCAGCGCTTCGAGCGCGATGGCGTCGGTGCCGCGCTGCTGGCGCAGGTCGATCAGGGCGAGGTCGGCCGCCAGCGCGTTGCCGCGCAGGCTGAGCCAGGTCGGCCAGTCGAGGTCGCCGCGGGCCCACGCGGCTTCGGCGGCTGCGCGGCCGGCGTCGAGTGCCTGTGCATGGCGGCTCAATGTGGTCAGGCGTGCGTCCAGCGTGGCCAGGTCGGCCTGCAGGTGGCGGATGTCGCCGTGTGCGGCGAGCAGGCGGCTGCGGTAGTCGTCGCGCAGTTGCTCGCGGGTGGCGGTTTCGATCGCGATGTTGCCGCGGTTGCGGTCGAACAGCGGCAGCGTGATGCCGAGGCTGAAGCCGTTGGTGTAGACCGCGCTGGTGTCGCGTGCGGTGTTCACGCCCAGCGTGATCGCCGGGAACTGCGCGCGAATCGCCGCCCGCAGCGAGGCCTCCTGCGCCGCGTAGCCGGCCTGCAGCGCGAGCAGGTCGGGACGACGCTGCGGCAGCGCGGCCAGCGCGGCGTCGACCTGCGTCGTCGTGGGCGTGGCATCGTAGGCCGGACCGACCAGCCGCAGCGGCGCTTCGGGCGCCAGTCCCAGCAGGTGGTGCAGGTCGGCCTCGGCCTGATGCAGTGCCAGCGCGTTGTCGGCCCGTTGCTGGCGCACGTCGGACAGGGCGTTGAGACCCGCGCTGGCCTGGTCGTGGGTGAGGTTGCCGGCGCGCAGGGCGGCCTGCACGCGCGCATCCAGCGGCGCCAGCGCGGTCTGCTCGGCGTCCAGTGCGGCCTGCTTCGCGCGTAGCGCCTTTACCTGGTCGAACAGCAGGCGCGCCTGCGCCACGGTCTGCCACTCGGCCCAGAGCAGGTCGAGGTTGACCTGCCGCGACTGCTGGCGGGCCACCGCCACGCGCGAGGAGCGCATCAGCAGCGAGGTGATGTCGGCACTGAGCCCGAGGCCGAACGCGTTGGTGAGGCCCGCACCGCCGTGCCGCGGGAAGTCCATCGAGGCGTCGAGCTGCGGGTCGGGCAGCAGTCCGGCGGCGAAAGCCTGGGCGCGGGCGACACCGAGTGCGTCGCGCTGCGTGCGCAGGTCCGGGTTGTTGGCGATGGCCAGCGTGGCCACCTCGGTCACGTCCAGCCCATCGGAAGGATCGAAGCGATGTGCCGGCAGCCAGTGCGGCGGCGCGGGGGCGGCGAGGTCGGCGACGCGGTGCGCGCCAGCCTGGTCCGGCAGCGGCCGGGCGTGATAGCTGGCGCAACCGGCGAGCAGCGCGGCGGCCAGCAGCCAGGGCAGGCGGGCCAACGGTGGCGCGGAAGCGGGGCGGGGCATGCGTGGTGTCCGCGATCGAAAACGGTCACGCTAGCGGGCCTGTCTTCGGATCACCTTAGCGACAGGGCCGGCCCCGGGCCGGCATTAAGCTTGTTCGAAGGTTGATGCGGCATGGTTCCCCGGATCGCCGCAACGATGTGGGACAGACGAGGGCAACGCGTGCACATCCTTCTGGTCGAGGACGATCCGCAACTGGGCGCCGCCATCCAGCGCGCGCTGGAGCGGCTCGCCTACACGGTCACCTGGCTGCGTGACGGCCAGTCGGCGATCGCCGGCCTCGCCGACGGCAGCGCCGACCTGGTGCTGCTGGACCTGGGCCTGCCTCGCCGCGACGGGCTGGAAGTGCTGCGCGAGGCACGGCGGCAGAAGGTCGCCACGCCGGTGATCGTGATGACTGCCCGCGACAGCGTGGAGGCTCGGGTCAGCGGGCTGGACGCCGGCGCCGACGACTACCTGGTCAAGCCATTCCACCTCGACGAGCTGGCCGCGCGGATCCGCTCGGTCTCGCGCCGCCACCATGGGGTGGCGGCGAACCGGCTGGAGGTGGGGACGATCAGCATGGACCTGGGCAGCGCCGAGGTCAGCTATCGCGGCGAACGCCTGGACCTCACCCGCCGCGAGTTCGCCCTGCTGCAGGCACTGATGGAACGCGCCGGCCACATCGTGCGGCGCGAGACGCTGGAGAACTCCATCTACGGTTTCGACAACGCGGTCGGGCGCGGCGCGCTGGAGGTGCTGATGCATTCGCTGCGCCGCAAGCTCGGCGCCGACGCGGTGCAGACCGTGCGCGGCTTCGGCTACATGATGCCGCGGGAACCGGCATGAGGCCGACGAGCCTGCGCTGGCGACTGCGCTGGCTGGTGATCGGCGCGCTGGTGGCGGTGCTGGTGCCGCTGGGCCTGTTCAGCATGCGCATCACGCTGCGCGAGATGGACGAGCTGGCCGACGGACGGCTGGCGCAGGCCGCCCACGTGCTGCAGCTGATGGTGCGAGGTGCCGGCATCGATGCGCTGGCCGGCACGGCGCCCTCGGGTCACTCCCCGGCGACGCTGCCGCAGTCGCGCCATACGTTCGAGTCCGAGGTCGCCTTCCAGGTGATCGACCGCGACGGCCGGGTGCGCCTGGCCACCGCCAACTTCGCCTCTCTGCCGGTGCAGGCGACGACCGCCGACGGTTTCGCCGACATCGAGTGGCAGGGCTATCGCTGGCGCACCTACCGCACCTGCGACGTGCCGGCCGGCGCGTGCATCGTGGCCGGCGAACGCTACGACAGTCGCCACGACATCCTGCGTGCGCTGTGGCTGGACCACGCGCTGCTGGTGGTGGTCGGCCTGCCGCTGATCGCGTTGCTGGTGGGCTGGGCGGTGCGTCGCGGGCTGCGTCCGCTGGACCGGCTGGCCGACGGGCTGGCCGCGCGCGCGCCCGGCAGTCGCGAGCCGGTGGCGCTCGAGGCTGCCCCGACCGAGCTGCGCCCGGTGGTGCAGGCACTCAACACCCAGCTCGCGCGGCTGGAGGATGCGCTGGAGCGCGAGCGCCGCTTCAGCGCCGACGTCGCGCACGAGCTGCGCACCCCGCTGACCACCAGCCTGATCAGCGTGGAGGGGGCGATCGGCAATGCCGACCCGGCCGATGCCGACGCCGCGCTCGGCCAGGCGCAGCAGGCGCTGAACGGGTTGGCGCGCCGGGTCGAGCAGTTGCTGGTGCTGGCACGCCTGGAGGCCGGTGCCGTCGAGCGGCCGCGCGAGCCGGTCGACCTGGTGCCGCTGGCCGGCGAGGTGATCGAGGAGCTTGCGCCGGTGATCGGCGAGCGTCGCGTGGACGTGTCGCTGGAAGTGCCCGATACACCGGTCTGCGTGAGCGGCTATGCCGCGGGTCTGCTGGCGCTGATCCGCAACCTGGTCGACAACGCCCTGCGGCACGTCTCCGAGGGCGGTCACGTGCTGCTCGCGCTGGGACAGACCGGCACCACCGTGCTGATCGAGGTCACCGACGACGGCCCCGGCATCCCGCCGGAGCGGCGGGACGAAGTGTTCGCCCGCTTCCATCGCGAGCCGGGCGGACACAACGAGGGCTATGGCGTGGGCCTGTCCATCGTGCAGCGCGTGGCCGAACTGCACGGCGCCAGCATCGAGCTGCTCGATGCCCCATGGGGTCGCGGCCTGTCCGTGCGCGTGAGCCTGCCCCGCGCCGCCGGCTGAGCACGCCGCGTCACAAAAATGCAGCCGGACCGCGCGAGCATGCAGCGCTGCGTGGCTGCGCGGCGTGGTTTCGACAGGAACATGGATGGCCTGTCATGTATCGTGCAAGATATTGAAATAAAAGAGAAATATGGGAAATTTCGCTCAAGTTTCCGGTGTCGCCCGCCGCTAAGCGCACGTCCTCGACTGCCGGCCATCCCATGCTTCCGCGCCTGTCTCTCCCCTCGCTGTCCTCGTTCGGCACCCGCCTGATCGCCCGTCTCGCCGGCACCGTCGCGCTGTTGCTGCTGGTGCTGGCGATCTCGGCCGGGCTGCTCAGCCGCTCGGACGCGCGGCTGCAGGGCGTGGTGTCCGAGACGCTGGCGCCGGTGTCGGCGGTGGGGCGCATCCAGAACGATGCCAACGAGGTGCTGCAGACGCTCACCCATGCGGCGCTCACCGAGCTGCCCTCGTCGGTGGACGATGCCAGGACGCTGATCAAGGCGCGCCGCATGGACATCGCCAGGTACCGCAAGCGGCTCGGGGACAGCGGCTTCGGTACCCGCCAGCACAAGGCGCTGGCGCTGGTCGATGCGCACAGCGCGGCGTTCGACCATGCGGTGGACGACACCATGCAGCTGCTCGAGGCCGAGCAGTTCGACCTGGGTCGGCTGAAGGTGTCCAACGATGTGCAGGACGCCTATGGACCGCTGAAGAGCGACTTCTCGAACCTGTTCGCCGCGGCGCTGGACGATGGCCAGGCTGCCGCCGCCACGCAGCACCGGATCAACCGCACCGGCTTGTACGTGCTGATCGTCGTGGCGCTGGCGGCGCTGGGGCTCACGCTGTGGATGGACCTGCGCATCCTGCGCCAGCTCACCGGGCGGCTGGCGGCGGCCACGCAGGTGACGGCGCGGATCACCGAGGGCGCGCTGGGCGTGCCGGTCGATCCTGGCCATGACGACGAGATCGGTCGCCTGCTGCAAGGCCTCAAGGGCATGGACCGGCAGCTGGCGCAGGTGGTTGGCAGGGTGCGCCAGCGTGCCGCCGAGCTCGACCAGGGTGCATCGAGCATGGCCGACGGCAACGACGCACTGAGCCAGCGCACCGAACTGCAGGCGATGCGGCTGGAGCAGACCTCCGGCGCGATGTCCCGCGTCGCCGCCACGCTGGCGGGACATCGCGAGCACGGCATCCAGGCCGATCGTGCGGTGGCCGAGGCGCGGACCCAGGCCGGGCTCGGCCGGACCGCGGTCGGCGAGGCGATCGGCTCGATGGGGGCGATCGAGACCACCAGCCGCAGCGTCGGCGAGATGCTCGACCTGATCGACCAGGTCGCCTTCCAGACGCGCCTGCTCGCGTTGAATGCGGCGGTCGAGGCGGCGCGTGCCGGTGAGCACGGCAGGGGCTTCGGCGTGGTCGCCAGCGAAGTGCGCGAACTGGCGCAGCGCTGCTCCGAGGCCGCGCGCGACATCCGCGGGCTGGTTGCCGAAAGCGAGGAAGCGGTCCGGGTCGGGCTGGCGCGGGTGAACCGCACCGGCGAAGTGATCGACAGCATCGGCCACAGCGTCGAGCGCCTGGCCGAAACGGTCACGGTGATCCTCGCCGCCGGCCGCAGCCAGTCCGACGAGATCGCCGCCGCCAGTCAGGCGGTGATCGCAATGGACGCGATGACCCAGGAAAACGCCGCGCTCGGCGAGCAGGCCGCGGCGGCGAGCCGGGCCATGCTGGAATCGGTGACCGCGCTGGTGCGCGACGTGGATTTCTTCCGCCTGCCGGGCATCGAGGCGGCGGTATCGGAAGCGTCGCGCGCGTCGACGGTCGTCGACGAGGCAACGGCCTGAGGCCGGGGGTGCGATGAATCCGGCGTCCGGCCACGAACGCGGTTGCTCGCTGCTGGACCTGGCTACCGGCGGCGCCGGTCTGCGCGCGGTGTTCCAGCCCATCGTGCGGCTGGACACGCTGGCGGTGGTCGCCCACGAGGGATTGAGCCGCCCGGCCGAGTCGGCCAGCGGCCTCAGCGTGCTGGACATGCTCGACCTGGCCCGCGCCAGGGGGCGGCTGGGCGAATTCGAGCTGCTGGCGGCGCGCACCGTGTGCGGCGCGTTCGCGGCGCAGGGCGGCCACGGTCGGCTGCTGGTGAACCTGAGCGCGCAGGCGATCCTGCATGGCGGGCTGCAGCCGGACCAGGTGATCGCGGTGCTGGCCGGGGCCGGCGTGGGGCTGGACCGCATCACCTTGGAGATCACCGAGCGCGACATCGTCGAGGACCCGGCCGAGCTGGCCCATGCGCTGGGCTTCCTCCGCGCCCGCGGCGCGCGCATCGCGCTGGACGATTTCGGCAACGGCCACTCCAACTTCGAGATGTGGAACGAGCTGCATCCGGAGGCGGTGAAGATCGATCGTTACCTGGTCAACGGGCTGGCGCGCAGCGCGGAGAAGCTCGCCATCGTGCGCGCGCTGTGCAGCGTCGCCGAAACCCTCGGCGCCGAGCTGGTCGGCGAGGGCGTGGAGCAGCCCGAGGATCTGCGCATGCTGCGCGAGCTGGGCATCACCTACGCGCAGGGTTATCTGCTCGGTTCGCCGCTGCCGCACCTGGTGGGCGAGGTAAGCGCGGAGGCGCGCGAGGCGATCCGCAGCCAGTCCGTGCCGGTGCCGCCGCGCCCGCGCGGACCGGTGACGCAACGACCGCTGCGGGCCGGGCATATGGTGATCGCCGCACCCCACCTCGATGCGAGCCAGCTCAACGACGACGTGGTGGCGCTGTTCGCCCGTCACGAGTCGCTGCATGCGGTGGCGGTGACCGAGCACGATCGCCCGGTCGGCCTGATCAACCGCCGCGTGTTCGCCGAGCGCATGGCGCAGCCGTTCGCGCGCGAGCTGTTCGGGCGCAAGCCGTGCACCGTGTTCATGCACGCCGAGCCGCTGCTGTGCGACGAGCAGCAGTCGCTGGACAGCCTCACCGACGTGCTGCGCGGCGAAGACCAGCGCTACCTCACCGATGGTTTCATCGTCACCCGCGAGGGGTGTTATCTCGGCCTGGGCACCGGCGAGTCGCTGGTGCGGCGGGTCACCGAGCAGCGCATCGAGGCGGCGCGCTACGCCAATCCACTGACCTTCCTGCCCGGGAACATCCCGGTCACCGAGCACATCGAGCGGCTGATGCGAGAGCAGCGGCCATTCGTGGCGGCCTATGTCGATCTCAACGACTTCAAGCCGTTCAACGACCAGTACGGCTACTTCCGCGGCGACGAGATGATCCGTCTGCTGGCGGCGATCCTCACCGCGCGCATCGACGCCCGCCACGACTTCGTCGGCCACATCGGCGGCGACGATTTCATGGTGCTGTTCCAGAGCGGGGACTGGGAGGCGCGCTGCACGGACATCATCGCCGAGTTCAACCAGCGCGCCCGCTCGCTGTTCGATGACGAAGACCTCGCCCGGGGCGGCATCGAGGGCGAGGATCGCCGCGGCGCGCGTCAGTTCTTCGCGCTCACCACGGTATCGATCGGCGCGGTGCAGGTGCCGGCGCAGGCGCCCCGCCGCCCGGAGCTGATCGCCACCCTGGCCGCCCGCGCCAAGCGTCACGCCAAGCGCGGCCGGCTCGGCTTCCACCGGCTCGCCGCGGTGCCCGGCGAACTGCTCGATCCGGCCGCCTGAGCCGGCTGCCTGACGGTCGGGCCGGCCGTCGCTTGCATACTGTGTAACTCTATGTATGATGCGTCACACGCTACGAGGTGTCGCATGGTCAAGCCGCAGGACAATCCGCTACCCAAGCTGGAACTCGAACTTCGGCGGGGTGCCCTGGTGCTGGCGGTGCTCTCGCAGCTGCGGGAGGTGCAGTACGGCTATTCGCTGCGCCAGGCGCTGGCCGTTCGCGGCATGCCGATCGAGGAAGGGACGCTGTATCCGCTGCTGCGGCGGCTGGAGGGGCAGGGCCTGCTCGCCTCCGAGTGGCGCATCGAGGATGGCCCGCCTCGCCGCTATTACCGGCTCAACGACGCCGGCGAGCGCCTGCTCGCCGAACTGACGGCTTCATGGAACGCCCTGGCGGGAACCATGGCCGGACTGCTGGAGGGAGGGACGACATGAATCCGAACGAGGTGATCGACGCCTACCTGGCCGACGTGATGCGCCGGGTTCCCGGCGGCGCGCGCGATGGCATCGACCTGGAACTGCGTGGCCTGCTGGCCGACATGCTCGACGATCGCGCCCGCGAGGCGGGCCGGTCGGCCGACGACGCCATGGTGCTGGAGCTGCTGCGCGGCTTCGGTACGCCGGCGGAAGTCGCCGCACGCTATCGCGCTCCGGGCCTGGTCATCGTTCCCGCCGAGCAGACCCGTACCTTCGCCTGGATGGCGCTGGTCGGTGTCGGTCTGCAGTGGGCGCTCACGCTGCCCGGCGTGTTCCGCGGCGAGTCGTTCGCCCGCTGGTGGCTGAGCTGGGGGCTGGGTGCCCTGTGGTGGCCGGGCCTCATGGTGATGCTCTCGCTGCTGTCGGCGTGGCTGCGTCAGCGCGGCCTGCCGAAGCCGGCCTGGAGCCCGCGCCTGGTGGACCCCGAACGCGTCCATCGCGGCGCGATGGCATTCGGCCTGGCCGGCTTCGTGGTGGGCGTGGCCGGGATGACCAGCCTGCCGTGGCTGGTGAACGCCATGCCACCGCCGCTGCCGGGTGTGCTCGCGTTCGATCCGGCCTTCCTGCACGGGCGTGCCTGGCTCGCGCTGCCGCTGTGGATCGGTCATTTCGTGGTGATGGCGCGGGCGCTTTCGCAGGGGCGCTGGTCGGTGCGCCTGCGCCGGCTGGATATCGCGTTCGACGCAGCCTGGCTGTTGCTGCTCGGCTGGTGGGTCGCCACCGGTGGCATGTTCCTGGCCGAGGCGACCGACCAGGGTGCGCGCGGCGGCATCGCGCTGGTGATGGTGTTCGTGGCGATCGACCTCGTGGTCAAGCTGCGTCGACGCCAGCGCGCCCCGCGGCTGTCGTCGACACTGGGACGCCCGACACCGTGATGCGATTGGCGCAGCGCCTGCGCCCGCTTCGGGGCTCGATCGCAATGGCGGCACTGACGGCTGCGTTGCTGTCGGCACCCTACGCCGGTTTCATGGCCTACGTGGTCGTGCTGGGGCTGCTGATCTGGCTGCCCGTCGCCGCTTCGCGGTTCATCCGGAGGCCGGAAACGCGAGCGCACCTGGCCGCTGTGTTCGGGGCGTGGGTGGCCGCACTGCTGGTGGTGGCGGCTGTCCAGGGTTGGCGGCATGCGGTGGCGCGTAGCCATGCGGATGCCATCGTCGCGGAAATCGAGCACTTCCACGCTGTCCATCATCGATACCCCGACGATCTCACCGAAATCGGCCTGTCGCACGATGGTCTGGCCGCCAGGCTGGACCTCGCCGGCTACGAGCAGGAGGGGCAGGTGCCGCACTTTTTCTACGCGGTGACCTACATGCCGTTCGCCGTGTGGTCGTTCGATTTCAGGACCCGCGCGTGGGAGATTCAGGACTAGCCCGGCTCACGCCCCGGGCGTGACCAGCCCAGTACCCGGCTCGCCGCGCCGTGACCCGGGCGCGCGGCGGGCCCTCATCCGCGGTGATCGGCGGCGAAGCCGGCGCGTGCCTCGCGCATCGCCGCGGCCAGGGCGGCGCGCAGTATCGGGTCGTTGCGGACCGGGGCGATCCGCCGTGCCAGCCGGCACATCAGCTGCACGTCCTGCAGGTGGCCGAGACGGTCGGTCTGCTGCTTGAGCGCGTGATGTCCGGGCGTGTGCGTCGGCACGGCGTCGGGGCCGGCGGGTAGCGCTGCACCGAACGCTTCCAGTTGCAGGCGCAGCCGGCGCAGGCGTCGTCGCCAGCGGTGTCGCATCGGCGATGTGGGTAGGCGGCGGGCCTTGCCCTCCGCACGCTCGGCACGCTTGCGGCTACGTCGAAGTGCGCGCTTGGCGGCACGCTCGTCCAGGCCGTGCCAGGGCAGGGCGGCGACCTCGGTACGGATGGCTGCCATGGCTTGGCGTCGGTCGCGGAAGCCCGGGTCCTGGTGCAACGCGTTTTCCAGGGTCTCGTCGCGGCGGGCCACCAGTGCCGCTTCGAGTGCCGATCGTGCGGCCGGCGTCACCGCACCGCGCAGCGTGCTGGCCGTCACGGCGGCCACGTGGGCGTCACGCAGTGGCGACAGGCTCCGGCACAGCCGCTTCAGCCGCGCATCGATCCGGCGCAGGCGCTCGCGATCGGGCCGGTCGAGCGCAGGCTTCAGCAGGCCAAGCTGGGCGCGCAGCGTGCGGATCGCCTTGCGCGCCCGATGGATGCCGTGATGGCGGTGGCGGGTGTCGGCCAGGGCACGCACGATCCGGCGACACTCGCGATCGGCGGCGGCCGCGAGCCGCGGACCCGGGGCCTCGTGCGTGGTGTCGATGGCGGTCCGTTGCCTGCGATCGCTGCGGTGTTTGTCTCGCGGCATGGGATTCGAAGCGTGGGCATCCGCCGGAGTCGCCAGTGTGCGCCTCGGGCCGCCTGCCGCCAACGCGGTGGACGTGCGACATGCCGACGCGCCACCGCGGGCCGTCATCCTGGGAGAAGGCGGGATCAGGCAGGCGGGTCGAGCGCCCTGCTGCGCGCCAGGTCGAGCCGGTCGGCCGCGGCCGGACGGCCGAGCAGATACCCCTGCACCGCGTCGCAGCCATGGTCACGCAGCCAGCGCGCCTCCTCGATCCGCTCCACGCCCTCGGCGACCGTGCCGATGCCCAGCGAGGCGGCCATCTGCAGCATCGAGCTGACGATCGCCTGGCTGTCGGTCAGCCGGTCCACGTTGCGTACGAACGAGGCGTCGATCTTCACCTTGCCGATCGGCAGGCGCTTGAAGTGCGAGAGGCTGGAGTAGCCGCGACCGAAGTCGTCGATGGCGATGGTGACGCCCATGGCGGCCAGCCGGATCAGACTGGTGCGGAGCTCATCGTCCAGATGCAGCGCCACCGTCTCGGTGATCTCCAGTTCCACCCGGTCCATCCGCAGCCCCGAGGCGATGATCGAGGCGTGGACCTGGTCGACGAAGCCGTGCTGACGCAGCTGCACCGGCGACACGTTGACCGCGATCGGGCCGCGGTAGACCCCGCCGCGGCTCCACGCGCCCAGCTGCGCCAGCGACTCGCGCAGGGCAAGCAGGCCGAGCTCGACGATCTGGCCGCTGCGTTCGGCGACCGGGATGAACTCGCTGGCCTTGACCTCCGAGCCATCGGGCTCGTGCCAGGTGCTCAGTGCCTCGACGCCGACCACCTCCCCGGTCGAGAGGCAGTACTGGGGCTGGTAGCGGAACCGTATGCGACCGGCCGCCAGGGCCTGGCGCAGCCCCTGCACCAGCGATACGTAGCGGGTGGCCGCACGCCGCATGCTCGGATCGAAGGCCACGATCCGGTCGCGACCGCTCTGCTTCGCGTGGGCAAGCGCGGCATCGCCCGCACTGAGCAGGGTGTCGGCATCCGCTCCGTGCTCGGGCCACCATGCGATGCCGATGCTGCACGTGCCGGCGACCCCGAAGTCGTCGGTGCAGACGGCTTCGGCGACCGCGGCGCGGATGTCGCGTGCCAGCCGAACCGGTGCTTCGTCGTCGTCGAGGCCGGTCATCAACACGATGAACTCGTCGCCCCCGAAGCGGCCCACGCTCACGTGGCGGTCCGCGAATGCGCCGATCCGCATGGCGATGTCGCGCAGGTGGCGATCGCCGGCCGGATGGCCCTGGACGTCGTTGATCAGCTTGAAGTGATCCAGATCGATGAACAGCACGGCCATCCGGTGGCCGTCCGGCGCCGTGCGGATGGACCGGCCGATCCGCTCGTGCAGCACGCCGCGGGTCGGCAGGCCGGTCAGCGGATCGATGCCGGCACGCAGGCGCTGCAGCTCCTGTTCGTGGAGCTGCGCGGTGATATCCAGGCAGACCACCAGATCCACGTCGCCTTCCTCGCGCCCCAGGCGCGTGCTCAGCAGGCGCACGTCCGCATCGCTGCCGTCGGCGCGCCGGTGTCGGGCCAGTTGCTCGCCAGGTGCATCCGGAAGCGCGAGGCGCGGAGCGGTATCCAGGTCCGCCAGTCGACGGATGCGTCCGGCCGGCGCCTGCATGCCGTAGGTGTCGTTGGCGGCCCGGTTCGCCTCCAGGATGTGGCCGTGTTGCGGGTGGACCACGAAACACGGCAACGGCAGGTTGTCGACCAGCCGGGAGTAACTGCGCTCGAGGCGATCCAGCCGGGATCGACTCTGCAGGAAGCGGTCGACGGCGCGGCGCTGCAGGCCATAGATGAACACCGCCGACAGCACCACGAACAGCAGGCCCTTGGAGGCAACATAGATGTCTGTCCAATTTCCCGGCGACAGGGCCACGGCGATGGAGTCGGAGACCGCGATCCAGGCCAGGCCCAGCAGGAAGTAGCGTTTCGCGAGCAACCTTGGCTGCCGCTGCAGCTCGGCCAGTGTCTCCATGCTGTTCCGCATTGACTCGATGCTCCCGGAATTGAAGAGGGGGTACGTCGCAAAGTCAGCGTGGCCCCGCATCGCATCGCACGATGCGGGGCTGCCGGGGCACCGCTCAGAACTCGTTCCAGCCTCCCGCCGCAGCGACGGCGAGCGGGGCGGTGGAAACCGTCGACGCGACCGGGCGGGACGGCTTCGCTGCCTCTCCGGCGGGGGAGGGTGCCGCGTCGTCGAGCCGGAAATAGGCGACCTGGCGGCGCAGGCTCATGGCCTGATCTTCCATCGCCCGGCTGGCCGAAGCCGCTTCCTCGACAAGCGCCGCGTTCTGCTGGGTGACCTCGTCCATCTGGGTCACGGCGAGGTTCACCTGCTCGATGCCGGCGGACTGCTCCGAGCTGGCCGCCGCGATCTCCGAGACGATGTCGGTGACCTTCTTCACGCTGTCGACGATGCCCGCCAGCGCGCGTCCCGATTCGTCGACCAGTTCGGCACCCAGTCGGACGCGCTCCGAGCTGTCGCCGATCAGGCCCTTGATCTCCCGGGCGGCGGCGGCGCTGCGCTGTGCCAGGTTGCGCACTTCGGATGCGACCACCGCGAAACCGCGGCCCTGGTCGCCGGCGCGGGCGGCCTCGACGGCGGCGTTGAGCGCGAGCAGGTTGGTCTGGAACGCGATCTCGTCGATCAGGCCGACGATGTCGGCGATCTTCTGGCTCGAGGCGGAGATCTGCTCCATCGCCTCGACGGTACGCTGCACGACACTGCCGCCGTGCTCGGCCTGCTCGCGTGCACCGCGGGCCAGATGATTGGCGTGCACGGCGTTGTCGGCGTTCTGCCGCACGGTGGCGGTCATCTCCTCCATCGAGGAGGCGGTTTCCTCCAGGCTCGACGCCTGCTCCTGGGTGCGCTGGCTGAGGTCGTCGTTGCCCTGGGCGATCTGCCGCGCCGCGGCACTCACCGACTCGGAGCCGGCGCGGACATCCGCCACCACCTCGGCCAGTTTCGCGTCCATCCGCGACAGCGACAGCAGCAGCTTGCCGACTTCGTCGCCGGAGATCCGTTCCACCCGGTTGTTGAGCTTGCCGCCGGCGATGTTGTCGGCCACGCGCACCGCTTCGGCGAGCGAGCGGGAGATCGAGCGCACCAGCTGGAAGCCGATCGCGCCGGCGAGCAGCAGGCCGAGCGCAATGGCGCCGATGGTCGTTTCCGCCGCACGCGACTCGCGCGCCTCGTCGGTGGCGAAGGAGGCCGAGGCGATCTTTTCCTGCAGGTTGAACAGGGCGCCGATGTCGTGGCGCAGGGCGCCGTAGTCCTTTTCAGCCGGCCCGTCCATGGTCTGGGTGGCCTGGTCGTAGTGCTTGGCGGCCAGATCGGAGACCGCCGAGTTCATCGCTTGCTGGAACGCGCTGCGGTCCGCGTCCAGGTGCTGGCCGATGGCGGCTTCCTGCGGCGAGAGGCTGGCCTGGTGGAAGGTGCCCAGGAACTGTTTCAGGTCGCCGGCGTCGGTCTGCAGTGCCTGCTCGGCGGACGCGGCGTGGGCGGGATCGCGCGAGCCGATCGCCCGGTGTACCGAGGTCCGTTCGCTGCCCAGCAGGTCCAGCGCCTGGGCCAGCGCCATCGCGGGAACCAGCTTGTTGGCGTGCATGTCGCGCAGGGCGACGTTGCTGCCGGACAGGTCCACCATGCCCATGACGCCGACCGCGGCCAACAAGGCCGAGAGCGTGCCTAGCGTGACTATCAACCTGACTTTGATCGACCACTGCGGGAATTGCATGTGCGTTCTCCAGAAAGCGTGGTGCCCGAGTGGGGCTCGGCGGACCCGTGGTGCCGAGCGGTTCGGGGCATGTATGTCCGATAAGTCGCGATGCCGGACGACGCGCTGGGCGTTCGTCTGGCGGCCAGCGGAAAGCGATCGGCTGGCGTGCATCGTTAACGACCCCGAGCGTTCGATCTTAAACGTGAAATATTCCGTTTTGGACTATTTGCACGCGAAATCTACGGTGCCCTGAAACACAGTGGCGGCGCAATGACGCGAACCATCCATAAGGACGACTACCACCTGCTGCTGGCTTTCATGCAGCAGGTCCGCGAATCACTGGACATCACCCAGACGGAGCTGGCTCAACGGCTGCGCACGACGCAGTCCTACGTTTCGAAGTGCGAGCGCGGCGAGCGCCGGATCGACATCATGGAATTCGTCAATTATTGCGAAGCGCTGGGTGTCGACGCGGGCGTTCTGATGGACGCGTTCCTCGATCACCGCGATTACCGGCTGGTGAGCGAGGAGAGCATGGCTGCGGCGGTGGCGTCGCTCATGCGCAAGAGCAAGCGCCGCCAGCGGATGCGCGCTCCGGGCCGATCGGGCAAGTTCCCCTCTTCCCCCTGACTGCCCACGACGCCGGTTGGTGAGCGCGTTGGCAGCCTCGCCCCGGCGCGACGACGACGCCAATGCTCGAGACGACTTCCACGCCCGGGGCGCCTCGCAAAGGCGCCGGTACGGGTTCGCTCCGGTCGAGACAGTGGAAGGGCGTCCTTCTGGAGGGGCGGCTTGGTATATCGGCCGCAGGGTGCTCCGAGGTTCCGTTTGCCACCGGCCCGTCACTCCGCTGCGCCCGGGCACCTCGACAAATCGCGGTCACGACGCCCATGGATCCGGGCCAGGTGTCAGGTTCGTGCTTCGGACGTGCGCCGTCCCTGTGCCTTGCCCGGCATCGCAGAGCGAGACAGGCAGGCCGATCGCTGTCGGCGGGAACACAACCAGGAGCGACCGAAGAAGGCTCTGGGGCGGGCTGACGCCTGCCGCCTATGCCAAGAAGTAAAGTGACCTTGGACTCTAAACCGTCCCGCTACTCAAAAGTGGGGGGACGTCGTCTCCACCAGCTGATGGCCCGGTTATCGGGGGTGGGTCAGGCACAGTCGGCCATACGGCGACATGTAGGAGGGCGAACGGGGCTGCTTGGTGTCGCGAAGATTCATATCGTGAGCAGTCGCTCAAGGTCCCAGTAGATGGGGTCTTGGGACCTAACTGCGGCCGTCTGACACCAATGTTTGTACATCGCCCCGGGTTCTACCCCGTTTCCACGGACGGTTGGGTTAAGAGCCTGACGGCCTGATCTCTAGCATCGAGCATTCGCTGGATGATCGGATTGTGGAACCGTTCGATGTAGTCGAACACATCACGCCGGGCCTCGGCCAACCTCAGGTAGCGACGCCGATGTACCCGCTCGCGCTTGGTGCGGCGTGAGTCGCGCCGTCACGGGCGCGACCGCCCGACAGTCCGACTGCCGCTCCCAAAGCAAACCTGATCCGGCTGGGATGGCGACTTCAAATTAAATGGTCTTGCTCACCGGCCAAAAATCGACACCCATTCTCTTTTATCACTTAAATTTTTTTCCACAGTTTCTTTCGAGAAATTCACAAAGCCCTCCAAACCCCTGAATGTTTCCGGAAAGGCTGTACGCTCTTTCGCCAGTGTGTATTTCAAGTATCGGGGTACGACCAGAAATTCTTCGCAGACCCGTTATCTCGCTGTAACGAATAAATACCTTACGAAACGCACCAAACTCAATGCCGTCCGCGGTTAACAATATCTGGTACTTATCGGTGTACACGCATCCAATTACTAACAACAATCCTAAAAGGACCGATAACACTAACTGCATGTCACTTGGACCAGGGTTTGACCCAAGAACCCTGATCGCAACTCCGGAAAATAAGATGCACAATGAACTCATCCATAGAAGCACCCGGAAGCCTCGAGAGTATTTATAGATGTTCTCACCGCCCGCACCACCAAACAAGTTGAAAATAGCCGGCAATACGGCGATGCCTACACACACACCAACGCCCAAAAAGGGGAAATAGTTGTTCATTTTTATCAATGCAATGATTGTTGCAATTCAGTCCAATCTTGCTGCATTTTTTGTTGTACTTGCGAACCGTACTGTGAGGCGGAGTTGTATGCACCAATACTTCCGGATGCTATACCCGTCCATGCCGAGTTCAGGGCAGAATCTACATCGCTTAATACCCCTCCGGAGATGGAGGGAATCCCCGACACAGCATCACCCACTAAGTCCCCGCCCGCGGTAAGTGCCCCAGCCAGCCCAACCGCCCCCCCCCCCCCCC
>NZ_AMSF01000076.1 GCF_000334915.1 Dyella ginsengisoli LA-4 | reverse complement strand
CAGCAGCTACACGCTCTCGGAGAACATCGAAAAGCTCGTCCTGGTGGAAGGAAGCGGCGCTTGGCGTGGCACGGGCAACAGTGGCGACAACACCATTCTAGGCAACACCGCCTCCAATCGCCTGGACGGTGGAGCGGGAGCCGACGTGCTGGCCGGCGGCCTGGGCGACGACACCTACGTGGTCGACAACGTGGGCGACCAGGTCGTGGAAGCCGCCGGAGAAGGCG
>NZ_AMSF01000075.1 GCF_000334915.1 Dyella ginsengisoli LA-4 | reverse complement strand
CCGCTCCGGCCGCCAGCCGGTGCTGGCCGTTCTTCAGCTGGATGGCGATGGCACCGCGCCGGCGGGCGCCGACGCGACCCTGCTCGATCGTCTGGCGCAGCAGGCGGCCACACAGCTGGCGGATCCCGAGCTGGGGTTCGAGCCGCTGCTGCCGGAGGACGACCGTCCCCTCGCCGAGCGCGCGGAAGCGACGGTCGCCTGGTGCCGCGGCTTCCTCGGCGGCTTCGGTCTGGCCGGGGCGGATGCCCACGGCAAGCTGTCCGAGGAGGCGCAGGAGGTGCTGCGCGACCTGGCCACCATCGCCTCGTCCCAGCTCGATTTCGGTGACGAGTCCGAGGACGAGGACGCATTGATCGAGGTGCACGAGTTCGTGCGCATGAGCGCGATGCTGCTGCATGCCGAGTGCGCCCGCGATCCGGCGGCCGGCAACGGCACGATCCACTGATCCCCGGCGCGGTGATCACGCCGGCCGAATTTGCCCGCCGCCGTCGCCAGCTGATGCACATGGCCGGCGAGGATGCCGTGGTGCTGGTCGCCGCGGCGCCCGAGCGCCTGCGCAATGCCGACGCGGCCTGGCCGTACCGGCAGGACTCGGACTTCCAGTACCTCGCCGGTTTCCCCGAGCCCGACGCGGTGCTGGCGCTGCTGCCCGGGCGCAAGCATGGCGAGGCGGTGCTGTTCTGCCGCGAGCGGGATGCGGAGCACGAGCGCTGGCACGGCGAGTCGATCGGCACCGAGCGCGCGGTCGGCGAGTACGGGATGGACGACGCCTTCCCGATCGACGACATCGACGACATCCTGCCGGGCATGATCGAGGGCCGCGCCCGGGTCTACTGCCATTTCGGCAGCGAGCCGCAGTTCGACGCGCAACTGCTGGCCTGGATGCGCCGCCTGCGCCAGCTGCGCGGCGGCGGCGTGGTACCCAAGGAGTTCGTGGCGCTGGGCCACCTGCTGCACGACCTGCGCCTGTTCAAGTCGCCGGCCGAGCTCAAGCTGATGCGCACGGCGGCGGCCGTCGCCGCCGACGCGCACCTGGCCGCGATGCGGGTGGCGCTGCCGGGGCGGCACGAATTCGAGGTGGAGGCCGAGCTGCAGCGGGCGATGCGCCTGCGCGGCGCAGTCGCGGCATTCCCGCCGATCGTCGCCGGAGGCGCCAACGCCTGCACCATGCACTACACCGCCAACCGCGCACCGCTGCGCGACGGCGAGCTGCTGCTGGTGGATGCCGGCGCCGAGGTCGACTGCTACGCCTCGGACATCAGCCGTACCTATCCGGTCGGTGGCCGCTGGACGCGCGAGCAGCGCGCGCTGTACGACATCGTGCTCACCGCCCAACTGGCCGCGATCGACGAGGTGAAGCCGGGGCGGCCGTTCAACGCGGCGCACCTGGCCGCGGTGCAGGTGATCACCGAGGGCCTGTGCGCGCTGGGGCTGCTCCGTGAGGATCCGGAGACGGCGATCGCCACCGGCAGCTACCGCCACTTCTTCCCGGCCAAGACCGGGCACTGGCTGGGCATGGACGTGCACGACGTGGGCGATTACCGCATCGACGGCGAGCCGCGCGAGTTGGAGCCGGGCATGGTGGTGACGGTGGAACCGGGCATCTACGTGCCGCCCGGCGACCGCAATGTTCCCGAGCGCTGGCGCGGGATCGGCATCCGCATCGAGGACGACGTGGCGGTGACCCGCCGCGGTCACGAGGTGCTCACCGCCGCGGTGCCGAAGGAGCCGGAGGCGCTCGAGGCCGTGCTCGCCGCGCGCTGACCGGACCGCCTCAGCGGGCCGCGACGAACAGGATCCAGCCGAGCGCCGCTGCGGCGACAAGCTTCGCCAGCAGTACCGGCAGCACCTCGCGCCACGGCGACGCGGCCGGCCGGCGACGGCGGGGCGGAGCGGAACGGGGGCCGGCCATGCTCATCGGTTCTCCACGCGGGACGCAGCAGACTAGCGCGTCGATGCCCTGCGGTGGCGCAGCATGCCCCGGCACGGTCGACGGCCGCAGGGCGTTTCGTCGCACGGCGGACCCGTTCGCCGCACGCGGACGTACAGGCCATCGGACAGCAAGCGCGTGAGGAGTCGATCATGTTGACGGCCGAGTTCCTGTCACGACTGCAGTTTGCCTTCGTCGTGTCCTTCCACATCCTGTTCCCGGCGTTCTCGATCGGGCTGGCCTCGTGGCTGGCCTTCCTGGAGGCGGTGTGGCTGGTCAGGCGCACCGACCCGTGGCGCGACCTGTACTTCTTCTGGCTGAAGATCTTCGCCGTGGCCTTCGGCATGGGCGTGGTGTCGGGCATCGTGATGAGCTTCCAGTTCGGTACCAACTGGGCGGGCTTCTCCGGGGCCGCGGGCAACGTGATCGGCCCGTTGCTCAACTACGAGGTGCTGACTGCGTTCTTCCTCGAGGCGACGTTCCTCGGCGTGATGCTGTTCGGCTGGCGCAAGGTCAGCGACCGCACGCACTTCTTCGCTACCTGCATGGTGGCGCTGGGCACGCTGATCTCGACGTTCTGGATCATGGCGGCCAACAGCTGGATGCAGACCCCGGCCGGCTACGTGCTGCGCGACGGCGTGTTCTACCCGGACGACTGGATGAAGGTGATCTTCAACCCGTCCTTCCCGGTGCGCCTGCCGCACATGGTGCTGGGCGCGTTCATCTCCACCGCGATGGTGATCGGCGGCGTCTCGGCGTGGTACCTGCTGAAGGGTCGCTTCGCGGACAAGTCGCGTGCGACCCTGAAGCTGGCACTGGCCTTCCTCGCCATCGTGATCCCGGTGCAGATCGCGGTCGGCGACATGAGCGGGCTGGAGGTGCACCGGAACCAGCCGGCCAAGCTGGCGGCGATCGAGGCGCGCTGGGAAACCCGCCGCGACGTGCCGCTGACGCTGTTCGCCTGGCCGGACGAGCAGGCGCAGGCCAACCGCTATGCGATCGACGTGCCGCGGCTGGGCAGCATCATCCTCACCCACAGCCTGCACGGCGAGGTGAAGGGCCTGAAGGATTTCCCCGCCGACCAGCGGCCGCCGGTGGCGATCCCGTTCTTCTCCTTCCGCATCATGGTCGGCCTGGGCTTCGCGATGCTGGGCCTGGCGTTGATCGGCCTGTGGCGCTGGCGCCGCGGCACGCTGGAACGACCGTGGTACCTGCGCGCATGGGTGGCGATGATCCCTTCCGGCTTTGTCGCCGTGCTGACCGGCTGGTGGGTGGCCGAGGTCGGTCGCCAGCCGTGGGTGGTGTACGGCGTGATGCGCACCTCCGAGGCGGCCAGTCACCTGCCGGTCGGCAGCGTGATGGCCTCGCTGGCGACCTTCGTGGTGGTGTACCTGGGCATCTTCGGCGCCGGGCTCTACTACCTGGTGAAGCTGTTCCGTACCGGACCGGTGCCGGCACCGGTCCGCGAGGTGGCGCCGCACCAGACGCCCGCGCGTCCGCTCTCGGTGCCGCAGGACTCGATCGAGGAGTAGGGCGATGGAACTGGCGACCGTGCTTCCCGTGGTGTGGTACTTCATCATCGGCTTCGGCGTGATGATGTACGTGCTGCTGGACGGCTTCGTGCTGGGCCTGGGCATACTCAGCCCGTTCGCCGACGACGAACACCAGCGCGACCACATGATGAACACCGCCGCGCCGATCTGGGACGGCAACGAGACCTGGCTGGTGCTCGGCGGCGCCGGCCTGCTGGCGGCCTTTCCCAAGGCCTATGCGCTGGTCCTGTCCAGCCTGTACCTGCCGATCCTGCTCATGCTGATCGCGCTGATCTTCCGCGGGGTCGCCTTCGAGTTCCGCTTCAAGGCGCACACCTCGCGCTGGCTATGGGGGCTGGCCTTCCACGTCGGCTCGGTGCTGGCGGCCTTCGCCCAGGGCGTGATCCTCGGCGCGCTGGTGGACGGCATCGCGCCGCTGCCGCCGGGACAGGTGCACGGCGCATTCGACTGGTTCAGCCCGTTCGCGGTGATGACCGGGGTCGCGGTGGTGTGCGGCTACGCGCTGCTGGGCGCGACCTGGCTGATCCTCAAGACCGAGGGCCGCGTGCAGCAGATCGCCTTTGATCTCACCCGCCCGCTGATGGTCGCGGTGATCGTGTTCATGCTGATCGTCAGCGCATCGCTGCCGACGCTGCATTCGGCGCTGATGCAGCGCTGGTTCACCGGCGGCAACTTCCTCTACCTGTCGCCGGTGCCGTTGCTCACCGCGGTGTGTGCGGTGATGCTGTGGCGCTCGGTGATCCACCGGCGCGAGGCGCAGCCGTTCGTCTACGCCCTCGGGTTCTTCCTGCTGGGTTTCATCGGTCTGGTGGTGGGCATCTGGCCGAACATCGTGCCGCCGGCCCTGAGCATCTGGGAGGCCGCCTCGCCCCCGTCCTCGCAGGGCTTCGTGCTGGTCGGCGCGGCGTTCCTGATCCCCGCGGTGCTGGCGTATACCGTGTATTCGTACCGCGTGTTCCGCGGCAAGCTGGCGGGCGACGCGGGCTACCACTGAGGCCGCGCCGCCCGGCCGGTCAGCCGAGCGCGGCGAAGGCGTCGCGGGTCAGATTCTCCGGGGCGCCGTCGGTGCACACCACGTCGTCCTCGATGCGGATGCCGCCGTAGGGCCTGAGCGCCTCTACCTTCGCCCAGTCGATGTCCTTGCCCGCCGGGCCCTGGCGCACTTCCTCCAGCAGCATGTCGATGAAGTACAGCCCCGGTTCGATGGTGACCACCATGCCCGGCTCGAGCGTGCGGGTCATGCGCAGGAACGGGTGACCGTCCGGGCGGGGGATGGTGTCGCCGCGGTCGCTCCTGGCGAAGCCGCCCACGTCGTGCACCTGCAGGCCGATGGAGTGGCCCAGGCCATGCGGGAAGAACGCGCGGGTGACGCCGCTGTCCACCGCGCCGGCCGCGCTCATGCGCACCAGGCCGTGCTCGACCAGCACCTGCGCCAGCTGATGGTGCGCCTGCACGTGCAGCGCGGCGTAGTCGGTGCCGGCCTTCACGCTGGCCACCTGGGCCTGCTGCACGGCATCCATCGCGTCGATCAGTGCCTGGAAATCGTGATGGCCGGCTGCGGCGTAGGTGCGGGTGATGTCGCTGGCGTAGCCGCTGGCGCTGGCACCGGCATCGATCAGCAGCGAGCGCGACTCGGCCGGGCGCGCGCGCCCCAGCGCCATGTAGTGCAGCACGGCGCCGTGCTCGTTGAGGCCGACGATGCTGGAGTAGGGCAGCTCGGCGTCGGTCTGCCCGGCGGCGGCGAGGTAGGCCTGGTGGATGCCCAGCTCGCTCTCGCCGGCGCGGAACGCGCGCTCGGCCGCACGGTGGGCGCGCGTGCCGATGCGGCTGGCCTCGCGCATCAGCGCGAGCTCGTACGGCGATTTGTACGCACGGTAGTAGTGCAGGTAATCCAGCACCGCCTTCGGGTTGTTCGCCTCCACCCCTTCGATCGGCGGACAGGCTTCGGCGATGACCGCGGCGCGGTGCTTCGGCAGCTGCGCGACGGCCTCCTCGGCGCTGCGCACGGTGACGATGTCGAAGTGCTCCACCCAGTAGCCGGTCGGGGCCTCGGGCACCACGTGCCAGTAGTCGCGCGGCTGCAGGAACACCAGCTTCGGCTTCGCGCCCGGCGTGTAGGCGATCCAGCTGCCCGGCGCGTCGGTCAGCGGCACCCAGTGCTTGAACGGCGGGTTGACCGCGTACGGGTAGTGGTTGTCGTCGAGGAACTTGGTCCCCGGCTGCCCGGCAGCCACCAGCAGGTGATCGAAGCCGCCGCGCGCGAGCGCCTGGTCGGCGCACTCGCGCAGCGTGGCCAGATGACGGGCGTACAGGGGAGCGAGATCGGTCATGGGGCGGGGTCCTTTCGACGGGGCGCCGCGGACGTCGCGCGACACCGTGGGGACGCGCAGGGGGCGCGTGGGCCTTCCATGATCGCAAAGCGCTGCCGGGTCATGCCACCCGGCCGCCGGTTCAGTGGGGCAGGGCCAGCCAGCGTTCGAGCACGGCCGTGTCGTCCTTGCCGATGGCGATGATGCGGAAGCCGGCCCAGACCTGGCCGGAGGCGGCAGGGCGTTCCTGCCACTGGGCCTGCACCCCGACTTCGATGTGCTGCGGCTGCGGGCCGAGTCCGTGCAGCGGCAGTTGCACCTGGTAGATCGCCTCGTCGCGCGGAGCCTGCTGGCAGATCAGCAGCATGCCGCCGGCCGAGAGGTTGCCCAGAAAGCCCATCGGCTTGCCGGCGATCACATCGGTGACCACTGCGGTGAAGTTGACGCGCTTGCGCTCGGCGCGGCGCTGCTCGCTGGACGGGAACGGAGGGTTCATGGCGGCCTCAATATGCCGGTCGGCCGGGTCGGCCGTTCGGTGTGCGCAGCAGGTTGCCGGTGAGCGAGTGCCAGGCGCGATCCAGGAGCGATTCCTTCATCTCGCCCAGCTCGCGTACGCGGCCCTTGACGATCTCGTGCGCCAGCTGCGGCAGGCTGATGTCGTCGGTGCGGATGCCGCGACGATTCACGAACAGGGTCTGTCCGGACACCGGTGAGAACCAGGCCAGCTTGCGCTGGCTGGTCTTGCCGGTCTTGCGGTCGGTGAACTCGAACCAGCGGCCGAACGGGAGCAGGCGCAGCCGCTCCTGTGTCTCGATCTCGCGGGGATCCACCACAGGCTCGCGCCGCGCCGGTGGTCGCGTCGCGGGCTCCTTGTGCTCGCGCCCGGTCTTTGCAGGCGATGGCGGTGCCGCCTCCGTTGGCGCCGCGGGCGGTGAGGCGGGCGCCACCGTGGGTGCCGCCGGCTGCTGGTGCTCGCCCAGCCGCTGGTGCTGCTTCAGGCGCAGCGCCAGATCGGTGGTGCTCAGCGTCTCGCCTCCGGCCATCGGGGCCGGTGCGTCGCCCGGGTTCACCAGGCGCTGGGCAACCTGATCGGCTTCCTCGTGGTGCATGCCGATCTGCTGCAGGCCGGCCTCGACGTCCGCCTGCAGTTGTGCCCGGTCGGCGATCGGCTTGCGTCCGAGCAACTGGTCGGTGATGAGCAGCTGTGCGGCCACCGCGTCGCTGTCCTCGCCGTGGCGCAGGATGGTCAGCGCCAGCACGTCGGACCAGGCGCGATCGAGCAGCGCGCGCAACAGGCCGCGCGGCGGGTCGTGGGCGAAGCGTTCGCCGATCAGCTTGGCCGCCCGCTGGCGCGCCTGGTCGAGCCGCTCGCGTCCCTGCATCGCCTCGATGTGGCGGCGCTCGGTCGCCTGTGCCTTGCGCGTGAGCAGGGTGAGGTGCTGCTGGATGTCGGCCAGCAGTGCCGTGTACAGCCCCGCGCTGGGCGGCTCGCGATTGGCGCGTTCCACCAGCTGCTCGAGCTTGGCACGCAGGTGCCGGTCGGCATCGCTGCCGGAATCGTCCAGCCAGTCGTTGGCCACCTCGGTGACCGTGCCCAGCAACTGGCGGGCGGGGTGCTCCTTCTGGTCGAAGAAGTTGCGGTCGCTGACCGCCATGCGCAGCACCGGCAACTGCAGGCCGCCGAGCAGTGCGTGGGTGCCCTCGCTGTGCTGGGTCTGCTGCGACAGTTGCTCGAACAGCATCGAGACCAGCTCGACCGTGTCCCCCTGCTCGGCGCTCAGGCCCGTGCGGGGGGCGTCCACGGGTTTGTCCGCGTTGAGCTGGGTCAGCAGCTCCTCGCGCAGCAGCTGCGCGCTGCGCAGCTCGCGGGTGGCCTTGTCGGCGACCAGGGAGAGATGCTTCTGCAGCGCGGACAGGGCGGTCTGCAGCTCCTCCGGCGTGGCTGCCTCGACCGGTTCACCGCCGTAGGCGGCGGGGCTGCGCCGACGTCGCGCGAGCAGTTCGCGCAGGCTGTCGAGCACCGCGATTGGCTCGTCCGCATGGGCATGATCGGTGGAGGCGCCCGCAGCGATGTTCGACCCCGGGGGCGCGGCTGGCGGCGCAGCGACGGGTGGCGTGCCGGCCGCTCCCGCTGCTCCGCCGGTTCGGGCCGGGGCGGCAGTAGGGCGCACCAACGGGTAGGGACGCAGGAGCGGCAGGATGCCCTCCTGTTCCAGCATGGCGTTGAGCGCACCGTAGAACCCGGACAATTCCGGCAGCAGCGCCGTCTCCAGGCAGCGCAGCAGCAGCAGGTCGTGTTCGACCGGCAGCTCGATGGCCGCGGTGGCGCTGCGCAGCGCGCGTGCCAGGGTCAGCGGTCCCACCGGAATGGCACCGCCCTCCAGCGGCGGCGCGGCGACCAGCACGGCAAGCCGGTAGCCCAGCTCGTACAGGGCACCGCCGCCCCGGGCCTCGCCGCGGGCGGCGAGCTTGTCGAGCGCAACCGTCATCTCGTGTTCGGTGGTGTCCACCAGGCTCAGCTGCAGCAGCCTGGGTTCGTCCGTCGCGCTGGGCCCGGTACCGGGGCCGAGCTGCTGGAAGGCCTCGCCAATGCGTGCGAGGAAGCGTGCTTCGAGCGCACCCCGTTCGGCCATGACGCGTTGGCGCACATTGAAATGGCGCTGCTGGTCGAACGGATCG
Organism: Dyella ginsengisoli LA-4; assembly: GCF_000334915.1. Lineage (GTDB taxonomy): Bacteria > Pseudomonadota > Gammaproteobacteria > Xanthomonadales > Rhodanobacteraceae > Dyella_A > Dyella_A ginsengisoli_A. The sequence continues at coordinate 52,949 of NZ_AMSF01000075.1, read as the reverse complement.
CGGGCACCTTCGGACAGGGCGAACAGCTGGCGCTCGAGTTCGTCGAGGCAGGCCCGCACCGGCTGCTTGAGCCAGTCGGTGCTCATCGTCTGGCAGCGTTCGATCAGGCGACGCGCGCGCCCCGACCAGTGGTCGCTCGGTCGCCCGTGACCGCCGCCTTGCGGCGACGGCTGGCCTGGCTCATGCGGTTCTACATCCATGGCTGACCTTGAGAACTCCCCCGGGGCAACGAGTCTATGCCGGATACGTCGGTTACGTCACGATCCTGGAAGTCGGCAGAAGGCAGCGTGCCGCAAGCCCCGTATCGTAGGCCCACGCCATCGGCGTGGACGCAGGGGCGGTAGCAACCGGTGGAGCAGCAGATCGACATCGCGACCATCGACGCGCCGTGCTGGGGCACGGTCGGCGCCGGGCGCTGCCGGGGTGGGCGACCCACCCAGCAGGACGACCTGGTGTGCCTGCACGATCCGCTTTCCGCGACCTGGCTGCTGGTTCTGGCGGACGGCATGGGTGGGGAGGGCGCCGGCGAACTGGCTTCGGCGGGGGTGATCGCCGCCGCGAAGTCGCTCTGGACGCGGGGTGACTGGCGCAACCTGCCCGGCGCGGTGTTTCTCGAGCAGTTCTGCCAGGAGGCGCATCTCGAATTGCTGCGGCGTGGGGCGGCGCTGGCCGATGCCTCCCCCCGCGCGACCGTCGTGGCACTGCTTCTCAAGGGGCGACACGCCTTCTGGGCGCATGTCGGCGACAGCCGGCTCTACCGTATCGAGCACCACCGCGTCGCGGGCTGCACGGAGGACCACAGTCTGGTGCAGGAGCGCGTCCGGCGCGGCGAACTGGCCGCAGACCAGGCCGGCAGCGCGCCGGACCAGCATCAGTTGTTGCGGGGGCTGGGTGGCGCACGCCGGCCGGAGGTCGAGCATGGCTACGCGCCGCGGCGGCGCGACCAGCGCTTCGCCCTGTGCAGCGATGGCGTGTGGGCGCACCTGTCCGGGGCGGAGCTGGCCGCGTTCGCCGATTATGCCGACCCCTCGCTCGCCGTGCGCGAGGCGCTCTCGCTGGTGCTGCGCCGGGGACGGGGGGAAGGCGACAATGCCGCCCTCATCCTGGTCCGTGCGGAGCCGGCCCCTTTTCACCTGCTCGCGTCGATGCGGCGCGCATGGTCCAGGATCCTCGGTGCGTTTGCCGTCCGCCGGCACACCGATGCCACATTTTCCGGTCGACAGGTTTCGCTGCATGTCCCTGAGCCACGCTGATTCCTCCTCCACGCATGCGCCTGGCATGGCCCGGCGCCTGGTCTGGCTGCCCATGCTGCTGGCCCTCGGCGGCTGTGCCCAGCTGCAGGGCCTGTTGCATCCGCCGCCGAAGGTCGCGCCGGCCCCGCCTGCACCGCCTCCGGCACCCGTGGCGGCCCCGGCTCCCCCGCCGGTCGAGCTGCATCCGTTGGCCTGGATCGTCAACCGGCAGCTGCAGCGTGGTCACTACGAGGAGGGCGAGCGCTACCTCTGCCGCTACCTCGAGGCTCATCCCGGTGACCGCGCCGCCGAGGATCTGCTGCACCAGCTCACCGACGATCCGCGCGAACGGCTCGGTCCGCCCGCGCAGGTCCATGAGGTGCAGGCGGGAGAGTCGTTCAGCACCCTGGCCAGGCGCTATCTCGGCGACGGCCGCCAGTTCCTGATCCTGGCCCGCTACAACGGGTCGGACGACCCCTCCCGCCTGTGGGTGGGGCAGAAGGTGAAGTTGCCGAAGAGCCGCCGGGGCGCGGTGCGGCCGGCCGCTCCGGCCGTGGCCGAGGCGTCGTCCGGTTCGGCTGCCGTCCGCTCGCAGGCGTTGCAGCGCGAGAGCCTGTCGTTGCTGCGTGCCGGTCGGGAGACCCAGGCGCTGGCGAAACTGGACGATGCGCTGAAGGAAGACCCGGGCCTGGCTTCGGATCGGGGAGCTGCCGACGCGCTGCGCCAGCAGTTGGTGTCCACCTGCCACGAACGGGCCATCGTGCTGTATCGCGACCAGAAGCTGACGCCGGCGATCGCGCTGTGGGACCGCGTGCTGGCGATCGAGCCGGGCTATGAGCCGGCCATCGCCTACCGTGCGCGGGCGCTGGAGCTGCAGCGCCGCCTCAAGCAGCTCTGAAAGCGGGTCAGTCCGACGCGGATGGGCGCGTTCGGGTGGTAGGGGTGCGGTGGCCGCGCTCCAGTGCAGCCACCGCGCCGGGACCGCGCTGCGTGCGTGGTGCCAGCGGTCGTCGTTGGCGAGACTGCAGCGCGCCGGCCATCAGGTTGAAGGCGGCAAACAGACGGCCCAGTTCGTCCTGCCGCACCAGCCGGATGCGATAACGCAGATCGCCACGCGCCACCCGCAGCATGGCGTCGCCGATCAGGGCGAGCGGACCGAGCAGCCGGCGGAACAGGACGTAGGCGGCGAACAGCACCGCGACCAGGGTGACGCCCAGTACGGTCGCGATCACTCCGAGGGTGGTCCTCTGGGCGGCACGCAGCGGCGTGCGGCTGATGCCCAGCCGCAGGGTGCCGACGTTGGCCGCCTGGTACTGGATCGGCGCGTTGAACAGCAGCAGGCCGTCGCCGCCGCCGCGGTCTTCGCGGTAGCTGTCGATGTCGCCACGGCGTGCCAGCGGCGTCGCGGGAAGCGCCGGCAGGCCGTGCCCCACCTCCTGCGACTGCGTGCTGGCCACCACCTGGCCGTCGCGGTCGGCGATGGCCAGGTAGCGGATCTGGTGGTTGCGAGCCATGTCCTCGACCAGCGCACGGGTGGCGGCGTGGTCGCCCAGCAGCAGGTCTTCGGCCGACTCGCTGGCGACCATGCGACCGAGCGAACCGCCGAAATCCAGCGCCAGCCCGCTCACCGCGCGCCCCTGCATGGCGTAGATCGCGATCATCCCGACCAGCAGCACCAGGCTCAGCGTGACGCCGAGCAGGGCCGACCAGCGCAGCCGCAGCGACACGATCCGCCCCACCAGCGGCTGCTCGTGCAGGCGCTCGTACTCGCGCTTGGCCAGTTGCAGATCCGCCACCACCTCGCTGCCGCGCTGATAGCGGGTGGCCGCGTCCGGTGCCAGCAGGGTGTGGACGATGTCGATGAGGATCGAGGGCGCCGCGACGTCCATCGGCTCGAGCGGCGGCAGCGGGGACTGCTGGCGTTCCTCGATCAGGCGCAGCACGTCCTCGGTTTCGCTCCAGGGCAGGCGTCCGGCCAGCAGCCAGTAAAGCACCACGCCCAACGAATACAGGTCGCTGCGGGCATCGGTCCGCTCGCCGCGCAGGTGCTCCGGCGCCATGTAGGCCGGGGTGCCGCCGACCTCGGTGCGTGGGCCGCCGGTGTTGCGCTGCGCGCCGCGCCGCTCGGCGATGCCGAAGTCGGCGATCTTGGCGTGGCGCCAGCCGTCGGCCAGCATGATGTTTTCCGGCTTGATGTCGTGGTGCACCACGCCGTGGGCGTGGGCGTAGTCCAGCGCGGAGGCCATCTGGATCGCCAGCTCGATCACCGTCGGCAATGGCGGCAGGCCGTCCTTGGCGGCACGGCTGGCCAGGGTGTCGCCGGACAGCCGCTCCATCGCGATGTAGGGGCGGCCGTCGTCGGTCTGCCCGGCATCGAACAGGGTGACGATGTGCGGATGGCTCAGGTGACCGGCCGCGCGTGCCTCGACCAGGAAACGGCGCCGGTAGCCCTCGTCCGCCGCCACGCCGGCATGCAGGCACTTGATCGCCACTTCGCGTTCGATCTGCGGGTCGTAGCCGGCGTAGACCACCGCCATCGCGCCGGTGCCGAGCACGCCTTCGATGCGGTAGCGGCCCAGCATCTTCGGCCGCTGCGGATCGCGGACGGCCGAGAGCATCAGTGCAGCCACCAGGCCAGGGCGCCGATGCCGGCGAGCAGCAGACTCGCGCCGCCGATCCAGGCGGCACGGCCGAGTCGGCCGACCCCACGCTCGCGGGTCAGGAACACGAACTCCGCCTGGCCGAGACGGATGCGGTCGCCATGGCGCAGGATCGCCTCGTGCACGCGGCGGCCGTTGACGAACACGCCGTTGGTCGAGAGCGTGTTCATGATCACGTAATGGCCCTGCTGGTTGATCAGCCAGGCGTGCGAGGCGGAGACGCTGGGGTCGTCCAGCACGATGTCGTTGTCGCCGCGCCGGCCGATGGTCTGCTTGCCGGTACGCAGCGGGAAGCGCAGCTTGTCGAAACCCGGCCCGCGCCCGGCCAGCACCGGCTGGGCCACGCTGGCGCGTTCCTCCACCGGTGGCGAGAAGGCGACCGCGTACTCGCGCAGTTCCTCGGCGGTGAACAGGCGGGTGCCTTGCGTGCCGGAGAGACGGGTGTGGGTGGGAGCGGGTCCGTTCATGCGTAAGAGAGCGCCTTGCGTGGATGGAAAGGGGCTTCCTGCCGGTGTGCGTCATCCGGCCCGCCCTGTGACGGACCCTTGAGGTAGAACTTGAGCAAGTTGCGCGAAGTGCCGGCGTGACGGGCGGCACAGTCCTGGCGGTCGGTCAGGACAGGAAGGCGCCGATGACGTCGTTGAGGAAGCGCTGGCCCAGCGGCGTGGTGGCCAGCCGGGTCGGGTCGTCGATCAGCCAGCCGCGCCTGCGGGCGTCGGCGAGGGGCGTGGCGATGCGCTCGGGCGGCAGGCCGGTGAAGGCGCTGAATTCGTCCATCGGCACGCCGTCGATCAGGCGCAGCGCGTTGAGCATGTATTCGAACGGCAGGTCGCTGGTGTCCACCGCTTGGTCGCCGCCGACGCGGGCCGGGCCCCCGGCCGCCTCGAGATAGGTACGGGGCAGCCGCTGCTTCCAGCGGCGCCGCACCTGTCCAGAGGCCGTATCGGTGAGCTTGCCGTGGGCGCCGGCGCCGATGCCGAGGTAGTCGCCGAAGCGCCAGTAGTTGAGGTTGTGCGTGCAGCGCCGACCGGGCCGGGCATAGGCCGAGATCTCGTACTGACCGTAGCCGGCGTCGGCCAGGGCGGACTCGCAGGCTTCCTGCATCGCCCAGGCGTGGTCGTCGTCGGGCAGCGGCGGCGGGTTGGCGGCGAAGGCGGTGTTCGGCTCCAGCGTGAGCTGGTAGTGCGAGAGGTGCGTGGGCGCCAGCGCCACGGCGCGTGCCACGTCGGCCAGCGCGCCCTCGAGCGTCTGCTGCGGCAGCGCATACATCAGGTCGAGGTTGATGTTGGCGTAGCCGGCATCCTGGGCCGACTTCACCGCCGCCTCGGCCTCGCCGGCCGAGTGGATGCGGCCGAGCCGCCTGAGCTTGTCGTCGTCGAAGCTCTGGACGCCGAACGAGAGCCGGTTCACCCCGGCGGCGAGGTAGCCGTCGAAGCGGCCGTGCTCGACCGTGCCGGGATTGGTCTCCAGCGTGATCTCGGCGTCGTCGACGAACGGCAGCCGGGCGCGGGCGCCATCGAGGAAGCGGGCAACCAGCTCCGGCGCAAACAGGCTCGGCGTGCCGCCGCCGAAGAACACGCTGACGATCGGGCGGCCGTGCAGCGCGGCGCCGAAGTCGCGCATATCGGCTTCTAGATCGGCCAGCAGCACGTCGATGTAGTCGGCGTAGGGGGGCGGGGCGTCGCGCAGGCCGTGCGAATTGAAATCGCAGTACGGGCACTTCTTCACACACCACGGCATGTGCACGTACAGCGCCAGTGGCGGAGCGACCAGGGCCATCTCAGGCGGCGAGGTCGGCCAGTCGTGCGTGCAGCTGCGCCAGCGCCTGGCCGCGGTGGCTGATGCGGTTCTTCAGCGCCTTGTCCAGTTCGGCGGCCGCCCGTTCGTGCCCGTCCGGCAGGAACAGCGGGTCATAGCCAAAGCCACCCTCGCCACGCGGCGCGTGCAGCACGCGGCCGTGCCAGCGGCCCTCGGCGACCAGCGGGGCCGGATCCTCGGCGTGGCGCAGCAGCACCAGCACGCAGATGAAGAAGGCCCGGCGCTCGGCGTCGGGGCGGCCGTCGAGCTCGCGCAGCAGCCGCGTGTTGTTCGCGGCGTTGTCACCGTGCGTGCCTGCGTAGCGCGCCGAGTACAGGCCCGGTGCGCCGCCGAGCACGTCCACGCACAGGCCGGAGTCGTCGGCCAGCGCGGGCAGGCCGGTGACGCGGGCGGCGTGGCGGGCCTTGAGCAGGGCGTTCTCGACGAAGGTGAGGCCGGTTTCCTCGATGTCCTCCACGCCCAGCGCGCCCTGCGCGACGACCTCGAAGTCGGCGTCGGCCAGCAGCTGACCGAACTCGGCGAGCTTGCCGGGGTTGCCGCTGGCCAGGACGATGCGTCTCATCGCTCAGCCCTCGGCCAGCGCCGCGCGCTGGGCGGCGACCAGTTCGCCCACGCCCTTTTCGGCCAGGGCCAGCAGGGCATCCATCTCGTCGCGGCGGAACGCATGACCTTCGGCGGTGCCCTGTACTTCGATGAAGCCGCCGCCGTCGTTCATCACCACGTTCATGTCGGTGTCGCAGTCCGAGTCCTCGGCATAGTCGAGGTCCAGCACCGGCTGACCCTTGTAGATGCCCACCGACACCGCCGCGATCGCGCCGATGATCGGGTTGCGCTTGAGGTTCTCGCGCGCCATCAGGTGGTTCACCGCGTCGACCAGCGCCACATAGCCGCCGGTGATCGCCGCGGTACGGGTGCCGCCGTCGGCCTGGATCACGTCGCAGTCCAGGGTGATCACGCGTTCGCCCAGCGCCTGGCGGTTCACGCAGGCGCGCAGGCTGCGGCCGATCAGTCGCTGGATTTCCATGGTGCGGCCGCCCTGGCCACCCTTGGCCGCCTCGCGCTGCATGCGGGTATGGGTGGCCCGCGGCAGCATGCCGTACTCGGCGGTGATCCAGCCCTCACCCTTGCCACGCAGCCACGGCGGCACGCGGTCCTCGATGCTGGCGGTGCACAGCACGCGGGTGTCGCCGAAGCTGACCAGCACCGAGCCTTCGGCGTGGCGGGTGAAACGGCGTTCGATGGCGATCGGGCGCAGCTGGTCGCTGGCGCGTCCGCTGGGGCGGCTGACGGTTTGCATGGGTCGGGGAGCCTGATTGGGCAGGGCAGGACGGGAAAGTTTACCATTGCGCTCTTTCTCGGCATCTCCGCAAGGGCCCCCATGATCCGCAGCATGACTGCCTACGCCTCGGCTGACCTGGCAGGCCCCACCGGAGCGCTGAGCTGCGAGCTGCGCACGGTCAATCACCGCTACCTGGAAATCAGCCCCCGCCTGCCGGATGAGTTGCGCGGCTTCGAGCCGTTGCTGCGCGAGCGGGTCGCGGCGCGGCTGTCGCGCGGCAAGCTCGATCTCACCGTGCGTCTGCGCGGCGAGGGTCGCAACGATGCGCTGCAGCTCAACGAAGGCATGCTGGCCCGCCTGACCGAGCTGGCCCGCGAGCTGCAGCCACGTTTTCCGACGATGCAGGTGGAGTTCACCGAACTGCTGCGTTTCCCGGGACTGCTCGACCGCGCCGACGTGGACAACGATGCGTTGCAGGAGGCGCTGTTCGCCGTGCTGGACCGCGCGCTGGACGCCCTGGCGGCGACCCGCGAGCGCGAAGGCGCCAAGACCGCCGACATGCTGCGCGAGCGGCTGGACGCGATCGAACGGGTGGTCGCCGACGTGCGCGGCTGGATGCCGGATATCCGCGCCGCGCTGCGCACCCGGCTGGAGGGCCGGCTGGCCGACCTCAAGCAGCCGGCCGACCCGGGCCGGCTGGAGCAGGAACTGGTGTTGCAGATCACCCGTGCCGACGTCGACGAGGAGCTCGACCGCCTCACCACCCACATCGCCGAGGCGCGCCGCGTGCTGGGACTGGCCGAACCGGTGGGGCGCCGGCTGGACTTCCTGATGCAGGAGTTCAACCGCGAGGCCAACACACTGGGCTCCAAGTCGGTGGACTCGCGCAGCACCAACGCGGCGGTCGAACTGAAGGTGTTGATCGAACAGATGCGCGAACAGGTGCAGAACATCGAATGAGCACGTCGGCGGCAGGAACCCTCTTCGTGGTGGCGGCGCCCTCGGGGGCCGGCAAGTCGACCCTGGTCAATGCGCTGCTGGAGCGCGAGCCCACGATCTCGCTGTCGGTCTCGCACACCACGCGGCCGCCGCGGCCCGGCGAGCAGTACGGCCGCCACTACTATTTCGTCGAGCGCGCCGAGTTCGAGCGCGAGGTGGCCGAGGGCATCTTCCTCGAGCATGCCGAGGTGCACGGCAATCTCTACGGTACCTCGCGCACCACGGTCGACGGCCTGCTGGCGCAGTCGCGCGACGTGCTGCTGGAGATCGACTGGCAGGGCGCCCGACAGATCCGCGCGGCCAAGCCCGATTGTGTCAGCGTGTTCATCCTGCCGCCGTCGCGGCCCGAGCTGGAGCGGCGGTTGCGCGGGCGCGGGTCGGATGCGCCGGAAGTGATCGAGCGCCGCCTGCACAACTCCCGCGAGGAGATCGCCCACGCGCACGAGTTCGACTACATCGTGGTCAACGATCGCTTCGAGGATGCGCTGGACGATCTGCAGGCGATCGTGCACGCGGTACGCCTGCGCAGCCCGCTGCAATGGGCGCGGCACCAGGCCCTGATCGAGGCCTTGCTGGCTCCCTGAGGCCGGATTCGCGACCCGGCGGGATTTTCCCCGTGGCAGCAGAAACTTGCGTTGCATCCCGCGGTCTCTCGCGGGCCTCCGTGCAATGGCGCGGGAGGCCCGCTTCGGCTACCTTGTCCTTCTTTCGTCGCGCCCCTTCCCGATGACCGATCCCTTACGTCCGACCACCGATGCCGAGCCGCTGGTAAGCGTTCGCGGCCTGACCACGGTGCTCAGCGGCAAGACCATTTTCGATGCCCTGGACATGGACATCCCGCGTGGCCGCATCACCGCCATCATGGGGCCCAGTGGCACCGGCAAGACCACCCTGCTCAAGCACATCACCGGCCAGATGGCCGGCGACGCCGGACAGGTGCTGGTCGATGGACAGGATGTCGGCGAGCTGTCGCGCAGCCAGCTGTTCAAGCTGCGCGAACAGATCGGCTACCTGTTCCAGAACTCGGCGTTGTTGACCGACTTCGACGTGTTCGAGAACGTCGCCTTCCCGCTGCGCCAGCACACCGATCTGTCGGAAGAGCTGATCCGCAACGTGGTGCTGCTGAAGCTGCAGGCGGTCGGCTTGCGCGGCGCGGCGGCGCTGATGCCCAGCGAGCTCTCCGGTGGCATGGCGCGGCGTGTGGCGCTGGCGCGGGCGATCGTGTTCGACCCGATGCTGATCCTCTACGACGAGCCGTTTGTCGGTCTGGACCCGATCGCGCTGAACCAGGTGCTCAAGCTGATCCGCACGCTCAACGACACGCTCGGCATCACCAGCGTGCTGGTGGCGCACGAGCTGGACGCGATCAAGCAGGTCGCAGACCACGTCTACCTGATCGCCAACGGCAAGGTCGTGGCGCAGGGTGATCCGAAGACGATCGCCGACGACGGCTCTCCGTGGACGCGGCAGTTCTTCGGTGGCGAGGCCGATGGCCCGGTGCCGTTCCAGTACCCGGCCGGCGACTACGCCCAGTCGCTGGGCTTTCCGCGGAGCCAGGCATGAGCGCGCAGACCCAACGCAACATGGTGACCGAGGCGCTGGCCCAGATCGGTCAATGCGGCCTGTTCCTGCTGACCATCCTTAAGGCGGTGCCGGGCAGCTTCCGCTACGTCCGCGAGACCGTGCGCCAGCTGTGGTTCGTCGGCGCGATGAGCCTGACCATCATCATGACCTGCGGCCTGTTCGTGGGTATGGTGCTGGGCCTGCAGCTGTACTACGTGCTGTCGATCTTCGGCGGCACCGCGGCCAGCGGCACGGTGGTGGCGATCGCGATCTACCGCGAACTGGGCCCGGTGGTCACCGCGCTGCTGTTCGCCGGTCGCGCCGGCACCTCGATCACCGCCGAGATCGGCCTGATGCGCGCCACCGACCAGATCGCCGCGATGGAGATGATGGCGGTGGACCCGATCGCCTACGTCGTGGCGCCACGCTTCCTCGCCGGCCTGATCGCCATGCCGTTGCTGTGCAGCGTGTTCTGCGCGCTGGGCATCTTCGGTGGTCATCTGGTCGGGGTGACCTGGCTGGGTATCGACAACGGCACCTTCTGGTCGAACATGACCGCCAACGTCGACGTCTGGAAGGACGTGGTCAACGGCATCGTCTACAAGAGCGTGGCGTTCGGCGCCGTGGTCTCGCTGATCGCCGTGTTCCAGGGCTACACCACCCCGCCGACCAGCGAGGGCGTGGCTTACGCCACCACCCGTACCGTGGTTGCCTCGTCCATCGCCATCCTGGCGCTGGACTTCGTGCTTACCGCCTTCCTGATGTGACTTCCATGATTTCTTCCGTCTCTTCCGCTTCGAGGATCGTGCCGTGACCCAGCGAAAATCCTATGCCGTCGGCACCGGCCTGTTCATCGTGCTCGGCTTTGCCGCGCTGGCCTATCTGGCCACGCAGACCACCTCGGTGGCCAACGTCAGCCAGGGGCCCAGCTACGACGTCACCACCCAGTTCGCCAACGTCGGCCAGCTCAAGGAGCGTGCGCCGGTGAAGGTGGCGGGCGTGCGGGTTGGCCAGGTCGAGTCGATCTCGCTGGAGCCCGGCAAGGAGGTGGCGGACGTCACCCTGTCGATCGACAGGAAGTACGGCCAGATCCCGGTCGATTCGGTCGCCACGATCTACACCAGCGGCCTGCTGGGCGACCAGTACGTGGGCCTGCAGTACGGCACCGCCAAGCAGTACGTGAAGGATGGCAGCCGGCTTGCCCTGAGCAAGTCCACCGAGCCGCTCGAGGCGATGCTGGGCAAGTTCTTCGGCGCCGGTGCGGCTGCCGACGACCTGGGTGGCACCTACGCAGTGAAGGCCCGTTTCACCAACGTCGGCGCGTTGTCGCCCGGCGCCCCGGTGAAGATGGCTGGCGTGGCGATCGGCAGCGTCAAGTCGGTACAGGCCGACCCGGTCAAGCTGGACGCGCTGGTGACCCTGTCGATCGACAAGAAGTACGACCAGATTCCCGACGATTCCTCGGCGGCGGTGTTCACCAGCGGTTTGATCGGCAGCCAGTACGTTGCGATCCAGCCCGGCGGCTCCCCCGACATGCTCAAGGACGGTGACGAGATGATCCTCACCCAGTCCGCCATGCAGCTGGAGGACCTGATCGGCAAGTTCCTGGTCAACGGCTCGCCGGGCGACAAGAGCGGCGGCAAGTCGTCCGACGCCAAGTGATGGTTTCCCGAAATCCCTCCCCCTGGAGTTTCCCCATGTTGCGTCCCATCGCCCTAGCCCTGGCCCTGACCTTCGGTGCCGCGCTCGCCACTCCGGCGCTGGCGCAGGATCCCGCCCCGGCGGCGTCCGCGCAGCAGACCCCGGAGCAGGTCGTGCAGACCATCGCGCACGATCTGGACACCACCATCGCCGGCCACCGCGACGAGCTGAAGAACAACAAGGAAAAGCTCATCGGCGTGATCGATGACATTTTCCTGCCGCACTTCGACATCGACTACGCCTCGATCCTGGTGCTCGGCCAGCATGCGCGCGAGGCCACGCCGGAGCAGCGCGAGCGCTTCGCCAAGGCGTTCTACAACTCGATCACCAACCGCTACGCGGAAGGCCTGCTGAACTACACCAAGGGCGCGGTGGTGGTGCTGCCGTTCAACGGTGATCTCAACAACAAGCGCACCGTGGTGCGCACCCAGGTAGTGCTGGAGGATGGCAAGAAGGTCGCCGTCGACTACGCGTTCCGCAAGACCCGCAGCGGTGAGTGGAAGGCCTACGACGTGATCATCGAGGGCATCTCCTACATCACCAACTACCGCAACCAGGTGGATGCGGAGATCCGCAAGGTCGGCATCGACAAGCTGATCACCAACCTGGAGACGCGCGGCGAAGACGCCCTGAAGTCGATGGAACAGGACAGCAAGGCAAAGGCCCCGTGACGGCTGCCGGCTGCCAGCTCGAGGACCGCGCGGATGGCACGCTTGCCGTCCGCGGCGTGCTGACCTTCGATACGGCCAATGCCACCTGGCGTTCCCTGCGCGAGCGGCTGGCCCGGGCGCCTGCCCAGGTGCTGGACCTCTCCGCGGTGGAGCGCAGCGACAGCGCCGGCCTGGCCTGCGTGCTGGCCGTGTTGTCCGAGGCGGGGAAGCAGGGGCAGTCGTTGCGGGTGCGGGGACTGCCGGCCGGAATGCGGCGGCTGGCCCAGGTGTGCGAGGTGGAGTCGCTGTTGGCGGCAGGCTGAGTCGCCGGTAGCGACCTGCAAAAAAGGCCCCGGTACGGGGCCTTTTTCATTTCCGTCGCGGATGACCTCAGTGGCTGCCGGGCTGCTCGCCCTGGTCGGCCTGCTTCGGATGCTTGTTCTCCCACTGGTGCTGCTCCTGCAGCAGTTCGTCGGGATCGAAGCCCTGCTGGTCGAGCCCCTGCATCTGGTCGATCACGCTGGCCGGCGGGTTGCCGTCGTAGATCTTGTACAGCCGGCGTTGACGATAGGCGTCACGCACGAACACATAGGGATCGTACGCGGACTTGAGGAATCCCTCCGCGTCGAAGGCGCGCGAGCGCAGGTTCACCAGATAGACCAGCTGCGGGATGTACTGCTGGCCGTAGTGATAGCTGTGGTTGCGGGCGTAGATCGTCAGCGGGTCGAAGAAGTAGCCATCCACCGGCACCTGCCAGACGTCGCGCACCGTGGAGGGGCCGAGGAACGGCAGCACGATGTAGTCGCCCTCCGGCACGCCCCAGCGGGCCAGGGTGACGCCGAAATCGGTCTGCTGCAGCGGCAGGCCGAGCGAGCTGGCCGGGTCGAACAGGCCGCCGATACCCAGGGTCAGGTTGACCAGGAACCGCCCGGTGCTCTGCAGCGCCTGCTTGGGGCGGGCCTGCAGCAGGTCGTTGGCCACGGTGACCGGCTGCCGCAGGTTGGTGAAGAAGTCGCTCACCGAGCGGCGCACCGGTGGATTGGTGATCTTGCGGTAGCCCACCGCGACCGGACGGATCACCGCCTGGTCCACGGCGTCGTTGAACGCATAGACCTTGCGGTTGACCTTCTCGAGCGGGTCGTCGGTGCGCGGCTTGGCGATGGCGCAGCCGGCGAGCAGCGAAACCAGGCCGAGCGCAGCGACCCGGCGCAGCCATGAAGGAATGTGGGGAAAAGGCATCGGTGAGTAGTCCGTTGCGGTGCCGTGGGAAAATTAAGTGTACTTCTCGGTTTTATAATATGCACGCGTTTCGCCGCGCTTTCGTCCTGAACCGGCGGCAGACCAACCGGGCATGATACGGGTTGGCGCATTGCCAGCAAAGCCTACGCTGGATACACTGAACGACCTTCCAAGTTGCTTTACCGCCTGAGGATTTCGCATGGCACGCATTACCGTGGAAGACTGCCTTGAGGTGGTCGACAACCGTTTCGAGCTGGTGCTGATGGCGACCAAGCGCGCCCGCCAGCTGTCCAAGGGCGCCGAGCCGGCCGTCAATCCGGACCATGACAAGCCTACCGTGCTTGCGCTGCGCGAGATTGCCGATCGCCGCATCGACCAGGCCACCATCGACGAGATCGACCGCGCCGAACGCGAGCGTGCCGAGCGCGAGGCGCTGGAGTGGGCCGCGGCCGAGGTGGACGACGATCTCTCCAAGGGCGGGGACGACTGAGCATGTGCTCCGACGGCACCATGCGCTGCACGGGATCGGTGGCGGAAGCCGCCGATCTCCGTGATGGTGCCTGCTGTCGTCCGGTCGCCCCGCGCGGGGTGACTGTCTGAGCGGGCAGCGCATTCCCGCACCCGTCGCCGCGACGGATCCTTCGCAGGACGCGGCGTTGCCGGACTACGTCCTGGCACTCAAAGACCGCCTCGCCTACCTCCCTGAAGACCAGGTCGAGCGTGTCGTTCGCGCCTTCCGCGTCGGTGCTCATGCGCATGCGGGGCAGGCGCGCAAGAGTGGCGAGCCCTACATCACCCATCCGGTCGCCGTGGCCGGCATCCTGGCCGAGCTGGGCCTGGACGCCGAGACCATCATCGCCGCGATCCTGCACGACACGCTGGAAGACACCCAACTGAGCCGCGTCGAGCTGGCGGGCGAGTTCGGCGAGACCGTGGCCGAGCTGGTCGATGGCGTCACCAAGCTGGACAAGATGAAGTTCGGCAGCCGCCAGGAGGCCGATGCGGAGAGCTTCCGCAAGATGCTCCTGGCGATGGCCCGCGACATCCGGGTGATCCTGATCAAGCTGGCCGACCGTCTGCACAACATGCGCACGCTGGGTGCGAAGGACACCTCCTCGCGCCGCCGCATCTCGCGCGAGACGCTGGAGATCTACGCGCCCATCGCGCAGCGGCTGGGCATGAACAAGTTCAAGGCCGAGCTGCAGGACCTGGGTTTCCGTGGCCTTCATCCGGACCGCTACCGGGTGATCAGCGAGCGCATCCGCGCGGCGCTGGGCAACCGGCGCGAGGCGATGGGCAAGATCGAGGCGGCGCTTACCCAGCGCCTTGCCTCCGAGCACATCGAGGCCCGCGTGGTCGGGCGCATCAAGTCGCCGTGGAGCATCTATTCGAAGATGCGCAGCGAGCACAAGACGTTCGCCCAGCTGATGGATGTCTATGGCTTCCGCGTGGTGGTCGATACCGCGATGCGCTGCTACATGGCGCTGGGCGCGGTGCACACGCTGTACAAGCCGGTGGACCGCCGCTTCAAGGATTTCATCGCGATTCCGAAGGCCAACGGCTACCAGTCGCTGCACACGGTACTGCTGGGGCCGTTCGGTGCGCCGATCGAGGTGCAGATCCGCACCGCCGAGATGGATTCGGTGGCCGAGCGGGGCGTCGCCGCCCACTGGGCCTACAAGACCGACTCCGGCCCGGCCAACAGCGCACAGGCGCGGGCGCGCGAGTGGCTGTCCGCTCTGGCCGACAGCCAGGCCAACACCGCCTCGTCGAGCGAGTTCATCGAGAACGTCAAGATCGACCTGTTCCCGGACGAGGTCTACCTGTTCACGCCGCGCGGCGACATCCTCTCGCTGCCGCGCAACGCCACCGCGCTGGACTTCGCCTACGCCGTGCACACCGACGTCGGCCACCATGCGGTGGCCGCGCGCGTGGACAAGAAGCTGGTGCCGCTGCGCACGCGGCTGGAGTCCGGGCAGCTGGTGGAGATCATCACCGCGCCGTCGGCGGTGCCGAACCCGGCCTGGCTGGAGTCGGTGGTCACCGGCAAGGCGCGCACGGCGATCCGCCAGTTCCTCAAGCATCTGCAGCACGAGGACGCGGTCGATTTCGGCCATCGCATGCTCGACCGTGCGCTCGATGCGCTCGGCTCCAGCCTCGATGGCATCGCGCCGGCCGTGCTCGACCGCTTCCTCGCCGATGCAAAGCTGCATCGGCTGGAGGAGCTGCTGGCCGACATCGCGCTGGGCAACCGGATGCCGGACGTGGTCGCCGCGCAGCTGGTGGCGGCGCGGGGCAAGAAAGCGTCCCGCGCCGTGGCGACGGCGGCACCGAGCAGCGAGAAGATCCGCATCACCGGCGCCGAACGCGGCGTGCTGAGCTTCGCCAACTGCTGTCATCCGTTGCCCGGCGACGACATCGTCGGCTACCTCTCCGCCGGCAAGGGCATCGTGGTGCACCGTGAGGAGTGCCCGAACGTGGCCGAGCTGCGCAAGCAGCCGGAGCGTCGCGTGTCGATCGAATGGGACCGCGACGTGCAGGGCGACTACCGTGCCGAGCTGCGCATCGAGGTCATCAATCGCCCCGGCGTGCTGGCCACGGTGGCCTCGGCGATCGCGGACGCCGATTCCAACATCGAGAACGTGGAATATGTCGAGCGCGACGCGGCGGCCGCCACGCTGCTGTTCACCATGGAAGTGAAGAGCCGCCGCCACCTGGCCGAGGTGATTCGCCGTGTGCGGCGTACCGGCGTGGTCAGCGCGGCGCACCGCTACCCGCTCTGACCGGCGCTTGCCTCGGACCGGCCGGCCGTCGCACGATGCGGCGCTCCGCGATCCTTCCCCCGAACCCGAGGTGTCCCATGTCCCGCAGCATCATCGCCACCGACCAGGCGCCCGCCGCCATCGGCCCCTATTCGCAGGCCGTGCGCGCCGGAAACACGGTGTATTTCTCCGGGCAGATCCCGCTGGATCCGGCGACCGGCGCGCTGGTGCAGGGCGACATCCGCGCGCAGACCCGTCGCGTGTTCGACAACCTTGCGGCCGTGGCGGCTGCGGCCGGCGGCTCGCTGGCGCAGATCGTGCGCGTGGGCATCTACGTCACCGATCTGGCGCATTTCGGCGAGGTCAATGCGGTGATGGCCGAGTATTTCGAGGCGCCGTATCCCGCGCGTTCGACGATCGAGGTCTCGGCGCTGCCGAAGGAGGCCCAGGTCGAAGTCGACGCGGTGATGGTGCTCGACTGATCCGTCGCCGCGGCCACCACCCACGCCGGTGCGCTCCTGCGCCGGTGCGGCGGGGCCGCCGCCTCGGCTAGGCTTGGCGGGATGGCTGCCCGTTCCCGATCGACTCCCGCTCCCGCCGACGAGCCCCCCGGGCTGCGTCCGGTCACCACGCTGCCCGGCGTCGGTCCTGCGCTGGCCGAGTCGTTGGCGCGACTGGGCCTGGAGCGGGTGCAGGACCTCTGGTTCCACCTGCCGTTGCGCTACGAGGACCGCACCCGGGTGACGCCCATCGCCGACCTGCGCCCGGGCGACCGTGTGCAGGTCGACGCGGTGGTGGAGGCGGTGGAGCGCGGTTTCCGCTACCGCCCCCAGCTCAAGGTCGTGGTGAGCGACAGCACCCGGCAGAGCCTGCTGCTGCGCTTCTTCCATTTCCATCGCGCGCAGGCCGACCTGCTCAAGCCGGGCACGCGCCTGCTCTGCTACGGCGAGGTGCGCCTCGGACCGCAGGGGCTGGAGATGGTGCATCCACAGTACGAGCGGCTGGCCGGCAACGCGCCGCTGGTGCTCGACGAGCTGCTCGACCCGATCTATCCCACCACCGAGGGCCTGGGCACGCGGCGACTGGCCGGGGTGGTCGGCAAGGCGCTGGCGCTGCTGCCCGGCGACGAGGCGCTGGAACTGATCCCGCCGGCGCTGTGCGCCGAGCACGGCCTGACCTCGCTGCGCGAGGCGCTGCTGTACGTGCACCGGCCGCCGGCAGACGCCCATCTCGGCCAGCTCACCCTCGGCCACCATCCCTCGCAGCAGCGGCTGGCCTTCGAGGAGCTGCTGACCCAGCATCTCAGCCTCAAGCGCCTGCGTGCGGCCGTGCGCAGGCGACGCGCCCCGGCGCTGGGTGGCGGCGGGGCGCTGGTTGCGCGCTTCCTTGCCGCGCTGCCGTTCCGTCCGACCGGTGCGCAGCAGCGCGTGGCGCGCGAGGTCGCGGCGGACCTGGCCCGGGCCAGGCCGATGCTGCGGCTGGTGCAGGGTGACGTCGGCTCCGGCAAGACCGTGGTGGCGGCGCTGGCTGCGCTGGCCGCGGTGGAGTCGGGCTACCAGGTCGCGTTGATGGCGCCCACCGAACTGCTCGCCGAGCAGCACCTGCGCAACTTCCGGCAGTGGCTGGAGCCGCTCGGCATCGCGGTGGAGTGGCTGGCCGGCAAGGTGCAGGGCAAGGCCCGGCAGAAGACGCTCGCCCGCGTCGCCGAGGGGGCGGCGGTGGTGGTCGGTACCCATGCGCTGATGCAGGAGGGTGTGGTGTTCGGGCGGCTGGGGCTGGTGATCGTCGACGAGCAGCACCGCTTCGGCGTGCACCAGCGCCTGGCGCTGCGCGACAAGGGGCTGGAGGGTGAGCAGGTGCCGCACCAGCTCGTGCTGACCGCCACGCCGATCCCGCGCACGCTGGCGATGAGCGCCTACGCCGACCTGGACGTCTCGTCCATCGACGAGCTGCCGCC
This sequence comes from Dyella ginsengisoli LA-4, assembly GCF_000334915.1. Classification (GTDB taxonomy): domain Bacteria; phylum Pseudomonadota; class Gammaproteobacteria; order Xanthomonadales; family Rhodanobacteraceae; genus Dyella_A; species Dyella_A ginsengisoli_A. The sequence goes on along the minus strand of NZ_AMSF01000075.1, from coordinate 35,089 downwards.
GGGGCGCACGCCGGTGCAGACGGTGGCGATCTCCAACGCGCGCCGCGGCGAGGTGATCGAGCGCATCGCCCATGCCTGTCGCGAGGGGCGCCAGGTCTACTGGGTCTGCACGCTGATCGAGGAGTCCGAACAGCTGCGGGCGCAGGCCGCCGAGGTGGCACACGCTGAACTGGTGGCCGCGTTGCCGGACCGGCAGGTCGGACTGATCCACGGCCGCATGAAGCCGAAGGACAAGCAGGCGGTGATGGATGCGTTCAAGGCTGGCGATCTGGCTGTGCTGGTGGCCACCACGGTGATCGAGGTCGGGGTCGATGTGCCCAACGCCAGCCTGATGGTGATCGAGAACAGCGAGCGGCTGGGCCTGGCCCAGTTGCACCAGCTGCGCGGCCGGGTCGGTCGGGGCGCAGTGGCCTCCAACTGCGTGCTGCTGTACCAGCCGCCGATCGGTGCGCTGGCGCAGGAGCGCCTGCAGGTGATGCGCGACACCAACGACGGCTTCCGCATCGCCGAAAAGGATCTGGAACTGCGCGGCCCTGGCGAGGTGCTCGGTACGCGCCAGACCGGTCAGCTCGCCTTCCGCATCGCCGACCTCACACGCGATGCGCATCTGCTCGCCGCGGTCCAGTCGGTCGGCGAGGTCATGCTGCGCGAGCATCCGCAGTCGGCCGAGCGGCTGATCGAGCGCTGGGTCGGCGGCGCCGCGCGCTACGCCCATGCCTGACCCGGCTCGCGTTGTCCGGTCTCCCTTGGCACGCGTAAGCTAGGCGGCTCGAACCGACCCACGTGAAGGACCATGAGTAAACCGCACCTGCTGATTGATACCGATCCGGGCGTCGACGACGCACTGGCGATCCTGATGGCGCATGCCCATGCCGACGTTGCGGGGTTGAGCGTCGCTGCCGGCAACGTGGGACTGGGCCACACCGTGCGCAACGCGCGAACCCTGGTCGATCTGGTCGGTGCCCGTACCCCTGTGTTCGCCGGTTGCCCCAGTCCGCTGGTGCGTCGGCCGGAGGAGGATGCCGCCTTCGTCCATGGAAGCGACGGGTTCGGCGACGTCGGCTTTGCCGAGCCGCAGGCGGGGGTGGAGGACGAGGCCGCCGCGCTGGCACTGCTGCGCCTGACCCGCGAGCGGCCGGGCGAGCTCACCGTGGTGGCGCTCGCCCCGCTGACCAACGTGGCGCTGGCTCTGAGACTGGATCCGACGCTTCCCGATCGGGTGAAGCGCCTGGTGGTGATGGGGGGGGCGGTCACCGGCCACGGCAATACCGGCAAGGTGCCGGCCGAGTTCAACGTCGGCTTCGATCCGGAGGCGGCCCATGTGGTGTTCGAAGCCTTCCCGGAGTTCGATCTGGTGGACTGGGAGGCGACCCTCCGTTACGCCTTCGACGATGCCGAGTTCGATCGCTGGCTGGCCGCTGGTGACGAGCGCGCGCGGTTCTTCGGTCAGGTATTCGGTACCGCCCGCGCGTTCAATCGCACGCACGACCGCAGCGGCGTGATCGCTGCGGACGCGCTGGCCATGGCGGTGGCGATCGATCCGTCCATCGTCGTCCGCAGCGAGCGGCGTCACGTCGCGGTGGAGCTCGATGGCCGCCTGACCCGCGGCGCCACCGTGGTGGACTGGGCCGGGCGGCTCAAGCGGCCGGCCAATGCGAACATCGTGCTGGAGATCGATGCCGGGCGCTTCGCGGCGATGGTGCGCAGGGCGCTCGGCGCCCAAGGTTGACCTGGCGGTTCCCGGCTGAGTAAAATGCCGCTCTTTTCACCCGCAGCTTTGAGCCTGTCATGAAGCCCGATATCCATCCGAACTACCGCCCCGTGGTGTTCCAGGACCTGTCGTCCGATTTCGCGTTCCTGACGCGCTCGACGATTGCAGCGAAGGAAACCGTCAAGTGGGAGGATGGCAACGAGTACCCGCTGGTCAAGGTGGATATCTCCAGCCATTCGCACCCGTTCTACACCGGCAAGCAGAAGACCATCGACCAGGGTGGTCGCGTCGACCGCTTCCGTCGTCGTTACGCGCAGAAGTAAGACTTCTGCGCGGGCCGATCCATGGCCCGCCGTTGCAAGAAACCGAGCACAGGGCAGGCTCCGCGCCTGCCCTGTGTTTTTTTCGTGGCCGCCATTCGACCATCCGCTGACGCATGTCCGCGGGGAGGTTGTGCGATAATTGCGGGCCCGGGCGCTCCGATGCCCGTCGCAGCGTTGGTCTTCCCCAGCCGGCGCTGTCCCGATTCCCTCGCCAGCCGGTGCCGCGCCCGTGGCCGCCTGCGGCGGTGACATACGTGAAGGAGGTTTCCGTGTCCGAGTCCAAGATCGTCAAGCTGACCGACGAGTCGAACAACCGCAGCAGCGAGCTGCCCCTGGTGAGCGGCACGCTGGGTCCGTCGTGCATCGACCTCGGCACGCTGTACAAGGACACCGGCCACTTCACGTACGACCCGGGTTTCGGCAGCACCGCTGCCACCAAGAGCGCGATCACCTACATCGACGGCGACCAGGGCGTGCTGCTGTACCGCGGTTACCCGATCGAGCAGCTGGCCGAGAAGTCCAGCTTCCTCGAGGTGGCCTATCTGCTGCTCAATGGCGAGCTGCCCAAGCAGGCCGAGTTCGCCAGCTTCGAGCACCAGATCACGCATCACACGATGATGCACGAGTCGCTGAAGAACTTCTTCCAGGGCTTCCACCACAACGCGCACCCGATGGCGATGCTGGCCGCCTCGATCGCCTCGCTGTCGGCCTTCTATCACGACGATCTCGACGTCGATAACCCGGAAGACCGCAAGCTCGCCGCGATCCGCCTGATCGCCAAGATGCCGACCATCGCCGCCGCGGCTTATCGTTATTCGATCGGTTGGCCGATGCGCTATCCGCGCAACAATCTCGAGTACGTCACGCGCTTCCTGCACATGATGTTCGAGGTACCGAGCGAGCCGCTCCAGCTCAACCCGGTGGCCGCCAAGGCGCTGGACCTGCTGTTCATCCTGCACGCCGACCACGAGCAGAACGCCTCCACCTCGACCGTCCGCCTGGTCGGTTCGACCGGCGCCAACCCGTACGCCTCGATCGCCGCCGGCATCACCGCGCTGTGGGGCCCGGCGCACGGCGGCGCCAACGAGGCGGTGCTGAAGATGCTCGAGGAGATCGGCACGCCGGACAAGGTCGAGACCGCGGTCAAGCGCGCCAAGGACAAGAACGACAGCTTCCGCCTGATGGGCTTCGGCCACCGCGTGTACAAGAACTTCGACCCGCGCGCGAAGATCATCCGCGAGATGTGCCACAAGGTGCTGGGCGAACTGGGCGTCAACGACCCGCTGCTCGACGTGGCGATGAAGCTGGAAGAAGCCGCGCTGAAGGACGAGTACTTCGTCGAGCGCAAGCTGTATCCGAACGTCGACTTCTACTCCGGCATCATCTACAAGGCGCTGGGCATCCCGACCGAGATGTTCACCGTGATGTTCGCCATCGCCCGCACGGCCGGCTGGATCGCGCACTGGATCGAGCAGCACGAGACCCCGGGGTCGCGCATCGGTCGTCCGCGCCAGGTCTACACCGGCTCGGTGCCGCGCGACTTCGTGCCTGCCGACAAGCGCTGATCGAGGCTTCCGTCCGGCGTCGCGCCGGATGGGCCGCCTCAGGAAGAACGCCCCGGGCTGACCGGGGCGTTTTGCTTTTCAGCGCAGTGCGGCGAGCTTGCGCTCGAGGGCATCTTCCTCGTCCTGCTCGTGCAGCAGTTGCTCCACCGCGGCCAGCCCCGCACGGCGCATCGGCCGCTCGTCGATGCGATCGACCGGTGCCTGGCGCAGCGCATCCACCGGAAGCACCGTCAGGTCGAAGGGCAGGCCGTCGGCGGAAAACAGCGCCACCGGGAACTCGGCCGTGTCGTCGCGGCTGGTACGCAGTCGCCGGGTCTGGGTTTCGTACGGTACGCCGCGCCCATGCAGGAAGCGCAGCACCGCCTCGGGATCATCGCTGAAAAGATGCAGGCAGATCGCCGAGTGTGCGTCGGCGGTTCCCTCCAGCACGGCGCCTACCAGGCGCGGCTGGAAGTCATCGAGGAAGCGCATCGCCTCCACCGCGGCCTCGCGGCAGCGTCGCAGATGCTGCGGTTGGCTGTCGGCCTGGAAGATCCGCTGGTGTTCGCGCAGCGCGCGCTCGATCTCGTCGTTGCGGGGCAGGCTCTGCGCATCCAGGATGCCGAGCCGCTCGGAGGCCTTCAGCTTGGCGTGGTGGAAATCGCGGATGCCGTGCTCGCTCATCAGCCGGGCAGCCTCCTGGGCGACGCGCAGCCGGTTGCGCTGCAGGCGGTCATGGGCGTGGATGCGGTGATGCTCGCCTCGGGCCATGTCTCGCTCCTTCCTCGGTGGCCGCCGCCCTGGGCCGGGCGGCGGTCGCGGTATCGATCCTACCTGCTGGGTCAGAAAATGTCGTAGGCGTGCTTCTTGTCCTTGTCCTGCTGCTGCTGCGCCGCCTGGCTGCGCAGCTTGTCCAGGTCCTCGACCTTGAAGACCTCGGGCATGGTGTCGGTGTCGCCCGGTGGTGCCGGCAGGCCGGTGGTGCGGTCGATGGTGATCGTGCTGATGCCGGGCGGCATCGGCAGCGAGTTCTCCGGCAGGCCCTTCAGCGCTGCACCCATGTACTGCATCCAGATCGGCAGGGCCGCCTGGGCGCCGAACTCGGCCACGCCGTTGGCGCGCCCCAGCGAGGTGAAGTCGTCGAAGCCGACCCATACCGCCGTCGACAGGTCGCCATTGAAGCCGACGAACCAGGCATCGCGATGATCGTTGGTGGTGCCGGTCTTGCCGGCGAGGTCGGGCCGATTGAGTGCCCGGGCGGCCGCGCCGGTGCCATGCAGGATCACGTCCTTCATCAGCGAGGTGATCAGGTAGTCGTTGCGGATGTCGATCACGTGCGGTGCCAGCACTGGCGGGGCCTTGGCGTCGCCATGGGTGTCCTCCGGCAGCACGGTGTCGCCGACATCGGCGAGGCTGGCGGCGCCCGCCGGTGCCGACGTCGAGGTGGCGGGCGAGGTGGCCGGGGCGACGCTCTTCTCCACCGGCGGCGGGCCCGGCGGCGGCGGGTTGAGCAGCCGTTCCTGGCACGAGCGGCAGGCGCGCGCGGGATTGGCCAGGTACACCGGCTTGCCGTCGCGGTCGTCGATCTCCTTGATGAAATACGGCTTCACCAGATAGCCGCCGTTGGCGAACACCGAATAGCCGCGCGCCATGTCCATCGGCGAGACCGATGCGGTACCCAGCGCCATGGACAGGTTGGCGGGCAGGGCGTCCAGCGAGAAGCCGAAGCGCGTGGCGTACTCGCGGGCGAAGCTCACGCCGATGGCGTCAAGCAGGCGCACCGAGACCAGGTTCTTCGACTCCACCAGCGCCTGGCGCAGGCGGATCGGTCCGTCGAACTTGTTGTCGTCGTTGGCCGGGGTCCACAGTCCGCCCGGCTTGGACGGGTCGGGCAGGGCCAGCGGTGCGTCGTTGACGATGGACGCCGGGGTGAAGCCGCGCTCGAAGGCGGCCGAATAGATGTAGGGCTTGAAGCTGGAGCCGGGCTGACGGGCGGCCATCACGGCACGGTTGAACTTGCTGCGGGCGAAGTTGAAGCCGCCGACCAGCGCTTCGATCGCGCCGTCCTCCGGGCTCACCGACGCCAGCGCGCCCTGCACCTTCGGGACCTGCGCCAGCTCCCATTCCCCCTTGTCGTTGCGGGCGAGCCGGATGATGTCGCCGCGCTTGAGCACGGTGTCCACCGCCTTCGGGGTGGCTCCCGTGCGGGTGTCGCTGACGTAGGGGCGCGCCCAGGACACGGCGGCCAGGTCCAGCGTGGCGCTCTCACGGGAGGAGAGGTAGACCGTCGCCTGCTGCGGCGTCACCGCGGTGACCACGCCGGGCAACATGCCCGACACGCTCGAGTAGCTGGCCAGCGCGTCGTCGAACTCCTTGGTGCCGGCGTTCGCCGGCAGGTCGGTGTGGGCCTCGGGACCGCGCCAGCCGTGGCGGCGGTCGTAGGCCACCAGTCCGTCGCGCAGCGCCTGTACGGCCTCGGTCTGGCGCTGGCTGTCGAGGGTGGTCTTGACCACGTAGCCGTCGGTCAGTGCATCGTTGCCGAGCCGGTCGAGCACCTGCCGGCGCACCATCTCGGCAAGGTACGGTGCCTCGACCTCGATCGGTTGCTCGTGCGGGTAGGCGTTGTTCGGCTCCCTGATCGCCTGCTCGTATTCCTGCTTGCTGATATAGCGGTGCTCGAGCATCTGCCCCAGCACCCAGTTGCGGCGCGCCAGCATGCGGGTCGGGCTGTTGATCGGGTTCACCGCCGACGGCAGCTGGAACGTCGAGGCGATGGTGGCGCACTCGGCGATGGTGAGCTGGTCGAGCGTCTTGCCGTAGTAGTACTCCGCGGCTGCTGCCACGCCGTAGGCGCGATGACCGAGGAACATCTTGTTGAGGTAGAGCTCGAGGATCTGGTCCTTGGTCAGCTCGTTCTCCATCCGCACGGCGATGAAGATCTCGATCAGCTTGCGCGAGTAGAGCTTCTCCGGGCTGAGGAAGAAGTTGCGCGCCACCTGCTGGGTGATGGTCGAGCCACCGGAGCCCTTTTCACCGCCGGAGATGATCACGTGCCAGGCGGCGCGCGCGATGCCGTGCCAATCGAAGCCGGGGTGGCTGTAGAAGTCGGCATCCTCGGCCGACAGCACCGCGTGCTTGAGGCGGTCCGGGACGTGGGCGATGTCCACCGGGATGCGCCGGGTCTCGCCGAAGGTCGCGATCAACTTGCCGTCCGCGCTCTCCACACGGAGCGGGACCTGCATGCGGTAATCCTTGAGCTGGTCGACGTTGGGAAGGCGGGGGGCGATCAGCCAGTAGGCGACGCCGAGTGCGGCTACGCCGAGCAGCAGTCCCGAGAAGGCCAGGATCAGTGCCCAGCGGAGCAAACGCTTGAAAATTCGCATGAGTATTGGGGTAGCGAGACCTGAGTCAAAACGTGCCAGAGTATAGATGTAGCAGTATCCACCACACGGCCGGCGGGCTTCCGCAGGAACCTGCGCCAATCGAACTCCAATGACTCAAATGTGTGACCCATCACGCCACTGAGTCGAGAAAGTGGCCGTATACCGTTGCTATTGCGTTAATTTTTGGATTTAATGCCAGCGCGCAGCCGCCGGATTCCGGCTCGGAGCGCTAGGGGTAAGGGGGACAAACCGTGGGTCTTTTCACACCCAAGAAGCCGCCGCTGATCGGCGTCGACATCAGTTCGACTGCCGTCAAGCTGCTGCAGCTCAGCCAGACCGGAGGGCGTTACCGCGTGGAGCACTACGCGGTGGAGCCGTTGCCCCCGAATGCCGTCGTCGAGAAGAACATCGTCGAGGTCGAGGCCGTCGGCGAGGCGATCCGGCGGGCGCTCGCCCGCTCCGGTTCCAAGCTCAAGCACGCTTGCGCTGCCGTAGCCGGCTCGGCCGTGATCACCCGGGTCATCCCGATGTCCGCGGAACTCTCCGAGGACGATCTGGAAGGTCAGATCCAGGTGGAGGCGAACCAGTACATCCCCTACCCGATCGAGGAAGTAAGCCTCGATTTCGAGGTGCTGGGACCGGTGCGCGACAACCCGGACATGAACAACATCCTGCTCGCCGCGTCGCGCACCGAGAACGTGGACATGCGCGTGGCAGCGCTCGATCTCGGCGGCCTGAGCGCCAAGGTGATCGACGTCGAGGCCTTCGCGCTGGAAAACGCCTTTGCGATGCTGGCTGACCAGTTGAATGTAGGGCGCGATGCCCTGGTCGCCGTGGTCGACATCGGCGCCACCATGACCACGCTCTCCGTGCTGCGCAACCAGCGCACCATCTACTCACGCGAGCAGGTATTCGGCGGCAAGCAACTGACCGACGAGATCATGCGTCGCTACGGGCTCTCCTACGAGGAAGCCGGTCGGGCCAAGCGCAAGGGCGGCCTGCCGGAATCGTACGAGACCGAGGCACTGGAGCCGTTCAAGGAGTCGCTGATCCAGCAGATCAGCCGCCTGCTCCAGTTCTTCTTCGCCGGCAGCGAGTACAGCAAGGTGGACCAGGTGGTTCTCGCTGGCGGGTGTGCCTCCATCGAGGGCCTCGGCCCGATGCTGGAGGAACAGCTGGGCATCTCCTGCGTGGTGGCCAATCCGCTGGCACGCATGTCGCTGTCCTCGCGCGTGCAGGCCCAGGCCCTGGCCCAGGATGCCCCGGCGCTGATGATTGCGGTCGGCCTGGCGCTGAGGAGCTTCGACTGATGGCACATATCAACCTCCTTCCGTGGCGCGCCGAACGCCGCAAGCAGCGCGAGCGCGAGTTCTTCATGCAGCTGGGTGCGGCCTTCGTGGCTGCGCTGCTGTGCCTGATCCTGTGGGGCTGGTGGATGGACCTGCGGATCGACAACCAGAACGAACGCAACGCCTACCTGCAGACCGAGATCCACCAGCTGGACGAGAAGATCGCCAAGATCAAGGACCTGGAGAAGGTCCGCGATCGCCTGCTGGCGCGCAAGCAGATCATCGAGCAGCTCCAGGCGAACCGATCGCAGATGGTCCACTTGTTCGACGAGCTGGTTAAGACCATTCCGGCCAGCGCTCGTCTCACCGGCCTGAAGCAGACCGGCGATTCGATGTCGCTCGACGGCGTCGCCCAGTCCAACGCCAGCGTCGCCGAGTACATGCGCAACATCGAGGCTTCGCCCTGGATGGGACACGCCGATCTGCGCAAGACCGAAAACGTGCACAAGGACGTACGGATGCCTTACGTATTCGGCCTGAACGTCACGTTGAGCCGACCGAAGGACGAGGGGCAGCCGGTCGCTGTGCCGGATGACAAGACGCCAGCGGGGAACCCGGCATCGACGGGTGCCAAGCCGGCGACGGGAGGGGCCAAGCCGTGAAGCTCTTTGATGATCTGCGCAGCCTCGACAAGAACAACATCGGTGGCTGGCCCCAGTCGGTCAAGATTTTCTTCACCGTCGCGCTGTTCGCCCTGATCGGCTTCCTGGGCTGGTACCTGTACATCAGCGATCAGCAGGATCAGCTGCAGTCGTTGGCGCACAAGGAAGAATCCCTCAAGCAGGAATTCGTGACCAAGCAAGCCAAGGCCGTGAATCTCGAAGCGCTGCAGCAGCAGCTCGACGAGATGCAGGACATGCTGCGGCAGCTGCTTCGCCAGCTGCCCAGCAAGACCGAGATGCCGGAGCTGCTGGTGGACATCTCCCAGACCGCGCTGTCTGCGGGCCTGGAGGTCGATTCCTTTGTTCCCGGGGCAGAAACGCCGAAGGACTTCTACGCCGAGAAGCCGATCGCGCTGAAGATGAGCGGTACCTATCACCAGTTCGGTACGTTCATCAGTGGCGTCGCCTCGCTGCCGCGCGTGGTGATCCTGACCCTGCATGACGTCTCGCTGACGCCGGCCAATCCTTCGGCCGATGGCGGCGGCAAGCTCGTGCTGCAGGGCACGGTGAAGACCTATCGCTACCTCGATGACGACGAGACCGGCGACGCGAAGAAGCATGCTGCGGGCAACAAGAGGGGGCGGAAATGAGCCGGTCTTTCGCCATGAACCCCGGTCGTGGGCTACGCATCGCTGCGCTTTGCGGCGCACTCATCGCCCTGGCCGGGTGTACGCGCGGCATGTCTGATCTGCGGACCTGGGTCGCCAAGGAAAAGCAGAAGAAGGGCGCGCCGATCGAGCCTCTGCCGGTGATCCGGACCTTCGAAACGTTCGAGTACAAGGACCAGGGGGATCGTGATCCCTTCAGTCCCAGCTCCGCCGAACTTCAGCCATCCACCAACACGGCATCCACCGGCCCGCGACCGGACGAGAACCGTCCGAAAGAGCCGCTGGAGATGTTTGCGCTCGACAGCCTGAAGATGGTGGGCACGATCGGCACGGGGGCTGGCATGGAGGTCCTCATCAAGGACCCGGGTGGCGTCATCCACCGCGTGCACAAGAACGAATACATGGGCCAGAACTACGGCCGAATCACGGCGATCAGCGACGACCACGTCGATCTGATCGAACTGATCTCCAACGGTAATGGTGGCTGGATGGAGCGTCCGGCCAGCATCGCGCTCGGCGAGAAATAGGAAACACAGGGGCTGATGCAATGAGCAACCAAAACACACCTGTTCAGGGCCGAATCATGCGCCACGCGAGCCGCTACCTGGTGACCCTCCTGTTCGCCGCCGGATCCCTGTGGTCGCAGGCGACCCTGGCTGCCACGTCCACGCTGAAAGACATCAGCTACAACGTGCTGCCTGGCGGCCGCATCGAACTGCACATCAACTTCGAGCAGGGCCAGGTGCCCGAGCCGAAAATCTTCACCACCGACACGCCTCCGCGCATCGCTGTCGACTTCGTCGACACGACGAATGCCGCAGCAAGGCATATGGATGTCGGCAAGGGTTCCCTTTCGGGTATCTCCGCGGTGTCGGCGGGCGATCGCACGCGTGTGGTGGTCGACCTGATCCGCCCCTCGAGCTACACCACCCGAGTGGACGGCAACAGCCTGGTTCTGACGGTCAACAACGGCACTGACGCCCAGACCACCACGACTGCGGCGAACATCGATCCATCCAAGCGCCTGCCTTCGGCGAGCAGCGGCCCGGCGGTATCCAATATCGACTTCCGCCGCGGCCCCAATGGCGAGGGGCGCGTGCTGGTGAACTTCAGTGGAGCCGGCGCCACCCCCAACATGCGGCGCGAAGGGGACAAGGTCATCGTCGATCTCGATCACGTGAACCTGCCGCCCAGCCAGGCGCAGCGTCTGGACGTGATGGATTTCGCGACTCCGGTGCAGGCCATCGTGACCCGTGCGGCCAGCAATGGCGCGCAGATGGAGATCAGCACGTCGGGCAACATCGAGACGTCGGCCTATCAGTCGGGCGACCAGTACGTGGTCGAAATCGCACCGAAGAAGAAGGAGGCCGCCACGGGCAAGCTGGCCAAAGGCCAGGAACCGGTCTAAACCGGCAGCCGCGTCACCTTCAATTTCCAGGACATCCCGGTGCGCTCGGCATTGCAGCTGCTTGCCGACATCTCCGGCCTCAACCTGGTGGCATCGGACTCGGTGGGCGGCAGCGTGACCCTGCGCCTGGTGAATGTGCCCTGGGATCAGGCGCTGGACGTGGTGCTGCGCGCCAAGGGCCTGGACAAGCGCCGCAACGGCAACGTGATCTGGATCGCCCCGCAGCAGGAGCTGGCCAAGTACGAGCAGGACCTGGCCGATGCCCGCATGAAGGCCGAGGACAACGCCGAGCTGGTGACCGACTACATTCCGATCAGCTACGGCAAGGCGGCGGATATCGCCAAGTTGCTCACCACCGAGGCCAAGCAGGGCACAGGTTCAGGCGGTGGCGGCGGCGCATCCGCCAATGCCAGTCGCGGATTCCTCTCGCCGCGTGGCAGCGTCTCGTACGACAACCGCACCAACACCCTGCTGATCAGTGACACACCGGAGAAGATCAAGGAGATCCGCGCGCTCGTGGCCGTGCTCGATCGCCCGGTCCAGCAGGTGCTGATCGAGTCGCGCATCGTGGTGGCGACCGACCAGTTCACCCGGGAGCTGGGTGCCAAGTTCGGCATCAACGGTTCCCAGACCAATCCGAGCGGCCAGGTGCTGCAGCTGGGTGGTGCACTGGGAACGAATATCGGCAGCAACGGCGCGCCGGCTTCGCTGGGGTCCGGTGGTCTCAACGTGAACCTGCCCACCACCACGCCTGGCGGCAGCCTCGGCCTGGCGATCCTGGGTGCGAACTATGCGCTCGATCTCGAGCTCTCCGCGGCACAGACCGAGGGGCGTGGCGAGGTGATCTCCAGTCCGCGCGTGATCACTGCCAACCAGCAGGAGGCGGTCATCCGCCAGGGCCAGCAGATCGGCTACGTGACCTATCAGAACAGCGCCACCGGCGCGGCCGGCAGCGGCACCGCCACCGTGCAGTTCAAGGACGCCGTGCTGGAGCTGAAGGTCACCCCGACGATCACCGCCGACAACCGCGTGTACCTGAAGATCAACGTCAAGAAGGATGCGCTGGCGAAGTTCATCGACGCCCCGGGCAGTGGCCAGGTGCCGCAGATCGATACGCGCGAGCTCAACACCTCGGTGCTGGTCGACAACGGTCAGACGGTGGTGCTGGGTGGCATCTACGAGATCACCAAGCAGAACACCGTGACCAAGGTGCCCGGCCTCGGCGACATCCCCGGCATCGGCATGCTGTTCCGCAAGACTTCGCGGCAGAACGACAAGGCGGAGCTGCTGATCTTCGTGACGCCGCGCATCCTCAGCGACAAGCTGCAGTAAGCCGGATCGGAAGAGAAATAGTGAAAGGGCGGCCGAAAGGCCGCCCTTTTTCATTGGGTCGCTTCGCATGACCACCGGGCTATATCGCCGCGCTGGCTAAACTTCCATGATCGGACGCTGTCCTACGCCGCGTCTCCCATGGAAGCCTTCCGGATGACCGATCTCGCGCCAGCCCAGCCAGCCACCGCCCTGCAGCAGTCCTTTTCCCTCCTGAGGGAGGGATTGCAGCGTTCCATCATCGGGCAGCCACGACTGATCGATTGCCTGCTGATCGCCCTGCTGGCCGACGGCCATCTGCTGGTGGAAGGGGCGCCCGGCCTGGCCAAGACCACGGCGGTGAAGGCGCTGGCTTCGTGCATCGATGCCGATTTCCATCGCGTGCAGTTCACCCCCGATCTGTTGCCCGCCGACCTGACCGGCACCGACGTGTTCCGCCCGCAGTCCGGAAACTTCGAATTCGAGCGTGGTCCGCTGTTCCACAACATCGTGCTGGCCGACGAGATCAACCGCGCGCCGGCCAAGGTGCAGTCGGCGTTGCTCGAGGCGATGGCGGAACGGCAGATCACGGTCGGTCGCAGTACCTGGCGCCTGCCCGAGCTGTTCCTGGTGATGGCGACGCAGAACCCGATCGAACAGGAGGGTACTTTCGCCCTGCCGGAGGCCCAGCTCGACCGCTTCGTCATGCATGTCACCATCGGTTACCCGGATGCTGCCGCCGAGTTGGCGATCCTGCGCCTGGCGCGCGGGCAGGCCAGTCGTGCGGCGCACGGCCAGCAGACCGCTCCTGCCGCGCGATTGACTCCTGCCGACGTGATGGCTGCGCGTGAAGAGGTGCTGGAGGTGCACATGGCCCCCGCACTGGAGGAATACATCACGCAACTCGTGCTCGCCACGCGCGATGCCGGACGCTACGGGGCGGAGCTCGATCGCTGGATCGCCTGGGGCGGCAGTCCCCGCGCGACCATTGCGCTCGATCGTTGCGCCCGCGCGCATGCGTGGCTGAACGGTCGTGACTACGTGTTGCCCGAAGATGTCCATGCCGTGGCGCATGAGGTGCTGCGCCATCGCGTGCTGCTGAGTTACGAAGCCGAAGCCGAGGGCGTGCGGCCCGATCAGGTGATCGATCGCCTGCTGGATCTCGTGCCATTGCCGTGAGCGCCGTGCTGCCGTCACACCCGGCCGATGGCGTCACCCAGGTGGCGCTGTCGGAGCTGTTGGCGCTGCGTGCGCGCGTGGGAAGGATGACTCTGCCGGTCCATGTCAGCCGTGCCTCACGCGCGGGTCAGCAGTCGAGCCGACTCTACGGCCGCGGGATGGATTATGCCGAGTCTCGCGTCTACCAGCGTGGGGATGACGTGCGGCGACTGGACTGGCGGCTCACTGCACGCAGCGGCAAGCTCCACACCAAGCTGTTCCAGGAGGAGCGCGAGGGGCGACTTCTGATCCTGCTCGACACTCACGCATCCATGCGATTCGGCACGCGCACGCGGTTCAAGTCGGTGCAGGCGGCGCGCGCCGCGGCATGGGCTGCATGGGCCGCCGTGAAGGGAGCCGAACGTGTCGGACTGATGGGCTTTGGCACGCGCGATGAATTGTTGGCGCCGCGCGCCGGCGCACGCGGTGCGCTCGCGGTCTGCGGCGCGCTCGCCGCCTGGGGCGGACGGTCGGCCGATGCCGACGAGGAACCGCTGTCGGCCGCGCTGCAACGGGCCATGCGGACGGTCCACGGAGCCAGTCGCGTGCTGTTGATCACCGATGGCGCCTGTTGCGACGAGACTGCTCGACGCGCCCTGGTGGAGTTGTCCCGGCGCGCCCGCCTGGGTGTGCTGGCGGTGGTCGACCCCCTCGAGGTGGCGCCCACGCCGGAAGGCGACTATCCGTTTGAGCACGGGGGCGTGCGCGCGCAACTGCACATTCATGGCGAGCGGCAACGTCATTGGCTGCCGGGCCTGCTCGGGGCGGGGCATGCAAGGCTGGCTGCGTTGTGTCGCGCCACGGGCGTGGCTTGTCGCACCGTGGACACGACGGCCGATCCGTTCGATGCCGTCGCTGCGCTGCTGGGCGCCCGGAGTGGCCGATGAGCCTGCCACTGCCCGCATCCGCCGCTTCCGCTGCATCCGCGCCGTCTGGTCCGGAGCTTCGCGACATCCATCTGCCGCCGCCGCCGTCATGGTGGCCGCCAGCACCGGGCTGGTGGGTGCTGGCTGCGTTGGCGTCGTTGCTGCTCGCCTGGGCGGTCTGGCGCTGGATTTCGCGTCAGCGGCATCTGCGAGCACGCGCGGCGTTGCTCGCTCTGGTGGACGACGCCCTGTCCGGGACCGAAGGTCGTCCGCAGGAGGCTGCGGCGGCGCTGCATGCGCTGCTGCGCCGCGCGGCGCGGAGACTGGATGGAGGCGGTGGCACGCTTCGCGGCGAGGCCTGGCGGGAAATGCTCGAGCGGGTGCCGGTCGATGCAGCCGTAATCGACCGCCTCACCGATCTGGATACCCTGATCTACCGACCCGCCCAGGCCATCGAACGCGATGCCCTGGCCGACGCCGTTCGAGCCTGGCTTGGTGCGTTCGCTGATCAGACCCGACGCAGCGGTGCGAACCGGAGGGCGCGTCGATGATGTGGCCCGAGTTCGCCTGGCCCTGGCTGGCCATCGCTCTGCCGCTGCCGTGGCTCGTGCGCCGCTGGCTGCGACCCACGGCACCGGGACGGGCCCTCCACCTGCCGCACCAGGGCATCGCGCTCGCCGTCGCGGTGCCGGTGAAGGCGGGCGGCGCGCGGCCCTGGATGCTCGCACTGGCGTGGCTGTGCCTGGTCGGCGCCGCGATGCGCCCGCAGTGGGTCGGACCGCCACAGGCGCAGCAGCGCAGCGGTCGGGCGATGATGCTTGCGGTGGACCTGTCCGGCAGCATGCGCACCGACGACATGCAGCTCGCCGGTCGGCCGGTGAGTCGCTTCGGCGCGGTGGAGGCGATTGCCAGCGACTTCATTGCCCGCCGCAGCGGCGACGAGATGGGACTGGTGCTGTTCGGCAGCCGCGCTTTTCTGGTCACGCCGTTGACCTACGATCTGTCGGCAGTACGCGCCCAGCTGCAGGGCGCAGCCGTGGGCCTGGCCGGCACCGAGACGGCGATCGGCGATGCGATTGCCGTGGCAGTGAAGCGTCTGGCGGCCTTGCCGGAGCAGGCGCGGGTCCTGGTGCTGCTGACCGACGGCGTGAACAACGCCGGTAGCATCACGCCGATCGAGGCGGCGAAGGCGGCGAAGGCGGCCGGCGTGCGCATCTACACCATCGGTATCGGTGCCGACCGCATGACCGTGCCGGATTTCTTCGGCAGCCGCGTGATCAATCCGTCGGCTGATCTCGACGTCGGCATGCTCACCTCGATCGCCGAACAGACCGGTGGCCGCTTCTTCCGCGCCACCGACAGCCGCCAGCTGGCCGATGCGTATCGCACCATCGATGCGCTGGAGCCGATGCCGCAGCGTGCGCCCACCCTGCGTCCCCGGCACGAGCTGTTCCGCTGGCCGCTCGGCCTGGCGCTTCTGTTGCTGGGGCTCGCGACCTGGCCGCGCTGGCGCGTCCTCGACGGGGAGACGCCGGCATGATCCAGGCGTTGCACGCATTCCATTTCCTGCGCCCGCTGTGGCTGCTTGCGCTGCTCGGCTTGCCGCTGGCGACCTGGTGGCTGGTGCGTGCCGACGCCGGCGAACGGGCGCTGTCGCGCTTGGTCGACCCGGCGCTGCTGCCGCATCTGCTCGCTGGCCAGCCGGTGGGGCGCCGCGCCGCCACCGGCCTGCTTGCCGCGGGATGGTTGCTGGCGACGCTCGCCTTCGCCGGCCCGACCTGGAGCCGTCGGCCGCAGACCCTGTATGCCGATCGGGCAGCCCAGGTGATCGCACTGAACCTGTCGCCGCGCATGCTCGCACGCGATATCGCTCCCAGTCGGCTGGACCGCGCCAAGTTCAAGGTGCGCGACCTGCTGCGCAGCAACCGCGATGGACAGAATGCGCTGGTCGCCTGGTCGGGCGAGGCGTTCGTGGTGGCGCCGCTCACTTCCGATGCGTCCAGCCTCGACGAGCTGCTCGATGCGCTCGCGCCGGACACCATGCCGACCGAAGGCGACAACGCGACCCAGGCGATCGAGCAGGGCGTCAAGCTGATCCAGCAGGCCAAGGCCGGGGGCGGGTCGGTGGTGTTGGTCACCGACCGCGTCGATGCCGGTGCGGCCGGCGCGGCGCGCCAGGCGCTCGCGCAGGGTGTGCGTGTGTCGGTACTGGGCATCGGCACGTCAACTGGTGGGCCGGTGCCGCTCGACGGCGGTGGTTTCCTGCGCGATGCACAGGGCAACCTGGAGATGGCGCGGCGCGACGATGCCGCGCTCGCCGCAGTGGCGCGTGCAGGCGGCGGCGTGTATCAGCCGGCCACCGACGACCAGCGCGACGTCCAGGCGTTGCATGCCGAACTGCCGCAGAGCGCACAACTCGCCGCGGGCGACGCGCGCAGCGAGCAGTGGCTGGACCGCGGACCCTGGCTGTTGCTGCCCTTGCTGGTGATCGTCGCCCTGGGCTTTCGGCGCGGCTGGCTGCTGATGCTGCCGTTGGCCTGCCTCCTGGCTGTGCCGGCGCCGGCGCACGCCGATGGCTGGCGCGACCTGTGGCTGCGTCCCGACCAGCAGGCGGCCCGCGCGCTCAGGCAAGGCGACGCGCTGGCGGCCAAGCGGCTGGCACAGGACCCGGCGCTGCGCGCGGCGGCGGATTACCGCAGTGGCGACTACGCGGCGGCGGCCCGCAGCCTCGACGGGCTGTCCGGCAGCGACGCGCAGTACAACCTCGGAAATGCGCTGGCCAAGCAGGGAAAGTACAAGGAGGCCATCGCTGCCTACGATCGCGCGCTGGCGACCAACCCGCACAATGCCGATGCGAGTGCCAATCGCCAGGCCGTGCAGGACTGGCTGAAGCGCCAGCCGCCGCCGAAGGGCGACAACGGAGCGCAGGACGACAAGGATCACCAGGGCAAGGACGGCCAGCCGCAGGATCAGCAGGGTCAGTCGAAGGGCCAGTCACAGCAGGGCCAGAAGGGCCAGCAGCAAGGCAAGCCGGGTGACGCCTCAAAGCCACAGCAGGGCCAGCAGGGCCAGCAGGGCCAGCAGCAGTCGTCGGGACAAGGCAAGAACGACGGTCAGGCCAAGCCGCAGACGCCCGAGCAACGCGCGGCCGAGCAGGCGCGCGCCGAGGCGGCGCGCAAGGCCTTGCAGAAGCAGATGGACCAGGCGTTGAAAGGCAAGCGGGCCAAGGGCGAGCCGGACCAGCCGCACCAGCTCGGCATGCCGGACCAGGACGATCCGTCCTCGCGCCTGCCCGCCGAGGTGCGGCAGGCACTGCAGCGCGTGCCCGACGATCCCGGTGCGCTGCTGCGCCGCAAGTTCGAACTGGAATACCGGCAGCGCCACGGCGGCGCCACCGGGGAGGATGAACAACCGTGATCCGTCCATGGCGCCCCCTTGTCGCAGTCCTGCTGCTCTCGCTGATGCCGATGCTGGCGCAGGCCGCGGTGCGAGCCACGCTGGACCGCAGCACCGCGCATCTCGGCGAGACGGTCACGCTCAACCTGCATTCGGATACCGCGCCGATCAGCGCTCCCGACCTGTCCGCGCTCAACCAGGACTTCCAGGTACTTGGCCAGTCCAGCGGGACCACCCGCAGCTTCGTCAATGGCAAGAGCACCGTCGACTACTCCTACGGCGTCGCCTTGCGTCCCCTGCACGAGGGCACGCTGCAGATTCCGGCGCTGACGATCGGCAACGAACAGACCCAGCCGCTGACCCTCGAAGTCACCGCGCCCAGCGCGGCCGATGCCGACGTGCACGGCCCGGTGTTCGTCGAGGCGCGCTTCGATCCGCCGCACCCGTACGTGGGCCAGCAGGTGGCGCTGAGCGTGAAGCTCTACTACACCAGCAACCTGGCCAACGCGTCGCTGTCCGACCCGGCCATCGACGGTGCCGACGTCAATCGGCTGGGCAACGACACCGACTACCAGGCGCAGCGCAACGGTCGCACCTACAACGTGATCGAGCGGCGGTATGCGGTGGTGCCGCAGAAGGCCGGCGAGCTGACCATGGCGCCGATCGTGTTCCAGGGCGACCTGCTCGACCCGAACGATCCGAACAGCTTCCTCGGCATGGGATCGCCGGTGCAGACACAGAGCAATGCGCTCACGCTGCGGGTGCAGGCGGCACCGGCCAGCTGGGGGCAGTCGGCGTGGCTGCCGGCGCGCCAGCTCACCCTCGGCGTGGACGGCCTGCCCGGTCCCGGCACGCCGGTGCGCGTGGGGCAGCCGTTCAATCTCACCCTGCGCATCGATGCCACCGGGCTGTCGTTCGAGGCGCTGCCGTCCCTGACCCTGCCCACGCTGGACGGTGCCACGGCGTATCCGGACAAGCCGGTGACCGGCAACCGGGTGGACGGCGGATGGATCATCGGGCATCGCGAGCACCGTTTTGCGATCGTGCCCGGTCGTGCGGGCACGCTGACCCTCCCGGCGATCACGGTGAAGTGGTGGAACGTGGTCACCGGCCAGCCGGAGACGGCCACCATTCCCGCCCACAGCATCCGGGTGTTGCCGGCGACCGGGACGACGGCGTCGGCCGGCGGTCCCGCGCCCGCGGCGTCGACGCCTGCGGCGACCGTCGGCGCCGGGAAGACGCCGGCAGCGCCTGCGACGGACTCCGGAACGGCGCGGACCACCCGTTCGCCGTGGATGTGGATTGCCCTTGCGCTGGGGACGCTGTGGTTGCTCACCCTCATCACGCTGCTGCTGCGCCGGCGGCGCTCCCCGCGCCCGGTGAGCTCGGTGCGTGGCGAGCCGGATGCGCCGGCGCCCCCGAAGGACCGCCGCGAAGCCTTCCTGCGCGCTGCGCGGAACGGTGACAGCGAGACCCAGGCACATGCGCTGCTGGCCTGGGCCCAGGGCGAGCGCCCGGGCTTGCGGCATCTGGAAGCCGTGGCGGCCGCGCTGGACTCGCAGGAGCAGCGTGCCGTGATCGCGGCGCTCGAGCGCGCCCGCTACGCCGGTGCGGTGGCCAGTCCTTCCCCCGCGGCACTGGAGGCGGCTTTCGTCCACGGCTTCGCCTGGCGCGATGCAGGCGCAGGTAAACCTGTCGACGAACCGCTGCCGCCGCTGTACCCGTTCAAGCTCCGCTGAGCGCGCGGGCGAACACCTCGCCCATCGCCGTGTCGCGCGCGCACAGCGTGACCTGCATGTCCGGGTGACGGGTCAGCACGGAGCGCACGCTGCGCACGGCTACCGCCGCTGCGGCTTCGGCCGGATAGCCATACACCCCGCAGCTGATCGCCGGGAACGCCACGGTGCGCAGGCCGCGGGCGTGGGCCAGTTGCAGCGAGCGCTGGTAGCACAGCTCCAGCAGCTCGGGCTCGCCGTCGTGGCCGCCGAGCCAGACCGGGCCAACGGTGTGGATCACGTGGCGGGCGGGCAAGGCGAAGCCCGGGGTGATCACCGCCTCGCCGGTCGGGCAGCGCACGCCCGGCAGCACCTCGGGCAGCGCCCGGCAGGCGGCGAGCAGCGCCGGACCCGCCGCACGGTGGATCGCCCCGTCGACCCCGCCGCCGCCGAGCAGGCCGGGGTTGGCCGCGTTGACGATGGCGTCCACGGCCAGGGTGGTGATATCGGCGACGATCTTGCTCAGGGTCATGGTCTGTCCAAGATGGGGCACGTATGCTTCCCCATGATGGTTGATCCGGAGTGCACGGCAAACATGACGAAAACCGAAGATCTACCGTTCGGCTACCTGCTCAACGACGTCACGCTGCTGTTCCGCAAGCACTTCGACCGTCGTGCCGTGCGGTTTGGCCTGACCCGCGCGCAGTGGCGCGCCACCAAGATGCTCCACTACCGCGAGGGGCTGCGCCAGACCGAACTGGCCGAGTACCTGGAAATGGAGCCGATTGCCGTCGGGCGGGTGATCGATCGCCTGCAGGCGGCCGGCTTCGTCGAGCGTCGCCCGGATCCGCGCGATCGTCGCGCGTGGCGGCTGTACCCCACCGAGCAGGCGAAGAGCGTGATCGGCGACATGGAGCAGATCGGTCGTGGTCTGCGGCGGGATGCCACCGTGGGCATCAGCTACGAGGAACTGGCCCAGGCGCTGGGCGTGATCACCCGCATCAAGGACAACCTGCAGGCGCTGGACCAGGCGGCAGGCGAGGGAGACGACCCGTTGCCGATCGGCGACGGGGAGGAGTAGCGGGCCATCGGCCGAACCGTGCCCGCCGGGTCGGTACCGCCGCGGCGCCTTCACATGCCGGCGGCTTAAGCTTCTGCTTTGCGAAACGGGAGGCGGGGATGCGGAACCATCACGCGAAACAGCTCATGGCGGTCGTGCTGCTGACCCTGGTCGCCGGTGCCTGCACCAGCCGGGCAGCGACGCCAGGCACGCTCGACGACGCGGCCCTGCTGGCCTATGCGAAACAGCCCTGGGACAAGGCCACCCTGATGCACACCACCGTACCGCTGGGCCGCTACCACGGCGTCCCCGTGGTGGCCGAGTTCCCTTGCGGGGACGTCTGTCCGCAGTACACCCAGCGCATCATCCATTTCGATCTGCCCGAAGGAGCGGACTGCGCCGCCGCGGGCGGGGTGGAGCGGGAGGTGCTGGTACCGATGGCGATCGCCATGCGCACGAAGCGCTTCTGCTTCCCCAGGGTGCTGGTCGACGCCGGGCTGCACGCGGTGCGTTGAGCCCGGCGTCGCCGTGGGTTCCGGTTACTCCCCCGCGCCGTCGTGGGCGAAGGCGCCCGGCGCCGAGCCGAAATCGCCCCGGGCCTGCGCCGCCATGTAAGCGTAGGCCGCGTAGACCGCCACGTTCTGGGCCAGGTCCTGCGGGTCGATCTTGTCCAGCGTGTCCTCCGACGTGTGGTGCCAGTCGAAGTAGTAGGTGCCGTCCTGGGTCAGCGACAGCGCGGCCATGCCCCTGGCGTGCATCTGCGAGAGATCCGAGCCGCCGCCGCCGGGCTTGTCCGGGTCGTAGGCCACGCCGATCGGCGCCAGCACCCTGGCGATCTGACCGATCGCGCCACGCGCTTCCGGCTTGACGCTGGCGCTCATCCGCCAGATGCGGCCCGCGCCGAAGTCCGACTCGGTGCCGAGCACATGCCTGGCGACCTCGGCGGCGTGCTTCTCGGCGTAGGCGCGACCGCCAAACAGCCCCATCTCCTCGTTGGCGAAGGCGATTACCCGGATGGTGCGGTCCGGCCGCTGCGGCAGGTCGTGGATCAGCTTGGCCGCACCCATTGCGATCGCCACGCCGGCGCCGTCGTCGATCGCGCCGGTGCCCGGGTCCCAGGAGTCCAGGTGGCCGCCGATGTCGACGATCTGCTCGGGGTGCTTGCGGCCGGTGATCTCGCCGATCACGTTGGCGCCGGTGTAGGTGCCGGCCAGGCCGCAGTCCAGGTCCATCGTCACCGTCACCGGCTTGCCGTAGGCGAGCACGCGCTCGAGCTGGTCGGCATCCGGTTCGGCCAGCGCCGCGGCGGGAATCGCCTTGGCCGGGTCGGTGAAGCCGGTGACGCCGGTGTGCGGCGCACGGCTGTGCGGGTCGGTGCCGGCCGAACGCAGCAGGAAGCCGGCCGCCCCCTTGGCCTGGGCGATCACCGGGCCGCCCACGCGCACGCCCGAACCGATGGCGTAGTCGTGGCCGTCTTTCTGTCGGGTCATGCGCGCGCCGACATAGACGATGCGCCCCTTGATCGTGGCCGGGTCGGCGGCCTTCAGTGCCGCCAGGGTCGGAAACGCGACCACCTGCGCGGTGAGTCCGCCCTTCGGTGTTGCCGGGGAATAGCCCAGCGCGGTCAGCACCAGCTTCTGCGGGAAGGGCGCGACGATGGCCCCGCTCTCGCTGCGGCGCTCCCACAGCGGGAAGCTCACCGGCTCGGTCCAGACCTTGTCGAAGCCCAGCGCCTTCATCTTCGCCACCACCCAGTCGCGGGCGCGCTGGTCGTTCGGGCCGCCGGCCAGGCGCGGGCCGATCTCGGTGGTCAGGCCTTCGACGATGCGGTAGGCGGTGTCGTCGTGCATCGCGGTGTCGCGCAGTTGCTCGGCCGTCTTCACGGCCTGTGCGGGAATCACGGTGGGTGCATTGGCCGCGCTGGCGGTGGCGCAGGCCAGCACGAGGCCGGCGGCGATCGGGGTGAGCAGGGTGCGGCGCATCGGGCGATCTCCGGGGGCAAACCCCGATTATCGCGACAATGCGCGGCGCGGCTTAGGCCGGAAGTCATGGGCGGCCGGGCGGGCCGGCCGCCCGGGCGGATCAGCCCTGTGGGCGATCCTTGAGCAGGTCGCGGATCTCGGTCAGCAGCACCACGTCGGCCGGCGGCGCGGCGGGCGGAGCGGCTTCCTCCTGCTTGCGGCTGAGGCGGTTGATCGCCTTGACCACCATGAAGATCGCGAAGGCGACGATCAGGAACTGGATCAGCGTGTTGACGAAGGTGCCGTAGTTGATCGCCACTTCGGCGACCTTGTGCGCGGGGTCGGAGTTGTCGGCCGCCTTGAGCACGAGCTTCAGGTCGGAGAAGTCCACGCCGCCGGTGAGCAGGCCGATCGGCGGCATGATCACGTCGTTCACCAGCGAGGTGACGATCTTGCCGAACGCGCCGCCGATCACCACGCCGACGGCGAGGTCGATCACGTTGCCGCGCATGGCGAATTCCTTGAACTCCTTCAGCATGCCCATTGGCGTCCCCTCCCGAGGGTGTATGGATGACCGTGCGACTCTAGCCCAGCGGTGAGGCCGGGGACAGCGGCCACGTCCGTCAGACGATCCGCCCCTCGAGCACCGCCACACCGGTCAGCTCGGCGCGGAACCGGTCGCCGCGCTGCAGTGCGGCGACGCCGGACGGGGTGCCGGTGAACACCAGGTCGCCGGCCTTCAGCTCGAACAGTCTCGACAGCGCAGCGAGGATCTCGGGGACGCCGTGCACCATCTCGCCCAGCGTGGCGTGCTGGCGCAGGGTGCCGTTCACATCGAGCCGGAGCACGGTGCCTGGCGCGACGGTCGCGACGTCTGCCGGCATCAGCGCGGACACCGGTGCGGAGTGGTCGAAGGCCTTGGCGACGTCCCACGGGTGGCTCTTGGCCTTGGCCGCGGCCTGCAGGTCGCGGCGGGTCAGGTCCAGCCCGACGCCATAACCCCAGATCCGCGAGGCGGCCTGCTCCGGCGACAGATCGCGGCCGCCATCGCCGAGCGCCACCACCATCTCCACTTCGTGGTGCAGGTCCGACGTCGCCTGCGGGAAAGGTACGTCGGCGCCGTCGGTCACCAGCGCGTCGGCTGGCTTGCAGAAGAACAGCGGCGCATCTTTCTCCACCGTCGCGCCCATTTCACGCGCGTGCTCGGCGTAATTGCGTCCGATGCAGAAGATGCGCCGCACCGGGAAGCGCGCGTTGCTGCCGGCGACGGGGAGGCTGGGAACCGGGGAGGGCGGGATGACGTAGTTCATGGCGCGGAAGGTTAGCAGGCGTTGCACGGGGCAGTGACAGCTGTCACGCCCGATGCCTGATGCCGGCCGCTGCCGGGCGCCGCCGGCCCCGAGCACACTGCTCAACGCAAGGCACCGGCGACCGCCGGGCAGGGGACACTCGTGGATCACACCGAACTGCTCAACCAGCTGAAGATCGACCGCGCGGCAAAGGACCTGGAGCCCTCCGGCCCGGGCGGTCGGCTGGTCTGGATTGCGCTTGCCGTACTGCTCCTGCTGGCCGTGGCCGGCGGCCTGTTCTGGTGGCACCAGCGGCCATTGCAGGTGAAGCTGGCCACCGCTGTCGCGCCCTCGGCCGCGGAGGCGTCCGGCGCCGTGCTGCAGGCGACCGGCTACGTCACCGCGCGCCGCCAGGCCACGGTATCGGCGCAGATCACCGGCACGCTGACCGAGGTGCTGATCGAAGAGGGCGACCACGTCCACAAGGGCCAGGTGCTGGCGCGGCTGGAAGACAGCGCCTACCGCGCCAGCCTCGATGCCGCTCGCGCCAATGCCCGGGCCGCGCATGCCCAGGCCGGGCAGATCGAGGCGCAGCTGCGTCAGGCACGGGCCGACGCGGCTCGCCAGGACGCCCTGGTCGCGCGCGGGCTGGTGTCGAAGCAGGCCGCCGAGCAGGCGAGGACCGCGGTCGACAGCTACCGCGCGCAGCTCGCCGCGCAGCGCCTCGCCGCCGATGCCGCCGATGCGCAGGCGAAGCAGGCGCAGGTGAACTTCGACTACACCGTGGTGCGCGCACCGTTCGACGGCGTGATCACCGAGAAGGCCGCGCAGGTCGGTGAGATCGTTTCGCCGCTGTCGGCCGGCGGCGGCTTTACCCGCACCGGTGTGGGCACGATCGTCGACATGGACTCGCTGGAGGTGGACGTCGACGTCAACGAGGCCTACATCGGCCGGGTCAAGCCGGAGATGCCGGCCGAAGCGGTGCTCGACGCCTATCCGGACTGGACCATCCCGGCCCACGTGATCGCGATCGTGCCGGCGGCCGACCGCGGCAAGGCCACGGTGAAGGTGCGCGTGGCGCTGGAGAAGAAAGATGCGCGCATCGTCCCGGACATGGGCGTACGCGTCTCGTTCCTGGAGAAGAAAGCCGCGCCGGCCGCGCAGGCGCTCCAGGGTGTGCTGCTGCCTGCGTCGGCGGTAGTCGAACGCGACCATCGCCGCGTGGTGTTTGTGGTCAGCGGCGGTCGCGCGGCGATGCACCGGGTGGATCCGCAACCGGCCGGCAGCGACATGGTGCGCGTGCCGGTGGGCGTGGCGGCGGGCGACCGCGTGGTGGTCGCACCACCGGCCTCGCTCGATGACGGGACGAAGGTAGAGAAGGCGACGGACGCGCACTGAGTTGCGCGTCGACCGTCGTGCACGCGGCCACGCCGGCCGTATCGGACAGACACCTAAGGATTGCCGGGAGAACCCAGATGAGCGCATTGATCGAAATCCGCGACCTCGCCAAGGTCTACGAGCGCGGCAAGCAGAAGGTGGAAGTGCTTCACCACATCGACCTGGACATTGCCGAGGGCGACTTTCTCGCCCTGATGGGACCGTCCGGCTCGGGCAAGACCACCCTGCTCAACCTGATCGGCGGACTGGATACGCCCAGTGCCGGCAGCATCGCCGTCGGCGGCCAGCGGATCGACCAGCTCGGCGCCGGCGCGCTGGCGAAATGGCGCGCCGCCCACGTCGGCTTCGTGTTCCAGTTCTACAACCTGATGCCGATGCTCAGCGCACAGAAGAACGTGGAGCTGCCGCTGCTGCTGACCAGGCTCTCCGCGGCGCAGCGGCGTAAGAACGCCTCCATCGCGCTCCAGCTGGTGGGCCTGGCCGATCGCGCCTCGCACAAGCCGAGCGAACTTTCCGGTGGCCAGCAGCAGCGCGTGGCGATCGCCCGCGCGATCGTCTCCGACCCGACCCTGCTGGTCTGCGACGAGCCCACGGGCGATCTCGACCGCCAGTCCGCCGAGGAGGTGCTCGGCCTGCTGCGCACGCTCAACCGCGAACACGGCAAGACCATCGTGATGGTCACCCACGATCCCAAGGCCGCCGAGTACGCCAACCACACCCTGCACCTGGACAAGGGCGCGCTGGTCGAATCGGCCGCGGCCTGAAGGAGGCGGCGATGAAATACTTCCATCTGGTCTGGGCGGCGCTGTTCCGGCGCAAGACCCGCACCTTCCTGACCCTGGTGTCGATCATCACCGCGTTCCTGCTGTTCGGCATGCTCGATGCGGTGCGCACCACGTTCGACAGCGGCAGCAAGAGCATCGCCGGCGTGGATCGGCTGATCACCTCCTCGCGCTACTCGATCATCCAGTCGTTGCCGCAGGCACTGCAGGCCCGCATCGCCGCCGTGCCGGGTGTGCGCGACGTGGCGTATGCCAACTGGTTCGGCGGCATCTACCAGGATCCGAAGAACTTCGTCTTCAGCTACGCGGTCAGCCCGAACTACCTGGACGTCTATCCGGAAATCCAGCTGCCGCCCGAACAACGCAAGGCATTCGACGACACGCGCACCGGCGTGGTGATCGGTCCGCTGCTGGCGAAGAAGTACGGCTGGAAGGTCGGCGACAAGATCCCGCTGCAGTCGACCATCTTTCCGCAGAAGAACGGCGACAAGACCTGGCAGTTCGACATCGTCGGCATCTACAGCCTGGGCAAGGGCGCGGCCAACGGCATGGACCAGCTGTTCCTGCTGCACTGGAAATACTTCGACGAAGCGAACCTGTATGCCCGCCACGAGGTGGGCTGGTACATCGACCGTCTTGCCAGTCCCGACGATGCCGACCGCGTGGCCAAGGCGATCGACGCGATTTCGGCGAACTCCGACCACGAGACCAAGTCGCAGACCGAGCAGGCGTTCAGCGCCTCGTTCGCCAAGCAGCTGGGCGACATCGGGCTGATCGTCACGGCGATCATGGGCGCGGTGTTCTTCACCCTGCTGCTGCTGACCGGCAACACGATGGCGCAGGCGGTGCGCGAACGCACCTCGGAACTGGCGGTGCTGAAAACCATCGGCTTCTCCAGCCGGGGCGTGCTGGGCATGGTGCTGGCCGAGTCGGTCCTGCTGCTGGTGTTCGGCGGCATCATCGGCCTGGGCATCGCCTCGGTGCTGGCGCCCGGGGTGAGCAAGGGCAGTGGCGGCATGGTCAACCTGCCGCCGG
Source organism: Dyella ginsengisoli LA-4 (assembly GCF_000334915.1). GTDB lineage: Bacteria > Pseudomonadota > Gammaproteobacteria > Xanthomonadales > Rhodanobacteraceae > Dyella_A > Dyella_A ginsengisoli_A. Next base: position 8,073 of record NZ_AMSF01000075.1, on the reverse strand, counting down.
TCGGTGCGGGCAGCTGGGCGCTGGGCCTGGGCCTGATGGTGCTGATCGGGTTGGTGGTCGGCGCGCTGCCGGCACTGCGCGCGATGCGCCTGAACATCGTCGATGCCCTCGCGGGCCGCTGAGGAGATCCGCACCATGAAGAAATTCCTGTCTTTCCTCGGCAACCTCGGCCTGCTGTTGCTGCTGGCGGTCGCGTTGGTCGTCTGGACCCGCCTGCCGGTGATGGCGGTAGGCGTGCTCGCGGTGTTGCTTGTCCTGTGGCTGGTGCTGTTCCGGCGCGGCCGGCAGACACTCTCGGTGACCCGCGTGGGCATCAGCACACTGGGCCAGCGCCTCGGCGCTTCGTCGGTGATCGTGATCGGCATCGCCGGCGTGGTCGGCGTACTGGTGGCGATGCTGGCGATGGGCGACGGCTTCGCCGCCACCCTGGCGCAGACCGGCAGCGACGATACCGCCATCGTGCTGCGCGGCGGCTCGGCCGCCGAGCTCAATTCGGTGCTGGAACGCGACAACATCGACGTGATCGAGCAGGCACCGGGCGTGGCCAAGTCGGCCGACGGCAAGCCGGTGGCCTCGGCCGAAATCTCGGTGGTCGCCAACCTGCCGAAGAAGAGCGACCGCACCGTCGATGCCAACGTGCAGATCCGCGGCGTCGACGACGCGGCCTGGACGCTGCGGCCGAACGTGAAGATCCTCGCCGGCCGGCGCTTCAAGCCGGGCCTGCGCGAGCTGGTGGTGGGGCAGGGAGCGCTGCGCCAGTTCGCCGGACTTCAGGTGGGCAAGCAGATCCGTCTGGCCGGGCAGAACTGGACCGTGGTCGGCGAATTCGCCTCCGGCGACTCACACGATTCGGAGCTGTGGGGCGATCGCCAGACCGTCGCCTCGACCTACCGTCGCGGCTCGAGCGCACAGTCGGTCACCGTGCGGCTGACCTCGCCGGAGGCGTTCGACACCTTCAAGTCGGCGCTGGTCGGCGATCCGCGCCTGAAGGTGGACGTGAGCACCACCCGCGACTACTACGCCAAGCAGTCGGAGGGATTGACCAAGGTGATCCGCGTGGTCGGCATCACGGTCGGCGTGATCATGGCGATCGGTGCGATCTTCGGCGCGCTCAACACCATGTTCGCCGCCGTCGCTGCGCGCGCACGGGAGATCGCCACGCTGCGCGCGATCGGTTTCCGTGGCGTACCGGTGGTGGTCTCCGTGCTGCTGGAAACGATGCTGCTCGCCCTGCTCGGCGGCCTGTTGGGCGGCTTCGTCACCTGGGTGATCTTCAACGGCTACACCGCATCGACCCTGGGTTCGAACTTCAGCCAGGTGGTGTTCCAGTTCAAGGTGTCGCCGCAGCTGCTGTGGACCGGCATCAAATGGGCGCTGGCGATCGGCCTGGTCGGAGGCCTGTTTCCTGCCGTACGCGCCGCGCGTCTGCCGGTGAGCACGGCATTGCGGGAACTCTAGGGCGGGAGCGAGGCATGGAGTGAAGGGGATTGCGGGCCCGCGGTGCGTCGCCCGCTTTCCCGCCCCGTCCCTCGGCGCCTCCGGAGGCTGCCTGCCCGCTGCCGCCAATGGCGAAATGTCATCGCCGCTGCCGCGACAGGGTGATCACCGCGACGCCGAGCAGGATCACCGCCATGCCGGCCAGGTCGAACGGGCCGACGTGCTCGCCCGCGAGCAGCACGCCGAACAGCACGGCGACCGGCGGATTGACGTAGGCGTAGCTGGTGGCCAACGCCGGGCGGGCATGGCGCAGCACGTAGAGGTAGGCGCTGAAGGCGATGATCGAACCGAACACCGCCAGGTAGATCAGCGCCGCGGTGGCATGCCAGGTGGGATGGGACGGCAGCCGTTCGCCACCGCCGAAGCCGACCGCGAGCAGGGCGAGGCTGGCGCACAGCATCTGTGCGGCGGTATTCATCGGGCCGGTAGGCATGTCCTGCCGCTTGCTCCATGCCGAGCCGAAGGCCCAGCACATCGCTGCAGCGATCAACGCCAGCGCACCCAGACGCGAGCCGGACAGCCCGCTGCCAAGGTTGAGCACGATCACGCCGGCGAAACCCACCAGCAATCCGACTGTCTCGCGGCGGGTCGACCACTGGCCATAGAGTCCGGCGAACAGGGCGGCGAACAGGGGCATGCTCGCCACCGCCACGGCAGCGATGCCCGAACTCACCCGCTGCTCGGCAAAGCACACCAGTCCGTTGCCGAAACCGAGCAGCAGCACGCCGGTGACGGCGGCATTGCGCCACTGCCGGCGGCTCGGCGCGGCGACGCCGCGCAGGCGCAGAAAGCCGTAGAGCGCGAGGCCCGCGCCCAGGAAGCGCACGCCCGCCAGCAGGAAGGGCGGATAGCTTGCCAGCGCGAAGCGGATGGCGAGGTAGGTGGAGCCCCAGATCACGTAGAGCGCGAACAGAGCGAGCGGGATCAGCACGCGTTCGTCGGCGTGACCGCGGGTCGCGGCGATGTCGGACATGTCGGGGCGGGCTCGGGAAGGGACGCGCGATTATCGACGAGAGCGCGATGCGGAACGAGGCCGCTCGCCGACATTTTCCTGACCGGTGACGGCGCGCTCGCGTTCCAGCAACTGCCGCTTGCGCTCCACCCCCCAGCGCCAGCCGCCCGGCGAACCGTCCTCGCGGACCACGCGATGGCAGGGCACCACCAGTGCCAGCCGGTTGCTACCGCAGGCGTTGCCGACGGCCCGCGCCGCGCGCGGCATGCCGAGCCCCGCGGCCAGTTCGCCGTAACTCACCGTACTCCCGGCCGGGATCCGCGTGAGGGCCTGCCAGACGCGCCATTGAAATGCGGTCGCCGCGACGTCCAGCGGCGGCAGTTGCGCGGCATCGACTGCACTCCAGCCCAGCTTGTGCGCGACATGGGCGATCACCGCGTCGAGCCATTCCTCGCGACCGGCCTCCACCCGTTCGCGGGTGGCGTGGGGGAATTCGCGCGTCAGCCGGGTTTCCAGGGCGGCCTCGTCGTTGTCCAGCGTGACCGAACACAGTCCGCGGGTGGTGGCGGCGACCAGCATCGGACCCAGCGGAGTGTGGGTGATGGTGTAGCGGATGTGCGCTCCGGCGCCGCCGGAGCGATAGCTGGCCGGGGTCATGCCGAGCAGGCGGTCGCTGTGCTCATAGACCCGGCTGCCGGAACCGAACCCGGCCGCGTAGACGGCGTCGCTCACCGGCTGACCCTCGCGCAGCGAACGGCGCAGCTGGTCGAAGCGTCGTGCCCGATGATATTCGGCCGGGCTCACGCCGAAACGGCGACGGAAGGCGCGTTGCAGATGGGTCGGACTGAGTCCGGCCTGCGTGGCCAGAGTGGCCAGGGTGGGCAGTTCATCGGACTGCTCGATCCGTGCGCGGACGGCTTCGAGCGCAACGTCGGTGCGGGTCGTGGGCATGGCGGCATCCGTGGGAGGATGCGCTCAGGCTAGCGCTGCACTTTGTGCCGGCGCCATCCGGATCTTGCGCGTAGCGTCAGTGCGAGTGGGCGGTGTTGCGGTTGTCGCGCAGCACCACGAATTCACCCTCGATGGTCTGCGCGTCGTGCGATGCGCGCGAACCGGCAGCGGCCGGGCGCGAGGAGCCCAGTTTCCACTGACGGACCGCCAGCAGCACCAGGCCGCCGACCAGCAGCACACCGGCCACGACCAGGCCGAATACCATCAGCACGCCGATCACGGCCAGACCCAGCAGCACCGAGAGGGCGCGGGCAAGCGGATGGCGGGCGCGACGCGAAGCGGGCAGGACGAAACGCATGTGTTAAAAATCCGTGTGGTAAAATCAATGACTTACGCGTGCAACGATGAGGCCTCCGCGAACGTGACACAAGTGCCGATGGATAGAAACGAGAGCGCCCGCGCGATTTGCCGCACCGGGGACATTCCCGACGGGGAGGCCATCGCGGTGGATGCCGTGCTGCCGGAGGGCAAGGAGAATCTCATCGTGCTGCGCTTCGGCGAAGCGGTGCATGCGTACCTCAATATCTGCCCGCACGCCGGCCGCCGGCTGGACTGGGCGCCCGGCAAATTCCTGCTGAGCAAGGGGGCGCTGGTGTGCGCCGCGCACGGAGCCAGCTTCATGGCGGCCAGCGGGGCATGCATCGGCGGGCCATGCCGCGGGCAGGGGCTGCGGCGGGTGCCGGTGCGGGTGGAGGCGGGGGAGGTTTTCCTCGACGCCGGCTGAGCCGCCGCCGGGCTCAATGGAACATCAGGTTGATCATCACCATGGTCACCAGCAGCACCGCCAGGGTCAGCGGCACGCCCACACGCAGGAAGTCCTTGCCGCGGTAGCCACCGGGACCGGCGACCATCATCAGCGCCGGGTGGCCCGAGCTGATCAGGAAAGTGTTGGACGAGGAGACCGCGACGATCAGCGCATAGGCCGACGGGTTGCCGCCGGTGGCCACGGCGACGCTGATCGCGATCGGCACCATCATCACCGTGGCGCCCACGTTGGACATCACCTGCGAGAACAGCAGGGTGAGGATGGCCAGCGCCAGCTGCAGGATCCACGGCGCGGCGTGGCCGAGATAGACCAGCACCTCCTGCGCCAGCCAGGCGGCGGTGCCGGTGGCGTCCATCGACCAGCCCAGCGGAATCAGGCAGGCGGTGACGAAGATCGTCTTCCAGTTGATCGCCTTGTACGCCTCGTCCATGTTCAGCACGCCGGTCAGCAGCATGCCGATCGCGCCGGTCATCATCGCCACCGACAGGTCGAGGTTGGTGAACAGCGCCAGGCCCTTGGCCAGCAGGAAGAAGCCCACCGCGTGCCAGATCTTGCCGGGGCGCTGTTCCTCCTTCGGGATGTCGGTGACCACCACGAGGTCCTTGTCCTCGGTGGCTTGGGCCAGTTCGCGCCAGCTCGAGTGCAGCACCAGGGTGTCGCCGGGGCGCAGGCTGATGCCGCGCACATCGTCGCGCAGCACCTGGTCGCCGCGGTGCACCGCCAGCACCGAGATGCCGTAGCGCTTGCGCAGGCGCAGCGCGCCGATGGTCTGCTTGATGAAGCGCGAGCTCGGCGGGATCACCGCCTCGGAAATGCCCGCGCGGGTCGGGTTGAACAGCTCGCCAAGCTGGCGCATGCGCGGGGACAGCCGGCAAAGCTGGTTGTTGGCGAACTGCGCCAGTTGCTCCCGCGGTCCGAGCACGCCGAGCACCGAGCCGACCCAGATCACCTGGTCCACCGGTGGCGCCATGCGCGAGTCGTTGCCGCTCTTGATCGCCAGGATCAGTGGCGCCTCGCGCAGCTGCTCCACCTCGCCGATGCTCATGCCGACCAGCGGGCTCTCGGCGGTGACGGTGAGCTCGGCAGTGTCGCCGACGATGCCGTAGGTGTCGGCGAAGTAGCTCTCGGTGCGGCCGGGAGTGACCTTCAGCCGGTCGTCTTCACGCTCGGGCAGCAGCCTGCGGGTGAAGAAATAGAAGAACGTCACGCCCAGCACGGCCAGCGCCAGGCCGATCGGGGTCACGCTGAACAGGCCGAACTTCGGGATGGTGTGTGCACCCGGCGGCAGGTTGTTGTTGGCGCTGGCGATCAGGTCGTTGAGGATGATCAGCGGCGAGTTGGCGATCAGCGTGGTGTTGGTGGCGGTGAGGATGCAGAACGCCATTGGCAGCAGCAGCCGCGAGATCGGTACGCCGGTGCGCGCGGACAGCCGGCTGATCACCGGGATCATCAGCGCGGCCAGCGCCTGGCTGGGGATCACCGCGCTGAACAGGCTGGTGACCGAGTTGATCACCACGCCCAGCCGCGACTCCATGCCCCGCGCCATGCGCATCACGAAGTTGGCGGTGAGCGAAAGCACGCCGGCGCGGTCCAGCCCGGCGCCCATGATCATGATCGCGATGATGGCGATCACCGCGTTGCCGGCGAAGCCGTTGAACACGCGGTCGGAGGGAATCAGCCCGGTCAGGCCGATCACCACCACCACCAGCAGCGCCACCATGTCGGCGCGGATCCACTCCAGCACCAGCATGATCATGGTGAAGGCCACCAGGGCCAGCACCAGGATCATTTCGGGAGTGAGGGTCAGGCCCAAGGGGTGAGGTCTCGCCGGGTTGGGGGTCGCACGCCGTCAGCACACGGGGCCAGGCCGCACGTCTGCGTGCGGTGGTGCGAAGTAAGCCTCACGCGGCGCCCCGTCCCTCTCTTGGTGCGCAGTATATGCGGGCATGCATGACGGCTGGTGAATCCTTTCGTCGAAGCCGTCTTCAGCAGCGGCGGTAGAGCAGATCCCGGACGCCATGGCCGAGCTTGAGGCCGCGGCGCTCGAAGTGGGTCTCGATGCGCCAGTCGGGTTTCTCGGCATAGCTGCCGGGGGCGACTGCGTTGCGCCAGTCGGGCGCTGCCTCCATCACCTCGAGCATGTGTTCGGCGTAGGGCTCCCAGTCGGTGGCCAGGTGCAGCAGGCCACCGGGTGCCATGCGCGAAGCGAGCAGGGCCACGAAGGCCGGTTGCACGATGCGCCGCTTGTTGTGGCGCTTCTTGTGCCAGGGGTCGGGGAACCAGATGCGCACCTCGGAAAGCGTGCCGGGGGCCACCTCGTGCTCCAGCACCTCGACCGCGTCGTGCTTGTAGATGCGCACGTTCCGCGCGTCGCGCGCAGCCAGGGCATTCATCAGCCGGCCGACACCCGGACCATGCACTTCCACGCCGATGAAGTCCCGTTCCGCATCGTGTTCGCTGGCCCAGGCCAGCGCCTCACCATTGCCGAAGCCGATTTCCAGCACCCGCGGGGCCTGCCGCCCGAACGCGGCGGCGAAGTCGCGCGGTTCGCCGCGGTAGTCCAGGCCGAAGCGTGACCAGTGCGCGTCGAAAGCGCGCTGCTGGGCCGGGGTCATGCGGCCCTCGCGGAGCACGAAGCTGCGGATGCGGCGCAGATGCGTCTCGTGCTCGGCGTCCGCCGGGGCGTCGTCGTGGTGGGAGTCGTCGCTCATGGATGATCCGGGTCGGGCGGCCGCTGCGGCCGGCGCGCTGATCGGCCCGCCGGTTGGCGGGCCGATGGTTCGTCGAATCGTCGATTGTATCGCCGTCCGCTCCCGTGTGTGGTCTCAGCGGTGCTTGAAGCGTTCCGCGCCCGGGTTCTCGCGCTCCCGATGCGCAGGTGGTGACGGCCGGTTCTGCTGCGCGGCATGCGGGCTTGGCGTCGGGCGAGGCGCCGGTGCGGCTTGACGTGGGGGAGTGTAGGCGCGCGGTACCGGCTCGAATCGGCGGGGGGCAGGTGCCGCCTCGCTCATGGTGGCGCGACGGGGCTCCAGCCGCATCGGCGGCGGCGCGGGCAGACTCGCGGGGCGTGCGCTCGGCGCCTGCACCACGCGAGGCTCCGCCTCGGGCCCACGGCGTGCTCCGATCATCGCTGGGCGTACCTGTTCGAAGCGCGGAAGGGTCGGTAGCGCGCGCGCCTGTGGCCGGTTCTGCGCCGCGGGCTCCCGGCGGGTCACCGGCTCCTGACGTGGCGCCACGGGCTCCTGCACGAACCGGGGTACCGAGGGCAGCATGCTCGGGCGGAGTTCCCGCCTGCTTTCGGGGCGTGCCGCTGGCGCATCGATCCGGTCGCGCGCGATGCGTGCCGCTGGCGACATTGATGCATCGGCCGGCGAGGCGATCCGGCGTTCGGCGGGTATCGCCGCCGGGCGCGCCTGCGGCATGCCCGCCCGGAACACCCGATCTCCGGCTTGTCGCTCAACGTCGCGATGCATCACCACGGGTCGGGCGAAGTGGCCCGTTTCCGCCGCGCGCGGCGGAAACGGGCGGTTCCCTACTGCCATGGAGCGTGCCCGGGGCAGGCGGCTGGCGCCACCCAGGAGCGTCACGCTACGCGCCTCGGCGGCATCCAGGTGCAGTCGGTGGGCCTGAACGGGGCGGGCCTCGGCGAAGGCCTGGCGCGACATTGCAGTGATGCCGTGCGGAGGCCGCTCGTGGCTGTATCGCAGCTCGGGGTCGCGTCCTTCGTGGTAGCGGCGCCAGCGCTCGTTGAAGTAGCGCTCGTCGGCCTCCCGCCGGTCGCGTCCATCGCGATCGTGGCGGTGGTCGTGATCCCAGTGCCGGTGGTGCCCGTTCAGCCGGCGGTAGT
>NZ_AMSF01000074.1 GCF_000334915.1 Dyella ginsengisoli LA-4 | reverse complement strand
GGTCAAGGCGATGGCCGTGGATCCGCGCATGGTGCGCACCTGGGACAACCAGCTGGCGGGCTACGTCAGCGCTGGTTTTCGGGTGACCAAGTTGGCCAACATCGGGCAGCAGGGCGTGCAACTGCTCCAGAAGCTGGTCAGCGTGGCCATCATGTTCTGGGGCGCTCAGATGGTGATCGACGGATCGATGTCGGTCGGTCAGCTGATTGCCTTCACCATGCTCTCTGGCCAGGTGTCCACGCCGATCGTGCGCCTCGCGCAGCTGTGGCAGGACTTCCAGCAGGTCGGTATCTCGATGGAGCGCATGGGCGACATCCTCAATACGCGGACCGAAGCGGGCGGGAGCCGCATGGCCCTGCCAACGATCCGCGGGCGGGTTACCTTCGAAAACCTCAGCTTTCGCTATCGCCCCGATACCGCCGAAGTACTTGCCGGAATCAACCTCGACATCCAGCCTGGCGAAGTGGTCGGCATCGTCGGTCGCTCCGGGTCCGGCAAGAGTACCCTGACCAAGCTGGTACAGCGGCTCTATGTGCCTGAACGTGGTCGAGTACTGGTGGACGGTACCGACTTGGCGTTGGCCGATCCCGCATGGCTACGGCGCCAGCTGGGTGTGGTGCTGCAAGAGAATTTCCTCTTCAACCGCAGTGTTCGCGAAAACATCGCGCTGATCGACCCAGGCATGCCGTTGGAGCGAGTGATCCGTGCAGCCGAGCTGGCAGGTGCCCACGAGTTCATCGTTGAGCTCCCGCAGGGTTACGACACCGTCGTCGGAGAACACGGCGCCAGCCTGTCCGGCGGACAGCGTCAGCGCATCGCGATCGCCCGCGCACTGGTGGCCGACCCGCGCATCCTGATTTTCGACGAGGCGACAAGCGCGCTCGACTATGAGTCGGAGCGTGCCGTGATGGCCAACATGCGCTCGATCTGCCAGGACCGCACGGTATTGATCATCGCCCATCGCCTGTCCACCGTGCGGCATGCCAATCGTATCGTCGTCGTCGACAAAGGGCGCATCGTGGAAACCGGGACGCCCGATGAATTGCTGAAGCGTCCCGACGGGCACTTCACGCACCTTTCCCGACTGCAGCAGGGCTGACGCCATGACCGGCAAATGGAGCGCCATCGGCGACATGCTTCGACGTTATGGACAGGTCTTTCGTGCGGCCTGGGCCGAACGTCGTGCACTGGAACCCATTCAGCGCACGCGCGAGGAATTGGCGTTCCTTCCGGCACATCTCGAGCTGGCCGAAACGCCACTGTCACCGGCGCCGCGCGTCAGCTTGTGGATCATCATGTCGCTGTTCTGTATCGCCTTGCTGTGGGCTTGCTTCGGCAAGCTGGATGTCGTCGCTGTTGCTCCTGGAAAGACGATAACCAGCAGCCGCACCAAGATCGTACAGCCGGCTGAAACCGCCGTTGTACGGCGCATCCTTGTGCATGATGGTCAAGAAGTGAAGCAGGGCGATCTGCTCATTGAACTGGATGCCACCTCCACCACAGCCGATAGCCGTAAGGCCGTGGAGGCATTGCTCAGCGCGCGGCTTGCGGCCGCCCGGTCCGCGGCGCTGGTCCAAGCCATCGACACCGCAACACCGCCAGTCATGTCCCCGGATAGGGACTTGCCTGCCGATCGTTTCGAGGCCACCCAACGTCTCGCGTTTAGTGAGTACGCCGCCTTCGCTGCCAAGAAGCAAAGTCTGCAAGCCATGGTGCAGCAGAAGCAGGCTGAACTTCGCACGGTCGAATCGGCCATCGCTCCGCTGGAGCAATACCTGGAGATATCGCGCACTCGCGTCATGGATTACGAAAAGTTGCTCGACAAGAACTACGTGCCGCGTCAGGAATACCTGCTACGTAAGCAGGAGCGCATCAACGCCGAGCGAGATCTGGCAGGGCAGAGTAGTCGTCGGGCCGAGTTGCAGTCGGCTATCGTCGGTGCGAGAGAGGAACTGACCGTCACCGTGACCGATACCCGCCGTCAGTTGCTGGACGAACTGCGCCAGGCGCGCGAGCAGATTCTGCAATTCGAACCGGAAGTAGTGCGCACCACCCAGCGTAATGCACTCATGGAGCTACGAGCTCCTGTATCTGGAACGGTGCAGCAGTTGGCCGTGCACACCGTGGGAGGTGTGGTTACGCCGGCACAGCCGTTGCTATCTGTTGTGCCCGAGAACGACCAGATGGAAGTGGAGGCCACCGTACTCAACCAGGACATCGGCTTTGTACGTCCTGGGCAGCGGGCCACGATCAAGATCGAAAGCTTTCCGTACACGCGCTACGGCTATGTCGAAGGTGTCGTAGTGAGTGTTTCACATGACGCCATCCAGGACGAGGAGCTCGGGCTGGTTTATCAGGCACATGTGCGGATGAAGGCTGCGACACTACAGATCGATGGCATTGAGGTGCACCTGACCTCGGGCATGGCATTGGCGGCGGAGATCAAGACGGGGAAGCGCCGGGTTATTGATTACATCATTGATCCACTGCGAAGGGCGACTGGGGAGGCGATGCGGGAGCGTTGATCTGGTGACTCGCGTGGAGCTGGAACTGGGACGCATAGTCATAATTTTTGCCGACAGTTATCACATGTAAGGAAGGGCTCAATGGCGAGCGACGTTTTTTATCGACTTTGTGTGGAAAGATTAGCTCACCATCGCAGGCGAGCCAGTCGTCTAGCGCACGCGACTTCATCACCGAGTTTTCCGAAGTCTACGACACTGTGGTCCGCGAGCATGGCGCCATCCCTTTCCGGTGGGCAGAGGCAGCGCGTTGCCGTCGCCCCGTCGCTGGTCGACGATCCGCACATTTTTATCTTCGACGAAGCTATCAGCGCGGTCAGGAACAGACTTTAGAGATCGGTCGTGGCCGAGCATTGGCACTCATGCCGATCTTGGCGCCTACCATTATTGCTGAATTGGAGAATGAGTATGCGGGACAAGTTAGTGCCAGTGGTGCTCATGGGATCGATGCTGTTTGGCTGCTCGCACGGAGAGTCCGTTCCTTTTCAACGAACCCTGTCCTCAACTGACGAGGTTCAAGGCACCTTCGAAGTCACCGAAGAGACGTTCTACTCCGTGTCGTTGGAAGCCAAGGTGATCGGTCTAACCGAACAGAACCACGCTAACCGGCAACGGGCGTGGAGCTATCTGTCAAACGATGCAGCCACTGAGGCATTGGTGGCTGAGGTAACACTCGCACCGGAGTTGGATCCAGATAGAAGGATAGTGAGCGTAAGAGTAGTTAATCCAAAGTTTTCGTCGTGGAGCGATGAAGTGCTGTACATGGAACTGGTACGTGCGCGCTTGGTTAAAGGGACTTACCTAGTCCGGGTTTCGTTCTCCGGAAGGTCACTTCACCAACCGAGCTTTGTGCCGGGCGTCGTTGTTCAACGGACCTTCTCAGGGAAATAGGGAGTCTCAGTATGCCGACCATCACGGTAAATATCTCCAACCGTGGAACCTCATTGCGGGAAGGAGGCACTTCTTCAGTTGGGCACATGTGGTATCAGCTTACCGACAGCGCAGGAAACACAAGCAGCTACGGCTTTGCCCCAATTGATCACGGCGACCCCTTCGGGCCCGGCAAGGTATACACAAACGATAGCGAGAACTACGAGAGCACGGCCTACTCGCGCGAGATAGAGATATCCGATGCCCAGTATGCAATGCTCAAGGCGTTCGGTGAAAATCCGAACGCGTTTGGTTTCGATACAGAGTACAACGGACTTAATAATAGCTGCATTGATTTTACTTGGAAGGCACTTTTTGTTGCTGGCCTCAATCCTAACAACTTCGAAGGCGACATCTGGCCAACGCACAACATCGACGACCTTCAGGACATCGTCGTTCCAGAACATCCTGGTTACTGGTGGGAGCCACTGATACAAAGATTGCGCGACTACTTAGACGGTCTCCCGGACGGCACATATCGAGTCATCCGCTATGACCCTCTAGCGCTGGACCTCAATGGTGACGGCTTGGTCAGCACAAATGCGGAGGAAAACTGGAACGGCACGCTGTTCGACCACGACGGGGATGGTATACGCACTGCGACTGGCTGGGTGGGAAGCGACGACGGCTTACTGGTACGAGACATTAACGGCGATGGGCTGATCAACAGCGGCGCGGAACTTTTTGGCGACCAGACTGCTTTGGCTGCAGGTGGACGGGCAAGTGATGGTTTTGCTGCTCTAGGGGATCTAGACGAAAATCACGATAATGTTGTGGATTACCGGGACACGGCCTTTACCTCACTGAGGGTTTGGCGTGACATTAATGGCAACGGCGTCAGTGAGGCATCCGAACTGTTGACGCTCGATCAACTAGGCATCGTCAGTTTGGGCACGGCCCACACGAACCAAAGTAGCTCGGTGGTTGGTGGCGATATCGTGGCGAGCGGCACCTTCACTCGAGTCGACGAGGATGGCGCGGTAACGACTGGCGTGATGAATGACTTCAATTTCGACAACGACAACATGGCTAGCGAGTACGTTGCCCCGGTCGAGATTCCTGACGAGTTGAAGAATCTTCCCACTCTGCAGGGTATCGGTTCCCTACGCAGCCTGCGGGAAGCGAGCGTGGGATCCCCCTCCCTGTCAGAGGCACTTTCGGTTTTTGCCGGTGCCAACTCACGTGACACTCAGCGCGCTGCGTTGGCGACAGTCTTATACGAGTGGGCACATACCAGTCCATCATTCGACGACCAGACCATATTTCTATATGCCGGCGGTGCTGTTGAAGATGCCAGTTCTGAAAATATCGTCCGTCTGCGCCCTGGAGAGGCTGCTGTCTGGCCGGCACCCACGGAGCTGGACTCGGCCAACACGCGTATGGTCCGCGTAGTCGAAGCCATTGCTGGTGCAGGCCACATTACTGACATCTGGTGGGGCAGCAGCTCAATAGCGCAATATCAGAAAATTTATGACGCGTTCTTTGAGGCTGCTTACCGTGATCTGGCCATGCAGACGCGTCTCGCCAGCTACCTCGGCAAAGTGTCAATCGCTTGGTCCCCTACCCAGCAAGCAGTGGTATATGACTATTCGGAGCTTGTAGCCCAGTTGCAGGATGTTCGCGCGACTCGTCCGGTCGACGCCTTGCTGGATTTGGCCGAGTTGGTCAAGTTCAACGCACAAGATCTGGCCGACACTGGCTGGACCGATGGCTTCGATTTGTTACGCCAATGGGCAAGGGACGCGGCATCGGATCCGGACCTATATGGAAAGCTTCGCGGAATGGGGGTGACCCTCAGCACACTGGACGGCAGCACGCTCGTTTCCGCACCAAGTACCTCAAAGGATGACATCCTCCTTGGCCTTGATCAGACAACCGGTGTCGAATCGCTACGTGGCGGTGCGGGCAACGACGTTGTCGTTGCCGGAGCCGGCAATGACTCGGTGTATGGTGAAGACGATGATGACTTGCTGCTCGGCGGCGCCGGCGGTGATTATTTGGATGGTGGCAGCGGGCAAGATGCCCTATACGGGGGCGACGACGGCGACCAGCTTCGCGGCGGGGAAGGTAACGATACGTTGGGTGGTGGCGCGGGCGATGACTCGCTCAGCGGTGGTGCCGGTGACGACCGACTTAGCGGAGGGCGTGGAGATGATTATCTCTCTGGTGATGACGGCAGCGACACCTATATCTTCGGGCGTGGCCATGGTCATGACCGCATCAACAATTACGACATCAGCACTTTGCGCAAGGACGTACTTGAGTTGGCGCCGGGCGTGGCGCCGAATGACATCAAGATGTGGCGAAGCGGTAATTATCTATGTATATCGATCGTTGGCACCGATGATCGCGTCGATATTCAAGAGTATTTCCGTGACGACGCCACTAGTCCGTATCGCCTGGATGAATTGCATTTCGCAGACGGTACGGTTTGGACCATCGCAGATGTCAAACTACGCGTACTGAATGCGACTGAGGGCGACGATGACATCTATGGCTACGAAAGTGACGATGTCATCTCGGGTGGTGCGAGCAATGATTGGCTGTCCGGCCGCGGCGGCAACGACACGCTGTCGGGTGGTGATGGCGCCGATACGCTCAACGGCGACGACGGCAATGACATGTTAGTCGGAGACGATGGAAACGACGCGCTCTCTGGTGGTGCCGGCGATGACATATTGGAAGGCGGCGCGCAGGATGATCGCCTGGCCGGCGACAATGGCGACGATCTCCTTGTGGGCGGTACGGGCAACGACTACCTGGTGGGCGGCGCCGGCGACGACACCTACGTATTCGCGAGGGGCGACGGCCACGACACCATCTACAACAACGATTCCGATGCAGGCCGCATCGACAGCCTCGAGTTCGCGGCGGGGATCGGGACGGCAGACGTGGTCGCCACCCGCATCGGGGACGATCTGTCGCTCCAGATCAGTGGCAGCGACGATCGCGTCTACGTGCAGCAGTATTTCCGCGACGACGCGGCAGGCGCCTTCCGTCTGGATGAGATTCGCTTCGCCGATGGCACCGTGTGGGATGTCGACGCCGTGAAGGCCCTTGTCCAAGTGGGCACTGACGGTAACGACACCCTCGTGGGCTACGTCGGGAACGACACGCTTTCGGGTGGATTGGGTGACGACAGTATCGTCGGAGGCGATGGCGACGATGCACTCACCGGCGGTGCCGGCGCCGATTTCCTCGACGGTGGCAATGGCGTCGATACGCTTGCCGGCGACGACGGCAACGATACGTTGTCAGGCGGAGCGGGCGACGACCATCTGCTAGGCGGTGGCGGCCTCGACGCCTTGTACGGCGGCGACGGCAACGACGTAATCGATGGCGGCGCCGACCGTGACTGGCTTTCCGGCGAGGCCGGCGACGACCAGCTCTCCGGCGGCGATGGCGACGACGAGATCCGCGGCGGCGACGGCGCCGACACCCTGGCCGGCGGGACCGGCGACGATCTCCTGTATGGCGGTGCAGGCGAGGATCGCTACGTGTTCGCCCGTGGCGACGGAAAGGACCGGATCTCGGACCTGCAGGGGCTGAACACCCTGGCCCTGGATGGGTTGCCGGTCACCGATGTATGCATGCGTCGCGACGGCACCACTTTGGTCATTCGTTTCGCGAGCAGCTCCGGCGACGAGGTTCGCTTCGAGCAGTTCTTCGATGGAGCGACGGGGCTGGCGACGGCGTCGCTGGCCATCGATACGGGATCGCTGTGGTCGCTTTCCCCGCAGGACATCGACGCACAGGTAATGCTGGGCACGGCGGTCGACGACACCATTTTCGGCAACGTACTGGGCAATACCATCGATGGCCTGGGCGGACAGGACATCGTCCGCGCGGGTGAGGGCGACGATATCGTTGATGGCGGAGACGGCAGCGACCAGCTCTATGGCGAAGGCGGCAACGACCAGCTCTTTGGCGGCGCAGGCGATGACCTGCTCGACGGCGGCGATGGCGTGGACGCGCTTTCCGGCGGCATCGGCAACGACGACCTCGCCGGCGGCGCGGGAGCGGATACCCTGGACGGCGGCGACGGCGCCGATCACCTGTCGGGCGGCACGGACAACGACGTGCTGCGCGGCGGCGCCGACGGCGACGTGCTCGACGGCGGCACGGGCCAGGACCAGATGTACGGCGGCGGCGGTGACGACGTCTATCTCGTGGACGATGCCGGCGACACGGTGACCGAGGTGGCAGGCGAGGGCCAGGACACGATCCGCAGCACAGTGAGCTACACCCTGTCGGCCAACGTCGAGCGACTGGAGCTGGCGGGGGTGGCTTCGGTCGATGGCACCGGCAATACGCTCGACAACGAGCTGGTCGGCAATAGTGGCGCCAACCACCTCGAAGGCTTGGACGGCGACGACGTGCTGCAGGGCAACGACGGCGACGACACGCTGGTCGGCGGCGCCGGCAACGACCTGCTGGATGGCGGGCGCGGCATCGACCAGTCGATCGGCGGCGCCGGCGACGATACCTACGCGGTCGATGCGGAGGGCGACGTCATCGTCGAGCTGATCGGCGAGGGCTTCGACGTTGTCAACGCGTCCAGCAGCTACACGCTCTCGGAGAACATCGAAAAGCTCGTCCTGGTGGAAGGAAGCGGCGCTTGGCGTGGCACGGGCAACAGTGGCGACAACACCATTCTAGGCAACACCGCCTCCAATCGCCTGGACGGTGGAGCGGGAGCCGACGTGCTGGCCGGCGGCCTGGGCGACGACACCTACGTGGTCGACAACGTGGGCGACCAGGTCGTGGAAGCCGCCGGAGAAGGCGTGGACACGGTCGAGTCGAGCATCGACTACGTGCTGGGCGCCACGCTGGAAAATCTCACCCTGCTTGGCACGGCCAACCTCGACGGCACGGGTAACGACCAGGACAACGTGCTGGTCGGCAACGCCGGCAACAACCGCCTGGAGGGCGGGCAGGGGGCTGACTCGCTCTACGGCGGGCTGGGCGACGACTACTTCATCGAGGAGTCGAGCGGCGACTGGGTCTACGAGAACGCCGACGAGGGTCTGGATACGGTCGAACGCCGTTACGAGACCAACCTCGTGCTCAAGGACAACGTCGAGAACCTGATCCTGGCCGATGGCGTCGCGACCGGTAACGGCAACGACCTGGACAATCTGATCGCCGGCAACAGCGGCGACAACACGCTTGGAGGCTGGGACGGCGACGATACGCTACAGGGCCTGGACGGCAATGATGCGCTGTTCGGCGGCACCGGCAGCGACACGCTGATCGGCGGCGCCGGTGACGATTATCTCGATGGCGGAACCGGCGTGGATCATCTTGAAGGCGGCGCCGGCAACGACAACTACATCGTCGACGATGGAAGCGACGTCGTCATCGAGGGCGCAAACGGTGGCACCGACCAAGTGCAGGCGTCTGCCTCGTACGCGCTTTCGGCCAACGTCGAGAACCTGTTCCTGACCGGTAGCGCGGACATCGACGGCACCGGCAACGACTTGGACAACTACATCGCCGGGAACGGCGGAGCCAACAGGATCGATGGTGGTGGCGGCAACGACACGATAGTTGCCGGTGGTGGCGACGACCTGCTGATTGGCGGAACCGGCGATGACAAGTACGTCTTCGACGTCAGCTCGGGCAGCGATGTCATCGACAACTCCGATGGTGGCTTTGACGGTGTGTTTTTCACCGGCGGCATCACCCGCGAACGCCTCTCGTTCGACCGCGACGGCGACGATCTGTTGATCTTTGTGGATGCCGGGACGACGCCTGCGGTGCGCGTGACTAATCATTTCCTTGGTGGCGATGCTGCCATCGACTACGTGCAGCCGGATGGCGGTTACTACCTCACCACGGCCGAAATCAACCAGATCGTGGCCGGTGGCAGCACCGGCGGGCAGTACGACCAGGTAATTGAGGGCACCGCGGCCGGCGAGCAGTTGGTGGGCAGCGCCGGCAAGGACCTGATCAAGGGGCTTGCCGGTGATGATCAGTTGTTCGGTTTGGCTGGGGACGACACGCTGCAGGGCGGCGATGGTGACGACTATCTGGCTGGAGGAAACGGCAGCGGCACCGGCTCCGGTGCAGACCGCCTAGAGGGCGGCGCTGGCAAGGACACGCTCAGCGGCGAGGACGGTAACGACACCCTGATCGGCGGCACCGGCGATGACAGCTACGTCTACGGCGGCGGACAGGACACCATCGACAACACCGGCGGCGGCTACGACGGCATTTTCTTCAACGACGGCATTACCACGTCACAGCTGGGCTTCAGCCGCGACGGCGACGATCTGGTGATCACGGTGGATGGCGATGCCAACCGTACGGTGCGCGTCACCAACCACTTCGTGGGTGGGGATGCCGCCATCGACTTCGTGCAACCGGCGAGCGGCTCGATGCTCGACACCGCGGCGATCAACGCTCTGGTCGGGGGCGGTAGTGGCGATCCGGGCACGCCGACCGAGCCAGGGAACGATGGTGACTACACCAACATCGTCGACGGCACAGCTGCGGGAGAGCAATTGCTCGGTACCAACGGCCGCGATCTCATCCACGGCCTCGGCGGTGACGATACGATCTTCGGCTTCGGTGGTGACGACAAGTTCGACGGCGGAGATGGCAACGATTATCTGTCCGGTGGGAACGGCTCGTTCAGCGGCTCAGGCGATGACATCCTTATCGGAGGGGCTGGCAGCGACACCCTCGTCGGTGAGGACGGCGACGATCTCCTCCTCGGTGGCACCGGCGACGATCAGTACATCTGGCAGGCCGGATCAGGCAGCGATGTCATTGACAACACCGGTGGCGGCACGGATTGGCTGTTTTTCAATGGCGTCGACCGCAGCCGGTTGAGCTTCCACCAGAGTGGGGATGACCTGATCATCCTGGTGGATGGTGACTTGGCCCAGCAGGTGCGCGTCCAGAACCACTTCCTGGGCGGGGACCTGTCCATCAGTTACGTGCAGCCAAGCGGCGGCTACGCCATTCCGGCCTCGGACTTCGCCGGCCTATTGACCCCGCTTCCAACTGGATTTGCACCCAACAGCGTTTCCGCGATGTCTCTCATGGCGAACGAATCGATCACACCGATGGATACGTTGAGCGCCCAGGGCGGGGCCGATTCTCGATCTTCTCTGCTTTCTCGCTCTAGAGGGGGGCTCCAGCCACTATCTAGCCGAACGGCTCGGAGATTCGGTCCCGATATGGTCGACGAGCTGCTGGATCGAGGTTCGGTCCCTGGGGAGAGGGCCTTCGGGCATGCCTCCGGCATAGGGCGTGAGGCGCAGCAGTTGATCGAAGCGATGTCCCGCTTCCATCCCATTTCTGCGGAGACGGCAGCGCTCCATCAGGACGCAAACTGGCCTGATGAGATGCTGATCGCAAGCTCGGCCCATCACTTCAGGGAGCAACCAAAGGTTGCCATGCTCTAGGTGGCAGCCGCTGTAAAGGAACTAGTCTTGCCAGCAAAGGAAACCCCGCTATATGCGGGGTTTCCTTTGGTCCTGCCTGGGTGCTTTGTCTGCAGGGCAAAGCGAAATCGAGCAGGGAGCCTCGGGGCCTCCCTCGTCACCACGAACACTTCAAGGAAGCCTCATGATGAGGCAGGTACGAGGCCCGCCACCGGCGCTTTGGCTAGCGATTAGGGTTCGTTATCGGGGGTAGGTAGGGGCCGCTTTCGAAACAGACATCAGCTCTGTCAGAACGTGCCTCTCCTCAACTCGGCAGCTCGGACTTTCCCAGGCCTGGCACGCAAGGGAGTTAGGCGCCGCCACTGACCTGATATGACTGCGACTCAAACGTCGCGCGAAGCCAAGTCAGCGCCTCATCAAGATCCAAGTTGGAGCTCGCATAGCTTTGCCGCAGCAGGTGCGGTGAAAGCAATCCGTCCCATTTTTGGCGGACGAGATTGCCTGCTTTCGCGAGCAAATCGTCCACCGTTGCGGCGGGAGCCGAAGCGATGTCGCGCAGAAAGTTTTCGATCTCTTCGAGGCTACGGCCTGCACGCTGGATCTCGACCCCCAGCCGGCCTGTGGATGCCTGAACGCCGCGCGACATCAGTACGCAAGCGATGGCCTCGTTGGCCGCGTCGCCCAGCCAAGTTAATAGGATCGCTTGGCTTCCCTGATCTAGCAGCAAACGATCGGCCAACGCCAGCGTAGCGAACGCCTCGCGGCCGTCCCTCAAGAAGCGTTGTGCCGTTGAATCCAGGAAGGGCAGCGAGTCGTGTGCAACGTAAATATCACGTATGCGCTGCCGAACCCGGGTATGCACACGCCCTCCGCCTCCATTGAACAGCGGAGGAGCGCCGCCTTTGGCGGGCGCGACATGGATCGTCTTGTGCTCTTCGTCGATGGCTTCGATGAGCCAAGTGCGCCCTCCGAACAGAATGCGCTGGCCAGGTGTCATCATCTGCGAGACAGGTAGCGTTCCCAACGCCTTGCCGCTGGAGACTATGCGGAACTCCTCGTCGCTGGAGAATGCCGCGTAGAAGGAGTAGTGATTGACGATCTTGTCGCCGATACGGCCGTGGAGCAGCAGACCTGAGTGATCCTGAGTCAAGATTTCCGCCTGGCCCAGGGTGCGCAGCAGTTCGGCAAAGGCTTCTTTGGATACCCGCTCGAACGGACCGGGTGGGGCGCAAAGAAGGCGAAACGCCTGAGCCGCCTGCAGGCCGCCATATTGCGCGATGGAAGACAGAAGCTGCTGCACGAGCGTGGAGTAGTGTGCTCCGTTGACGGCAGGTGGCTCAAACCAGTTTTCCAGCAAAAGCGAGATGACGGCCGCAGTCTGCGCTGTATCCAGTCGAAGCCGCGCTTCCAGGCTAGCTGTCTCGTCCAAGGCGTCCTCGATGACATAGCCACGCAGGATGGCAGGCTCCCCCTCCCGTCGGCCGGAACGTCCTAGCCGCTGTCGGAGACTTGCAACGGACGGTGGTGTGCCGATTTGCACCACGCTTTTGACTGCACCAATGTCGATGCCCAGCTCTAAGGTGCTTGTGCAAACGGCAGTCGCCGCGTGCTCACGCTGTTTGAGTGCCGCCTCGGTTTCGTAGCGGATTTCCTTGGACAGATTGCCGTGATGTGGCCAGAACTCGTTAGCGACTTGGGCTTGCTCACACAATCCATTCAGAAGATGCGTGTATCGCTCAACCTCTCGACGGCTGTTCGGGAAAACGAGATTGTTGGAGCCGCGCAAGGTTCTGAACATGTGCTGGGCAATGGCCAGCGGTGCTCGCTCCGTTTCCGGATTGTTCTTGCGCCCCGCCCCGTCCGGGGCTGCGGGCTCTTCAAACCCTTTGACTAAGATGAGCAACTGCCCCTCGGTCGATGCCGCATCGACCATTGCCGTGAAGCCGTCGGGCCTGAGGAACTTGGACGCCAACCCCATGTCGCCCAGCGTGGCGGAGAGGCCAATGCGAGGCACCGTGCGTCCCAGTACGACCTCGATGCGGTGCATGAGCGCCTGCAGTTGCTTCCCCCGCTCAGTGCCGATGAACGCGTGAAGCTCATCAATGACGAAGAAGGTTATGTGCTTGAATAAACCAGCAATGCTGGTGCCTCGGTTGCACAGCGTGGCCTCGAGAGATTCCGGCGTGATCAAGAGCACGCCAGTCGGCTTTTGCACGAACTTTCGCTTGGAAGTCGAGGTGATATCGCCGTGCCATGGCCAGACGGGCACGTCCAAAGTCTCGCAGAGGCGATCCAAGCGTCCAAACTGGTCGTTGATCAGCGCTTTCAGCGGGCTGATGTAGACGATCAAGCCCTCGCCTTCCCGGCCAAGCAGATGGGTCAGGGCAGGGAGAAATGCGGCCTCAGTTTTTCCCGAAGCCGTGCTGGCAGCCACGATGACATCCTGATTGCCTGGCAGGATCAACGGAATGGCCTGTTCTTGCACGTCGCGCAGCGCACCCCAGCCCTCGGCCCACAAGTAGCGTTGTATCCGAGGGTCTAGTTGCAGGAAGGCCAGGGAGGCTGACATCAGAGTTTGAAGGATGCCAGCTCGTCTTCCGGATCCACGGCTACATCACTCCTGCCCCCTTCATCTGCTTCCACCCGGACCTCGCCGATCAGGTTCTTCCACTCGGTGCCGGGGTTTTGTTCCAAGATGGCCAATAGATTGATGAAGGACGTGATCGTGGTGCGCGGCGTGCGGAAGAAGCTGTCACCTATGCGGTTAGCGCAGTGCTCCATGAAGCTCGCGATAGCCGGATCAGGGAGCAGATACCGGGCGGCGTCCCCAGCGGCGTATACATGGCGGATTTTCCCCAGAAGCAGGTAGAAATCTTCTGCCGTCAAGCTCGAAAGACGCAGCACGGGACCCGAGAAGTCGACCAGCTCATTGGTCGCGAAAGCGTTCTGTGCAAGCCGACTTTGGAGTGCGGAGTAGCTATAAATTCCACGGCGCGGATCCATCAGGAACTCCGGCGTACCGCCCAACACGAATCCGAGGCCGACGGCGGTGCCCTGCAAGGAGTCGTTGAGCATGCGCAGGATCTGCTCGTAGTTGGAGCTGCGTGCTTGCGAATTGGCAAGCTTGTACAGATTGACCATTTCATCCAGACACACGAACAGTCCCGCGTATCCAGCTAAGCGCACGAACCTGGCCATGAGTTTCAGCTGATCGTAAATCGATGCGTCATCGACGATCGTACGCACGCCCAGTGCAGCACGTGCGTCGGTCCGGGTCGCAAACTCACCGCGCAACCAGCGGACGGCATCTGATTTCAGCTTTTCGTTTCCTTCCTCGACGCCACGGCAGTAGGCAGCGATGACATCAGCGAAGTCATAGCCGTTAACCAGCTCGGACAGCTGTTCCAGCCTCGATCGGATGACCTGCTCGGTGGGCAGGTTCTGTGCTTTGGCTTCGGACTTGGCCGTAGCGATGAACTTCTCGACTACGCCGGGTAAGGCGCCCCCGTCGGGTTTGGTTCGCGTGGCCAAGTTGCGCATGAGCTCGGCATAGAGCGATCTCGCCTGTCCACCGGACGCGTGGAGGCGTCGATCGGGGTTGAGATCGGCGTTGGCCACGACGAGCTTGCGCTCCATGGCAATGGCACGGATCAGATTGAGAAAGAAGGTCTTGCCTGCTCCATATTCGCCGATGACGAAGCGGAACGATGAGCCCCCGTCGGCAACGCGGTCGATGTCCGCGACCAGCGCCTCGATCTCCCGACCCCGGGCCACTTGGATCAGGTGTTGGCCCGCGCGGGGCACGACGCCGGCACGCAGGGACTGGATAACAGCGTCGCGGTCCTTGGGGCGAATGGCAGCATTCATGCTTCGATCTTCTCGAGTAGTTGGGTATTCACTGAAATCGGGTCGTCGCCTTCGAAAAGCGGCTCGTCGAACGCCTCAAAAGCCGCTTCGTTGATCTGTTCCATCGCACCGTCGAGCATCAGGTCCAAGTCGGCGGCAGCGTCCTCCAGCTCGGTACGTGTCCATTCCGGCCGCGACAGCAGCAGGCGCAGCAGGGCGGAATGATCCTCATCCAGCCCCAGCGGCGAATTGGCCTCGTCTTCGAGCTCCGGTTCCAGAGCGGGTGCCGCCGGCGCCGGCGTACTGTCGTCTTCCTCGGCGAAGATCGTCGACAGCAGCGCCGAGACTCGTACCGTGTCTTCTTGCAACGCCGCGATACGCTCGACATCCAGGCGGAAGCCCTGCTTCTCGGCCTGGGTCGTAGACGCAGGCGCGCCGCCGGAACCCGCCGCGTGGATGTCGCTGAAGACCCGTTTGGATTCGACGCCGAGAGCCTTATAGACCTTTTCCAAGAACTTCACTTCATCGGGCGAGACAACGCCGTCGGCGTGAACCAGCGCAACCAAGAAGCCAGCGAGCGTCTCACGCGCAGTCGTCGGCAACGGCTCCAACTTTCTTTTGAGCGCCGACAAATTCATTGGCGAGGCCGTTAACCATTGGAGATGTGCATGCAGCCTGCGCCGCTCGGCGAGAGTGAGGTGCACCCATCCTTCGATTTCACCCCGAAGATGGGTGACTTCCAATTCATCAAACTGTCCATCGGACTGTGCCACTGCCGAGGCCAACTGCAGCGTCAAGGCCGCCATCTGGTACTCGGCACGCGACCCCACATCCGCGTCACAGAGCGGCTGAGCGAACAACACGACGGTGTCTTGTTCGGTCGGCGCTTTGGCGCCGCCGAGGACATGCGGCTCCATTCCAATCTCGATGCCTTCAAGCGCCCGCGCCAAAGCTCGCACGCGATCGCGATTTAGCACTTGGGTGGTGCTTCCCAACGCGGTGATGAGTTCCTTTAGCGGAAGCGACAGTTGGCCTTCGCTCATTCGTGCTGTCAATGCGTGCAATTTCGCTTGGACGGGCGCGGGCCACAGAGTGGCGGGTAACAGTAAAAGCCCTTCCAATGCCCCAGCTGCTCCCGGATCCTTTCCGACAAGGCGGCTGTAAGAGCTAAGTTCATCCGTGCATTGATTCGCAACTTCCATCAGTTTTTTGATGGGTGCAGTCAACGCAGTGACATCCGGAACATCACCGAACGTCATCGAGATCTTGGCATCGCTCAGCGCCGTTGAAGCGGCTCGGTAGACAAATTTTAGCTTCGTGCGATTTTTCGGAAGGAGCAGTCCGGGGCCGAAGATTTCGCCATAGCGTTGAGTGAACAGCCCTCCGAACTCGTCGGGGCAACGCGTGGCTGCGGTACGCAGATAGCACTCGGGATTCAAACGGATCCACGCCAGCGCAAGGTGCGCAGGAAGCGGTGCGCGATCAAAAGCTGCTTGGCCCAGGGCCAGTCGAAGATATGGCGGCAGCTCATAGGACTTCGGGAAGTCTGGGACGGGGTGCTTGTAGAGATCTCCAGGCCTCCCATCCAACTCGATCCAATTCAAAAGCTCGCTGGCGTAGCGATTGAACGATCCCGATTTCTGGCCATAGATCGCAAGTAGCCGTCGGAGCTCCGCGATCATGGCTGGCCAGTCATTTCGCGCGGCGGGATCGTCGCGTGAGTCCAAGATGAAGCGACGTTCGAGTCCGTAGAAGAACAAGAATACGTACCCGATGTCGCAGTCGGGGTCCGAGCGACCGTCCGACAACCAGTTCAGGTAGGCGCGCCGTTCTTCCGGGGAAGCATCGGCGTAGCTGGGCCAATAGCCCATCTGCCGTGAGCGGTAGTTGCCTACGTGCGCCACGGTGTGCTGGCCGCTGATCAGACATGGATCAGTGCGGCCGTTGGGCGTTTTCAGCTTCCCACCCACATAAAGCATGCCTCCGGGCAAGCTCACGCCCGCGACTACCACCCTCTCGCCGGGCGGAACCCAGCGTCCCTCGCCGAAACCGGCGGGTGCCGCGGGTAGAGCATGAGTCAAAGGGTGACTCGTATTCGCTGCTACCGAATACATGCGTTCAGGCTCAGATGAACCTTGGGCCGCACGCATGACGTCCATTGGGGCAGGCTCAGAGTGGGGCTCGGGGACGTCTGCAATACTCGAGGGGGACGCAGAGACCGGGGGCGGTGTGGGCACTGTTCCCCGTTCGCTCACTCCGAGCGGCGGCGAGGGATCCAAAGCGACCGTAGAGGCTCCCGATTCAACCGGCGGGCCCATCGGCTCACTCTTTCGCTGCCGCTCCAGGGGGAACTTGTCGCGCAGTGCTTGCGCGTGCTCGCGGATTGCATCGATCGCAGCTTGGCGCCTTGCGTTCCACTCCGCCGATTGATGGAGAGCCCCGCTCGTTTGCGGACCGGCGGGGGCGTCTGCCGGAGGCATGCTGTCACATGACGGGAGTATCGGAGGCGATGCCGGAGGAGCGGGTTGGGCTGGTGCGTCGATCTGCGTATCTGTCTCCGGCGAAGTTGGAGGGAAACGGTCGCGTAAAGCCTGGGCGCGGATGCGGTTCGCATCAATCGCAGCTTGGCGCCTTGCGTTCCATTCCGCCGATTGATGGGGAACTCCGCTCGTTGGCGAACTGGAGGGAGCATCTGCAGGAGGAATGCGGTTCGGTGACGAGCGTAAAGGGGGCGACGCTGGACGGGCGAGTTGGCCAGGCGCGTTGATCTGCTTATCTTTTGCCGGCGAAGTTGGAGGAAAGCGCCCCCGGTCCGCATTGATCGGGGTGCTGCGAGTGGCCTTCCACTGGGAAGATTGACCAGAGTTCCTTGCCAGTAGTAGTGGGCGCTCAGGGGTTGTGCGGGGCGTACCGACTGGCGGGCGCTCAGGCTGACGTCGAGGTCGTTGAAGTTCGCCCTTGGCGATCAACTCGGCCAAGGTGGGCTCGTTCCGGTATGCGGCCCGCTTTTTTTCTTGGGCCAGATGCTTGATGGCCGCGTAAGCGACAAGAGCGATGCCGCCGATCACCACGAGGCCAAACCATGCCTCCTTGGGCAGCACAGCGAGTAGCACCAGCGCCCCAATGACTAGCCACACACCGACCCCTACCAAACGCTTCCCCATCAGAACGTGCTCCTATTACCTCTAGGTCCGGTCCCTAGCCCCTACCGAAAGCATACGCCTATGCGCAACAACCTTGATCTGCAGCCGTAGCCTTCAACGTTCGGGGATGGCCGATCAGGGCGTTTGGGGTAGGGTGATTAGCCCGTGCTATCGGGGGTAGGGCGCGCGTCTGGTCCCGACTCGAAGCGGGCGCGTTTCAGATCAGCGAGGCTTACTGGCGTCACTCACAGCCAAAAGAGCGCAAGGACACTTTTTAGGTGGTTGGTAACTGGAGGTCGCCTAGCTCACAAGGCCGTACGCCCTCGCCATCGTGTTGGGCGCCCCACCCAAGAACATTGGCCGACCTAGGGCTATTGGTGCCAAGTTCTTCGTGGCAATTGACCGTCGCGCAGCAGACTGGTCCACTGAACCGATGGATATTCGACGACAAGAGACCAACTCGGACGCAGTCGCGCACCCGATCTACCAGACTTGGCTTGGGGAGCAGCGCTGCCGTTATAAGGGGAACTACGGGCGTCGCCTCCCCTTGCGGCGTATACGTGAGGCGGGCATATATGACCAATGGCGCTTGGCTCAAGGTGTTGCAGAATGGCTGACTCGGCACTGCAAGGATAGGCGGATCTCGGTCTGTGTTACCGACGCATCCTGCGTCAACGCTTGGGCTTTCGCGCAAGGCCCTCACACGGACGAGTCCGTTATCGTCGTCACGCGTCGCGGTCTGCTGGCACTCCAGCGCTTGAATATTCTCGTTGCCGCAGCCGTGCGTGGATTGCGCGACTCGCCTGAGGTCCTGCCCGTGTTGTTGCGGAGCCTAGGCTCCAGGCAGCTCGACGACCGCACGGCCGTTGCGATTGCGCAACTTGTTATGAGCTCGGCCATGCTGTTTCTTCTGTTTCACGAAGCCGCTCACTTGCTCCGGGGCCATCTGGCGGGCGCTGCAGCCGAAGATGAGGGCGAGGGGCCGCCTTTGGCAATTTCTAGCGCCTCTTCAGTACCGTATGCTGCGCCAATAGGCAGGAGGGACCTGAGCCACCCGAACGTGTATTCCCGCACTATCGAGTTCGACGCGGATATTCAGGCGTTTTATTGGGCTCGGTTGTACCTTGACCATATTGACACAGCGCTGCTTAGCGATGAGCTGGGTTCGGAGTCGCAGGAGGTCTTTCGTATACTGCTATCCACCCCAGACGGTCGTCGATGGGTGGCGCTGGCCGCGGGGCTTTGTTTCCATTTGGCTTTTAGTGCCAACGCGTCGCGATTGGTGAAACTGAAAGACGCAACACATCCCTCTCGGCATGAACGCATCGACCTTGCCATCCTCAGCGACGCCGCCATCGCGAACCACAACGGTGAAGATCCCCCAGTCCTTTGGGAGTGTGTGGACTTTGTGTGCCACATGATTTGCGAAGACGCGTCAAACGGGGCGCTGGTGTTCGAGGAAGCCGCGCGGCAGCTGGCAAGACGCCCAGATCAGCCGATTTCGGCGTACTTCGAAGAGACGAGGGTCTGGCTAGGACTGTCACTGGATGAGACATCGGCAGAACAAGTACATCAGCAGCGCCTCGCCCTAATGGAGTCAATGCGCCATTGGGGGCCCATCTTTGCACGCCGCCAGGTAGCCTCGACGTTGCCCATCTTGCCATGGTGGCCAGTGGCGTAAGTGCCGCTTGTCACGTTGGTGATAACGGAGAGGTCCGGGACATCTCGCTCAAGCGGGCCGAATTCCGGTTCGGACCTTAAGCGGACCTCGGGTACTGCCATTCAGCATCCAACAAGCCCAATCGTCGGGCTTGGGGATGCGCGACGGTCGGCGTCGCTCCCTAGATGCTTCAAGGCCAGCAGAGAGTTCCGTATAGACACCATCCGCGATGGTGTCCGGCACTCGGGCGCCCGCTGCCGCGAGCCAAGGGGCAAGGGGCAAGGGTATGCGCATCCACCCCTTCAAGGATATTTTGCGCCGCACACCTGCGGCCTACTGGATTGATGCTCCTTCGTCCATTAGGCCGCTTGCCCGTTATCGCCGGTAGCAAGCTTTCCTTTCGCAAGGCGTTACATGGCCGCGCATTTAGTTCATTCGCTCACGGATCGCGCGAAATAGCTCAGCCTGATAGAGCGCATCATGTAACGCGTCATGATCACCTTTTAAGGCAGGATGCAGGGCTTCGGCCATGCGGCTGGAGCGTGTCTCGCGCCAATCGGTCTTCATCGCACCCATGTAGAGTGACTTGATGTCGAGAGCGGCAAATCCGAAAGGATTTTCGCCCAGGTAGTGATGGAAGTAGTAGTTAATGAAGGACCAGTCGAACGCCGCATTGAGGCCGACAAAGACCGGATCCCCGCCGCCTCCGCTCACGCGGGCGATCCATTCACCAAATGCGCGCATGCCTTCGTGCGGGGGCAGCCCGTGCGCCTCCAGTTCATCCAATGACAGTCCCGATACTTTCAGTGCCGCGGGATCAGCCCGACGCGTCGTGGGCTTCAGGGCGCAGGCGAACGTCTGTGTGGGGTCATCCACGGCGCAGGCGCCGATGGTAAGCAGCGCGTAGTCACTAGGGACGGGGCCTGCGGTCTCGACATCCACTGAAATGAATACCTCGCGTCGTGCATTCATGGGATCAAAGGCTCCATGGGAACGAGGGGAGGGCGGTTGCGGATAGCATGCCAGTGTTCGCGGAACGCTCGGCGACGCTCATCCACCGTGCCCGTGGTCTTCCAGTGATGGCCCGAGAACGTGGCGATATCGAACGGATGATCCGTGCCGGCCTTGGCCAGAAGCAGCGTGGGCAGGCCACGCCCAAGCGCGTAAC
This sequence comes from Dyella ginsengisoli LA-4, assembly GCF_000334915.1. Taxonomy (GTDB): domain Bacteria; phylum Pseudomonadota; class Gammaproteobacteria; order Xanthomonadales; family Rhodanobacteraceae; genus Dyella_A; species Dyella_A ginsengisoli_A. The sequence goes on along the minus strand of NZ_AMSF01000074.1, from coordinate 33,619 downwards.
CAAGCTCCAGAAAGCAGTTGGGGCGTGAGCCGGTGATATCGGCCACCACCATGCTGCTGCGATGCAGCTTGGCGAAAATCTCTTGATCGATCCGGGCATGATCGAAGGCTTGGCGTCCATCCACCACCGTCAGCGCATAGCGCAGCTCGTCCTCCACCACCGGCTGGACGACTGTATCAAAGTAATTCTGCACATCATCGAAGTCGGGGTGCTCGGGATTGAGCAGCCGGACGACGAAGGCCTTGGGTGGCACCAGGGCATGGAGCAACGCGAGCACGTCCTCGACGCAGTCCGGCACGGGCTTGGCAGGAGGCATTTCGATGCGGTTGAGCCAGCCGTGCGACGGTGTGTTTCCCTGGACCTGGAACAGTCGCGACGCATGATTGCCGGCCATGCCAAATTCAAACAGGCGAAGCGCACCCGTGTGGGCCGCGCCCAACTTCAAGTTGAGCGGGATTACCGGCTTTCCCGCGTCGTGATAGAGGTTCGCCAGGAACAGCACACCTTCGCCACCCCCGAGCGTAATGAGGACATCGCCGTGGCGTGCTTGGGCTTCCATCCGCTTGGCGTTCATGTCCCAGTGCGCCGCGCTTTCAATCTGCACCAAATGCGTATTGCGAAGCGAGCGCCACAGCGACGCTTGCGGCTCCGCAATTTGCTCCTCGTTCTTATGATGCTTAACGGCGACCACCAATGGATTGATCGCACCATCGGGCCGCTGTGCCTGCTGTTGTTGGACAGTCTCCCAGATCAGCCAGTCGAAGCAGATCGGCAAGTCATCACCGCGACGGTATTTCTCGGCGTCCACCGGAATGACAAACGTGGCGCCCTGTCGAAGGAGTTCCTTCACCAAGGACGCGACGATCGCGCGGGCGCGCCGGACCTCATCGGCGGACGCGAGCGTCGGGTCCGCGGCGATGCTGCCGGCAAGGTGAATGCGCCGTCCAAATAACGAGAGCCGCACCATTACTTGTCCTCCATGACCGGTGACGGGCGCAAGGTCGAGGCCACTTCATACAGGTGCTCAAAGGCCAGCGGACGATCGGGAAACGCCTTTGCCATGGCGGCGGGGTATAGCCGCGTGCGGATATCGGAGAAGGTCCAGGATGGCCGCCCGGCGCTAGCGCCCGTGACCGTGACCAGCTGCGCGATCTGCGAGGCGGTTAAGCTGAGGCCATCGAGGTCCATGGTAAACAGGTCGCGCCGTTCGGCGTCGCTTGGACGACGAAACTCCTCCACCACCGCCGCCCGGCGGATCAGCGCCGCATCCAATGCCGACAGGCGATTGGTGCAAAGAAACACCACCACGCGGCCGTTAAAGCGACGCACATCATCGATGCATTGAATCAGCGTATTGACCGCGACCTTGTCTTCGTGATGGCTGTGCTCTTGCGTGCGGGCCGCCGCTAACGAGTCGCCCTCATCGATCACCAAGATCGCTCGGCGCGTCCTGCCTGCCGACTGCGTCACTTCCTGAAACGCCTGCGTCAGCAGGGTCCCCATTTCGCCGACCTTGCCGCTGCCGCGTACGCGGTTGCTCAAGCGAAAGAGCAGGGAGTCTTCGGTGCGCGATTCCTTGGCCAAACGGTTGGCGATGCACTCGGCGGTCGCGGTCTTGCCAGTGCCTACGTCGCCATGGAAGATCACTAGCGGATACTGGTCGGCCACCAGGTCACACAGCGCCAACTTCTTCTGATGGTGGCGGTTGCTCCAGTTCGCCAGCTCGCCCAGGTTCAGCAGCAATCGCAGCTGATCATGCACCCGCGCATAGCGTGTGTCGAAACCCAGCAGCGTCTTTTCCCGAGCCGCCAAGGCGGCGTCGGGCAACGGGGTCTTGGCATCAAAAATGGAGAGGGGCGTCACTTATAGTCCTTTCGCTGCATACCAAAGCCGTTGCTCGCATAGTCGCGCCCGGCGCTGGAGGTCAAGGTCGCATGGCTCGTATCGACCGTGCTGGGAACCCACGAGATGCGCAACTTGCTGCGGGTGCGATCCTGCGCCGCCTGGTCGTAGGCGTCGGTGTGCGACACGACAATGCGCAGCGTGGCACCCGTGAGACGCGGCCACAGGACGCCGCCAGGCCGGCTCGAGGTGAGTTCACCCGACTCGGTGTTGACGACATAGCGGGTTGCCTGGGCCTCCTCGCCGTTGGCAAGCAGAGTCAGGTCGACCCAGTGCAAGTATCCCTGCTTGGCCAGCAGCTCGATGTCGTGCGCCCAATCCTTCGCGGTGGCTTCGGTGATGGCCTGGGTGCTGCTGGCGATCATCAGCAGATCAGCTGACACGCGTCGCATGACGATCTCGACATCAGCTACGGAATAGGTTTGGGTCGCAGCGTAGGTGGCGCTCATGCGGACTCTCCCACGGCAAAACGCGGCCCAAAGATTTCCTTCCAGACGTCGAGGTCGTCTTCGGTAGACGCAAACATGGCCGTCTCCCACGCCTCCGTGGCTGCCGCGACGATTTCTCCGCGTTCGGCCTCGGAAATCCGGCTGGCGACGTTGTTAGTGGCGCACACGGGGTCAATAATCACCACGGGGTCGGTGAAGGCTGTCGTTACCGGCCCGCTTTCCGGGAAGGAGATAACCTCCTTGAGGCCCGATTGGGCGATGTACAGCAGGAAGTCGCGGAATCGTTTTTCGATCGACCCCGTGGTGCCGTTCTTGGCGAGCACGTGCGCCATGATTAACTCGATGGCAAACGACTTGAGAGGTTTGAGCTCGATCCGGTTGCGCCACTTCTTGGCCAGCCGGATCAGTGTGCGGAAGTCGCTGTCCTGTTCCTTGCGGTCACGGACGAACTTGATCTGGCACGGCGCGCAAGTCTGCATGCGCGTGCCATCGTGGATGTCGAATTGCCAGCCGTACCCGGGGCGGCCGGCGTCCTCGATCACGGGCACGAGATCGACACTCAGCCCGCTGCCGGCAAAGGTGACCGTGGCGGCCTTGCGCTGGATCTCGAAGTCCTCGACGGACTTGTTCGGGTACAGCTTAATGAGCGCGTCGTAGATGGTCTGGCTCAGGCTCGCCAGGGTCTCCTGGGTCACGTTGCGGCCGGAGATGTAGAAGACCACGTCGACGTCGACGGGGTCCTCGGAGGTCTTGCGTAGGATGGTAAACTTGGCGAAGGAGCCGGCCTTCACGACCTTGGTTACGGTGATGTCGGTCTGGTCGCGAAGACGTTTTCCCAATGCCGCGACCAGGCGGTCCACTTGCTCGTGGTATTCCTTGCGCTTGTCGGCGGGCAAGCGCAACACGTTGCTGTCGTAATACCGAATCTCAGTGTTGCTCAGTGGCATCGCGTTTCCTTTCGTGGCCGGTTCGTACCGACCGTGGCGCGAACTGCGGCTGTTGCCTTGAGTGGAGCTTCAGTTTGCTGTCACGACTTGTCGCGCAGCGGTCAGGCCTGGCTGTGTGATCTCGCTTGAGCTACGGGCAGCACGCTGCTGAGCGGCCCGGTACGGCTTAATGTGGTGCTGCGCATGGGATCCCCTGTTGTCGACGTCTATGCTTGAAGTTTCGAGCCCCTGGGTCTCATGCGGTGAGACAGTCTCGACTCGCAAGCACATACAGCCTCGGACATTTGGGTGAGACTTCACGGTTTCAAGATGCCATGACTTACCGCGAGGCAGCCCGGCGAAGCGCCGACGCGCCGACGCGCCGGCCCCGCCAATCCCGCCAACCCTAGAGGCGCCGTACGATCACGGCGACGGTCACCGGAAAGCTCCTCCCGTGGAAAGCCGGAAGATCCCCGGCTTAGCCGCCTGAGGTGAGGCAAGCGCGTTCACGGCATCGCCGAAGGTTGACCAACAAAGCATGTCGATGGTCGCCGGACCGGCTTGGGAAGGAATATTATGGGCCGACTGACAGGGGAGCGCTCGATCACCGTCACGGCAAGGAGCTGAGGAGCCATTTAGAGGCCTGCAGCCATTAGAGTGCCGGTGGATACCGTGACCGAAGTGCTCCGAACGCAGCAGATAATCAAGCGATCGGATCCGCCTGCCACAGCATTTCAATGTCGATGTCGCCGCTGTCCGGCTGCTTCCGTGGGTCAAGTTTCTCGACCTGCACGACCATGGGCAGGTCGAAAGCGGTTCCGGTCACAACACAACAGCCCTGGGTGAGGTTAGGGATCAGGGCGCGCGATATCGGGTCGAGCGTCGATATCGTGTTGTCGATTAGGAATAGATCCCGGTCGTTGACAAGGCGATGGATGAGGAAGTTGTGGATCTGGGAGACGATCGTGGGCGAGATATCAGCCGGGCGCTGGCTAGCGACAGTGAGAAACACGCCAAACTTTCGGCCCTCTTTAATGATCTCTTCGAACAACTCTAGTCGATAGTCCTTCCATGCCTCGGCCTCCCGCGCCGACAGCTCGGAAAGGATATTATGGGCTTCGTCGATGATGAGGTGCAGGGTTTTGTCGGGAGGCGAGGCGACCGATCCGCGATGCTGCTGATAGCAGTGACGTGCGACGAGAATGGGAATGATCTTCTTAGCGTCTGTGCTGCAGCGTTTGAGCGAAATGACTGTAACTAAATGCTGGGGGTTCCCCTCGTCGTGCGCGACCCTAACGACCTTGCGCAGCATCGCAATGGCGCTTTCCATACGCTTCATCAGCGGAAGGATATGGTCGAGTTGCACCTGCCCGGAGCCAATGTCGTTCATGAGCCCAAGCTGACAACGAATGGACAGCTCTTCAAAACTATCTAGCTCTCCTAGAGCCTGTGCATCCACAATTGGTCCGAGCGTGGCGGCATACCCCACGCCATCGGCGTTAAACCAAACCCCTGCCCGGGTGTCTTGGAATGCGCCGCTGCCATGCCACTGAATATCCTCCAGTGCCGCCGACAATTCATCGAGCTGCAACTGGCGCGAGAGAAAGCGGGAGCGATCAAGCAGCTCCGGCCGCGGTCGTGCCGACGTAAAAGTCTTTTTAAAGACCGCCCGAAAATATCTTGCCAAGGAATCGGCAATGTCCGCGAAGCGCTTCCGTCCTTCAACGACGCGATTGAGAAATGGCCTTTGAGTATGCTGCGTAGCCTGGAAGAGCAGGGCGAGGGTCTCCACATCCCAGAATTCATCAATCGACACGGTGATCTGATCACCCTCCGCACGCCCCGTCGACAAGTCCAGAACGCGCTTCCTTGGCGGGTCAATCAACTGACCTTGGGTGTACTCACCGTTGAAGTCGATGATCACGAACCGGCTCCGATCGGCCAAGCCTGGCGGATTGCGTTCGAATAGCGCCGTATAGAGCTTCGCTAAAGTGTTGGACTTGCCGCTGCCGGTATTACCGAAGATACCGATATGGCTATTGAAGATCCGCGCCAGGGGAAGCGCGACTAGGAGGCCCTCCTTTTGCAAGACGCCTATGCGAAGCCCGGGCATTCGCCTAGAGCGATCGAAAATCTGCGCGATGCGATCATCCGACAAAAGATGAGCCTCATCTAGGATCATGGGTAGAAACTTGATCCCGTGATGGAACTGATCATCCTCGAAATAACCTATGGGCCGAGCCTCAACACGACGCACGTACTCGGTCCGTAATCCATCGGTTTCGCTTCGACGCTCGTCCAGAAACTCGCCCTCGACTACGCAGATGATGTCGCGAAATCCGCGTGAGATGGACAAGTATTCCCGGATTGAGATGCCCTTGAGTCGCTGCCCTCGATAGAACAAAACATCCTTACTGGAGGCTTCGTCGATCCGCAGCGTCACTTTCGTCCCAGCCACCGCGATGACCTCGCCGACGCGAATCATGCATCTGCCCCTACTAGAGGGCCGGCCGGCGGCGGCGAAGAATCGGTCGTAAGCATGGCGTTGAAGGCTCCGAAGTCCAGATTTCCGTTCACCGCCGTCACGCACATTACATTGCTATAGCCAGCAAACACTCCGGATAGGCGTGCACGCTCAGGTTCGTTGAAGCAGGCGACGAAGACCATCAGTTGAGGGTTGGACAGGGAGCGCTTAACGAGGTTGAGGATGTGCTCATCGGCGAACGAAAAACCAAACGTGATCAGGACGGCGTTCGGCCGTTCCAATTCGAAGCTCAGCAGGCGAAGCATTTGGTAGTAATGCTCCTCGAACACCGTCTCGTGAAACTTGGCTATTTGTGCCCATCCCCCGATAGTATAAAATAGCTTGTACATCAATATCTTGACGATAATGTTTAGCCTATTCCGGGATCATTGAGGTATCTGTCGACTGGTTCCAGTTGACCAAGTCCACCAGGCGCGCGGCTAACGCATCGAGATCAACCCTCGTCTGGCCAGGACTGAACTCGAAGGTGCCGAACAAATTGATGTTCTGCCAAGCCACCGGCGACATGCCTCTGAGTATCTCGATGGCTGCCTCGTCTCCTGCAGCGAGCTTTTGGTCATAAATGCGAGACAGCAAGGCTGTGTTGTAGTAGATGATCGCGTTGGCTATCAGGCGCGAGCAGTCGTTCCAGATCTGCTGCTCTGCTTCGGTTTGCACGCGAAATTTCCCGCTGTTGACGTAGGCGATCGCGCGGCGGAAGCGATGGTAAGCCTCACCTCGATTGAGCGCCTTCTGCACGCTCTGACGCAAGCCGACATCGTCAATGAAATCGAGGATGTAGAGCGTCCGGTAGATGTTGTCCAGTTCCCACAAGGCTTTCTTGGTCTGATTCCGCCGGGCATAACTGCTCAGCTTGCGGATGATCGTGGCCTGGGTCACCTCCTTCTGTCCCAAGGAAGCCATGATCCGCTGGATATTGGGCCACTCAGCCACGATCAGCGCCTCATTGACCTTGCGTGCCGGCTTAATGAGAGCATTGCTGTACTGATTCGGTGATTTGAAGCTGACCAAGGAGTCGACTTTGCTACGCAGGTCGCGGTAGCGCGGCGCGAAACGGTAACCGTACGCATGCAGCACCCAGAAGTTGACCTGATTGGTGCCGTGAGTATCGGTCGAATGCTGTTCGGGCTTGATCTCGGAGGTGTTGTTGAACAACAAGTCGAACACGTAATGACTCTCGTGCTCGTGGGCACCGATGACCTGCCCGTTGATCGGTACATGGTTGGCCACCACCGTGCAGACGCTGACACCTTTTTTCATGCCGAAATACTTCGGTGAGTGCCGTGCGTTGATCGTGTCGATCTGGGTTTCGATCCGCTGACCGTCGCTGCTCGAATGCAAGTGGTTGCCGATGTTGAAAAGATGGAACGCCGACAACTGTGCCGTGGCATTGCTTATGGCGTCGTTGGCGCCGCGTATGGTTTCTTGCCGCAGGAAGCTGCGGGCTGTGGCCAACAAGGAGGCGTGGCTGAGACCGGAGACTTCGGCCATCTTCCACAATCCCATATTGGTACCCATGGCGACGATGCAGGCGAGAATTTCGCGGGGGTCCGGCGGCTGTTTCACGTAGCGCTCCAGCACATGCGTGAACGCTCCAAGAAACCCCGTGTTCCCAGCTACAAACCACAACAGATCGGCAATGCCAATGCCCGGAATGTGCGCGTAGAACGGGCTGTTGAGGGACTCGTCAAGAGCAGGATAGATCAGGTTCCAGCGTCGTTTGTCGCCCTTACCGCGCACCGTGATATGTGCATTGTCGCCATCGGCGATGTGGGCGTTCACCGTTTGAAACTTCGCGTCCAGCTGAGTGCGTAGCGCGGCCAAAGTGTCCTCAATAGGGGCCTGCAGAATCGGGGCATCGAGGTCGCGCAGTACCGCCTCTTTGTCGATCCAGCGCTCATCACTGATCAGATCATCCTCGAAGCGCCGGTATTCGTTGCTGTCCTTGACGAATACATCACCCGCCTCCATCGCGTCGCACAACAATCGATAGACCAGAAATTCGTACCGATCGACGTCGAGCCGCTTGGCTCGTCCTTTTCCTTCGGCAGTGGTGAACAGATAGGCACGCAACCGCTTTGGGATGAGGTCGACCGGAAACGTGGTCGGATCGATCTGTCGTGGGGTATGCCCCAGTCGCAGATGGCCTTGCAGGAAGTCGACGGCAGACATGAGTGGTGCATGTTCAACCCGGCCAGCGAAATCCAGATCGGTGAATAGGTGACGCAGGTTTCGCTTGAAGGTCGAAGAGAGCGTGGTGTAGTACGCCCACTGGAAACCTACCTTGTCAAAGGCAATGTTGCGCATGTAGTCGGCCACCAGCGGAATGCGCTCGGGGCCAAGGTAGGTAAACGCTTTGGCTTTCACCGTCGCGAACGCGGCATCATCAGGGATCGTGTCGTCGACAAACAGATGAAGCACTTCACCGGCAGCCTGCAGATGCTCGCTCGCATCGGTCAGCGCTTGCCGCATGGCCTCTTCACTGGCCAGCTTGGCTTGCTTGCCGTAACCCTCCACGCGAACCATGAACGCTTCGATCAAATGGTCGTTGATCTGCCGATAGCGATGGTAGGCGAAACACAGCAGGTATAGCCGTGTGGTTGCCGGCCCCATGCGCTGCAACTTGTAGACGGTGTAGTACATCACCAGGGAAGCAAAATATTTGCCACTCTCCTGCGAGATACCTGCCGCTGCCAAAAATTGCTGCGCGAACGCATGCAGCGGTTGGAAGAGCTGACGTCGTTCGACTTCTTGCTTCAGCGCCTTGTAACTGAAATCGTTCGGTTCATGTTTGAGTGCGCTGATTCGATACATGGATTCATCGGCTTGCAGTAAGGCGTCGAGCTGGCTGCGCATGTCGGGCGTCAGCGCCTGTTCCAGCAAACCCGCCAACCGCGTGCGCTCGTTGGTGACCACCAAACCGATGATGTCTTGAAACGTGCTGTACGCCGGTGTGACGAGACGCTCTCGCTCCACGTAATGGAGCGCTTCGCGCAGCAGGTAGCGCGGTTGAGTCGAGCGCATGGCGATATGCTGGATGCGCTCAACCAGTGCTTCCCGTGCCGAACGATTCCACGGGCGAACATCGAGTAGCTGCAGAACGAGCTTCTGCAGGGCGGCACGCGTCGGTTGCGTGGGGGACCGAATGGCCTTCCAGGTAATATTCGGGAAATGTCGCGCGAGGATGTGATTCACATCCTCGCGCACGGCTTCCGGTTCGACGTCGAAGAACTGCCGCTTGGCTTTGAAATAACCCAGCTGCAGCACCAGATACACACCAGTCGTACCCCGACGCGCCGCTACCGCCGCGTGCTCGGCCGCACTCAGGTCGAAGTACAGCAACCGTTCGTCTTCTGTGAAACGTGGCAAGCCGTACAGGTCATCGATTTCTTCGCCGGTGAGGATCGCCAAGCGGTGCGGGTTAGCCGTCATCGTGCCCCACGTGCAACGTGATCTTGTCGGCTAGCCCGCGTTCGATCCGAGCTTGCGCGAAGGGGTCGGTTCCATCGATATAGCGCATGGCCGAATGCACGTCCTTCCAGCCAACGTATTCCATCAATGCCTTCACATCCCAACCATTCGCGTTGGCCCATCCCGCGAAGCCTCGGCGCAGCGAATGACCACTATATGTCTCTGGCGAAGCCAGTCCTGTCCGCGTAAACAACCTGCGCAGCAACGGCACTACGCTGTTGCTGTGCAAGGCGCCCGTCCCGAGCGCGCCCAAACGCGCAACACTTCGAAAAAGGGGACCGGTGGTGAGGCCCGCATGGCTGATCCAGTCGAGCGTGGCCGTCACGGGACACCAGCGACTGAGCGCCGGAACCCGATAGGTCGTACCGGCGAGCTGTCGATCGGTCTTGCTGCGCCCGAGGAAACACGTCATCCCTTGCCCAGGCACCACAACAATGTGCTCGGTCTGGAGACCCACCAGTTCGTCGACACGAAACCCACGCCAGAACCCCAAGAGGAGCATTGCCCGATCGCGACGGCACCGAAGTGCTTCGGCGCTATCTCCGCGCAGGTCAGCGGCCGCGATGGCGATATCGAGCCAATCGGCGATCCGGGCAACCGCCGTGAGCTGCAAGGGTTCGGCGCGTTTCTCGCGCGCTGGATGGAGCGCTTGTATGCCCTTCAGCGTCTTTTTCACGATCGATACGGCTGTGGGATCGGAAAATCCGTGCGCTTGATGCCAGTGTGAGAGCGCCGCGAGTCGTTGCCGAAGTGTGTTGGTCGACAAGGAGGTTGCATGTGCCACCAAATACTGGGCAACCGTGTCCGCCGTCGCTGGAAGTAATCCGCCCCAAGTCACTTCAAAATGGCGCACGGCAGATGCGTAGCTGCGCTGGGTATTTTCACGCTGCGCCGCTTGCAGATAGGTTTCAAGTGAGTGAGAAGGCATCATCAGGTTCATTAGTTATGAGCTGCCACACCGACACGAGCATCGAGCAATGCATGAACTCACTAATCGCGAGTTACGCGCAGAGCAAAGCACCACAGAAACCCATCGACGCAACTGAGAAAAATTCCTGTGACCAATCCAAACGATGGCGGATTCAGTAGATTGGAAAGCGCTTTTCAGTGCTGCCAGGAAAGTCATGGGATAAATAGCAGCAAGCCTTCATGCACTGCGCCGTGGGTGGATAGCGCGATGTGATCAGCCGTTTTCCTCGATCCGGATCCAATCCTCGATAAGGCACTCGATGAATGCATTGCGAGCTTTGGTGTAACTCGCGCTGGCAGGGCCCTGTCGAATCGCGACCCGATGCAGGAGTCGATGGATCCGATCCAACCGAGTGCCCTTTGCAGCCGATGCATGGAGATAGGCATCGACCCGACAAGGCGTGCGGACAAGGGTTTCGATCATTGCCGTATCGTCCATAAACATCCTCAGCCGATCTTCCCACAACAGGAACACTGATAACGCGCCCAAGGCCGTACGCGGCGCCATGGGATCGCACGTGAAACGTGAGCTTACACACCAGTCTGCTACGTGAGCACCAGACATCGGGCGCGCCAGCGCAATACCCTGTCCCAGATCAGCACCAAGAATTGTCGCTGCTTCGATCAGACCCGCTGTCTCCAGTCCTTCGACCACCACTTTGACACCGAGGTCGTGGCCGAGCCGGGTCAGCTGGTATATGAAGTACAGCGTCCGCAGCGGTTGCCGCGCTACCTGGGCCACCAGCGTCTGGTCGATCTTGATGCGATCAAAGGAGAGGTGGCGCAAACGGCTCAGCGAACTGTAGGCTGAGCCAAGATCGTCTTCCGCCAATTGGACCCCTAACGCCTTAAGCGCCAGCAGGCCACTCTCAGCATCGATACTTTCCTCCATCCATTCCGATTCGAGGAGTTCGAGGACCAACGTCCCGGATGGACAGGGATATCGTTCAAGAGCCTCGCGGGTAATGTCCACATAGCGCCGATCAAGTAGCGCGCTCGAAGGGAGATTGACAGCGATGCCCAGCGCAAGCCCATCCGTGGCCCACTGTTGGTGCGCGGCAAGTGCCTGGGTTAGCCCCTGTTGATACAGGAACAATAGGTCGTCCGAGCCGAGCGCCGGCAGGAACCATGCGGGCAGTATCAGGTGGTCATCGTCGCGGATGCGTGCTAAGGCCTCGACCTCAACCACCTTGCCCAGGCGAAGATCGATCACGGGCTGGTAGTGCATCACCAGATCGTCGGTTGCTAGTTTGGCGCGCCAATGGTCACGTAGAAGTAACGGAGCTGCCTCGATGCCCTCAGTTTTCGGCAGCAACCGTGTCAAAGCGAGACCCAGCAGGCTTTGCAAGTGCAACAGGAACATATGCTGACTCGCGGTGGAAAAGCCGCCCGTGGCTGATGAGTAAAGGGTCAATACACTCTCGGTGGTGCCCTTGGGCAGACGCACGGGAATGGCCGCATTGGATCGAATGCCCAAACCCAACGCCACCCCACGCCACACGGTCATCTCCGGATCGGTAGCGTAGTTGAACGTGCGCTGGATTCCTCCGCTTTGCCAGGCACGACCCATCGCCATGCTGCCCCCGATACGCTGAGCCTCGGCGCGAATATCTGGATGCTCGCCACGCTCAACCGCACGCAAACAGCCCATAAAGGCTTCACTGCCGGCCACCGCTTTAAAATGAAACCGGCCATATGCGTCTGGTCGACCGATTGCGCACCCGACGATTTCGTCGAGGGTGAGCAGCGTATCGGCCACCCGTTGGATAAAATCGAGGTAACAATCGGCTGACCAAGCGATCGCACTGATGCGCAGCAAAACATCGTTGCGGGCTAGCTGAACCGCACGCGATCCATCCCGTGCCGATCGCACGGTGGCCTTGCCATCTCCATTTTTCAAGCAGGCAGACCGGTTTCTGGTTCAGCCGCGCCCATAATGGGGTGGCGCCATGCGGTATCGACTTCGTGTTCGCGCAGCATCTGAATTAGGTCCCTGATGGACGGACGCGCGTAAGCCTCTTTCCAAGCCCGCTCGGCCAGCTCCGTGAGTCGCTTGGAAGCGGCAAGCGAGGCATTGTCAAATTGCAGCAAGCTATCGCCCGCCGTATCCGGCGTGCCTTCGATCCGAAGGTAGCGATCATCGAGAATGTGTCGAAGGATATTGTCCGTCAGCTCGCGCTGGGCGGATGACATCGTCGTGTACAAGCGCCCGTTCTTGAGCCAGCCCAGTGCGCCCAAACTGCGCCGTTCGTGTGCCAAGCTGCGAGGGCTGGCGACATTGGTGCCCAGACTCAGCACGTAAATATCCGACGCGGGCACTTGGCAATAATGGGTGGCCTCGTGCAAGCCGAACATGCCGGGCGAGTTGGCGAAAATTCCCGCATCCACATAGAGCTGGCCGCGCAGATCGGCCAGCGGAAAATAGGTCGGCGCGGCCGTCGCCGCCATGGCGACTTCTGACATCAGCATGTCCGCATAATACCAATTGCGCGCACTATGCGACGTCTTCATTACCTCCAATCGGCCGGTAGACGCATTGATGACAGGTATGACCAGGCGCGTCCTTGCCATGCCTAGGGTGCATTTCTCGCCAATGATCGCGTTCACTGTCTCCGCTATGGCTTCTCCGCGATAGCGAGAGCGAAACATGTAGCGAATGCTGGCCACGTAGGCGAGCGGGCGGATGGCGCGCCACCGAGAACCAGGAAAGATTCGTGCGCCGTATTCGAGAAACCCCGCTTCGATATCGCGTGCCGGCGTGCCGGCAGCAATCGCCATGGCTGCCACGGCCCCGATCGACGATCCGCAGATCAGGTCGAAGGCTTCACCAATCGGCTTGTGCAGGGCACGCTCCAGTTCCCTCAGCAACACGGCCTCGTGCAGGCCGAGATAGCCGCCACCCGACAAGGCAAGAATGGTGAATGGCATAGATGCGTTCCTGTGTTATCGATACAGTGTTAAAGATCAAAGCCGAAACCTGCCAGGCCCATGGTTTCGCCGCGATTGGGTTCATGTAGGCCGCTGTTGGAGATGTGGCGAATCTGCAGACTGAAATGCTTCCATTGCCATCCGAGCGTGCTTACAAACTGATAGCCACTGCTCAGAGCCTCAGTCCGTCCATGCGTACCCGCTACTTGAAAACTGAAGAACAGTGGGCGGTACCAGTCGCCCTCGCCGCCGTAGTGCAGACGGGCACCCGCGGCGCCTATCCACACATCATTGGTGACGCCGGGGCTCATGGTGCGATAGCGCCCAATGTCGCGGCCTCTGAGGTATCCGATCGAAATATCGGGCGACCAAGTGAAGCGGCTTTTACCCAACGGATAGGGACGGAAGACCGACTCAACAAAGAACACGTCGGTTCCGTGATTGTCCATGTAGCTGCGGCCACCCTGGACTTCCAGATGGGTCTGCGCGAAGACGGCGCCAGAAAACAACAGACAAGAAAGCGCAGCGGTAGAGCAGAGTGGGATACGGGGCGAGAGCATAAAGTAACTCCTTCGATGAGCGCACCATGGGTTGGATGCATGGTTCTGCATACCATCGAGGTTGGGTGAGACGATGCACGGAACAGTCTTATCAGGCGTTGCTCGATAGAGCAGACGGATAGGCTTCAAGCGGTTGCCTGGGCAGGCATGACAGCTGCGACTCATCGCGGGAGATCTCTTGCTCAAAGATCGCACTGAATCCCTGGTGTCACGGCTATGGAACCGTTCACATGCCTCATGGCACGACAGTCACTGGTATGCGCGTGTTGGCGAATAGATCGGTCGACACGGAACCGAGCAGCCACCGAGCAAGAGCGCCTCGCTCGGTGTGACCGATCACGATGTGATCAATCGCGTACTGCTTGACCTGCCTCAGCAGCACATCACCGGGATTTCCGGGGATCATTTCAAGATCGATCAGTTTGTCGGCGTCTGGCGCGAGTTGCTTCAATTCCGCCATCAGGTCGCCCAGGCGTTGCGCCCCCACATCGGCCATCATCAGCGCTGCGGTGTCCGCGCCACCGTCCGTGATCTGCAGCACCGACACCACCCTGACGTGACCGCCCGAGCAGCGGGCCAGCTCAAGCGCGAATAGAAAAGCGCGTTGTGCCGTTAATGAGCCATCATACCCAACAAGAATGTTCTTCATGGATTTTCCTCCGTAATTGCAAGCAGTCGATTGAGCGCATGGAAGTCCTTCATAACCTCACAAACCTACAAAGCAGCCGAAGCTTCCTGACTCAATGGCCGCCGGATGGCGCATTTGCTTTTGGTGAAAAAGGCGGCTTTGTCAGCCAGATCACCGGCATCAGACCCAGAAAAATCCAGCCGAGGGAATGGAACAGTTCGTTGAAACCGATCTGGTAAGACTGCTGGGTAATCATGCCGTTGATGGCCTCGGCGCCTGCCTGCGCATTGCCATGTCCCAGTTGAGCGATCGCCGACAGGGCCAATGGGTTATAGGGATTAATGCTTTCCGCCAGTTGGGCGTGATGCAGGACGGCGCGCCGATCCCACAGGAAGGTGGTGAGCGAGGCCGAGAAGCTGCCACCCAGCGTGCGCAGGAAGGTCGCCAGCCCCGAGCCTGCGGCAATCTCGTTCTGGTCAAGATCCGATAAAAGGATCACGGTGACCGGCATGAAGAACAACGCCACGCCAAACCCCATCAGGAACTGCATCATGGCGACGTGCGTGAAGTCGACCTCCAGATAGAAACGGGAACGCAGGAAACAGGTCGTTCCCATCACCACGAAGGCCACAGTGGCCAACAGGCGCAGATCGAACCGCATGGCATAGCGACCCACGAGGAACGTCAGCAGCAGTGGAGCTATACCGAGCGGTGATGCCGCCAAACCGGCCCATGTCGCGGTATAGCCCAGGTTGCGCTGTAACCACTGCGGCAGCAGCAGGTTGATGGAGAAGTAGGCCGAAAAGGAAAGCACCAGCGCCAGCGTGCCGAACTTGAAGTTATGGTGACGAAACAGCCGCAAGTCGACGATGGGGTCGCCGTCGGTCAGTTCCCAGATCAAAAAGATCGCCAGACTGATCACGGCAACAAGGCAGGTGACGATGACGAACGGCGAGTTGAACCAGTCCTCGTCGTTGCCCTTGTCCAGCATGATCTGCAGGGCGCCCACGCCGATGACCAGCGTGATGAGACCGACATAGTCCATCTTCGGCCGCTCGTTCGGTGCGGGGTAACCTTTCATTTGATTGGCTACCACCATGCTGGCCAGCATGCCGATCGGCACGTTGATGAAGAAGATCCAGGGCCACGAATAATTCTCGGTGATCCAGCCGCCGAGGATGGGACCGGCGATCGGTGCCACCACAGCCACCATCGAAAGCAGCGCCAGCGCCATGCCGCGCTTTTGCGGTGGATAGATGCCGATCATCAGGCTCTGCGTGATGGGATACATCGGTCCGGCCACCGCGCCCTGGATGGTTCGGAAAAGGATCAGCATGCCCATGCTGCGAGAGACGCCGCACATGAAGGACGCCAATACGAACAGCAACGTGCACCAGACAAACAGCCTCACCTGACCGAAGCGACGGGTGAGGAATCCCGTCAATGGCAGTGAGATCGCCTGACTGACGGCAAAGGAAGTGATCACCCATGTGCTCTGGCTCGAACTGACGCCCAGGTTGCCGGCGATGGTGGGCAACGACACGTTGGCGATGGTGGTATCCAGCACCTGCATGAAGGTGGCCAGCGAAAGCCCCAGCGTGGCGACCACCAGGCTGGTCGGGCGAAACTGGCCGTTCGTCATGGCACGTCAGGAATCCAAGGGGTCAGCGAGGAGTGATGATCCCATTGCACAGAGGTCACCCTGCGCCGATCCCGGCGAGGCCCGCGGTCACGGCCGCGCTGCCCCAAAGCAAGTACCCATAATTGCTTGAGCCATTCATTGGACGTACCCGGATGCGGCTGGAGTCGCTCCGATTTTTACTGCCTAGTATATAGCTGTCAAGGCAAGCATTGACTTTGCACGAGTCATACCCGGCCGTTACCATCTGGGCGGACGAAGGCCAACCGGGATTTAGTGATCCATGCCCCTTAAGCGTGCACCAGGACGCGATACACGTACTCGCCGAACCGATGGGGTACTAAGTATCCGCATCCGCGCGCCAGTATTGGCGTCAATAAGTTCTTGAGCTAACTCCTTGGGTTGAAGCCGTTTTTTAGCCGGAGTGTCCTATTTTTACGCGTATCTCGGCCGTACCCCTTGATGGTCGCCGGTCGCGCGTGTGGCGTCAACCCGCGGACCCCTTGTACTGCTCGCGCAGCCTGGACTTGAGCAGCTTGCCGGTGGCGGTGTGTGGCAAGGATTCAACGAACACCACTTCGTCGGGCAGCCACCACTTGGGTACGCGCTGCTCCATGTAGGCGAGCAGCTCCTGCGCGCTCAGCGCCGCGCCGTTGGCATTGCGCACGGCCAGCAGCAGCGGGCGTTCCTGCCACTTGGGATGGACCACCCCGATGACCGCCGCCTCGCCCACGCCGGGATGCGACACCGCCACGTTCTCCAGCGCGATCGAGGAGATCCACTCGCCGCCGGACTTTATCACGTCCTTGGCGCGGTCCACCAGTTGCACGTAACCGTCCGGATCCACATTGGCGATGTCGCCGGTGGGGAAATAGCCCTCGTCATCCAGCAGGCCCTGTTCGGACTTGTAGTAGCGCGCCGCGATCCACGGCCCGCGCACCATGAGATGCCCGGCGCGCTGGCCGTCCCAGGGCAGCGCCTGGCCCTCGTCGTCGACGATCTTCAGTTGCACGCCCCACAGGCCGCGGCCCTGCTTGAGCCGGTACGGCATTTGCTGCTCAGGCGGCAGGTGTTCCTGCGCCGGCAACAGGTGCAGGTTGGACACGCCCAGCGGGCTGGTTTCGGTCATTCCCCACAGCTGCACCGCTTGCGCACCTAGCTCGCGCTCGAAGCGATCGATCACCACCCGCGGCAACGCCGACCCGCCCACCGCAACGCCTTGGAGCGCCAGGCCCTTGCGATCCAGCTCCGGGTGCTGGTCCAGGTACTGCAGCAGCATCAGCCACACCGTGGGCACCCCCAGGGCGAAGGTGACGCGCTCCTCGCCAAGCAGGCCGTACAGGTTCTCGCCATCCATGCGCGGCCCGGGCAGCACCAGCTTGGCACCGGCCATCGCGCTGGAATACGGCGCGCCCCAGCCGTTGACATGGAACATCGGCACCACCAGCAGCAGGCTTGTCTGCGCGCCGAGCGCCATGCCGTCCATCGCGCAGGTGGCCATTGCGTGCAGCACCGTCGAACGGTGCGAATACAGCACGCCCTTGGGGTTGCCGGTGGTGCCCGAGGTGTAGCACAGCGAGGAGGCGGTGTTCTCGTCGAAGCTCGGCCAGGCGTAATCATCGTCCTGCGCCTGGATCAGCTCCTCGTAGCAAGCCAGGCCCGGCAGGTCGAGCTGCGGCATGTGCGCCCGGTCGGTCATGGCCACGTAATGCCGCACCGTGGTCAGTGCCGGCGCCAGCTGCATGACCAGATCGGCGAAGCTGATATCGAAGAACAGCACCTGGTCTTCGGCGTGGTTGATGATGTAGGTCAGCTGCTCCAGCGACAGGCGCGGATTGACAGTGTGCAGCACCTTGCCCGAGCCGGACACGCCGTAGTAGGCCTCCAGGTGGCGCCACGTGTTCCACGCCAGGGTCGCCACGCTCGCTGCCTCTGGCAGCTCCAGCGCCGCCAGCGCGTTGGCCAGCTGGCGCGAGCGACGCGCCACGCTGCGCCAGTCGGTGCGATGCACCGGACCTTCGACGCTGCGGCTGACGATCTCCACGCCGCCGTGGAAGGTCTCGGCGTGTTCGATCAGCGAGGAGATCAACAACGGACGATTCTGCATCAATCCGAGCATGGTGGCTTTCCTCCGGTAGGCGACAAGGGGGCCATCGACGCCGCACTCATTCGTCGATCACGGTGTTTTCGATCGCGCCGATGCCGTCGATCTCGCATCGCACGACGTCGCCGGCGCGCAAGGTCATCGCCTTGCTCAAATGGGCGAGCTGGTCCCACACGCTGAAAACCAGATGCCGCGTGCTGTAGGATTGCCGTAGCTCGCCATTGACCAGAACAGCGGATATAAAGCCGGTGAGGATCGTCCAGCTCGTCAGCGGTGACGATCCACGGCCCCAGCGGCGCGTGTCCATCGAAGGATTTGCCAAGTACCCATTGC
This sequence comes from Dyella ginsengisoli LA-4, assembly GCF_000334915.1. Classification (GTDB taxonomy): domain Bacteria; phylum Pseudomonadota; class Gammaproteobacteria; order Xanthomonadales; family Rhodanobacteraceae; genus Dyella_A; species Dyella_A ginsengisoli_A. The sequence continues at coordinate 15,165 of NZ_AMSF01000074.1, read as the reverse complement.
GAGGTGCGCATCTGCCAGTCGCGTACCGAGACGTCGTTGCCCACGCAGTAACCGAACACCCGCGAAGGCGCGTGGTCGGCCTCGATGTGGCGACCCCCCTGACCGATCACTGCGACCAGTTCGACTTCATAGTCCAGCTTCGACGATGCACGCGGCACCTGCACCGGATCGTGCGGACCATTGACGGTGTTGGCCATCTTCGCAAACCACAGTTGCTCGCCAGGTTTTTCCATGCCGCTCTCGGCGATGTGGTCGGCGTAGTTGAGCCCGATCGCCATGATCTTGGAGGGCCGTGCGACCGGTGCGAGCAGGCAGACCCGCGCCAGTGGCACGGCGTTGCCCTCGCGCGCCTGCTCGCGCAACCGCGCGTGTTCGTGCTGCCAGCGCTCGATCAGCGCAGTCATGTCATCGGCGCGGTCGATTCCGGTATAAAAGAACCTGATTCCCCACATGTAGCATCCTCACTTCCGCGGATCCGCATCAGATGGCCGTTTGCAGCTGCGGTCAGCCAAATTTGGCTTGATTCCCACCCCTCGTGAATGGCCATTTCAAGCCATCATCTAAACGAGGATGCAGCAGATGGGTAATCAGGTAAAAGAAAGATGTTCCCCGGTGTCTCAAAGTCATTGACACATTCCGGGGACACACCAATTGTTCACCCTCAGGTAGGTGGGGTCAGCGGCTCGAAATTAACGCGGGTCGTAACAACTGGTGTTCAGAATTGCTTGCGCAGCGCCAGAAAGGTCACCACCGGATCGAGTGTGATGTTGGCGTTTACCGGAGCACCGCCCAGGGCGGCCGCATTGCCATGGGCCGTGGTGTCCAGAAGCAACTTCTGCACCGAAGCTCCGATACTGAAGCCGTTGGAAAGAGGCCAGTCGGCACCAACTGTCAGCGCCGCTCCGAAATTGCTGTCAATCTTTAAGTTCTGCACAGCGCCATCGGAGGTGCTGAACACCTTCAGATAGGTCATGCCGCCGCCGAAATAGGGCCGGATTGGCCCAAGCATTCCGGGCGACCAAGTCAACGTGAGAATGGCCGGGCCGCCTTTCACCCCACCCAGTTTGCCCAATGCAGCAATGGGGCCGGATCCTATCACCGACGTTTTCACGGGCGAGCCGATGTCCAGGCGAGCTGCCCAGTGATCCGTGAGAGCGTAGGCAATCTCAACTCCCAACACGTCGTCATGGTCGACCCTAATCTCCGCGCCTGGCACTTGCATCCCCCCGGCGTACAGTGTGGCGGAGGGATGAAACTGCAGGTCCACCACACCCACGCCGACCGACCATGGCGATTTCGATAAGCTCGACTCCTGCGCTTGCACACCACCAGCCATTGCCATCCCGCAAACGAGTACCAGCACCTCTATTTCATTTTTCATAGCGCCCCCAGTAATGTAAAAATTTAAATGTATGGATTTACCTCAACGCTCTACGGTGTTACCCGGCGGTTACAACTTTTGAAACTATGTCACCCTTTTTTCACGGGCAAAAAAAACACGCCCGCCACCAGATCCGACGGCGGCCGGCAAATGGCTCATTCATGCTTGAGAAAATCGATCAAAAGTCGATTGAATTCATTTGCATGCTCCCACTGTGCCCAGTGGCCACATTTGGAGAACACATGCAGATGGGCATCGGGAATGTTCCAGATCAGCTTCAGGCCGTGATCAAGGGGAACGAAGCGATCGTCGCGCCCCCACGTCACGAGCGTCTTGGCCTTGATCTCCCCGAGCCGGGCCGAAACGTCCCAAGACGATAGCGGCGCCTTCTGCGCACTGATGAGGAAGTTCTTCATATGCTCCGGCGTGCGCTGAATCGCCTCCCAGCGTCCCTGCAGCAGTTCTTCGGTAATCAGCGACTGGTCGTACAGAAACACCTGGACCATCTGTTTGAGGTTTTCGTACGACGGTTCGGAGCAGAGCTTGAACAGCAGTTTGATGCCCTCCATCGGCATCGGCGCGAACATGCTTGCACCCAGTCCGCCCGGCCCCATCAGGATCATCTTGCCGATGCGCTCGGGATACTCGATCGCGAAGTTCAGTGCGGTGGCACCGCCCATCGAGTTGCCGACCATATGCGCCTTGTCGATGCCCAGCGCGTCCATCAGCCCCTTCACAGCGCGGGCGTTGACCAGTCCGCGCTGCTCGTCCATCACGATGGCATCGGACTTGTTGAAGCCGGGTGAGTCCTTGAGGATCACCCGATAGCCCGCGTCGACGAGCGCATCGATGTTGCGATAGTAGTTGCTCCACCCACCGGCGCCCGGGCCGCCGCCGTGAAGCATGATAACGGTCTCGCCGTGGCCCGCTTCGTTGTAGTGGATGCGGAAGTCCGACAGGCCCTTCTCATTGATTTTCGCGAACTTGCTGGTGGAGCTTTCGGTAAGTGCCGTCATTGCAATTCCTTGGATGGGTGACAGTAAAAGAGTGGTGGATTTCTTCAGGCGACCTTGGCTGAAGCCTGTCCGCGCGCTTTGGCCAGCGTCATGGCGGTGTCTTCAATCATGTCCTCCTGGCCGCCCACCATGCCGCGGCGGCCGAGCTCGACCAGGATCTCGCGAGCTGGAACGCCGTATTTCTTCTCCGCCCGCTTGGCGAACAAAAGGAACGATCCATACACGCCGGCGTAGCCCAAGGTGAGGGCATCGCGGTCGATGCGGATCGGGAAATCCATGATCGGCACCACCAGATCTTCCGCCACGTCCTGAATCTTCCAGACGTCCACGCCAGTTTCTATTGCCATGCGGTCGCACACCGCGATGAACACTTCCATCGGCGTGTTACCCGCGCCCGCACCGAGGCCGGCGCAGGCAGCGTCGATGCGATTGGCGCCGCACTCCAGCGCGACCAACGGGTTGGCCACACCCAGGGCGAGGTTGTGATGGCAGTGGAAGCCTAGTTCGGTCTCGGGCTTGAGGGCTTCGCGCACTGCCGTCACCCGTGCGCGCACATCGTCGGGCAACATGTAGCCGGCCGAGTCGGTGATGTAGACGCAATTGGCGCCGTAGCCTTCCATCAGCCTAGCCTGCTTGACCAGACCTTCGGGACTGTTCATGTGGCTCATCATCAGGAAGCCGACGGTGTCCATGTCGAGCTTGCGCCCCAGGGTGATGTGCTGTTCGGCGGTGTCAGCCTCGGTGCAATGCGTGGCCACGCGGATGGTGGTCACGCCAAGGCCGTGCGCCATCTTGAGGTGATCGACGGTGCCGATGCCCGGCAGTAGCAGCGCCGAGACCTTGGCGTGCTTGAGCACGGGGATGACGGCGCCCAGGTACTCCTCGTCGGTGTGGGCGGGGAAGCCGTAGGTGACCGAGGCGCCGCCCAGACCATCGCCATGGGTGACTTCGATCAGCGGCACGCCGGCGTCGTCCAGTCCCCTGGCGATGCTCCGCATTTGGTCCAAGGTTATCTGGTGACGCTTGGGGTGCATGCCGTCGCGCAAGGTCATGTCGTGCACGGTGATCTTCTTGCCCTTGAGATTCATGGCGAATTCCTTTGTGGTGAGGGTTGTAGGCAAGCCATATGGGCGGACAGCTCAGGCGGCCCTGGGCTCGACAGGCTCGAGCTTGAGTGTGCCGGCCAGGATTTCCTCGGCGAACAGCTCGGCGGTGCGGGCCGCTGCCGCAGTCATGATGTCGAGGTTGCCGGCATACTTGGGCAGGTAGTCGCCCAGGCCTTCGACTTCGAGGTAAACCGACACGCGGTTGCCGTCGAACACCGGGCCGTTGACGATGCGGTAGCCTGGAACGTATTTCTGCACCTCTTTGACCATGGCCTGGATGGATGCGGTGATCTTGACCTCGTCGGGCTCGGCTGCGGTGAGGCAGTGCACGGTGTCGCGCATGATCAGCGGTGGCTCGGCCGGATTGATGATGATGATCGCCTTGCCCTGCTTGGCCCCGCCGACCTTGGCCACGGCGGCCGAGGTGGTGCGGGTGAATTCGTCAATGTTCTTGCGCGTGCCCGGGCCAGCGGACTTGGACGACACGGTGGCGACGATCTCGGCGTAATCCACAGGCTGCACGCGGCTGACGGCAGCCACCATGGGAATAGTGGCCTGCCCGCCGCAGGTGACCATGTTCACGTTCATCTCGCGCTTGCCGATGTGCTCCTTGAGATTCACCGGTGGCACGCAGTACGGGCCGACGGCTGCGGGCGTCAAGTCGATCATCATCACGCCCAGCGCGGTGAGTTTGTCGGAGTTGGTCTTGTGCACGTAGGCGCTGGTGGCGTCGAAGGCGATCTGCACGCCATCGGCTTTCACATGCGGCAGCAGGCCGTCCACACCTTCGGCGGTGGTCTTGATGCCCAGCTCGCGGGCGCGCTTTAGTCCGTCTGATTCCGGATCGATGCCGACCATCCACACCGGTTCCAGCACCGGGCTGCGCATGAGCTTGGCCAGCAGATCGGTGCCGATGTTGCCGGGGCCGATGAGGGCGCATTTGATTTTCTTGGTCATGAGGAATGTCCTGGGATGAAAAGGGATTGAGGAGACAGCGAGATAGGCCTGTGATTTGCCGACGGCATCGCATCAGGGCAGCGGCAGCGGTTCCTCGGCCCTCGCCTCGGCCAGGAAGCTGCCCACCAGTTGGGCAAACCGGCCCGCATGTTCAATCTGGGTCCAATGCCCGCATTGGCCGAATACATGGAGCTGCGCACGGACGAGCCACTTGGCCAAGGTGATCGAGCACTCCAGAGGCAGCACCTGATCCTCGCGGCCATGAACCACCAACGTCTGGTGCGGCAAGCGGCGTAAATCATCTTCCTTGCTGGACAACGCCTCCACCCAACGCTGCCGCGGCGCCGGGAACATCGCAGCAAACGACTCCTGGAAACCCGGACGAATGCTAGCCTCATAGCGCAGCTTGGCAAGTTCGTCGGTAACAATGGTTCGGTCGTAGGCGAAGATGTCGAGCATCCTGCGCATGTTCTCCGGTGAGGGCGTATAGCCCCACACCGCATCCAGTCCCGGCGTGATCGGAAACGACAGGCCCGCGCTGCCCATCAGCACCAGTCGTCGTACCCGCTGCGGATGGCGAATGGCCAGCGCCAGCGATAGCGCGCCGCCGAATGAGTTGCCGATCAGGTCGGTTTGTTCAATGCCTAGCGCATCCAGCAATCCCAGCGCCTGCGCCACCCAGTTGTCCATCGTGTAGGGGGGGGGCGATGGCCGTTCGGTGTAGCCGAAACCCACCATGTCCGGAGCGATGACCCGCGCCTGCTTGGCCAGCTCGGGCATGATCAGCCGCCAGTTCGCCCACGCGGTCACCCCCGGACCCGAACCGTGAATGAGCAATACGGGAAAACCGCTGCCCAGGTCGTGGTAGTTGGTACGGATACCCGCCGCGACAATGGACTGGGCAACTTCGGGATTATCTGGCTTGGACATGGTCTTCTACAAAAGGAGCGAAATGTGTCGATGGCGGGGGGCGAATGAAGGCGGCACTGGACAATAGAAAGCGTGGTAATTGGAGATTGCCGATCGAAATCAATGGAAACCCACCGAGCAGCTGCCGATACCGCCAAGGGTGACGCGGAAGCGGTCGCCGGCTTGGGCGGGGAACATCGCCGCCAATGCGCCGGAAAGAATCACCTCGCCGGCCTTCAGGCCGATGCCCAGCCGGCCGAGCGTGTTCGCCAGCCAAGCCACCGAATTGATTGGCGAACCCAGGGCGGCGGCGCCGGCGCCGGTGGCGATGACCCGGCCGTTCTTCTCCAGCACCATGCCGCAGGTGGTCAGATCGAGCTTGCGTGGGTTGGTCGCCGTGCTGCCCAGTACGAACATGCCGCACGAGGCGTTGTCAGCGACCGTGTCCTGGATCTGGATCTTCCAGTCGCGGATCCGCGAATCGACGATCTCGAAGCACGGCATAACAAAGTCAGTAGCCCTCAGTACATCGGCATTGGTCACCCCGGGCCCCATCAGGTCGCGCTTGAGCACGAAGGCGATCTCACCCTCGGCTTTGGGCTGGATCAGCGAGGACATGGCAATTGAATCGCCGTCGCTGACGATCATGCCGTCCAGCATGTAGCCGAAATCCGGCTGATATACCCCAAGCATGTCCATCACTGCCTGGCTGGTCACGCCGATCTTCTTGCCGACCACCCGTTCACCGTTCTGCAGGCGGCGCGAAATCATCCGCTGCTGGATGCCATACGCATCCTCAATGCTGAGGTCCGGGTGACGGTTGGTCAGCGGCTCCACCACCGAGCGATTGCGCAGCGCAGTGTATAGCTCGTCGCCGAGAACTTGGATGATTTCGGGTGTCATTAAGTGTCTTTTATGGATTGATGCGTCCCAAGGGACAATTTCTCCGACGGAGTCACGCCGCAGTTCAATCTGGCCGTGCTGGATCCGGAGGATTGGATAAAGTCATGGTGGGAGACGATGGTGCGCGGTACGTCTCCAGCATCACCCTGACCACGAGTGCGGTGGAGTGCGATCTGGCCACAGTCTCTTCACTCCGTGACAAGGCCTTCGGCACGCAATGCGGCCTGGGTCGCTTCACGGCTGCCGACGCGCCCCATGAACTGCTGCAGGGACGGCCATGGGGAAAGATCCACGCCGACGTAACCACTCCAGCTGAGCACGACGAACAGGTAAATATCGGCTAAACCAAACTGCTGACCCAGCAGATATATCGTCTGCTCGAGTTGCCTGGCCGGCACCGCGAAGCGGGTAGTGATCATTTGCAGCGCGGCCTGTTTGGCATCGTCGCTGGTGGTGGGCATGAACAGCGGGCTGAAGTTCTTGTGCAGTTCGGTACCGATGAAGTTCAACCACTGCTGCAGGCGGTAGCGCTCAAAGCTGCCGTTGGCCGGTGCCAGATGCTTGTCTGGCGCTTGGTCGGCGACGTATTGCAGGATGGCTGGGCCTTCGCCAAGCGTACGGCCATCGTCAAGCTGCAGGCACGGGACGTAACCTGCCGGGTTGATGGCCATGTAGTCCTGGCCGTCGGCGGTTTTCTTGGTTTTCAGATCGACTCGAACCAGCTCGAAGTCCAGCCCGCTCTCTCGCAGCGCAATGTGGGGCGAAAGCGAGCAGGCGCCGGGGCTGTAGTAGAGCTTCATGCGGTCTCTCCTGTAGGAACGACCTGACCGGGGACGAGGGCTCCGTGACGCACAGGTTTGTGGCCCCACACGCTGATGGCGTCGTGCCGGACCACCGTCCACGACGCATCCACGGTGCGCGCCCCCCAGCCGAACTCCACGTCGAATCCGGAAGGTGTGACTGCATAAAACGAGACCATGTGGTCGTTGCTATGCCGTCCCAGCGTCGAGGTGATCATGTCGTCGGCTGCAATGCGGTCGTAGGCTAGGCCCACGTCGTCGAGCGAATTGGCCTCGATCATGAAATGATGGATGCGCCGCGGCAGTGGAAACGCAGCCAGTGCGATGGTGTGGTGACGGCCGTTGCAATGCAGGAAGTAGGCAGGCACCACGAAATTGGGGCCGGCCTTGATATCGATGACGTCGGATAGCTGGAAACCCAGCACATCGGTATAGAACGCCAGCGCTTTCTGCGGATCGGGAACGCAGCGGACGAAATGCCCAAGGCCCTGCTCGCCGGTCAGGAAACCCGACACACCAGTCGGGGAGGCAAAAGGTTGGTCAAACACCTCACTGGGGCCGTAATAGATTTCCAGTGGCAGACCGAACGGGTCGCTGAAGGAGATCAATCCCAGTACCCCGCGGCGCTTGGCCAGCGCGGCATCATTCGTGACAGCAACGCCGGCCTGCTTGAGCTTCTCCTCCATCTGCGCCAGATCGCGCGCATCGGTCACCTCGTACCCAGCATAAGCCAGGTCATCGGCATCGCCTTTGTCCACTGCGATGCGCCAGGCACGCGAGTCCAGGCGGTAGAGTGCATGCGTGTCGTCGCCAATGGCCTCATGCAATCCCAATTTGTGGGTCATAAAGGATCGCCAAGCGGGTACATCCTTGACTGAAAAACCCATGTAACCCAAGTTCTTGACGCTCATTTCAATGCTCCCAGATCAATGTTGAGTTTTTCTGCCAGATCCGCGCCGCCTGCTCCGGAGAAGAATCCACGCACACCAAGTCCGCCGTCATAGTTCAGCAACGCGCCAGTGGCAGGCACGACATCTCCGCGAGTTGCAAAGAAGACGTAGGCGCCGGTGTACTCGACGGCCGTCGGCATTCGGCCGACAGGCAACACCGACTGCAGCATTTCGGCCAGTGGCACATTGGAAATCCTTTCCTCGGACATTCCCAGCGAGGCAGGTCCGCGCAGGTCCGAATTGATGCCCCCCGGCCCGACGCCATTGACGCGGACATACGGTGCCAATTCGAAGGCCAACTGGCGTACCAAGCCCACCACGGCATGCTTGGCGGCGGTATACAAGGGGCCACCGCCATTGCTGTAGAAGCCGGCGTTGGAAATGGTGAAAATCACACTGCCGCGGCTGGCCACCAGCGCCGGCAGGCAGGCCTTGACGGCGAGAAGATAGCCCTTGACGTTGATCTGGAACACTTCGTCGAAAGCCGCGTCGATGCGGTCGTCAGGAATGTCCACCAGCGGCATGGAATAGTCCCAGATGCCTGCATTCGGGATCACAGTGTCGATCTTGCCGAATTTCTCCACGCAGCGGTTGGCGGCGCGGGTCTGATCGTCCAGCGAACGCACATCTCCGGCAATGCCGACCACGTGGTCGCCAAGGTCGGCCTCCATCTGTCGAAGCCGATCGGCCGACTTGTCCAGCACCGCCACCCTGGCGCCTTCGGCCAGAAAGCGATCGACGATTGCGCGTCCAAGTCCGGATGCACCTCCGGTAATAAGCGCCACTTCACCTTTCAGTCTCATTCGAGCGCTCCTTTGTATGTGGGTCGTTCCCGTCCGCCGCAATGAATCCAGCGGTGTTCGAGGTGGTGTCTGAGGTCTGGGTCTTCATCAAGTCGCGCAGGTTGACCGAGGGATCCTGCAGTCGCGCGACCGTGACGGGAATCTGCGCAGTCACCAACCGCGTGGCCACGGAGAAGTCCTTCGACGCGTCGATCGCTATCGCCCCCTCGACGCGGCCTTCGAATACCCTGAACACCATCAGCGGGGCGCCGCTCGCCGAATCGCCACGAACCACGATTTCACCCGGCCCTTCGGGGTCACCAATCATTTGGAGGTGGTGGCCCGCGATTTCGGTCCAGCCGATGGGCACTTGGGGGCTCGGTAGCAGCTTGCCGAGTATCGCGGCAGCCACGATCCCAGCTTGGGCCTGGCTGTTCAGGTAGGTTTCCAGCGAACGCTGGCCGCCGCCGCGCAGCGGCCAGGCGGCGACATCGCCTACGGCATAGACATCGGAGCACGATGTAGCGCCGGTGCCATCGACCAGGATACCGCGCGCGCAGTCAATGCCAGCCCGGCGGGCCAACTCGTCGGCGGGGTCGGCACCAATACTGATCAGCACCGCGTCGGCAGGCAGCCGCCGGCCGTCTGCCAGGACTACCGAAGTGACGTGGCCTCCTTCGCCATCGAAACTCGCCACCTGCGTGCCGAGTTCGATATGAACCCCCAACGCCTCCAGTTCGCTTCTGCACCAGAGCCCGATCCTGCGCCCCAGCACCCGCTGCAGCAATTCGTCGGCGGTCTCGAGCAACGTGACATCGACGCCTGACTTGCACGCGGTGGTGGCGACTTCACAGCCGATTAGGCCTCCCCCGACCACTACCAATGAGCGGCCCGACGTAAGCGTTTGGCGCAAGGTGACGCTATCGGCGTGATGGCGCAGCCGGTGTATGCCGGAAAGCTGCGCGCCGGGAACGGTCATCCAACGGGCGTGCGCACCGGTGGCCAGCACCAGCCGGTCATAGGCCAGTGACGTGCCATCTTCGAAAACGATCCGGCGGTTGCCCGCATCGATGCCGGTCACCCGCCTGCCGAGCTGTACCTCGATACTGTTGGTGACATACCAGTCCTGATCGAGCAGCGCGGGCGCCTCCGGTACCTCGCCAGTCAGAACAGCCTTGGACAGCGACGGGCGGTCATAGGCCGGAATCGGCTCGTCTCCGATCAGGCATATGCGGCCGTCATAGCCATTGGCGCGCAATGCATGCGCGGTCATGGTTCCGGCGAGGCCGGCGCCGACAATGGCGATGGTCGCGATCATGGCGTCAGGTACCCGGCCTCGAAGTCCACCAGCACGTCACCGCTTTGCTCGACACGGACCGGATAGACCTTCAGCGGCTGGCACGGCGGCGGCGACTTGACCTTGCCGGTTCGAACACAGAATTTTCCCATGTGCAGGGAACATTCCACGACATCACCGTCCAAGTACCCGCCCTCTGACAATGACCACGCGCCATGGGTGCACTGGTCTGCGGTTGCAAACAGTTCCCCATTCACATCGAAAAGTGCCACCTGCTCGCCGCCATGTTCGACCCTCAGGCCCTCACCCTGCGGAACCTGGTCGCGGCGGCAAACTTTTACAAAGCCCATGTCATCTTTCTCGTAAAGGGTTAATAAGGAGAATCAAACAAATTGTGCTTGCGGCCACGCCACCGGCGGCAGTCACGGAAAGCCAACCGCTGCCCGCGCAGGCTGCTTGCATCGCACACAGGTTGGGACGGTTAGCCGGATTACGGGCGAGACGACACGCGCCATACCTGCAACCCCCAGACGATCCACACCACGTGGATCGCGAGCGTCAGGAGCCCGAACCACATCGCTTCATGGCTCCACATGATGCTGTAGAAGTCCCAGATGCCGTCGAGCGCTTCCGTCACGATGACCACTGGGACAACCGCCATGAATCGCGAGGGCTGACGTGCCCCCCACAACGCGACCAGCCCGATGGCACCCAACTGCAGCCCGACTGCGGCCCAGGCATCCTGCAGCAGGGTGAATACCGGAGCGCCGACCTGCAAATCCACACCCGAATACATCATGCCAAACAGGCTGCTGGAATGCAATGTCCCAAGGAGATTGGCCAAGTAAAAGATACCGATCGCGATCAGGAAAGGGCGGCCGCGATGAGTCTGAGTATTCATTCCTACGATCCCTACGATCAGAAAAACATGCTCATGTTGTTGGACAGGATCGTGCTCTGGTCGATCAGGATCGTGCGCCTGGCGATCCTGAAACCCAGGTCGTTGTCGGCCCGGCGCAGCACGTCACGGCGCTCGCCGGCGAAGATGTCCATCTGCCGTTCCAGGCGATTGCGGTATAGGATGAAGGCCGAGCTCACATCGTAGACATCCGGCTCGGAGGTCTCGTGGACGATGATATTGGACACCAGATGGCGGGTGCGCGAGGGCGGGTTCTCTGCCCAGCCAACTTCTGCGGTGACCTTGCGGATGCGTCCGTACATGGTTTCCCAGGTCTCGTCGAAATGGGCGAAATCGTGGTCACCCGAGTACTCCAGCTCCGCATCACGCAGCATGCGGTTGGTGCGCAGCGGCATGAAGTAACGCATGTCCTTTTCGAACAGCGCGAACCACGCCTCATAGGCACGATGATCGAGCAGCTGCGCTTCGCCATACAGGAACTGCTCGATGGCGTGCTGGAGTTGGAGGTCATTGGTTTTGGAGGATGCGGGGATGGGTTGGATCAACTGCAATGCTGCATTCATGTCGTAAATCCTGAGTGAGATGCCTAGCCGGGTTCCAGCGCACGATCAGACGTGCGCCAGGACCAAAGTGGCCGAAGCAGGGTTGCGGGGTTCCGGCGGGCGGATTTCCCGGGCCGGATCGTCAACGTCGATTTACTTGGCCAGAGTGTCCCAGCTGGGCTCGGACATCATGCGCGACCAGTGGTAGTACATCCCGCGCGCAGCCTCCTCGCTGTAGACATAGCCGGTCTTACCTGGGTAATCGGAGTTACCCCGCTCTGAGCTCCCCAGACCCATCTGTGCACACAGCGGACGGCTCTTGGCCATGTGCCCGCGCAACACCTTCTGGATCTCCACCCAGTTCTCGCCGTCATCCTGCTCAAACACGCCACCGGCCGAGAACGTGCGTATGTTGTGGCGGCGGTATTCTTCTTTGATGTCTTCCGGCATGTCGACGTCGACCACCGTGAACGCCCATACCTCGATCTCGTTGGGGCCACGCGGATGCCAGCTACGGATGGTGTTGATGCCCGGCAAGAACGAGCAGGTGGGGAAGACCGTCATGTGCTGACCAGACATGCGCAAGAAGCGGGGTAACCTGTCGGCAAGCCGCTCCGCAGTGCGTTTGCTGGCTTCACTGCCATACCAATAGGCCGCTGCCTTGGGACCCACGACCGTGGCCAGGAACCCAGCCTCGTCTTCGAACCAGCCGGTTCCATGACCACCCCACGCGGCACGGAACTGGTAACCGGCTGTCGGCATCGGTGCCTGCGACAGGTCCATGTCCGGCGGCATGCCGGCAAGGATTCCGGACAGATGCGACATCGTGCCCGCGTGGTACATGTCGCTGCAGAACTGTTCGGCCGCGAACTTCCAGTTGCAGGGGATCACCCACTTCTGCATGCCGCCAATGACCTCGGTGCCAGCAGCAGTGCGGTCGAACATAGTGTCGATATAGGGACCTGCGTCACTCAGGTAGGTTTCCAGATCCGGCGCTTTCGCGTCCCAGTTGGCGAACACCAGCCCCTTGTAGGTCTCCACTCGCGCCTGGAGGGGACCCCAATCGGCCTTCTCGAACCCACAATCGCCTTCCTTCTTGCTGCAGAACGCCTCCTTTTCGAAGGGTACACTCACCAAGTTGCCGCCGGTATCGTAGCCCCAGCCATGGTAACTACAGACGAACGACTTGGCATTGCCACCGTCGGAGCGGACGATGCGCATGCCACGGTGGCGGCACTGATTGAGGAACACCTTGATGCCGCCATCCTTCTGCCGGACCATGACCACCGGATCTTCACCCATGTAGGTGGTAAGGAAGTCGCCGGGCTTGCGGATGTGGGTTTCATGGCCGAGAAGCAGCCAGGAACGGGCGAAGATGCGTTCCAATTCCAGTTCGTACAGGCCCTGGTCCGAATAGATGCGCGGGTCGAGCAATCCTTGCTCCTGGTCGACCAGGGCCCTGATGGAATCGGATGTCCAGTCGCCGGTCCGTTTGGCCGGTGCCTTCTGCACCGTAGGTTGCTGTACCGCTTTCTCTACTGCATTCATGATGTTTTTGCCTCCACTGAGTTGCCCTTCAAGGCATTGGTGTAATGGAATGCCTTCAAGGGCCAGAAAAAACAATTCACTTCCTGCATGCCTGGATAAGGCACCGGAACATGGGATTCACCGCAATAGCCCTATCTGGGCGGCCACTGAGATAGACGATTCGATATGCACGCGCATCAAATCGGCACAGCGGTCCGACTCGCGCGCAAGCGCACTGTCCAGTAGCGCCCGATGTTCGTCAGACACGTTCCGGTCGGGGGGATTGTGTGTCGAAGTCAACCGGCGATATCGCTCCATCTGCATATACAAGATGGAGACAAACCGCAGCGTCCAGGTGGAGGGGCAGGCCGAGAGTAGCGCCTCATGGAAGGCACGATTGTCCTGCTCCCATTGGTCGAAATGATTGACCGGATCACGCATGGTGCGCTCCTCGACCAATGAAAGACGATGGAACGCAGCGACCAGACGCATTTCCCACTCCACGTCGCCGTGTTTCACACTCTGGCGAACAGCCTCGCATTCCAGCAGGATCCTCGTCCTGGCGAGATCTTGCATGTCTTCCAATGACATGGGCGCCACATAGAAACCGCGTTGGGCGCGGACTTTGATCAGCCCATCGGACACCAACAGGCTCAGAGCCTCGCGCAAGGTTCCACCGCTAACACGGTAGCGTGTCCTGATTTCATCTATGGCCAGCTTGGAACCTGCCGGCAGCCGTCCACGCAAGATCTCCTCGCGCAGGCGGTTCACCGCCTGCTCAATCAGACTGCGCGGCATGGGACTTGAGGTCCCGCCGTCCTGGGATGACGGAAATATCCCGTCCATGGACTCAGGCTTCAACTTCACTGGTGACATCGGCTCCGCACCTCAGAACTGGCTGCGTCAGTGGCAAGGCGATTTGAACCCCGCACTTGGCAACGAACAGCGATGAGAAAAAAGGCGCCTGACCAACTGATCCGGCGTCATAAGACCAAGTCTTGAATATCGATAATTTCATCGATATTCATTTTTCCCCGTGCGGCCGCCCGAGTCACGCCGCAACGCACCACGCCCGCCCTTCCATCCTGGCTACAGAGTGAGCCGCCGCCCCTTCGGTGCCGGGACTGGGGCGAACGGCCTCAAACCACCCCGTCGATACCTCTGCCGCAGGTGTGCTTGCGCGGGGTTCTGATGCGCTTTTTTGCTTCAATGCAGCACCGCCGATGAACGTGGAAGTTGGCCTGCCCCGTGTTCACCGCCGGTTTTCAGCAGAGGGCGGCAACTTCCGCCGCCCTCATCAAACATCCCCCTCCACCCCTCACGGCTCCACGATCCGGCCCGCAGGGCATGGGCTTCGTAACTCATTACCGAAACGGCGCGCTTCTGGGAAGTGGACCCGGAGGTGTGGCAGATGGCGCTCGACCCCAACGTCAACGGCCCGTTCCTGATGGCGCGCGCGGCGACGCCTGCGATGCTGCGGGCCGGCCGGGGCCGCATCGTGAATATCTCGATGAACCACGAGACCATGCGTCGGCGAGGCTTCTCGCTCTACGGCCCGCCCAAGGCATGATCCCTGCCTCGGTGCCCGAACAGGTTCGCGCACAGATGCTCGTCATCGTGCCGCCACTGCTATGGCTCATCTCCGACGCGTCGGACTGCGTCAGCGGACAACGACTGGATGCCCTCGCGCTGGCGCACGGACCTCCCCGCGACCGATGCGGCCAAGGCCGCCATGCAGGGCGCCGGGAGGTCGGCGCCGCGTGACATCTGCGCGGCGGTGACATCGATGCGGGGTGTCAAATGCCTACAGCACGAGTGTGCAAGAGGTCACGCTTGATTATTTGATCAGATTTGGTCAAGGGGTGTCACGTTGCAAACGGGTCGCTACCGCTATCCGGATCGGCACCAATGGGGGTAGTACTCGCGCAACCGTCAGTCGCTCGTCGACGGCTGCAGTACACGTCAGCGGAGCCAAGATACCGCTGGCGCTTCGCTCACGCGGGATAATCTAACATTACCCCATGTCACTATGGCGCCCAAGCTAGCTGAACTTTAGTTATTGTTTGTTACGTAATT
>NZ_AMSF01000073.1 GCF_000334915.1 Dyella ginsengisoli LA-4 | reverse complement strand
TGTCGCGGGGCGACGTCCGACGTTGTGGTGACATCGAACGTACCGCCACGCGCGGGAGGCGGCGACATGAGTTTTCAGAGTGCACTTTCTCGCAAATGCTGCGTCTAGAAGGGCATGTGGGTCTGAGGGTGCCCTTTCCATCATGCCGAAAGAAATTGTACATTAGCCAATCGCGGGTAAGGAGGTTCCGGGCGATGCCACTGGAATAAAAGGGGACGTGGCTAATTAAATTTGATCAATAATGGGGTCAGGTTCACTTAATTGGGTCAAAGAATTGAGTCCGGCCTTCTTTGGTAGCATGTGAACATTGCAACCCGTTGGTTCTGTCCATGGATGGAGGAGCATGTGAAAGCGATTCGGGTACTCGTGTCTTTGGTAATGGCGTCGACCGCAGTGCCAGCTGCCTTGGCGGCTGACCAGAGCTTGGGGAGCTTGATTGCGAGCAATCTGAGTTCGCACTACCAGTCACCCACCAAGATCGGGGCTTCGGTGGCCTTTTCCTGCAAGTTGGCGAAAGGGCGCTACGAGTGGGAGCAGTCGAGCGATACGCAGACGGGCTATTTCCGCGTCACGCTTGTTCACGTCGAAGTGAATGGTCGATCCTTGCCTGCATCCGAGCTGGGCAGGATCAATGGCTTGCTCGCGGGGCCGGCCTTGCTGCGATCGAGTTTCGTTAGCTGCAGCGGTCGGTACGTGGACCTCCAGCTGGACCTGCATCGAATCCTTTCGCCGGACGCGGTGCCGCTGAAGAAGGCGAACAGCTCGTATGTCGTCCAGTTGAAGGATGCCGATCTGCTCGATGTGAGGACGCTCCCGGACACCTGAACGTGGGCGCCTCAGCCGCTAACGGGCTCAGGTTCACTTACTGCGAGCCGAGAAGCGCCCCTCCTCTGGTCGCGTTCGTGCAGTCAGCCCTGCCGGATACGCGAGCGAAAAGGCAGAAGTCCGGATAGCTCAGCCGTTACCTCAGCGGCACTTCCTTGGTCGTTTTGTCCAGGATCTTCATCGCCGCGGCGTTTCTCTTCTTCCAATCGCGCAGCTCGGCATCGCTCATAGGGGTACTCGCATAGACCGCCGGTTGCGGATGGGTGGCCTGGGCAGGTACGTGCCGTGCCGGGGCGGTGGGGGGTGCAAGGGCCGGATGCCGGTCCGGCGGGGGCGCAGGGCGGTCTGCCTCGAGCGGCACCGGCGACCTCGGTGGCACTCTTTCCGAGGCGCTGCCGCTGGCGACCGAGACGGCGCCGATCAACAGCAGGCCGGCGACCATGCTTCCGATCAACGCGAGCGGCGTGTCGAGCAGCCGCGGCGGGCGCGTCCGGGGGGATTGCAGGTTGCGCACCGTGGCAACGAGGTCCCCGCCGTGGATCAGCTCGATCGGTTTGCCCTGCGCGAAGCGTCGCGCGTCGCTGGTGTAATCGCCCAGCGCGACGATCTTCACCGCGGTGGCACCGTGGTGCACCAGCAGGCCGTACATCTCGCGAACCACGTTGACGCCGACTTGCCGGTTCTTCCACTGCTTGCACTGGACCAGCGTGGTCTGGCCGTCGCGTCGCAGGACCAGGTCGATGCCGCCGTCGGCGCCGCCCAGCCCGGTTTCCTCGATACGGTAGCCCTGGCGGCGGAAGGCCTCGCCGGCGAGCTGCTCGAACTGGCGCCAGTCCATCTCGCGCAGGCTGTCGAGGCCGGTCTGGCTGTCGAGCAGCCGGCGACGGCGGGCGCGGCCGACGAACGACACGACCGCGGCGATCCAGCAGACCGCCAGCAGGAACCAGCCAATGGGTGCGAATACGCCGCGCTGCGCGATCCCGCCCAAGCCGGCGAGCTGCGGGTTGCCGGTGGCGAGGAAATAGGCGCCGACGCCATGGCGTATCACCAGGTATCCGACCAGCCCTAGCACGATGCCTGCCGGCCATGGCATCGACGCCACGATCTCCAGGCCGCTTTCCCTGCGCCTTGCCATCCGCATCTCCCGAGCCGTCCGCAGCGCCAGGAACGATAGTCAAAATCGGTGCCGGAATGAACTGGAGCGACAAAAATGGCGGGGTCAGGTTGGGCTGGCTCCCTGCGGAAGGACTAGACTGGCCCCGGTAAACGTTCCCGCCGCCCGGCGTGGAGGGTTTTGGCATGGTGACCTGGGCGTACGCCGCCATCCTGGCATGGTCTGTTGCCGTGCCCGCGCCCGCCGTGTCGGCGGCGCCGGTTCCGTCAGCCACGCCGCTCATGTTGCCGATGCCGCGCCCGGAGCAGGTTCTGGCGGTACCGCCGGAGTTGCATGCGCTGCTGCAGCAGCAGGTCATTGCCGCCGGTGGTTCCGGAAGGTCGCGACTGGAACGGTTGACGGCCTTCCTTTCCGGCGGGCCGCCGGGTCTGGGCATCGTGTACTCCGCCGACGCCACCCTGACCGTCGAACAGGCCTTCCGTCTGCGCAGGGCCAACTGCCTGACCTTCACCCTGCTGATCGTGGCGCTGGCGCGCGAGTCCGGCCTGCAGGCCTACGGGCAGGAGCTCGACGACGTGGTGACCTGGGGCGGGGGCAACGACATCGCCTACCGGTTCAACCACGTCAACGCCGGAATTACCATCGGACGCTCCCGCCTCACGGTGGATCTGGCTGCCGCCCAGCTGCCGGGGCACCACCCGCCCAAGGCGATTTCCGATCGGCGTCTGCTGGCGCTCTACTACAACAACCGCGCCGCCGAGCTGGTGGCCGGCGCCGCGTCCGCTGAGGCGGTCCCGTATGTGGCCATGGCGCTGCAGCTGGCTCCGCGCTATGCCAACGGCTGGGTCAATACCGGCGTGGTTCGACTGCTCCAGGGCGATCCGCAGGCGGCCGAACGCGATTACCTGAAGGCGTTGACGCTCGACCCGGACAACGAGGCGGCACTGCTCAACCTGGTGTCGCTGTACCGGAAGACCGGCGACGAGACACGCCACGCCATCTATGCGCGGCGCCTCGAGAAGGTCCAGGTGAAGGACCCCTACTTCCACTTCCTGAAGGCCGAGGACTCCGAGAAGCGGGGCGACTACGGCGGAGCGGTGCAGCACCTTTTGCAGGCCATCCGTCTCTATGACGGCGACCCGCGCTTCTACCTGGGACTGGCCCACGCGTATCGGCAACTGGGCAAGGCACGCCGCGCGCAGCGAGCCATGGCTCGTGCCCTTGCGCTCGATCCGCAGGCGCAGGGGGACGGGAGCGAATGAGTCCCTCGACCGGATCGGCAGCGGAGTCAGGGGGCGGAGCGGCCCTTCTCGTTCGGCCTACTCACATGAGTGACCCTGCCATCGCCTGGTAGACCCTGCCTTGACGCCGTTGCGGCCCGCCCCGCTACTCCGCTGATTTCCCACCGCGTGTCGAAACCAGACGCAGGAAGGTTTCGTGCTGGTAGCGGCTCATGCGCAGTTTCTGCCCGGTATCCATCGTCACGACGTGGTAGCCGTTGAACCAGGGATGGATCGCCTGGATCCGGCGCACGTTGATGATGGCCGAGCGGTGGACACGCGCGAAATGCCGCGGATCGAGCCGCGCGGCGAGTGCGCTCATGGTTTCGCGCATTTCATGCACGCGGTCGGCCAGGTGGATCTGCACGGTGTTGCCGCTGGCCTTGATCCAGACGATGTCGTCGACGTCGATGAAGCCGATGTGCTCATCGATGCGTATGGGGAGGCGCTGGATGTGCTCGTCGCGCTGCCGCAAGGCCTGCAGCGTCTGCAGGATTTGCGTGGACGCGTCCCTGCTTTCGCCGGCGGACAGCCGCGTCTTCACGCGCCGCAGCGTGGCGGCAAAACGCTCGCGGCTGAAGGGCTTCACCAGATAATCCACCGCGTTCGCCTCGAACGCCCGCACGGCGTACTGCTCGAAGGCCGTGACGAATACCGTCGCCGGCATGCGCTCGGCACCAATGCTTGCGGCGACCTCGATGCCGCTCATGGCGGGCATCTGGATGTCGAGAAAAACCAGCGCGGGTGACTGGTGGCGAATCGTCTCGACGGCCGACGCGCCATCGCCACATTCGCCCAGCAGTTCGATATCGGGGTCATCGCGCAGCAGGCGCACGATGGCGCGACGCGCGAGCGGCTCGTCGTCCACGACGAGGGTGCCGATCTTCACCGGGCCGCGACCTCGGGCGCATCGTCAAGCTCTTCGATCTCGCGAAAAGGCAGGCGAAGGCGGCAGACCACACCCTCGGGCCAGATCATCTCCAGACTGACCTGCGCACCCCCGCCATACAGTTCGCGCAAGCGCAGCTCGGTATTGGAAAGGCCGATCCCATGCCCCGTGGCGGATGCGGGCCCGGCCTCCAGCTTGCTGTTGCGGTTGCGCACATCGATGCACAGCGTATTGCCTTCCCGCCGGGTTTCGACCTCGATGCAGTCCACGCCGATCCGCTTGCTGATCCCATGCGAAATGGCGTTCTCCACGATCGGCTGCAGAATCAGGCTGGGCACCGCGCAGTCCAGCGTGTCGGGGGCAACGTAGATGTGGGTGGTGAGACGATCCTTGAAACGTATGCGCTGTATGCCGAGGTAAAGATCCAGCAGCACCAGCTCCCGCCGCAGGCTGACCTCCTGGCCGTCATAGTCCTCAAGGAATGCACGCAGCAATTCGCTCAGGCGCAGCAGCATGTCCTCGGCCGACAGCGCGTCTTCGTCCAGCAAGGTCGCGATCGCGTGCAGGGTGTTAAACAGGAAATGCGGCTGCAGCTGCGACTTCAGCGCGCGTAGGCGCGATTGCGCGAGCTCGGTAGCCAGCTGGCTCGCCTCGATCTCGCGACGCGTCTTTTCGGCGTGGAACTGCATGGCCTGCTGAATCGCAAACAGCGACCAGTAGGCCAGCAGGTCGGTGGCGAAGTTCTGGCCAATGAACAGGCTGACCTGTTCACCGAACGAGCTGGGCTCGAACGCCGTCGACACGAATGCGCCGATCAGGATGGCGAACACAGTCATGCCTAAGCTTGCCGGCAACTGCATGCCCAAGCCGCGCAATCGCACCGGCGACTGGATCGGATACTTCGCCGCAAGCTTGAACACCAGTGGAGCGAGTGCCGCCCATGTGTACCACTGGATGATCGACCAGCGCAGGTAATCGACCAGCGCAAAGGTATGCCCCGCCAAGGCATCCTGCATGAAACCCTGCAACGCGAATACCACCACTACCACCGCCCAAAGCCCGAGATAGCGGAACAGGCCGATCCTCGTGTTGCCCAGGCGAACCATCATCAGCGGCATGTTCCGGGGGGTGGAGCGGCCATCCTAGGCGCTGCCCACGGCACCGGAAAGCACTTCGTGACGCCGCTACGATTCGCCATCGCGTCACGACGATTCACCCCGCATTGCTTTCGCCGCGGATCTCCATCCGGCCATATCGCGGTGCCTGCCATGCGCATACAAGCCCACGGCGGCGCCCTGTTTCAGCCGGAGCCCCGCATGAAATCGATCCGCATCATCCTCCCCGCCGCCCTGCTTTCCGCCGCGCTTGCCAGCCTGCTCGTCGCTCCATCGTCAGCCTGCGGCGCCGCAACGCGGATACCCCAGCGGCACTTCGATCTGGTGAACGCCACCTTCGACAGCATCATCGCGCTCGCCATCGCGCCCGCCGGTCGGGATGCCTTCCGCGACATCGCGCTCGGACGGCCGCTGCAGGGCGGCATGAATTCCATGACCTTCGATATTCCGGCGGGCGGGTGTCTGCGCGACCTGCGCGTCACCTTCCACGGTGGGCGCACCAGGATCTTTTCGCGCATCGATGTCTGTCGGAGCACCGGCCTGCGCCTGACGTCCGGAGGCGGGGGAAAGTGAAAAGGCGAAGATGGTGTCAGGGACAATTCCAAGATCGAGGTGGATTTGCCCAATTGAATTCGCGCCAAGTTGACCTCGGTCGCCGCCGCGCAGGGACGGTCCCTGCGCGGCTTAATTGGCCACCGATCTTGGCGCTGGATTCGTCGCGCCAGGCCGCGGCCCGCCATGGGGGCGGACCGATTAAAGGGGGCGTGGCAAATGAAATTCGGTTGTCGCCACACGGAGCGGGTCCCGGCCCAGCTTGATCGGCCACGTCTCCTTTCTCAGGTGATCGTGCGCCCCAGTGGATCGATCTGGTCGGTTGTCGTCTGGCGCTAGGTCGATCTCAGGAACGAGACAGACTCTGTGCTGACAAGCATTGTCATCGGCTTACGGGCAAGGTGCCCCGGCAAGCCAGGTATCCAAGCTTGCATCCTGAACGTCGCCAGGTATCTGCCGGAGGCATACGACGTTTGAGCCAATTACGCCAATTTCGACCACATTGCCGATGGTGGCCCCGTGGAGTTCCAGTTTTGGTATCCGGAAAACTATCTGCTCGTCCCGGCTCATGGGGCCCTGCGCTGATATGGCCAGCACCTCGGCATCAACCTTTTGCGCATCTGGAAGGCTGCCGGAAAGCGATGGAGACCTTCCGATTCCTAAAAGACCACCGCTCTCCGCCTTTATCGAGACGAGACGAACTGCCGCCCGCTGATCAAGATCGCGATCAGCACGCCATTCCCAGCCAAATTTTGAAGATTTGCTACTCATCGCAAGACATCCGCGGATAAAAGGGGACGTAGCTAATTAAATTCGTTTGTCGCCATGCGGGGCAGGTTCCGGCCCAGCTTGACTGGCCACGTCTCCTTTCTCAGGTGATCGTGCGCCCCTGTGGATCGATCTGGTCGGTTGTCGTCTCGCCGGAGTCCCACGCTTCGACTGGCGTAACGGTTTGGAGTTCGGCTGCGATCGGCGTCCCCGCCATGTACTCCAAGCGCACGGGACACGGCGGCAGTTCCCCGCCACCGTGTCCGGGCTGTCCTGCAGTTGGACACGCAGCCGTCGGAAAGAGGTGCTGACGGAGTCGCCAACGGTGCTCGCCGGCCGATCCCAAGGCAGGTTCACCATGTGGATCGATCGGGCGAAGCAAGCACAGGTCGCCAGGCTACTGACCGAGGCCGATGCCGATGCCGCCGGGACCGATGATGAGGCCACCCATGGATGCGCTGATGCCGCCTGGTCCGGCGGAGTAATTGACCGAGCTTCCGGCAGGTGTGCCCGTGTTGCAGATGTTCTTGCCCATGGGCGACAGGCAAGGATCCGGATGATGCGTATCTGTATCGTCCGCCTCGACGCTGCTCATCGCCGCCCATTTGGCCTGGGCGGCGGCAATGGGCTTGTTACGTGCCGCGATAAGGCCGTGCATCTTCTCCGACCACGCACGCGCCTTCGCCCGATCGTGGCTCGCCATGATTTCCTGGGCCTCGGGAAGCATCTGGCCGATCTGGAGATCGTATTGAATGATCTCCTTGGGCAATACGCCGCGGCGAACCCACTCCTGATCCTTGTCCGTGATCTGCGCCCAGCCCTCGACAAGGGACGGCCCGGCCGAAGCCGCTGAGGCGGAATGATCTGCCTGCTGTGCAGGCATCATTCCGCAACCGGTCAGCGCCATGGCGATCAGCCACGCAGTGGTGCAACGGTAAACATTCGTCTTCATGGGTCCTTCCCTGGTTGAGGCAATTGAGGCGGCCTGGAATCCATCGAGCCGCACCGACATGATGCCCGGTTCGAGCACTCCGCGCCGCGCTGGAAGCCTGCGCCGGATCACGAAAACCGGCTGACGGGGTCAGGTTCACTTGCTGGGTAACGAGAAGTTCGCCCGTCCTCCCTCCTTTCTCAGACCCCCTGTCATGGCGCTGGTGTTTTGGTGCCAGACGCGCCATTGCTCCTCTCGCGGCGAACAGTGGCTTGCCTGCGTGCGAGCTCACATCGTTGGCGAACGCCGGCTCACCCCTGGCGCTCCATCCGGCGATGACGGGTCGCGCGTGCGCCGACCTTGTGTATGCTCGTCGGATCAGGAACGGGGACAGATATGGAAATCAAAGTGTGGGTGCTGATCGCCTCGACGATCGCCGTGGCGGCGTATCTGGTGGCCCTCTACAACAGCCTTGTGCAATTCAAGAACAACGTCGCCAAGGCGTGGGCCAACATCGACGTGCTGCTCAAGCAGCGGCATGACGAGCTCCCCAAGCTGGTGGAAACCTGCAAGCAGTACATGGGCTACGAGCAGCCCGCGCTGGAGCGCGTGGTGGCTGCGCGCGCCAAGGTTTCCCAGGCCATGGCCCATGGCAGTCCCGAGGTGCTCGGCCAGGCGGAGGCGGGCCTGCGAAGCGGCCTGGGCCAGTTGTACGCCGTGGCGGAAAACTACCCGGAGCTCAAGGCGGACCAGTCCTTCCGTTTCCTGCAGACGCGCATCAGCGGTCTGGAAAACGCGATCGCGGACCGACGCGAGTTCTACAACGACTCGGTCAACGCCCTGAACGTGCGACGCGAGCAGTTCCCCGACCGTCTTCTGGCCAGTGCCTTCAACATCGGCGGCGCCGAGCTCCTGCATTTTTCGAGCGAGGAGACCCGCGACGTGGACATCAAGGCGCTGTTCGGCTGATCGGCGCCGCCGGGATGTCCCGCGCCACATCGCCCGCTGCCGTCCGGGGAAGGTGACCGATGTACTCTCGTGCGCTGGTCGCTTTGCTGTTGTTACTGCTGTCCGGCCTCTGGGCCAGCGTCAAGCAGCAGCTGGCGTGGCTGAAGAGGACCCGCGGCGTGGAAGCGGGCGTGCCGATGTCGAAGTGCCGTTCTGCGGCACAGGGGTACGTCCGGCTGTACGGGGTGCAGCAGCACGTGGACGGCAAGCCGCTGCTGGCCCCGTTGACCGGCAAGCCGTGCACCTGGTGGAGCTTCACTGTCGAGAAGCGCAAGGGCTGGCATCTGGACGACTCACCGCCGGAGTGGCGGATCGTCCGGCAGGCCTCCAGCACGTCGCCGGTGCTGCTCGATGACGGCACCGGCCAGGTCCTGGTTGATGTCACCGGCGAGCGGAACCTCATCGGTCCCCGCGATTGCTGGCACGGTGACACCGAACTCCCGATCTGGCCGCCTTCGATCCTCACGACCAAGGACAACTACCGGTACACCGAGCAGCGGATGGTCGCCGGCACCACTCTCTACGTCGCCGGTCAGCTCACGACCCGCTCCAGCATCCCGTCGCCCACGGCGATCAAGGACCGGGCGCTGCGCATGTTGACCCGCTGGAAGGGCAACCAGGCGTCCCTGCGCGAGCGCTTCGACCGCAACCACGACGGCGTGATCGATCCGGACGAATGGGAAGCAGCGCGGCAGGCGGCCCTGGGTCAAGCCGAATCCGAGCTCGCCCGTGAACTGGACAGCGGCGTCAACGGCCGCAGCGTGGTGTCCCGCCCCACGGACGGAAAGCCCTTCGTCATCACGCCGATGCCGGACATGAACTTCAGCGAGCCCTCCAACCCCTCGCGGCCAACGCTGTTCTGGCTGATCGCCTTCCTCGTCGCGTCGATGTGGTGCATCGGCGCGCTGGCGGGTCGATAGGCACGGGGGCTGGCGTCCTCGTTCCCGCACGGGCGCTGCTGCCATCTTCGCCCCGTGTCGTCCCTCAACGCGCCGTGCAGCCCTTGCCCTCGAACCGCACGCTGACGATGTGCCGGTCGCGCGAGAGCTCGAAGTAGGTGGTGCAACTGGTCAACACGTAGGTGCCGTTGCGCGTGGTAGCCGTCGACGGAAGGTAGTCCATCCCCCTGACCGCAGCGTTGGTGGTGGAGGTGGGCGCCGACGTGAAGCCGCCACGGCGGGTGTAGATGTATTCGAGGTTGCCGTCCGGCGCCGTGACCTGGCCGTTGGGGTAGCCCCAGCGCTGCACCAGCGTTTCTGCCGGGGCACCGATCCAGCCGTCCAGCTGTCGCCGGTATTTCGCTTCGGTGGCGCAGCCGCCGAGGAGGAGGGCGGCATTTGCCGCGATCACGATCCATGATGCTTTCATGCGCTTCCTTGTCGATGGCTGTGGCGGAGCTGTGCGGCACCGCGTCGGCAGCGTGCTACCAAGCGGGGAAAAAGGGAACACCGACATGGGGCGCGTCTCTGCGATCCGGGAAGTGGTTTGTTCGTACCTGCACGGACGGTCATGGATCGTTGCGCCGATAGTGCGCGCTGTTGCGAGATGCGCGGGTCTGCTCCGCGCAGAGCTGCGTTTCGCGTGGATGACGGGGGTGGGGTGCTTTTGGCGACTCTCCCCGTCGATGGCTGGATGGGCGGCGGCACCGCCGCGCGGCTGCTGCCGTGGTCTTCGATTCCGTGCCCGGTAGCTGCGGATCTTTCCCTGCGAACTGGAGACCCAGCCTTCCGGCGATGCGGCAGGAAGACCGTCCCGGGTGAGCGGGTGGTCCGGCCCGGCAGATTCTGGCGGTCCGGGCAGGTCGGGGCCGGGCGCACTTCCCCGCCCAGGCGCTACTGGCCTATATTTCTGCGCCGCGATCGTATTCACCCGGCCGCGACGCCTCTCGACTCCGCTGCAGCGGGTTGTCTGCCATGAGCATTTCGAGCATCCACGGTACTCGGCTGCCCTCCCTGGGCGGACTTGCCGCGCTTCGACGCGCGCAGTCCAAGGATGCGTCCGGCACCTCGGCCCCTGTCCCCGCGACGGCCATTTCGCATCTCCCGGCCGCGGATGCGGGCCAGTGGACGGCCGCGATCGGGGCGGCCATGGCGCAACTGGGGCTGGCCGCATCGTCGGGCCAGGCGCCGGCCGCCGCCACGCGCACCGCATGGGCGCAGGGCGACGCATCGGCGGCCAGCCGGCGTGGCGCGCAGCAGGTGCAGCAGTACCGGAGCATCGCCTCGACCTCCTCGCGCCTGGTGCAGGCGCTGGACGCGAGCGCATCCGGTGTTTCGACAACCTCCGGGTTGACCGCGGCCTTGCAGGGTCTGTGGACGTCGCTGGGCGCGACCCCGGAAGGCGACGGTTCCGCCAATCCGGCCGTCCCGCACTTGCCGACGTTCCTGCGATCGCTGGCGAGTCACGTCGGCGAGAGCGGCGTATCGGGCTTGCGTGGGGTGTTTGTCGACGCCGTGGCCTGAGCGCCGGGCCTGCCGGCGTGCACCGGGCCCTGGGCGGCGCGTGACCCGCGGCTAGAGATAGCCGAGCCGGATCGGCGTGAAGGCGCTCATGTCGGCGCAGGCATGGAAGCCGATCAGGTACCAGAGATTGCCCGGCCAGCGCTGCCGCAGCACAGCGGCGATCAGCGCGAAGACCAGCGCGTTGGCCACGCCGAACGCGCCGAGCTGCAGGTGATAGAGCGCGAACAGCAGCGCGGTGAGTGCCGCCGCCATCACCGTGCGCGTGCGATGCGCCGGCAGCTGTCGCAGCAGCATGGTCTGCACGAAGCCGCGGAACACCAGTTCCTCGTAGAAGCCGCCGATGACCCACGCCAGCACCAGCGCCAGCAGGTAGCCGCCGAGGCTGCGACGCACGAAGTCGAAGTCGCTCAGGTCCGGGTACTCACCGAGCAGGTGCGCCAGCAGCGGACCGATGACGCTGTAGTTGAGTCCCGCATATGCCACGCCGAGCAGGCCACCGAGCAACAGCGGTCGCGCTTTGCGCGTGCGCCAGCGGAACCCGAGTGCGGAAAAGTCCAGCCGCTGCCAGCGCAGCATGGCCCAGCACAGTCCGAGTCCGAACACGGGGTAGAGCAGCATCGGTACGCCGAGGTGCGGGGCAAGGAGTACGGCCGCCGTGCCCAGGGCCAGCACGGCGGCCTGCCGGCGTCGGAGGAACGGCGGCGGAGTCGTTACTCGCATCGGCGATTAATGCCAGAAGCTGGCGGAAATGGGCTTGCGCAGCGCGTGCCGGCCTTGGCCGTACGATGGTGGTCGAGCCAGCCTTGTCGATTCATTCGCCCAGCCGCAGTCGTGCCGCGATGCGCTCGAGGTCGGCGGTGTTCACCGGGTTGTAGAGCACCAGGCTCAGGTCCGGACGGCCGTCCACTGCGAAGGCGGAGTACTCGAAGCTCAGCGGTCCCAGTTCCGGGTGGCGGATGTGCTTGATGCCTTCGCTGTGGCTTCCCACGTCGTGCTCGCGCCACAGCGTGTTGAACTCGGGGCTGGCGCGGCACAACTCGTCCACCAGCGCCTCGACCGCCTTGCCGGCGCCGGCGCGGGCGGCATCGAGGCGGAACGCGCCCACCACGTAGCGCGCCACGCTGAGCCAGTCGTACTGCACGTCCCTGGCACGGGCGTCGAGGAAGAGGTAGCGCAGGATGTTCCTCCGCTCGGGCGGCAGCGCGCCGTAGTCGATCAGCATCACCGTCGCGGCGCGGTTCCACGCCACCACGTCCCAGGCAGCCGTGCGCATGATGGCGGGGCAGGGTTCCAGCGCATCGAGCACGCGCTGCAACCGCGGCGTGATGCCGGCGGGTTCGCGGTAGCGCGCTTCCGGCGGCCGGCCCAGCCCGAGCAGGAACAGGTGCTCCCGTTCCGCGTCGGTCAGCATCAGGGCGTGCGCGATCCGTTCGAGCACGTCGCCGGAGGGCGCGCCGCCGCGTCCCTGCTCGAGCCAGGTGTACCAGGTGGTGCTGATGTGGGCGCGCTGGGCGACCTCCTCGCGGCGCAGCCCGGGCGTGCGCCGGCGCGTGCCGCCAAGGCCGAGGGCAGCCGGGTCGACGCGCTCGCGGCGGTCCCGTAGGTAGGTTCCCAGGCGATGTTCCTGCGGCACGCGTGCACCATCCTGTTAGAGGCTATACCACGATAAAGACACGTCTTTACCCGGATATTACCCGGCCGGGATAGTGATCGCCGTCCCTTCCAAGGAGAGCGATCCATGCATGTTTTCGTCACCGGCGCCACCGGATTCATCGGCACCCGCATCGTCAGGGAGTTGCTGGCGCACGGCCACGAGGTGACCGGCCTGTGCCGGTCGGAAGATAAGGCGCGGTCGCTTGCCGCCCTCGGTGCGGCCGCGTATCGCGGGTCGCTGGAACAACCCGACAGCCTGCGCGCCGGTGCGGCGCAGGCCGATGCGGTCATCCACACCGCGTTCGATCACGACTTCGCCCATTTCGCTGCCAACTGCGAGAAGGACTACCGCGCGATCCACGCGCTCGGTTCGGCGTTGGCCGGTTCCGACCGCCCGCTGCTGATCACCTCGGGCACCGGCATGGGCAGCCCGGGTGCGGGGCTGCCGGCGCGCGAGGACGTGCTCAACCTGGATCATCCCAACCCGCGCCTGGCGTCCGAGCGGGCCGGCCAGGAGCTGCTGGATGCGGGTGTGGCGGTGTCGGTCGTGCGCCTGCCGCAGGTACACGACACGACGCGGCAGGGGCTGGTGTCGCCATGGATCCAGATGGCGCGCGCCAGGGGCGTGTGCGCCTATGTCGGCGACGGCCGCAATCGCTGGCCTGCGGCGCACGTGCAGGACGTGGCCCGGCTTTATCGCCTGGCGCTGGAACACCGCACGCCGGGGGCGCGCTACCACGCCGTCGCCGAGCAGGGGATCGCCGCATGCGACATCGCCCGGGTGCTCGGCGAGCGGCTGGATCTGCCGGTGACCTCCATTGCGACCGCCGACGCTCCCGGCTATTTCGGCTGGCTTGCCGCCTTTGCCGCCATGGATCTGCCGGCATCGAGCGAGTGGACCCGGCGGACGCTCGGCTGGGAAACGACCGGTCCAGGGCTGCTCGACGACCTCGCGCGGCTGGAGCTTCAGGCCGACGCGGCCTGAGTCGGGGGGGCGGGGGGGGG
>NZ_AMSF01000072.1 GCF_000334915.1 Dyella ginsengisoli LA-4 | reverse complement strand
ACGGTTGTGTCGCAACACCATCATGGCCCTCGAGGCCGAAAGGGGAGGAAGTCTCTTTTTACTCGTTCAAGGCGGACGGCTTCGCCGCCGCTTAACTCAGGCGTTAGATGGCAATGGACAGCACATGATCGTTGTTGCAGGACTAAACAAGCGCGAAGTACGTCGCATGCTGCTGTTGGGTATACCGTGGTTTGTCACGACCCTGATCTGCACACAAAGCCTCAGCTCCGTCTGGTTGATCCTTTTTGCCTTCGTTGCACTTCTGCCATATTCCTACTTCTATGTGCTGGCCTACACCAACGTCCAAGCCAATATCGGGCGGCCACCAGGCTGGCGTTTCTATCTCGGCTCGGTAGTTGTGCAGTTGCTTGTCATCGGCCTGATGTGGGCCGGCGCAAGCATCTAACTGTTCGTCCAAGCGGACGCCGTACCGGCGCCGCTTAACTCCAGCGTTAGGCAACATGGATAAGTTCCTACTCACCGACATCGAAGATCGCGTCTTGGCCATGGCTGAAGACGAGTTCGTTCACTTCAAGACCGCAAGGCCAGTGCTCGGAACGTTCTACGAACGAAATGTCACCTTTGAAGAGCTCTCATCTATCATTGGGCGCTTGTCCGCGCTGGGGCTCATCCGTTGGCGCATCAACCAGCGTGGGAGAATGTACTTTCGCGCTCGGGCACCAGTCAGTGCCCAGCACAACTGTTCAGCGGCATTTACGGCAACAACAGAGGGCAAAGCGCACCTTGCACAACCTCGGCGTGTTGCCTAACCAGTCGTTCAACGCGGACGCGCTGACGCGCGCCGCTTAACTCAAGCGTTAGCCTTGTCGAAGACTCACTTGCGTGACGTATTTGGCCACCCAGATGGAAACAAATAACCCATGCGACGTGTAGCGCCTCTTCTTGCGCTTGGTTTCGTCTTGGTATTTCGCTTAGTCCCTGCGGCGGACAGCGCCGAGCAGGTCGCGGGTTATATATACGACGGGACCGGAAGATCAAAAAGCACATCCATTGTCATCAACGTCACAACTCATGATGTCGCCATACAGGGAAAACCGGATGCGCGTATCAACAATCCGGCTGACGTGATCACCAACAATTACAAGGATTGCAGCAACAAAGACTTCTACTGCCTAACCGGCATGCTTGAGATCGTCATTCCCAAAGCCATGCCGATGAAACAATGGAAATACCACGACGTGTCCTGCCAGACTGTCGCGCAATCGAGAGGTGATGCTTACCTCATCACTTGTCGGTCACCCAAGTACCGTGGCCGACCGACCTATACCTATTCGCTCACGCGTGGCGTATTGTCCATCGAGAGCGCACCCGTGGCGGGTGACTACAGGTATGAATTACGCGGCAAATATGGATTGTTTTCTCCGGGTGTTCAACCTTAGGAGAGCGTTGTGCTCAGCCGTTGCGCATGCGGGCAAAAGGCGGCTGGGGCGAGCTTTTTGGGTGCTTCACTCTTGGTCAACACGCCACGCACCTAGTCTGGGCGTCGCGTCGCTGGCTAACTACTCGTCCGAGCGGACGCGACAGTTCCTACAGCTTGGTGGACACCCTGATCCAACTTTTCAGGAATGCCCATGCCCAGGCATGGTCCAGGAACCACCACCGGCTACAGCGAGCTGTTTGGAGGCTCCGCCATCCACCTGAGCCGGTACGCAGACGCAGAACGTCGGTCGACTACTTCGGCCGATCCTCGCATCACGAGTGGTGCGATACTCGCGGCGGCCACCCAAGGAGATCGCCATGCGCCATGCACGTCTGATCCTGGCTTCCTGCTTCGCCCTCGCCGCCTTGCCAGCCGCTGCACAGCACGGCATGGGTGGCCTGGCCAACGACGCCGCCGTCGCGATCAAGAACATGAAGATCGCGGACCGCAACCATGACGGCCTGATCTCCCGCGAAGAGGCGGAGAAGGGGCCGGTGCCGTTCATCCGTGCCCACTTCGACCAGATCGATCGCGAGCATCGCGGCGCGGTCTCGGTCGACGACGTAAAGGCCTACGTGCGTTCGCTGCAGCCGAAGCCTGCGACCGCGTCTTCCGCCAACAGCGGCAGCTGATCGCCGCGCTGCGCAAGAAGCGGATGGCGCCGGCGCGGGCCGGCTGAGGACACTGGGCTCCCCAAACACATGAGCCCATCCGATGCTGACCCTGTTCGACTACCTGCCCTCGCAGAACGCCTGGAAAGTCCGCCAGCTGCTGCAGCACCTGCAGCGCCCGTACCGCACGGTGGAAGTGAGCATCTTCGAGGGTGACGGCCAGCAGGCCGACTACCTGCGGATCAGCCCCACCGGCACCGTGCCGGCCATCCGATTGGAGGACGGCCGCGCGCTGGCCGAGTCCAACGCGATCCTGATGTACCTCGCCGAAGGCACGCCCTACCTGCCCGACGACGCTTTCGGCCGCGGCAAAGTGTGCCAGTGGCTGAGCTTCGAGCAGGAGCGGGTGGAGTCGGTGATCGGCGCGCTGCGCCACTGGACCCTCACCGGCAAGCTCGCGCGGCGCGCACCGGCGATCGTCGAGGCCAAACGCGCGGCGGCGCTGCGGACGCTGGCGATCCTCGAACGCGAACTGGCGGAGCGCTCGTTCCTCGCCGGCGAGCGCTACACCATCGCCGACATCGCGGTCTTCGCCTACGGCAGCCGTGCCGACGAAGCCGGGTTCCCGCTCGATGGCTATCCGGCGATCCGCGGCTGGATCGGCCGCGTGCGGGCGCAGGCCGGGCATCTGGCGACCATGCATCCGTACGACGTGGATCCGCATTCGTCCGGCGAGCTGCCCTGAGCCACCGGGCCTTCGGGCACGGGTCGGCGCGGGAGGGCCAATGGCATACTCGGCGTTTTCCGATTGCCGGAGTGGCCCCGATGCGCCTGTTGTCCACGCTCGCCGCGAGCGCCCTGCTGCTGCCGTTGGCAGCCCATGCGACCGATCCGTACTCGTACGCGCAACCCGACCAGGTCAAGGTCACCCACCTCGACCTGGATCTGAAGCTGGACTTCCCGCACAAGGAGCTGCACGGCCGCGCCACGCTGAGCCTGCACTGGGTGAACCCCAAGGCGAGCTCGCTGGTGCTGGACACGCGCGACCTGAAGATCGCCAGCATCGAGGGCATCGACGCCAAGGGCCACGCCCACGCACTGACCTACGCGCTGGCGCCGCGCGACAAGCAGCTGGGCAGCAAGCTCACCATCGCCGCGCCGAACCACCCGGCCAAGGTGCGCATCGTCTACGACACCTCGCCCGAAGCCACCGGCCTGCAGTGGCTGACCAGGGCGCAGACCGCCGACAAGAAGCTGCCCTTCATGTTCTCGCAGAGCGAGTCGATCCACGCCCGCTCGTGGGTGCCGCTGCAGGATTCGCCGGCGATCCGCATCACCTATGACGCCCACGTCACCGCACCGAAGGGCGTGCGCGTGGTGATGAGCGCATTGAACGACCTGCACCACCCGCTCGACGGTGACTTCCGCTTCGACCAGCCGCACCCGATCCCCTCGTACCTGCTGGCGATCGCCGCCGGCGACATCGCGGCCGAGGCCACTGGCCCGCGCAGCGCGGTGTATGCCGAGCCGTCGATGGTGCACAAGGCGGCGCACGAGTTCGAAGACACCGAGAAGATGATCGCCACCACCGAGAAGCTCTACGGCCCGTACCGCTGGGGCCGCTACGACCTGATCGTGCTGCCGCCGTCGTTCCCGTTCGGCGGCATGGAAAACCCGAACATGACCTTCGCCACGCCGACGATTGTCGTGGGCGACAAGAGCCTGGCCTCGGTGATCTCGCACGAGCTGGCGCACTCGTGGTCGGGCAACCTGGTGACCAACGCCACCTGGCGCGACGGCTGGCTCAACGAGGGCTTCACCACCTACGTGCAGGGCCGCATCACCGAGGCGGTGTACGGCAAGACGCTGGCCGACGAGGAGGCCCTGCTGTCCGCGCGCGCGCTGGAGAAGAGCATCGGCACGATGCCGGCGAACAGCCAGAAGCTGGCGCCCGTGCCGGGCGACGTGGATGCCGACGACGCGCTGTCCGACGTCGCCTACGACAAAGGCTCATGGTTCCTGCGCACGCTGGAGCAGCGCTACGGCCGCGCCGCGTTTGACCCGTACCTGAAGAGCTACTTCGACCACTTCGCGTTCCAGAGCATCACCACCGAGCAGATGCTGGCCTTCCTCAAGACCAACCTGATCGACAAGTACCCCGGCAAGATGAGCATGGCCGAGGTGAACGAGTGGGTCTACGGCACCGGCATTCCCAAGGACGCCCCGCTGCCGACCTCGGCGCGCTTCGACATGATCGACGCGAAAGTGAAGGCTTTCACCGCCGGCACGTTGGCCGCCGACAAGCTCGACGCGAAGGACTGGAACACGCAGGAGTGGATGTACTTCCTCGACCGCCTGCCCGACGTGCCCAAGCTCGGGCAGATGCAGGCGCTGGACGCCGCCTGGCACCTCACCGGCACGCCCAATGCAGAGATCGGCATGCGCTGGTACATCCACGCCATCGCCGCCGGCGACAAGGCGGTATGGCCGGCCGCGCGCGAGCACATGACGCGGATCGGCCGCATCTACCTGACCACGCCGGTGTACCGTGCCTTCGCCGCCACGCCCGACGGCCTGGCCTACGCCGAGGCCGCCTACGCGAAGGCGAAGGACGGCTACCACCCGCTGACCCAGCAGGCGATCGAGGGCATCTTCGCCAAGGCGGGGAAGGCCAAGTGATCGACCGGGGCGGAGCGTCAGCGCCCCGCCCCCGTCGAACCGGCGCCCACCGCAAGCTGTCACACCCCGGTTGTTTCCGATCGTCAGGCTTCTTCCATGGCTAAGCAGACCCCTCCCTCCCGCTCCGTCGCACCGGCCCCGGCCGCCCCCGGCGGCCGTCCGCTGTGGCAGCGCCTGCTGATCCGGCGGGTGAAATTCCTCGCTGCCGTGGTGGCGATGATCGGCCTCGGCCTCGGCGCGTGCTACCTGTTCGCGCCACAGTGGCTGATGCGCGCGGATGCGACGCGCCAGGCGATGGCCGCGCACCTGGACGAGAAATCCGTACAGGCCGGCGGCGCCCACTGGTCCTACTACGAAGGGGGGGAAGGCCCGACCCTGGTGCTGCTGCACGGCTACGACTCGAACAAGGCGGTGTGGCTGAAAGTGGCGGCGCAGCTCAGCCCGCACTTCCATCTGGTGATCCCGGACCTGCCCGGCTGGGGCGACTCCTCGCGCGACCCGGCCGCCGACTACGACATCGACACCCAGGCCGCCCGGCTGGACGGCTTCATGCAGGCGCTGGGCCTGCGCAACGTGACCCTGGTCGGCCACTCGATGGGTGGCGCCATCGCCGGCGTCTATGCCGCCGAACACCCGGAGCGGATCAACCGGCTGGTGCTGGTCGACTCCTTCGGCCTCAAGCAGAAGGAGAACGCCTTCGCCCGCGAGGCGCTGGCTGGCACCAACCCGTTCGACTACGACGATCGCGCCGGTTTCCAGCGCGCGTTCGCACTGGCATTCGAAAAGGTACCGGACCTGCCCGGGCGGTTCATCGACGTGTTCATCGCACGCAACAAGCGCGACCGCGCGTTCCTCGACAAGGTGTTCAACGAGCTGCGCCAGCCCTCGCAGTATCTCTCCGTGCAGCGGCGGCTGGACCAGCTGACCATGCCGGTGATGGGCCTGTGGTGCGCGGGCGACAAGATCAGCGACATCTCCGCGATGGACAGCCTGCGCGACGGCCTCGTGCACGCCTCGGCGATCAGCAGCACCACGCTGGTCGGCTGCAATCACATGCCGATGCTGGAGAAGCCCACGCAGACCGCGCAGGTCCTGACGGCGTTCGAACTGTCGCACTGAGGCCTCTTTACCTCGCAAGATTTCACGGCGACACTCCCCGGCTCCATTGACGGAGCAGACAGGGGAAGGGGATGGCGTTTCTGAAAGTGGTATTCCTGCTGGCAGCGCTGGTGGCGCTGCTGATCGCACCGGTGATGTACACCGCACGCGCACTCGGGGCGCAACGCACCACGATCGGGCCGGTACTCGGCTCGCTGGTGCTGCAGGTGATCCTGTCGCGGATGCTCAACGCGCTGCACTTCGGCGGCATGTTCGTGCACTTCATCCTGGCGCTCGCCGGCGGCGCGCTGATCTACCAGTGGGTGCTGGAGACGACGTTCCTGAAGGGCGTGGCGATCAGCCTGATCAGCAGCGTGATCATGCTGGTCGGAGCCCTGGTCATCCTGAAGATGGCGATCGGGTGAGACGGGAACCGCACCCGCGTCCCGTCGGGACGCGCGGGTGCGGTGTCCTCAGAGCAGGCCCGGCACCAGCGCCTTCGTCCGCCGCATGTAGGCCTCGTAGCGTTCGCCGAACTGCTCGCGCATCCAGCGCTCCTCCAGCCGCAGCTTGAACCAGAACGAGACGCCCACGATGGCCGTGCCGAGCAGGCCGCGCCACTCGCCCTGCGCCAGCGCGGTGCCGAAGAAGGCCAGCAGCAGGCCGGTATAGATCGGATGGCGCACCCAGCGGTACGGACCGCGCTCCACGAGTTCGTGATCCTGCTTGACCTGCACAACGGCGCTCCAGTTGCGCCCAAGGATGTTCCGCGCCCAGATCGCGAACAGCACGCCGGCCCAGACCAGCAGCGCTCCGAGGATCGACAGCGCCGCCTCGGGCGGCACGAAGCGCAGGCGCAACAGCGAGTCTTCGCCGCCGCGCCAGGGCAACACCAGCACCGTGCCGACCATCAACGGCAGCCAGTGCTTGAGCAGGCGAAGCACGAACGGCTCGCTGCGGACGGCGGCCTTCGCGTCCCGGGCGCGGATCGCCCAGTACAGCAGGAACACCAGCCAGCCGGCCTTGATGATGTCGCCGAGGGGGAGCTGCATCGTCGTTGCCTGGAACCATCCGGGAGGGATGACCAGCTTGGCCGCCGCCGACCGGAGCGGCAAGTTACACCCGTCATCCAACGGCGCGGCCCGCGCGCCGAAGCCGGGTCAGTCCGCCACGTCGGCCACCAGCCGGTCCAGCTCGGCCTTCAGCACGGCACCGTTCTGGCGCAGCCAGTCGCGTTGTTCCTGCCAGTTCGGGAACAGGGTCTCCACCTGTGCCCAGAATCGCGGCGAGTGGTTGCGCACCTTCAGGTGGCACAGCTCGTGGGCCAGCACGTAGCGCAGCGCGGCGGGCGGCGCCAGTGCGAGGGCGAGGTCAAGGTTGATGCGGTCGCGCGTGTCCAGGCTGCCCCACAGGCTCTTCAGCGGACGCACTTTCAGTGCCGTGGGCGCCAGGCCGAGCTGGGGCACGTACTGCGCCAGCCAGCGCGACACGTCACGGCGGATCAGCGATTCCAGATGCGAGGCGAGCAGCCCCCGCGCCACCGGCAGCGCGCGGGTGTGCGGCCGCGGCAGGATCAGCGTGAGCACGCCCTCGCCGCTGGCGATGCGCGGGTACGGGCCCTCGTCCCAGTCCAGCCAGACGCGCTCGCCGCGCAACGGGATCTCCACCGGCTGGCCGACCCGCAGCGGCGGCAGCGGCTTCACCAGCAGGTTCAGCTCGTCGAGCTTCTGCTCCAGCCAGTCGGCGTGGCTGCGCAGGAACGCGCTGACCTGGGCCGGATGGGTGCCGCGCGGATAGCTGACCCGGGCACCCTTGGGCGTGACGGTGAGGCGCAGGCGACGCGCGCGCGGGTGGACGGCCTTGAGCACGCGGATCGTGCTGCCGCCCGTGGTCGCCAGTTCCAGCCAGTCGCCTTCCAGTTGCTGCGCCATGCGGTGTTGCCTGCCGGTGGGGCCCGGGCCGCGTCGGACCCGGGAGAAAGATTCTGGCAGGGATTGGCGACGGGGAGGTGATGATTCAAGCGGTGGCGTGCCGGACCGCGAAAATCATCACCATACGGCCGCGTACGTCAGGCGTCGGCCGGCCGCGGCAGGCCGAACCACTCCTCCAGCTTGGCCAGCAGCCGCTCGATCTCCAGGGTCAGCAGGGCGAAGCTCGCGTCGGCCTCGGCGGCGGCGTCCTGGTGGCTGTCGCCCATCTCGTCGAGCACCACGTCGAGGAACTTCAGCTTGCGCACCACCAGGTCCTCGCCGAGCACGAAGCTCATGCGGTCGTCGAACACCAGGCCGAGCTGGAACACCTGCTTGCCGTTGCGCAGGTGCTCCTTGATCTCTTCGCTGTCCAGATCCTGGCGGCGGCACTTGGCGATGGCGCCGGTGGCACTGCCCGGATCACGCAGCTCCACCTCGTCGCCCAGCGCGAGGCCGGCCGGCAGGGTGCCGTTGGCCAGCCAGTCGGTCATCAGCACGCGGGGGCCTTCCTCCGGCGCCAGCGGCACCGCCGGGAAGCTGCCCAGCGCCTCGCGCACCTGGCTGAGCGCGTTCTCGGCCGACTTGCGGCTGGCGGTGTCGATCACCAGCCAGCCGTGCTTCTTGTCGACATAGGCCGAGAGCCGCGAGCTGCGCACGAAGGCGCGCGGCAGCAGCTCGTTGAGCAGGTCTTCCTTGATCCGCTTGCGCTCGCGGCCGCCGACCTTGCGGCCCTCTTCCTCGGCGATC
Organism: Dyella ginsengisoli LA-4; assembly: GCF_000334915.1. Lineage (GTDB taxonomy): Bacteria > Pseudomonadota > Gammaproteobacteria > Xanthomonadales > Rhodanobacteraceae > Dyella_A > Dyella_A ginsengisoli_A. Next base: position 41,433 of record NZ_AMSF01000072.1, on the reverse strand, counting down.
TTCTGCACCTTGCGCTGCAGCTCGTCGTTGATCACGGCGGCCGGCAGCAGCTTGTCCTCGCCGCCCACGGTGAGCCAGGTGCAGGCATTCACCGCATGGGTGAGCGCCGCCTCCTCGCCGCGGCCGACCGGCGGCACGAAGCCGCGGGTGGACATCTCCATCGGCCCGCACGGGCGCAGGCGGTGCTCGGCCAGCACCTCGTCCAGGCGGTTCAGGTCGTCGGCGACGGTCGGGGAAAAGCGGAACAGGGTCAGATTGCGGAAGAACATGTGGTATCCGGGTTGGGGGCAGTCGGGCCATGGTGGCGGCCGGCTGCCCTATATGAAGGTGTGCGGGCTGGTGCTCTGGATATGGTCGAGAGACTTCGGGGATTCCTCACCGTCATCCCGGCGAAAGCCGGGATCCAGAGCCTCGGCTGCGGGTTGCGAAGACGCTGGACTCCGGCTTTCGCCGGAATGACGGACAGGCAGAGAGAGGCTGACTCGGACTAGACGCACCGTCTGCGACAGGATGCCCTCAGCCGACCACCTTGGCGATCGCGTCCGCGACATAGCCGAGATTCTGCGTGTTGAGCGCCGCCACGCAGATGCGACCGGTGGTCAGCGCGTAGATCGCGAACTCCTCGCGCAGGCGCTCGACCTGCGGCTTGCTCAGGCCGGAGTAGGAGAACATGCCGGCCTGGCGCTGGATGAAGCCGAACTCGTGGCCGTGCGCGGCCAGCTTCTGCACCAGTCCCGCGCGCATGGCATGGATGCGCTCGCGCATGCCGCCCAGCTCGCTCTCCCACAGTGCACGCAGCTCGCTGCTGGCCAGCACGCCGGCGACCAGCTGGCCGCCGTGGGCCGCCGGGCTGGAGTAGTTGGCGCGGATGGTCTGCTTGATCTTCGAGCGCAGGCGCGCGGCCTCGTCGCGGTCGGCGCCGACCATCGACAGCACGCCCACGCGCTCGCCGTACAGCGAGAACGACTTCGAATACGAGCTGGCCACCACGAACGCCTCGATGCCCGACTCGGCGAACATGCGCACCGCGGTGGCGTCGGCGTCGATGCCCTGGTCGAAGCCCTGGTAGGCCATGTCGACGAAGGGCAGCAGGCCGCGCTCCTTCACCAGCTCCACCACCTGTGCCCACTGCGCCGGCTCCAGGTCGACGCCGGTCGGGTTGTGGCAGCAGGCGTGCAGCAGCACCACGGTCCCCGGCTCCAGCTTGCCGAGGTCTTCCAGCATGCCGGCGAAATCCAGGCCGTGGGTGGTGTCGTCGTAGTAGCGGTAGTCCTGCAGCTGGAACCCGGCGGTGCGGAACACCACATGATGGTTGCCCCAGCTCGGGTTGCTGATCGCGATGCGCGCCTTGTCGCCGGCCACCTGCTTGATCAGGTCCGCCGCCACGCGCAGCGCGCCGCTGCCGCCGATGGTCTGCGCGGTGGCCACGCGGCCGGCTTCGAGCAGCGGCGAACCCTCGCCGAACAGCAGCTGCTGACTGAGCTTGTTGTACGCCGGCAATCCGTCGATCGGCAGGTAGCCGCGCGGCTGCGTGTCGCGCGCCAGCGCCTGCTCGACCTGCTGCACCGCTTTGAGCACCGGCACCCGTCCCTGCTCGTCGGTGTAGATGCCCACGCCGAGGTTCACCTTGTTCGGACGCGGGTCGGCGAGGTAGGCCTCGGTCAGGCCGAGGATCGGGTCGCCGGGAGCCATTTCAACGGAAGCAAAGAAGGACATGTCGGTACTCGAAAAGGTGGAAATTGGAAGTATGGACGTCTAAACCGCATCATCCGTGGCGGGTTCGCCAGCATACCCGGCCAGCCAGCCGTGTGCATCGGCCCGCGTCGTACCCTCGCGCGATCCGAGCGAGGCGAAGTCGAACAGCGTGCGGTCGGCCAGCTGCGAGGGCGCCACGTTGCCCAGCGCGCGGAACATGGTCTCGGCACGGCCGGGGAACTGGCGTTCCCACTCGGCCATCATCAGCCCGACCTGCTTGCGCTGCAGGTTTTCCTGCGAGCCGCACAGGTTGCACGGGATGATCGGGAATTCGCGCTGGGCCGCGTATTCGGCGATGTCGCTCTCCCTGCAGTAGGCCAGCGGGCGGATCACCACGTGGCGGCCGTCGTCCGAGCGCAGCTTCGGCGGCATCGCCTTCAGGCTGGCGTGGTGGAACAGGTTGAGGAAGAACGTGGCGAGGATGTCGTCGCGGTGGTGGCCCAGCGCGATCTTGGTGATGCCGTTCTCGGCCGCCCACGAGTACAGCGCACCGCGGCGCAGGCGCGAACACAGGCTGCACATGGTCTTGCCGGCGGGAATCACCCGGGTGACCGTGCTGTAGGTGTCCTGCTCGATGATGTGGAACGGCACGCCACGCGCGGTGAGGTAGTCCGGCAGCACGTGCTCGGGGAAGTCCGGCTGCTTCTGGTCCAGGTTCACCGCGATCAGCTCGAAGTGCACCGGCGCCTTCGCCTTGAGCGACAGCAGGATGTCGAGCAGGGTGTAGGAGTCCTTGCCGCCGGACAGGCACACCATCACCTTGTCGCCGTCCTCGATCATGTTGAAGTCGGCGATCGCCTGGCCGACCTGGTGGCGCAGGCGCTTGGCCAGCTTGCCAGCCTCGTAGGCCTGCTTGCGGGAAGATTCGGGAGTGGCGGACATCGGGGCGTGAACCGGATTGGAAGCGCGACATTGTAGCCCGCTGACCGGCACCGGGCCGGAGGCGTACACTGCGCGCCTACCTCCTCGTGCGCGTGCCATGACGGAACCGGATCAACCCTCGATCGCCCAGACCCTGTTCGAACTGCGCCGGGAGCACCGCGAGCTGGACGCGCTGGTGACCCATCTGCAGGCAACCGGCTTCCGTGACGAGCTGCAGGTCACCCGCATGAAGAAGCGCAAGCTGCTGCTCAAGGACGCCATCGCGCGGCTTGAGAGCAAGCTGATCCCCGACCTCGACGCCTGAGCCCCGCATGACGACGCTCGCCCCGGTCCACCTGGAAGACGACCACGTCCTGCTCGAACCCCTGCACGCCGATCACGCTCCCGCGCTTGAGGCCGCGGCCGCCGATGGCGAGCTGTGGAAGCTGTGGTTCACCAGCGCACCGCCACCGGGCACCTCCAGCGACTACATCGCCGCGGCGCTGGCCGGCCAGGCCACCGGCCGGATGCTGCCGTTCGCCGTGCGCGAAAAGCGCTACGGCGAGATCGTCGGCTCCACCCGCTATTACGACTTCGATCCGGCGCTGCCGCGCGTGGCGATCGGCTACACCTGGTACGCGAAGCGCTGGCAGAAGAGCCACCTCAACACGGCGTGCAAGCGCCTGCTGCTGGGCCACGCGTTCGAGCGGCTAGGCTGCGTGGCGGTGGAGTTCCACACCGACCACCGCAACCTCGACTCGCAGCGCGCGATCGAGCGCCTGGGCGCCCATCGCGACGGCGTCCTGCGCGCCCACAAGCGCCGCCCGGACGGCAGCCTGCGCGACACGGTGTGCTATTCGGTACTGGCCGGCGAATGGCCGGACGTGCAGCGCTGGCTGGCGATGCGGCTGAGCCGGCTGGCCACCTCGGCGTGAGCGCCGCTACAGCAGCCGGTTGACCAGCCGGTCCAGCCGCACCCGGCTCAGCCGACGCAGCAGCTTGCGCACCGGTGGGGGGTAGTGCCGCGAGGTCTCCAGCGCGTGATAGTCCTGCACGCGGCTGGCATGCGCGCGCAGCGCCGCCCACTCGGTCTCGTGCTGGTCGCGCAGCAGGCCGTGCGGATCGCGCAGCACCAGGGCGTTCTCCAGGTCCAGCGCCCAGGCGCGCGGATTGAGGTTGTTGCCGGTCAGCACCGCCACGTCGTCGTCGATGAACAGCCCCTTGAGGTGGTAGCTGTTGCCGGCGTGCTTCCACAGGTGCAGCACCAGCTGGCCGCGGGCCAGGTGCTTCTGGTGGCGGCGGGCGAAGCGGCGCAGGTTGGCCTCGTAGAGGTAGGGCAGCACGCCGATGGTGCGGAACGGCTGCTCCGGCGGGATGTAGAAATCGTTGGCGACCTTGTCGCCGACCATGATCTCCACCGTGCAGCCGCGCCGCAGCAGCTGGCCGATCGCTGCGCGCACCGGCCGCGGCAGGTTGAAGTACGGGGTGAGCAGTACCACCCGCTCGCGCGCGCCGGCCAGCAGCGCCAGCAGGGTGTCGTTGAGTGCGTTGTCGGCGCGACCGAAACCGGCTAGCGGCGTCACCGCCACGGCACCCTCGCCCGCCGGCTCGTCCGGCACCTCGTAGCGCGCCCCGGCCAGTTCCTGGCGCAGCGCGCGGATCGCCGGCAGCAGGCTGGCGGTGGTCGGCACCTCCGGCACGTTCAGGCGCGGCACCGCCGGCTGACCGAGGAAATGCCGCTGCACGAAGCCGGCCATCGCGTCGGCCAGCGGCGCGTGGCGCAGCAGGTGGTAGCGGTCCAGCCGGTAGCGGTCGTGGCGGCACAGATAGACGTTGTTGAGGCTGGCGCCGGAGTACAGCACGGTGTCGTCGATCACCATGCCCTTCAGGTGCAGCACGCCGAACAGCTCGCGGTTCTGCACCGGCACGCCGTAGATCGCCACGCCGTCGCCGCGCTCGCGTGCCCAGGCGCGGTACATGCCGGCGTTGCCCTCGCTGCGCGCCTTGCCGATCAGGCCGCGCTGGGCGCGGTGCCAGTCGACGAACACGCTGATCTCCAGCGCCGGCCGGCGCGCCTTGGCCGCATACAGCGCCTCCAGCACCTCGCGACCGCCCTCGTCGTCCTCCAGGTACAGCGCCACGATCACGATGCGCCGCTCGGCCGCGGCGATCGCCGCCAGCAGCCGCTCGCGGCAGGCCGCCGGGCCGTCCAGCGTCTCGATCGCCGCGGCCGGTACCGCGAACGCCGGCATGCCGTCCAGCCGCGCCTGCAGGCGCGCGGCGCGGCCGAACGGCAGCAGCCGTCGCACCACGCGGCCGGGAAGTCGGGTCAGTCGTTTCATCGCGGACAAGGATCGCGCCCCCGGCGTCGTCACAAAGTGGCGAGCATGCCGGGAACGCCGTCGCAGGAAAAGGCGATGCGTTCAGGCCTGCGTCGATCAGACCATCCCGAGTTCCGCCTTCAGCTGCGCGATCCTCGCCAGCCGACGGCGCTGGCGGCGGATGTACCAGAGGCAGAAGATCACGCCGCCGAGCACGATCGGCGCATTGGCGCCGATCTGCACCAGCAGCAGCCGGCGCAGGGCGGCATCGTGCATCCACGCCGAGGGTTGCAGGGACGGCCAGGCCAGCACCGCGACGCCCACCAGCAGCGCGGCAAACCCCCACAGCTGCGCCTGCGCCAGACGGATGCCGGCCCGCGCGCGGCGCGCGTCGAGCCGCAGGAGTTCGGCCACGCGAGAGCCGGCAGCCCGCCACGTGCCCCGGCGCAACCACAGGGTGATCGACCACATCACCACCACCAGCACCGTGCCGCCGGTGGCAAACAGCTTCCAGCGCAGCCCCAGCCCCGGGTGGGCGAACAGCCAGCCGGTCTGGACCAGCGCCCCGATCGCCGTGACGGTTTCGAACACCACCATCGCCAGCATCCGCCACCGCTTGGCCAGCGTACGGCGGCGAAGGCGCTCGATGTCCACCACCGGCTGGGTGCGCCACTGCGCGGCCCAGTCGCTCCACTCGTCATGCGTGCTCATGCCGACTCTCCCAGCTGTTCGCGCAGCGCCTGGCGCGCCCGGCTCAGTCGCACGTCGACGGCATTGACCCGGATACCCAGCGCATCGGCGATCTCCGCATGGCTGAAGCCCTCCAGCGCCAGCGTCACCGCCTGTCGCAACGCCAGCGGCAGCGCGCGTACCGCCGCCTGCAGGCGGGCGCCTTCCTGCCGGGCATGGGCGTGCTGCTCCGGCGCGATGCCGGGGTCCGGCAGGTCCTCCGGCAACGCTCCCGGACGCGGCTGGCGCTGCTCGCCCAATACGTGGCTGGCACCGCGGTTGTGCGCGATCCGCGCCACGAAGGTGCGCAGGCCGGCCTCGCCGCGCCAGCCCGGCAACGCTCGCCACAGGGCCAGCGCGATCTCCTGCAGCAGGTCGTCGCGCAGCGCTGGATCGGCCTCGTAGCTGGCTGCGATGCGCGACATCAGGCCGCCGTGGGCCTGGAGCACTTCGGCGAACCGATTGCGTGCGCCCACGCCGCCTCAGCCTGCCGGCGGCGCACCGGCCAGGTCGCGCCAGGCGGCGTAGGCCAGCAGGGTGCCGAGCGGCATCAGCAGAAGCAGCAGCGGCATCGCCCACGGGGAGGACAGGGCCACGGCGAACAGCACAAGCTGCGGCAGCAGCGCCAGCGTGAAGGCCACAGCGTGCGCCGCCACCCGCCGCAGGCTTCCGGCCAGCGCCGCCAACACACCCTCGCCTCGGAACAGGAACAGCGGCGGCGCCAGCGTCAACAACGTCGCGGGCACCAGTCCGGGCAGCAGCAGCACGAACTCCATTCGGCGCGTCTGCAATGCGGGGTGATGCAGCAGGTGGCCGAGCACGACGGCATCCCAGACCGCCGGGCCGTACACCGCTGCGGCCGCGGCCACCTGTACGGCAAACACGATCAGCCCCACGGCAGCGCTCAGCCCCCACAGCGCGGGCCAGCGAGGATGGCGCCAACCGGACAGCAGGCAGGCGAAACGCAGCGGTTCGCCGCGCGCGAGCCGGTCCAGTCCGATCCAGACGCCGACCGCCAGCATCGGCACCACGGCCTTGGAGAGAACGGTGCCGGCCAGCGGCACCAGTTGCAGCAGCACCTCGGCGACCATGCAGGCCAGACTCAACCCGACCAGCCGGAACGGCGCACGCCGCCACAGGCGAAAGCCCTCGCGATACCAGCCTGCGGCGCGGGCCAGCGAGGAAGGAGGAGGCAGGGAAACCGAGGATGCTGCGGTCGACATGGTCATTCCTTGAACAGGGTGGCTATCCGGTAGTCCACCGCCGCGGGGAAAACCTTACATGCCATCGGCGAGGCCACCATCCCGGCCCGCCAAAGGGCTGCTCAGCGCGCGTCGGCCAGCGCGGCTCCGGTGTCGCGGCGCGGGTGCACCACCAGCGTCGCGGTCATGCCGGCGGACAGCACCGTGCCGGATGGCAGGTGGTCGGTATCGATCGCCACGCGCACCGGCACGCGCTGGGCCAGGCGCACCCAGTTGAAGGTGGGGTTCACGTCGGCCAGGCCGTCGGCCCCGGCAGGATTGTCGGCGTCGGTGATCCCGCGGGCGATGCCGGTGATGGTGCCCGGCAGGTCGGCGCCACCGGCCATCAGGCGCACCTCGACCGGATCGCCCACGTGCAGCTGCGGCAGCTTGGTCTCCTCGAAGTAGCCGTAGACGTAGTAGCTGTGGCTGTCGAGCAGAGCGAGCCGCGCAGCGCCGGCAGCGGCGTAATCGCCCGCGCGCAGATCGAGGTTGGTGACGTAGCCGTCGACCGGCGCGCGCACCTCGGTACGGGCCAGGTCCAGCTCGGCCCGATCGAGCGCGACCTGTGCCTGCTCGACCGCGGCCGCGGCCTGCTCCTTCGCGGCACTGGCCTGGTGGCCGCTGGCCTGCGCCTGCTGCCAGGTGGCGCGTGCCGCGCTGGCGGTGGCGGCGGCGTCGTTGCGGTCTTCCTGCGAGATCACGTTGCCGATGCGTTGGCGTCGTTCGGCCTGGGCCGCGTACATCTCGTACTCGGCATGGCGCGCGGCGGCGCCGGCCGCCGCGGCGCTGATGCTGGCGCCGGCCGCACGTGCGGCGGCCTCGGCGGCGGCAAGGTTGGCCTGCGCCTGGTCCACCGCATTGCGGAAGCGCGCCGGGTCGACCACGAACAGCACGTCGCCCTTGTGGACGAACTGGTTGTCGCGCACGGCGACCGCGCTGACCAGCCCGGACACGTCCGGCGCCACGCGCACCACCTCGGCGCGCACGCGACCGTCGCGGGTCCACGGCGCATACAGGTAGTGCTTCCACAGCGCGTGGCCGAGCACGAGCGCGAGCACGACGACGACGGAGGTGAGGGCGAAGCGGAACAGGGCGGGGGCGATTTTCATGGCGGCGATACTCAGCGGACCAGCAGCAGCCCCGCGCCGCCGAACAGGCAGACGAACAGGGCCAGACGAAACAGCGAGGCATGCCAGACGTGCCGGTACAGCCCGATCCGGCTGAGCAGCAGGTCCAGCGTCACCATCAGCAGCAGGCAGCCGACGAACACCGGCAACAGGCCGGGCATCAGCGTGCCGTAGAAGGCGATTTCACGAGGCATGGGCGGGCTCCTGCGTGGGCATCGCATGCACGGCGGCGAGCAGCGGCGACTCGTCGTCGCGCAGCGCGCTGCGCAACTGGTGGAGGTGGTTGCGAGCGCGGCCGGGGGCCCGCGCGATGGCGGTGTCGACCGCACGGTCGGCCGCTTCCCATGCCGGCAGGCCGGGCTCGCGGTAGAGCGCGCCGACCGCCTGCACGGCGAGCTGGCAGGCGTCGCGTGCGGTGACCGGAGGCTCGCCGGCGGCGACGTCCCGGCGCAGCTCGATCAGCGCGCGACCGGTCTCCTGCACTGCCAGCGACCAGGCCAGCAGGGTGCGCGACTCGGTGCTGCGCGGACGGGTGTTGGCGACCGCCTGCAGCAGCAGGTCGCGGCTGCGGCTCTCGAAGCGCCATAGCAGGCCGTCCAGCGGCTCGGTGGCTGCGGTCCAGACCAGCTCGCGCAATCGACGCAATTGCCGGCGGCGCTGCCAACCGGTGCCGGACAGCCCGGGCAACAGCATGAACGCGGCACCGGACAGGCCGAGGCCGGCGAGCTGCGCGATGGCGTCGTTGAAGAAGTGCTCCGGCGCGTAGACCATCGGGTTCTTCAGCGCCAGGATGTAGACGAAGCCCAGCGTGTAGCCGGCGCCCACGCCCGGCAGCGTGTCGCGTGTGGACAGGTAGGGACCGATCAGCAGCAGCGGCAGGGTGCTGGCGACCAGCATGATGAAGCCGTCGCCGCCGGGCATCAGCACGAACACGGTGATCGCCGCACCGAGCATGCCGGCGGCGTAGCCGACCAGGGTGTGCAGCACCGAACCGATCGGGTTCGGCGAGGCCGCCATCAGGCCACTGAAGATCGCCGCCAGCAGCATGGCGTTGGCGCCGAAGGTCCAGCCGCTGGCCAGCCAGAACACGCCGAGCGTGGACATGGTCAGGAAGGTGCGCAACACCGCCACGCCGACGCTGGCCAGGTCGCTGGAGCGGCTGAAGTGCACCTTCTCCACGCCGCCCTTCACCGGGATGCCCATGCGCAGCGCGTGCTCGGTGGTGACGAAGATCGCCAGTTCGTCGACCAGCCGGGCGAGCAGGGCCGCGCCGGTGTCGAACTCGCGGCAGGCCGCACCGTTGAGCTCCTGGCGCAGCGCCGCGGCACGCCCGGGCAGCGCCCGGGCGCACGCGTCGAGCTGCGGCGGCAGGACCTGCAGATCGTCATCGTCGGCGTGCCCCGGCGGCGGTGTCAGCGCCGCCGCCAGCGGGCGGTAGAGCGCGATCAGCGCGGTGGCGGCGGCCTCGCGCCCGCCGCGCTGCAGGCGGTTGATCAGGTGGTGCAGCGACTGGAAGCTGGTGGCCGCGGCCATGTAGCGCTGGTTGAGCAGGCGCATCCGGCGACTGCGCAGGCGCACTTCCGGATCCTCGAAGATCACCGACGAGCGCAGGTCCTCCAGCTGCACCGCCGCACGCACCGAGGCGAGCTGGGCGTCCTGCATCGCCTGTCGCGGGATCCGCCCGGCGGTGCTGTTGCGCAGGAACGCCACGAATTTCGCGAAGTGCGCGCGCGCCTCGCGGCGCAGGATCGGCCGCAGCCGCTCCGGCAGCACCAGCTCGCTGACCAGCGCCGACACGCCGATGCCGAGCAGCACCTCGCTCACCCGCATCACCGCCGAGTCGAACACGCCGTAGGGATTGGCGATCGCCGGCAGCGCCACGATCGCCGCGGTGTAGCCGGCCAGCACGAAGCCGTAGGCCATGAAGTTGCGGTAACGCAGCGCGCCGCCGGCGCACAGCGCCACCCACAGCGACAGACTGGTCAGGAACAGCTCGCGCTGCTGCGGGAAGGCCGACATCAGCGCCAGGCCGACCAGGCTGCCGACCAGGGTGCCGATCGTGCGGTAAAAGCTCTTGGCCAGCACCATGCCGCTGTGCGGGTGCATCACGATCGCCACCGTGATCATGGTGGTCGACGGCTGCTCCAGCTGCAGCCACATCGCCAGCCAGGCGCCCAGGTAGATCGCCAGCACGCTCTTGCCGACGAACAGCCAGGCGTGCGCCTCGCCGGCCAGCAGCTCACGCAGCCAGGGGCGTTCGGCAATCGGGATGGCGGCGGGAACGGCGGCCATGGCGCATCAGCCCTGCTCGAGTCCGTCGAGAAATTTCTTCAGCAGTTTTTCCAGCTGCGCCAGCTCGCGCGGCTGCAATGTGGCGGTCTGGTGCGCCAGCAGATCGCAGATGCCCGGCAGGAAGCTCCTGATCAGCGCCAATCCCGCGTCGGTGAGGGTGAGCGCGACCTTGCGGCGGTCCTCGTCGCTGGTGGTGCGCTCGATCAGCCCTTTCGCGCAGAGGCCGTCGGTCAACCGGGTGATGTTGGCGGATTTCTCCCCGGCCGCCTCGGCCAGCTGCGAGGGATTGAGCGAGTAGCCCTCGGTGCCGTACAGCATCATCAGCAGGTTGTATTCGGGATGGTTGATGCCGAACGGCTTGAGCAGCGCATTGGCGTCGTCGTGCACCCGCTTGTGGATGTGCTTGACCAGGCGCACCACCACCGCCGGCTCGCGGGGAAACGCCGGGTACTGCCGACAGGTGACGGCGAGGCGCTGTTCGGTCGGGGCAAAGCTGCTCATGGCGGGCTCCATCGAGGACGACCCGGCAAGTATTACATAAATGTACTATCTATTTATGAACAAAGTGCCGCCCGCCGGCGAACCCGCCCTCACAGCCCGTAACGCTTGAGCTTGTACCAGAGCGCCCGCTCGCTGATTTCCAGCAGCCGCGCCGCGGCCGCCTTGTTGTTGCCCGAGCGCTCCAGCGCCGCGCGGATCAGCCGCGACTCCAGCGTCTCGACGTGCGATTTCAACGAGAGATCGGCGGGGGCCGCGACCGCGTCTTCCGCCGCGGCGACAGGCGCGGCCGACCGCGTGCCGGCGATCTCGCCGGGCAGGTGCTGCAGCGTGACCTCGGCGCCCCGGCACAACACCACGGCGCGTTCCATCAGGTTTTCCAGCTCGCGCACGTTGCCCGGCCAGGCGTAGCGCTCGAGCCGGGCCAGCGCCGCCTCGCCCAGCCGTGGCGCGGGGCGGCCCAGCTCGCGCGCATATTTCTGGGGGAGATGCGCGGCAAGCAGCGGAATGTCGCCGTGCCGGTCGCGCAGCAGCGGCACGTCGATCCGCACCACGTTGAGGCGGAAATACAGATCGCGGCGCAGCAGTCCCTCGTCCACCGCCGCCTGCGGGTCGCGGTTGGTGGCGGCAACCACGCGCAGGTCGACCGGGATCGAGGCGTTGCTGCCGAGGCGCTCGATCACCCCCTCCTGCAGCACGCGCAGCAGCTTGGCCTGCAGCGCCAGCGGCATCTCGGTGATCTCGTCGAGGAAGATCGTCCCGCCGGAAGACAGCTCGCACTTGCCGACGCGGTCGCGCAACGCGCCGGTGAAAGCGCCCCGGGCGTGGCCGAACAGTTCGCTCTCCAGCAGTTCGGCGGGGATCGCCGCGCAGTTGATCGGCACGAACAGCCCGCTGCGCCCGGACGCTTCGTGCAGCGCCCGCGCGACCAGCTCCTTGCCGGTGCCGGTCTCGCCGACCACGAACACGTTGCTGCGCGCCGGCGCGACCTGGCCGATCAGCTCGTACAGCTGGCGCATCGGCGCGCTGGTGCCGATGAATCCGCCCCAGCCGCGCGCCAGCTCGTCGCGCAGGAAGCGGTTTTCGCGCTGCACCGCGCGCATCGCCAGCACGCGCGACACCGCCAGCTCGATCGTCTCGATCTCGAACGGCCGCAGGATGTAGTCGACCGCGCCGAGCTTCATCGCCGCCACCGCGGTCTCGATCGTGCCGTAGGCGGTCAGCACGATCACCGGCACGTCCTCGCCCCGTTCGCGCAGCGCCTCCAGCAGCGCGATGCCATCCATGTTCGGCATGCGCAGGTCGCTCAGCACCAGGTCGAACGCGCCCTGCTCGATCGCCGCCAGCGCCTCGCGGCCGTCGGCCGCCTGCTGCACCTCGTGGCCGAGGTTCTTCAGCGACAACTCGAGGATGCGCCGCATCTTCGGCTCGTTGTCGACCACCAGGATCCGCTTTGCGCTCATGGCCACCTGTCTAGGGGGAAGGGAATCGGATGTTGAACGCAGCGCCGCCCCAGGCACTCTCGCCCACCGAGATCTCGCCGCCGTGCACATGCACGATCTGCTGCACGATGGTCAGGCCCAGGCCGATGCCGCCCTCGCGCCGGCTGAAGAACGGATCGAAGATGCGCTCGCGCAGCTCCACCGGAACGCCCGGCCCATTGTCCACCACGCTGACCCATACCGAGTCCTCGTCGCGGTGGGTGCTGACCACGATGGTGCCGCCATGCGGGACGAAGGACAGGGCATTGAGCACGAGGTTCAACAGCACCTGCATGATCTGCTCACGGTCGCAGTCGAGCACGATCGCCGGTTCCGGCAGGTCCTTGCGCAGGCTCACCCCTGCGCTCTCGGCGCGCGAGGCGAGCAGGCCGAGCACGCCCTCGATGATCGCGTGCAGGTCGTGCGGACGAAACTCCGGCGGCGACGGCCGCGCGCATTCCAGCAGCATCGTCACCAGCCGGTTGAGCCGCTCGGTCTCGCTGAGGATGAAGCCGACCAGCTCGTGCTCGCGCGCGCCGAGCCCGGCCTCGCGCTGCAGCAGCTGCGCGGAGCTGCGCAGGATGCCCATCGGCGTGCGCACCTCGTGCGCCATGATCGCCGCCATCTCGCCGACCACCGCCAGCTTGCCGGCCCGCACGATCTGCTCGCGCGAGCGCTCCAGCGCCTCGATCATCTCGACGTAGGCGCGATGCAGCTCCACCACCTCGGTGATCGTGGTCGCCGGCATCGGCGGGGGCTGCGATTCGCCCTGGCGGAAGCCGCGCGCGAACCCGGTCAGCGCCACCACCGGCCGCGCGATGCGGTCGGCCAGCCGGGTGGAGATCCAGATGCCGGCCAGCACGGTGAGCGAGAGCGCACCGAGCAGGGTCCAGAACAGTCGCCATACCGGACGGAACGACACCGCGGTCGGCTCGACCATCACCAGATGCCAGCCCAGCCCGGCGAACTGCTGGTAGCCGGCCGACGTGGCCGCGCCCACCAGCAGATTGCCCAGCCCGAGCGCACGACCGTCATGCTGGTAGGAGGTGGACCGGCCGGCCGGCGGCAGCGTCCAGCCGTCCAGCCGCACGGCCCGGGCCGCCGCCGCGCCGCGCAACGCCCGCGACCGCGACCGCGCGATCACGGTGCCATCGGCATCCAGCAGCAACACATCGCGCGTGGTGTCGCGCGCCGCTTCGTCCAGCAAACCCTGGATGGCGCGCCAGTCCAGCCACACGTAGAGGTAGCCGATGTCGCCGCTGCCGAATGCATTGGGGATGCGCGTGCGCAGCAGCGCGCGGCGGTCGCTGCCGTCGGTATCCACGGCGATCTGGACGTCGCCACCCGATCCGCCCGGCAACGCCCGCCACACGACGGTGCGCGGCGCGGGCTGGCCGATCAGCGCCGGGGCGCTCGACGCGATCACCCGGCCGTCCGCTCCGGTGCACAGCAGCGCCCGGTAGATCTCGGCCTGGCGCGCGTGCAGATCGGAGAGGAAGTGGGACAGGCGCTTGTCGACGTCATCGACGCGGATGTCCTGCATGACTTCCACCGAGCGCCACACGCGGAGGTTCTCCACCCGCGCCGAGAGGAAGGTGTCGATGCGTTCCATCACGGTGCTGGCGCCGAACTGCAGGTTGCCGGCGATCTCGTTCTGCAGCGCGCCGCGGAACTCGTGGAAGGACAGCCCACCGACCACCACCACGGTGCCGAACAGCATGCCCAGCAGCAGGCGCAACAGCAGCCGCCGGGTGGTCACGGGCGGCCGGGGCGATCGATGACGGGGGTACCGCAGGACATGGTTGAGCGGTTCGTGCGCTTGGCGTAGCAGTCGTTTTCGAGTGTGGCCGATGGCGCGCGGCAACGGCAAGCTTCCTCCGGACCGCTTTGCCGGCGCCGGCGCGGATGTTCCAGAATCGCCGGGCACGGGCGGACCCGGGCGGCTGTGTGCCAGGCGAAAGCCAGCCTGCACGATCCTTCGCCACCCTCGGTCCGGTCCGCCGCGACATGCCTACCAGGTGTCCACGATGAAGATCCCAGACATGCCGCCCGCCCGGCGCGCCCCGCTGGCCGCCGCCCTGCTCGCCGGCTGCATGCTCTTCGCGACGACGGGGGTCCATGCCGCCGGCACCGACGCCTGGTCCGCCGCGCCGTACTCGCTCGGCCAGGGCCTGTATTTCCCGGCCCAGGGCCTGCGCTTGGGCGGATACGCCAACCTGCAGTACTACGACGTGGCCAATGAGCCGCCCACGTTGAACACCCGCGACATCAGCCTGTTCGTGACCAAGGACCTGGGATCGCGTGCGCAGCTGTTCACCGAGCTGGATGCCGGCGACGCGGTGCAGCTCGGCGGATCGCGCGCGAACCGGAAGCACGGCGAGCTGGATATCGAGCGGCTGTACGTGGACTACCGCGCCAATCCCTGGCTGAACCTGCGCCTGGGCAAGTTCCTCACGCCCGTCGGGCAGTGGAACCAGGTGCATGCCGACCCGCTGACCTGGACCGTGTCGCGCCCGCTGGCCACCTCGTCCGCGTTTGCACGCCACGCCGCGGGGGCGATGGCGTTCGGCACCCTTACGACGCACGGCCACGATCTCGATTACTGGCTGTTCGCCGACGACAGCCGCGATTTCGACGTCGGCCCCGACCAGGATCGCGCCTACGCCGCCTCCGGCACCGACCTGCCCAACCGCAACAATTTCCGCCATGCATTCGGTGGGCGGGTGCTGTGGCACGCCCGCGGGGACCGCTTCACGCTCGGCATGTCGATGCTCGGCTACCGGCTCGATGCGCCGCGCCAGAGCTATCGCCTGGTCGGGCTGGACTTCGGCTGGACCGGACGCTACTTCAGCCTGGATGGCGAAGGGATCTACCGCGAAGGCGGCAGCGCGGGACAGCCGGCCGAGACCGGCGGCTTCGTCGAGGCGGAGGTGCCACTGGTCCAGCGGCTCTATCTGGTCGGCCGGCTGGAGCGCTACCGCACGTCGGCGCCTGCGCAGACGGTGACCCTGCGCACGCTGGCGCTCAACTTCCGGCCGGTGCCGGGGCTGGTATTCAAGCTCGAGCATCGCGACGGCAACCGCAGCACCGAGCTGGCGCCGGCCGGCTGGCTGGCGTCGTTCGCGGTGCTGTTCTGAGCGATGCGGATGCGTTCGCACCGGCTGGCCTGGATCGCGGCGCTGACCCTGCTGCCGCTGGCCGCGCCGTGTCCGGCAGCCGGCACGGATGCGGTGCATCTGGTGGTCGTCGCATCCGCCAGCCAGCCGCTGAAGCTGGCGCCGGACCGCGACGACCTGCGCAACATCTACCTGAAGAAGATCTTCATCGACGACGACGGCCGGCGGCTGATCCCGGTGAACCTACCCCCCGGGACGCCGCTGCGTGCGCTGTTCGCCAGCCGGCTGATCGGCATGGGCGAGCCGCAGCTGGCGGACTACTGGAACCGGCAGTACTTCCAGGGCGTGAGCCCACCCTATGTGCTGGCTTCGCAGCAGGCCGTGGTCCGCTTCGTGGCCACCACGCCGGGCGCGATCGGCTACGTCGCCTCCTGCCACCTCGACGATCGGGTCCGGGTGCTGCTGGTGGTCGACCCGGCGATCGATCCCGCCACCGCCGGCTGCGGGGAGCCGGCCGCGCACTAGCGCCCCCGATCAGACAATCCGTGCAGACATTTTTTGCGCACTGCAAGCTTTGCGCTGTGGGGGAGCCACCCCGAATCGCCGGAAATTCCCTTTCGCATCAGCGGACTGAGCGGATGGCACGGGACTGGCAAAGAAGCACCCGACCGTTCCCCGCCGGCGAGTGCCCATGCCCCGATCCGAGCTCCCCGCTCCCCCCGAACCGTGCATCCTGGACAGCGTCCAGCCGCTCCTGCTCGAACTGAAGACGTCCGTCCGGGCCGAGGTGGTCACCGTCGACCACCCCGGCCGCGCGGCATGCGAGGGCTTCGTGCACGACGTGTTCGCGGCCCGCTATCGCGCCGACGTGCAGACGTTCTATCCGGACCTGCTGGAATACCGCGACGACGAACGGCAGCGCGCCGTGGTGGGCATGCGGCAGGCCTCCCTGGGGCCGCTTTTCGCCGAACGGTATCTGGGCATGCCGGCCGACGAGGCGATCGGCGACCGCTTCGGCCAGGCCATCGCCCGTGACGAGCTGGTCGAGGTGGGCAATCTGGCGCTGGAGAACCCGGGCGACGCGCGCTGGGTGATCGCCGCGACGATCCAGTTCCTGCACGAGGCCGGCTATCGCTGGGTGCTGTTCACCGCGACCCGCGTGCTGGTGAATACCTTTCAGCGGCTAGGCATGCGGCCGATGCCGCTGGCCGCCGCCCGTCCGGACAGCCTCGGTGCGCAGGCGCTGCAGTGGGGCGACTACTACCGCACGGCGCCGCTGGTCTGCGCCGGACCGATCGCTTCCGGGTTCCGCAAGCTGCACCGGCCCGGCGCTACCTCGCAACCCCGCCTGGACGAGTTGCTGGCCGGCATGACCCGGCTCGCGCGGCAGCGGCGTGACGCCGATCCGCAACGGGAGGAAGGCTGATGCGCGGGATCCTGCGCCGGATCGGCGAGCACGCGATCGCCCGTCCCCTGCACGTGGCGCTGCAGGACGAGGACACCACCCTCACCTATGCCGAGCTGACCCAGGAGATCGACCTTGCCGTGGAGGCCATCGGCGGCGGGCGGGTCGCGCTGTGGATGGACAACAGCTGCGCATGGGCGGTGATCGATCTTGCCCTGGCCCGGCTGGGCGCGGTGGCCGTGCCGGTGCCGCCGTTCTTCTCCGCCGGGCAGGTCGGCCATCTGCTGGCCGATGCGCGCCCCGACCTGCTGGTGACCAACCAGCCGGATCCGGTCGGCGCGATGCTGGGACGACGACCGGCGCGACGGCTGAGCATTGCCGGACAACTGGTGTCCGTCTTCGAACTGGCGGTGGCAGCGCCCCCCGCGCTGCCGCCGGGCACCGCCAAGATCACCTACACCTCCGGCACCACCGGCCAACCGAAGGGTGTGTGCCTGTCCGCCCAGGCGATCGGCCGCGTCGCGCAGGCGCTGGGCGAGGCGGTGGGCGGCACGGCGGCGGATCGCGCGCTGTCGCTGCTGCCGCTGTCGACGCTGCTGGAGAACATCGGCGGCCTCTACGTGGCACTTGCCGCCGGCGGCACGGCCTGCGTGCCGTCACTGGCCAGCTGCGGCTTCGAGGGCTCCAGTTCGGTACGCACGGAACGCTTCGTGGCCGCCCTGCACGGCTACGCGCCCACCTCGACGATCCTGGTGCCGCAGCTGCTCAAGCTGCTGGTCGAGAGCGTCGCCGCCGGCGCGCCCGCGCCCGACAGCCTGCGCATGCTGGCCGTCGGCGGCGCCCCCTGCGCGCCCCACCTGATCGAGCGGGCATGGGAACTCGGCCTGCCGGTGCATGAGGGATACGGGCTGTCCGAATCGGCCTCCGTGGTGAGCCTCAATCCACCGGGCGCGCTGCGGCCGGGCAGCGTTGGCCGGGTGCTGCCGCACGTGCAGGTGCAACTGGCCGACGACGGCGAAATCCTGGTCTCGGGCAACCTGTTCGCAGGCTACCTGGGGACCGCCGCCACACCACCGTCACCCTGGCCCACCGGCGACCTCGGCTACCTCGACGACGACGGCTACCTGTACCTCACCGGGCGCAAGAAGACCGCCTACGCCACCGCCTTCGGCCGCAACGTCGCCCCCGAATGGGTGGAGAGCGAGCTGATCGCCAGCGGCGAGATCCTGCAGGCGGCGGTGTTCGGCGAGGGCCAGCCGCACAACGTCGCGCTGCTGGTGCCGCATCCGGCCACCACGCCGGCCCGCCTCGCCGCGGCCGTGGCCCGCGCCAATGGCGTGCTGCCCGACTACGCACGGGTCGCCGCCTGGCGCGCGCTCGATACGCCGTTCACCCCCGCCAACGGCCAGGCCCGCCCCTCCGGCGGCCTGGCCCGCGATGCCATCGCCCGCCATCACGCCCCGCTCCTGGAAGCCCTCTATGCAAGCGAAGCCCGACATGAACGTGCATGACCGCCTGGTGCTGGAGACCGAAGCCAGCCGCCAGGCCTTTCTCGCCATCCCGATCATCCGACGCGCGCTGGCCGGCCAGGTCAGCCGTGAGGAGTACCTGCGCTTCCTGCAGCAGGCCTACCACCACGTGCACCACACGGTGCGGCTGATGATGGGCATGGGCTATTTCCTGCCCGAGCGGCTGCACTGGATGCAGCCGGCGATCGCCGAGTACATCGCCGAGGAGATCGGCCACGACCAGTGGATCCTCGACGACATCGACGCCATCGGCGGCGACGGCGAGGCGGCCCGCCGCAGCCCGCCCGGCGCGGCGGTGGAGCTGATGATCGCCTACGCCCACGACACGCTCCGCCGCGGCAATCCGGTCGGCTTTCTCGGCATGGTGTTCGTGCTGGAAGGCATCAGCGCGGCGCTCGCCAGCCGGGCCGCCGACGCGATCCAGCAGGCGCTCGCGCTGCCCAAGCAGGGATTGCGCTACCTGAGCTCGCACGGCGCGCTCGACCAGGAGCACGTCGGCTTCTTCGAGCGCCTGGTGAACCGGCTGGACGATGCGCTCGACCAGGACGCGCTGATCCACGCCGCCAACCGCTTCTACGCGCTGTATGGCGCGATGTTCCAGTCCATCGACCACCCGACTGCCGGGAGCTGAGCCATGACCGCCAAACCCCTGTTCCTGCCCTTCGTGGTGATGCTCGCGCTGGCGATGGTGCCGACCTGCGTCGCGGCCACCCCGCTTCCCGCCGATCTGCGGGACATCGCCCACGCCTGGGCCCACGTCACCTACGAGGTCGCACCCGGCGCCCAGGACGACGCCTACCAGGCGCTGGAAGCGCGCGTCGAAAAACTGGTGCAGACCAATCCCGGCGACGCCGATGCCAAGGTGTGGCTGGCGATCATCCTCAGCACCCACGCCGGCGAACACGGCGGCCTCGGCGCACTGGGCATGGCCAAGCAGGCGCGCACGCTGCTCGAGCAGGCGCAGGCGATCCAGCCGGATGCACTGGACGGCTCGATCTACACCACGCTGGGCAGCCTGTACGACCACGTGCCGGGCTGGCCGCTCGGCTTCGGCGACAAGGA
This sequence comes from Dyella ginsengisoli LA-4, assembly GCF_000334915.1. Lineage (GTDB taxonomy): Bacteria > Pseudomonadota > Gammaproteobacteria > Xanthomonadales > Rhodanobacteraceae > Dyella_A > Dyella_A ginsengisoli_A. Next base: position 22,013 of record NZ_AMSF01000072.1, on the reverse strand, counting down.
CAAGGCCCGCGCCCTGCTGCTCAAGGCATTGCAGGTCAATCCGGACGGCATCGACTCGAACTACTTCTACGCCGACTTCCTGTACCGCCACGGCGATCGCGCCGGCGCGCTGGCCGCGGTGAAGAAGGCACTGGCCGCGGCACCGCGCCCGGACCAGCCGCTGGCCGACCGCGGCCGCCGCGCGCAGGCGGAAAAGCTGCTGCAGACCATCCAGTCAAACTCCTAGGCCGACGAGGTTCACATCATGCAACTGAGGGACAAACGGATCCTGCTGACCGGTGCGGGCGGCGGGATCGGCCGGGAGCTGGCGCCACTGCTGCTCGACGCCGGCGCCAGACTCTGCCTGACCAGTCGCAGCGACGCGTCCGCGGCCAGCATGGCCCACCACGTCCACACCCACCGCGATCGCGTGCTGGTGGTGCGGGCGGACGTGACCTTCGCCGCCGACCGCGAACGCCTGGTCGAGCGCATGCGCGCCGAGTTCGGCGGCATCGACATCCTGGTCAACCTGGCCGGCGCGCTGGATTTCGGCCTGTTCGCGGACGCGCAACCGGCAATGATTCCCCGGCTGCTGGCGGTGAACCTGGAAGCGCCCATGCAGCTGGCCCACGCGGTACTCCCTGCGATGCTCTCGCAGGGCAGCGGCCAGATCGTCAACATCGGCTCGATCTTCGGCAGCATCGGCTACCCGGGCTTCGCTTCCTATTCGGCCACCAAGTTCGCCCTGCGCGGGTTCTCCCAGGCGCTTCGCCGCGAACTGCACGGCTCGGGCGTGTCCGTCAGCTATGTCGCGCCACGCGCGGTGCGCACCGCCTTCAACCCGGTCGAGCTGCACCTGATGGCCGCCGATGGACTCATGCACATGGACGATCCGCTGTGGGTCGCCGAGCAGATCGTGCGCGCCATCGAGTCCGGGCGACCCGAGGTCTACCTGGGCCAGCCGGAATCTTTCTTCGCCCGGCTCAATGCCCTGCTCCCCGGCATGGTGGACCGGGGCCTGCGCAAGGTGGTGCCGTCGATCGCCAGGTTCGCCAGCGGCGCCGCCTGACGCCGCCGATGGGAGCGCGCCAGCCGGCTCAGTGGCTCTTGATCGGGTAGGTCTGGAACCCGGCGGCGGGGACCGTCTGCGGGGCCGAGGCTGCGCTGGCCGGCGTATTGCCGGCGGGCGCGCCTGCGCTGCCGCAGCGGTACGCGCCCCACGGCTGCGAACCATCCGCGGGCTCGGCCAGCGGCTTGATCGTGTCGGCATTCATCTTGGCCGCCTCGTTGCGCGCCATCACCTCGAGCTCGTCGCGCACCTTGATGTCGTTGCGGTCGATCGGACCGACGTGATCCATCACCGACACGGTGACCTTGCCCAGGTCCTGGCATTGCGAGACATCGCCGTTCCATGCCGTGCGCACGGCCTTGCCGGCGTCGTCGAGGTTGATGCCCCAGGTGCACGCGCTGAGCAGCACGACAGGGACGAGCAGCAGGGTCTTGCGCATGGAGGGCTCCGCGATGGATGTCGAAAGGGCCGGGCAGTTGCCTGCCCGGCCCCAGATCGTACCGCGGGAATGCCACCGCATTCCCCAACCGTGGCTTACTTGCCGCCGGCGACCGGCTTGCCGTCGGCGTCCAGCACCTGCATCGCGCCCAGATCGAGCTTCTCCAGCGGCGCGCGGATCTTCGACAGATCGCCGACGATCACCCAGGTCAGCTGGCCCGGATGGATGACCTCCCTGGCCGCATCGTTCACCTCGGCATCGGTCTGCGCCTGGATGCGCGACTTCAGCGTCTGCACGTAGTCGTCCGGACGGTGGTACAGGGCGATGTTCTGCAGCGCCCCCATCACCGCGGCCGTGGTCTGGTAGCTGCCCGGCAGCGAGCGCACGTCACCCACCTTGATCTTGTCGATCTCGGCGGCGGTCAGCGGCTTGTCGCCAACCACGCCGTGCGCCTCCTTCAGGATCTCGGCCACCGAATCGGCGGTCTTGTCGGTCTGCACCGGGGCATACATCAGGAACGGGCGCTGGCCCTTGGCTTCGCGCAGGAAACTGAAGGCGCCGTAGGCCCAGTGCTTGTCCTCACGCAGGTTCATGTTCAGACGCGAGGTGAAGGTGCCGCCGAACGCGCTGCTCATGGTTTCGATCGGCAGGTTGTTCGGTGCCTCGGTGGACGGCGCCAGCTCGCCGGCGAGGATCAGGCTCTGCTGCGCCCCCGGGCGGTCGACCAGGAACACGCGCGGATGCGCCGGTGGCGCCACCTTGCCGAGATAGCGCGGCGGCACCTTGCCGCTGGCGCTCCAGTCGCCGAACACCGCGTCGAGCTGCGGGACGATCTTGTCCAGCGTGGTGTCGCCGGCCACCAGGATGGTGACGTTGTCCGGGCGGATGTAATCGGCCATGAAGGCACGCATGTCGGCGGTGGTCAGCGACCTGATCGACGCCTCGGTGCCCGAGCCGGTGAACGGAATCGCGTACGGATGGCCCTCGCCGTACAGCAGCGGCGGCAACGTGCGCAGCGCGATACCGACCGGCTGGCTCTTCTCCTGCGCGATGCCGGCCAGCCACTGGCCGCGCACGCGCGCCACGTCGGTGTCGCGGAACGCCGGGTGGCGCACGATGTCGGCGAACAGGTCGAGCGAGGGCTTGAGCTGGTCGTCCAGCGCGTTGAGCGAGGCGGTGCAGGCGTCGAGGCTGCAGCCGGTGTTGATCATCGCGCCCAGGCGCTGCTTGCGCTTGGCGATCTCGACCGAATCCAGCGACCGGGTGCCCTCGTCCAGCATGCCCATGGTGAAGCTGGAGGTGCCGAGCTTGCGCCCGTGATCGGCGGCGTAACCGCCGGCGAACTGCAGGGCGATCTGCACCGCCGGCACCGCATGGCGCTCGGCCAGCACCACCTGGATGCCGTTGGCCAGCTTGCCGCGCTGCAGGGCCGGGAAGGTCAGGTCGGGGAAACGCTCGACCTGCGGCACGCCCTTGGCGCGATCCACATCGCTCTTGACCACGTGGTAGTCGCCCTTCGGGCTCAGCTTCGGCGCCGGTGCACCGGGTGCGGCGGGGCGGCCGGCGACGGTGGCCATGTCGGCGGCATCGACCTTGCCTGGCACCACCGTAAGCGTGTAATCGCCGTGGCTGATCCACCGGTCCGCCGCGGCCTTCACGCTGGCCGGGGTCGCTGCCATCAGCGTCTTGAAATCCTTCTGGTACTGCCCCGGGTCGCCCGAATAGAGCTGCCCCTGGGCCAGGATCGTGGCCTGCGTGTTCACCCGCTCCAGCCCACGCACGAAGGAGGCGCGCACCTCGGTCTTCACCCGGGCCAGTTCGTCGGCGGTGGGGCCATTGGCCAGGAACTTGCCCCACTCGTCGGCGATCGCCGCTTCCACGCGCGCCGGATCGACGCCCTTCTTCACGTCCACCTGCAACTGGAACATGCTCGCCAGCACGTGCTGGTCGATGTCCACCGACACGCTGTCGGCCAGCTTGTCGCGATAGACCAGGCGCTGGTACAGCCGCGAGGTCTTGCTGCCGCCGAGCACCGATGCGGCCAGCTGCAGCTGGTTGAGTTCGTCGCTGGTGCGCGAGGGCACGTTCCACTCGCGGTAGATGCGCGTCTGCGCCACGTTGTCGGTCATCGTGCCGCGGGTCGAGTGCTGGCGCGGCGCGACCCAGACCTGCGGCCGTGGCACCTGCGGGCCCGGAGCGATGTCGCCGAAATACTTCAGCGCCTTTTCCTTCGCCTGCGCCGCGGTGATGTCGCCGGACAGCACCAGCACGGTGTTGGCCGCGCCGTAGTAGCCGCGGAACCACTGCTTCACGTCGTCCAGCGAGGCGGCGTTGAGGTCGGCCATGGAGCCGATGGTGTCGTGGTGGTACGGGTGGTTGGCAGGAAACGCCTCGGCCTGGATCAGCTCGCCGACGCGACCGTAGGGCTGGTTCTCGCCCTGGCGCTTCTCGTTCTGCACCACGCCGCGCTGCTCGTCGAGCTGCGGCTGGCCGATCGCGCCGAGCAGGTGGCCCATGCGGTCGGACTCCATCCACAGCGCCATGTCCAGGGCCGTGGTCGGCACCGTCTCGAAATAGTTGGTGCGGTCCAGCCAGGTGGTGCCGTTCATGTCGGTGGCACCGGCCAGCTCGAACGGCTTGAAGTACTCGTCCTTGTGGTTCTCCGAGCCCTGGAACATCAGGTGCTCGAACAGATGGGCGAAGCCGGTCTTGCCCTTCGGCTCGTAGGACGAGCCGACGTGGTACCAGATGCTCACCGCCACCACCGGCGCCTTGTGGTCTTCGTGGACCACCACGGTCAGGCCATTGGGCAGGGTGAAGCGCTGGTAGGCGAGCTGCGGAATCTGCTCCGCGGAAGCGGCCGCGACGGGCACGCCGTCGGCGGCGGCACGCAGCGGAACGGCGCCGGTGCCCAGGCTCAGCAATCCGGCAATCAACAGGGCAAGAGGTGTCTTCGTCACGTTTTCGGCTCCTTGGCGCGGGCGACCGATCGAAGGTAATTGCGACGAATCGGGGTCGCAAATGACGAATGGCAGGGGCGGCGTCCGTGTCCGCCATGTTGTCCGCTGGCGGACGGGTCGTGTCCGCGGACAGCCAAAGCCCCTCGGTGCAACCGTGACAAATGTCAACGTATCAATGGGTTATCTGCGACTGCCGGGATGGCACGCCCCTTGCCACAGTAGGGGCACGGACATTCAAACCCCTGTCACGCAAGGAGACACCCCATGAAACTCGAATCGCTTCTGCTCCGCGGCCTGTTCGTTGCCTGCCTCACCGTCTGCGGCCTGATCGTCGGCGCCATGCTGCTCAAGACCCCCGCGGCCGTCCGACTGGCCAACGATGCAGCCGCCACCCCGACCGTGGGCACCGCGCTGATCGTGCCGGCCAGCCAGTGCGCCCTGCCGCCGGATGGCGTGGTCTGCCCGCGTCAGACCAGCTGATCGTTCCGCGGGGACGACCCCGCGGACGGTTTTGCCGGCGATAATCGTCGGATGCTGCACGTCATCCTGTTCCGCCCCGAAATTCCGCCCAACACCGGCAACGTGATCCGCCTGTGCGCCAATACCGGCGCCGCGCTGCACCTGGTGCGCCCGCTCGGCTTCGAGCTCGACGACACCCGCCTGCGCCGCGCCGGTCTGGACTATCACGAGTACGCCAGCGTGGCGGTGCATGACCACCTCGACGCCTGCCTCGACGCCATCGGCCGGCCCCGCGTGTTCGCCTTTTCCACGCGTGGCCGGGTCGCCCACGTGGAGGCCCGCTTCGAACGCGGCGACGCCCTCCTGTTCGGCTGCGAGACCGCCGGCCTGCCGGATGCGGTGCTCGACGCGATTCCCGCGCCGCAGCGGCTGCGGCTGCCGATGCGTCCGGACAGCCGCAGTCTCAACCTTTCCAACAGCGTGGCGGTGGCGGTGTTCGAGGCCTGGCGGCAGTTCGGCTTCGAGGGTGCCGCGGTGCTGCCGTAGATCCGCGGCCCGCATGGGGCCGCGTCGCATGCGGCCTCAGCGCGGCAGGCCTCGCCCGAAATCCACACTCCAGGGGTAGGAGCCCGCTCGCGGGCGATGCTTTTCGTTCCGGATGTGGATTCAAGGCCGGGAGCATCGCCCGCGAGCGGGCTCCTGCCGATCCGGCGGCGGAAGCTTTGTCGCGCGTGGCTGCCGGGGCTCGGGTCGCGACCGCTACAATCGCCGGATGACTGCCTCCACTCCCAATGCCTGGCTGCCGCAGCCGCTGCGCAAGCTCGCCGGACGCGCGCTGGAAACCGCGCTCAACCACACGCTTTCGCTCGATCCCGACACGCAGCAGAAGCTCGCTGCGCTCGATGGCCGCAGCGTGCAGCTGCATCTGCGAGGCCCGGAAGTCGCACTGGCGGTGACCGTCGAGCAGGGCCAGCTGCGCGTGGGTCCACCGGCGGACGACAGCCAGCTGCGCGTGGCCGCGACGCCCGGCAGCCTGCTCGGCATGCTGCTGCGCCGCGGCGACGACGGCGTGGCACCGGGCAAGGTGGAGATCGCCGGCGATGCCGACCTGGCCCGACGACTGGAGAAACTGGCCAGCACGTTCGCGCCGGATTTCGAGGAAGCCTTCGCACGCACCTTCGGCGACGTGCTCGGCGTGCCGATCGCGCGGGCCGTACGCCAGGGCCTGGTGCACGCGAAGGAGACCGCCAGCCACCTCACGGAGGACGGCGCCGACTGGGTCCGCGACGAGGCGAATCTGGTGATGGGGCCGGGCGAAGTCGACCGCTTCCTCGATGGCGTCGACACGCTGCGCGAGCGCACCGAGCGACTGGAATCGCGGCTGGCCCGCCTGCAGCAGCGCCTGGGGCGTGGCGCATGAGGTCGCTGACCGTGGTTCCGCGCCTCATGCGGGTCGCTTCCGTGCTGCTCGCCTGGCGCCTGGACGAGATCGTCGAGACCGCCCATCTGTTCCGTCCGCTCAAGCTGGTGCGACCGCTGTTCGGCAAGCCGCGCCCGGATGTCGCCTCGCTCTCGCGCGGCGAACGCCTGCGCGGTGCGCTGACCGAACTGGGGCCGATCTTCGTCAAGGCCGGGCAGGTGCTGTCCACCCGGCGCGATCTGGTGCCTGCCGACATCGCCGACGAGCTGGCCCTGCTGCAGGACCAGGTGCCGCCGTTCCCCGGCAGCGAGGCACGCGCGATCATCGAGCGCGAGCTCAAGCAACCGGTCACCGCGCTGTTCGCCCGTTTCGAAGAGACCGCGCTCGCCTCCGCATCGATCGCCCAGGTGCATGCCGCGACGCTGCACGACGGCCGCGAGGTGGTGTTGAAGGTGCTCCGGCCGGGCATCGAGCAGCGCATCGCCAACGACGTCGCCCTGCTTCGCTCGCTGGGCGAACTGGCCGACCGCTGGCACCCGGCCGCCGACAAGATCCGTCCGCTGGAAGTGGTGGCCGAAGTCGAGAAGATGCTGGAGAACGAACTGGACCTGCAGCGCGAAGGCGCCAGCGCCAGCCTGCTCAAGCGCAATTTCGACAGCGGCGTGGATCTCTACGTGCCGGCGGTGGAGTGGGACTTCACCACCGAACGCGTGCTCACGCTGGAGCGCGTGTACGGGGTGAGCTGCGACGACGTGGACGCGATCGACGCGGCCGGCATCGACCGTCGGGCGCTCGCCGCCAAGGGCGTGCGGGTGTTCTACGAGCAGGTATTCCGCGACAACTTCTTCCACGCCGACGCGCATCCCGGCAACGTCTGGGTAGACCTGTCGCGCAAGGACGAGCCGCGCTTCATCGCGCTGGACTTCGGCATCATGGGCTCGCTGCCCGAGGCCGACCAGTACTGGCTGGCGCAGAACTTCATCGCGTTGTTCGAGCGCGACTACCAGCGCATCGCCCAGCTGCACGTCGACGCCGGCTGGATGCCCGCCTCGGTACGCGTGGACGAGCTGACCGCAGCGGTGCGCACGGTGTGCGAGCCGTACTTCACCCGGCCGCTGTCGCAGATCTCGCTGGCGGAGCTGGTGGTCAAGCTGTTCCGCACCGCGCAGAAGTTCCAGCTGACCCTGCAGCCGCAATTGATCCTGCTGCAGAAGACCCTGCTCAACATCGAGGGCGTCGGTCGCCGGCTCGACCCGGACATCGACATCTGGGCGGTGGCGCACCCGGTGCTCGAACGCATCCTGCGCGAACGCTACAGCGTGCGCCGCACCCTGCGCGACGTGCGCAAGCGGCTGCCGGAGTGGATCCACGCCGGCCCGCAATTCCCCGAGCTGATCCGCGATGCGCTGAGCCAGGTGGCGCGCGGAGAGCGGCGCGAGACCACCGACCCGGCCGCACTGGCGCTCCGGGTCGAGCTGGCCCGACGGCAACGGCGCGCATTGGTCGCCAGCCTGCTCGGCGGCGCCCTGCTTGGATGCGCCACCTTGCTGTGGCTGTCGCGACCGCTGTTCGGGCCGGTGTGGCCGGCGGCGCTCGCCCTCGCCGGCGGGATCGCCGCCTTCGCCTACGGCGCGCGGCGCTGAGCTCTACGCGAGCGTCCGGTTGCGGACGCTCCGCCGGATCACCGCATGCTTGAACTGCTCTACCAGGACGACGCCCTCATCGCGGTGAACAAGCCCGCGGGCCTGGCCGTGCACCGCTCGAAGATGGTCGGCAACGCCGAGACCTTCCTGATCGACGAGCTGCGCACGCAGGTCGGCGACACCGTCTACCTGGCGCACCGGCTGGACCGCGCGACCAGCGGGGTACTGCTGGTCGCTCGCTCCAGCGAGGTGGCGGCCGCGCTCGGCGAGCAGTTCATGGGCCGCGACGTGCACAAGGACTACCTGGCCGTGGTCCGCGGCTGGCCCGAGCCCACCGAGGGGCTGGTCGACTACCCGCTGCCCGGTTCGCGCGAGACCGGTCCGCGCCGCGAGGCGCGCACCCGCTACCGGCGACTGGCCACGGTCGAGGTGCCGATCCCGCTGGGCCGCTATCCGCAGCAGCGCTACGCACTGGTCGCCTGCGCACCGGAAACTGGCCGCTTCCGCCAGATCCGCAAGCACATGGCGCACATCCATCACCCGATCATCGGCGACTGCCAGCACGGGCGCAGCGACCACAATCGCCTCTACAAGCAGTACTTCGGCTGCCATCGCATGCTGCTGCACGCGCGTCGCATCACCCTGCGGCACCCGATCAGCGGCGCGCCGCTGGCGATCGAGGCGCCGCTGGATGCCGCCTTCACCGGCTTGATGGAGCGTTTCGACTGGTCGATCGCGGACGCCTGAGCAACGCGCCGGCGCACGACCGATCATGCGGCGGCGCGGCTACGCCCACGCGCTCCGGTCGCCTACACTGCGCGCCATGTTGAGCATCAGCCGAACCCTCGCCCTGCCCGAGTCGGAACTCGTCGAGCGCTTCCTGCGCGCCGACGGCCCCGGCGGACAGCACGTCAACCGCACCGAGAGCGCGGTGGAACTACGCTTCGACGTCGTCCGCTCGCCGTCGCTGCCTGAGGCGGTGCGCGAGCGCCTGCTCGCCCGTCGCGACCGCCGTCTCACCGATGAAGGCGTGCTGGTGCTGCAGGGCCGCCGCTTCCGCGACCAGGGCCGCAACCGCGACGACGTGCGCGAGCGGCTGGCCGAGATCATCCGCGGCTGCCTGGCCGCACCGAAGAAGCGGGTGGCGACCAAGCCCTCGCGCGCTTCCAAGGAACGGCGGCTGGCCGGCAAGGCGCAGCGCAGCCGGATCAAGCAGGCTCGTGGCCGTCCCGGGAGTCTCGAGTGAACCGGGTCGTCCCGCCGCTGCCGCCCCACGTCCCGCGCATCCGCAACCGCTTCTGGCCCTGGCTCTGCCGCGGCCTGCTGCGCCTCTCCGGCTGGCGCCTGCGCGGCGAATTTCCGGACGTGCCCAAGGCGATCGTGATCGGCGCACCGCACTCGACCAACTGGGACGGCGTGTGGGGCCTGCTGATGAAGGTCGGGCTGGGTATCGACATCTCGATCATGATCAAGCGCGAGATGCTGGACAGCCCGCTGGGCATCATCCTGCGCCCGCTCGGCCTGATCCCGATCGACCGCGGTTCGGCGACCGACGTGGTCGGCCAGATGGCGCAGCGCTTCGCCCGGCTCGAGCGCATGTGGCTGGGTATCACCCCCGAGGGCACGCGCAAGAAGGTCGCGCAGTGGAAGAGCGGCTTCCTGCGCATCGCCCGCGCGGCCGAGGTGCCGATCCTGCCGGTATTCATCGATTATCCCAGTCGCACATTCACCCTGGGCGCGCCGGTGACATTGGGTGCGGATGAGCGCGACGAGGACGCCATGATCCGCATCCGCGCCTTGTTCAAGGGCTATCGCGGCAAGCACCACGACGTCGACTGATGCCGGCGACGGCGTTGCTCAGCGCTCGGAATGTCCCGACTCGTCGTAGTCGCGGTAGGTCAGCAGGCCGGGGCGGATCAGGTCGATGAAGGCGCGTGCCTCGGCGCCGAGGAACTTGCCCTTGCGCATCACCACGCCATAGGCGCGCTGCGGGAAGAACTGCTTCATGTTGCGCACCGCCAGCCGCTGGCGGTCCGCCTCGGTGATGCAGATGCCGGTGACGATGGAGATGCCCAGGCCCATGGCGACGTATTCCTTGATCACGTCCCAGCCGCCCACCTCGATCGCCACGTGATAGGGCACCTGCCGCTGCTGGAACACCAGGTCGACCAGCCGGTAGGTGGAAAGACGCTGCGGCGGCAGGATCAGGCCGTAGGGCGACAGGTCCTCCACGGTGACCTCCGCCTTGGACGCCAGCGGGTGGTCCGGCGGCGTGATCAGCATCGGGTCGTAGTGGTAGACCGGCGCCCAGGCGATGTCGTTGGGCACGTCGAGCATCGAGCCGACGGCGAAATCGGCCTTGTCCTCGCGCAGCATCGCCATGCCGTCCTTGCCGGTGACGTTGGCCAGCTGCAACTGCACGGCGGGAAACCGCTCGCGGTAGCGGCGCACCAGGTCGGGCAACAGGTACTGGATGGTCGAGGTGCCGGCAGCGATCACCAGCTTGCCGGCCTGCAGGCCCTTCACCTTGGCCTGGAAATCGCGGTCCAGGTTTTCCCAGCCCTCGACCAGCGGCCGGGCCAGTTCGTACAGCGCCTCGCCGGCATCGGTGAGATTGATGCGACGTCGGCTGCGCTCCATCAGGGTCATCCCCAACTCGCGCTCCAGTGCCTGCAGCTGCAGGCTGACCGAGGGTTGGGACAGGTAGAGCGCCTCGGCAGCGCGGGTCAGGGTACCCAGCTTCACCGTCGCCACGAAGGCGCGCAACTGCTTGTGGCGGTTGCCCTTGTAGTAGAAGCGACCGGCCACGTCGGCGTCACCGGTCAAACGCCCGGAGCGGTTTTTTGCGCTTGCAGCACGCTTTTTGACCGTCGGCGAGGCCGAATCGGGTGATTTTCTTCTCATGGAATCAGTAATTTGCATATGTCATCAATTTTGTCAAAGACAAAAATTGAAACATTTGCTTTGTCAAAGCTAGACACCGAGGCCTAGTTTGGCGCCCCACCCAAGGCGGAGCGCAATCCCATGGCCGTACCCCAGGAACGCCTGCAGCCGATCCAGGCGCAGATCCACGCCGACACCACCGGTTACGAGGACATCCTCACCCCGGACGCGCTGGCCTTCCTCGCCCGGCTGCACCACGCCGCCGAGCCGCGCCTTCAGCAGCTGCTGAAGGCCCGGCATGAGCGCCAGAGCCGCTATGACGCCGGTTGCCTGCCGAACTTCCGCAGCGACACCCGCGCCCTGCGCGAGGGTGACTGGCGCGTGGCGCCGATCCCGGCCGCGCTGCAGGACCGCCGCGTGGAGATCACCGGCCCGGTCGAGCGCAAGATGATCATCAACGCGCTGAATTCGGGCGCGAAGGTGTTCATGGCCGACTTCGAGGATTCCTCGGCGCCGAGCTTCCGCAACCAGCTCGATGGCCAGATCAACCTGCGCGACGCGGTCGCCGGCACCATCGAATACACCTCACCCGAGGGCAAGCGCTACCGGCTGGCCGAGCAGACCGCGGTGCTGGTGGTCCGGCCGCGCGGCTGGCACCTGCCCGAGCGCCACGTCACGGTCGACGGCCAGGTGATGGCCGGCGCCCTGGTCGACTTCGGCCTGTTCGCCTACCACAACGCCCATGTGCTGCACGCCATGCAGCGCGGCCCGTACTTCTACCTGCCCAAGCTCGAGGCCATGGAAGAGGCGGCACTGTGGGATGAGGTGATGGCGCTGGCCGAGGCCGAACTGGACCTGCCGGGCGGCTGCATGAAGGCCACCGTGCTGATCGAGACGCTGCCGGCGGTGTTCCAGATGCACGAGATCCTGCACGCGCTGCGCCATCGCGCGGTCGGCCTGAACTGCGGCCGCTGGGATTACATCTTCTCCTACCTGAAGACCCTGCGCGGCCATCGCGATCGCCTGCTGCCCGAGCGCGGCCAGGTGCAGATGACCGTGCCGTTCCTGAAGGCCTACTCCGAGCTGCTGATCCAGACCTGCCATCGCCGCGGGGCGTTCGCAATGGGCGGCATGGCCGCCCAGATCCCGATCAAGGGCGACGAGACGGCGAACGAGGCGGCGATGGCCAAGGTGCGCGCCGACAAACTGCGCGAGGTGGCCGCAGGCCACGACGGCACCTGGGTTGCGCACCCGGCACTGGTGCCGGTGGCGAAGGCGATCTTCGACGAGCACATGCCCACGCCGAACCAGCTCGACCGGATGCGCGAGGACGTCTGCGTGAGTCGGGACCAGTTGCTCGCGCCCTGCGCCGGCTCGATCAGCCGCGAGGGTTTCGACAACAACGTCGAGGTGGCCCTGCGCTATACCGCGGCCTGGCTCGATGGCCTGGGCTGCGTGCCGATCCACCACCTGATGGAAGACGCCGCCACTGCCGAGATCGCCCGCGCCCAGCTGTGGCAGTGGCTGCACCACGGCGGCGTCGAGTTCACCGACCATGCGCCGATCGATTTCGCCCTTTTCGACCAGGTGCTGGCCAAGCACACGCACCGGCTGCGCGAAAGCACGCATCCGGGCGCCGACAAGGCCGATGCCGCCGCCGACCTGCTGTCGGCACTGACCCACGACGACCAGCTCGCCGACTTCCTGACCCTGCCCGCGTACGAACAGCTCTGATCGACGCACCAACGCACGTACCTGCTACCCGGAGTCCATCATGAAGAACACCCTGCCCGCCGCCGATCAGATCAAGCTCGACTGGAGCAACAACCCGCGCTGGAGCGGCATCCGGCGCAACTACAGCGCCGAAGACGTGGCGCGCCTGCGCGGCACCGTTGGCGTCGAGCACACGCTGGCCCGGCGCGGCGCCGAGCGCCTGTGGAAATCCCTGCACACCGACGACTTCGTCAACGCGCTGGGCGCGCTCACCGGCAACCAGGCGATGCAGCAGGTCAAGGCCGGCCTGAAGGCGATCTACCTGTCCGGCTGGCAGGTCGCCGCGGATGCCAACCTGGCCGGCGAGATGTACCCGGACCAGTCGCTGTACCCGGCCAACTCGGTGCCGCAGGTGGTCAAGCGCATCAACAACACCCTCCTGCGCGCCGACCAGTTGCACCACGCCGAAGGCAACGACGACACCGACTGGATGGTGCCGATCGTGGCCGACGCCGAGGCCGGCTTCGGCGGCGTGCTCAACGCCTTCGAGCTGATGAAGGCGATGATCGAGGCCGGCGCCGCCGGCGTGCACTTCGAAGACCAGCTCGCCTCGGTGAAGAAGTGCGGCCACATGGGCGGCAAGGTGCTGGTGCCGACCCGGGAGGCGGTCGACAAGCTCAATGCCGCGCGGCTGGCCGCCGACGTGATGGGCGTGCCTACGCTGATCGTCGCGCGAACCGACGCCGACGCGGCCGACCTGCTGACCTCGGACATCGACCCGAACGACCAGCCGTTCGTCACCGGCGAGCGCACCGTCGAAGGCTTCTTCCGGGTCAAGCCGGGCCTGGACCAGGCGATCAGCCGCGGGCTCGCCTACGCGCCCTACGCCGACCTGATCTGGTGCGAGACCAGCAAGCCGAACCTGGAGGATGCGCGCAGGTTCGCCGAGGCGATCCACGCCAAGTTCCCGGGCAAGCTGCTGGCCTACAACTGCTCGCCGAGCTTCAACTGGAAGAAGAACCTGGACGACGCCACCATCGCGAAGTTCCAGAAGGAGCTCGGCGCGATGGGCTACAAGTTCCAGTTCATCACGCTGGCCGGCTTCCACAGTCTCAACTACGGCATGTTCGACCTGGCCCACGGCTATGCCCGCCGCCAGATGAGCGCCTTCGTCGAACTGCAGGAGCGCGAGTTCGCCGCTGCCGATCGCGGCTTCACCGCGGTCAAGCACCAGCGCGAGGTCGGTACCGGGTACTTCGACCAGGTGACCCAGGCGATCCAGCAGGGCCAGTCCTCGACCACCGCGCTGACCGGCTCGACCGAGGAGGCGCAGTTCACCCACGCCGCAGCATAGAAGCGAGGAGTGGGCGGAGAGGAGTGAGGAGTGAGAGAGGAGCATCGGCGTCGGCGACTCGCTCAACGCTCCTCGCTTCCCGGCGCCGAGGCGCGTGCAGGCGGGACGCGGGTGCGGTCAGGATGCATCACGCGACACGCCCTTCTCTCACTTCTCACTCCCAGTCACTTACTCCTCACTCCTCACTCCTCGCCCCCGGCACCAGGGCAATCACCGTCCAGCCCGGCCGGGGCTCCAGCTGGCGCTTGGTCGAGACCACCCGCAACGCCCCCTTCTCCTCGATGCCGAACAGCAGGATGGACGCCGACCCGTACTGCTCGATGAAGTGGGGCCAGTCGAAGGTGGCGGTGAGCCGGGTCGACTTGACCCGCCAGCCCTGTGCCAGCAGCCCGGCGAAGCGGCCGTGGGTCATGGCCTCCTCGAACAGCGGCGGCGCCAGCAGGCTGTCGGCCAGCGCAGCACGATCGGTAGTCTCTTCCGGGCCGAGATTGCGCAGCCGGTAGACCCGATCGCGGCCGAATTCCTCGCGGTAATGCAGGCAGGCCAGCGAGTTGCGCTCGCGGTGGGTGGACATCGCCAGCAGCCGGCCGATGCCGGTGAGGTCGAGGTGGCGGTCGGCGTGGGATGAGGCCGGATTGCCGAAGAACGTGGTCAGGCCGTCCATCCTGGCGCGACGGATACCCTCCCAGTCGTCGTCGGCCAGCACGACGCGGATCCCTCCATCGTGCAAGGCCTTGGCCACCGCACGCGGCACTTCGTCGGCGCCGAACACCAGCACGCCACGCGGCTCGGGCTCAGCCACGCCGAGCCAGCGCGCCAGCGGCCGCGCCGTCGCGCCCTGGAACACCACGGTACCGATGATCAGGATGAAAACCAGCGGCACCAACGCATCCGCTCCGCGCATGCCCAGCGCATCCAGCCGCAGGGCGAACAGCGCCGAGACCGCCGCCGCAACGATGCCGCGCGGCGCGACCCAGGCGATCAGCGCACGCTCCCGCCAGGCCAGCGAACTCCCGGCAGTCGCGATCAGCACGGACAGCGGACGGATCAGCACCTGCGACACCAGCAGGATGCCGATACCCGCCATCAGCGTGCCGGACGGCAATGGCCACGGCAGGCGAGCAGCCAGCAGGATGAACAGGCTGGACACCAGCAACGTGGTCAGGTGTTCCTTGAAGTCGAGGATGTCGTCGACGTGCAGATTACGCATGTTGCCCAGCGCGACCCCCATGATGGTGACCGCCAGCAGGCCCGACTCATGCGCAAGGGCGTTGGACAGGCTGAAAGTCAGCAGCACGGCTGCCAGCGTGCCGAAGTTCTGCAGGTATTCGGGGATCATCTGGCGGCGCAGGAGCTGGCCCAGCACAAGCGCCGCCACCGCACCGGCGACCACGCCGCTGCCGATGGTGCCGAGGAACACACCGATGGTGTGGCCCTGCTCGCGCGAGACGATCGCCTCGTAGATCAGCACCGCGAACAGCGCACCCAGCGGATCGATCACGATGCCCTCCCAGCGCAGCGTGCTGGCGATGCGGGCATTGGGGCGCAGCGTGCGCAGCATCGGCGCGATCACCGTCGGTCCGGTCACGCAGGTCAATGCGCCAAACAGCAGGGCGATATCCCAACTCAACCCTGCCAGCAGATGCGCCGCCGCCGCCAGCATCAGCAGGGCGGCGATGGCCCCGTAGCTGACCAGTCCACGCACCGCGCCACCGATCCCGCGCAACTCGGCGAAGCGCAGGCTCAGGCTGCCCTCGAACAGGATCAGCGCGACTGCGAGTGACACGACCGGAAACAGCAGGGGGCCGAGCAGGCGGTCCGGATGCACCAGCTGCAACACCGGGCCGAACACGATGCCGGCCAGCAGCAGGAACACGATGGCGGGCAGTCGAACCCTCCAGGCGAGCCACTGGGCCACGAAGCCAACCGCGAGCAGGGCGGTCAGCAGGAGGCCGGGTTCCATCGTCATGCTTGCTTCCTGTGCGCGTCCGGCGCCCTATCGGAGCACGGCACTCCGCGCGGCGTCCAGCGCGGAAACAGGAAGGAGAAAAAGAAAGGCCCCGGCATCGGGGGGAGGGGGGGGGACCGATGCCGGGGCGCGGGGGTCGGGACATTTGCGTACCGACGGGTGCAGATAATAGACCGGCCCGGCGGGAAGTCAATACTCCCGAGTTCAATAACTGAAAACCGACCCTAGAAACGCCGGTATTGCAGGGCTTCGGCCAGATGGGCCCGGTCCAGCAGCCCGGCACCGCCATCGAGGTCCGCGATGGTGCGTGCCACCCGCAGGGTGCGGTGATAGGCCCGGGCCGAGAGCCCCAGGCGCTCCAGCGCCGACTCGAACCAACGCCGCTCGGCCGACCCGAGCGCGCAATCGCGCTCGAGCTCACGGGTGCTGATATCGGCATTGGGTCGTCCGGCCCGCTGAAGGGCATGATCGCGGGCGCGAATCACCCGCTGGCGGACGGTCGCCGAGTCCTCGTCGTGTTCGCCCGGCGGTGCACCCAATTCGGCCAGCGGCACACGCGGAACCTCCACGCTGAGATCGATGCGGTCCAGCAGCGGCCCGGAGATTTTCCCGCGGTAGCGCTGGATCTGGTCCGGCGTGCAGTGGCAGCGTTGGCGCGGATCGCCCGCATACCCGCACGGGCAGGGGTTCATCGCCGCGACGAGCTGGAACTGGGCCGGAAAACTCGATTGCCGGGCGGCGCGGGAAATCATGATCTGGCCCGATTCGAGCGGCTCACGCAGGACATCGAGTACGTGCCGGTTGAATTCCGGCAACTCGTCAAGGAACAGGACCCCATGATGGGCCAGCGAAATCTCTCCCGGTCGCGGGTAAGAGCCGCCGCCGACCAGCGCCACCGCCGAGGCCGTGTGGTGCGGCGCGCGGAACGGACGCCGTCGCCACTTCGACGGATCCACCGGCTGGCCGGTCACCGACAGCACGGCGCAGGTTTCCAGTGCCTCGACCTCGGTCAGCGGCGGCAGGATGCCCGGCAACCGCTCGGCCAGCATGGTCTTGCCGGTCCCGGGCGGCCCCACCAGCAGCAGGTGGTGACCGCCGACAGCGGCGATCTCCAGGGCCCGGCGCGCCTGCAATTGGCCGCGTACGTCACTCATGTCCGGGCCGCGGCCGGGCTGGCCGGCATCCCCGGCCATCTCCGCCTGCGGCGGAGCAAGCGACGAGGCATCATGCAGCCAGCCACAGACCTCGGCCAGACTGTCGGCCACCAGCACATCGACATCCGGCACAAGCGCCGCTTCGGCGGCGTTGGCCCTGGGCACCACCATGCGCCGCCCGCGAGCGCGGGCCCGAAGCAGCGCGGGCACCACGCCAGACACCCCGCGGATCGCCCCGGAAAGCGCCAGCTCCCCGAGGAATTCGCAGTCATCCAGCTTGTCGCGCGGCACCTGCCCGCCGGCGGCGAGAATGCCAAGCGCGATCGCCAGGTCGAAACGGCCCCCATCCTTGGGCAACTCGGCGGGCGCCAGATTGACCGTGACCTTGCGGTCCGGATAGTTGAAGGCGGTGTTCTGGATGGCCACCCGCACACGGTCCCGCGCCTCCCGCACGGCTGCCTCGGGGAGGCCGACGATATTGGTGCCCGGCAGGCCGCCGGAGAGATGCACCTCGACCATCACCTGCGGCGCAGCCACCCCTTCCTGGGCACGGCTGAGGGTGACGGCCAGGCTCATGGGCACGCGCAGGAAGAGGAAGGGACGACGCCAAAAGCGCGCATGCAAACCACTCCGACCTTTGGGGCGTAAATAACCGCCCCCGACCGTTCTCGGGGTGAGGGTGACAGGTCGGGGGCGGCTCCCGGGAGACTTTCCTGCTTCAGGAACCGCGCGAAGCGGCTATCGTCTCCAGATCGGCGACGCGCCTCTCCAGCTCTTCAACCTTGGCACGGGTACGTGCCAGCAGCTGACTCTGGACATCGAACTCTTCGCGGGTGACCAGATCAAGGCGGCGCAATCCGTGCGCCAGGACATCGCCGAAGTTGGTTCGCAGATCCTGATGCGCTTGCGCCAATCCTGGCGGTACCAACGAAACAAGTCGCAGGGCAAGTTGATCAATGTCCTGCCTGTCCATCATGGATGGCGCCTCGAACTCGTCGAAATGAAGTCTATGTAAACGTGCTTTGGGGCTGCCATCGGTGGGCTCCGTCGGAGTTTGTAGGCATTTTCCTACACAGGCCGGTCGAGGGCGACACCGTGCCACGGAGAGCGCAAAATGCGGGGCCGCGCGGCGAGGTCGCCTGCGCCTTCAGATCCAGGAGCATCCATGAAGCTGGTTTCGGCAGTCATCAAGCCCTTCAAGCTCGACGATGTGCGCGAGGCACTCGCCGACGTAGGTGTCCAGGGCATCACGGTGACCGAGGTGAAGGGGTTCGGTCGCCAGAAGGGCCACACCGAGCTCTACCGGGGGGCCGAGTACGTGGTCGACTTCCTGCCCAAGATCAAGCTTGAGGTGGCGGTCGCCGACGAGCAGCTCGAGCGCGTGGTCGAGGCGATCCAGAACGCAGCGCGCACCGGCAAGATCGGCGACGGCAAGATCTTCGTCAGCCCGCTGGACCAGGTGATCCGCATCCGTACCGGCGAACTGGACAACGACGCGCTGTAGGCACCTGCTACGGGGTTCGAGCGGCCGTCTGGGCCTGTTCGAAGCGACGGTGGTGCACCAGCAGGCCGCTGAAGTAGGTGATGTAGTAGCCGATCAGCAGACCGAACACCAGCAGGGTCAACGGACTGTTGCCGATCGGCGGCGGCGCCCCGGCACCTGCCTGCAGATGCTCCATCTGCGGCATCACCACCAGAAAGCGCCAAGCCAGCCGGGCAACCAGCAGCGCGGTGAGCAGGCCACCGATCCAGGGATTGGGAATGTAGCCGTCGCTACCGTCGGGACTGCGCTCGAAACGAGTCAGGCGAAGCCCGAACATGCCCAGCATGGCGCCCAGCACCGCACCTCCGGCCAGACCCTCCAGCAGCCGCGGGTTGAGCAGTCCGCCGAGCGCCGCCAGCACCCCGATCACCGCAAACACGGCAATACGCGCAATCATCCGTCCTCGCCGGATCGGCTGACGTCCGAACTGACTGCGAACGCGGCGCCAGACGGCAAAACCCAGCACGGGGACCATGATGGCAACGGGAGCGAGATTCGGCGTCATGTCGGGCATCCGTGTCGATAACGGGGCAAGACTAGCGAACGGCATCCACCTTGGCGACGTGCGGCTGACAGCCATCGCGGGTGACAGCCGTCACCCCGGCAGCAAGCCTTACTTCGCCTTGCCCTGGTTCGCCACCGCGGCCATCTTGGCGGCGATCGCCTCGGCGTCACCCAGGTATTCGTGGCGGATCGGCCGCAGTTCGGCGTCGAACTCGTAGACCAGCGGAATGCCGTTGGGGATGTTGACCTCGACGATCTCCTCGTCGGAGATGTTGTCGAGGTACTTCACCAGAGCACGCATGGAGTTGCCGTGCGCCACCACCACGACGCGCTGGCCGCTGCGGATCGCCGGCGCCAGCACCTCGTGCCAGTACGGCAGCACGCGGGCGACGGTGTCCTTCAGGCACTCGGTATCGGGGATCAGTTCGGGGTCGAGCCCGGCATAGCGGGGATCGGAGAGCGCCTCGTTGTCCGCGCGCTCAAGCGGCGGCGGCGGCGTGTCGTAGCTGCGGCGCCAGATCTTCACCTGGTCCTCGCCGTACTTCGCGGCGGTCTCGGCCTTGTTCAGGCCGGTCAGCGCGCCGTAGTGGCGCTCGTTGAGGCGCCAGTCGGTGACCACCGGAATCCACATCTGGTCCAGCGACTCCTGCACGCCCCACAGGGTGCGCACGGCGCGCTTGAGCACCGAGGTGTGCGCCACGTCGAAGCGGTAGCCGGCTTCTTTCAGCAGTGCGCCGGCCTCGCGCGCCTCGGCCACGCCCTGGGCGGTCAGATCGACGTCGGCCCAGCCGCTGAAACGGTTGTCGAGGTTCCACTGGGACTGGCCGTGACGGATCAGGACGAGCTTGTGCATGGTCGGTTGGCGGTCGGCATGAAAGCCGAAATGGTGAAGCGCCCGGCCGCACCCGTCAAATCCGCCCCGTGCCGAAGGTCACGTAAACCGACCGGGCAGCGCGTGCATCAGAAACGGGGATCGACCCACGGCAGCGCACGCCACCCGCCGCCTGCCCTTCCCGCCAAGGAGAATCCCATGCGCCGCACTGCACTCGCCCTCGCTCTCGCCCTCGTCGTGCCGCTGGCCGCGAGCGCCCAGGACAGCATCGACAAGGTCAATGGCAGCGTCCACGTGGAGGCCGGCCAGCAGGTCGGTGACGCCAGCACCGTCAACGGTTCGGTGCACATCGAGGATGGCGCCACCGTGCGCAAGGCCAGCACGGTCAACGGCTCGGTGGAGCTTGGCGACAAGGCGCAGGCCAGCGAGGTGGGCACGGTCAACGGTGCCGTCACGCTCGGCGCAGGCGCCCGTGTCAGCGGCAAGATCGAGGCGGTCAACGGCGCCATCCGGCTGGCCAAGGACGCCGACGTCGGCGGCCGCGTGTCCAACGTCAACGGAGCGATCTCGCTTGACGACGCCCATGTCGGTGGTGGCCTGGGCACGGTCAGCGGCGACATCACCGTCGGTGCCGATTCGCGCGTCGAGGGCGGCATCCTTGTCGACAAGCCCGGCGGCTGGTTCCACTGGGGCAATCGCCGCCCGCCCCACGTCGTGATCGGCCCGCACGCGGTGGTGCAGGGCACCCTGGAATTCCGCCGCGACGTCGTGCTGCAGGTCAGCGACAGCGCGCAGATCGGCCCGGTGAAGGGTGCCACGCCGGTGAAGTTCAGCGGCGATACGCCCTGAAAGGCGAGGAGTGAGCGAGGAGGAGTGAGGAGCAAGAGAGCGCGGCGATATGCCGAGCTTGGGCCTGCTCTCACTTCTCACTTCTCGCATCTGACTTTCACAGCCAGTCGCGCGGCTTCAGGTAGTCCGCCAGCCGCGCCTCGGCGCTGCCCGCATCGGGCTGGTAGGCGTATTCGAAGCGGACCTGTGGCGGCAGGCTCATCAGGATCGATTCGGTGCGCCCGCCCGACTGCAACCCGAACAGGGTGCCGCGGTCGTAGACGAGGTTGAACTCCACGTAACGCCCGCGCCGGTACAGCTGGAACTGCCGCTCGCGCTCGCCGTAGGGCGTGTCGCGGCGCCGCGCCACGATCGGCAGGTAGGCGTCGAGGAAGCCCTGGCCGACCGCCCGGGTGAAATCGAGGCAGCGCTCGAAGCCGCCCTCGTTGAGGTCGTCGTAGAACAATCCGCCGACGCCGCGCGTCTCGCCGCGGTGCCTGAGGAAGAAGTACTCGTCGCACCAGCGCTTGTAGCGGGGATAGACGTCCTCGCCGAACGGTTCGCACAGGTCGCGCGCCACCGTGTGCCAGTGCACCACGTCCTCGTCGAACGGGTAGAACGGGGTCAGGTCGAAGCCGCCGCCGAACCACCACACCGGCTCCACGCCCGGCTTGCTGGCCTCGAAGTAGCGCACGTTGGCGTGGGTGGTCGGCACATACGGATTCTTCGGGTGCAGCACCAGCGAGACGCCGGTGGCGACGAAGCTGCCGCCGGCCAGCTCCGGCCGGTGCGCGGTGGCGCTGGGCGGCAGACGGTCGCCATGCACGCGGGAGAAGTTCACCCCGGCCTGCTCGAACACCGCGCCGTCGCGCAGCACGCGGGTGCGCCCGCCGCCGCCGCCCTCGCGGGTCCAGGCGTCCTCGACGAAGCGTGCGTCGCCGTCGGCGGCCTCCACCGCTGAGCAGATGCGGTCCTGCAGTTCGCGCAGGAAAGCCTCGGCGCGTTCGGCCTGTTCGCTCATCACTGGGTCACCTTTGCCGGCAAAGCACCGAAGCTTAGCAAGCCTGCCCGGGTCAACCGATGCGTGCGGCCATCCGCCCGTGTCCCACCAAACCGGCCCAGCGCATGCCCAGATCGATCC
The DNA here is from genome assembly GCF_000334915.1 of Dyella ginsengisoli LA-4. GTDB lineage: Bacteria > Pseudomonadota > Gammaproteobacteria > Xanthomonadales > Rhodanobacteraceae > Dyella_A > Dyella_A ginsengisoli_A. The sequence continues at coordinate 123 of NZ_AMSF01000072.1, read as the reverse complement.
ACATCAGGTAGGCCGACTCCAGCACCAGCAGGCGCAGCAGCCGGGGCGTGAGTCGCAGCCGGGGCTCGGCCGCCAGTGGCTGGCCATCGAAGCCGAGCCGGCGCGCCCGCCACCGGCAACGCG
>NZ_AMSF01000071.1 GCF_000334915.1 Dyella ginsengisoli LA-4 | reverse complement strand
CACCCGCCGCCTATGCCAAGCAGTTAAAGTGACCCCGGACTCCAAACCGTCCCGCTACTCAAAGCGGGGGGACGTCGAAGGAGGCCTACGCCTCCGCGCAGGCTGCGCAGCAAGCCTGAGCCGATGGTGGCCGCGACGGCGGCACCGTGTGTCGCCGTCCGTTCCGAATACTTTTCTGGATAACCCGCTGGAGTTGGATGTGACCACACAGAACGAGAAGGCCCGGCTGTTCCACGCCTTGCACGTGCGCGGCCAGCCGCTGGTGCTGTTCAACGCCTGGGATGCAGGCAGCACGCGAGCCGTGGCCGAGGCCGGTGCCGGCGCGGTCGCCACCGGCAGCTGGTCGGTGGCCGCCGCCAACGGTTTCGCGGATGGCGAGCAGATGCCGTTTCCGTTCGCACTGGACAACCTGCGCCGCATCGTTGCCGCGGTCACCCAGCCGGTGACCATCGACCTGGAAAGCGGCTATGGCGAGACGCCGGCGCATGTCGCCGCCACCGTGGCCGCCGCGCTCGAGGCCGGCGCCGTCGGTTGCAACCTGGAGGACAGCTTTCCGGCCGACGGCAGCCTGCGCGACGCGGCCGACCAGGTCGTGCGTCTGTCTGCCGCGCGCCAGGCGGCGGACACGGCCGGCGTGCCGCTGTTCATCAACGCGCGTACCGACGTGTTTTTCCAGAAGCCGGCCGAAGCGCACGACATGGGCATGGTGGAAGAGGCGCTGCGGCGCGCCCGCCTCTACGCCGACGCCGGGGCCAGCGGCCTGTTCGTGCCTGGGGTGATTGCCGAATCGCTGATCGCGCGCCTGGCCGACGCCTCGCCGTTGCCGCTCAACATCATGGTGATGCCCGGCGTGCCGGGCCGCGCGCACCTGGCCGAACTCGGCGTGGCCCGCATCAGCCACGGCCCCGGCCCTTATCGCGGTGCCATGCAATGGTTGACCGAAGCGGCCAGGGCCGCCATGGCCTGAGCGAAGTCCTGCAGGCGCCGTCGGCTGGGGCGGCGGCTTCCACCACGATCGTGGTCGACGGCCTGGACGGGCAGGGTTGGTTTGGCTGCAAGGCGGCTGTGATGGGAGACGGCCATTCGCCGGGTGAAGGCCGGGGCGGGTAGTCCTGAAAAGTCGGCGACGCGGAACGGACGCTTCGATCAGCCCAGTCGCCGCCGCAACCACTCCGCGCCCTGCGACGCGCCCAGGCAGGCCAGCAGTGCGATCACCCACGGATTGCCCGCTACCGACCAGGCGGCGGGATCGGCATGGAACCAGCTGCCGCCTTCGATCAGGGCGACGCCGAGGCCGGAGAGCACGAGGGCGGCCAGCAGTAGGCGGGTGAGTTGTTTCTCGAATCCGGCTTCCGGCGCGGTGGCGCTGCTCGGCACAGGGCCGGCCTTGGCTGCGAGCCGCTCGGCGAAGTCGGCGTCCAGGCCGACGGCGTCGTCGGCGCGGATGGCCGCGTCGATCCGGCGATAGGCCGCTTCGCGCGCGCTGGCGGGGGCGCGGCCCTCGCGGGCGGCCTGCAGCGCTGTTTCCTGCGCCTGCCACTCGCGGGCGGCGGCGGGCCGTTCGAAGAAATCGATGTCGCGATGCTTGCTCATGACGGAACTCCCAACCGGGTTTCCAGCGTCTCGCGCAGTTTCAGGCGCGTGCGGAACAGGTGGCTCTTGATGGTGCCGGCGGCCAGGCCGGTGACCTGGGCGATCTCGGGAATGCTCAGCTCGTCCAGATGGTAGAGCGTGAGCACGGTGCGTGGCAGCGGGGGCAGGGTGTCGATGGCGGCCTGCAGGTGGCCGTGCATCTCCTCGTCGGCGCAGTCCGCCTCCAGGTCGCGGCCGTCGCCGATGGAGTCCAGCAGCGAGAGGTCGTCGTCCTCGCCCAGCACGTTGTCGACGATGGCGATGCGCTTGCGCTCCAGGTGGCGCAGGGCGACGGTGTAGGCGACCCGGCCGATCCAGGACTTCAGCGCGCTCTCGTGGCGGTACTGGTGCAGGTGCTGGTGCACCTTGAGGAAGGTGTCCTGGCACAGCTCGCGGGCGTCCTCCGGGTTGCGCACCATGCGCTGGATGATGTGCCAGCACAGGCCCTGGTACTCGCGCACCAGGCGTGCAAACGCCCCCGGTGCATTGGCCAGCACGGCTTGCACCAGGGCGCGGTCGTCGCTGCGCGGGTCGGCGGGGGTTTCGGTCATGGCACGCTAGCTTCCATGCCGGCATGGGATACGTGCATGTGCCGGACGGTTGCATCCCTTCCGGCAGGCATGACTTCCGACAGGGGCGGGCCCCGGCCTGCAACCGCCGCCGGGATGCCCGTATCTATGGCCCCGTCACCCAACCACCGCTGGAGCACCCCATGATCGACGGCAACCTGATCCCCATTGTCCTGTTCCTGTGCATCACCTACGCCATCAAGTCAGTCATCGACGCCCGTTTTCGCCAGAAGATGGTCGGCGTGGGCGGCTCGGAAGAGCTGATCCGTTCGATCCTGCAGGGCGAGGAGGTGCGTCGCCGCCACGCCTCGCTGCGCTGGGGCATCATCCTGGTCGCGCTGGCCGCCGGCTTCGCCATCATCCAGCAGTCCGACTGGCATGAACTCACCCCCGGCATGATCGCCGTGCTGGCCGGCGCCACGGGCCTCGGCAACCTGGTGTACTTCGCGATCGCCCGCAAGCTGAGCTGATCGCCCCGCCCGCGGCCGCGTCCTGCGGCCCGTGGCACCCGCGCCGGCGCACGCTCCGCCGCCGGCGCTGTTCCTCCCCCTGTCCCTGCGCATCGAGTGCCGCGTGAACGCGGCGCCGCGGAGCCGTGCGCGCCCGTCGTGGAGAATCCCCATGTCCAAGACCCTCATCGCCCTGCTGTTCGCCGTGCCGTTTGCCGCGCCGGTCGCTGCCACCCAGTACCTGCGCGTGGTCAATGCCGCATCCACGCCGATCGTGGCGGTGGAAGCCGCCTCCGCCGGTTCCTCGGCCTGGAGCCGCCTGCCGCTGGCCGGGCATCCGGTGTATCCGGGGCGGCAACTGGGCCTGGCGCTGGACGGCCCGCGCCAATGCCGCTACGACCTGCGCATGGTCTATGCCGATGGTCGCGAAGTGCTTTCCCGCGGGTTCAACCTGTGTCGTCACCCGCGGCTGGCCCCGGCGACGATGAAGGTCGCACCGGGCGAGGCCTGAGCAGGGCTCGTCACCGCTACGCCGCGGCCCGTGCACGCGGCGTAGCGCGCCATCGCCACGGCGGGGTGCCCCCAGCATCGCGCTGTGGTACCCCGCGGGCCTTGCGCAATCGCGCAGGACGACCACAAGCGGGGCAGCCTCCCCGGCGACACCTGCCGCGCGTTGTTGGAGAAGGCGTCGCACGTCTCTTCGATCGGCGTCGCACGCCTCGTCTTGCCGCCGGTCGCATCGCAGCATGCGGCGGGGGACAGGGCCGGATTATGATCGGCGGATGATCATGCGCTCTTCTCCCGTCCCCACCTTTCGTGCCGCCACCGCGGCAGACATCCCGGCCGTGGTGGCCCTGGTCGAATCGGCCTATCGCGGCGAGTCCGGCCGGCGTGGCTGGACCACCGAATCGAACCTGCTCGATGGCCAGCGCACCGACGCGCAGGACGTCGGCGAGGCGATCGCCCGTGCGGACAGCCTGGTGCTGCTGGCCGAGCTCGATGGCGTGCTGGTGTCGTGCTGCCATCTGGAGAAGCAGGACGGCGCGGCCTACTTCGGCATGTTCGCGGTCGATCCCACGCGGCAGACCGGCGGCATCGGCAAGCAGGTGATCGCCGAGGCCGAGCGCGTGGCGCGCGAGCGCTGGGGCGTGGACCGCATGCGCATGACGGTGATCGTGCAGCGCGAGGAGCTGATCGCCTTCTACGAGCGCCGCGGCTACGTGCGCACCGGGCAGAGCAAGCCGTTCCCGTACGGCGACGAGCGCTTCGGCATCCCGCGTCGCGACGACCTGCGTTTCGAGGTGCTGGAAAAGCCGCTGGCCGGGGTGGCCGCATGAGCGGCCCGGCGGGCTGGGTGAAGGTGGGCACCCGCAGCGAGATCCTCCCCGGCGAGTTCCGCATCGCCTGGGACGGCGACACCGCGATCGCGGTCTACAACATCGACGGCGACCTCTACGCCATCGAGGACGTGTGCACCCACGACGGCGCCGAGCTGGCCGGAGGCGAGGTGCACGGTTTCGAGGTCGAGTGCGTGCGCCACGGCGCGCGCTTCGACCTGCGTACCGGCGCGGTGACCTGCCCGCCGGCCTACGAGCCGGTCGCCACCTTCCCGGTGCGCGAGGAGGACGGCTTCATCTGGACGCGCGACGACCGCTGATCGCGGGCGGCGGGAGCCGCGTCCTACGAGGGGAAAGGGGCATCCATGGGGAACAGGAAGGCACCGCGGGGGCGGGCCGTCATCGCGTTCGCGGTGTTGTTCGTGCTGTACCAGTCGGCCGAGGGGATCGGCCAGCGGTTGCTGCACAGTTTTCCGCTGCAGGCGACGCTGATGATCGCCTGCGTGCTGGCGGCCTGGCCGCTGTCGCGCTGGCTGGGCTGGCGCGGTTACGGCGCCTATGCGCTGGACCGGCGCTCCTCGTCGCTGGCATGGCTGGCATTCGGGCTGCTGGTGGCGCTGATCGCCAATGCGCTGGCGATCCTGGTCGGCGAGCGGCTCGGCATCTATGCGCCGACCGGACCGGCGCTGTCCGCGGCCGGTTTCCATGCGCTGCTCGCCGCCCTGCCGATGCTGGCCCTGTCCACGTTCGTGCCGTCGCTCGCCGAGGACATCCTGTCGCGCGGCTTCTGGTACCGCGCGGCGGGCATCGCCTGGTACCGCGGGTTCGTCTTCGTCGCGTTTTCGGCCGGCTATTTCGTGCTCAACCACCTGTACCGGCTGGAGCGGGGACCGAACGAATGGCTGATGATCTTCTGCATGGGCGTCGCCTACGCCACCGCGCTGTGCCGTGCCGGCACGCTGTGGGCCGCGGTCGGCCTGCACTGGGGCTGGAACCTGGCCAACGGCGTGCTCGATCCGCTGTTGCCGGCGGACACGGTCGATCTGGCCGGCAGCCGGTGGCTGATTGCCGGCGTGCATCTGCTGGTCGCGTTGCTGGTGGTGGCGGTGCCACCGCCGTCACGGGTGGTAGATGAAGGCCAGCGATTGCGTCCACTGCGTGGCTGACCCGAAGCGGCTGACCAGCGGGCTGTTTGCCGCGCCGCCGAGCAGGCGTCCGTAGACCACCGAGAGCGCCAGGCCGGTGTGCTTGCTGGTCGGCAGGTACAGGTCGTACTCCAGCGAGGCCATTTCGCTGCCACCGCCGGGGCGCCAGGGGCGGACGCCGAGCGCGCTGGCGGAGGCCGGCCCGATGCCGAAGAAACGGTTCATCGCGGCGCCGTTCATCAGCGACCAGCGCATGCTCGCCGCCTGCTCCAGCGGGCCGATCGACGGCAGGTCGGTGTCGGCGTACAGGTTGAGGTAGGCGCCGGCGCCGGCGGTGTCGTGGCTGAGGTTGGTCCCCACATCCACGGATTTGTTCAGCTGCCACTCGAGGTAGCCGCCGGCATTCAGGCGGGGCGCCAGGCTGGGGATCTTGCCGCCGAGCGGGCCCAGGTCGGTGCGTTCGCGGCCCCACTGGTAGCTGCCGTAGAAGCCGCCGCGCAGCGCGGGGCCGTGCAGCAGCTCCACCTCCAGCCCGTCCAGCGTGGACAGGCTGCCGATCCCGGGCAGTTCGACGTCGATGTAGGGCACCGGATCCTCGCGCTGGTGCCGCGAACCGGGCCAGGCGGGCATGCGCTGCATTCCCACGCCGACCGCAACCACGGTACTCTCGCTGGCCCTGGCGGCAAGCGGAAGCATCGCGAGTGTCAGGGAGATGGACAGGAGGAGTCGGGCGCTCGATGGCATGGGCGTCGTGGGGTTTCGGGCAGGGATCCGGTTTTCCGGTCAACGCGCGAGGCGTGCCAGCGATGACATCCGGGCCATCGCAAGAAAGGGAAAGGACGGGGAAAGACTGCCTGCCTAGCCTTTCACCATGCCTACGAACGTGAAGACGCCTGTGCCTGTTTCCGGTTGGACCATCCTGTGTGACTTCGACGGCACCATTTCCGTCGAGGACGTGATCGACTCGCTGCTCGACCGCTACGGCCGTCCCGGCTGGGAGGCGCTGGAGCAGGACTGGCGCGCCGGTCGCATCGGCTCGCGCGAATGCATGAGCGGGCAGGTCGCCCTGCTCGACATGAGCCGCGAGCAGCTCGATACCCACCTCGCCACGCTGTGGATCGATCACGCCTTCCCCGGCTTCGTGGCCAAGGCGCGCGAGCTGGGCGTGCCGATCCGCGTGGTCAGCGACGGCCTGGACTATGCGATCCATCGCATTCTCGGCCGCTACGGCCTCGACGACCTGCCGCTGGCCGCCAACCACCTGGCGCCGGGCACGCCGCCGCAGCGCTGGCAGCTCACCTCGCCGTTCCAGGCCGAGGGTTGCCGCAGCGGCACCTGCAAGTGCGCCTGCGTCGAGCAGGCCCGCGCTTCCGGCGCCACCCGCACCTTGCTGATCGGCGACGGCGCCTCGGATTTCTGCGCCGCCGACCGGGTCGACTTCGTGTTCGCCAAGCACCGCCTCATCGAGCACTGCCGCGCCGCCGGCATTGCCTACGTGCCGATCACCGGCTTCGAGGACGCGCTCGATTTCCTGCCCCGCCTGCTCGACGGCAGCCTGCTCGCCGAGGCGACGCCGGCTGCCGCGGTTACCCCCTGATCCCCTTTCCTCCGGATATCCGATGAACGCTTTCGACAAGAACGCCAGCCTGGTGATCGACGACGCGCAGCTGCTCGCCGACGAGGCGAAGTACAGCTCCTTCGGCGACACCGTGCACTACGTGGACCCGCCGAAGATCTTCCGCACCTGCAACGGCAGCTACATGTACGACACCGCAGGCACGCCGTTCCTGGACCTGCAGATGTGGTACTCGGCGGTGAACTTCGGTTACGCCAACCAGCGCCTGAACAACGTGCTGAAGAGCCAGATCGACCTGCTGCCGCAGGTGGCCAGCCAGTACCTGCACCAGACCCGCATCGAGCTGGCCAAGACGATCGCGCTGGACGCCAAGAAGAAGTTCGGCCTCGACGGCCGCGTGCACTTCAACGTGGGCGGCGCGCAGGCGATCGAGGATTCGCTCAAGCTGGTGCGCAACTTCAAGAACGGCAAGAGCCTGATGTTCGCCTTCGAGGGCGGCTACCACGGCCGCACCCTGGGCGCCTCGTCGATCACCTCCAGCTACCGCTACCGCCGCCGCTTCGGCCACTTCGGCGAGCGCGCGATGTTCCTGCCGTTCCCGTACCCGTTCCGCCGCCCGAAGGGCATGACGGCCGAGGAGTACTCGGAGAACTGCGTGAACCAGTTCGCGCGCCTGTTCGAGACCGAATACAACGGCGTGTGGGACCCGAAGACCGGCCAGTGCGAGTACGCCGCGTTCTACGTCGAGCCGATCCAGGGCACCGGCGGCTACGTCGTCCCGCCGATGGGCTTCTTCCAGGGCCTGAAGAAGGTGCTCGACCAGTACGGCATCCTGATGGTGGTCGACGAGATCCAGATGGGCTTCTGGCGCACCGGCAAGCTGTGGTCGATCGAGCACTTCGGCGTGGTGCCGGATGCGGTGGTGTTCGGCAAGGCGCTGACCAACGGCCTGAACCCGCTCTCCGGCCTGTGGGCGCGTGAGGAGATGATCAACCCGACCATCTTCCCGCCGGGTTCCACCCACTCCACCTTCAACTCCAACCCGCTGGGCACCTCGCTGGGTCTGGAAGTGATCAAGATGGGCTACGAGCTGGACTACGAGACCAGCGTGCCGAAGAAGGGCGCGCATTTCCTCGATGGCCTGCGCGACCTGCAGAAGAAGCACAAGGAGATTGGCGACGTCGACGGCCTGGGCCTGGCGCTGCGCGCCGAGATCTGCACCGACGACGGCTTCACCCCGAACAAGGCGCTGCTCGACCGCATGGTCGACATCGGCCTGGCCGGCGACCTGGAGCACAACGGCAAGAAGATCGGCCTCGTGCTCGACGTCGGCGGCTGGTACAAGAACGTCATCACCTTCGCCCCCTCGCTGGAAATCACCCACGAGGAGATCGACCTGGCCATCGCGTTGCTGGACCAGTTGATCACCAAGGCGAAGCGTTCGATGTAACTCCACACCAGGGACGTTTTCGACATGACCGAGCCGCAATCCATCGACGCCATCCGCGACCAGGTGTTCGCGATCATCGCCAAGCAGGCGAAGATCGACGTGGCCACCATCCGCAACGAATCCACGCTGAAGGATCTTGGCGTGGCGTCGCTGGATGCGATCGAGGTGATCTTCGACATCGAGGAGCACTTCGACATCCACTTCCCCGACCAGGGCACCAACTTCGACACCGACACGGTGCAGCACCTGATCGATGCCGTGGTGGCCGCCCAGGCGGCCGGCGGGGAAGGCGGCGCGCAGTGACCGAAGTCGACAACCGCGCCATCGCCATCACCGGCATGGGCGCGATCAGCGCCTTCGGCGAGGGTGCCGAGGCCCTGTGGAGCGGATTGCGCGAGGGACGCAGCGGTATCCGCCCGCTGCGCCACGAGCGCGCCGCCGACCTGCGCGTGCGCATCGCCGCGCAGGTGCCGGAGAGCTTCGATCCGGCCGCGCATTTCGGCGAGCGGGCGCTGCCGATGCTCGACCGCGCCTCGCAGTTCGCGCTGTACGCGGCGAACGAGGCGGTGGCCCAGTCCGGTCTGGACTTTGCCGCCGGCGGCCTCGGTGGCCGCACCGGCGTGGTGATCGGCACCGGCGTGGGCGGCGAGACCACCCAGGACGAGCAGAGCCGCCGGCTCTACGCGGAAAACGCCACGCGCCTGCATCCGCTGACCATCGTGCGGTTGATGATCAACGCGCCGGCCAGCCAGATCAGCATGGCGCACGGCCTGCGCGGACCGTCGTTCGCGGTGGCCAGCGCCTGTGCGTCGACCAATCACGCCATCGCCCAGGCCGCGCTGATGATCCGCGCCGGCCTGATCGACGTCGCCGTCGCCGGCGGCACCGAAGCCTGCCTCAGCTATGGCGCCCTGCGCGCGTGGGAGGCCATGCGCGTGCTGGCCGACGACACCTGCCGTCCGTTCAGCGGCAACCGTCGCGGCCTGGTGCTGGGTGAGGGCGCCGGAGTGTTCGTGCTCGAGTCGATGGCCCATGCGCGGGCGCGTGGCGCGAACATCCTCGGCGTGCTGGCCGGTGTGGGCATGAGTGCCGACGCCGGCGACATCGTGGCGCCCGATCCGGCCGGCAGCGGCTCGGCCATGGCGCAGGCACTGGCCGACGCGGGCCTGGCACCCGAAGACATCGACTACATCAACGCCCACGGCACCGGCACGCCGGCCAACGATCCGACCGAGACGCGGGCGATCCACGCGGTGTTCGGCGCCCATGCGCCGAAGCTGGCGGTGTCCTCGACCAAGTCGATGCATGGCCACGCGCTGGGTGCTTCCGGCGCGCTGGAACTGGTCGCCGTGCTGGGCGCGATGCGCGACGGCGTGGTGCCGCCGACCGCCAACCTGGACGTGGCCGATCCGGCCTGCGACCTGGACTACGTGCCCAACCAGCCACGCGAACTCAAGGTGCGCGCGGCGCTCAGCAACTCCTTTGCCTTCGGCGGTCTGAACGCCGTGCTGGCGGTGCGCGCCGCCTGAGGCGAGGCAGCGCGCCGTCTCGACGCCCATGAGCTATCTCGCCCAACTGGAGCCGGAGAGCCTGCTGCGGCAGTTCCTCGCCCATCCGCCGGATGGCTTCGTGGCCGCCACCACGCCGTCGGGCATGCCCACCTTCGTGGCGCCGTTCGACCTGCTGACCACGGCGGACGATGCGTTGCGCCAGCGGGTGATGGCCCTGCCGGGCTATGCCCGCTGGGGTCGCCTGCTGCGCTGGCGCACCCGCTTCGTCGGCTGCACCGCCACCGAGTTCGCACCGTTGCCGCGTGGCGCCGAGCCCGAGGCGCTGGCGGGCGAGCTGGTGTCCGGCTACGGCCGCGACTGTGCGTTGATGGTGGTGAAGGACATCGCTCCGGAATCGCCGCTGCTGGACGTGGCCGACAACCTGCGCTCGGCCGCGCTGGCGCGTGCGCTGGAGGCGGAGGGCTGTGTGCTGCTCGAGGGGATGGCGCTGGCCTGGGTGCCGATCGATTTCGACAGTGAGGAGGATTATCTCGCGCGCCTCTCGCGCAGCCGGCGCAAGGAGATGAAACGCAAGCTGCGCTCGCGCGCGGACCTGCGCATCGAAACCTGGCGCACCGGCGACGCGGCCTTCGCGATCGACACCGTGATGGAGCGATTCATCGCCCTCTACGAGAACGTCTACGCGCAGAGCGAGATCCACTTCGACCACCTGTCGGCCGACTACCTGCGCGCGCTGCTTTGCGACGCGGGCAGCGGCGGGCTGGTGTTCACCTATTTCGCCGGCGACGAGCTGATCGGCTGGAACCTCTGCTACGAGTACGCCGGCAAACTGGTGGACAAGTACATCGGGCTGGCCTATCCGGCCGCGCGCGAGCACAACCTGTACTTCGTCAGCTGGATGGAAAACCTCGAGTACGCGCGCCGTCGCGGCCTGAGCCATTACGTGGCCGGCTGGACCGACACCGCGGTCAAGCGCCAGCTCGGCGCGCGCTTCTGCATCACCCGGCACGCCGTCTACGTGCGCAACCCGCTGCTGCGCGCGCTGTTCCGCCGCATCGCCCACCACTTCGAAAGCGAGCCGGTGCAGCCGGCCCAGGCCATCGACCCGGCATGACCCGCCCCATCGTCCTCGATATCGACCGCTCCGTCGGGCCGCTGCCGCAGCGCCTGGTGATCCCGCTGGAGCACTGGCAGGAGTCACTGCGCTTCGGTTGCTCGTTGCGCACCATGGAGCGTTTCCGCGGCGTGCTCGACGACACCCTGCCGGTCGCCCACGGCACGGTGATGCTGGGCAGCGGCGATTTCCACCACCTGACCTGGCCGCTGGTCGAGCGTGTCCGCGCCGCTGCGCCGTTCCAGGTGGTGGTGCTGGACAATCACCCGGACAACATGCGTTACCCGTTCGGCGTGCACTGCGGCTCCTGGGTGCGTCGGGTGGCGATGCTGCCGACGGTGAGCCACGTGCACGTGGTCGGCATCGGCTCGTCCGACATCGGCGCCGGCCATGCGTGGGAAAACTACCGCACGCCGCTGCGCGAGGGGCGGCTGAGCTACTGGAGCGTGGGCGTGGACGTGGGCTGGGCGGCGCGTGCCGGGCTGGCCCACGCGTTCCATGCCTTCGACGATGCCGACGCGCTGGTCCGGGCCTTCGCCGATGAACAGCTCGTCGCGCCACAGCCGGCCTACCTGTCGATCGACAAGGACGTGTTCGCCGCCGACGTGGCCCGTACCAACTGGGACCAGGGGCACTTCCAGCTGGCCCACGCCATCGCCGTGATCGACAGCCTGCGTGCCGGCGGTCTGGTCGGCAGCGACATCACCGGCGAGATCTCCGCCTACCGCTACAAGAGCTGGTGGAAGCGGCGGCTGGCCGCGATCGACGACCAGCCCGTGGTGGATGCGCGGGAGCTGGCCGGCTGGCAGGCGCAGCAGCACGCACTGAACGTGGAGCTGCTGCGCGCGATCGCGGGCGCCGCGGCGCCCTGATATCGGCGGAAGGCTCAGTCCTTGCCGTCGTCGATGCTGTTCTCCAGCACCTTGCCGTCGCGGGCGTCGACGCCCACTTCGTGAACGACGCCTTTGGCGCGGATGTCGAACGAGTAGCGCAGGCCGCTGCCACCGCGCTCGGTTTCCAGTTCTTCCTTGATGATCTTCCCGGGGACGGCGTGCAGCGCGATGGTTCGTGCGGTGGCGATGTCGATCTTCGGTGCAGGCTTCGTGGCGGCGGCGAAGGCGGCACTGCACAGGGCAAGGCTGGCGGCGAGAACGGCGAGTTTGCGCATGGTGGACTCCTCGTGTGGACAACGTGGCCACCTCGCCGCGATAGGTCGCGGGGTGGCTGCGCCAGCCTCGGGGATCGCACTTAGATCGGGCTTATCGCCGGCTTAGGCCGGGCTTACGGATGCCGGGGCATTCAGTCGAGCATGGGAGCGAGCACCGCGACGATGTGCTCGAACGAGGCCTCGTCCATCCAGTGGCTGTTGCTGATGGTGATCGCCCGTGCGGCGAAGTCGGTGGCGTTCGGCGTCGGCGTGTGCGGCACGCGGTCGGCGAGGTAGACGTAGTCGGGCAGGGCGTGCACGAACAGCCGGCTGACGCCGAGGCCGGAGGTCCACAGCGCGGCCAGCGCCGCGCGGGCCCGCTGCGCGTCGGGCATCAACAGCATCAGGAACGGCCAGCTGCCGGTGGTGTGTGGGGCTTCCCCGAACACGGTCACGCCGGGCAGCGCGCGCAGCCGTGCAACCCGCGCCAGCGCCCGCTCGCGGTTGGCGGCGAGGAAGGCCGGCAGCCGGGTCGCGGCGCGCGTGCCGACGCCGCGGCGCCAGCGTCCGACGCGATGGAACGGAATGTCGGGCGGGAAGTCGTCGCCGACCGCGGCGACCGGATCGCCCTCGTGCAGCGCGCGGCGCAGCGGCATGCCGTAGGCCAGCCGCAGCCCGAGTGGGTGGTACAACGCGGCCAGGCCGAGCAGCTCCAGGCTGCGCCGCAGCTCCCAGCCGGGCCTGGCCGGCACGTCGCGTGCGGCGGTGGCGTACAGGGCGTGGCGCAGGTCGTCGTCGCGCGTCACCAGCAGGCCGCCCTCGTAGATCGACAGGCCCTTGCCCGCGGCGAGGCTGAAGAAGCCGACGTCGCCGCGCAACCCCACGCTGTGGCCGCCGTCGCGCGCACCCAGCGCCTGCGCGGCATCCTCGATGACGAAGGCGCCGTGTTCCCGGGCGACCGCCAGGGGCGCATCGAGATCGGCGACCAGGCCGGCGAGATGCGTCGGGACGATCGCCAGCGTACGCTCGTCGCAAAGCTCGGCGAGCGCGCGGCGGTCCATGTCCCAGTGGTCCGGACGGGTGTCGCACAGACGCAGGGTCAGGCCCAGCCGGTGCACGGCAATGGCCACCAGTGGACAGGTGAACGCGGGTACCACGACCACGTCGCGGCCAGGCGCGCGTTCGCGCAGTGTCGCCAAGGCAATCAGCAGGGAAGCGGTGCCGGAGCATTCCAGCTGCAGCGGCGGCGTTCCCAGTTGCTCAGCCAGACGCCCGGCGAGCGCGTCGCCCCGCGGCAGCAGGTCGGCGGCCTGCAGGGGCAGGCCGGCGGTGGGGGGGATCTCGCGCAGCCGGCTGGGCATGGCGGTCACGCCGCGTCGGGCGGCGCTTCCTCGCGTTCGGCCAGGCCCAGGCAGACGATGCCGGCGATGATCGCCGTCGCGCCGATCAGCTTGGTCGCCGTGAGCGGCTCGTGGAACAGCCACACCGACAGCAGCATCACGCTGACCACCTCCAGGTGCGAGGCGGCGAAGGCCGGCCCGATCGGTGCGTGCTTGAGCAGGCTCATCCAGGTGAAGAAGGCGCCGAGGTAGCCGAGCACCGCGCCGTACACCCACGGCTCGCCGAACAGCCGCCACAGCCAGGCCACGCTGGCCTCGACCGGCAGTGCATGGTTGCCGGCCATCTTGAAGGAGATCTGCGTGAGCGTGTCGAACGTCATCAGCAGGGCGAAGCCGATCAGGTAGAAGCGCTTCATGCGCCGACTCCCACGATCGCCACGCCGGCGCTCACCAGCAGAATGCCGGCCACGCGCAGGCGGGTGAGCTTCTCGCCGAACAGGAAGCGCCCGGCGACCATGATCGCCACGATGTTGATCGACCCCAGCAGCACGCCTTCGGACAGCGGCACCAGCGAGAGGAAGGCGATCCACACCAGGAACTCGAACACGTAGCAGCCCACGCCCAGCCACAGCCAGGGGCGCGAGGCCATGTACTTCCAGCGGGCCAGGCCGTCGCCTGCCTCCGGATCGCCAGCGGCCGCCTTGAAGGCGAGCTGGCCGCCGGTATCCAGCACCACGTTGGCCAGCCAGAGTGCGACGGTGAGCAGCGGCACGGCCGGCCTCAGGCCGCCGCCGCGACGGCGTCGCGGCCGGCCACGATGGCGTCGAAGAAGCGCGCGGACCGCTCGATCAGCGTGCGGCGCTCCTTGTCGATGGTGATCATGTGGTAGCTGTCATCCAGCAGCAGCAGCTCGGTCGGCGCGTTCACGCCGCGCACCACCGTCTCGGCGTTGCGCACGCTGGCCACGTCGTCCTCGCTGGCATGGGCGACCAGGCAGGGCGAGGTCACCTTCGGCAGCAGGCCGCGCACGTGGTTGGACAGCTGGTACAGGTCGGCCAGCGAGTGCCAGGGGTTGCCGAGCAGGCCGGCCACGGTGCTGTCGCCCGAGCGCATCGCCGCGGCGACCTGGTTGCGCAGGCGCTCGTCGCGCAGGCCGTAGGGGTGCTGCTCCTCGAACATCCGGCCGCGGCCGATGCCGAGCTTCTTCACCAGCGGCAGCAGGAACGACAGTTTCGCCGTCCACGGGATGCTCCAGCCGTCGTAGCGGAAGGTGGCGCCGTAAACGCCGACGCCGGCGACCTGCTGCGGCCGTTCGGCGGCGAGCTTGAGCGAGAGCAGGGCGCCCATCGACAGGCCGCCGACGAACAGGTGGTCGACCCGTTCCAGCAGTTTGTCGGCGGCGGCCTCGACACTGGCGTACCAGTCCCGCCAGCCGGTGGCGAGCAGGTCGTCGATGTCGCCGCAGTGGCCGGCCAGCTGCATGCCGTAGACGGTGAAGCCGGCGTTGTTCAGGCCCTTGGCGAGCAGGCGCATCTCCATCGGCGTGCCGGTCAGGCCGTGGATCAGCAGCACGCCGCGGCGGTCGCCTTCGAGGAGAAAATCGGTGGGTCGGATCACGGGGTATTCCTGCGCATGGGCTGACAGCCTGCCGGGTGCGCTTTTCAGTGGACTTTCGCGGGGTTGGACGGTTTGCCGAAACGGACCAGCACCCGCTGGCCCACCCGCACATCGTCCGGTGGCGGCTGGTCGAAGGCCAGGACGCAGTTCACGGTGCGCAGATTGGCGCGCTGCTGCGGGTCGTCCTCCAGCGTCGAGGGGCCGACCACGCGGCCGATCCGCAGCACGTGGGCCGGCCAGCTGCGGTCCGCCCCGCTGCCGTCGGTACTGACGGTGGCCGCCATGCCGACCTTCACCGCATCCACGTAGGACTCGCTCAGCTCCGCCCGCACGATCGGCGGGGTCAGCGGCAGCAGGGTGAACAGGGCGCCCGAGGCGGGCGAGACGCTGGCGCCGGACTGCGCGGTGACCTTGACCACCTGGGCCGCCAGCGGCGCGCGCAGGGTCCGCAGGCCCAGCTCGTAGCGGGCCGCGTCGCGCTTCTGGGTGGCCATCGCCACCGCCGCGTCGGCGCCCGCGCGCTCGGCCACCAGCGACTGCACGGCGGCGGCGGCGGCATCGGCGCTCTGGCCATCGCCGGCGCCGGCCCGGGCCGCCTCGGCCAGGCGTTTGGCCTGGACCTGGCTGGTCTTCAGCTTGCCGTCGATCAGCTCGCGCTGGGCCTTCGCCTGCGCCAGTGCCGCCTCGGCCGCCTCCAGCTGCAGGCGGGCCGGCTCAGGATCCAGCGTGGCCAGTACCTGGCCCCTGGTCACGCGGTCGCCCTCGTGCACGTCGACCGCGGACAGCGTGCCTTCGCGCGCCACGTCGAGCTTGAGCAGGCCGCCCTCGACGTCGATGCGGCCACGGGCGACGGCGGCATAGGTGGGGGCGACGCTGGCGGGCGCCGGTGGGGTCTCGTGCGAGCAGCCGGCAGCTGCCAGCAACAGGGGGACGAGCAGGGTGAGGCGCAGCGGTTTCATGGCGCGGTTCCTTCGGGCGTCGCGGCCGGCGGTGCAGGGCGTCGATCGCTGAGGATGCGGCCATCCTCCATCGACAGCACGCGGTCGGCGTGACGGATCAGGCGGGGATCATGGCTCACGCACAGCACGGTGGTGCCGTGGGTGCGGGCGATCCGGTGGAGGATGTCGATGATGGTCTGGCCGTTGGCGGCGTCCAGCGCGCTGGTCGGTTCGTCGGCGAACAGCAGTTCGGGCTGCTTGGCCAGCGCGCGGGCGATCGCCACGCGCTGCTTCTCGCCGCCGGACAGCTCGCTGGGGCGCAGGTGCATGCGCGGGGTCATGCCGACCTCGTCCAGCGACTGGGTGGCACGCTCGCGCGCCTGGCGGCTGGACAGGCCCAGGTAGTGCAGCGGCAGTTCCACCTGCTCCAGCGCGGTGAGCGCGGGAAACAGGTTGAAGCCCTGGAACACGAAGCCGGTGTGCAGCAGGCGGAAGCGCTCCAGCGCGCGGCTGTCCAGCCCGCCCAGCTCGCTGCCCAGCGCGATCACGCGTCCGGCGTCGACCTTCTGCAGGCCGCTGAGGATCGCCAGCAGCGTGCTCTTGCCGCAGCCGGACGGTCCGGAGATCAGGGTCAGCTCGCCGGCCTCGATCGACAGCGAGAGGCCGTCCAGCACCTGGGTGCGCACCTTGCCGGAGACGAACGCCTTGGCGATGCCTTCGGCGCGCAGGGCCGGGCCGGCGGGGGCGGGGGCGGGGGCGGTCAC
>NZ_AMSF01000070.1 GCF_000334915.1 Dyella ginsengisoli LA-4 | reverse complement strand
CAACGCCGAGTTCCTCGCCTTCGTGCGCCGCCACCCCGCGTGGCGGCGCGATCGCGTGCCGAGCGTGTTCGCCGACGGCCGCTATCTCTCGCAGTGGGCCGGCCCGGACGCGCTCGGTGCCGACGCGCTGCCGGCGCAGCCGGTGACCCGGGTGAGCTGGTTCGCCGCCCAGGCCTACTGCGCGAGTGAACACGCCCGCCTGCCCAGCTGGTACGAGTGGGAGATGGCCGCTGCGGCCGATGCCACCCGCGCCGACGCGCGCAGCGACCCGGCCTGGCGCGAGCGCGTGCTGGACTGGTACGGCCGTCCGTCCGGCCACGCCCTGCCCACCGTCGGCGGCCCGCCCGACCTGCACGGCGTGCGCGACCTCAACGGCCTGGTGTGGGAGTGGGTCGACGACTTCAACGCGCTGCTGGTAGGCAGCGACAGCCGCGACCAGGACGGCGCCGACAAGCTGAAGTTCTGCGGCGCCGGCGCGATCAGCATGGAGCAGAAGGAGAACTACGCCACGCTGATGCGCATCGCCATGCTCTCCTCGCTGAAAGCCACCGACACCACCGTCAACCTGGGCTTCCGCTGCGCGCGGCCCATCGGGGATACGCCATGAACCGCCTGCTGCTCCTGCTCTGCACCCTGTGCCTGGCGCTGCCGCTGCACGCCGCCGACGCGCTGCCTGGCGACTCGGTCTACCAGTTGCCGGTGACCCTCACCGACCAGGCCGGCCATCCCGCACCGCTGGCCGCGCGCCGCGGCCAGCCGCAGCTGGTCAGCATGTTCTACGCCTCGTGCACGATGGTCTGCCCGATGATCATCGAGACGATGAAGGCGACCCGCCACGCCGCCGGCGACCCGGCCGCACTCCGGCTGCTGGCGGTGAGTTTCGATCCGGCCCGCGACAGCGTCGCCAGACTCGCCGACTACGCCGGCCGTCACCAGCTCGATCCGCGCTGGTGGACGCTGGCACGTGCGGAGCCGGGCGACGTGCGGCCGCTGGCCGCGCTGCTCGGCGTGCAGTACCGCCAGCTGCCCGACGGCGACTTCAACCACTCCAGCGTGCTGCTGCTGCTCGACGCCGACGGCCGCGTGGTGGCGCGCAGCACGATCATCGGCCGCACCGATCCCGAGTTCGTCGCCGCCGTGCGCAGGCTCGCCGGAGGCCGGCCGTGAACCGCGCCGCCCCGACCCTGCTGATGCTGCTGGCGCTGGGCCTGTCCGCGCCGGTGCCCGCGCAGCACAGCCACCACGCGCAGCCCGCCGAACCGGCGGCGCCCGCGCCGATGCCAAGCCAACGCTGGCCGGTCGACGCGGCACTCGAGGACGGCATGGGCCGCATCCACGTGGCGCTGGACGAACTGCGCCACTACGAGATGGGTCACATGGACGCGACGATGGCGCTGGACCGGGTCGGCCTGATCGAGCAGGCCGCCGCCGACATCTTCGCCAGGTGCAAGCTGCCGGAGGACCGCGACGCGGTGCTGCACCACATGCTGGTGCCGCTGCTCGCCGCCGCGCAGGCGCTGAAAGCACACCCGGACGACATGGCCCAGGTGCAGGCGATGCGCGATGCGGTCGCCGCCTACCCGCGCTACTTCGCCGATCCGGGGTGGGCCGCAGCGGCGGCGCACTGAGCGCCCTGCGACATTCCGTACGCCGTACCGCCGCGGGCGGCTGATCCGGATCAGTCCGGCGCCGCGCGCCACCACGCAGCATGTCCCCCATCGTGCGACGGAGCGGCGACATGACCGACACCATCGAAGCCTGGCAATGCATCGGCTGCGGCCGCGTCGAGGCGCCGCAGACCTGCATCGGCGTGTGCCGCGACCGCAAGGTGCAATTGGTCGGGCTGGCGGATTTCGAGCAGGCGCGCGCCGAGGCCGAGGCCCTGCGCGAGCGGCTCGCCGACGTCCACGCGCGGCTGCAGCGCTTTGCCCTGGCCAAGCCGAACGAAGGCCACTGGGACGCCGCGTGGCAGGCGCTGCAGACGCAGCTGCGCGAGGTGCTGGATTCACTAACGGACGTGACGACACCGCCCTGCGGCTAGCTCGCTCCTGCGCCACCGCGCCGGGCCACCTATCATGGCGCCCGCCGATACGGCGCTGGACACGGTGCGCGATGAAGATCCTGGTCGACGAAAACATGCCGCTGGCGCGCGAACTGTTCGCCGGCTTCGGCGAGGTGGTGGCACGGCCCGGACGCAGCCTCGCGGCCGAGGACGTGCGCGATGCCGACGTGCTGCTGGTGCGCTCGGTCACCCGGGTCGACGAGGCGCTGCTCGCCGGCTCGCGCGTGCGCTTCGTTGGCACCGCCACCATCGGCACCGACCACGTCGACCTCGACTGGCTGCGCGCGCAGGGCATCGCCTTCGCCAGCGCGCCGGGCTGCAACGCGATGTCGGTGGTCGACTACGTCGCCAGCGCCCTGCTGGAACTGGCCGAGCGTCACGGCTTCTCCTTGGCCGGCAAGCGCGCGGGCATCGTCGGGCTGGGCAATGTCGGCTCGCGGCTGCAGCAGCGACTACAGGCGATGGGGCTCGACGTGCTCGCCTGCGATCCGCCGCTGGCCGACGCCGGTCGCACCGGGCTGGTCGACATGGACGCGATCGCCGGCTGCGACATCGTCAGCTTCCACACCCCGCTGGTCCGCGACGGCGCGCATCCCACCTTCCATCTCGGCGATGCGGCGTTGCTCGCCCGGCTGAAGCCCGGCGCGATCCTGCTCAACACCTCGCGCGGCGCGGTGGTCGACAACGCCGCGCTGCTGGCTGCGCTGGAACGGCGCGACGACCTGCACGTGGTGCTCGACGTGTGGGAAGGCGAGCCCCTGGTGGACCGCCGGCTCGCCGCGCGGGTCGAACTGGCCACGCCGCACATCGCCGGCTACTCCTACGACGGCAAGCTGCGCGGCACCTGGATGCTGTACGAGGCGCTCTGCGCCTTCCTCGGCCAGTCGCCGACGATGACGCTGGCGTCGCTGGTGCCCGCGTCCGCCCGGTGCGTGCTCGACGTCGCCCGGCTGGCGCCGCGACGCGCACTGGACCTGATGCGTGCGGCCTGGCGCGTCACCGACGACGACGACGCCTTCCGCGCCACCCTCGATGCCGACGACGACGCGCGCGCGGCCGCGTTCGACCGGCTGCGCAAGCAGTACCCGCTGCGTCGCGAGTTCGGCACGGTGGAGCTGGTGCACGACGAATCGCTCGCCGCACGACTGCCGGCCGACGAGCGCGCGATGCTGCGCGCGCAGGGTTTTCCCTGCGCCGACTGAGCGCAGGCACCGGCTGACCTGGATCAGCGCCGCGCAGCGTGGCGCGCGCTGCAATGGCGCCATGCCCGACGAACTCGACCTGCGGCACCTTCCGGCCCCCGAGCCCATGCTGCGTGCGCTCGCCGCCGCCGGCGAACTGGCGCCCGGCGCCTCGCTGGCGATCGTCGCGCCGCGGCTGCCGCGGCCGCTGCTGATGGAACTGGCGCAGCTCGGCTTCGACGCCGAGCCGGACGCACCCGCGGCGGATGGCAGCGTACGGGTGCACATCCGTCGTCCCTGCGATGACCCGGCTGCGGCTTGAGCAGGCGCCGGCAGCCACGCTGCCGCTGCGCTTCCTGCTCGCCATGCCCTGCTGGGGCATCGTCGGTGGCGCGCTGCTGCTGATCGACGGTGACGCGACGCTGCGCGTGCGCTGGCATCCGGCCACGCTGGCGCTGGTGCACGTGTGGACGCTGGGCGTGCTGGGCAACGCGATGATCGGCAGCGTGCTGCAGTTCCTGCCCGCCGCCGCGGGTGCCCCGCTGCGTGGTGCGCGTCACGCACCGTGGCTCCACGGGGCGTGGAACCTTGGCGCACTGCTGCTGGTGACCGGGCTGCATCGTGGCGACCGCGTCGCGCTGGCCGCCGCCGGCACGCTGCTGCCACTGGCCTTGCTGGGACTGGGCGCGATGACGCTGCCCGGCCTGGTGGCGGCCGCGGGCGAGCGGCTGCTGCGCGTCGGCCTCGGCGCGGCGCTGGGTTACGGCAGCGCGACCGCGCTGGCCGGCGGCCTGCTGGCATGGCGGCTGGCCGGATATGGCCGGTGGCCGCTGGCGCTGGTCGACGTGCACGCGGCGTTCGGCGTGCTGGGCTGGATGATCGCGCTGCTGGCCGCGGTGGCGCGGGTGGTGATGCCGATGTTCCAGGGCACTGGACGGGTGGCCGCACCGGTGCAGGCCGGCTGGCTCGCCGCCGCGACCGTGGCGCTGCCGCTGGCGGCGGCCTGGCACCTGCACCGGCCGGACGGTGTTGCCTTGCCGTGGGTGGTGGCGTCGGGCGGCGGCGCCTTCGCGCTGGCCGCACTGGCGCTGCAGTGGCCGGTGCCCGGCGAGCGACGACGCGCGCTGTACCGGCACTGGCGGCTCGGCCTGGCCGCCCTCGTGGCCGCGGCCGTCGCGCTGGCGAGCGGTGCCGGCATGCTCGCCGGCACGCTGGGGCTGGGCATCGGCATGCCGCTGCTGGTCGCCTCGATGGCGCTGGAGATCGTGCCGTTCGTGGCCTGGATCGACCTGCGTCGCCGGGTGCCGCGCGGCACGCGGATCCCGGGCGTGCAGCGTCTGCTGGACGAGCGGCACAAGCAGGCGCTGCTCGTCGTCCATGGCACCGCCGCCGTCTGGCTGCTGGCGGCCGTGCTGTGGCCGCAGCCCTGGCTGGCGCGCCTGGCCGGCGCGGCGCAGCTGGTGGCGTGGTTGCTGCATGCGCGGGCGCTGGCTGGATCGCTGCGCACCGCACGCGGATGTCTGCGGCGCCCGAACCGTACCGCCGCCCCCGTTGTCGGGGATCACCGCGTGCCCGTCGATGCGGCCCAGCCCGAGACCCCTCACGCCTGACGCCACACGAAGCCACCGGGACTCTCCACCGACCACTCGCCGCGCGGCCGCCCGTATCCGCTTGACCCGTGTCAGGGCGACCGCATCCGGCGCCGTCCACACTCGCCGGATACCCGCACGAGACGAGCCCATGACCCGCCCCTCCGAGTTCAACCGCGACCAGCTGCTGGCCTGCGCCCGCGGCGAGCTGTTCGGCCCCGGCAACGCACGCCTGCCGGCTCCGCCGATGCTGATGTTCGACCGCATCACCCACGTCGACGACCACGGCGGCGCCTACGGCAAGGGCGTGCTGCGCGCCGAACTGGACATCCATCCGGAGCTCTGGTTCTTCGGCTGCCATTTCGCCGGCGATCCGGTGATGCCGGGCTGCCTGGGGCTGGACGCGATGTGGCAGCTGTCGGGGTTCTTCCTGCCCTGGCTGGGCGAGCCGGGACGCGGCCGCGCGCTCGGCGTGGGGCAGGTGAAGTTCAGCGGCCAGGTGCTGCCGGACGCCCGGCTGGTGCGCTACGAGATCGACGTGCGCCGAGTGATGCGCGGCAGGCTCGCGCTGGTGGTGGCCGACGGCAAGACCTTCGTCGACGACCGGCTGATCTACGTCGCCAGCGACATGCGGGTGGGCCTGTTCCAGTCCACGGAGGGCTTCTGATGCGCCGCGTGGTCGTCACCGGATTCGGCATCACCTCGTGCCTGGGCAGCGTCGCCGACACCGTGTCGCGCGCCCTGCAGGAGCTGACCAGCGGCATCCGCGCGATGCCCGAGTACGTCGCCCGCGGCCTGCGCAGCCAGGTGGCCGGCGTGCCGCAGATCGAGCTGGAGACGGCGATCGACCGCAAGCTGCTGCGCTTCATGGGTGGCGCGGCCGCGTACGCCTACGTGGCGATGCGCACGGCGATCGGCGATGCCGGACTGTCCGAGGAACAGGTGCGCCACCCGCGCACCGGCGTGGTCGCCGGCTCCGGCGGCGGCTCGGCGCACTGGCAAATCGAGACCGCCGACCTGCTGCGCGGCAAGGGCGTGCGCCGGGTCGGTCCGTACATGGTGCCGCGCACGATGTGCTCCACCGTATCCGCCTCGCTGGCGACCGCGTTCGGCATCCTCGGCCTGAGCTATTCGATCGCCGCCGCCTGCGCCACCTCGGCGCACTGCATCGGCGCGGCGGCGGACCTGATCCGGCACGGTGCGCAGGACGTGGTGTTCGCCGGCGGCGGCGAGGAGGAGCACTGGGGCATGACCGCGCAGTTCGACGCGATGGGCGCGCTCGCCAGCCGCCGCAACGACACCCCCGCCAGCGCCTCGCGTCCGTACGACGCGGGCCGCGACGGCTTCGTCATCGCCGCCGGCGGCGGCATGCTGGTGCTGGAGGACTACGAACACGCCCGGGCGCGCGGGGCGCGCATCCATGCCGAACTGGTCGGCTACGGCGTCACCTCCGACGGCGCCGACATGGTCGCGCCGAGCGGCGAAGGCGCCGTGCGCTGCGTGAAGATGGCGCTGGCCGGAGTCGCCGGTCCGGTCGACTACCTCAACACCCACGGCACTGCCACGCCGCTGGGCGACCTGACCGAACTGCACGCCGTGCGCGAGGTGTTCGGTGCACACGTGCCGCCGCTGTCCTCGACCAAGGCGCTGACCGGGCACTCGCTCGGCGCCGCCAGCGTGCACGAGGCGATCTACAGCCTGCTGATGATGCGCGACGGGTTCATGGCCGGGTCGGCCCATATCGACGCGCTCGATCCGGGCGCGGCGGATTTCCCGATCCTCCGCGAGAGCCGTCCGGCGCGGCTGTCCACGGTGATGTCCAACAGCTTCGGCTTCGGCGGCACCAACGCCAGCCTGGTGTTCGCCCGGGTCTAGCCCGGGGCGCCGCCCGCAGGGCGCGAGGCCGCCAGGCAGCACTCATCCGGCCCAGGCGTGCAGCCAGCCCAGCGGATGGTGCTCCCAGGCGATACCGACGATGCCGACATAGAGCAGCAGCGCCGCGGCGAAGAAGCCGCGGCGCATGCCTGCGCTGCGCGCCCGCTTCAGCGCCAGGCTGCCGCAGATCACATAGAACACCACGCCCACCAGCTTCACCGTCAGCCAGCCGTTGGCAAAGTAGGCGCCGGGCAGGATGGTCAGCAGCATCAGTGCCGCAGTGAGCAGCACGGTGTCGACCGAGTAGCTGAGGTAGCGCAGCGGCGCCCAGTGCGCGACGGTGCTTCGACCGGCCTGGACCAGCGTGCCACGCAGCGCGAACAGCAGCCCGCTGAGGATCACGCAGGCGATGTGCACGGCCTTGATCTGGGGATAGAACTCGAACATGGGGAACCGGATCCGTGAAGGCGGGGCGCGCCGG
>NZ_AMSF01000069.1 GCF_000334915.1 Dyella ginsengisoli LA-4 | reverse complement strand
CGTCTTGCCGTGGTCCACGTGACCGATCGTGCCCACGTTGACGTGCGGCTTGGTGCGCTCGAATTTACCCTTTGCCATGACTCTAACCTCTGAAAAAAGGACCGCAATTATACCGAAAGATGAGCCTGTCAGGCCCGGTTTGTGACCCGCCCCGCGACGGAATCCGGCGCCTCGGCGTAATGGTCGAATTCCATCGAAAAGGTAGCCCGCCCGCGGGACAGTGATCGCAGGGCGGTGGCGTACCCGAACATCTCCTCCAGCGGCACCCGCGCACCGATGGCCGTCCCGGAGGGAGTCTCCTCTGCGCCCCGGAGCAATCCGCGGCGGCGACTGAGATCGCCCATGACGTCGCCGACGAACTCGTCAGGCGTCACCACCTCGACCCGCATGACAGGCTCGAGCAATACCGGATCGGCGCGGCGAAAACCATCACGAAACGCCGCGGCCGCCGCCAAACGCAGAGCCAGGTCGGGCGACCCAGTCACATGGCACTCCGCGCCAAGCAGCCGAGCACGGACGTCAACGACCGGGAATCCCGCAAGCACACCGGCAGCCATCGCATCGCGCACCCCCTGCTCCACCGCCTGGACATACGGTGGCGGGATCGACGTTGCCGGCGCCGCCAGCTCGAAGCCGCAGCCCGCCCCGCGCGGCTGCGGAATCAGCTCCAGCACGACCTTTGCGAACTGCTCCTGGCCCGCAGACGGACCGGCGAACCGGCCCTCCTGGACTGCTGGCTGCCGGATCGCCTCTCGATAGGCGACCTGCGGCCTGCCGACATTCGCCTCGACCTGGAACTCGCGCCGCATCCGGTCCACCAGGATGTCCAGATGCAACTCGCCCATTCCGGCAATGACGGTCTGCCCCGACTCGGGGTCCACGTACACCCGGAAACTGGGATCCTCCGCCGCCAGGCGCTCCAGCGCCGCTGCCAGACGTGCACTGTCAAGCTCGGTGCGCGGTTCCACCGCCATCGCAATCACCGGCTCGGGGAAGCTCATCCGCTCGAGGGTAATGACGTGGACAGGGGAGCACAGCGTGTCGCCGGTAGCCACGTCGTCCAGCCCCACCGCAGCGGCGATGTCGCCGGCACGAACCTCACCGATCTCCTCATGCTCATTGGCGTGCATCTGCAGGATGCGGCCAATACATTCCCTGCGCTGCCGGAGCGGGTTATAGACCACCTCGCCGGTACGCAGCGTGCCGGAATAGACCCGGAAAAATGTGAGAGCGCCGAGTGGCGCATCGTTCATGATCTTGAAGGCCAGCGCAGCGAAAGGCTCGTCGTCCGACGCGCCGCGCGAAGTCTCCCGATCCAGCTCATCCGTCCCGACGACCGGAGGCCGGTCCGCTGGCGAGGGAAGGAACCTGAGCACTCCATCGAGCAGCGCCTGCACTCCGACGTTGCGGAAGGC
Source organism: Dyella ginsengisoli LA-4 (assembly GCF_000334915.1). Lineage (GTDB taxonomy): Bacteria > Pseudomonadota > Gammaproteobacteria > Xanthomonadales > Rhodanobacteraceae > Dyella_A > Dyella_A ginsengisoli_A. Next base: position 14,561 of record NZ_AMSF01000069.1, on the reverse strand, counting down.
CGCACCGCAGTAGACCGGAATCAGGCCGGAGCCGAGCGTCGCGGCACGCAAGGCGGAAAGCAGCGCCTCGTCACCGAGCTCACCCTCGTCGAGATAGCGCTCCATCAGCTCTTCAGACGTCTCGGCAGCCGCCTCGACCATGAACTCACGCGCACGCCTGGCGGCGTCGAGGAATTCCGGAGGAATGTCCTGGTACTCGAACGTCGTGCCCTGCGACCCCGCATCCCAGTAGATCGCCCGCATACGCAGAAGATCGATCACCCCGCGGAAACCGTCCCCGGCACCAATGGGCAGCTGCATCGGCACGGGGTTCGCCCCAAGCCGACTGCGCAGCTGGGCAACGACCTTCTCGAAGTCCGCTCCGGCCCGGTCCATCTTGTTGACGAACGCCAGGCGGGGAACGCCGTAGCGGTCAGCCTGGCGCCAGACCGTCTCCGACTGCGACTGCACGCCGCTTGCCGCACACAGCACGAAGATCGCCCCGTCGAGCACGCGCAGCGACCGCTCCACCTCGACGGTGAAGTCGACGTGGCCCGGGGTATCGATGATGTTCAGCCGGTGCTCGGGCAGTCCGCGATCCATGCCTCGCCAGAACGCCGTGGTGGCGGCGGCGGTAATGGTGATGCCGCGCTCCTGCTCCTGCTCCATCCAGTCCATCGTGGCGGTGCCCTCGTGGACCTCGCCCATTCTCCGGCTGACGCCGGTATAGAAAAGGATGCGCTCGGTAGTCGTGGTCTTCCCGGCATCGATGTGCGCCATGATGCCGATGTTGCGATAGCGCTCGATCGGGGTCGTGCGTGCCACGATGGAGGACCTCCGAATACGACAAGGCAGTGGACGAGCCATGCCCGCCCACTGCCCTGGGAACCACCGGATTACCAGCGGTAGTGCGAGAACGCCTTGTTGGCTTCCGCCATGCGATGCGTCTCTTCACGCTTCTTGATCGCGCCGCCACGGTTTTCCGAGGCTTCGAGCAGCTCGGCCGCCAGCTTGCGCGGCATCGAGGTCTCGCCGCGCTTGCGCGCTGCGTCGATCGCCCAGCGCATGGCCAGCGCCATGCGACGGCCCGGACGCACTTCGACCGGCACCTGGTAGGTGGCGCCGCCGACGCGACGGGACTTCACCTCGACCGCCGGGGCGATATTGTTCAGGGCCTTCTCGACCAGAGCCACCGGCTCCGGATTCTTCTCGCCGAGCTGATCGAGCGCGCCGTAGACGATGCTCTCGGCCACGGACTTCTTGCCGCTCTTCATCACCATGTTGATGAAACGGGCGATCAGCTGGCTTCCGTGCTTGGGATCCGGCAGGACCAGACGGGCGGGGTGGGAACCTTTACGCGACATGTTGGGTGTCCTTGATGCTTACTTCTTCGGGCGCTTGGCGCCGTACTTGGAGCGGGCCTGCTTGCGCTTGGTGACGCCAGCGCAGTCCAGACTGCCGCGCACGGTGTGGTAACGCACACCCGGCAGATCCTTGACGCGGCCACCGCGGATGAGCACCACCGAGTGCTCCTGCAGGTTGTGACCTTCGCCACCGATGTAGCTGATGACCTCGTAACCGTTGGTCAGGCGCACCTTGGCGACCTTGCGCAGGGCCGAGTTCGGCTTCTTCGGGGTGGTGGTGTAGACGCGGGTGCAGACACCACGACGCTGCGGGCTGCTCTGCAGGGCCGGCGAAGCGCTCTTGTAGCTCTTCGGGCTGCGGGACTTGCGCACCAACTGATTGACTGTCGTCATGCGGAACTATTCCTGGGAAACATAAAGGCAGACCGATGCATTCGGCCTGCCGAGAAGCGGAAATTTAACACGGGCCCTCTTGCTCGAGCAATCAGGCCCATCGCATCCATGACCCGAACACGAGGCGCCTCCGTGCGCCTCATTTCGTATGTCAGCGAGTGTTGCCCGCGAAGGGCTTACTCGACCCCACCGTCGCTTACCGGCGCTTCCGCGAAGGAATGCGAGGAACCGGACAGGGTCTCCAGCTCCGCATCGGTAAGACCGCTCTGGCGACGACGCTGCGCGTGGTACGCCAGACCCGTACCTGCCGGGATCAGACGGCCGACAATAACATTTTCCTTCAGGCCACGCAAGGTGTCGCGCGTACCACGAACCGCCGCCTCGGTAAGCACGCGGGTGGTTTCCTGGAACGAAGCTGCCGAGATGAACGACTCGGTCGCCAGCGACGCCTTGGTGATGCCGAGCAGCACCGACTGGTATTCGGCCGGACGCTCGCTGCGGGCGGTCGCGCGGTCGTTCTCCTCGTTGATCCGCACGCGCTCCACCTGTTCGCCGCGCAGGTAGTGGCTCTCGCCCGGCTCGGTGATCTCGACCTTGCGCAGCATCTGGCGAATGATCGCCTCGATGTGCTTGTCGTTGATCTTCACGCCCTGCAGGCGATAGACGTCCTGGATCTCCTTGACCAGGTAGGCCGCCAGCGGCTCGACACCCAGCAGGCGCAGGATGTCGTGCGGATTCGGCTCGCCGTCGACGATCGTCTCGCCCTTCTCCACGTGCTCGCCTTCGAACACGATGACCTGACGCCACTTCGGAATCAGCTCCTCGTGCTCGTTGCCGTCGACATCCTTGATGATCAGGCGCTGCTTGCCCTTGGTGTCCTTGCCGAAGCTGACCACGCCGGAGCGCTCGGCCAGGATCGCCGGCTCCTTCGGCTTGCGCGCCTCGAACAGGTCCGCCACGCGGGGCAGACCACCGGTGATGTCGCGGGTCTTGGAGGTTTCCTGCGGGATACGGGCCACCACGTCGCCGACGCCCACTTCGGCACCGTTCTGGATCGACACGATCGCGCCGGCCGGCAGGAAGTACTGCGCCGGCACGTCGGTACCCGGCAGCTTGAGCTCGCGGCCCTTGCTGTCTTCCAGGCGCACGATCGGGCGCAGATCCTTCGCCTGCGTACCGCGACGCTTCGGATCGGTCACCACCGCCGACTCCAGGCCGGTCAGCTCGTCGGTCTGGCTCTGTACGGTGACGCCATCGAGGAAGTCGATGAAGCGCACCACACCGGCCACTTCCGAGACGATCGGATGGGTGTGCGGATCCCAGTTGGCCACGGTCTGGCCGGCCTTCACCGGATCGCCGTCCTTGACCGAGATGGTGGCGCCGTAAGGCACCTTGTAGCGCTCGCGCTCGCGGCCATTGGCGTCGATCACCGACACTTCGCCCGAACGCGACACCGCCACCAGGTGGCCCTGGCTGTGCTGCACGGTCTTGAGGTTGTTGAACTTCAGCGTACCGGTGGTCTTCACCGACACGTTGTCCACGGCGGCGGCACGCGAGGCGGCACCACCGATGTGGAACGTACGCATGGTCAGCTGCGTGCCGGGCTCGCCGATCGACTGCGCGGCAACGACACCCACGGCCTCACCCATGTTGACCAGATGGCCACGGGCCAGGTCGCGGCCGTAGCACAGGGCGCACACGCCATGGCTGGCTTCGCAGGTGATCGGCGAACGCACCTTGATCGACTGCACGCCAGCCTTGTCGAGCTTCTCGACCAGCGCCTCGTCCAGCAGCGTGTTGCGGGTGACGATCGGCTCGTCGTCGTCGCCGGGGGCGTAGACGTCCTCGACCACCACGCGACCAAGCACGCGCTCGCGCAGCGGCTCGACCACGTCGCCGCCTTCCACGATCGGCTGCATGGTCAGGCCGTCCTCGGTGCCGCAGTCGTTCGAGGTGATCACCACGTCCTGCGCCACGTCCACCAGGCGGCGGGTCAGGTAACCCGAGTTCGCCGTCTTCAGCGCCGTATCCGCCAGGCCCTTGCGGGCGCCGTGGGTGGAGTTGAAGTACTGCAGGACGTTCAGGCCTTCGCGGAAGTTCGCCTTGATCGGGGTCTCGATGATCGAGCCGTCCGGACGGGCCATCAGGCCGCGCATGCCGGCCAGCTGGCGGATCTGCGCCACCGAGCCTCGCGCACCGGAGTCAGCCATGATGTAGAGCGAGTTCATCGACTTCTGGTTGATCGTCTTGCCCTCGGCATCGGTCACCTTCTCGGTACCGATACCGTCGATCATCGCCTTGGCGACCAGCTCGTTGGTGCGCGACCAGATGTCGACCACCTTGTTGTAGCGCTCGCCGGCGGTCACCAGGCCGGACTGGTACTGCTCCTGGATCTCGACCACTTCCTTCTCGGCCTCTTCCAGGATCGGCTTCTTCTCGGCCGGGATGATCATGTCATCAATGCCGATGGAGATGCCCGCGCGGGTGGCGAAGCGGAAGCCGGTGTACATCAGCTTGTCCGCGAAGATCACCGTTTCCTTCAGGCCCAGCAGGCGGTAGCTGGAGTTGATCAGGCGCGAGATGGCCTTCTTGGTCAGCTCGGTGTTGGCCAGCGAGAACGGCAGGCCCTCCGGCAGGATCTCGGCCAGCAGCGAGCGACCCACGGTGGTCTCCACCAGGCCGTGCTCGACCGACTTGTTGCCCTGCTCGTCGATGCGCACCTGCTTCATGCGCACCTTGACCTTGGCATGCAGTTCCACGGCGCGGTTGTCATAGGCACGGCGGACTTCGCCAATGCCGGAGAACACCATGCCGGTACCCTTCGCGTTCACCAGCTCGCGGGTCATGTAGTACAGGCCCAGCACCACGTCCTGGGTCGGCACGATGATCGGCTCACCGTTCGCCGGCGACAGGATGTTGTTCGAGGACATCATCAGGGCGCGCGCTTCCAGCTGCGCCTCGATCGACAGCGGCACGTGCACCGCCATCTGGTCGCCGTCGAAGTCCGCGTTGAACGCGGTACAGACCAGCGGGTGCAGCTGGATCGCCTTGCCTTCGATCAGCACCGGCTCGAACGCCTGGATGCCCAGACGATGCAGGGTCGGCGCGCGGTTCAGCAGTACTGGATGCTCGCGGATCACCTCTTCGAGGATGTCCCACACCTGCGATTCTTCACGCTCGACCAGCTTCTTGGCGGCCTTGATGGTGGTGGCTTCGCCGCGGGCCTGCAGCTTGGCGAAGATGAACGGCTTGAACAGCTCCAGCGCCATCTTCTTCGGCAGACCGCACTGGTGCAGGCGCAGGGTCGGACCGACCACGATCACCGAACGGCCGGAGTAGTCCACGCGCTTGCCGAGCAGGTTCTGGCGGAACCGGCCCTGCTTGCCCTTGATCATGTCGGCCAGCGACTTCAGCGCGCGCTTGTTGGTGCCGGTGATGGCACGGCCGCGGCGGCCGTTGTCCAGCAGCGCATCGACCGACTCCTGCAGCATGCGCTTCTCGTTGCGCACGATGATGTCCGGCGCGTTGAGCTCGAGCAGGCGCTTGAGGCGGTTGTTGCGGTTGATGACGCGGCGGTACAGGTCGTTCAGGTCCGAGGTGGCGAAACGGCCACCGTCCAGCGGCACCAGCGGACGCAGGTCCGGCGGCAACACCGGCAGCACGGTCAGCACCATCCACTCCGGCTTGTTGCCGGACTCGAGGAACGCCTCGATCAGCTTGACGCGCTTGGTGAGGCGCTTGAGCTTGGTCTCGGAGTTGGTCGAGGCAATCTCTTCCTTCAGGCGGATGACTTCACCCGGCAGGTCCAGCGACTTCAGCAGCTCGTAGACGGCCTCGGCGCCCATGCGGGCGTCGAACTCGTCACCGTGCTCTTCCACGGCCTCCAGGTACTGGTCTTCGCTGAGCAGCTGACCGCGCTCGAGCGCGGTCATGCCCGGATCGATCACCACGAAGGCTTCGAAGTACAGGATGCGCTCGATGTCGCGCAGGGTCATGTCCAGCATCAGGCCGATGCGCGAGGGCAGCGACTTGAGGAACCAGATGTGCGCGGTCGGGCTGGCCAGCTCGATGTGGCCCATGCGCTCGCGGCGCACCTTGGCCAGGGTGACCTCGGTGCCGCACTTCTCGCAGACCACGCCACGATGCTTCATGCGCTTGTACTTGCCGCACAGGCACTCGTAGTCCTTCACCGGACCGAAGATCGCGGCGCAGAACAGGCCGTCACGCTCCGGCTTGAAGGTGCGGTAGTTGATCGTCTCGGGCTTCTTGACCTCGCCGAAGGACCACGAGCGGATCAGCTCCGGCGAAGCCAGCGCGATCTTGATCGCATCAAAATCAGGCGTCGCGCGCTGCTGATTGAACAGATTGAGCAAATCTTTCATTGCATAAGCTCCTGTAACCCGTCGGTTACTTGATCTCTTCCAGGTCGATGTCGATACCGAGCGAACGGATTTCCTTCACCAGCACGTTGAAGGATTCCGGCATGCCCGCCGTCATCTCGTGGTTGCCGTCGACGATGTTCTTGTACATCTGGTTGCGGCCCTGCACGTCGTCGGACTTCACCGTCAGCATTTCCTGCAGGGTGTAGGCCGCGCCGTAGGCTTCCAGCGCCCAGACTTCCATCTCACCGAAGCGCTGGCCGCCGAACTGCGCCTTGCCGCCCAGCGGCTGCTGGGTGACGAGCGAGTACGGACCGGTCGAGCGCGCGTGCATCTTGTCGTCGACGAGGTGGTTGAGCTTCAGGTAGTGCATGTAGCCGACGGTGACCGGGCGATCGAACGCCTCGCCGGTGCGGCCATCGAACAGCGTGGTCTGGCCCGACTCGGGCAGATCCGCCAGCTTCAGCATCGCCTTGATCTCGGATTCCTCGGCACCGTCGAACACCGGCGTGGCCATCGGCACGCCTTCCTGCAGATTGTTCGCCAGGGTCAGGATCTCCTGGTCGGTCAGCGACTTGAGGTCGACGTGCTGCACGGCACCGGAGACGTGGTGGTTGTAGATCTGGTCGAGGAACTCGCGGATCTTCGTCACCTTCTCCTGGGCCTCGATCATCTTCTGGATCTTCTTGCCCAGGCCCTTGGCGGCCCAGCCCAGATGCACTTCCAGAATCTGGCCGATGTTCATGCGCGAAGGCACGCCCAGCGGGTTCAGGCAGATGTCGACCGAGGTACCGTCCGCCATGTGCGGCATGTCTTCCACCGGCACCACGTTGGACACCACGCCCTTGTTGCCGTGACGGCCGGCCATCTTGTCGCCCGGCTGGATGCGGCGCTTCACGGCCAGGAACACCTTGACCATCTTCAGCACGCCCGGCGCGAGGTCGTCGCCCTGGGTGATCTTGCCCTGCTTCTCCTTGAAGCGCTTGTCGAACTCCTCCTTGTGGCGCTTGACCTGGTCGGCCGCGCGCTCGAGGAACTCGGTGACGTCCTCGTCCTTGACATTGATCTTGAACCAGTCGTCCTTCTTCAGACCGTCCAGGTAGGCGTCGGTGATCTCCGCGCCGCGCTTGAGGCCGCCCGGACCGCTCATCGCGGACTTGCCGACCAGCTGCATGCGCATGCGGTTGTAGATCGCGCCCTCGAGGATGCGGAACTGATCGTCCATGTCCTTGCGGATGCGCTTGATCTCGGTTTCCTCGATCTGCTTGGCGCGCTTGTCCTTCTCGATGCCGTCGCGGGTGAACACCTGCACGTCGATGACGGTGCCGTCCATGCCCGGCGGCACGCGCAGCGAGCTGTCCTTCACGTCGGACGCCTTCTCGCCGAAGATCGCCCGCAGCAGCTTCTCTTCCGGAGTCAGCTGGCTCTCGCCCTTCGGCGTGACCTTGCCGACCAGGATGTCGCCCGCCTTCACCTCGGCGCCGATATACACGATGCCGGACTCGTCCAGACGCGCCAGCGCCTGCTCGCCCACGTTCGGGATGTCGGCGGTGATTTCCTCGGCGCCCAGCTTGGTGTCGCGCGCGATGCAGGACAGCTCCTCGATGTGGATCGAGGTGTAGCGGTCCTCCTGCACGACGCGCTCGGAGAGCAGGATCGAGTCCTCGAAGTTGTAGCCGTTCCACGGCATGAAGGCGATCAGCATGTTCTGGCCGAGCGCGAGCTCGCCCAGGTCGGTCGACGAACCGTCGGCCAGCGTGTCGCCCTTCGCCACCACGTCACCGACGTTCACCAGCGGACGCTGGTTGAGGTTGGTGTTCTGGTTGGAGCGGGTGTACTTGGTCAGCGTGTAGATATCGACGCCGGCATCGTTGTCGCCGACCTCTTCCTCGTTCACGCGCACCACGATACGGGCCGCGTCGACCTGATCGATCACGCCGCCGCGCTTGGCGGTAACGATGACGCCCGAGTCACGCGCCACGGCGCGCTCGATGCCGGTACCGACCAGCGGGGTCTGCGAGCGCAGCGTCGGCACGGCCTGGCGCTGCATGTTCGCGCCCATCAGCGCGCGGTTCGCGTCGTCGTGCTCGAGGAACGGCACCAGCGCCGCCGCGACCGACACGGTCTGCATCGGCGAGACGTCCATGTAGTCGACTTCCTTCGCCGGGCGCAGCTCGGACTCGCCGCGGAAGCGGCAGGACACGAAGTCCTCGATGAAGGCGCCGTGCTTGTCCAGCGGCGAGTTCGCCTGGGCGATCACGTGGTCGCCCTCCTCGATCGCGGACAGGTAGTCGACCTTGTCGGTCACCTTGCCGTTCTCGACCTTGCGGTACGGGGTCTCGAGGAAGCCGTAGGAATTGGTGCGGGCGTACACGGCCAGCGAGTTGATCAGGCCGATGTTCGGGCCTTCCGGGGTCTCGATGGTGCAGACGCGACCGTAATGGGTCGGGTGCACGTCGCGCACCTCGAAGCCGGCACGCTCACGGGTCAGGCCGCCCGGCCCGAGCGCCGAGACGCGACGCTTGTGGGTGACTTCCGACAGCGGGTTGTTCTGGTCCATGAACTGCGACAGCTGCGAGGAGCCGAAGAACTCCTTCACCGCCGCGGCCACCGGCTTGGCGTTGATCAGGTCCTGCGGGGTCAGTCCGTCGGACTCGGCCAGCGACAGGCGCTCACGCACCGCACGCTCGACGCGCACCAGGCCGATGCGGAAGGTGTTCTCGGCCATCTCGCCGACCGAGCGCACGCGGCGGTTGCCCAGGTGGTCGATGTCGTCGACGGTGCCGTGGCCGTTCTTGATGTCGATCAGCACCTTGAGCACGTCGAGGATGTCCGACGTCTCGCCCTGCGCGGCCACCAGCTCCTGGGCGCTCTCTTCCTTGCGCTCGGAGAAGTACTTGTGGTCGTAGAGCACGCCCGGGCCCAGGATGTCCTGGCGACCGACGCGGCGGTTGAACTTCATGCGGCCGACCGCCGACAGGTCATAGCGGTCGAAGGTGAAGAACAGGTTGTAGAACAGGTTCTGCGCGGCATCCTTGGTCGGCGGCTCGCCCGGACGCATCATGCGGTAGATCTCCACCAGCGCCTCGAGCGGCGTCTTGGTGTTGTCGATGCGCAGGGTGTGCGAGATGTAGGCACCGCGATCGAGGTCGTTCACGTACAGCGTCGGCAGCGTCTCGATGCCAGCCTTGCGGAACGCCTCCAGATGCTCGGCCGTGATCTCGTCGTTGGCCGCAGCCAGCAGCTCGCCGGTCTTGGCGTCGACGACATCGATCGCCAGGATGCGGCCGACCGGGTAGTCGTCGGGCACTTCCAGCGCGGTGATGTTCTCGGCCGCCAGCTGGCGCACGTGGCGCGCGGTGATGCGCTTGCCGGCTTCCACCAGCACCTTGTCGCCGATCATCAGGTCGAACGTGAGGGTCTCACCGCGCAGGCGCTCGGCGACCAGCTCCAGCGTGGTGCCACCCTTCTTGCCCAGGTGGAACACGTTGTGCTCGAAGAAGATCTGCAGCATCTCCTCGTTGGTGTAACCCAGCGCGCGCAGCAGCACGGTCACCGGCAACTTGCGGCGACGGTCGATGCGGGTGAACAGCGCGTCCTTCGGGTCGAACTCGAAGTCCAGCCAGGAACCGCGGTAGGGGATCACGCGGGCCGAGAACAGCAGCTTGCCCGAGCTGTGCGTCTTGCCGCGGTCGTGGTCGAAGAACACGCCCGGAGAACGGTGCAGCTGCGAGACGATGACGCGCTCGGTGCCGTTGATGATGAAGGTGCCGGTGTCGGTCATGAGCGGGATCTCGCCCATGTAGACCTCCTGCTCCTTGACGTACTTGACCGCCTTCTTCGAGGCCGGGCTGTCCTTGTCGTAGATGACCAGGCGAACGGTCACGCGCAGCGGCGCACCGAAGGTCATGCCGCGGTTGCGGCACTCACGCTCGTCGAACGCCGGCTCGCCGAGACGGTAGTCGACGTACTCGAGCGCGGCATTGCCGGAGTAGCTGGAGATCGGGAAAACCGACTTCAGGGCCGCGTGCAGACCCTTTTCGTCGCGCTGCTTCGGGGCGACATGCTCCTGCAGGAATTCGCGATAGGAGTCGGTCTGGATGGTCAGCAGGTTGGGCACGCCCAGCACGGGCGGACGCTTGCCGAAATCCTTGCGGATGCGCTTCTTCTCGGTAAACGAGTAGGTCATGGTCGGTGACGCCTCGGTTCGCAGTGACGCCGGTGGTGCACACACCGGCTAATTTTGGAAAGCGGTGATGCTCCGGACGGCCAGGCAGGCCCGACGGGACATCAAAAAGACAGGAATCAGTAGCCGGTGCCCGGCCGCTCAGTACTGCCTTTTCGGGTGACGCGGTGAAACGGGGTGGCAACGAGGCCAGCCCTTGCAACAGGCAAAGCCCGGGGGCTTACGCCCCCAGGCTTGCGTGACGCTAGATCAAACTGATGGCGCGCAAGAGCGCCAATTACTTCAGTTCGACCTTGGCGCCGGCGGCTTCCAGGTCCTTCTTGAACTTCTCGGCGTCTTCCTTCGAGACGGCTTCCTTCAGGACGCCACCGGCCTCGGTGAGGTCCTTGGCTTCCTTCAGGCCCAGGCCGGTGATGGCGCGGACGGCCTTGATGACGTCGACCTTCTTGTCGCCGGCGCTCACCAGGACGACGTCGAACTCGGTCTTCTCTTCGGCAGCCGGAGCGCCGGCGGCCGGGCCAGCGGCCATCATCACCGGAGCGGCGGCGGACACGCCGAACTTCTCTTCGATGGCCTTCACCAGCTCCATCACTTCCATCAGCGACTTGGCGGCGACGGCGTCAACGATCTGTTCGTTGGTCAGGGACATTGTGTTTTACCTCTGGAAATTGAATCGAATGGGATAGACGACGAACTCAGGCTTCCGCCGGGGCCTCTTCCGCGACGGCTTCGCCACCGCCCTGCTTGTCGGCCACGGCCTTGACGGCGCGGGCGAACATCGCAGCGGGCTCGGCGAGCACGCGGGCCAGCATGGCCAGCGCTTCTTCGCGGGTCGGCAGCGAGGCCAGCACGTCCACGTGGGCGGCCGGCAGCAGCTTGCCCTCCACGGAAACGACCTTGGCCTTCAGCTTGTCGTTGGTCTTGGCGAATTCCTTGATCAGGCGACCGGCAGCGCCGGGCTCCTCGAGCGAGAACGCGTACAGCAGCGGACCGGTCAGGGCGTCCTTGACGACCTCGAACTCGGTACCGACCACGGCGCGCGATGCCAGCGTGTTCTTGACAACCTTCAGGAACACGCTCGACTCGCGAGCCTTCTTGCGCATCGCGGTCATCTGTTCGACCGTGGTGCCCGCGTACTCGACGGCGACCAAGGAGTGAGCCTTCGCGGCCACTTCGGCCAGTTCGGCGACTACTTCTTGCTTCTGAGAGAGATTCAGAGCCATATCACTCCTCCACTATGAAATCCGCTCGCGACTCCTGCCGCTTGCGGTCCTGGGCGACGCCTTCCATGACGTCGGGGATCCTTGGGAGATCCCGGGTGGTGGCCTTTCCAGAAAAACGATTCCAGAAGGGGCAACACCATCTGCGCAGGCCAGGGTCCGCAACCGGATCCCGATTAAGCGTTCCCGCTTTCGATGACGGCGACTCCCTGCCAGCACGAGCTCCCTGCCCGTCGTCATCGCGCGCGGAGCGCGCCTGCGGTCTTTGACGGCGACCCCGGCGAACGTGCCGCCGGGGCTACCTTCAAAAACTGCCTGCCTGGCCCGAAGACCGGCAGGACTTGAATTGCTTACTTCGCCGCAACCGTCAGCGACGAGGTATCGACCGGCACGCCCACACCCATCGTGCTCGACAGCGCGACCTTCTGCAGATACTGACCCTTGGCCGTCGCCGGCTTGGCCTTCAGCAGGTCGGAGATCAGCATGTTGAGGTTGTCCGCGAGCTGGGACGCCTCGAAGCTGGCCTTGCCGATGGTGGCGTGGATGATGCCCGCCTTGTCGTTGCGGAACTTGACCTGACCGGCCTTGGCGTTCTTCACCGCGGTGACCACGTCAGCAGTGACCGAGCCGTCCTTCGGGTTCGGCATCAGGCCACGCGGGCCGAGCAGCTGACCCAGCTTGCCCACCACGCGCATCGCGTCAGGGGTAGCGATCACGCGACCGAAGTCGAGATCGCCGGCCTGCATGCGCTCGGCCAGGTCGTCCATGCCGACGGCGTCGGCACCGGCGGCCTTGGCGGCCTCGGCCTTCTCACCCGCCGGGCAGAACACGGCGACCTTGACGGTCTTGCCGGTGCCATGCGGCAGCAGCGAGGAGCCGCGCACACCCTGGTCGGACTTCTTCGCGTCGATGCCGAGGCGCACGGCCACGTCGACCGACTCGGCAAACTTCGCCTTGGCGTTGTCCTTGATGATCTTCAGCGCCTCTTCCAGGCCATAGACCTTGCCCGGCTGCACTGCGGCCTGGGCCGCCTTCATACGCTTCGTCAGCTTTGCCATGTCTTAGCCCTCCACCACCAGACCCATCGAACGAGCACTGCCGGCGATGGTACGCACGGCCGCATCCAGATCAGCCGCCGTCAGGTCGGGCTGTTTCTGCTTTGCGATCTCTTCGAGCTGGGCACGGGTCACCTTGCCGACCTTGTCGGTGTTCGGCTTGGACGAACCCTTCGCGGTATTGGTGAGCTTCTTCAGCCAGTAGGTGGCCGGAGAGGTCTTCATCGTGAAGGTGAAGCTGCGATCCGAATAGGCGGTGATCACCACCGGAATCGGGGCACCGGGCTCCATTTTCTGCGTGGCGGCATTGAACGCCTTGCAGAATTCCATGATGTTCAGGCCGCGCTGACCGAGGGCCGGACCGACCGGCGGCGACGGGTTGGCCTGACCGGCCTTGACCTGAAGCTTGATATAGCCGACAACTTTCTTTGCCATGGGATTTTCCTTGCGAGTGCAGGCGCCTTGCGGCTCCTCGCTTCATGTCCTTCCCGGACGATGGAACGCCCGCCCTCCGGCGGACATCTGAAAACGCGAACACGCAGAGACTGAAAAGCCTCAGCGTGAACCGCGTAGTTTAGAGATTGATCAGCTTTTAAGCAAGCGGCGCGCCAGAACCGCGCCGACGCAGACCACAACCGTGGAGAGCCGGGGCCGGATCAGGCCTTCTCGACCTGGCCAAACTCCAGCTCGACCGGGGTCGATCGACCGAAGATGAGCACGGCCACACGCAGGCGGCTCTTCTCGTAATTGACCTCTTCGACCACGCCATTGAAGTCGTTGAACGGGCCATCGGTCACGCGAACCATCTCGCCCGGCTCGAACAGCACCTTGGGCTTGGGCTTCTCCACGCCCTCGCGGACGCGACTGAGAATGGCATCGGCCTCGCTGTCACGGATCGGCAACGGCCGGTCGGCGGTACCGCCGATGAAGCCCATCACCTTGGGCGTCTCCTTGACCAGGTGCCAGCACTCGTCGTCGATGCGCGGCCCCTTGCCCTCGGTATCGGTTTCGATCTGCACCAGCACATAACCGGGGAAGAACTTGCGCTCGCTGCGGCGCTTCTGGCCGGCGCGCATTTCGATCACTTCCTCGGTCGGCACCAGCACTTCGCCGAACTTCTCTTCCATGCCGGCGCGCTTGATCCGCTCATCGAGCGAACGCTTGACCTGGTTCTCGAAGCCCGAGTAGGCGTGCACCACATACCAACGCTTGCTCATGCTCACTTACCTCACGAACCCAGCTTGAGCAGCCAGTCGAGCACGACCGACTTCAGGATCAGATCGATCAACCCCAGCAACAGGGACAGAACGATCACCACCACGATGATGACAGCCGTGGTCTTGATGGTCTCGTCCCGGTTGGGCCAGACCACCTTGCGCAACTCGAACTGCGACTCGGCGATGAACCCCTTGAGACGACGGCCCGGTTCGGTAAAGGCCGCAATCGCGAGCGAGGCGACGATGGAGGCAAGTACGCCAATCAGCAGCACCGACTGCGGCACCTTGCCCGCGCCGTCGTACCAGGAGTACGCGCCGATGCCGGCCACGAGCACCAGCCCGGCCAGCACAAGCTTGCCAATATCTCCGACGCCAATGCCTCGGGATTGTTCTGCCTTGGTGTTCATGCGCACTGGACGGATGCAGCGGCGACCGCCTTGGCGACCGATCCGCGCTACCCGCCATCGCTCCTTGCAAGAGTGGCACGCCAGGAGGGACTCGAACCCCCAACCTGCGGTTTTGGAGACCGCTGCTCTGCCAATTGAGCTACTGGCGTACTGAAGTTCAGAAACAAGCAAAGTCGCACGCTTGACCAACCGACGGGGACGCCTCGGCGTCAGGGAGGGCGAGGAACGGAACCCGTCCTCGCCTCCTTCCCGGCAGCCAGCCCTACGGGCGACTTGCCACTTTACCGCTTACTTGATGATCTTGGCCACCACGCCGGCGCCGACGGTACGGCCGCCTTCGCGGATCGCGAAGCGCAGACCC
>NZ_AMSF01000068.1 GCF_000334915.1 Dyella ginsengisoli LA-4 | reverse complement strand
CATCGTTCGCCTGCCGCTCGTCGGCATGCTGTTCGACGGCCAGCGGCTCGTGCAACTCGCGGCGACCGCGCCGGCCGCTCTGGCGCAGGCTGTCGATGGCCCGGCGGCTGGCGATGGCCGACAGCCAGGCATGGTACGAACGGGCCGGGTCGTAGGTGTGCCGGACCCGATGGATGGTGATCAGGGTCTCCTGCACCACGTCGTCAAGCTGGTCCGCCGGCACACCCTGGCGTCGGGCCACCGCGCGGACCAGCCCGACCGATTCCCCCAGCACGCGCTCGTAAGCCACGCGGTCGCCCGCCTGCGCCGCCGCCATCCAGGCGGCGCGGCGCAGATCGGCCTGCTGGTTGTCGCTGAGCGAAGAATCGTCCACGGCGCGGACGGCGTCCTGAAACAAGGCAAGGCCGCCATCTACACCGATCGCGAGGGCATTGGTCAAGATGGCGGACATCCACCGGCTCCATGGGCGTGCTTTCCGCTGCTTCGCTGCATCGATGCGCGCGGTTACTGCGTACCAGAGGCAAGTAACCTGACCGCCTGCCCGTGCGAATGCTGGTGGTCACCGCCCGGCACGGAGGAATCCCCGCATGTCCCCTACCCAGCAGATCGTGATGATGGAACGGCGTCGCCTGCTGCGCGCCGCGCTGGCAGGTGGCGCGCTGGCGACCGTGACGGGACTGGCCGTGATACCCCGCCTGTTCGCCCGCGAGCGTGGCCCGGGCACCCGCGCGACCGCCGATGGCGGCATCGAAGTGCGGCTGCAGTGCTTCGCCGACGATGGGCGCCCGCTCGGACCGTGCACGGTGCGCCGGCTGGTACTCAGCGACGCCGAATGGCGCCGGCGGCTGTCGCCGATGGCCTATTACGTGCTGCGCCAGGACGGCACCGAGCGGGCCTTCAGCGGCGACCACGAAAAGCCCGACCGACCCGGCCTGTTCCGCTGCGTCGGCTGCGCGACCGCACTGTTCGACGCTGCCACCGAGTTCGACTCCGGCACCGGGTGGCCCAGCTTCTGGCAGCCGATTGCCGCCTCCAACGTGATCGAGAAGCGCGATGCCAGTTTCGGCATGATCCGCACCGAGGTGCGCTGTGCTGGCTGCGACGGCCACCTCGGCCACGTATTCGACGACGGCCCGCGCCCGACCGGCCTGCGCTACTGCATGAACTCCGTGGCGCTGAAGTTCGTGCCGCGCACCGCGTGACTGCCCTGCGCTGAGCCGCGCCGGGGGCCGGGTGACTACCCGCAGATAGCCGTACCGCCCGACCGGACCGCCGTCATTGCACGGGAAATCGCCGATCGCCCGGCCCATGGGCCGCAGGTACGGGCGACACCCGGTCAGAGCCGTCAGCGCTATCGGCGGCAGCACTCCGGTCAGCGGGATCCCGGGCAGTCGTCACGGGCCATCGACACCGAGCGCATCGCTCCGGGTGCCGAGGAAAAAAGCTCCGGATGCGCGCCCAGGGCCGGCAGCAGGATCACGGTGACCACCACCAGCGCATGGCGTCGCCACGTCCTCGCATCCACTTGCTTCATCACCGGGCGCTTCCCGGGTGGCAAGGGCGGCACGTCAGGACACCGACCGGCCGGCACCCAGTGCCCCGTCAGCCCGGGGCCCGCCGATAGACGTCAAGCGATGCCGGCACGCCGAACACGCCCTCCGGCAGCAGATAGCGCGGCAACCGCCCCGCCGCGAGCAGACGGCGGACGCGGGTGGCGGAAATCTCCAGCGGCGTCACCTCCAGCGTCAGCACGGCACCGGCCGGCCGGCCGCGCCAGTCGCCCACGGGATCGGCCAGGCGCCCGGCGATCGCGGCCTCCAGGTCTGCCGGCCATGCAGCCTCGAACCCCGGTCGCGCGAATACGCCGATGTGCGCCAGCTCGAACAGGCGCTGCCAGCGATGCCAGCCCGGCAGTCCGGCGAAGGCATCCGCACCCATCATAAGCACCAGCGGTCGGTCGCCCTGCTCCGCGCGCAGCGCCTCCAGCGTGTCCACGCTGTACGAGGGGCCGTCACGCTCGAGTTCGCGCAGGTCCAGTTGCAGGCGATCCTGACCGGCCAGCGCGGCGCGCAGCAGGGCGACGCGCTGCTCGGCCGAGGCCACCGGCGGCGTGCGGTGCGGCGGTACGCGGGCCGGCATCAGCCGCACCTCGGCGTCCAGCAGTTCGGCGGCTTCCCAGGCCACGCACAGGTGGCCGATGTGCACCGGATCGAAGGTGCCCCCTAGGATCGCCAGCGGTTTCATGCCAGCGCGGCGGCGGAACGCGGCTCGGCCATCGCGGCGATCAGCCGTTCGGCCTCGCGCCAGGCGTCGCCGTGTTCGCGGCCCTTGGCGATACGGTCGATGCGCGCGGCCCGGGCCAGGCATTTGAGCCAGTGCTCGCGCGGCGCGCGGCGCAGCGCCTGGCGGAACAACTGTTCGCGCGATTGCCACAGCCGTTCGGCCTTGGCCTGTGCGCCGAAATCGCGGGCATTGGCCAGGCGCAGGGCGAGCTGCAGCTGGTTGACCACCCATCCCATCAGCGGGATCAGGTCCTCGCCCTCGGCGCGCAGGCCGGCCAGCACGCGCAGGGCGCGGCCGCCGTCGCCGGCGAGCGCGGCGTCGGTGAGCTTGAAGGCGTCGTAGCGGGCACTGTCGGCGACCAGCTGCTCCATCTCGGTCGCGTCGATGCGGCTCTTGCCGTCGTGCAGCACCACCAGCTTGTCGATCTCCTGCGCGGCGGCGAGCAGGTTGCCCTCCACGCGCTGTGCCAGCAGGGCCGCGGCGTCGGGTGTGGCGCTCAGCCCCCGGGATGCCAGCCGTGCGCCGATCCAGCCGGCCCACTCATGCGGCCGCGGCGCGTTGAACACCACCATGGCGCCGGCGGCATCGACCTTCCTGGTCCACGCGCCCTCGTGCTTGCTGCTCCACTCGGTGGCGGTGATCAGCAGGGTGACGTCGGGCGGCAGATTCTCGCAGAAGGCGCCGATGGCCTTCGCACCCTCCACGCCAGGGCGACCGGTGGGCAGGCGCAGGTCGAGCAGGCGGCGCGTGGCGAACAGCGACAGGCCGGCGGCCGAGCGGGCCAGATCATCCCAGTCGAAATGCTGGCCGGCCTCGAGCACCTCGCGTTCGGTGTAGCCGAGCTCGCGTGCCCGTGCCCGCAGTGCATCGGCCGCCTCCAGCACCAGCAGCTCCTCGCCGGCCAGCAGGTAGACGCCCTGCAGCCGGTCGGCCGCCAGCGCCTTGGACCACTGAGCCGGAGCCAGCGGCATGGTTCAGGGCTTGCTGCTGCCGGCGGCGGCAGCAGCAGCGTCCGCATGGCGTGCGGCCGCCTGCAGGCGGAACAGGATCGACTGCACCATGTCGTCGATCAGGCTGCGCTGGATCTCCTCCACCTGCGCATCGTTGCCGACGGTGTTGGTGGCGTCATAGCTGTATTCGCGCGACATCTGCACGGTCTGCTCGGGCAGCAGGACGTTGCCCGTGGCGTCGGCCACGCTGAACTTCACCGTGTATTGCACTGAATACTCGGTGATGCGTGCGCCACCGCTGATGCTCAACGTCTGGGTGCGGAACGCCGCCACCGGCACGACGAGTTCGGCGATGCCCGGGCCGGAGGCGTCCTCGATCGTGATGCCGGAGTTGCGCAGCGCGCGAGCCAGGTTGCGCTGCAGGTCACCGCCGTTGTTCACGGCAAGATGGATGTGCTGCATCGAGGGCGGCAGGGCCACGCTCTGGCGCAGATGGAAGCCGCACCCAGCGAGCAGCGCGGCCAGTCCCAGCAGGAACGACAGTTTCACCAGACGGTTCATGCGACTCATCCTGCGACGATGTTGACGATCTTGCCGGGCACCACGATCACCTTGCGCACGGTCAGGCCCTCAAGATACGCGAGGACCTGCGGATGCGCGCGGGCCAGCGCCTCGGCCTCGTCCTTCGAAGCGCTGGCCGGCACCTCGATGGTGCCGCGCAGCTTGCCGTTGACCTGCACCGCCAGGGTCAGCGAATCGCGCACCAGGGCGGCTTCGTCCACCGCCGGCCACGGCAAAGTCTCCAGCACGGTTTCCGGGTGGCCGAGCACCTGCCACAGCGCGTGGCTCAGATGCGGCGTGACCGGATTGAGCAGCAGCACCATCGCCTCCAGCGCCTCGTGGCGCACGGCCCGGCCCTGGTCGCTCATGTCGTTGAACTTGCCGACCGCGTTGAGCAGCTCCATCAGCGCGGCGATCGCGGTGTTGAACGCGTGGCGGCGGCCGAAGTCGTCGCCGACCTTCTGGATCGTCTCGTGCAGCTGGCGACGCAGCGCCTTCTGGCCGGCGTCGAGCGCGGCCGGATCGACCACCGGGTGATCCGGCTGCGACGCGTGCGTGGTGACTTCGCGCCAGAACCGGCGCAGGAAGCGGGCCATGCCCTCCACGCCCGCCTCGCTCCACTCCAGCGACTGCTCCGGCGGCGCGGCGAACATCGAGAACAGGCGCACCGTGTCGGCGCCGAACTTGCCGACCATCGACTGCGGGTCCACGCCGTTGTTCTTCGACTTGGACATTTTCTCGGTGCCGCCAATCGCCACCGGCTGGCCGTCGGCCTTCAGCAGCGCGCCGACCACGCGCGCCTTGTCGTCGCGCTGGATCTCGACGTCGGCCGGATTGATCCAGTCCTTCGAGCCGTCGGCGTTCTCGCGGTAGAAGGTCTCGGCGATCACCATGCCCTGGCACAGCAGGTTGGTGGCCGGCTCGTCGGCCTGCACCAGGCCGGCGTCGCGCATGAGCTTGTGATAGAAGCGGAAGTACAGCAGGTGCAGGATCGCGTGCTCGATGCCGCCGATGTACTGGTCCACCGGCAGCCAGTAGTTGGCGCGTTCATCGACCTGCTCGGCGGCGCCCGGCGAGGTGTAGCGCGCGTAGTACCAGCTCGACTCCATGAAGGTGTCGAAGGTGTCGGTCTCGCGCTCGGCCGCGCCGCCGCAGCTCGGGCAGGTGGTCCTGCGCCATTCCGGATCGGCCTTGATCGGCGACTGCACGCCGGAGAACGCCACGTCCTCCGGCAGCAGCACCGGCAATTGGTCTTCCGGCACCGGCACGTCGCCGCATGTGGCACAGCGGATCACCGGGATCGGGCAGCCCCAGTAGCGCTGGCGGCTCACGCCCCAGTCGCGCAGGCGGTAGTTCACCCGGCGCTCGCCCTTGCCGTCCTTGCCCAGCACCTCGGCGATGGTGTCGAAGGCTTCGCGGTAGTCCTTGCCGTCCAGCACGCCGGAGTTCACCACGCGCATGTCGGCGCGGGTCTTGTCGCCGTACCACTCCTGCCAGTGGCTCGCGTCGTAGCTCTCGCCGTCGACCGCGATCACCTGCCGGATCGGCAGGCCGTACTTGTTGGCGAATTCGAAGTCGCGCTCGTCGTGGCCCGGTACCGCCATCACCGCGCCGGTGCCGTAGCCCATCAGCACGAAGTTGGCCACCCATACCGGCACCTTGTCGCCGGTGACCGGGTGGATCGCGAACAGGCCGGTGGCCATGCCGCGCTTTTCCTGGGTTTCCAGCTCGGCCTCGGAGACGCCGCCCTGACGCAGCTCGGCCAGGAACGCGGCCAACTCGGGGTTGTTCTCCGCTGCCTTGACCGCCAGCGGATGCTCGCCGGCGATCGAGACGAAGGTGACGCCCATCAGCGTGTCCGGGCGCGTGGTGAATACGGTCAGCGGCTCGGCCTCCCCCTCCACCGCGAAGTGGATCTCCAGGCCTTCGCTGCGGCCGATCCAGTTGCGCTGCATGGTCTTCACCGCGTCCGGCCAGCCGGGCAGCGAGTCCAGACCGTCCAGCAGCTCCTGCGCGTAGTCGGTGATCTTCAGGAACCACTGCGGGATCTCGCGCTTCTCCACCAGCGCGCCGGTGCGCCAGCCGCGGCCGTCGATCACCTGCTCGTTGGCCAGCACGGTCTGGTCGACCGGGTCCCAGTTCACCACGCTGTTCTTGCGGTAGGCGATGCCCTTCCTCATCAGCCGCACGAACATCCGCTGCTCGTGCACGTAGTAGTCCGGGCGGCAGGTGGCGAACTCGCGCGACCAGTCGATCGCGTAGCCCAGCGACTGCAGCTGGCCACGCATGTGCTCGATGTTGGCGTAGGTCCACTTGGCCGGCGCGGTCCTGTTCTTGATCGCGGCGTTCTCGGCCGGCAGGCCGAACGCGTCCCAGCCCATCGGCTGCAGCACGTTCCTGCCCTGCATGCGCTGGAAGCGGCTGATCACGTCGCCGATGGTGTAGTTGCGCACGTGGCCCATGTGCAGCGCGCCGGACGGGTAGGGCAGCATCGAGAGGCAGTAGAACTTCGGACGGCTGGCGTCCTCGGTCACTTCATAGGCGCGCTCGGCGGCCCAGTACTGCTGCGCTGCCGCCTCCACCGCCTGCGGCCGGTAGGCGTTTTCGCCCGCCTCGGTGCCAGCGGAGGGGGAACCCTGTTCGTCGTTGTTCTGCATGTGTCCGGTGCCGTGGGTACGTGATGTGACGGGGCCTGCGGCCAATCCGTGGCGCCGTCGCGATAGCCGGCCAGCCTAGCCGAAGCGCCGAGGGCTCGCCAAGCCGGAGGCGGTGTCGCCGCTCAGCCGCCCGGGCAACGGGCCTTGCCCGCCGCCAGGTCGCGTGCCGCCTGCGCGATCTGGCCAGCCAGACGACCCAGCGCCTGCTGATGCCCCTGCACCAGCGCGTCATAACCGCTCCCCACCGGCTGGTTGAAGGTGCTGGCGCAGGCCAGACTGCGCGAGGTGCTGTCGCCGTCGATCAGGCGCAGGCTCCAGCCAGCTTCCAGCAGGGCATGGCCACCGGGCTGCGAATCGAAGCGGCGCACATCCACCTTGATCCGCACCACCGGCTCGTCCGCGTGCGCCAGGCCGGAGACGTCCGGGCGCCCCAGTGCGCCGGCGAGGTCGGCCGACAGCGCACCGCGGATCTCGTCCGCCAGCGGCGCGATCCAGCGCTCGCCCTGCAGCAGCGCCACGCCCTGCCCCCCCTGGCGCACGACCAGCTGCGGCTGGTCGTCCTGGGCGGGGATGCTCACCGGCAACAGCTCGAACGCCGGGCCCGAGCCGCCCTGCTCCGGCGCGGCGGACGCCGGTGGCACCAGCGTGTAGTAATGCGTCGGCGCGGACGCGCAGGCACCGAGCGCCAGCACGGCGCCGAGCGCCACGAGGCGGCCGGACAGGTTGCGCAGGCGCGTCATGGCTTGCTCCCTTGCTTGGATGGTTGGGCTTCGGTCGGCGGCTTCGAGGGGGCCGGGTCGCTCTTGCGCCCGCGGATCAGGGCTTCCGGGTGGGTCCCGAGGTAGTCGCTGAACACCCGCAGCGAGCGCGCCATGCGCTGCAGCTCCTGCAGCGTGCCCTGCAGGTTCTGCTGCAGCGGCGAATCCGGCGAGAGCGCATTGTCGGTGGTACCCAGCGTCCTGCGGGCATCCTTGAGCGTGCCCTTGAACTCGGGCAGCACCTGGCCATTGACCTGCTTGAGCGTGCCGTCGAGATCGGCCAGGGTCTGGTCCAGGTGCTTGCCGATGCTGTCGAACGGGATCTTCTGCACCTTGTCCACGATCTCCGCGAGCTGCTCCTGCAGCTTGTCGAAGCTGCCTGGAGCGGTGGGGATCTGCAGCGGGCGGACCGTCGGGTCGAATGCGACCTTCGGCGCCTTCGGCAGGAAATCCATCGCGATGTAGAGCTGGCCGGTCAGCAGGTTGCCGGTGCGCGCCTGCGCGCGCAGGCCATGGGCGACCAGCTTGCCCATGATCGGCGCCAGATCGGGACTGCCGTTCTGCTCCTGCGCCTGGGCCACCAGCTTGTCGTAGGCGCGACCGAGCCGCTGCGGATAGACCACGGCGCCCACGGTCACCGGGAAACTCTCGCGCTTGGCGTCGTAGTCCATGGTGATCGACACCACCCGGCCGATGTTGATGCCGAGGAATTCCACCGGCGCGTCCACCGCCAGCCCGCGCAGCGACTGGTCGAAGCGCATGCGGATGTACTGCGGCGGGCCGTCCGGCGGCGCCATCGCGGTGGTCTTGTCGTCGAACAGGCGGTAGGAGGCTCCCTGCTGCGCCGGCGTGGCGTCGTGCGGACCGGCCGGATCCTGGAACGCCACGCCGCCGGCAAGCACGGTGGCCAGCGACTGCGTGTTCACCTTCAGGCCGTTCGCTCCCAGCGAGACATCCAGGCCACTGGCGTTCCAGAAGCGCGACGAGCGGGTGACGAACTGGTCGTAGGGACCGTCGATGAAGATGGTGAAGGTGACGCCCTTGCCGTCCTTGTCCAGCTCGTAGGACGCCACGCGGCCCACCTGCACGCGGCGGAAGTACAGCGGCGAGCCGATGTCCAGCGAGCCGAGGTCCTCGGCGTGCAGGACGAAGCTCTTGCCCGGCGCCCCATAGGTGACCGCCGGCGGGTTCTCCAGCCCCTTGAAGTCGTAACGCGTCTCGTCCGATGTGCCGACGTCGGCACCGATGAAGGCGCCGGACAGCAGCGTATCGACCCCCGACACGCCCCCCAGGCCGATCCGCGGACGCACCACCCAGAAGCGGGTATCGGCGCGGGCGAAGCCCTCGGCACTCTTGTCCAGCGCCACCTTGACCAGCACCTTGCTGCGATCCGGGCTGAGCCGGATGTGGGTGACCTTGCCGATCACCACGTTCTTGTACTTCACCGTGGTCTTGCCGGCGTCCAGGCCCTCGGCGGACTGGAAACTGATGGTGATCGACGGCCCGGCCTGCATCCAGCTGTGCACCACCAGCGACAGTCCCACCACGGCGGCGAGTATGGGCACCAGCCAGATCAGCGAGGCACCCAGCCGGCGCCGGTGCACTACCGGCTGCGGCAGCTCGTCGCCCGCGGGATTGGTTTCTTCAGTCATCGTTGTCCCTGTTGTCCCAGATCAGGCGCGGATCGAAACTCATCGATGCGAACATCGTCGCCACCACGGTCAGGCCGAAGTACACCACTCCCGGCAGCGGCTCCACCTGGCTCAACACGTTGAAACGCACCAGCGCGGTCAGCAGCGCCACCACGAACACGTCGAGCATCGACCAGTAGCCGATGAACTCGACCAGCCGGTAAAGCATCGTGCGCTGGCGCTGTGCCCACATGCTGCGGCGCTGGACGGATACCAGCAGCGTCCCCAGCACGAGGAATTTGAGCATGGGAACCACGATGCTCGCCGTGAAGACGATGACCGCCAGATCCGGCGAGCCCTTGACCCACAGCTCGACCACGCCGCTGAGGATGGTGTTGTCGTCCACGTCGCCCAGGCTCACCGTGCGCATGATCGGCAGCAGGTTGGCCGGAAGATAGAAGATGAATGCGGTGATCAGCCACGCCCAGGTGCGGCTGGCGCTGGCCGACTTGCGCCG
Source organism: Dyella ginsengisoli LA-4 (assembly GCF_000334915.1). Taxonomy (GTDB): domain Bacteria; phylum Pseudomonadota; class Gammaproteobacteria; order Xanthomonadales; family Rhodanobacteraceae; genus Dyella_A; species Dyella_A ginsengisoli_A. The sequence continues at coordinate 27,422 of NZ_AMSF01000068.1, read as the reverse complement.
GTGCAGCCGCGCCCCGCAGCGGGGACAGGCCTGGTCGTGCACGTGACCGTCGCGGCACACCAGGCCGCACACGTGGCAGCCGATCAGGCCCAGTTCCTCGGCCCGCGGCAGCGCGCTCACCGCGATCGCTCCCGCGTGACGTCCCACAGCTGGCGAAGGTCGACCGTGCCGAACACGGTGATCAGCAGCATCAGCGCACCGTAGGCGAAGATGCCGGGGTCCGGCACCACCTGGAAATACACCCGCGCCTTGACGATGGCGACCATCGCGCCAAGCACGAACACCTCGCTCATCGTCCATGGCCCGAGGTAATGCAGCACGATCATCGCGCTGCGGAAACCCGGGCCGCGCTCGCCGCGCCGGGCGAACCAGAACACCCAGCCGAACAGCAGCATCTTCGCCATCGGAAAGAAGAACAACGTCAGCGCGGCGAGCACCGCGACCACTTCGGCATGCTGCTGCCACATCGTGACGATGGTACCCCACAGCGTGGCGCTGCTCGGCCGGCCGTTGAGCTCGAGGGTCACGATCGGCCAGATGTTGGCCTGCACGAAGACCACCATCGCGGTGAAGGTGAGTGCCAGCAGATGGTCCGGCCCCAGCCGCGCATGCCGCTCGAGGATGTTGTGGCAGCGCTCGCAGCAGGCCACCTCGCCGCGCGACAGCGGGCGCCGGCGATACACCGTGTCGCAGTGCTCGCAGATCAGCAGCCCTGCCGTGGTGGATGGCGTGTTCGCGCCCATGCGTGTGGTGCCGTGTCCCGGGCTGGTCATCAACGGATTCTCGCAAATCTCGGCGCGTGGCGCTGAACCGGCCTCGACCGCGCCGGTTGATCGCCATGCCCTTGATATGCTGCCGTCCGGCCCAGATCTGGGGCGCCATTGACCACCGGAGCGACACCGTGACCGACACCGCCCATCCGCACGTCTTCGACGTCACCGAGAGCAACTTCGAGAGCGACGTTCTGCAGGCCTCGATCGACACCCCGGTGCTGGTGGACTTCTGGGCAACCTGGTGCGGCCCATGCCGCACACTGGGCCCGATGCTCGAGAAACTGGCGACCGAGTTCAATGGCGCCTTCCGCCTCGGCAAGGTCGACGTGGACGCCAACCAGCAGTTGGCGGGGATGTTCGGCATCCGCTCCATCCCCACGGTGATGCTGGTCAAGGATGGACAGATTCTCGACGGCTTCGCCGGTGCGCTGCCGGAAGGCCAGCTGCGCGAGTTTCTTTCCCGCCACGTGCAGCCGCTCGACGGCGAACCCGCCGCCGGGGGCGACGAGGCCGTTGCGGCGCCGACCGAGTCGCCGACCGAAGCGGTCAACCGCCTGCAGCAGGCGATCGCTGCCGCACCCGACCAGCCGGAGCTGAAGCTCGACCTGGCGGTGGCGCTGATGCGCATGGGCAACGTGGACGCGGCACAGGCCGAGCTCGATGCGCTGCCGGCCAACCTCGCCACCGACGCCCGCGCCGTGCGCCTGCGCCACCAGCTCGAGCTGGCCGGCGCCCTCGCCGGCGCGCCGACGATGGAGGTATTGCGCGATCGGGTGGCGGCCGATCCGACCGACTGGGAAGCACGCGACCTGCTCGGCGTGCGCCTGCTGATCGAGGACGAGCCGGCGGCCGGCCTCGAGCAGTTCCTCGTCGTGCTGGAGAAAGCCCGCGACTGGAACGACGGCGCCGCGAAGAAGCGCCTGATCGCCGCCTTCGCCACCCTCGACGACGCCGAACTGGTCGGTCGCTACCGCCGGCGCATGGCCTCGCTGCTGTTCTGATCGCCGCGCGCCGGATTGCGCCGGCCCGCGTGCGGGCCGGTGCATGGTTCCGGGAATCAGTGCGGTTTGCTGGCTCCGGCGGAGGCACTTCCGATATTGCGATCGAGGAAGCCGACCACCTTCTGGAACAGGCTGGCGCGATGATCCTCGCCATAGAAACCGTGTCCCTCACCGGGCTCGTAGAACCACTCCGGCTCGTTGCCTGCCTTCTGCAACGCCGCGCGCATGGCCCGGCCCTGATCCGGCGGCACGCGCGTGTCCTGCCCGCCCACCACCAGCATCACCTGCGCCTTGATCTTTGCCGCCTGGGTGTCGGGCGAGATCGCCGCCAGCTTCGCCGGATCGCTGCCCAGCACTCCACGGAAGAAGCTCTCTCCAGCGGATGAGTCGGTCGCATCGCTCCAGCGCTCCAGCTTCGCCAGGTCGTAGACGCCGACGTACCCGATCGCGCAACGGTAGAGTCCCGGCTCCTTCGCCACGCCTTCCAGCGCGGCGTAGCCACCGTAGCTGCCGCCGAAGATGCAGATCCGGCCCGCATCGGCAATGCCCTGGGCAACCGCCCATTTCGTGGCATCGGTGACGTCGTCCTGCATCGCCCCACCCCACTGCCGGTAGCCGGCCACCTGGAACGCCCCGCCGTAGCCTCCCGAGCCACGGTAGTTCACCTGCAGCACGGCATACCCGTGCGTCGCCAGCATCTGCACGTAGGGATCGAACCCCCACCAGTCCCGGATCCCGAACGGACCACCGTGCACGAACACCACCATCGGCAGGTGGTGCGCCTGCTCCTGCCCCGGCGGCGTGCTGAGGTAGCCATGGACGGTCAGCCCGTCGCGGGCCTTGAACGACACCGGCTGCATTTCCGCCATGCGGTTCGGATCGATCCAGGAGCGGCTTTTCAGCAGCGGAGTGGTCTGCCCGCTCTTGCGATCCCACAGGTAGTAGGTGCCAGGGTCCATGTCCGAACTGGCCAACAGGATCGCCTTGCTGCCGTCCTGCGTGGTCGATTCGATGGAGACGCTCTCCCCCGGCAGGGCCTTCGACATCGAGCCGATCAACGCGATGCTGTCGGCATGCGGCGCGATGGCCTGCACCATCGGCAAGCCCGGCATCGAGGCCACGCCGACGAGGTCCTTGTGGTCCAGACTCCTGATCAGGTGGTCAAGCTCCACCGTGTCACTGCTCCACACCGCCGGCTGCATGGCCTCGCCGTCCACCTTCCAGGGGCACAGCGCATCGACCTTGCCCGCCGCGTCGCAGTGCATGAAGACCAGACGATCGTCGCCACTGAAGACGAGCGGCGTCGGCGCAAACGAGCCCAGCGGCGCGTCGAACAGCAGCTTCCAGGGCTGGCTTTCTCCGGTGCGGTAGTACACCTGCCGATGCGCGTGCGCGTCGTCGCCGATGGCGAACCGCGCCACGCCATGATGGTCGACCACAAATGAGGCATCACGCACCGGCGCAGTGCCAGCCGGCCGCATCGTGCCGTCCATCACGTTCATCACGTTGAGCTGGGTGAATGCGCCGTCCTTGTAGCTGTACCAGGACCACACACCGACCAGCACATGGCGGTCGTCGCCAGGAAGCGTGTCGATCATCTCGGCGCTGGCCAGCTCGGACTGCGGTTTCTGGATATGGGTGGCGATGGACGATCCGCCGGCGCGATAGCCGAACAGCAGCTTGGCGCCGGTGCCATCCGCATTCACCCCGAACAGCTCACCGGTCGCAAAGGGCGCGTCCCATCCGGCCAGATCGGTGGTCTCGTTGTAGATGATCCGCTGGTTGTTGGCCCACCACAGCTGGTAGACCTCGTTCCCGTCGCGCGGCTTGACGACGACGCCCTTGTGGGTGACCAGGTCGACGATCGCCAGCACCGGCTTGCCGTCGACCACAGCCTTCGCCGCGACATGCTTCCCATCCGGCGAGATACGCAGATCCGAATATTCGGCGTGGCGCGCCAGATCCGCGAACGAAACCGCTTCCGTACAGGCAGGGCCCGCGGCCAGCACGAGCGAAACCCCCAGCATCCATCTGCCGATCCTTCCCATGATTCCCCCTTGCGGACGCGTTGCGCGTCTTGAGCGTGGAGTATCTCCACGCCGGAGGATTTCGCCAAGACGGCGTCCCCGACCAGCCCATACCATTGCGTATGGTTGCGTTAAGATCCTGGCCCCGCCCCCTTCCGTGTTCCTGTACATGCGCCCCAACACCCTTCGTCGCCTGATCAATCTCTGGCCTCCGTTCCTGTTCAACTGCATCCGCGTGCAGTCGATCGCACGGGACTGGAGCGAAGCACGCGTGGTCCTGCGGCTGCGGCCATGGAACCGCAATTACGTGCGGACGCAGTTCGGCGGCAACCTGTTCGCGATGAGCGATCCGTTCTGGATGCTGCTGGCGATGCATCGGCTGGGGCGCGATTACCTGGTATGGGACAAGGCCGGCGCGATCGACTTCGTGGCACCCGGCCGCGCAGACGTCCACGCGGCATTCCGCATGCCGGATGCGGTGGTCGATGAGCTGCGCTCGGCGGCAGCCGGCGGCGACAAGGTGCTGCGCTGGTTCGAGACCGAGATCACCGCTGCAAACGGCGAGGTGGTGGCGCGCGTCCGCAAGCAGCTTTACGTGCGGCTCAAGCCGGCCGTGCGCGGGCAGCGCGATGCAACGGCATGACGTTCCTGCCTCACCCTGAAAATGCAGGCCAGCTGAAAACGTCCTGAAAGAGTAAGCGGACACAGTGGGAGGCTCTCCGGCAGGACGCCCCCACCCAAGTGGCCCATCCGACATGCTGAGTGCCCGCCCCGGCATTTCCTCGCACAGTGCGGCGCCGACCCACGCCGAACATGCGGGCCTGCTCTCGCTGCTTGTCACCTTGATGTGGGGCGTGGCATGGATCGCCGGACTGATGCGCAGCAGCCTGGGCGAACCCGACGAGGGCCGCTACGCCGAAGTCGCACGCGAAATGCTCGCCAGCGGCGACTGGATCACGCCACGACTGGACGGCTTCCTGTTCTTCGACAAGCCGCCCCTGCACTACTGGGGTACGGCGGCCGCGTATGCGCTGCTCGGCACCGAGCCCTGGGTCGCACGGCTGTGGGGTGCGCTGGCCGGTCTGCTGGCGATCGCCGCCGTGGCCTGGGCCGGCTGGCGGGTGTGGGGACGCGCGGCCGGGCTGTATGCGGCGGCGATCCTGGGCAGCAGCATGCTGTTCGCGGTGAGTGCGCACGTGGGCACGCTGGATCTCGGCGTGGCAGCGTTCCTGGCGCTGGGCATGGCGTGCTTCGTGGTGGCGCAGTTCGATCCGGCCGCGGCCTCGCGACGCACCACGATCAACCTCGGCATGTGGGCGGCGCTGGCACTGGCGGTGCTTTCCAAGGGACTCATCGGCGTGGTGCTGCCGGGCATGGTGCTGGCGGTGTACATGCTGTGGCAGCGCGACTGGCGCGCGCTCGGCCGCGTGTCGCTGCTGCCTGGCCTGGCCCTGCTGCTGGCGGTGTCGGCGCCGTGGTTCGTCGAGGTCACACGGCGGCACCCGGAGTTTTTCGACTACTTCTTCATCCGCGAACATTTCACGCGCTTCCTCACCTCGGCCGACAACCGCGGCAAGCCGCCCGGATTCTTCCTCCCGGTGGTGCTGCTGGGACTGTTTCCATGGACCGCGCTGGTGCCGTTCACGCGCAGCGGCTGGCGGGCGATGTGGAACGGCGCGCCGGTGGAACGGCTGCTGCTGGCCTGGGTCGGCGTGGTGTTCGTGTTCTTCTCGCTGTCGCATTCCCAGCTGCCGTTCTACATCCTGCCGCTGTTCCCCGCATCGGCACTCCTGCTGGGTCGCATTGCCGCCCGACTGCCGCATGATGCGCTGGCGCGGCGCACGCGCGTGACGGCCTGGATCGCTGCCATCGGCGCGGCTGGCGCACTGGTCGCGGCCCTCACGCAACGCCACGATGCGGCTCACGAGGGTATGTCGGCGGCTCTCGGCGGTCTCGCTGCAGGCCTCGCACTCATGACGCTGGCCGCGGCCTACGCGACCGGCAGGCTGACCCGGCATCGCCATCACGACGCGGCGATGCATGCGCTGGCACTGGCCGGCATCGTCGGCTGGACGATCACCCTGCTGGCGTCGCAGGCCTGGGTCGGACCGCGCTCGGGCGAACCGGTGGCGCGGCTGATGGCGCCAGCGCTCACCGTGGATACCCCGGTCTACATGGTCGGAGGCTTCGTCCGCGGCCTGCCGTTCTACCTCCAGCGCCCGGTGACCATCGTGGCGCAGGACCGCGACGACCTCACGCCCTTCATCGACTCCCGTCCCGACGGTTATCTGCCGACGCTCGAGGCCTTCGAGACACGCTGGCGAGCCTCCGCGCACGGTGTGGCGCTGGTCGACGAGCACGACATGGTCGTACTGCGGCAGCACGGGCTTCCACACGTGGTATTGGGCCATCTGCCGACGGGTTTCGTGATCGCCCGCCAGTCCACTCCGTGAGCGGATCGAGCTTGCGAACTGGCACGGCATCGCCGGACCGTCCAGTGCCGTCGAGCGGTCGCCTGGCCGCCTGGCTGGCGCTGTGGTTCGGCGTCGCGCTGGTGGCGATCTTCCAGCACGGCCCGGTGCCGATGTACTCCACCCGCACCCTCGCGGTGGCATGGGAGATGTGGCAGCGGCACAGCTTCCTGGTGCCCTACCTCAACGGTGCGCCCTACAGCGACAAGGCGCCGCTGCTGTTCTGGCTGATCCACGCCGGCTGGGCGGTCATGGGTGCAGGCAATGGCTGGCCGCGCCTGCTCGAAGTGCTGCTCGGCGGCGTCGAGTTGCTGCTGTGCGTCCGGCTGGCGCGGCGACTGTTCCCGGCACAGGCCGCCATCGCGTACGTGGCTCCGCTGCTGCTGATGAGCTTCAGCTACGCGTTCGAGTTCGGCCTGCAGTCGATGTACGAGGTGCTGCTGGCCGATTGCGTGCTGATGGCGCTGCTCGCTCTGCGCCCCGGCCCCGGCGATGCCCCGCCGAACCCGGTCGGCTTTGCCTCGGCGGTAGCGCTCGGCCTGCTGGCCAAGGGGCCGGTGATGCTGCTGCACGTCGGCCTGCCCTGGCTGTCAGGCCCACTGTGGCAACCCTGGGCATCACGCCATCGTGCACGCTGGTACGCCGGCGGCACGCTGGCACTGCTGGGCGCGGTGGCCGTGCTGCTCGCCTGGGCACTGAGTGCCAGCGCGGTGGGTGGCGAGGCCTACCGGCAGCAGTTGCTGTTCCACCAGACCGCCGGGCGAGTGGTCGACGCGTTTGCGCATCGGCAGCCGTTCTGGTGGTACCTGCCGGTGCTGCCGGCACTGCTGTTCCCGTTCGTGCTGTGGCCGCGGCCCTGGCTGGGCATCGCCGCCCTGCCGCTGCGCCGCGACGACGGTCTGCGCTTCCTCGTGGCCTGGCTGCTGCCGGTGCTCGTCGCCTTCTCGCTGGTATCCGGCAAGCAGGCCTACTACCTGCTGCCCGAGTACGCCGGCTTCGCCCTGCTGCTGGCCGCGGCACAGGTCCGCGCGCCGGTCGCAACGACCTCGCGCTGGCCGGGGCCGTGGCCGCTCGCGTTGTTCGCGCTGGCGCTTGCGATCGGCTTGCTTTGGCTGCCGTCGCTGGTCGCCCATGGCACGGTGCGCTCGCCGATGCTGCAGTCCTTCGCTACGCACAGCCGGGGCTTCGGCCTGCTGTTCGTGTTGCTGGCGGCCCTGCTCGCCACCCGCGGCGCGGAGCTGGAGAAGGTCGTGCTCTCGGCGCTGCTCGGCGTGCTGGCGATCAACACCTTGTTCACCCTGACCTGGTGGCACGCCTTCGACCTGCACGAGGCGTCCGCCGTACTGGCGAGAGCCGAGGCCGAGGGCCGGCCGATCTTCAACAACGAGGGCTACAACGGGCAGTTCACCTTCGCCGGACGACTCGCCCGACCGATCGACGAGGCGGCCGGCCCCGTGGCGCTGCGCCAGTGGGCGGCGGCCCACCCGCAGGGCGTGGTGGTGACCTACCCGAAGACCGAGGCCGAGGCCCGCGCCTGCCCGGCGCTGCACGTGCAGCGCTTCCGCGGCGTGTGGCTGGCGATCCGGCCGGCGGCAGCCTACCTGCCGCCGGCGGCGACTCCCTGCCCCTGAGATCCACCGCGCCCGAAGCCGCTGATCGCGCGCCGCGCCACCTTCGGCGACGGGGCCCGCGGGCATGCCGAGGGGGCATGGCCCAGGCCGCGGACGACACCGGGCGACCGCTTCAGCCGTTCTCCCGCTCGAAGCGGATCACCGCGTCGAGCTCGGCCTCCGCGCGCTGCACCGCCTTGCCGGCAGCCTGGTTCGCCAGCCATCGAAGCAGCCCCAGGCGGCGCAGCACGGCGTAGGCCACGCCGACCGCGACCAGCGAAGCCGCTGCCGACAGCACCAGCCATGCCGCGAACCCGGGACGGAGGTGGTCCCACAGGCTCACGCCGGCACGGTCGCCCGCGTATTGCGCGAGCATCAGCAGGGCGGGAATCCAGATCACGCTGCCGAGCACCGCGAATACCGGCGCTTCCACCTTGACGCGCCAGGCGCGGAGATCGGCGATGCGCCGCTGGATCTCCAGGACCGGGGACGCATAGTCGATGCCCCGCACCATCGCCAGCGTTCGCGCCGCAAAGATCACCGCCAACGTGCCGAACACCTGCATGGCGACGCCACAGATCACCGAACCCCGCTCGCTCATATGGCTGGACCAGAAGCTGATCCCCCACAGCATCAACGCGATGCCCAGCGGAAGCTGCAGCACCAGGCCCCAGGCGAGCGGCCGCAGCCGTTGCCGCACCCGGTCCATGCCGCTGTCGCGGTAAAGCTGCAGGGACAGCGTCTGCTGCCGCGCCAGACGCTGGTCCAGCACCTGCCAGGCCTGCTTCATCTCATCCAGTTCCATGCTCATGCTCCGGTGGGGATCGCGGCAGTCATCCGGCCGCGCAGGGTCTGCTTGATGCGGCCGATCTTGGTGGCCACGTTGGTCTCGCTGATGCCGAGGATCTCGGCGATCTCGGCGTAGGGGCGCTCGTCCAGGTAGAGCAGGATCAGCGCCCGGTTGAGCGGATCGAGCTGACCGATGAATGCCTGCAGCGCGGCCAGCCGCTCGTCCGGCTCGGGCGCCGGCTCGCCGGCTACGGTTTCCAGGTGGTGGACATCGAGCGGCTCCAGCTTCGCGCCCTGCACCGCCTCGCCACGGCGCAGGTGGGAAATCGCCACGTTCAACGCCACCCGGTAGAGCCAGGTGGAAAACTTCGCGCGGGCCGGGTCGTAACGGCCGAACGACCGCCAGGCCTGCAGGCCGATCTCCTGCGCCAGGTCGCGTCGATCCTCGGCATGCGGCGCGTAGATCGCCGCGACCTTGAGCACGATGCCCTGGTGTTCGCGAAGCAGGCTCTGGAAGCGGTCGGGGTCGGGACGGGTCATCGGCACGGGTCGGCGGTAGTCTCACGGGGATGATTCGCTGGCGCGGCGGAAAAATCACAGCCGCGTGCCGCCCTACAATCCGGCGTGATCCCGTCCAAGGAATGATCCATGCGACCGCTCCGCGTCAAACGTTATGTCCTGACCGGCCTGCTCACCTTCCTGCCGCTGTGGGTGACCTGGCTGGTGTTCAAGTTCGTGTTCGGCGTGCTCGCCGGGGTCGGCGCGCCGATGGCTACCCTGGTGCGCCGCGCGCTCGGCCTGGCCGCACCCGATGCGGCGGCGGCGCTGGACCATGGCTGGGTGCTGGCGATCATGGCGCTGGTGCTGACCCTGCTCGGTCTGTACGTGGTGGGCTGGCTGGCCAGCCGCATGGTCGGCCGCCGCCTGATCGACGCCTTCGACGGCCTGCTCACCCGCATTCCGCTGGTGCAGACCATCTACGGCGGCACCAAGAAGCTGATGGCGGTGCTGCAGCAGAAGCCCTCCAACACGCAGCGCGTGGTGCTGATCGACTTCCCCCGACCGGGCATGAAGGTGGCCGGCTTCGTCACCCGGGTGATGACCGAGGAAGGCAGCGGGCGCGAGATGGCCGCGGTGTACATCCCGACCACGCCGAACCCCACCGGCGGCTATCTGGTGGTGGTGCCGGTGAACGAGCTCACGCCGACCGACTGGAGCATGGACCAGGCGATGGCCTTCATCATCTCCGGCGGCGCGGTGGCACCGGACACCCTGCCCGCCAGCCGCACCCTCACCCCGTAGGAATCGACGCCGCATGCTCCGACCGATCCTCGCCGGCCTGCTCGGCCTCGCCACCCTCGGCGCCCAGGCCACCGACTGGACCACCCCCGCGGAGGCGACGCACTTCCGCACCACGCCCAGCTACGCCGACACCCTCGCCTACCTCGAGCGCCTGCAGCGCGCCGCGCCGGGCCGGCTGAAACTGGTGACCTTCGGCACCACGCCGGAGGGCCGACCGATGACCGCGGTGATCGCCAGCGACGACGGCACGTTCGACCCGGCCGCCGCGCGCGCCACGCACAAGGCCGTGGTGCTGGTGCAGGCCGGCATCCATCCGGGCGAGATCGAGGGCAAGGACGCCGGCCTGATGCTGCTGCGCGATATCGCCGTCACCGGCAAGTGGCCGCACCTGCTCGATCACGTGGTGCTGGTGTTCATCCCGGTATTCAGCGTGGACGGCCACGAGAACAGCTCGCCATACCACCGCATCAACCAGAACGGCCCGGAAAGCCAGGGCTTCCGTGGCCAGTCGCAGTACCTCAACCTCAACCGCGACTACATCAAGGCCGACGCGCCGGAGATGCGCGCGTGGCTTAGGCTCTGGCAGCACTGGCTGCCGGATTTCCTGATCGACGTGCACACCACCGACGGCGCCGACTATCCCTACGACCTGACCTGGTACACCGAGGACCCGCACAAGCTCGATCCCGGCGTCGCCGCCTGGCAGCAGGCGCTGATGGACCACACCCTGCCGGCCTACGAGAAGCGCGGCCACCTCGCTTCGATCTACCTCGAGTTCAAGGACGGCCGCGATCCGACCAGGGGCATCGTGAACTTCGGCTCCGGCCCGCGCTTCTCCACCGGCTACGCGGCCCTGCAGAACCGGCCGGCACTGCTGATCGAGACGCACATGCTCAAGCCGTACGCGGTGCGCGTGCGCGCCGTCTACGACCTGGTGCAACTGCTGCTGGCGCGGATCGACGCCGATCCCAAGCCGCTGCTCGCGGCGGATGCCGCCGCCGATGCCCGCGTGATCGCCCGCGCCGGCCGACCCGATGCGCGCGTACCGCTCACCTTCAAACTCTCGCCCGAGTCGACGCCGCACGTGTTCAAGGGCTACGCGTTCACCGTCACGCCCAGCGACATCTCGGGCGCGGGCTGGATCCGCTACGACCCGCACCAGCCGCGTACCTGGACCATCCCGAACTGGAACGCGCTGCTGCCGGACCTCTCGATCACGCCGCCGGCCGCCTACGTGGTGCCGGCGCAATGGTCGGTGATGATCGACCGCCTGGCTGCGCACGGCGTCGCGATGCAGCGGCTCGACCACGCCGTGACCGTCACCGCCGGCAGCTACCAGCTCGACCGTCCGGAATGGGCCGATTCGCCGTTCGAAGGCCATCACATGCTGCGCTCGGTGGACGTCGCGCCGGTGACCCGCACCGTCACGCTGCCGCCGGGCTCGGTGATCGTGCCGATGGACCAGCGCGCAGCGAACGTTGCCATCGAACTGCTGGAACCGCAGGCGCCCGACTCGCTGCTGCGCTGGGGCTATCTGGGTGCCGTCTTCGAGGCCAAGGAGTACGGCGAACCCCGCGTGCTGGAAAGACTCGCCCGCGACATGCTGGCCCGCGACCCGGCGCTGGCGACCCGGTTCCAGCAACGGCTCGCCACCGACCCGGCGTTTGCCGCCAGTCCGCGCGAGCGGCTGGACTGGTTCTACCGTCGCTCGCCCTGGTATGCAGCGCAGGCCGTGGGCGCCTACCCGGTTCTCCGGCTCGACCCCAGCCAGCTGCGCACGCTGCGCGGTGCCGGCGTCGACGCCCGGCCGGCCGCCTCCCCCACCCCTGACCTTTGACACTGTCTGGACCATGACTCTTGACCTAGCGTCGAAAGTCATGCCCGGCGGTCCAGCGCCGGCGGGCCCGTCGTTTCCAGTTCCACCCGTATCCGGATCATCCACAGAGGGAATCCCATGACCAAGCCGTTCCTGAAACCGCTCGCGCTCGGCGTCAGCCTCGCGCTCTCGCTCTCGGCCTGTGGCAAGCACGAGGAAGCGGCCAAGCCTGCCGAGACCGCACCGGCCAAGGCCGCTACGGTCGCCGCGGCCGCCGCGCCGGCCGCTCCCAAGAGCGTGTTCGACGTCGGCGAACTGGGGCCGTCCAGCGAGGCCTGCCAGGACTTCAACACCTTCGTCAACGCCAAGTGGATCGCCGCCAACCCGATCCCGGCCGACCAGACCTCGTGGGGCTCGTTCAACGTGCTCTATGAAAAGAGCCTGGCCGACCAGCACCAGCTCGTCGAGGACGCCGCCAAGAACGCCGACAGCGCCAAGGCAGGCTCGATCGAGCAGAAGATCGGCTGGCTGTACGCCTCCGCGATGGACATGGACGCGCGCAACAAGTCCGGCTTCGACCCGATCAAAAAGGATCTGGCCGGCATCGATGCGCTGAAGTCGAACAAGGACCTGCCCGCCTGGCTCAACCAGTCCTTTGCCAAGGGCGACGGTGCGGTGTTCGGATTCGGCTCCGGCGCCGACTTCAAGGACGCCAAGATCCAGATCGGCTACGCCGAGCAGGGCGGCCTGGGCCTGCCCACCCCGGATTACTACAGCAATCCGAAGCAGAAGGACCTGCGCGACGCCTACGTGAAGTACCTCGCCAAGCTGTTCGAGCTGACCGGTGACAAGCCGGCCGATGCGGCCAAGCAGGCCGACCTGGCGATGAAGTTCGAAACCGAGCTGGCCGCGCACTCGGTGCCGCGCGTGGAGATGCGCAAGCCGGAAAACCAGTACCACTTCGTCACGGTGAAGGAAGCGGACAAGGTCACCCCGCACTTCGACTGGAACGGCTTCTTCAAGGCACAGGGCGTCACCGTCGACAAGGGCTTCTCGCTGTCGCAGCCGAAGTTCTTCGCCGAGTTCGACCAGTTGCTGGCCAAGGCCCCGCTGGCCGAGTGGAAGGCCTACCTCAAGGCCCGCACGATCTCCGGCGCCGCCTCCGCGCTGTCGCAGCCGTTCGTCGACGCGCAGTTCGACTTCTACGGCAAGACCCTGCGCGGCCAGCCGCAGCAGAAGCCGCAGTGGAAGCTGGCGCTGGGATCGGTCAACGGCGCGATGGGCATGGCCCTGGGCGAACTGTACGTGGCCAAGTACTTCCCGCCGGAAGCCAAGGAGCGCGCGGAGAAGCTGGTCGACAACGTGCGCAATGCGCTGAAGACCCGCATCGAGAATCTCGACTGGATGAGCGCCGAGACCAAGGCCAAGGCGCTGGACAAGTGGTCCAAGTTCCTGCCGAAGATCGGCTACCCGGACAAGTTCCGCAGCTGGGATGGCCTGACCATCAGCAAGGGCGACTACTACGCCAACATGGAAGCGGCGGGCAAGTTCAACTACGACTACGACATCGCCAAGATCGGCAAGCCGACCGACCGCAAGGAATGGGGCATGACCCCGCAGACGGTCAACGCCTACTACAACCCGACCGACAACACGATCAACTTCCCGGCCGCGATCCTGCAGCCGCCGTTCTTCGATGCCAACGCCGACGACGCGATCAACTACGGCGGCATCGGCGCAGTGATCGGTCACGAGGCCAGCCACGGCTTCGACGACCAGGGCAGCCAGTTCGATGGCGACGGCAACAACGAGAACTGGTGGACCAAGGAAGACCGCGCCAAGTTCGACGCCCGCACCGACAAGCTGGTCAAGCAGTTCGACGCCTATGCGCCGATCCCCAGCCATCCGGACCTGCACGTCAACGGCAAGCTGACCCTGGGCGAGAACATCGCCGACCTGGGCGGCCTGAACATCGCCTACGACGCGCTGCAGACCGCGCTGAAGAACCACCCCGAGGAGGCCGGCAAGAAGATCGACGGCTACACCGAGGACCAGCGCTTCTTCCTCAACTGGGCCCGCGTGTGGCGTGGCTCGATCCGCGACAAGGCGCAGATGGTCTACCTCAACGCCGACCCGCATTCGCCGGAGAAATTCCGCGCGATCGGCGCGCCGTCGAACATGCCGGCGTTCGCCACCGCGTTCCAGTGCAAGCCGACCGATCCGATGGTCCGCTCCGGCGACCAGCAGGTGAAGATCTGGTAATCGCCCTTGCCGCCCCGTCATGCCGCCCACCGGCGGCATGACGGGGCGGTTGTCTTTTCCGGTCTCCGGACCGGCTCCCGTTTCCGCCAGAGAGATATCCATGTCCCATTCCTTCCTGAAGCCGACCGCGCTTGCGCTGGCGCTCACCCTGTCCCTCACCGCCTGCGGCAAGCATGAGCAGGCCGCCGCCCCGGCCGCGCCGGCCAAGGCCGCTACCGCAGCCACCGCGGCCGCACCGGCAAACAAGAGCGTCTTCGACGTGAGTGAACTCGGCCCGGCCAGCGAGGCCTGCCAGGACTTCAACACCTTCGTCAACGCCAAGTGGGTGGCCGCCAACCCGATTCCTTCCGACCGCACCCGCTGGGGCGCCTTCGACAAGCTGGCCGATGACAGCCTCAACACCCAGCACGAGATCGTCGAGAACGCCGCCAAGAACGCCGCCAGCGCGCCGGCCGGATCGATCGAACAGAAGATCGGCTACCTGTACCAGTCCGGCATGGACGAGGCGGCCCGCGACAAGGCAGGCTTCGATCCGATCAAGCCCAAGCTCGAGGCGATCGCCGGGCTCAAGAACGGCAGGGACGTCGCCGACTACCTGATGAAGAGCTTCGCCGACGGCGACCAGCAGGTGTTCGCGTTCGGCTCCGGCGCCGACTTCAAGCACGCCGAGACGCAGATCGGCTACACCTTCCAGAGCGGCCTGGGCCTGCCGACGAAGGACTACTACCTCGATCCGAAGCATGCCGACGAGCGCAAGGCCTACCTCGACTACATCGCCAAGACGCTGGAGCTGACCGGCGTGTCCGAGGCCGACGCGAAGAAGCAGGCCGATGAGGTGATGGCGTTCGAGACCGAGCTGGCCAAGGCCTCGCTGGCGCCGGTGGAGCTGCGCGATCCGTCGAACCAGTACCACTTCGTCAGCGTGAAGGACGCGGACAAGGTCACCCCGCACTTCGCGTGGGAGCAGTTCTTCAAGGACCAGGGCGTGACCGTCGACAAGGGCTTCTCGCTGTCGCAGCCGGCGTTCTTCGCCGAGTTCGACAAGCTGCTCGCCAAGGCCCCTGCCTCGCAGTGGCAGGCCTACCTGCGTTTCCACGTGATCGACGACGCTTCGCCCTACCTGAGCACCGCGTTCCAGGACAACCGGTTCGACTTCTACGGCAAGACGCTCTCCGGCCAGCCGGAGCAGAAGCCGCTGTGGAAGCGCGTGCTGGGCACGGTGAACGGCGCGATGGGCATGGCGCTGGGCGAGCTGTACGTGAAGAAGGAATTCACCCCGGAAGCCAAGGCCCGCGCGCAGGAACTGGTCGACAACGTGCGCAACGCGCTGAAGGCGCGCATCGAGAACCTCGACTGGATGAGCGCCGAGACCAAGGAAAAGGCGATCGCCAAGTGGAACACCTTCCTGCCGAAGATCGGCTACCCGGACAAGTGGCGCAGCTGGGACGGCCTGAGCGTCACCCCGGACAACTTCTACGCCAACGTGATGGCGGCCGGTAAGTTCAACTACCGCTACGACATCGACAAGATCGGCAAGCCGACCGACCGCAAGGAGTGGGGCATGACCCCGCAGACGGTCAACGCGTATTACAACCCGACCGACAACACGATCAACTTCCCGGCCGCGATCCTGCAGCCGCCGTTCTTCGACGCCAAGGCGGACGACGCGATCAACTACGGCGGCATCGGCGCGGTGATCGGCCACGAGGCCAGCCACGGCTTCGACGACGAGGGCAGCCAGTTCGACGGCGCCGGCAACAACGTGAACTGGTGGACCAAGGAAGACCGCGCCAAGTTCGACGCCCGCACCGACAAGCTGGTGGCGCAGTTCAACGCCTACACGCCGATCAAGGACAAGCCGGACGCGCACGTCAACGGCAAGCTGACCCTGGGCGAGAACATCGCCGACCTGGGCGGCCTGAACGTGGCCTACGACGCCCTGCAGCAGGCGCTGAAGCAGCATCCGGAGGAAGCCGGCAAGAAGATCGACGGCTACACCGAGGACCAGCGCTTCTTCCTCAACTGGGCCCGCGTGTGGCGCGGCAACATCCGCGAGAAGGAAGCGCTGCTGCGCCTGAACACCGATCCGCACGCACCGGCCTCGCTGCGTGCAATCGGCGCGCCGTCGAACATGCCGGCGTTCGCCACCGCGTTCCAGTGCAAGCCGACCGATCCGATGGTCCGCTCCGGCGACCAGCAGGTGAAGATCTGGTAATTCCCCACCGGGCCACGGCCCGGCCTGGTTGAGCCACACGGCCCCGCACGCGAGTGCGGGGCCTTTTCTTTGTCGTCGCTGCGAATATTGTTGCAAATCATTCTCATTTAGATAGCATAGAGCCATCCGCGCACAGCCCGCCCCACGGTCGCCAGCGCACCACCCACCCCCGGTCTCCGATGCCTCCTCGAGGGAGCCGTCGGACGGCGACGCTTTGCCCGCAGCAGCCGACCGGACCGGCGAACCGAAGCAACAAGGACATCGGCATGGCTTTCATCACCGCGCGCAAGCACACCCTTCCCACCACTGCCGCCCTGCTCGCCGGCATGGCCGTCGCCCAGACCGCGGGTGCCGTCGACACCGACGCGCAGATCGCCCAGGCCCGCACCCTGCCCGGCCTCAAGGTCGAGGCCAACCGCGCGCCGGACTATCGCGTCGATACGCTGTCCTCGCCCAAGTTCACCCAGCCGCTGCTGGACACGCCTCAGACGATCACCGTGATCAGCAGGGAACTGCTGCAGGAACAGGGCGCGACCACGCTGACCGAGGCACTGCGCAACAGCCCCGGCGTGGGTACGTTCTATGTCGGCGAGAACGGCTCTACCAGCACCGGCGATGCGATCTACATGCGCGGCTTCGACACCTCCGGCAGCATCTTCGTGGACGGCGTTCGCGACCTCGGTTCGATCTCGCGCGACGTCTTCAACATCGAACAGGTCGAGGTCACCAAGGGACCGGACGGCACCGAGTACGGTCGCACCGCCCCCACCGGCGCGGTCAACATGGTGAGCAAGCAGCCCCAGCTGGGCCATGGCGTGACGGCCTCGGTGTCCTACGGCAGCGGCCAGCACAGGCGCAGCACCGTGGACTGGAACCGGCAGACGGGCGAGCACTCGGCCTTCCGCCTCAACGTGATGGGCCAGAACAGCGGCGCGCCGGGCCGCGACCGAGTGAAGAACGACCGCTGGGGCGTCGCACCGTCGCTGGCCTTCGGCATCGGCACCCCCACCCGCGTCTACCTCGACGCGCTGCACGTGAAGCAGACCAACGTGCCCGACGGCGGCGTCTCCACCATCGGCCTGCCCGGCTACACCAGCCCGGACCCGACCCGGCCCTACATCGGCGACGCACCGAAGGTGGACACGGGCAATTTCTACGGCACTTCGCAGGACCACGACGACGTCACCGCGGACATGTTCACCGCGATCGTTCAGCACGATGTCTCGACGGATGTCGCGCTGAGCAATACCACCCGCTGGGGCCGCACCCGGCAGGACTACCTGCTGACCTCGTTCATGGCTTCGGCGGCCAATCTGCTCACCCCGGACCCGGCCGACCCGTCGACCTGGACGGTCGCCCGCAGCAACCCGACGTTCAAGCACCAGGCCAACCGCATCCTGGCCAACCAGACCAATGTCACCGTGCACATCGACGGCGACACCATGACGCAGGACCTCAGCGCCGGCGTCGAGCTGTCGCAGGAGAAAGCCACCACGATCGGCATCGCCACGATCGACGGCAGCGCCTGGCCGGCGGCGAATCTCTACCACCCGGACTCCAGCGTCGGCGGCCTGCTGTACGCACGCAACGGCGCCTACAGCTCGGGCAAGACCAACACCGTGGCCGCCTACCTGTTCGACACGCTGAAGTTCGGCCGGCACTGGCAGGTGAACGCCGGGGCACGGCTGGACCGCTACACCACCGACTTCTCCAGCATGGTGGTCTGCGGCGGACGCCGCGGCCCGTCCTGCGGCAGCCTGCCGGCGGGCAGCGTCGTGCCCGGAGTGGATGCCCGCAAGAGCGGCAGCCTGCCCAACTACAAGCTGGGCGTGCTGTACAAGCCGACGCCCGACGGCAGCGTCTACCTCAACCTCGCCCAGTCGCAGGAGCCACCGGGCGGCAGCACGCTCACCCTGAGCAGTTCCGCCAACAGCCTGGACAACCCCGACCTCGACCCGCAGAAGGCCCGCACCATCGAACTGGGCACCAAATGGAACCTGCTCGACGGCCGCCTGCTGGTCACCGGCGCGCTGTATCGCACCACGGTGAGCAACGAGCTGGTGCAGGACCCGGTCGACACCTCGGCGTACTACCAGATCGGCAAGAAGCGGGTGCAGGGCGTGGAGCTGACCGCGGTCGGCGAAATCACCAGGAACTGGGCGGTCAGCGCCGGCCTCACCACGATGGATGCCAAGGTGGTGAACGGCACGGCGGTTGCCGAGGACGGCTCCGAGGCCCTGGCCTATACCCCGAAGAGCGCGTTCACCGCCTGGAGCACCTACCACCTCCCCTTCGGCCTGACCGTCGGCGGCGGCGCGCGGTACTCGGGCAAGCTCAAGCGCGGCAGCGACGGCGCGATCGGAACGCCGGCCTACGCCGATGCGTACTGGGTGTTCGACGCGATGGCCAGCTACCCGGTCAACCGGCGTGTCGACCTGCAGTTGAATCTCTACAACCTGTTCGACAAGTCCTACGTCGCCGCGATCAACAAGAGCGGCTACCGCTATACCCCCGGCGCGCCGCGCTCGGCGATGCTGACCGTCAACTTCCGCTTCTGATCCGGACGAGGTCCCCATGCTTGTGCACCTTCCCGGCGTGTTGAGCGCGACCCAGGTCGACCAGTTGCGACAGGCGCTGGATGCAGCCGACTGGACCGACGGCCGCGAGACCGTCGGCGCCCAGGGCGCCAGGGTCAAGCGCAACGAGCAGTTGCCGGACAGCTCGCCGCTGCGCCATGACCTGGGCGCGGTAGTGCAGGCGGCGCTGGCCCGGCATCCGCTGTTCCACGCCGCCGCGCTGCCGGCGCGTCAATTGCCGCCCCGCTTCAACCGTTACCGGGGCGGCGGCGAGTACGGTTTCCATGTCGACGGCGCAGTGATGGCCCTGGCCGATGGCAGCCAGCTGCGCAGCGACGTGTCCTGCACGGTGTTCCTCAACGCGCCGGAAGACTATGACGGCGGCGAGCTGGTGGTCAGCGACACCTACGGCGAGCACGCGGTGAAGCTGCCGGCCGGCGATGCCATCCTCTACCCGTCCAGCAGCCTGCATCGGGTCACCCCGGTCACCCGCGGCGCCCGGCTGGCCGCGTTCCTCTGGGTGCAGAGCCTGGTCCGCGACGTCGGCCACCGGCGCACCCTGCTGGAGCTGGACCAGGCCATTTCGCGGCTGCGCGCGGCCGGCGGCGACGAGGTCGCGGTGCTGCAGCTCACCGGCGTCTACCACAATCTGCTGCGCGAGTGGTCGCAGACCTGATCGCACGCCGCTGTTCCCTGCGCGCGGCAAGGGGCGGATAATCGACGCCCTTTATCGACACGCGGTTTTTCAATGTTCGTACCCGGTCAACGCTGGATCTCCACTGCCGAGCCGGAGCTCGGCCTCGGCACCGTGCTGCGCGTCCAGGGACGCAGCGTGCAGGTGCTGTTCGCCAAGGCCGGCGTGCTCAGGCCCTATGCGATGGAGTCCGCGCCGCTGGTCCGCGCCGAATTCCGTCCCGGCCAGCGCATTGCCGGCAAGGGCATCTCCTTCCTGGTCGAGCGCGTGGACGTGCGCGAAGGCCTGCTGGTGTATCGCGGCGAGGGCCGCGAGATGGAGGAAGGGCAGCTCGACGACGAGCAGGCGGTCAGCCAGGCCGACGACCGCCTGATCGGCGGCCGCACCGATCCGGTATCCCATTTCGAACAACGCCTGGATGCACTGCGCCGGCGTGCCGAGGCCCGCCGCTCGCCGAGCTGGGGGCTGGGTGCGGCGCGTGTAGGACTGGTTCCGCACCAGTTGCGCGTAGCCGGCATCGCCTCCGCGCGCCGGCCGCCGCGCGTGCTGCTGGCCGACGAGGTGGGCCTGGGCAAGACCATCGAGGCCGGCATGATCCTGGCCCGCCAGCTCGCCACCGGCCGCGCCTCGCGTGCGCTGGTGCTGCTGCCGGACACGCTGGTGTACCAGTGGTTCGTCGAGCTGCTGCGCCGCTTCAACCTCAGCTTCGCGATCTACGACGAGGAGCGCTGCGAGGCGCTGGAGCAGTCCGAGCCGGGCAGCAACCCGTTCGAGGACGAGCAACTGGTGATCGCCGACTTCGGCTTCCTCGAATCCTCGCCCAAGCGCGCGCAGCAACTGCTCGACGCCAGCTGGGACCTGCTGGTGGTCGACGAAGCCCACCATCTGGAATGGACGCCGGAAGCGGCCAGCCCGCGCTACACCCTGGTCGAGCAGCTGGCGGCGAAAACGCCGGGCGTGATCCTGCTCACCGCCACGCCCGAGCAGCTCGGCCGCAGCGGCCACTTCGCCCGCCTGCGCCTGCTCGACCCGCAGCGCTACAGCGACCTGGACGCCTACCTCGCCGAGTCCGACGGCTTCCAGGCCCTGTCGCAGGTGGCCGACCGGCTGACCCAGGGCCTGCCGCTCACCGTGGAAGACCGCAGCCTGCTGGCCAGCGTGCTGGCCGACGATGCCGAGCTCACCGGCCAGCTCGCCGAGACGGTGGCGCCCGAGCACGCCCGCGCCATCCTCTCTGCGCTGATCGATCGGCACGGCACCGGCCGCGCGATGTTCCGCAACCGTCGCGCCGGCATCGGCGGCTTCCCCCAGCGCGTGCCGGTCTGGCATCTGATCGACGCCGACGCGCTGGACGACCGCCGACGCCAGGCGCTGCTGGCCGAATTCCACGCCGACATCCAGCAGCCATCGCCGGCCCTCACCCTGGACTATGCCGAGGACCCGCGCCTGCAGGCCCTGGTCGATCTGCTCGAGGCGCATCCGCAGGCCAAGTTCCTGCTGATCTGCCGCAGCCAGGCCAAGGTGCTGGCGCTGGAGGAAGCCCTGCGCACCCGCACCGGCGCGGGTATCGCCCGCTTCCACGAGGGCCTGGGCATCGTGCAGCGCGACCGCAATGCGGCGTTCTTCGCCCAGCCCGACGGCGCGCGCCTGCTGCTGTGCTCGGAGATCGGCTCGGAGGGCCGCAACTTCCAGTTCGCCCATCATCTGGTGCTGTGGGACCTGCCGCTGGACCCGGACCTGCTCGAGCAGCGTATCGGCCGACTGGACCGCATCGGCCAGCGTCACGACATCGCGATCCACGTGCTGGCCGTGGAAGGCAGTGCGCAGCATGTGCTGGCACGCTGGTACGACGAGGGCCTGGACGCCTTCCGGGTCAGCCCGTCCGACGGCCGCGAGCTGCTGCGACGCTATGGCGAGCCGCTGGCCCGGCTGGCCGACGAGCACGCCCGCAGCAGCGACGGCCGCGACCAGGAACTGGACGTGCTGGTGGCCGAGACCCGTGCCAGCCATGAGGAGCTGGCCGCGCTGATCCGCGAGGGTCGCGACCACCTGCTGGAACTGGCCGCCAGCCGCGACCTGCATGCGGAGGAACTGGCCCAGGCCTTCCGTCGCGAGGACGTCGATCCGGCCCGCGATGCCTTCATCCAGCGCCTGCTCGAGCAGTTCGGCATCCACGCCGAGGAGCTGGGGCCGAAGGTGCTGCTGCTCGACCCGCAGTACCTGTCCACCGATGCCCTGCCCGGCTTCGCGGATGGGCCGGTCTCGGTGACCTTCGACCGCGATACCGCACTGGCCCGCGAGGAGCTGCCGCTGCTGCGGCTGGACCACCCGCTGGTGCTCGGCGCGATGGACCTGGTGCTGTCCGGCGAACAGGGCAACGCCGCGTTCATGGTGGACGACGCGCTGGGTCCGCGCAGCGCGCTGCTGCAGGCAGTGTTCGTGCTCGAATGCGTGGCCGACCGCGCGCTGGACGCCGAGCGTTTCCTGCCGGTGCTGCCGCTGCCGGTGACCATCGACACGCGGCTGGCCGAGCGACCCGACTTCCAGCCCAGCGAGATCGCGTTGCGCAAGGCCGCCGACCGCAACATCGAGGTGGCGCGCTACCGCAAGTTCCTCAACAAGCTGGTGCCGCCGATGCTGGAGAAGGCCGAAGCCGTCGCCACCGCCCAGGCGCAGGAACGGGTGGCCGAGGCCACCGCGCTGGCCGGCGAGACGCTGGACGCCGAACTGGCCCGGCTGCAGGCGCTGCGGGCGGTGAACCCGTCGGTCAGCGCGGCAGAGATCGCCCTGGTGCAGGCCGAGCGCCATGCGCTGCTCGACGCCCTGCCCAAGGCGCGCCTGCGGCTGGATGCGGTGCGCTTCGTGGTCAGCGCGGACTTCCTCGCGCTGCGCTGAACGATCCGTCCGCGGACCACGAAAAAGGCGGCCACCCGGCCGCCTTTTTCGTGGTCCGGCGAAACCTCACCACATCAACCGTCGCCGTGGCTTGATCGGCAGCTTGCCGCGCCAGTACTGGATCAGCACCCAGCCGCCGAGCATGCCGCCGAGATGGGCGAAGTGCGCCACGCCGGGCATCCAGCCGAAGACGCCCGACAAAAGCTCCAGCCCGCCGTAGAGGATCACGAACAGCCAGGCCGGCATCGGGATCGGCAGCAGGATGAAGTAGACCTTCTCGTGCGGATAGAACATGCCGAAGGCGAGCAGCAGGCCGAAGATCGCCCCGGACGCGCCCACCGTCGGCGTCTGGAAGTCGTGCATGAACCAGCGCAGCACCGCCAGCTGCAGCAGCGAGGACACCACCAGGCAGGTGAAGTAGTACACGGTGAACTGGCGCGAGCCGAACAGCCGCTCGATCTGGCTGCCGAACATGTACAGCGCCAGCATGTTGAACGCGATGTGCGCGAAGCCACCGTGCAGGAACCCGCCGGTGACGATCTGCCACGGCTCGAAGTACCCGCTGCCCAGCGGCCACAGCGCCAGCCAGCCGGCGATGCCGGGCATCACCATCTGCAACAGGAAGATCGCCACGTTGGCGATCAGCAGGTTCCGGGTCACCGGGGCAAGCGAGAGGGGCATCGATTCGTTTCCAGTCGGGGGACGGGCGTGGCACGGACCGCGCCACGCCGCGGCGGTTCCGGGCTCAGCCGACGAAACGCGCCGGCTGCAGGATCTCGATCCAGTAGCCGTCCGGATCCTTGATGAAGGCGATGTGCTTCATGCGCCCGTCGGTCAGGCGCTTCTGGAACGGCACGCCCAGCGCCTCGAAGCGCGCGCAGGCGGCCTGCACGTCCGGCACCGACACGCACAGATGGCCGAAGCCGCGCGGCTCGCCGTTGCCGTCGTGGTAGTGGAAATCCGGGTCGTCCTCGGTGCCGTGGTTGTGGGTCAGCTCCAGCACGCCCGGCTGGCCGAGCACCCACTCCAGCCGCTCGGCGTCGTCGTCGGGAATCGCGTCGCGGTCGGCCCGCAGCACCAGATAGTAGATGGTGAACTTCGCCTCCTCGAACACCTGCCTGTGCACCGGGGTGAAACCAAGCACGCGGGTGTAGAAGTCCAGCGACGCGGCGACATCCTTCACCCGGATCATGGTGTGGTTGAACACGTAGCCTTGGGTGACGGCTTCCGGCCGGGCGGTCACGCCAGGCAGGTCCAGCAGGGTCGACAGCGGCATCGCAGGGGCTCCTCGGAAAGGGCGGGTACAGACCGATAAGATGGGGGCCGGGCGACAAGGCACAACACCCCGGCCAGACCCGGGCAGCGGCGCCCCCGGCCGCAGGCAAAAAAGAAGCCGCCATGCGGCGGCCCTGTCGGATCATGCGTTGGATCGCGGCTCAGCTCTTGCCGGGCACGGGACTGACATCGGCCAGCCCTTCGGGGCGCGCGGCGCCTGCGAAGTGCCGGGCCCAGTAGGCGTCGGCCAGGCTGTCCACGCGCACGGTCTGCCCGTGCGAGGGCGAATGAATGAACCGACCGTTGTCCAGATAGATGCCCACGTGCGAGATGCGGCCGCGCCGACCGGCAGTACGGAAGAACACCAGGTCGCCCGGCTGCATGTCCTTGCGGTTGACCTTGAGCCCGGCGAGGAACTGCGCGGCAGCATTGGCCGGCAGGTTCATGCCGACGGCCTGGGCGAACACGTAGTGCACGAAGCCGCTGCAGTCGAAACCGGTCGACGGGGTACGCCCGCCGCGGACGTAGCGGATATGGCGCAGGGCCATGGCCAGGCCGATCAGCGACTGGCGCAGGCTGGTCGCTTCCGCCCCGGCGTTCCCTGGCCGGACTTCACCGGTGGCGCGCAAGGCGGCCGGATCGGTCGGCAGCACTGCCAGGGCCAGCTTCGAGGCCGGATCGGCCAGCGGCAACACCTGGGTCAGCGGAGCGACCACCGGGGTCATCGACGGCGTCGGGACGACGGCATCGGCGGCATGCACCGGGGCGGCGAACACGGCGATGGCCAGCGCGGCGAGCGCGGTCAACGGCTTGATCGTCATGCGGGACAGGCCCCTCGCGGAAAGTCGGAATCCCGACCAGCGACACGCGGACCGGGGACAGCTGGCGAAAGCTATCAAAGCGGGCCCGCGGGTTTGTTGGATCGGAGTTAACTGAACCCCGCAGGTCAGCATATCCCCGGCGATCCCGGATGCCGGCCGCAGGAAACCTGACTCAGCCGGCCGTGGCCGGTCGCGCCCCGAAGATCGCGCTGCCGATGCGCACCTCGGTCGCTCCTTCGGCGATGGCCAGGGCAAAGTCGCCGCTCATGCCCATCGACAACCGCGGCAGATCGTGCCCCGCGGCCGCCATCGCATCGCGAAGCTCGCGCAACTGACGGAAGCAGCGCCGCACCTCGGTCTCGTCGTCGGTATGCGTGGCGATGGTCATCAGGCCGCCCACGCGCAGCGTGTCGAAGCGCCGCAGTGCGGCCAGCAGGCCGGGCAGCGCCTCCGGAGCGAGCCCGTGCTTGCTCTCTTCCGGCGAGGTTTTCACCTGCACGAGGACGTCGATGGCGCGCCCCTCCAGCTGCAGGCGATGATCCAATGCTTCGGCCAGCTCGATCCGGTCCAGCGTCTGCACTTCGTGCGCCAGGCGCGCGACATCTTTGGCCTTGTTGGTCTGCAGCGGACCGATGATCACCCACTCCAGCGCGCAGTCGGCCAGCAGCGGTGCTTTCTCCCGCACTTCCTGCACGCGGTTCTCGCCGAAGCGGCGCTCGCCCAGGGCGAACGCCGCACGCACCGCCTCGGCGCCGAAGGTCTTGCTGACCGGCAGCACGCTCACCCCGGCCGGATCGCGGCCCGCCGCACGGCAGGCCGCGTCGACCCGGGCCCGCACTGCGGCCAGGTTGGCTGCCAGCGCGGAAGGGTCGATCGTTCCGGACATGCTTACTTGCCCTGCTTCTCGTAGTGCCGGGCCACCACCTCGGCCACCACCATCGACACCTTCTTGCCGGTGGGGATGTGCAGGAACTCGTTCGGGCCGTGCGCATTGGAGTGCGGACCGAGCACGCCGGTGATCAGGAATTGCGCCTGCGGGAATTTCTCGCCCAGCATGCCCATGAACGGGATCGAGCCGCCCTCGCCCATGTAGGCCGCCGGCGCACCGAAGTAGTGCTCGGAAGCCTCCTTCACCGCTTCGGCCAGCCACGGCGAGAGCTGCGGCGCGTTCCAGCCGCTGCCGTCCTTCTCCACCTTGAAGCTGACCTTGGCGCCGTACGGCGGGTCCTTCTCCAGCAGCTGCTTGACGAAGTCGCCGGCCTTGGAGCCGTTGAGCGTCGGCGGCACGCGCAGACTGAGCTTGACCGCGGTCTTCGGGCGCAGCACGTTGCCGGCGCTCTCCAGCGGCGGCATGCCGTCCACGCCGGTGACCGCCAGCTGCGGGCGCCAGGTGCGGTTGAGCACCAGCTCGACCAGATCGTCGGTGACCGGCTGCATGCCCTCGACGAACGGGAACTTGTCGTAGATCGCCGTGCCCAGCACCTCGGTGGAATGGCGCGCCTGCTCGATGCGCTCGGCCGGGATCTCGACGTAGAGCTCCTTCGGCACGATTTTTCCAGTCGCCGGGTCCTCCAGCCGCGACAGCAGCTCGCGCAGGATGCGGAAGCTCGACGGCACCACGCCGGACGCGTCGCCCGAGTGCACGCCTTCTTCCAGCACCTGCACAGTCAGCTCGCCGCCGGTCATGCCGCGCAGGCTGGTGGTGAGCCACAGCTGGTCGTAGTTGCCGCAGCCCGAATCCAGGCAGACCACCAGCGACGGATTGCCGATGCGCCCGGCGAGGTGGTCCACATAGAACGGCAGGTCGTAGCTGCCGGACTCCTCGCAGGCCTCGATCAGGATCACGCAGCGGCTGTGCGCGATGCCCTGCTCGCGCAGCGCCAGCAATGCGGCGAGCGAGCCGAAGATCGCGTAGCCGTCGTCGGCGCCGCCGCGGCCATACAGCTTGTCGCCCTTGATCACCGGCTTCCAGGGGCCGAGGTCGTCGGCCCAGCCGGTCATCTCCGGCTGCTTGTCGAGGTGGCCGTAGAGCACCACGGTGTCGTCGCCCTCACCCGGCACCTCGATGTAGATCAGTGGCGTGCGTCCTTCCAGCCGCACCACTTCCAGCGTGGCGCCGGGAAACGCGGCCAGCTTGCCACGGGCCCAGCTCGACATCAGCTCGACGGCCTGGTCCATGTAGCCGTGGGCGACCCAGTCCTTGTCGAACATCGGCGACTTGTTCGGAATACGGATGTACTCCACCAGCTGCGGCACGATCTCGTCGTCCCACAGGCCGCTGACGAAACGGGAAAGGCGGGTGGTATCCATCGGCAACTCCGTGATGCTGGCAAAGGTTGCCATTGTAACAGCGCCCACCCGGCGTCCTCCCGGCTCCGACACCGGGGTCGGGGCATGCCCACAGTTCCGGCTGGCCGGCCCCGGGGCCGAACGCGGTCCGCACCGGCATCGGTGCCAGCGAGGTTGCCGCACAGTGCTCCACGGCCCGATTCGGCCCCTGTCCCGCTTTCACGGAGGAAACGCCATGCTTCGCACCCTGCTCGCCGCCGCCCTCGCGCTGGCCATCACCCTGCCGGCCATCGCTGCCACCCCGGTCAACATCAACAAGGCCGATGCGGCCACCATCGCCAGCTCGCTCGACGGCGTGGGCGCGGCCAAGGCCAAGGCCATCGTCGCCTGGCGCGAGGCGCACGGCCCGTTCAAGACACTGGACGACCTGGCCCAGGTGAAGGGCATGGGCCCGGCCACGCTCAAGCGCAACCAGCAGGCCATCCAGTTCAGCGGCAACGCCGCCGGCGCACCGGCCAAGGCCGCCAAGGTGAAGCACAAGGCCAGCGCCAAGTAATCCCCCCGAAGGAGTCCCCGACCCATGGATGGGGCGGCGTGGCGGGGGGG
>NZ_AMSF01000067.1 GCF_000334915.1 Dyella ginsengisoli LA-4 | reverse complement strand
ATGAAGATTGGCAGTGGCCCGAAAGCCTGGGGCAAAGGCGTCATGCACCCGGGGTTGATCGGAAGTCTCTTACGGAGTAGTTAGGCACAACTTGCGAGGAGGCCATGCGCCTAACGGTGGTTGGTGTGATCACCAGAGTAAAGATCACGGGCTTGCAAGTCATCCCGGTTCGCATATGGGTTGGGCTTTGGCGGCATATGTGCATCTTCTCGGAGCATGTAGACGATCCAGACGAAGCCTAGGACGGGGAGCAGCCACACGAGGATGGCTTGAAAGATTTTTTGCTGGGGCGTGTACGCGGGGCTGCGAACGAGTCGGATGGTCACCAAGAGATTTACGAGGCCGAGGCACCACAAAATAGGGGTAAGCGCGTTCGTCATGGTCGCGGCCTAACGCTGGAATTGAGCGGCGGCGAAGCTGTCCGCCTCGAATGAGATGTTAGGCATCCGTGGCAGGGACAAGCCTATGGTTGAACAACGTACATGACAACCGGCCATGTCTACACGCAGCGACCTACAAGTTGTGGAGCGCGACATATACAACGAAGGCGACGAATGTGGAAAAAGCGACCCACCATACAACGCGCTGCGTTCTTGTCTTGGGGCTAGTTCCTCCTACACCAGACATTTCGAAGCTCCCACTAGGACGCCTAACGCTGGAATTGAGCGGCGGCGAAGCCGTCCGCCTCGAATGAATGGTTAGAGCTCACGGCCCCGTATAGACAAACGCTGTGTTGCATGATGCTAGCCGCTCATTTTGGTCCAGCGGACATTTGAACGTGATGCTTGTTGTGACCATACCGGCAGACTCGACATCTCGGTCGATTGCGACAACGGCATGGTCGGACGGCGAGTAGCTGGACTCCAGGCCTTGACCCGAGAAAAAAGCCTGGACGATTGCCTTTGACGCGCCCGCAGGTAGCTCTTTGGATAGCACCGTGTTCCAGTGACTGAGCCGCGCTTCTGCATCGCCGTGCCGCGCGTAGCAACCCGCGATCAGTGAAGCAAAAACGGTTACGGCCAGTACGCGGTGAGCGTTCATTGTGAGCTCTAACGCTGGATTTAAGCGGCGCGCGTCAGCGTGTCCGCTTGGACGAGTGGTTAGGGCCTCTTGCTGCCGTAACCAACCATATGAAGACGCTAACGATAACGGCCACTGTAGCCGATGCGATGAGAAACAGAGAGATTAGGCCGCTTGCAGCCATCGTCAGGACCTTGATTTGGCACCACGCCGTATCGCAAGAGTGCGGCTCTCCAATGGATTTTTTGAGCACGATGCAAAGGATGCCAAAGCCAAAGACCGACAGAAGTAGGAAGCTATACCTGTAGGCCCAGGGGGACTCTTGCTTTGTGATAATTCCGCCGCGGGTGTACATCCGCACCCCAACTCGATACATCGAAACGAGTACGAGCAAGTAGCCCACGGCAACGGATTCAATGCCAGGGAACGGTGAGGCATCAAGCGCTGCCAGAAGAGCGCCACCCATGATCACCGATAGACCAGCCCAGAATAGCCAGCTTTCACGCAACGCCACCCTGTGAACCTCCGTGACTTTCCAGTGCACCCTAACGCTGGAATTGAGCGGCGGCGCAGCCGTCCGCCTCGAATGACTGGTTAGCGTGCAACCTTAGTCCCCAGACCTGAGATTGGCTACTGACAGAACCTTGAAGACCTTGAGCACATGTTTGGAGGCACCGAGATTGCAGTAATGACCTTTGGGGCTGAGGCTACCCTGGACGACAACCTCTGCGGTACCGGACTGAGCAGATGGAAGTTGCGCTTTAGCCATCTCGGCGCTGTCGACGCACCAAGCCTCATCGGAGCCTGCCGGTGTGAACGAGGAACTTTCAAAGTTGTAGAAATAACTGCCCTTGTAGATCTTCGCCGGCGACTGTGTAGCGCAACCGGCAAAGAGCAGACTTACAGAAAGCAATAACCCGGTCGCGAGATTCTTCATTTGCACGCTAACGCTGGAATTGAGCGGCGGCGAAGCCGTCCGCCTCGAATGAACTGTTAGAAGAGAGACTACCTTCGTTTGCCAAGCGATGGCAGGCCACCGGATACCGTGTGAACGCCTTGCTTGCCGTGACCACGCTTTGCGAGCCGTTTTTTCCGCCGCTCTTCGGAGGGTAAGGCGCGACAAGAAATACACATGCGTTCATGAAAGAACATTCTTCTTTTCTTGCCACAGACCACGCAGCGACGAACGATCTTGCCGTCTCTGGGTGGGGCCGCAATCGCAGCCATCCTTTTGAATTGCGGCCGTTTGTCTCGCATGCTTTCCGGGTTACTTCTAACGCTGGAGTTAAGCGGCGCGCGGTACGCGCGTCCGCTTGGACGAGATGTTAGCCGATACCACGGAGAGCTCCGAAGAGACTGACGGCAAGCTCTTGCAGCGCATGGAAAGCTGCGACCAACTCGGTTGGTGACCCACAGATGGGGCGAGGGTAAGGCGGGCTCGGAACCGGTTGGCCTGATTGCTTGAGAGCCTCGTTGCAAAGAGTTGCAAATGTGCCCTGCTGCTCGTGGCCCACACCGCCGATGGCGAAGTGGGCCTCGACAGACCCGCCACTCTGAACGATGAAGTTAAGGGTAAGGCCCTCGGGCAGGCCGCCAGATTTGAAAGCGGTTCCAGGGCCAGGGAGCTTAGAAAGTTGGATCTTTCCATCGGCCGCAGCTAGTACGTCCTTGTATGGCACCTTCCTATTTTTCGTGCCCGGCACGAACTGGTGCTCGTTGCACAGCCGGTAGTAGGCACTGCAAATGCCTGCGTGATTGGCGGCGCT
The DNA here is from genome assembly GCF_000334915.1 of Dyella ginsengisoli LA-4. GTDB lineage: Bacteria > Pseudomonadota > Gammaproteobacteria > Xanthomonadales > Rhodanobacteraceae > Dyella_A > Dyella_A ginsengisoli_A. The sequence continues at coordinate 646 of NZ_AMSF01000067.1, read as the reverse complement.
CAGGATTTCGTCCGTGAAGTTCATGAAGGCTAACGCTGGAATTGAGCGGCGGCGCAGCCGTCCGCCTCGAATAATGTGTTAGGTGCGAACAGGGAAAGCGAGCATTACCGCTGCCAACGATTGCACCGAAGTTTGAAGCTGAGTCTGATCAATAACGATGTCAAAGATGAGCTTGTTGCCAATGCCGGCCTGGTCGAGTGCCTCACCCGAGATTTTGATATGGCCCGCGCCGTCACCTGTAGCTTGCAGCTCCAGCTGGCCCTCAAGGGTTTCGAATTTAGCGGTGCCGACGAGCGTTTGGTAGAGCGAAATGAGCTGAGCATGGAAGGACTCAAGCTCACCGGTTAGGAACGCAGCGGGGAACTTGCCGTGAAAGGCTCCGCATTTGACAGAGACCTCTACAGATAGCCAGTTGTCATCGTGATAGTCGCCAGACGCGGCGCGCTCATAGCCGAATACGGTGACCTCCAAGCGCTCATGCTCTTCACCACCAAACGCAATGGACTTCATTTAGCACCTAACGCTGGAGTTAAGACGCCGACCGCTGGCGTAGCCAGTGGGCGGTCGGCTTGAATGAGTAAAAAGAGACTTCCTCCCCTTTCGGCCTCGAGGGCCATGATGGTGTTGCGACACAACCGTCAGCAGA
>NZ_AMSF01000066.1 GCF_000334915.1 Dyella ginsengisoli LA-4 | reverse complement strand
CGCCCCCCCCCCCCGACACGCCGGTCGCGCATTGCCAGCGACACGGCTCGCTGAGCGAACAGCGCGATGGCTCTAGGAAATGTGCCGGAAGGTCAGATTGATGCGTGGCATCGTCACCCGCGTCGTGCGTGGCAGCGCGTGCTGGTAAAGCTGCTGGGTATCGCCGGCCATGCGCAGCAGGCTGCCGTGTGCCAAGCGCAGCTCCGACGTACGGCGGCCGGGTTTATCGCGCTGCCGCGGGCGGAACACGAACCGCCGCTCCGCCCCCAGACTGAGCGAGGCGATCACCGGCTGCGCCCCCAGCTCGGGCTCGTCGTCGCTGTGCCAGCCCATCGCGTCGTCGCCATTGCGATAGAGATTGGCCAGCACGCTGTTGAAACGCGCACCGCAGGCCTGCTCGACCCGTGCGCGCAGCCCCTGCAACTGCTCCGGCCAGGGATGCGGATCGAAGCGCGTGCCGGAATAGACATAGCTCGCGCCCGGATCGCCGATCCAGCAGCTCAGCCGCGGCGAAGCCACCTCGCGCCCGAAGATGCGGATGCGGTGGTTCTCCCAGCGAATCGCCACCAGCAGCTCGGCCAGCAGCGCATCGGCCTCGGCCGGCGCCAGCCAGTCCTCGACGATCGCCAGCGCCGCCCCGGGTAGCGGCAACTCCTGCCACGTGGCTGCGGCCAGCACGGCGGGTTCAGGCGATCGCGGGGTATGCCGGCTCGGCATCCAGCGTGGCCGCGACGATGCCCGCCAGTTCCAGCAGGCGCAGGTCCGAGCCTCGGGCACCGACCAGCTGCAGGCCGATCGGCAGACCGTCCGGCAGGGTACCCATCGGGATGCTCACCGCCGGGCAGCCGGCCAGGCTGGCGAAGCTGGTGAGGTCGGCGATCGAGTCCGGCGCCGGGCCATCGAGCGGAAACGCCCCCTGCGGCGTGGTCGGCAGCACCAGCACGTCTACCTGCGAGAACAGCCGGCGCATCTTCAGCGTGGCCGCATCGAGCACGCGGTCGGCGTTGGCGTAGTCACCTGCCGACTTGCGGGCGGCGTAATCCAGCATCCCGCGGAAACGCGGCGACACCGGATGCGCGGTGTCGGCCAGGTCGGCGGCGAAGGTGCCGAGCATCTCGGCCTCCATCAGCAGCAGGCCGGCACGGCGGGTGCGGGCGAAATCCCAGTCGCTGAAATCCACGGTGCGGCGCTCGCCCAGTTCGCGCGGCAGCTTCGCCATCGCCGCGTCGAACACCGCGGCGACCTCCGGCGCCACGCCCACTGCGGCCAGATCAGGCAGCAAGCCGGCGCGCAACCGGCCCGGCTCCCAGTCCATCAGGTCGAACGCGACGCGACGCCGACGCGAGCGCGCGTCGTCGGCGTCGTAGCCGGCGAGCACCTGCAGCAGCACCGTGAGGTCATCCACGCCGCGCGCCAGCAGGCCGACCGCATCGAGGCGTCGCGCAGCAGGCACCAGGCCACGGGCGGAGATCTCGCCATGGGTGGGCTTGAGCGCGAACACACCGCAATAGCTGGCAGGGATGCGGATCGACCCGAGACTGTCCGAGCCGATTGCCGCCACCGCCAGCCCGGCTGCCACCGCCGCAGCCGCGCCACCGGACGAGCCGCCCGCGCTGTAACCGTGCTTCCACGGGTTGTGGGTGGCGCCGAAATGCGGGTTGTCGGTCACGGCGCCCAGCGCGCCCTCGTCCATGTTGGTCTTACCCAGCAGCACGGAGCCGGAGGCACGCAGGCGCGCGACGGTGTGGGCGTCGTCTTCGGCAGGCGCCAGCCGCCCCGGCAGCCCGGCGCGGGTCGGCCAGCCAGCCACGTCGAAGTTGTCCTTGATCGCGACCGGGATGCCATCCAGCCGCCCGATCACCCCGTCACGTCGGCGCTTGCTGGCGGTGCGTGCCTGCTCCTGCACCAGGCTGCCGCGCACGTCCACGTAACAGTTGAGCTGCGGATCGATGCGCTCGATCGCCTGCAGATAGGTGTCGGCCAGCACCTGCGGCTGCACGCGATCGATCGCCAGCCAGTGCAGCAACTGGCAAAGGGTCGCCCGGCGCATGTCCCGTTCGGAGATCGGCGGCAACGAATTCATGCAGGCTCCCTGTAAAAGACGTGCCGGGATTATCCCCGCTCCACGTGAAGCGAATGCAAGGCTTGCCGCAGCACGTTTGCCCGGCAGCGCGGGAATCCGGACAATGCGCCTCCTGTTCGATACCCGTGCGCACGGTCAATCCGGCGCCCCAGCCCGACCCGATGGAGCCCGCCATGAGCGAACGCGAGACGATGGAATACGACGTGGTGGTGGTGGGTGCAGGCCCCGCCGGCCTGTCCTTCGCCATCCGGCTCAAGCAGCTGCAGCCGGATACATCTATATGCGTGATCGAGAAGGCTTCGACCATCGGCGCGCAGATCCTCTCCGGCGCGGTGATCGAGCCGCAGCCGCTGGACGCCCTGCTGCCGGGCTGGCGCGACAATCCGCCGCCGATCTGCGTGCCGGCCACCGACGACGAGTTCTGGCTGCTCAGCAAGACCGGCGGCCGCAAGCTGCCGGTGCCGCCGGGCATGAACAACCACGGCAACTTCATCGTCTCGCTGGGCGCGATGTGCGCCTGGCTGGCTCCGCAGGCCGAGGCGCTGGGCGTGGATGTGTTCCCAGGCTTCGCCGCCGCCGACACCATCTATAACGACGACGGCTCGGTCGCCGGCGTGCGCATCGGCGACATGGGCGTGGCGAAGGACGGCTCGCACAAGCCGGGCTACACCCAGGGCATCGACATCAAGGCCCGGGTCACCGTGCTCGCCGAGGGCGCGCGCGGCAGCCTGACCAAGCAGCTGATCAAGCGCTTCAGGCTCGATGCGGACAGCGACCCGCAGGGCTACTCGATCGGCATCAAGGAGCTGTGGCAGGTACCGGCCGGCCGCGTGACGCCGGGCAAGATCGTGCACAGCGTGGGCTGGCCCGCCGACAGCCGCACCTACGGCGGCAGCTTCCTCTATCACCTGGACGGCGACCGCATCGCACTGGGCTATGTCAGCGGTTTGGACTACACCGACCCGAATTACCAGCCGTGGGAGGCCTTCCAGCAGTGGAAGAACCACCCGATGGTCAAGCCGCTGCTCGAGGGCGGCAGCATCCTCTCGGCCGGCGCGCGCGCCATCGTCACCGGCGGCTACCAGTCGCTGCCGAAGGTGGAGATGCCCGGCGCCCTGCTGATCGGTGACACCGCCGGCCTGCTCAACGTGCCGAAGATCAAGGGCACCCACCAGGCGATCCGCAGCGGCATGCTCGCCGCCGAACACCTGGTGGCCCATGATCTCAAGCCCGCCGGCTTCGACGCGAAGCTGCGCGGCTCGGAGGTGATGGCCGAGCTGAAGAAGGTCCGCAACATCAAGCCCGGCTTCAAGAAGGGCCTGTGGTTCGGCATGGTGAATGCCGCCTGGGAGACCGCCGTCGGCGGCGCCTCGCCGTGGACCCTGAAGAACAAGGCCGACTGGTCGATGCTGCACAAGCTCGGTCAGCAGGAGGAGCCGAAGCGCGACTACGTGCAGCGCGACCTGCCGCCACGCGACCGCCTCGCATCCGTCTATTTCGCCGCCACCGAGCACGACGAGGACCAGCCGGTGCACCTGCAGGTGGCCGACACCTCGGTCTGCGTCACCAAGTGCGCCGAGGAATACGGCAACCCCTGCACCCGCTTCTGCCCCGCCAACGTCTACGAGATCGTCGACGATGAGGCAGGCAAGCGCCTGCAGATCAACGCCGCCAACTGCGTGCACTGCAAGACCTGCGACATCAAGGACCCGTACCAGATCATCAACTGGATCACGCCGGAAGGCGGCTCGGGACCGAATTACCAGAACCTCTGATCGCAGGCATCCAGTCCGTTGGCCGGCAAACTCTCCTGGCGGCTCAAGCGCATCGCCTACCTTCTGCAGCGCCTGCGCGGCAGCGTGGCGTTGCGCGGCTGGCGCGGCACGCTCTCGCGCATCCGGCAGGAATTCCAGCCGCCCCCCGCCCGTGACGACAGCCTCGAACTGATCGCGCTGGACGAACCTTTCGCTGCGTTCGCCCTGCCCTGCCCGGAGGCACCGAAGGTGTCGGTGGTGATCCCCGTGCACGGCAAGCGCGAATACACCGTCGCCTGCCTGCGGTCACTGTCGCGGCACGGCGCCGGGGTGCCGTTCGAGGTGATCGTGGTCGATGATGCCTCCCCGGACGACACCGTCGCGGTGCTCGGCCAGATCAAGCGCCTGCGGTTGCTGCGCAATGCCGAGAACCTCGGCTTCGTCGGCAGCTGCAAAGCCGGCGCAGCGGCGGCCCGCGGCGAGTTCGTGGTGTTCCTCAACAACGACACCCAGGTCACCGCCGGCTGGATCGATGCGCTGCTGCGCTGCTTCGCCGAGCGCCCCGGCTGCGGCATCGCCGGCAGTCGCCTCGTCTATCCGGACGGACGGCTGCAGGAAGCCGGTGCGCTGGTATTCGCCGATGGCAGCGGCTGGAACGTCGGCCGCTTCGAGCCGCGCGATGCGGCGCCGTTCCGCTATCGCCGACGTACCGACTACGTGTCCGGCGCGGCGCTGATGATCCGGCGCGAGACGTTCGAGCGCATCGGCGGTTTCGATCCGCGCTATGCCCCCGCCTACTACGAGGACGCCGATCTCGCCTTCGCCGTGCGTCGCCTCGGCCTCGAGGTCTGGTACGAACCGGCCAGTATTGTCGTGCACTGCGAGGGCATCAGCGCCGGCACCGACCTGGACGCCGGCATGAAGCGCCATCAGCGACCGAATCAGGCGGTCTTCGCCGACAAGTGGAAGGTCGAACTCGGGCGCCAACCACCGCCCGGCACGCCGCTGGATCGCGCCGTGCGCTGGCATCGCCGCGGCCGCGTGCTGGTGGTGGACGCCACGCTGCCCGACCCCACGCGCGACTCGGGCTCGCTGCGGCTGTGCGAGATCCTGCGGATTCTCGACGAACTGGGCTGGAGCGTCGCGTTCCATCCCGATGACGGTCGGGCGGACGGGGCGGGTATCGACCGCCTCGGCGCGCTCGGTTGCGAGGTGCTCGTCAACCGCGACATCGGCCGGCTGCCCGACTGGCTGCGCCGGCACGGCCGCGAGCTGCACGCCGTCATGCTCTGCCGACACACCGTCGCCGGACAGTATGCCGATCTGGTGAGGCGCCTGGCGCCGCAGGCCCGGTTGCTGTTCGACACGGTGGACCTGCATTTCCTGCGCGAAGAACGCGCCGCTGCGCTGGCCGGCCATACCGGCATGGCCCAGCAGGCGGGACTCTCGCGCCGCAGCGAAATCGCCCTGATCGAACAGGCAGACACCAGCTTCGTTGTCAGTCCCTACGAAAGGGAACTGCTGGCGCAGCTTGCCCCGTCGGCAAAAGTGGAGCTGCTGTCCAACATCCACCGGGCGCACGATGGCCTCCGTGGCCACGCGGAACGCCGCGACCTGATGTTCATCGGCGGCGCCGGCCACCCGCCGAACGTCGATGCGCTGCGCTGGATCGCCACCGAGATCCTGCCGCGATTGCGCGATGTCATCCCGGACCTGTGCGTGCATGCCTTGGGCGACATGCCCGAAGCACTGCACCGCGAGCTGGCCACACCCGGGCTGGAGCTGCACGGCCGCGTACCGGACCTCACCCCGTGGCTCGATCGCTGCCTGGCGTCGATCGCGCCGCTGCGCTTCGGCGCGGGCGTGAAAGGCAAGATCAACATGGCGATGAGCCACGGGGTACCGGTCATCGCCACGACCCTGGCCGTCGAAGGCATGCAGCTGCGGCACGACCACGACGTGCTGGTGGCCGACGACGCCTCCGCGTTCGCCGACGCCGTGCGCCGGCTGCACGGCGATGCCGCACTGTGGGACGCACTGTCTCGCCACGGCATGGACAACGTCCGTCGCCACTTCTCGCCGGAGCTCGCGGCTGCCGCGCTGCGGCAGGCACTGGATTGACCGACCGCACCCGCTCGGCAACCATCCGGGCTCACCCACGCCACGACCATGCCGCTTCCCGACCGCCTCCACCGCCCCTTGTTCTCGGCCCTGCGCCGCGCATTCCGTCTGCTTCCGTTGCCGACGGGCGTGCGCGACCGCTGGCGTCAGCGCTTCCTGGACCGATACACCGGACTGGTGCCGGAGGGGCCGCGTGGGCAGGACGCACCCGCGGACGCAACCTCGCGGAGGCCCCTCCGCCACGCGGGCGGTCGTGCGCTCGGCTATCGGGAGCACGTTCCCGGCGCCCTGCCCGAGCCACTACCGGCCACGCTGGTGGCGTTCTACCTGCCGCAGTTCCATCCGATCCCGGAGAACGATGCGTGGTGGGGCGAAGGCTTCACCGAATGGCGCAACGTGACGCGCGCGCTGCCGCAGTTCGAAGGCCACCTCCAGCCCCGGTTGCCTGGGGCACTGGGCTTCTACGACCTGCGACTGCCCGAGGCCATGCGCCAGCAGATGCGGTTGGCGCGCGAGTACGGGATCGGCGCGTTCTGCAGCTACTTCTACTGGTTTGCAGGGGCGACCCTGCTTGAGCAACCGCTGCGACAATGGCTGGACGATCCGACGCTGGATCTGCCGGTCTGCCTGTGCTGGGCGAACGAGAACTGGTCGCGGCGATGGGATGGCCGTGCCGATCACGTACTGATCGCACAGCGGCACAGTCCGGAAGACGATCTCGCCTTCATCGCGCACGCGGCGAAATACCTGCTTGACCCGCGCTACCTGCGCGTAGGCGGCAAGCCCTTGCTGCTGGTCTACCGCCCGGGGTTGCTGCCCGAGCCACGGAAGACCGCCGAACGCTGGCGCCGCTGGTGCCGCGAGCACGGCATCGGCGAGATCCATCTCGCCTACGTGCAGAGTTTCGACAACGTGGATCCGGCAGACATCGGCTTCGACGCGGCCGTGGCTTTCCCGCCGAACAACATCACCCCCAGGCCGATCACCGACCGTTTCCGGCTGATCAATCCCGACTTCCGCGGCGATATCCACGACTGGCGCGAGCTCGCGGCCACCGAACTGCCGAAGCCGCCTTACACGCTTTATCCGGCAGTGAACCCAGGCTGGGACAACGAGCCGCGTCGTTCCGGGCGGGGCCGCGTTTTCATGCACGCTTCGCCTCGCCTGTACGGCGAATGGTTGCGCCGAAGCATCGCGCACGCCTCCGCCACGCAGCCTCCTGGCTGGTCGCCACTGGTGTTCATCAATGCGTGGAACGAGTGGGCCGAGGGCGCCGTGCTCGAACCGGATGCGCGGCTCGGACATGCGTGGCTGCATGCGACCCGTGCGGCCATGCAACCACCCGTCGAACCCGACTCGCGCCCCTGCGCCGTGATCCACGCGTGGTATCCGGAGGTACTGGGCGAGATCCTCGATCGCCTCAAAGCCTCGGGCCTGGACTGGCGGTTGCTCGTGACCACGACCCCGGACAAGTCGGATGCGGTACGCCTGGCCATGGCACGCGCGGGCACCGACGGCGAGATCGTAACGGGGGAGAACCGCGGCCGCGACATCCTGCCTTTTCTCCGGCTCGCCGACCGTCTGCTCGACGAGGGGGTGCAGGTCGTACTGAAGCTCCACACCAAGCGCTCGCTGCACCGGCAGGACGGCGAGGCCTGGCGACGCGAGCTGCTCGACAGCCTGCTGGAGCGACAGCGTGCACAGAGGATGCTTCAAGCTTTCGTCGACGATGCCTCGCTGGGTTTGGTTGCAGCGGACGGCCATATTCAACGTTTTGGCCATTACTGGGGAGCGAACCGCAAAGCCAGCGAATACCTGGTCACCCGGCTCGGCCTGCCTCCCTTCGACCTCGATAACGAGCACTTCATCGCCGGAAGCATGTTCTGGCTCCGGCTGGATGCCTTGCGGCCACTGTTCGATGCACACCTTGGCATAGATGAATTTGAAGAAGAGGCCGGTCAAGTAGACGGCACCCTGGCCCACGCGGTAGCGCGCCTCTTCCTAGTGACCACGCAGCGAGCCGGCTATCGGGCCGATACGATCGGGCGAGTATGCGGCGAGTCGACTGAGGGTAGTCAGACCCTCCCATACGCGCGGCGTGACTGAACACTACGGCCGTTGAGTGCCAGCGTCGCGCAGACGCTGTCGTTAAACAGAAAAGGAGATTCTCAGGAGCTCTAGCTAGCCCAGGCGACCATACGCGGGCGCACGGAAAGCGCTATCGGGTTAGAATGAGCGTTCGATTTTAGGCCCCTGCGGCCGGCAACTCCCAAGGAAACGCGAATGAAGATTCTGGTCGGCTACAAGCGCGTCGTGGACTACAACGTCCGCATCCAGGTCAAGCCCGACGGCACCGGCGTGGTGACCGACGGCGTCAAGCTCTCCGCCAACCCGTTCGACGACATCGCGCTGGAAGAGGCGCTGCGGCTGCGTGAGAAAGGCGTGGCGACCGAGGTGGTGGTGGTGGGCATCGGCCCGGCCGACCTGACCGCTCACCTGCGCAACGGCCTGGCGATGGGCGCCAACCGTGCCATCCACGTGGTGACCACCGACGCCGTGCAGCCGCTCACCGCCGCGCGCGCCTTCCTCAAGCTGGTGGAAAAGGAGCAGCCCGGCCTCGTGCTGATGGGCAAGCAGGCGATCGACGACGACGCCAACCAGACCGGCCAGATGCTGGCCGCGCTGTGGGACCGCCCGCAGGCCACCTTCGCCAGCAAGCTGGAGATCGCCGACGGCAAGGCCACGGTGACCCGCGAGGTGGACGCCGGCCTGGAAGTGATCGAGGCCGAATTGCCCGCCGTGGTGACCACCGACCTGCGCCTCAACGAGCCGCGCTTCATCAAGCTGCCGGACATCATGAAGGCCAAGTCCAAGCCGATCGACACGATCGAGTTCGACAGCCTCGGCGTCGAGGCGCACGACCACCTCGCCACCACCCACTACGCCGCGCCGGCCAAGCGCAGCAAGGGCGTGATGGTAAAGGACGCTGCCGAACTGGTCGCCGCCCTCAAGCAGAAGGGCCTGCTGTAACCCCATCATCGGTAGGAGCCCGCTCGCGGGCGATGCTGTTGATTTGATGCTGATCCAGCGCAAAGGACATCGCCCGCGAGCGGGCTCCTACGCAGAACATCGGAGACATCCATGAGCAAGATCCTCGTCATCGCCGAGCACCTGCACGGCAAGCTCAACCCCGCCACCGCGCGCGCCGTGAGCGCCGCCGTTGCCGTCAAGCCCGAGGCCATCGACGTGCTGGTGCTGGCCGACAACGTCGATGCCGTCGCCGCCGAAGCCGCTGCCATCGAAGGTGTCAGCCGCGTGCTCACGGTCGCCCGCGCGGAGAACGCGCATGCGCTGGCCGCCGTGCTCGCGCCGCAGGTCGCCAAGGCTGCTGGCGGCTACAGTCACGTGTTCGCGCCGTCCACCACCTTCGGCAAGGACCTCGCCCCGCGCGTGGCCGCCCTGCTCGGCGTGGCCCAGGTCAGCGACGTGATGAGCGTGGAGGGCGCACACGCCTTCAAGCGCCCGATCTACGCCGGCAACGCCATCGTCACCGTCGAGGCCAATCCGGCGCACGCCGTGGTCGCCACCATCCGCACCGCGTCCTGGCCGGCCGCCGCCAGCGGCGACAGCAAGGCTCCGGTGGAGGCGCTGGCGCTCGACGTGGCCCTGCCCTCGCACACCCGCTTCGTCGAACTGCAGCAGGGCTCGAGCGACCGCCCCGACCTGCAGAGCGCCAGCAAGGTGGTGTCCGGCGGCCGCGGCGTCGGCTCGAAGGAAAACTTCGAGATCATCTACAAGTTCGCCGACAAGATCGGTGCGGCCGTCGGTGCCTCGCGCGCGGCGGTCGACGCCGGCTACGTGCCGAACGAGCTGCAGGTCGGTCAGACCGGCAAGATCATCGCCCCCGAGCTGTACATGGCCATCGGCATCTCCGGCGCCATCCAGCACCTCACCGGCATCAAGGATGCCGGCACCATCGTGGCGATCAACAAGGACGGCGAGGCGCCGATCTTCGAGGTGGCCGATTTCGGCTTGGTAGGCGACTTGTTCAAGATCGTCGATGAGCTCGAAGCAGAGCTCTCTTGAATAAGACGGCACCACTGACCGACGTCCCCCCGCTTTGAGTAGCGGGACGGTTTGGAGTCCGGGGTCACTTTAACTGCTTGGCATAGGCGGCGGGTGT
>NZ_AMSF01000065.1 GCF_000334915.1 Dyella ginsengisoli LA-4 | reverse complement strand
CCGCCGCCCCCCCGCCACGCCCATCCGGACTGGCTTGCCGTCGCGCTGGCGACCGACTGGCCCGCGCAGGCCGAGGCGGTGATGGCCGCCGACAACCGCGAGCCGCCCCTGATGCTGCGCGCGAACCGCCGCCACGGTGAGCGCGCCACACTGATCACGGCGCTGCGCGAGGCCGGGCAGGCGGCCGAAGCGCACCCGTGGCTGGCCGACGGCATCGTGCTGCCGCACAGCACCGACGTGACCCGCCTGCCTGGATTCGCCGAAGGCGCCTTCGCGGTGCAGGACGGTGCCGCACAAGCGGCCGCCGAGCTGGTCGAAGCACGCGACGGCCAGCGCGTGCTCGACGCCTGCGCCGCGCCGGGCGGCAAGGCCTGCCACCTGCTCGAGCGCGCGGACGTGGAGCTCACTGCGCTGGAGATGGACGACCACCGCGCCACCCGCATCCGGCAGAACCTGGAGCGCCTGCAGCTGGCGGCGAAGCTGATCGTGGGCGACGCCAGCCACCCCTCCGCATGGTGGGACGGTCGTCCGTTCGACCGCATACTCATCGACGCGCCGTGCTCCGCCTCGGGCGTGCTGCGCCGGCGGCCGGACGTGCGCCTGCACCGGCGCGAGAGCGACATCGCCGAACTCGGCGTGCTGCAGCGGCGCATCCTGCACGCACTGTGGCCGCTGCTGGCGCCGGGCGGACGGCTGGTCTACGCCACCTGCTCGCTGCTGCGGGCGGAGAACGAGGTCGTGGTCGCCGACCTGCTCGCCGCGCAGGCCGATGCCGAAGTGGTGCCGTTCGACCTGCCCGTCGGCCAGCGCGCCGCCGTGGGCTGGCAGATCCTGCCCGGCGACGGGGATCTCGACGGCATGTACTACGCCGTGCTGCACAAACACCCCGGATCCTGATGGTCGGCCACGATCCCCGGGCGGGCGGCTATGCTTGCCCGGTTGCCCGTCGCCCGATGGATGCGTCCCCGCTGTGAAGCCGCCCGTGCCACTCAACCGCGCCCGCCCGCTGTGGCTGGGCAACGCCCGTCGCGAACTGCTCTGGTCCGGCCTGTTCGCCCTGTTCGTGCTCGGCATCGGCATCGGCCTGCGCGATCCCTGGCCGTCGGACGAGCCGCGTTTCGCCCTGGTCGCCCGCTGGATGGTCGAGCACGGCCAGTGGCTGTTCCCGCACCGCGGTCACGAGCTTTATCCGGACAAACCGCCGGTATTCATGTGGCTGCAGGCGTTGGCCTACTTCCTTACCCGCAACTGGCGCATCGCCTTCCTGCTGCCGTCACTGCTCTCGGCAATGGGGGCGCTGGCCCTGGTCTACGACCTGGCGCGCCGGCTGTGGAACCACCGCAGTGGCCTGCTCGCCGCGCTGACACTGCTGGTAACGATCCATTTCACCTATCAGATGCGCAACGCGCAGATCGACCCGCTGCTGCTCGGCTGGATGACCCTGGCCAATTACGGCCTGCTCCGTCACCTGCTGCTCGGCCCGGCGTGGCGATGGTTCTGGGTCGGCTGCTTCTTTGCCGGCGTCGGTGTCGTGACAAAGGGCGTCGGTGTGCTCGCGCTGCTGATGCTGGTGCCGTTCGCCTTCGCACGCAGCCGCAGTTGGGGGCACGTCGCCCGGTTCGAGGGGGGCGCCGGGCGCTGGGCCCTGGGGGCGCTCGCCTTCCTGCTGCCGGTGCTGGGTTGGGTGGTGCCGATGGTGCTGGTCGCGCACGCGGACGGCGATCCGCAGCACGCCGAATACGTGCAGAACATCCTGTTCGGGCAGACCGTGCACCGCTATGCCACGCCGCCGGGACATATCCACTCGGTCGGGTTTTTCCTGGGAATCATCGCTGCGGACTGGCTGCCGCTGTCGCTGCTGCTACCGTGGGCGATACCTGCCTGGTGGCGGCGGCTGAAGCGGCGCGATGCACGCTTCCTGCTGCCGCTGGGATGGATCGTGCTGATCCTGGTTTTCTTCTCGCTGAGCCCGGGCAAGCGCGACGTCTACATCCTGCCGGCCCTGCCGATTGCCGCACTGGCGATGGCGCCGATGCTGCCCGCGCTGCTGCGCAGGTCCGGCGTCTGCCGCGCGCTGTTCGCGCTGACCGCGGGCCTGGCCGGCGCGCTGACGCTCGCCGGTGCGCTGGCACTGGTCCGGCATCCAGCCTGGTCGGTGAAGATCGAGCAAAGCCTGGATCCACGGATCTGGTGGCTGTTCCTGGCGATGGGCGTGGGCGGACTGCTGATTGCCGCGCTCACGCGCGTGCGGCGCGCGCCGCTCGGGTGGGCCGCCTTCGCCGCTCTGCTCTGGAGCGTTTACGGGCTGTGGGGATACCCGTTGCTCAATGCCGACCGATCGGCCCTGGGGGTGATGGAGAAAGCGCGCGCGATCGCCGGCCCCGACGCCACGATCGGCCTCGTCGCCTGGAAGGAGCAGAACCTGTTGATGGCCCAGGGGCCGGTGGCCGAGTTCGGCTTCCTCAAACCATGGCCGCAGCAGTTTTCCGACGCCGTGGCCTGGCTGAAGGCCGACCCTGGCCACCGCTGGTTGTTCAGTCTGGACGCCGCGATGGGAGACTGCGTGCAGAAGACCAAGGCCACCTATGTCGGACACGCCAACCGTCGCGAATGGTGGATGTTCCGCGCCGACGCCGTGGTGAGTGGCTGCACGCCCGGAGGAGCGGGAAACGATGACGACAACAGCGAGGACTGAGCCGCTGTCCCGCTTCGGCAACGCGCGTCACGGGGTCCTGCTCGCTGCGCGCTGGTGCGCCGTGGCAAGCCTGTTCATGGCACCGGTCAACAAACCCGGCACCAACGTGGCGCTTGGTCTATGCGTGCTGTTGTCGTTGCTCGGCACGGACACTCGCCAGCGGTGGCTTGCCTCCTGGCGCCATCCGGTCGTGCGCGGCGCCCTCGTGTGGTGGGGGGTGCTTTTCCTCAGTGCCCTGCATACTTGGTACCTGACGTCGAAGCTGCCGCTCGGCGGGTCCTTCGTGTGGGCCTGTTGGTATCCCCTGGCCCTGGGTTCGGTGCTCGACGACGATCGCTGGCGGGGACGTGCGCTGGTCGCCTTTGCGATGGCCATGGCGCTGACCGTGCTGATTTCGTGGGGCATGGCCATCGGCTGGATTCCCCAACGCGCCCTGATCGCCACGCAGCCGTTCATGCGCAACACCGTGTTCAAGGAGTACACCCAGCAGGGCCTGGCCACCCTCATTTTCGCGTCGATGGCGCTGGCTGCGGCGACGTGCACGCGGTCGAGGAATTTGCGCTGGAGCCTTGCACTGGTGTCCGGACTGGCCGTGGCCAACGTCTGTTTCGCGCTGGAAAGCCGCACCAGCTACCTGACCCTGTTGCCCGTGGCCGCGTACTGGGCGTGGCGGCTGCTGCTTCGGCACTGGTCGGCGCTGAAGGCCGGGTTGGCCATGCTCACCCTTGGCGCGGCCGTTGCCATTGCGCTCTGGTTCACACCTCTCGTGCGCGATCGCCTGGTGCTGTCCGTCGATCACGAAGTCGTCGCATACGAACAGCAACATACGCCTACGTCGTCGGGTATCCGGCTCGAACTCTGGCGCCGTACGTTGCCAATGATCGCCTCTGCCCCCGTCTGGGGGCACGGCCTGCACCAATGGGAGCCGCTGTATCGGCAAGCGACCCGCGACATGCCCAACCGGCAAGCGTTCATGATGGGACACCCACACCAGGAGATGCTGCTGATCCTGGCCGAGCAGGGATGCACCGGCCTGCTGGTTTATCTGCTGTTACTCGGTGCGCTCGCACGCTACATATCCCGCCTGGATCCGCCGCAACGTGATATCTATGCGAGCGCGCTCCTGGTGTATCTCGTGGCCGGGATGGCGAATTGCCTCTGGGCTGACTTTACCCACCGACACGTGTTTATCCTTCTCCTGTCCTGCATTCCGCTGGTGGCGCAGGGAGAATCCACCAAGGCCTCGGACGGCTTGCCTGATGCACGAAAGAACCTACGACAGCGTGACGGTGGTCTGCGTCACGTACCAGAGCCGGGAGCTGGCTGAATCGCTGGCGGAGCGCCTGCGTTCGTTTCCGCAGGTCATCGTCATCGACAATGGCAGCACCGACGGTACGGCGGCCGCGCTGCGGCGGCTGGTCCCGCACGCGCGCGTGCTGCAGCGGGAGGCCAACGGTGGCTTCGGCAAGGCAAACAACGAGGCCATGGCGCAGGTTCGTACGCCCTTTGCCCTGCTGCTCAATCCCGACTGCAGCCTTCCGGCCGACTCGATGGACGTGCTGATGGCCTGCATGGAGCGCTACCCCTCGGCAGGAGCAATCGCCCCGCAGAGCTGGCGCGCCAGCGGGAGCCCCCAGAAGAGTTTCCGGCCCGCCTTCTACGAAAAGCTCCCCCGACAGGCCTACCGCCCACCGGATGCCACCTGCTCCGCGCAGTGGCTCAACGGCTGCTGTCTGCTGGTACGCACCGGCGCGTTCCACCAGATCGGAGGCTTCGACGAACGGTTCTTCCTCTACTACGAGGACGACGACCTGTGCCTGCGCCTGAGGCGGGCTGGATATGAATGCCTCATCGAGCCTGCGGCCAGGGCACTTCATGCGGGCGGGGCCTCGTCCTCACCGAGCGCCTCCCTCAGCCTGTTCAAGGCTTTCCACTACGCGCGCTCCCGCCACCTGGCGATCTGCAGATACCGGGGGCGCGGTGCGGGCTACCGTTACCTGGCCAAGACGCTGCTGGCCGCCGCACCGCTGTGCCTGGGGTACGCCGTAGTGCTGCAACGCAGGCACGCGATGAAGTGGCTGGCATGGGGGGCGGCGGCAGCCCGCGGATTGCTGGAACCGCCACCTGCCAAGCTTGCCGAACAGGAAGCATCACGCCGGGCTCACGCCCCGGCGAAGCGACCGATCGATCCGCTCAGGCGTGGATGGGCGCCCCGGCAGACGCTCCCACTGAACGAAGATCAGCCGGCGGAGCAATGAACTCCCGCAGGTGGGCGGTCACGCCCATCTCGCAACGGACCAGGTTCCGTGCGCGCGTATCCTCCACCACGCGGTCGTTCGGGTTGTCGACGATGCACTTGCGGGTAGGGTGATAGAGGTGGGTGGCCAGTGCGCTGAAACGCACGTCCCGTCGCGACAGGCCCGCATGGAACGCACGGATCGCCAGCTCGGTGTCCTCCCGGCCCCAGCCGGTCATGGCCTCATTGAATCCGTTGACGCGCAGCAGGTCGTCACGCCAGAACCCCATGTTGCAACTCTTGATGCCGCGCTGCTTGTGCCCCGGGCGGGCGTACAAGCGGGCAACCGGCGGCAACCGCAGCGTATGGCGGCGACGCTCGATGCCGCGCTCGAAGAATCCGGGCTGGTCGAGCTCCCCGCAGATCATGCGGCGGGTCAGCGCCTCGTCGGTCAACACGCGCGAGCCCTGCACGAAACACCCGGGGCGAGCAAACGCATGATGGTCGGCGATGAAATGTCGCTCCGCGACCATGTCGCCGTCGAGCAGCACCACGTAGTCGCCCTGGGCCGCGGCGATCGCGCGATTGCGCGCACGACTCATCCGCGCGCCATCGTCGGGCTGCCACAGATGCACCAGCCGCACGGGATAGTCGCGGGCCACCCGTTCGAGCAACTGACGCGTGTCGTCGCGCGAGCCGTCGTCGGTCACGATGACCTCGTGGGGCAGCTCGATCTGCCGCGCCAGCGCACGCAGCACCAGGCCGAGCGCCTGCGGCCAGTTGTAGGTGATCACCGCGACGCTGATGCGCATCAGCCCAACCCCTTGAACTCCACAGGGAGTTTGCCCCGACGACGCCATGCTGACCAGAGGATCGAGAGCGATTGCTCGGTGCGACGCAGCCAGCTGCCCTGGCGGAGCCGGACCAGTCCGGCATAGCGACGGGCCTCACGCCAGGTCGGCTCGGGCTTGGTCTTGAACTCCTGCTTGGCGAATTCGACGCAGCGTGCGTCCAGTCCGACCGAGCACGCGTAGTGCTCGATCAGGCTGCGCGAGCGGAAGCGGTTGAGGTACTCGTTCGCCGGGGTGCGATGGCTCCACCAGCCGTTGGCGCCATGGATGCGATAGCGCACGGTGCCGGTCGGCAGGTAGTACTTGCGGCCGCCCAGGATGCTGGTGCCGAACACCAGGCAGTTGTCGGCGGAGAGACGCCAGGAAGAAGAGAGGCCGACCGGGAGTTCGAGGGTACGCCGGGCCCAGTCGATCCTGAGCGCGATCGCCGAGGTAGGCGCACCGTACCAATGGGTCAACATGTAGGTGCTGACTGCGGTGTACCCCAGGTCCACCGGACGATCCGCATGACGCATCCGGCCCACCTGCTGATCGAACAGCTCGACATCGTTGAACACGAAGTCGATGTCCCTGCGGGTGTCGAACAGTTCGCCGAGGCGCGCGAGGTGCTCCGGTCGCCAGCAGTCGTCGGCGTCGAGGAAGCAGACCACGTCGCCGTCGGCCACGGCCAGCCCGCGCTGGAACGCCGCCAGCTGACCGCCGTTCTCGCCGAGCAGCAGGGTCACCCGGGGATCGTCGCCGTAACGCTCGGCAAGCTGTGCCGGCGAGCCGTCGGTGGAGCCGTCGTCGACCACGATCAACTGGTGCGGCACACGCGTCTGCGCCAGCACACCGTCGATCGCTTCGCAGACGAAGGCGCCGTAGTTGTAGTTCGTGACGATGACCGAGAAGCGCACCGACGCACTCATGCGGCATGTCCCTCGGCGAACAGCCGGCGGAAGTACGCGATCGTCTCCTTCAGCCCGTCCTCCAGTGCCACCCGTGGCTGCCACCCCAGCTCCTCGCGAGCCAGCGCGATATCGGGCTGGCGCTGGCGCGGGTCGTCCGCCGGCAACGGGCGATGGACGATGCGGGACGCACCACCGACCAGGCGCAGCACCAGCTCGGCCAGCTCGATCATGGTGAATTCCACCGGGTTGCCGATGTTCACCGGCCCGGTGAATCCGCGCCGGGTGTCCATCATCCGCAGCATCGCCTCGACCAGGTCGTCCACGTAGCAGAAGCTGCGGGTCTGCGTGCCATCGCCGTACAGCGTGATGTCCTCACCCTTGAGGGCCTGCACGATGAAATTGCTCACCACGCGGCCGTCATTGGGGTGCATGCGCGGGCCGTAGGTGTTGAAGATGCGCACGACCTTGATGTCCAGATCGTGCTGGCGGTGATAGTCGAAGAACAGCGTCTCGGCGCAACGCTTGCCCTCGTCGTAGCAGCTGCGGAAGCCGATCGGGTTGACCCGCCCCCAGTACTCCTCGCGTTGCGGATGCACCTCGGGATCGCCGTACACCTCGCTGGTCGAGGCCTGCAGGATACGCGCCCTCAACCGCTTGGCCAGGCCCAGCATGTTGATCGCGCCATGCACCGAGGTCTTGGTGGTCTGCACGGGATCGTGCTGGTAGTGCACCGGCGAGGCCGGGCAGGCGAGGTTGAAGATGCGGTCCACCTCCACGTACAGCGGGAAGGTCACGTCATGGCGCATCAGCTCGAAGTCGGCCCGCCCGAGCAGATGGGCGACGTTGCGCTTGGCCCCGGTGAAGAAGTTGTCGACGCACAACACATCGTGGCCGGCGGCCACCAGGCGGTCGCAGAGATGCGAGCCGAGGAAGCCGGCGCCGCCAGTGACGAGGATTCGGTTCATTGACACGCCTTGGTTGGAGGCCTGCCCTGGCCCAAGCACCCCTGTCGATCAGGGAATTCTGTCATGTGTCCAAAGTCATGAAGTTGACCGTGGACATGCGGTGGACATGTCCGATTCAGCAAGGTCCGCGCGCCGGCGCCCTGTAGAATCCCGCCATGCGCACCCTGCCCCTGACCCTGGTCGTCATCACCCACAACGAGGCGCACACCATCGCCCGCTGCCTGGACTCGGTCCCGTTCGCCGCTGAAAAACTGGTGGTGGATTCCGGCAGCGACGACGATACGGTGGCAATCGCAGGAGCCCACGGCGCCCGCGTGGTGCACCAGGACTGGCTCGGTTTCGGGCCGCAACGCAATTTCGCCACCACCCAGTGCGCGCATGAGTGGATCCTCGCGCTGGACGCCGACGAGTCGCTCTCGCCGGACCTGGTGGCGGAGATGGAACGCGAGCTGCCCGCGCTGATGGCCAGCGACGCCCCGGCCGCCTGGCTGCGCCGGCGCACCATCTACATGGGCCGGCCGATGCGCTGGTACCGGCCGAACGTGGGCGAGAAACTGGCCCGTCTCTACCATCGCGACCGCGCCCGCTGGACCGACGCCCGCGTGCACGAGTCGCTGCGCTTCGAGGGCCGCGCGCCGACCTTCACCGCGCCGTTCGACCACGCCAACAACCCGACCCTGCCGCACAAGCAGCTCAAGGTGCTGCGCTACGCCGAGCTGAAATGCCGCGACTGGCTGGAAAAGGGCAAGCCGGTGCGGATGTGGCAGGCACCGTTGGTCTACCTGCTGGCCTTCCTCAAGGACTACGTGTTCCGGCTGGCCATGCTGGACGGCTGGCGCGGCTTCCTGATCGCCCAGACCGCGGCCAGCTACGCGCTGTACAAGCGCATGCGCTACTACGAAATGCGGCAGAACCCGGCCTCGGTAGCCGAGGCCGAGGCCGTGCTGAAGCGGCACGGCGTCGACCGCTGAAGCGGCCCCGGATCGGCAAGCCGATCGTCGCGCCGTAAGCTATGCGCTTTGCCCTGCCTGTCGGCCGCACCATGCCCAAGCATTACCTCCTCTACGGTTCCGAACGCTACGCGCTGGCGATCCTGCGTCCGCTGCAGGCCGCGATCCGCGCCCGCGGCGACGAAACAGCCTGGTTCTTCGACGGCCCGGGCGCCGAAGATCTGGTCGAGGGCGAGCGCCTGCTGAGCGTGGAAGAGGTGCGTCGCTGGAAGCCGATCGCCGTGCTCACCCCGGGCAACCACCTTCCGCACTTTTTCCCGGGCGTGAAGGTCGAGGTGTTCCACGGCTTCGACGCCGGCAAGCCGCGCCACATCTACATCCGCGGCTTTTTCGACCTGTACTGCACCACCGGCCCGCGCGACACCGCGCAGTTCCAGGCGCTGGCCGACCAGCTCGGCCACTTCGGCGTGACCGAGACCGGCTGGCCCAAGCTCGACCCGTTCATGCGCGAGATCGCTGGCCCGCTGCCGCCGGTGCGCACGCCACCGGTGATCCTCTACCACTCGACCTTCTCGCCCTCCTGGAGCGCCGCCGAGACGCTGTATGAAGAGGTCAAGCGGCTGTCGCGCGACGGCCGCTGGCGCTGGATCGTCACCTTCCATCCGAAGATGAACCCGGAAACCCGCGCCAAGTACAAGGCACTGGAGAACGAGCATCTGCGCTTCGCCGAAGACGACAACATCCTCGACCTGTTCGGCCAGGTGGACATGATGTGCTCGGATACCTCCTCCGCCCTCAACGAATTCCTGCTCACCGGCAAGCCGGTGGTGACATTCAAGAATCGCCGTCCCGGCCCGCAGCTGATCGACATCGACCGGGCGGAGGATTTCGAGCCGGCGATCGAACGCGCACTGTCCAGGCCGCCGGAGCTGATCCAGGCGATCCGCGACTATGCCGATGCGATCCACCCTTACCGCGACGGTCGCTCCAGCGAGCGGGTGCTGGACGCCATCGACGCGTTCATCGCCCGCGGCGGGCGCAATCGGCGACCCAAGCCGCTGAACCTGTGGCGCAAGTTCAAGCTGCGTCGTCGCATCGGCTACTGGGGGCCGGCCCGGATCCGCTAAGGCGGCAGCCAGCCGTGCGGCAGCTAGAATGCGGGCCGTTCCCCCGCCGAGCCACGCCGTGACGTCCAACGCCTACCGCCGTTCCGAACACCTGCGCGCCCTGTGGCCCTGGTTGCCACTGTGGACCGCGGCCGCGTTGCTGGCGATCTTCTCGCACGGGCCGATGCCGCTGTTTTCCACCCGCACCCTCGCGGTGGCCTGGGAGATGTGGCACGGGCACCACTGGCTGGTGCCCTACATGAATGGCGAGCCGTACAGCGAGAAAGCGCCGCTGCTGTTCTGGATGATCCACGCCGGCTGGGCCGTGTTCGGCGTCAACGACGTCTGGCCGCGGGTGCTGGAAGTGGGCTTCGGCGCCACGCAGCTGGTGCTGGTATCGATGATCGCCCGGCGCCTGTTCCCCGACCGGCCGTGGGTGGCCTCCGCCACGCCGTGGATGCTGCTGTCGCTGAGCTACGCGTTCCTGTTCGGCCAGCAGATCATGTACGACGTACCGCTGGCGACCTGGGCGCTGGCCACCCTGCTGTGCCTGCTGCCGACCGACCGCCGTGCCGAGCCGCGCTGGTGGCTGTTCGGCCTGTGCATCGGCTTCGGCCTGCTGACCAAGGGCCCGGTGATGCTGCTGCACGTGATCTTTCCGTGGCTGCTCGGACCATTCTGGAACGACTGGGCGCGCCAGCACCGCTCGCGCTGGTACGGCTTCGGTGCGCTGGGCGTGCTGCTGGGCCTGGCGATGCTGCTGGCCTGGGCGATCCCTGCCGGCTTCAGCGGTGGCGAGGCCTACCGCCAGCGGCTGTTCTTCACCCAGACCGCAGGGCGGGTGGTCAACGGGGTGGCGCCGGCCGCCGACCTGCAGAACCATGCCCGACCGGTGTGGTGGTACCTGCTGGCCGTGCCGGTGCTGATGTTCCCGCTCAGCGCCTGGCCGCGCGCGGTCGCGGCGCTGGCGATGCTGCGCCGACCGCTGCCGGTCGGCGTGCGCTTCGCGCTGAGCTGGCTGGTGCCGGCCTTCGTCACCTTCTCGCTGGTCAGCGGCAAGCAGCTGTACTACCCGCTTCCCGAGCTGGGCGGCGCCTGCCTGCTGCTGGCCGGCGCCGTGGCGCTGCTGCGCGAGCGCCATCCGCGCCTGGCCACCACCGCCTGGCTGGGCACGTGGCCGCTCGCCGTGGGTGGCGCGCTGCTGGCAGTGTTCATGTTCGTGCTGCCGGGCCTGGTCGCCGGCAACCACCTGCACGGGGAATGGCTCGACGAGGCGGTCGGCTACAGCCGCTACTTCTCCGTGCTGTTCCTGTTGCTGGGCGCACTGCTGCTGTTGCGCGGCCGCGGCGAAATGCGCCGGCTGGCGGTGGCGGGCCTGGTCGGCACGCTGGCCCTCAACACGCTGTTCACGCTCACCGCCTGGCACAAATACGACCTGACGCCGTCGAACCAGCTGCTGGCCTCGATCCAGGCACAGCACCGCGCGATCGGCTACTTCGGTTCATACGACGCGCAGTTCCACTTCGCCGCGCGGCTGACCGGCCCGATCACCGAGATGCACGTGCCGGCGCAGGTCGCCGCATTCGCCCAGGCGCACCCGGACGGAGTGATCGTGACCCATCCCGGCAAGCTGACCGACGAGGATCGTCGCTACGCCCTGCTGGTGCAGCCGTTCCGCTCGTCCTGGATCGTGATCTGGGCGGCGCCGTCGCTGGTGGACGTGCAGGCCGGGCAGATCCCGCCCGAACCGGCCACGCCCACGCTCGTCTATCCGGGCACGGCGCGCCCGTGAGCCCGTCGCGCATCCAGGCCCTGCGCGCGCAGTGCGGTGGCCCGCGCGACGGCGCGCTGCTGCGCTTTTCGCTCGGCGCCGCCCTGCTTGACGCGAACGACGCCGCCGGGGCCCGCGCGGAACTCGAACGGGCAACGGCCTTCGACCCGGCCTATTCGGCCGCCTGGAAGCTGCTGGGCAAGGCCTGCGTGGAATCCGGCGACATCATGGCCGCCGCGCAAGCGTGGCGACGTGGCATCGCCGCCGCCGAGGCACGTGGCGACGAACAGGCAAGGAAGGAGATGACCGTGTTCCTGCGCCGGCTAGAGCGCTCCGCCGACTGAGCCGCTCAGTCGACCGCAATCCGACCCGGGCCGTCGTAGGGGCTGACCAGACCATCGGCCGAGTAGCGTTTGTATTGCCACTGGTACTGGGTGAACGCCCGCTCCACGCAATCCTCCACCCCGCGATTGAGCGCGGCGCAGGCCACGCCCAGATCGGCATCGTCCAGTCCGGCCGGTGCCGGCAGCAGATGGATACGGAAGCCCTTTCCGCGCGGCAGGCGCTCGGCGAAGGCGAACAGCACGGTCGCGCCGGTGCGGGCCGCCAGTCGTGGCAACAGCACCATGGTCAACGCGTCACGGCCGAAGAACGGCGCCACCTGGCCCTCGCCGGCACGCGGCTTCTGGTCCGGGAGGATGCCGACGGCACCGCCTGTGGCCAGTCGCTTGTAAAGCGTGCGCACCCCGGCACCTTCCGCGCGCACCTGCTCGGGGGCAAGTGCGCCACGCACCTTGCGCAACAGCTGCTCCACCGCGGCGATCCGCGGCGGCCGGTACAGGATCGCCATCGGCGTGCGGCTGCACAGCCAGTAGTTCAGCAACTCCCAGCAACCCAGGTGCGGAGCAGCGACGATCACCCCCTTGCCCGCCGCCAGCGCGGCGTCGAACAGCTCGCCACCGCGCACCTCGCGTACCAGACCCAGAGCGCGCGTTGCGCCGCTGCCCCAGACCTTGATGATCTCGGTGACCGACTTGCCGGCCTCGACCATCGCGCCACGCAGCAACGTGCGGCGGGCCTCGGCCGACAGACCCGGCCGGGTCACCGCAAGGTTCACCGCCGTGACGTCCGCTGCACGCGCGCCGCGCCACAGCATCAGCCTTCCGATCAGCGCTCCGGCGCCATGCAGCGCACGCAACGGCAACAGCGCCAGCAGGCGCAGCAGGAGGTAGAGCAGGTAGATATCCGCACGCATCCGCCCAGTGTAGTGGAAGGTCCCGTCCTCGCTGCCGGAACCGGAGCGGTCGCGCTAAGCTGCGCCGACCTTTCACGGACCACCGCATGATCGCACTGATCCAGCGCGTCACCGGCGCGCATGTCACCGTGGACGACGAGACCGTCGGCGCCATCGGCCCGGGCCTGCTGGCCCTGGTGGCGGTCGAGCCCGACGACGGCGAGCCACAGACCCGGCGCATGCTCGAGCGGCTGCTCGGCTACCGCGTGTTCGCCGACGATGCCGGCCGCATGAACCGCTCCCTCACCGATATCCGCGGCGGCCTGCTGCTGGTCAGCCAGTTCACCCTGGCGGCCGACACCCGCAAGGGCATGCGTCCGAGTTTCACCACCGCCGCACCGCCCGAGCATGGCCGCTACTGGTTCGATCGCCTGGTCGAGCTGGCCCGTGCCGCGCATCCGGGGGTGGAAACCGGCCGCTTCGGTGCCCATATGCAGGTGCACCTGGTGAACGACGGTCCGGTCACTTTCTGGCTGGAGACCTGATGGCTCCGAACTCCCGTGGACCCTTGCGATCGCCTTGTCTGGCGCGATTCTTGCTCCCCACGGCAGCTCTTTTTCTTCCTTGAAAACTGGTCAAAAAAGCGCCACATCGCTATACTGACCGGTTCCTGCATCCGCGGCGGTAGGTATGAATAGCAAAGCTCCCGAGCAACAGTCCGAAATCAAGGCGCTCATCTCCAAGGGTCTGGAGCAGGGCTACCTGACCTATGCCGAGATCAACGACCACCTGCCCGACGACATCGTCGATCCGGAGCAGATCGAAGACATCATGGCGGTGCTCAAGGGCGTCGGCATCGAAGTGCACGACGCCGCGCCGGACGCCGATCCGCTGGCCGACAATGCGCCCGGCAGCGGCAACGACGACGAGGCCGCCGCCGAAGAAGCCGTGGCCCTGCTGTCCGCCGTGGACGCCGAGGTCGGCCGCACCACCGACCCGGTGCGCATGTACATGCGCGAGATGGGCACGGTCGAGCTGCTGACCCGCGAGGGCGAGATCGCCATCGCCAAGCGCATCGAGGAAGGCCTGGGCCAGGTGCAGACCGCGCTGGCCAGCTTCCCGCTGACGATCGAGCTGCTGCTGGAGGAGTACGACCAGCACCTGGACGGCAAGCGCCGCCTGTCCGAGATCCTCGCCGGCTTCCTCGATCTGGAAGCTGCCGCCGACGCCGCGCGCCTGGAAGCCGAAGAGGCTGCGGCCAACGCCACCGACGACGACAGCGAAGGCGACGAGGACGACGACGACAGCGACACCTCCTCGGACGACGACGACGCCGTCGCCAGCGGCCCGGATCCGGAGGAGGTCAAGCGCCGCATGGAGCTGCTGCGCGACTACTACGCCAAGTTCCAGAAGGCGGCCCCCAAGGCCACCAGCATCACCGACAAGAAAATCGTCAAGCTGCGCGACCAGATGGCCGAGGAGTTCCTCAAGCTCAAGCTGCCGTCCGCGCTGATCGACAGCTTCGTGCGCAAGCTGCGCGAAGTGGTGGGGGATATCCGCCACCACGAGCGCGTGCTGATGGACATCTTCATCAAGCAGGTGAAGATGCCCAAGGCCGAGTTCCTCAAGACCTTCCCCAGCAACGAGGGCAACCTCGAGTGGGCGGCCGAGCTGGGTCGCAAGCGCCAGAAGTGGTCGCCGAACGTCAAGACGCACAAGGAAGCCATCGACGCCGAGCAGGAGAAGCTCGCCGCGATCGAGCGCAAGCTGTTCCTGCCGCTGACCGACATCAAGGACATCAACCGCGCGATGAGCGTGGGCGAGGCCAAGGCGCGCCGCGCCAAGAAGGAAATGGTCGAGGCGAACCTGCGCCTGGTGATCTCGATCGCCAAGAAGTACACCAACCGCGGCCTGCAGTTCCTCGACCTGATCCAGGAAGGCAACATCGGCCTGATGAAGGCGGTGGACAAGTTCGAGTATCGCCGCGGCTACAAGTTCTCGACCTACGCCACCTGGTGGATCCGCCAGGCGATCACCCGCTCGATCGCCGACCAGGCGCGCACCATCCGCATCCCGGTGCACATGATCGAGACGATCAACAAGCTCAACCGCATCTCCCGCCAGATGCTCCAGCAGTTCGGCCGCGAGGCCACGCCGGAGGAACTGGCCAAGGAGATGGACATGCCCGAGGACAAGATCCGCAAGGTGCTGAAGATCGCCAAGGAACCGATCTCCATGGAGACCCCGATCGGCGACGACGAGGACTCGCACCTGGGCGATTTCATCGAGGACTCCAACGCCTCCTCGCCGATCGACTCGGCCACCGAGACCGGTCTGATGGAGACGGTGCGCGACGTGCTCGCCGGCCTCACCCCGCGGGAGGCCAAGGTGCTGCGCATGCGCTTCGGCATCGACATGAACACCGACCACACGCTGGAAGAGGTCGGCAAGCAGTTCGACGTGACCCGCGAGCGCATCCGCCAGATCGAGGCCAAGGCCCTGCGCAAGCTGCGTCATCCGAGCCGTTCGGAGCAGCTGCGTTCGTTCCTCGACCTCGACTGACCGGTCGCACGATGCTCCCCCGGAAACGCCCGCTCGCCGCGGGCGTTTCTTTTTCCGACGCCCCCATCGCTCCCGGAATGCCGTGAACACCCCGCCCCCCTCCCACGCCCATTCATCCATGCGCAGCGGCCTGCTGTTCGGCATCGCCTGCTACGGCATCTGGGGCGTGCTGCCGCTGTACCTGATCGAACTGGAATTCGCCTCCGCACTGGAAGTGGTGGCGCACCGGGCGCTGTGGACGGCGCTGATCTGCCTGGGCATCCTCGCCGCCCGGCGCTCGCTCGGCGAGCTGCGCGACACGTTGCGCCACGGCCGGCAGATGGCCTTCCTCACCGCCGCCGCGGCGCTGATCGCGGTGAACTGGCTGGTCTACGTGTATGCCGCCAACCAGCGCGAAGTACTGCAGGCATCGCTCGGCTACTTCATCAATCCGCTGCTCACCGTGCTGCTGGGCGTGTTCGTGCTGCGCGAACGTCTGCGACCGGCGCAGTGGATCGCGATGGCGATCGCCGCCAGCGCCGTCACCGTCATCGCCGTGGGCTACGGCCACCCGCCGTGGCTCGCGCTGGCGCTGGCGGGAAGCTTCGGTCTGTATGTAATGACCCAGTGATTTCCTGCTCAGGTGTTACGTTTAGACGGAGACACCATGAGCATCGTGATGGAAGAAGAGAT